>JAEZKK010000026.1 GCA_023415495.1 Bacteroidota bacterium
CAATGTAATCAGACAAACTAATAGTCCATTTTTTCCAAACATCTGTTATTTGATTATTAGGTGTAGATGTAAAAGAAGGAGAAATATGTAATAATGTAGTTGTATCGAAAGAGGTTACATTATTATCAGTTGTAGACACTAAGATTTTTAAGAAAGTTTGGTCGAAAGTACTTGATAAAACACTCATTCTCGCCCAAAAACTAATAGAGTCTGTTAGGGAATTAATTACTAATTTTGGAGTAATCATGTAGTTAATAGATCCACTCGAATTGTAATTTGTAAATGCACAAGCACTTCCACTTTGAGAGTATGATGTGCTACGTGTCCATGGTGTTGATGGTCCTAATGTGTTTACAATCATCCAGTCATCTGGAGGGAATGTGGTGCTTTCGAATCCTTCACTTAATGTGGTTTGCGACCACCCTTGAATGGCAAAAATCGTTGCCATTAGAAAAAATAATAGTTTTTTCATGGTTCATTTGTTTTGATTAGACATGGTTCATAAATATGAACAATTTATAATTTAATTAATTGTTTTTGTCAATATAGAATAAATAACAAATTTATATTTATTTCTAAGGTGCAAATGTAGAGAATTTAATTTAGAATACCAAATAAAAAATACACAAATAGAAATAGGATTAATTTAAAAACCAGTTAATCAATATGCTAAATGAGATATAAATAATTTAATTAGTTATTAGTTTCTCTATATCAGTCCGTTTTCTGCGAAGGAATAATAAGCTTGGTTGGTTACTATTATGTGGTCTAAGGTTTGAATAGATAATATTTTAGATGCTTGAGAGATTCTTTCTGTTATTATTTTATCACTATTGCTTGGTGTGATAAGCCCTGAGGGGTGGTTATGGGCAATAATTATTTTAGTACAATTATTTTCTAATACTAATTTGAATAGCTTCTTTAAGTCAATGCTTGTCTCTACCCAACCTCCTTCGCTTATGCAATGTTTCTTTACTAATCGTTGGGAATTGGAAAGTAATAACACCCAAAAGGTTTCATATTCCAAATCTGCCATTTCGGGCAAAAGAGCTTGATAGGCAGACTTAGCATCAGATATAATAGGTTTCTCTTCAATGAAATCAGTCTTACGGTTAGCAAGTTCAAGTGCTGCTACTATATTAATAGCTTTAGCTTCTCCTATACCCTTGAAATTATTCATTAAATCATTATAATTAAGTTTAGTGAGTTCGGCAATATTATTATTTACGGAATTAAGTATTCTCTGAGATAATTCTACTGCTGTTTCTTCTCTATTTCCCGAACCTATTATAATAGCTAATAATTCTGCATTAGTAAGCTTTTTCTTTCCTAAATGCATTAGTTTTTCTCTTGGTCTGTCCTCTTCTGCCCATTCTTTTATTGTCAAGCTTTTGGGAGAGTTTTTCTCTTCATACATATAATTAGAGTATTTTTGATATTGGCTTAATTACCAAGCAAAAGTAATAAATAATATAATTAGAACAAAAAAATATAGATTTTAGTTCTAAATTCTTGGAAATAAAATAAAAGGTTGTATCTTTGCAGACCCAAAACCTGGGATAGGTGCTTCCAATTTATATCTATTCCCAAGTTTGAAACAAAAGTAAATCAATGTATTAATATATTCTAATTGCCCGTTGGAATCGTATATTAATGCTGAGAATTTTGGGTATTTTCTCTTTTAATTAAGAGGGGATAATTAAGGTTTTTTTAAACATAAAAGTAAAAAATGAATACGTTAAGTTACAAAACAGTATCTGCTAACAAACAAACTGTTCAAAAAGAATGGATAGTAATTGATGCAGAGAACCAAGTGTTAGGACGTTTAGCTACAAGAGTGGCAAATGTGTTAAGAGGCAAACATAAGCCATCTTTTACTCCACATGTTGATTGTGGAGATAATGTTATTATTATCAATGCTGATAAGATTCGTCTTACAGGTAATAAGCTAACAGAAAAAGTATATGTACGTCATACAGGATATCCTGGTGGACAACGTTTTACTACTCCTAAAGAGTTATTAGCAAAATTCCCAATTAGAATAATTGAACATGCTGTAAAGGGAATGCTACCTAAGAATAAATTAGGTGCTCAACTTTACAAAAATCTTTATGTATATGCAGGAACAGAGCATAAGCATGAGGCTCAACAACCAAAATTAGTTAATTTAAATTCAATTAGATAATAAGATGGAAGTAATAAACACTATAGGAAGAAGAAAATGTGCTGTTGCTAGAATCTATATGACAGCAGGCAATGGTAATATTACTGTTAATGGAAGAGATTATAAAGAATATTTTCCAACAGCACCTTTACAATACATCTGTCGTCAATCATTTGAAGTGATTGGAGCTTTAGAGCAATATGATGTAAAAGCTAATCTTGATGGAGGTGGTATTACAGGTCAAGCTGAAGCCCTAAGAATGGCAATAGCAAGAGCTTTATGCGAGATTAATCTTGAAGACCGATCGGCTTTAAAGGCAAAAGGTTTATTGAAGAGAGACCCTCGTATGGTTGAAAGAAAGAAACCAGGTCAAAAGAAAGCACGTAAGCGTTTCCAATTCAGCAAACGTTAGTCGCTTGGGTATGGTTTAGTATCCAAATTGGTAAGATTTAGATTTATAACTAACTACTTATCAATTGCATAAATTATTTAGGAAAGTAAACAAATTAAGAAACAAAGATGTTAGATTTTAATGAAATGTTAGATGCAGGTGTTCACTTTGGACACTTGAGAAGAAAATGGAATCCAAAAATGGGTCAGTACATTTTCATGGAGAAAAATGGAATCCATATTATCGACCTTAACAAAACTGTAGAAAAAGCTGAAGAAGCTGCCTCTGCTATGAAACAAATTGCAAGAAGCGGTAAGAAGATATTATTTGTAGCAACAAAGAAACAAGCAAAAGAAGTAGTATCGGAATTAGTTAGTCAAACTAATATGCCTTTTGTAACTGAGAGATGGCCAGGCGGAATGTTGACAAATTTTGTTACCATTCGTAAGACAGTAAAAAAGATGAGTAATCTTGAGAAACTTTTAAATGAGAACAAAGATGCTAAAACAATATCAAAACGTGAGCGTCTTCAAATATCTCGTGAAAAAGCAAAATTGGAAAAGAACTTTGGTTCAATTGCCGATTTGACACGCTTACCATCTGCAGTATTTGTGGTTGACATCAACAAAGAACATATAGCTGTTGCTGAAGCAAGACGTCTTAATATACCAACCTTTGCAATGGTTGATACAAATACAAATCCAGATTTAATCGATTTCCCAATTCCTGCAAATGATGACGCATCAAAATCAATTACAATTATTGTAAAATACATGTGTGATGCAATCAAAGAAGGACTTAGCGAAAGAAAGATGGATAAGGATGCAAGAGATGCAGCTGAGGAAGTAGAGGAAAAGAATGAAAGATTAGCAGCAGAACTTTTGGATGACGAAGTAGATGAAACTAAAAAAGGAGAATCGAAAGTTAAGAAAGTAAAAGCTGTTACTGAGGATACAGATAAAAGACCTCGCAAACCAATAGCAAAAAAGAAATAAATTATATTTATTAACGATTAATTCTAAAAGAATATGGCAAATATAACTGCTGCAATGGTTAATGAGCTTCGTCAAAGAACTGGCGTAGGGATGATGGATTGCAAAAAAGCATTACAGGAATGCGATGCTGATATGGAAAAAGCAATTGATTACCTTCGTCAAAAAGGACAAAAATTAGCTTCAAAACGTGCAGATAGAGATGCAAGTGAAGGATGTATATTATCTCTTGCAAGCGAAGATAAAACCTTTGCCTCTGTATTAAAATTAAATTGTGAAACTGACTTTGTTGCAATAAACGAAGACTTTGTAAACTTTGCAAGAATGATTTTAAATGCTGCAGTGGCATCGAGAGTTAAAACCCCAGAGCAAGTAAATGCTTTAGTAATAGACGGAAATACTGTTGAGAATTTAATTATCGACCAAGTTGCAAAAATTGGAGAAAAGATTGAAATCTCAGCTTATGAGTGTATCGAAGCACCAGCTGCTTATGCTTATATCCACCCAGGTAACCGTTTAGCTACAATAGTAGGTCTTAGCAAACCAGGATTTGATGAACAAGGAAAAGATGTTGCGATGCAAGTTGCGGCAATGGCTCCTGTTGCATTGACTAAGGATGCTGTTTCTGCTGAAATCATAGAAAGAGAAATGGAAGTTTACCGTGGACAAATCCGTGAGGAAGGCAAACCAGAAAACATGGTTGAAAAGATTGCTGAAGGAAAATTGAATAAATTCTTTAAGGAAAGCACTCTATTGAGTCAAGATTTTATCAAAGATTCAAAAAAGAATGTAGAACAATACTTAAAAGATTCTGACAAGGATTTAACAGTAACTGGATTCTCACGTTTAATACTTGGTGAATAATTAAGTTTAGTAACTTGAACCAATAAATATAGATAGTGGATAGTTTTAAAAAGCTATTCACTATTTTTTTAGCATATGAATTTAGTAAAACCAAAGAAACACTTAGGTCAGCACTTTTTAAAGGATGAGTCCATAGCAAGGAGAATTGCAGAGGAGGTTTCCGATACTTCTAAAAACGTTTTAGAGATAGGACCGGGAATGGGAGTATTGACAAAATATCTTTTGAAAAGAGAGAGCATTAAAGATCTAAGAGTAGTAGAGATAGATAGAGAATCAGTCGAGTATTTGAATAACAACTACCCAGAGCTAAGGAATAAGATTTATAGTGAGGATTTCCTAAGGATGAACCTAAAGGAAGTATTTAATGAGAACTACACAATTTGTGGAAACTTCCCTTATAATATATCTTCTCAAATACTATTTAAAGTGTTTGACAATAAATCCTTAGTCGATGAAGTGGTGGGAATGTTCCAGAAAGAAGTAGCTCAAAGAGTTGCTTCCGAGCCTGGTAATAAGGTTTATGGTATATTAAGCGTTTTACTAAGAGCATACTATGATATTGAATATCTTTTTACAGTCGATGAGGATGTATTCTTTCCCCCTCCAAAGGTAAAATCCGGAGTAATTAGGTTAAAGAGAAATAATATAGAGAAGATAGATTGTGATGAGGCATTATTTCTAAAAGTTGTAAAAACAGGGTTTAATCAAAGGAGAAAGATGTTGCGTTCTTCTCTAAAGCCTCTTAATATGGATTTGTCCAATGTCCCACAAGAATTATTATCAAAACGAGCTGAGCAATTATCAGTAAATGACTTTATATATCTAACAAATCAAATAAAATAAAATGACAAGTTTTATAATATCAGCATTATTACTTGGAATAGCCCTTTCGATGGACTCCTTTGCAGTAAGCATAACATGTGGCTTACAACGCTCCATGTGCAGAAGAAGAGGATTAGTCATGGCATTGAGTTTTGCTCTTTTTCAAGGTGTATTACCAGTTTTAGGAGCCTTATTAGGGAATATAGCAAGAGAATATGTAAGTATGATAGACCATTGGCTTGCATTTGGGCTTTTAGCAATAATTGGGATAAAAATGTTCTTAGAGGGATGGAAGTACAACCTTAAGCAAAATGTGTATGATTTTACTAAGCCCACAGTACTTTTCACCCTTGCCTTTGCAACAAGCATAGATGCCTTTGTAGTAGGAATAGGCTTTGGAATAGAGTGGGATTTAAACAGAATACTATTAGCAGGCTTAATTATAGGATTATCAACCTTTATTTTCTCACTCTTAGGAGTATTTATGGGGATGAAAGCTTTTTTCTTTAAACCCAAACTAGCTCTAATGTTTGGAGGAGCAATACTCTTTGCCTTAGGTCTAAAGATATTATTAGAGCATACTATTTACAACAATTCATTAGTTTAATTGTTATAACTCCGATATAGCATATAATAAAAAATATAATTAATTTTGCTCCATGAAGATAAGATTAACAAAGGAATTTAATTTTGAGATGTCCCATGCCCTTCATAAATATGACGGACTATGCAAAAACATTCACGGACACTCATATAAACTATTTGTATGCCTAAGAGGAGAGCCAATCCAAGATGAGAACTCATCAAAGAACGGGATGGTAATAGACTTTGGAGACCTAAAGGAAATAATATTCCAAGAGATAATAGAACCCTTCGACCATGCCTTGGTACTCAACTCTCGAAGCACATTATTAGATAAGATATCATCCAAAGATACTAAGATAATAATTACTCCTTATCAACCAACCTGCGAGAACTTCCTCCTTGATTTCGTAGAAAGGATAAGACCAAGATTAGATAAGAACATAGAGCTTGTAAGCATTAAGCTACACGAAACCTCAACATCCTATGCTGAGTGGTATTTAGAAGATAATAAATAAAAAAGAATCTCAGAAGGCTATGAATACTAATAAATTCCAATTCCCAACCATAGCAAAATGGATAGTATCGGTACTAATAATCATTCTCGTACTCTATGGCATTTGGTATTTTCGCTTCCTCTTCGGATGCCTTGCAATAGCCATAGTCCTATCCTTTATGGGAAGACCAATAATGAGGCTACTCTCTAAAATAAACATAGGCAAGTATAAGATAAATAATACAATATCAGTAAGCATAACCCTGTTACTTATAATTTCAATAATATCAACCCTAATCTATTTCTTAGTACCACTTATAATCTCTCAAGCCACAAGTTTTGCCAATTTAGATATATACCGAATAGCCGATTATTACCATGAACCCATACTACAAGTAGAAACACTATTGCACGAGTATCAGCTAATGCCACAAGAGCTTGACTTAGAAACAATGATATCCAACCGCATACTCGAAATGTTCAATGTATTTAACCTAACAAAATTTGCCGAAGTATTAATAGGACTAAGTGGGAATATAGTAATGGGTTTTTTTATAGTAATCTTCTTTACTTTCTTTATGCTAAAAGACGCCTACCTGCTATATAATTTCATAATAGGTGTAACCCCAGACGAATACATCGACGAAGTAGACCACGTAATTGACAATACACGTAACCTAATATCCCGATACTTTATAGGAATATTCTCCGAGATTCTAATAATGACAGGACTTTTAAGCATAGGATTTTATTTAGTTGGATTCTCTAATGTATTATTGGCAGCCTTTTCTGTAGCAGTAATGGTTATCCTACCCTATATAGGAGTAATCATAGGAGGAGCCTTAGGACTCACCATTATTATCACAAGCTTCCTTAGCGTAAACCCCAATGTGGATATAGTCCCAATAATAATGAATTTCTTAATAGTCTTTGGAATAGTAAAACTAATAGACGACTTCATCCTCCAGCCCCTAATCTACTCCAAGAGCGTCAAAGCCCACCCATTAGAAGTCTTTATAGTTATCCTAATGGCAGGACAGTTAGGAGGAGTAATAGGAATGATATTAGCCATCCCAACCTACACCTTTATAAGAATAATAGCCAAAGAATTCTTCTCCAACTGGAAGATAGTTCAAACCATTACAAAAGACATATAACAAGAGATATATAACAAGAGACATAAATAATTTAATTGAAAACATCAACGACTAATTCAATATAACTGAATCTAAAATCAACAAATAAGAGGTCATTTATTTGAATATACAACCCAAAAAGTCTCACTTTCTTTCCCAAAAAGTCTCACTTTTTCAGTAAAAAGTCTCACTTTTAGGGTTAAAAAGTCTCACTTTTTTGGGAAAAAAGTCTCACTTTTTGGGTGCTATTTATTGTATTTTGGAGTCGTTTTTATTGATATTGCTTTTGGAAATTCAAAAGAATTGAGCATTTTGCACTGTGAGAGTGCAATATTATGCAAAAAACGCACTATGAGAGTGCAAAAATTGATGTTTTGTTTATTGTATTATTTAATTACTATCTTTGCTCTTTCTAATAACTTTTAAAAAGAGAATTATTATGAATAAGAATATTCTATTAATGCTTGTTTGTTTTCTTTCTTTTAATATTAATGCTCAAGAGGTAAAGGAAAAGATGTTTACTCATTCTCTAACTGAAAATCTTGGGATTATTCGCAGCTTTCAATTAGATGATATTCCTACATATCCATCATTAAATGGGATTTATAGCTTATTAAATCTTATTCCTTCATATGAATTCGGATATAAAAACAAGGTTTTTCTTAGATTAAAATTTAGAAATCTTGAAAATACAAAACGTATTTCAGAGATTTATGGTCGTTTTGATGCTTATAGTATAGTTTTGAACTATAATTTTCTTAAAAGAAATTCAAAGCATTCACTGAAAATTGGCTCAGGTTATGTATTAGGGTATCATCACTACAAAAACTTTTATTATTATAGTAATGGAGAATTTGAATATTATCATGGTAATGATATAGAAAATCATTTTCTTTTCACATTATCTTACTTATATAAATTAAATAATCATTATTCTTTCGGAATGGAAGCTGATCTATATAATATTTTAATGTATAGAGAATATAGTTTTGCTTTAAAATACACCTTTTAATTAAATATCCTTTATCTCTTTCTTTAGCGTTGGATGAATATAGTTAGGAAGGATTTCTTTTAATGGTGTTAGAACAAAATCTCTTTCTGCAATTAGAGGATGAGGGATTTTTAGAGTTGGAGTATCTAAAACCATATCTTCATAAAAGAGAATATCTATATCTATTGTCCTGTTTTGATAGCCTTTTTGCTCAGGGTTCCTTTCTCTTCCCAATTCTTTTTCAATCCTATTACATATCTCCAAAGCCTCGAAAGGAGATTTAAGAGTTTCAAATTCAGCCACAGAATTAATAAAAGAATTATCGCTTTCAAAACCCCAAGGAGATGTTTCAATAAAAGAAGATTTCTTAATCAACTCTCCAAGCTCTTCTACCAAAAGCCTATAAGCAGAAAGAATAAGACCTTCCCTATCACCCAAATTACTACCAAAACCCAAAACAATTTTCATCCTGCAAAGATATTAAGTTTTTTAGGATTCTCTTTTAGAAAAAGTTTATCTTTGCAGTATAGTAATGATAATTTATAGTTTTACTTATGAGTGATATTAAAAAACTTGCGGGGCAGACTGCTATTTATGGAGTGCCAACAATTATTGGACGTTTTCTTAATTATCTTTTAGTGCCTCTTTACACTTATAATATCGCAACTCAAAACTATGGTGTGGTTAGCGAGCTTTATGCTTATATATCTTTCTTGATGATTATCCTTACTTATGGAATGGAAACAGCTTTCTTCCGATTTACTCAAACAGAAAAAAATAAGAGTGTAGTTTATAATACTTCTATGCTTTCTCTTTTTGTTTCTACTTCGCTTTTCTTAGTTATTACCTTTATCTTTATAAATCCTATCTCCTCAGCCTTAGAATACTCCGACAATAAAAACTATATATTTCTCTTTCTTTTAATTCTTGCTCTTGATGCTCTTAGGGCTATCCCCTATGCTCTTTTGCGTGTAAAACAAAAGGCAGCAAGGTTTGCAATGATTAAGTCAATTGATATTTTCTCCAATATCTTTTTTAATCTCTTCTTTATCTTGCTATGCCCTACACTTTATAAAAGTGGAAATATTTTAATTACTTCTTGGTTTAATCCCAATGATTTGGTTTTATATATTTTCGTTTCCAATTTCCTTGCCTCTTTGATAGCAGCCATTTTGCTTTTGCCAGAGTATTTGAAGTTTAGTTTTAATTTCGACTTCAAACTTCTTAAGAAAATGCTTGCCTATGGACTTCCTGTTATGATTGGAGGTTTGGCAGGAATGGTAAATGAGACTTTTGATAGGATTGCATTAAAACATCTTGTTACAATTCCAGAAGGAATAACCGACGCAAAGGCAATTAGCGATTATAAGATGAGTCAGATTGGTATTTATGGAGCATGTTATAAGCTATCAATAATTATAAGTCTATTTATTCAAGCTTTTAAGTTTGCTGCTGAACCTTTCTTCTTTTCCAAAATGCAACAGAAAGACGCAAAAAATTCCTATTCAAGCATAATGACAATATTTGTTATTTTCCTTTGCATAATCTTTCTTGGAGTTATGGGATATATAGATATATTCAAATACTTTGTTGGAAGTGATTATAGAGTTGGACTTGGAGTTGTGCCAATACTTCTGGGAGCAAACCTGTTTCTTGGCATTTATTATAATCTTAGCATTTGGTATAAGGTTACCGATAAAACAATTTACGGAGCCTATATTGCAATAATTGGTGCTGTGATTACATTAATCCTTAACTATATCTTAGTTCCAATAATGGGATATATGGGAGCTGCTTGGACAACCTTTATTTGTTATTTCACAATAGCCGTTCTTTGTTATTTAATTGGACAAAAACATTATCCAGTTAACTATAACCTAAAACATATTACCCTTTATATTCTCCTATCTTTCTGCCTTTACGCATTAATGTCCTTTGTGCCAATCGAGAATACCCCAATAAGACTGATAATAAATACAATTATAATCCTATCCTTTATCGCCATAGCCTATAAATTAGATATTAGGAAATTAATTCACAGATAAGGGGTTAAAAACATATAGTATGAAAAGACCTATTCTTCATGTATTAATTTTACTCTTATTCCTTGCAATACAAAGTTTTGCTCAGGAACATAAAATAAATATTAGTATTGATACAACCTATATCAAACTAAAACAAATAACAAAACCTGCTGTAAATATTTCACTTAAAAATGCAGTAAAATTCAATAATAAATATTACTGCATAATTAACGAAACTCCATTAACAGAGCCTTCATGGAATACGAACAAATTTATTATTATATCTGACGAAGGTGATTTTGTAAAAGAAGTTGAGTTGCCTGATAAATTCATTAAAACTTTCTATACAGACCTTTTTATATACAATGATAGAGTAACAATAAAAGATTACTACACTTCAAATACTTTTTATTTAGATACAATTCAATATAAATGGATTGAAACAGAAGAGGCTGATGATTTGATTTATGAAGATGAAGGATTCTATATTACTTATATGGATTTTGGAGAATGGGGTAGCACTACATGGTTTAGGGATAAGAAAACAAATAAAGAATATGATGTTTATGGATTTTCAAATGTTTTCAGATTAAATGGAGATTTTTATTTTATTACTTATGGTAAGGTTAATAAATTAAAGGATATCTCAAAACTAAAACTTAGTAAAGAAGACTATTATTATAAAAAGATTAAGAATGGAAGCGCATTGGAAAAACAATTTTTTGGATCAATAAATGAACCTGAACTTATTACATGCTTTCAAGACACTAACTATGATAGATATTCTCGTAGAAATTATACTTCAATAATGACTTCATTTATTGCTAATAATAAATTATATCACGTTTGCTCTGATTCAACTAAAAAATATATTGGATATGTTAGCAATAAGAATATTATATTAATTGATACACTTCCTGATGATATTCTAATGTTTAACCTTGACAATTCCTATAGATGTAGAATTCAAAAAGATAATTCTCAAATAATAAAGTTTAATCATAAAGGAGATAAAAATCAATTTGGATTTATTGAAATTAAGGATGATAATATTAAGATTAGGTACTTTATTCATGATATTGATAGCGTAAACTATATTGGTAAAGAGAGATTTGAAATGGCTTTTGATTCAATCTTTAATTATTTAATTAACAATAAAGATATTAATATCTCACAAATTGATTCTCTTGAAAATATTTATGGATGTATTGATACAAAGCTTGTTTTCACAAAAAGGAATACAAGAAATACAAAGCTTAACCTTGTTGGAGGGAAAAGATATTTTATAATTAGAGATTCAATAATCTCTAATAGAATAGATTATTTTTACACGGAAAATGATTCTTTAGCTAAACAAATTAATTTTAAATGGAATAAAACTCCTACCTACAGGAAAGTATCTAAAAATAAAAGTGAAGGATATATGTCATTTTTAAATAAATCCTATGAATCCCCTTACAAGAAAGAGTTTGACATTCAGTTTGATGATATTTTAGATAAGATTACTAAGCAATTGGGTAAGCCCATTATTGAAAAAGGGGCTAATTTTACTAATTATAAATGGGAAAAAGAAGGATACTTTAATTTAGAACTTTATCGAAGAAGTGATAATGAGATAAGAGTCCATTTAGATAAAGAGTAACCCAATCTATTTCAAGCTTTAAACTAATCAATCTTTATTAGAAAAAAATCGATTTTGAATCAGTGAGATTGGAACTTGATTCGGTGAGTTTAGGGTTTAATATTATCATTTTCAAATTAGCTTCAATCTCATATACTTTAGGGTTTATTTTGCTGAATAATACTATTTTGAATTTCTCTTAATTTGGTTAGGAGTTTTATTAGGGGTAACTTTGCAAAAATTTTATTTCTAATAATGACACTTAGTATTCTGAAAAAAGAGATTGTTGATCTTTATTCAACTCCCATTATTCAGCAGACCTCATTTTGGTCTATGGTGAAGAAAAATCAGGGAGTGGAGTCTTCGGCTTTTGATTTTAATGCAAGGAATAGGGATTTATATTCCAATGTTGGAGGTTACTCCTATACTCAAGCCGATTTTGTAATGTTTTTGCGCTATCTTAATAACAAGGATTGCGTTGCCTATGTGCCTTACGGTCCTGAGGTGGAGCCTTCGGAAGAAAATCAAGGGAAATTTCTTGAAGAATTGTCCGAAATTCTTCGTTCCTATTTGCCCAAAGACTGTATTGCCATAAGATATGACCTGAATTGGGAAAGCCATTGGAGCAAGGAAAGCGATTTTAATGAAAATGGAGAATGGATTGGTGCTCCTGATAAGAAATATCAGGAATTCAAGTTAAATTATGGAACAAATAACTGGAATCTTGTAAAATCCAATACAGATATATTGCCCTCAAACACAATTATCCTAAATCTTGAGGGGAGTTATGAGGATATTCTAAACAGGATGAAACCTAAAACAAGGTATAATATTGGTCTTGCTCACAGAAAGGGTATTGATGTTAGGACTATGAGCTTTAAAGACCTTGATCAATGGTACAATTTATATCTTACAACGGCCACAAGAAATGGACTTCATATCAATGAGCTAAGATATTTCCAATCTGTTATGGAAGCAAAGATGGAAAATGAGGATTTGCCAGTAAAAGTTAAGATGCTTATTGCGTATTTAGATAATCAACCTTTGGCAGCAATGTTCTTGGTTTTGTCGAGCCATAGAGCAACCTATCTTTATGGAGCATCTTCAAATGAACACAGAAACTATATGCCTACCTATGCTCTTCAATGGAGGGCAATAGAGATTGCAAAGGCTAATGGATGCACTGAATATGATATGTTTGGAATCTCTCCCAATGCAGAGCCTTCTCATCCAATGTATGGACTGTATAAATTTAAACAAGGATTTGGAGGAGAGATATTTCATCAGTTAGGTTGCTGGGATTATCCATTGATTGATGATAAATACTCCCTGCTTCAAGCAACAGAAATGAATGATAGAGGATATTATATTTGATATTCAAAAAGAAAATATTAGTTTTGTAGCTTAGAAAAAGAAAAATATAAAATCAATGATAGTAAGAATAGTAAACAAATCGAAACATCAAATCCCTGAGTATGCAACAGAAAGTTCTGCAGGAATGGATTTAAGAGCAAACCTTCAAGAGTCAATAGTGCTTAAACCTTTGGAAAGAGCAATGGTTGAAACAGGATTATTTATTGAATTGCCAATTGGCTATGAAGCACAAGTTAGACCAAGAAGTGGACTTGCAGCAAAGAATGGAATTACAGTTCTCAACACTCCCGGCACAATTGATGCAGACTACAGAGGTGAGATTAAAGTTATACTTGTAAATCTATCAAATCAAGACTTTGAAATTAAAGATGGAGAAAGAATTGCTCAAATGGTGATTGAAAAACACGAAAGAGTTGAGTGGGAAGAAACCGATGAACTCTCTCAAACTCAAAGAGGAGAAGGTGGTTTTGGACATACTGGAAGAGGATAAAGAATATTTTAACATAAATGGGCGAAAACCTGCATTTTGATAACATTATGCAGGTTTTGCTGTTAAATATAGCTAATAGAATACCCTCTTTAGATTTACATATTCCAAGCCAACAATCCAAGAGAAAACAAGGATTAGTTAATTACTCTTAAATAATTCATTGGATTTAGAAGAAAAACCCCAATATTCGACTTTTTTGAAAATAAACTAAGCCTTTTTATTTTTTTCTTTGATATAATTTTATTTTTCCTTGATATCTTTTTGAATAAACTCAGTTTATTTTCAAACAAATAGCTATTTTATTTCAATGGAATTTGATTCTATTTTATTAGAATCAAATTCCATTGGCGTAGAATTTGATTCCATAGCACTAGAACAAGGTTTTTTCTGCCTAAGGCTTGATATTTATTTCTTAATATTAACAGATAGTAAATTAGCTCAAAAATCAAAATGGGAAAACTAGGATTTGGGCATTGAGTAAATCAATAAAATCAATATAGATAAAAAATAATTGTGTTTTTATTACATTAAATAAAAAATAATCACTACTTTTGCGAGTCTAAACTAATTATTATTTTTTCATTAAGATTAAAAATCATGAGGAAAACCATACTTGTTTTTGGCTTATTAATTCTTTTTTCTTCCCAATTCCTAAAAGCTCAGGATGTAAATAATTTTACAAGATTAGAGGCATACGGGAAAATTCCAGATAATCTATTAGAAATAGCTAATTCAGATGATAAATTGAAGAATGAATACGAAGAGAAACTCAGAATTCAATTAAAGAACTATATACTTTCGGGCAAAATTGTTTTTGGCGACACTGTTTCTCTTTATATTAATAATATAGTTGACAGGCTATTAAAAGATGAAAAGGAACTTAGAAATGAGATTAAAGTATATGTAGTAAAGTCATCTCTTGTTAATGCTTTTGCAACAAGCAAGGGATATTTGTTTATCACCACAGGCTTTATTGCTCAAAGTACTAATGAAGCAGAGCTTGCTTTTACAATTGCACATGAAATAATCCATTATTCTAAAAAGCATGGCTATTCTTTAAAAGAGGATTTTGATGATATTAAAGATTTTCTAACCTATCACTCTCGCTCCAGAGAACAGGAATTTGAATGTGATAGAGAAGGATATACAAACTATTATCTTAAAGCAGGATATGATAAGAATTCTCCAATGGGAGTATATGATATATTACAATATTCCTATCTGCCTTTCGATGAGGTAAAAATAGGTAGAGACTATTTTGAAACTCCATACTATAAGTTTAGAGATAATTATTTCCTTGAAAGCGTTAACCCTATTTCAAGCAGAGAGAACTATATAGATACTTTCTCCACACATCCTAACCTTAAGAGTAGAAGAGTGGAAATGGACAAGTTAATAAAGGAAAACTCTCAAAACGAAGGCAAAGAATATATCCAAAGTAAAGAAGCATTTGATTATATAAGAACTATTTGTAGGTTTGAAACCATTAACCAACAGATAATGGAGGATAATTATATTAAATCCTATTATAATTCTCTAATCCTTTTAGAAAAACATCCAGATAATAAATTCCTTAGAACTGCTAAGATTGCTTCATTATATGGTATTTCGAAGGTAAAAACCTATGGTAATTATTCCAGATACCTGCTAACAAGAAAAGAAACTGAAGGAGAATTGCAGTTTATTGCCAATTTCTTTGAGAAAGCAAATAAGAAAGAAATTGCATTATTGGCATTAAGAGAGATTTACTTTGGGATGCAAAAAGAAGAAACAAAATATTATACAGCTCTTTTTAATGATATTATTAAGGATTTGTCAGAAGATATGAAGTTAAGTGAATTAAATCAATTCTCTGATTTAAGAATGGATGAAACACCCGAAGCTGATACTGCTGTAAAGAATGATAATAATAACAAATCTAAGTATGACAAGATTAAGGATACAAAGATAGTTGGGCATATCAAGGGCTTTAAGACAGAAAACTATATGCTTGGAGACCTAAAGAAGGATAGTGTGTTTATTGATAAGTTTGTAAATGTTGTATATAGGAATGAAAGCAAAAAGGCTGGAGATTTGATTAACGAACTTAAGGATGAAAAGAAAGAAACTAAGAAGATTGATAAATTAATTATCTTTGAACCTAACACAATCGTATATAATAAGTACAGCGAAGTAAAGAAATCATCAGAAACAGACGAAAGACTTGCTTTAAAGTTTGAAAAGGAAATTAAAACATTTGCCACAAGAAATGGTATAACTCCAATTATTATGTCAAGCCATAATTTTGATACAAGCTTTTCATATCAGCTAAGAGCAAAAATTCACGATTTTGGAATGGGGCTAAATAAATTTGGAGAGATATACTACGAAAGCAGGGATATGGAAAATTATTCTGAGGAATTGGGCTGCGATTATTTGAGTTTTATTGTCCTAAGAAAACAAAAGAAAAGTGATGGTAATTCTATGTATAAGTCAATTCATACAATAAGCTCGATTATTTACGCTTATCCTTTTTTACCTATAAGTATTTGCCAGTGGATTCAATCTTCATATAATGCTGAATTGAATTTTATGGTATATAATTTAGAAAATAATAGTTTTGAACAAACAAATACTATCTCTTTTACCTACGAAAACACTAAAGAGTTTGAAAAACAGGCATTAGATGTTTGTTTTAGGGGAGTTGGAGATAAAAATAGCTCGTATTCAAATCATGGATTTTTGGGTAAAAGAACTATATTTAGATTTGAAACCAACCTTTCCCCTTCAATATTACTTCCAAACAGAGATGGTAAGAATGGAGTATTAAATTTCGACTACTCCTTTAATCCAAATATTGAATTTGTTGTAAATGATAAGAATAGTGTTGGAGCAGGTATTGGTTGGATGAAAACTAAATTCAATTGTGAGGATAATTACTATAATTTATTCCCAAATCTTGGGGATTTAGATATATTAAACTATTCAATCTACTATAAGAACTATAAAGCAATTGCTCCACTTGGATATTATTATAAAATACAACTTGATTATTGGACATACACTCCTAATATGGTTTATCAGTACTACGATTATTCAGGAAATCCAACGAATGATTTATACGTTGACCCAGGTTTTGGATTAGGGTTTAAGATTGAGTATGGAAAGGTATTCTTTGTAAATGATTATATTCAAATTGGAACAGGATGTTCTGTTGGTATGGCATTTAAAGGATGGCGAGAAGTATCGGAAATTGACGGAACAGTGCCTGAATGGATAGACCGCGCGTTAAGGAGAAAATACTTCCTTGGCATTAACCTAAATATTGGAATTCTGCCTTTTTAATCTGTAAATAATAAACCTAAATAAAATTGATTATGAGAAAAATTACTGTTTTTTGTTTGTTCCTCCTAAGCATATTCTCACTTAATGCTCAACAAATGAATTGGAGCCCTGAGGTTAATACTAATAATAGAAGAGAAGAGGTAGAATACATCGGCTCTGCAAACCAAAAGAACTATTTTATTTCCAAGGCAGCAAAGCATGGTCTTTTTAGTATTAAAATAGAAGTGTATTTCTTTTCAACTAATTCAAATAATGAATTTGTAAAAGAAGGAGATAGAATAATTTTAGAGAACTCAGATATAATAAAAGCCTTTGTAAAGGATAATAATATAAATATCCTCCTTAAAACTATCGATAACGAAGAGGCTATAGTAGAGCTTGTAGTATTTGACTCCGAAACTCTAAATGAAAAACAAAACGAAGCAAAGGATTTATTGAAGTTTGATATTGGGAAAAGAGACGAAGTGGTTGTTTATTTCAAGGAAAGTGCGGATAAAACCAAGTATTGTTTAAATTACCTTTCTACTGATTACAAAACAAGTAAGGGTTATTTGCAGTTTAATGTGTTTGAGAATGACAATACTCCATTATGGTCAAATCGTTTTGATAATGATTTTGAAGGAATGCTAAGAATCTATGATTTCCACTTAGAAAACTCTGGAGATGTTTATATGTATGCAGTAAATTCTATTCCTATAAATAAGAAAGAGAAAGAATATAAGTTATTAATCCTAAAAGCTAATGAATACGATACAAGAGATTCAGAGTTTAATATATCTCTTAATTGGGGTATCTCAAGTATGAGCTTCTATAAGATTGATTCAAATATTATTTTCCTTGCAACCCAAAGCCAAGATTTATTAAGCACTTATAAATTAGACCTTGAACAAGAAGATATCCTTAGTCAAAATAGTTTTAGATTAATGAATGTAGAGGATAACTATATTGACTGGTCTTTAAGTTCTTTTCATAAGCTCGATAATGGGAATTTAGTACTTCCTATGGAGAATAAGTATGCTATTAAGTATATATCTAATAATTCCACTTCTTATGTTTTCTATAATTATAATATGATATTTGCTTTGCTCGACCCTGATAATAATGAATTGATTAAAAAGCAACATATTTCTAAATATATTAGCTTTACAACAACAAAATATATGGAACATGGTTATTTCGAGGCTCCTTATTTCTGCTCTAATGGAGATGAATTCTTTGCTCTCTATAATAATAACGTTAAATACAAGGATTTAGAAGAGAATAGTGTTAGATGGCTAAGCCCTACTTCTTCAAAAGGAAGTAAGAAATTCCAAACACAGTTACTAAGAATTGACCAAAGCGGAAATATTAAGTTAGAAACCTTGTTTTCAATGAAGAAAGATAAGAGAATGTTTAGTGCATATACTACTTTCCTTAACTCTGATAATGAATTAATCATTAGTGGAGGGAATGCAAAGGGATATAGCTTTACTAAGTATAAATTATAAATAGATATTTATTAACCCATCATCTATATATAAAGATATTCTTATGAGAAAGATTATAATATTAGCAGTAATTTCTGTTTTTACGAGCTTTATTACTAATGCTCAAGAGAGAGAATACTCAAAAGGTAAATGGTATTTGGGTCCTCATGTAGGAATAACAAATAATATCCCAAGTATCAAAGGCTATGATTTTACTAATGGTTATAATGTTGGAGCTTTCGGGGGATATTCCTTTACAAACTTACTTGGTATTAACTCTGGAGCCTTGTATTCGTGGGAATCGAGCTTGGATTTTAGACAAGAATACCTAAAGATACCTGCTATATTTATGCTCCATTTTAAACAAGTACATTTTGGGCTTGGACTTCAGTACAACTTATCTATTAGCGATATAGGATATCTCAATCTCAAAACCTCAAACATGAGCTATGCCTCCGGGATTTTTGAATTTGGATTTAATTCTCCTTATTTGCCATTACCAGGAGGAGGAATAATCTATATTGGGTTTAGCACTCGCTATATCTTTCGCGTTGGTTACGCCCTATATCCTTGGTCTTATTCTACCCAAGGAGGAGTTGTTGGAGGAGTAATACAAGATGATTACTATTTTGAGTACCGTCCGTTTTTTATTGAATTTGCTTTGCAATACAATATAGGGCAACATTTCTCCATTTTCAACTCAAAAGCCAAAGAAACAGTTGTAAGACGCAGATAAACTTGATTATTTATTAGTAAACGTGAATGCTGCTTTGGGCTGATGGGAGATAGCTAACTCCTAACCAAGTTATGCATAGAAGAATAAAGGATATTATTAGTATCCAGTAGATAAAAGCTTTGTCTTTGTATTTTATTCTAAGATGAATAAAGACTAAATAGGCTGTTGCTGTAAGAAAAGCCCATGTTTCTTTTGGATCCCATGACCAATAGTTTCCCCAAGCTTCCTTCGCCCAAATAGCTCCCATAAGCATCCCAAGCAAAAGAAAGCCAAAGCCTGAATAGACAAGATTATCCACAAGTTCAACTATCTTATTCTCATAGTTTTTTGAAAGATGATAAAGAATAATAAACGAAGCAATCGTTGCAGCTCCAAACATTGAATAAGAAATAATATAAACGCTTACATGTGGGATAAACCATACGCTTTGCAGAGCTGGCATAAGGTTTTGTGTATGAATATCTGGCTTTAGAATATTTATAATTGCAAAGACGCTCGCAACAACTCCTGTATAGGAAACCAACCATTTATACTTCCATTTCTTATAAGTAATATATCCTATTATGGTTAGGAACAAGGAATACCAAAGCCTTGTTTCACCCATTGTTTTGAATATAGGTCTTGATAAATCTCTCCAAAGAAAAGCAATAAACCCTGCAAAGACAATTATACCAGAAATAAAAAGAATCTCAGCAAGTTTAATTTTATTTTTATTCAATATTAATACTGAAGCTGAGAGCCAAAGTATAATTGAAATCACTGCAAAATAGATAAAATAATTCCAAGCCATTTATATAGATTTTTTACCAAGTATAACTAATAATACTCCTCCAACTCCAAGTAGGAAAATCCCAAAATAAACAAAGTAAAGCCAAGGGTCGTGTACGAGTTCGAAGGAAGAATAATTGCTTAATTTACCCATTTCATTATCATAACCATATTGATACACCCACCAAGATCCAATCTTTAATGGTTTGTTTACCTCAATTCTTGCTTTCTTGTATTTCTCATCCTGAGTAAATACCTCAATGTCCGAGATAAAAGCCTTGGGTTCGGGTTTAGTCATCACCAATGCCAAATTAGTATCTATATTCAAAGCTCTTGGCATTAGAGCATAGTTTCCTGAGCTTACCCAGCCACTAATAACCTTATTTGTTTTCCTATCTTTTAAGCTGATATTGGCAGAAGGTGTTGAACCAAGCATAGGAGTAAAGCGAAAAGAGGTGTCGCCGTTTGGGATAGAGCTATGGATATAATTATTTAGAGTAATCTCATAACCGTTAAAGCTATAGTTACGAGTATTGGTATCTAATTGCAAATACGAAACCTTAGTTGTTTTCTCTATCTCTCCAGTCTTTCTATCAATTATTGCAAGCTTTGGAATATAATCCTCGATAACAAAATCATTTAGCTTAATTGCTATTGGTAACTCTATTGCCTCTTGGTTCGAATCATATACCCTCCACTCAATTTCCGACTTATTAACATACATTATATATCTTTGCAAATCGGAATAGCCAAGAGCTGAGAAAAACAAAACCATCCAAAGTCCAAGATGATTAAGAGTAAAGAGTATTTTCTTCTTATTCTTTGAGAATAATCTTTTAATTATTATAGAACCTAAAGAAATAAGGGTTAGGAAATAGATAAGAACAAAGCTCCAGCTTGTAGTCATTTGCCTAAAGCCAAGTCTTGTAAAGAAATTCTCTTTTATTCCTGGGTCAATTCCCTCAGAGGTTAAGATTTGGGGAGTTAGTCCCATAATAATACAGAGAATTGTAAGAGTAGATATTAAACCTACACTTAATTCTAAGGATGAGAAGAATTTGAAAAGAATAGTTTTTTTTCTAAATAAGGATAATAGAATGATAAATAAAACTATTCCTCCTCCAAAAAAGAAATTATAAGGTCTTGCGAGCAAAAAGAAATCGAAATTTCCAATATTATAATTAAGTACAAAGCCCACGAGGACTATGCTCCATACAATTAAATTGTATTCAGTAAATCCCCATGGGCTCTCCCATATCCTCTTACGAGAGTTTTCCATCCTTCTTAG
Source organism: Bacteroidota bacterium (assembly GCA_023415495.1). Lineage (GTDB taxonomy): Bacteria > Bacteroidota > Bacteroidia > Bacteroidales > P3 > UBA10566. The sequence goes on from JAEZKK010000026.1 coordinate 21,530, forward strand.
CTTTTTCTATCCACTTAGGTATAACTGTTTGTTTGAAGTTTTCTTTCTTTTGGGTAATGGTTTTCATATCCAATCCAATATAAGTCTGAGCCTTAGTCTTTGAGCTAATATCAGGCATCTTTACATCCCTAACTCCTAAGTCCATCAATACTTTTTGAAGTTCTAACTGAGCCAATAATGCTCTATCCAAACTATGGGCAAGTATTCTTTGGCTTTCCACAGGTGCATGGAAGCTTGAGCCATGAGACGCTACTACATAATCCCAACGCCACTGTGATTGGCGAATTAGTTCTAAAACAGGAGTCATAGTTTTTTCATTCGCTCCTTTATCCCAGGCTGTCTTTGCCATTATATGTGCTTTAGTAAGTTCTTTCTCAATCCTATCTCTAATCTCATTTACCTTGTCTTGGTACTCGTAAACATAGCTTATTAATTGTTCTTGACTATCTCTATGACAAGTTTGGCAGGTTGAGCTAACTTTTTTCAAAGGACTCATAACTTGGTGGTCAGAGTACTTTATTCCTCCTTCAGATACGTAAGGCATGTGGCAATCAGCACAGGAGAGTCCTCTTTTTGAGTGAGGTCCTAATAGGAACATTTCATAATCTGGATGTTGAGCCTTCAGCATTGGAGCCTTACTAAGATTATGTACCCAATCCACATGCTTAACTTCATCGTAATACTTTTCAATATCCTCAACATTCATACCTTTGTCCCATGGTAAGGTAAGATATTTTCCATCTCCTTTGAAATAATATTCAACATGACATTGAGCACATGCCAAAGACCTCATTTCTTGTGGAGTTGCCTTAGTAATATCTTTACCACTCCTTTGAAATGCCTCAATAAGTGCAGGTCTTGTAATAGTTAAGCTCATTGTCTTAGGGTCATGACAATCAGCACATCCAATTGGGTTAACTATTTCTGCACCAAACTGACTCCAGTTTGATTTATAAAACTTTTCTATTCCTATTTCGCTCATCATTCTTGGAACATCAGGGCTTTTACATGTCCAACAGGTTGAGGGTTGAATATCTCCCTCACCAGGATTCATTGGACTTGCTGTTCTAAGAGTATTCCTAACATCATCTATTGCATGAAAGTGTCCTCTTGGAGCTGAATAATCCATTGCAAAAGCATATCCTGCCCAAAGCACGACCATTTCAGGTCTTTCCTCTAAAACATCTAAAGGCATATTACCATTATGTTTGCTCTTGAAATCCATTTCCTTGGTTTTCTTCCAAGTTGTGTATTCTCTTGGGTAGTTAATCCCCCAAATATCACTTTTAGCTTCTATTCCTTTTATCTCTACTTTCTTATTACTGTAGAGTGTTGCAATTTCGGCTCTTCTTTCAGTTATAGAAGCTGCAAGCAGTCCTAATAAAAATACGCCTACCATTACAAAGGCTAAGATTGACCAACCTATGATTGGTCGTTTCTTAATTGCGGAGTTGAGTTTTTTAATCATAATATAATAGTTTTTATATCTTATTTAATCGAATTCTTAAGCCAATTAGGAACGGGACTCTTAGGCATTGGGGCAAGAGAATTTGGAGATGAAGAGATATTACTTACTTTAGTATGAGGTACATCTGTATGGCAATCCCAACATGCCTTACCCTCTCCTTTTTTAGTATCCTTAAAGCTTATCCTTCCTGTATTTACCATTGCAGTATTTAGATGTTCATGACATCTTATGCAATTATTCATTATTACAGTATAACTTGGGTCTCTTGGTCGAATTGACTGAGGCTCTGCGTGTGCTGTAAAGACAGCAGAATGGTAAAGTCCATCAGCTGCTTTGAAATAGAATTTTGAAATTACATTATTTTGCGGTACATGGCAATCGTTGCAATGTGCATAATTCCTATGCGAAGAATGTTGCCAAGTATCGTAATAAGGGCTCATAATATGGCAATTAATACATGCCTCTGGTTCATCTGACAAATAAGAATGTGCCCTAGACATATACACTGAATAAGAGCCTAACCCAGCGATAATTCCCCCAATTATAAAGAATGGGAGGATTAACCAATTTGGTAAAAGAGATAATAGTTTCCTCATAATCAATAGTTTTAAATCCCAACTCTAATACCCCACAATCAATCTTGATACCGCAAAGATATAAAATATTTAATACGAAACAAATAAAATCAAGTTTTTTCTTTCCTAAATCTATTTTCTTATATCTTGATTCTATTTTCATAAAGCTAAGTAAGCAGGAGAAAATCCTTAAAAGTTGTGTTTTTCGAAGTATTCCCATAGTTTATCTTCTGGGGTTGGAGCTGTAAAACTCATTAATTCTTTTTTTACTGGATGGACGAAACTTAAGAGTCTTGAATGTAGAGAAATTGAACCATCGGGATTGCTTCTATCAAATCCATATTTTAAATCTCCTTTAATTGGGCAACCTATTGCGGATAGTTGTACTCTTATTTGGTGGTGTCTTCCACTTAATAGCTCTATTGATAATAGGAAATACTTATCGCTCTTGCCGATTAATGTATAATTTAACTCAGCTTTTAAACCATTATTTACATCCTTAGTAATATAAGACTTGTTCTTTTCCTCATTCTTCTTTAGATAATTTACCAAGTTACCTTTCTCCTTTGGAGGAGGATTTTTAGTAATTGCCCAATAAGTTTTATGAATCTCTCTATTTGAAACCATCTTATTAAGTCTGACAAGAGCTTTTTCTGTTTTAGCAAACACAAGAGCTCCTGAGACAGGTCTGTCTAAACGGTGAACTACACCACAATAGATATTTCCTTGTTTATTATACTTAACTTTAAGATAATCCTTAATCATATCTACAAGTGAAATATCATTGGTCTTATCACCATGAACAATCTGACCTGGATATTTATTTAAAACTAATATATGATTATCCTCAAAGAGGATTTGTTTAGAAAAATTACTCATTTCTAAGTTTTATAGTGTAGCTAATACGCTAAGTCCTCCCTTAACCTTGTCTTCTAATTCGCAATGAATATCACAATCCAAAGGTACAAATACATCTACTCTTGAACCAAATTTAATAAAACCCAATTCTTCTCCTTGTTTAACATCCTGTCCTTCCTTAGCATAACATACTATTCTTCTCGCTAAAGCTCCAGCTATCTGTCTAATCATTATTCTTTTTCCATTTTCAGTTTCTAAACAAACTGAAGTTCTCTCGTTAAGTGTTGAAGATTTAGGATTTTTTGCAATTAGATATTTCCCACTATGATAATTAACATAAACAATTTTCCCATTCACTGGATAACGATTAACATGAACATTATTAGGGGACATAAAGGTGGAAATTTGAATGCATTCGCAATTTAAAAATTCAGATTCATAGACTCTTTCTACAACAACTATTGTTCCATCAGCTGAAGCAATAATCTGGTTAGGACTGTGTATAATTCCCCTTTTTGGAATTCTGAAGAACCTGATAATTAGAAATGCAAATACAAATAATCCGGCCATTAATATATACCAGAACCAGTTAAAATTATCAATATACGTACAGATTAATGCTAAACTAATAATTAAAATCAAGATTGTAAAGAACGTGATTTTGTAACCTTCTTTGTGAATATACATAATGTTATATTGTTTAATTAATTTAATCTCAAATAAATATATGAGTAAATGAAGGGCAGAACAATAAAGAGAATATCAAACCTATCGAGTATTCCACCATGACCTGGGAGTATTTTACCGCTATCTTTGACTCCTATTTGTCTCTTAAACATGCTTTCTACTAAATCTCCAAAAGTCCCTAATATTGTAACTATAAGACCAATAATCATCCAGTCCCAAATTTCTAATGGGGAATTTGAAAACTTAAAAATAATTATTGAGAAAATCTGAACAAAAACTAGACCTGCGAAGAAACCTTCCCAACTCTTCTTTGGGGAAATTCTTTCAAAAAGTCTATGCTTCCCAAACTTAACACCAAACAAATAAGCAAAACTATCATTAGCCCATGCAAGGATAAAGACTCCTAAGAGAAGGCTTGGGTAAAAACCTGTATCTTCATTCAATGGGTTTACTATCCAATTTGTCAATCCAAGGGGAAGAGATATATAGATTATTCCTAAAAAGGTATAGGCTATATTATCAAATGGTTTATCGGTTTTCCTAAATAATTCAATTATAAATGTAGTGAAAGCTAAGATAAGTAATGTGATAAGTATAAATGAAGAATACTTTGAGAAATAAGGTAGAAATAGAGAATATGTAATTATTCCCATTATAAAGCCAAGAGTTTTTTGAGGATATATAGTTTTTTTAGATGAATTCTTATAAAATTCCCAAAGAGCTATAATATTGATTAATCCAAAGAATGCTGCTAATATATGGCTATTGAAGATAATTGAAACAACAACGGCAATAACGTATATGCTCCCTGTAATAGTTCTTATAGTCAAATCCTTCATCGCATTAAGTGTTTTAATTTAGTTCATATCTTCAACTACATAGAAGTAAATCTCCTTCAACTCATCTTGTAGTAGTTTGATTGGATTAATAATAAGTGTTGGGTTATTACTTGGGGTATCAAATCTATCTAACTCCATATTCGGTGTGATATCGGAAGAATAACAAATAACTATTAGTATTTCTGGAAGCTCATCATTTAATATGTCATTAGCATTAAGCACAATAAGATTAAGATTGCAGACTGTCTTTATTGCCCTTAATATTAGCACGTCTTTATTCTCTAAAGTCCAATTCCTATACTCCATTAGTGTAAGTATTCTTTCCATTGCTTCCTCATCCGTATTGTAATATTGAAACTTCCCACCCTCAGCAACAAAACGTTCTGCAAAAACCATTACATAATCATCCTCAATGTTTTTATAAACATTCTTAGACATATCTATGTCTGGATAAGGAATATCCCCCTTCTCAATTAGGGAGTTTCTAATTATTTTCAATAGTCTTTCTTTGTCTGAACTTCCCTTCATTATTACCTACTGCTGAGTTTTTTCTTCTTCTTCAATGACGATATCCTCTTCAATTTCATTTATCTCATCAATCTCCTCAATCATCTCTTGCTCCTTGTGAGGATCAATTTCTTCAAAAGGTCGTTTTCCAAATATATCTTCTAAATCTTCTCTGAAAATTACTTCTCTCTCAACTAAAAGACTTGCAAGCTTATCTACTTTTTCTCTATTCTCAACAAGTATTTCTTTAGCCTTAGTATATGCACTCTCAATAAGTTCGTGGATTTCTTTGTCAATCTTTTCTGCAGTTTTTTCTGAAAATGGCTTATTAAAACCAAATTCACTCTGCCCAGAAGAGTCATAATAGCTTATATTGCCCAGATTTTTGTTTAGTCCATAGTAAGCAACCATAGAATAAGCCATCTTTGTAACTCTTTCTAAATCATTCAATGCACCTGTTGAAACCTCTCCAAATACAATTTCTTCAGAGGCTCTACCTCCAAGAAGAGAAATCATTTTATGGAGCATTTGTGTTTTTGTTGTAATATGTCTTTCTTCTGGTAAATACCAAGCAGCACCAAGTGCCATCCCTCTTGGAACAATGGTTACTTTTACCAATGGGTCTGCAAATTCTAACATCCAAGAAACAGAAGCATGTCCCGCTTCATGGTAGGCAATAGTCTTTTTCTCATGTGGAGAAATAACCTTATTCTTTTTCTCCAAGCCTCCAATTATTCTATCAACTGCATCCAAGAAGTCTTGTTTGCCAATTAGTTTCTTATTATGACGTGCAGCAATTAAAGCGGATTCATTACATACATTTGCAATATCTGCGCCTGAAAAGCCTGGAGTTTGTTTTGCAAGAAAATCTAAATCAACTTCTTTTTTATCGTATTTTAAATTTCTTGTATGTACTTTGAATATAGCCTTTCTCTCTTCTAAATCTGGTAAATCTACGTATATTTGACGATCGAAACGCCCTGCTCTTAATAATGCCTTATCTAAAATATCTGCTCTATTTGTTGCTGCTAATATTATTACCCCTGCATTTGTCCCAAATCCATCCATTTCAGTTAAGAGTTGGTTAAGAGTATTCTCTCTCTCATCGTTTGAGCCTGATGCAAGATTTTTACCCCTTGCTCTTCCAATTGCATCTATCTCATCAATAAATATGATACATGGAGCTTTTTCCTTTGCAGTTTTAAATAAATCTCTTACTCTTGAAGCTCCTACTCCCACAAACATTTCAACAAAATCAGAACCTGAGATTGAGAAGAAAGGCACCTTAGCCTCTCCTGCTACTGCTTTTGCAAGAAGAGTTTTACCAGTTCCTGGAGAACCCACAAGCAATGCTCCCTTAGGTATCTTCCCTCCAAGATTAGTGTATTTCTTAGGATTCTTTAGGAAATCAACAATCTCCATAACTTCAACCTTAGCCCCTTCAAGCCCTGCAACATCTGCAAAGGTAACTTGAACATCAGTATTCTTATCATAAAGCTTAGCTTTCGATTTGCCTACATTGAAGATTCCTCCTCCCATACCGCCTCCACCGCTGCTTCCTCCTCTCATCATTCTAAGGAATAGAAACCAAATTGCAATCATTATAACAATTGAGATAATAAATGAAAAATTACCATCCCAAATACTTTGTCTTTTCTCAGTGGAAACATTAATTCTGTTTGAAGCAATTATCTTGCTCTTTTTAACTTCATCACTAATCCCAACAGTATCCTTTGCAATCCATTGGTCTTCTACTGTCTTTAACTGTTCTCTAAAATCTTGATAATCCACAAATTTATAAAGATAAAACCCATTGGACTTAACTCCAGGAGTATTGCCAAACATATTGCTCTTAGGCTTTAAATCCTTATAAAGAGTATCTCTCTCAATCGCTTCAGCTTTGATATAAATCTCTGCAAATTCTTTATTTACAACATTTATCTTGCTAAAATCCTTATTTAAGATAACTACTTGTAGTTTATTCCAGTCCACATCTCTTTTAATAGATTTTTCACCAGAATCACTCATCCATATAATACCTAAAATCAATAATACCCCTAAATAAATCCAATAAACATTAAATTTCAACTTAGGTGCATTATTCCCCAAAGGAGACTTAAATCCCTTTTTATTTGGTTTAGAGTCTTTTTTATTATTTGGGTTATTATTTTGCTTATTGTTCATTTTGATTTAAAAATAATTATTCTTTGTTTTCAATATGAGTTTGAGGAGCATCCTTCCACATTGACTCAATTCTATAGAAATCTCTTGCTTCCTCGAGCATAACATGAACAATTACGTCGAAATAATCTAAAAGAACCCAAAAACAGTTTTGAAGTCCTTCTACTCTTTTTGGGTCAATTCCCATATTTATTTTTATCTCCCTGTCAATTGCCTCAGTAATTGCATCCACATGACTAGGAGAATTTCCAGTACAAATAACATAAAAATCAAATAAAGAACCTTCTTGTTCTCTTAAGTCTATAATAGTAATATCTTTTCCTAATTTATCTTCAATAGCCTTAATAGCCATTGTAGTCATAGCCTGAGATAATTTATTTTCTAATTTCTTTCCAGTCATAATTTACTTATTAATTAACTTGCAAATATAGTAATAAAAATTCATTCAATCAAAAATCAATTTTATATAATAAGTAATAGAGTGGGTTGAGTAAAAAAATCAAGAAAAAAATCAAGTTTATTTGGTGGATAAAAATAATGTTTATATCTTTGCAACCTCAAAATAAGGGAAGGCGTCGTAGCTCAGTTGGTAGAGCAGAGGACTGAAAATCCTTGTGTCACTGGTTCAAATCCAGTCGATGCCACAAAACAAAAGGATGTAGAAAACTACATCCTTTTTCTATTTTTATAATTTACATTCAGGGTCGTACTCATCTAATTTATTGCTCCAAAGATACTTCCTTGTTTCCTTAACAATTACTCCTGAGAGGAAGATAACAGATAATAAATTAGGTATTGCCATCAAGGCATTCATAGTATCGGAAATATTCCATACTAAATTAAGATTAATAACAGCTCCAATAAATACAATAACTACCCAAGTTAAGCGATAGTATATTATTAATTTCTTACCACCCAAATATTCTATAGCCTTCTCTCCATAATAGCTCCAACCAAGTATTGTTGAGAATGCGAAAGTAATAATACCAAAATTAATAATTATGTCTCCAAAAAATGGCAATTTAGAAAAAGCAGCTTGAGTTAGTAAAGCGGTTTTTGAGGCGTCAATATCGGGATAAGCAACAACTGAGCTTACAATTACCAGCCCTGTAAGAGCACATACAACAACTGTATCCCAAAAAGTACCTGTTGAAGAAACTAAAGCTTGACGAACACTATTACGCGTTTGAGCAGCAGCAGCAATAATTGGTGCGGAGCCTAAACCACTTTCATTAGAAAATAGCCCTCGAGCAATACCAAATCTTGCAGCCATCATAACAGTCCCCCCTACAAAACCTCCTCCTGCAGCTTGAGGAGTAAATGCAGATTTTGATATAAGAAGAATAGTTTCGTCTAAGAAATTCCAATTCATTATTAAAATTACTATGCAACCGATAATATAAAAGGCAGCCATAAAAGGGACTAATCTTCCACAAACCTTTGCAATACCTTTCACCCCAAAGAAAATGACTAAAACAACCAAAGCAACTAAAACAATTCCAGAAGTTATATGAGGGACATTATAAGTTGTATACAAACAATCAGCAATAGCTTTTGATTGAACTCCATTACCTATTCCAAAGGATGCAAAAATAGTAAACACACAAAACAAAACAGCAAGCCATTTCATTCTTAATCCTTTCTCAATTGCGTACATTGGACCTCCAAGCATTTTCCCATTCTCTGTCTTTTCTCTGTATTTTACAGCAAGAAGACCTTCGGAATACTTTGTTGCTATTCCTAAAACCCCAGTTAGCCAACACCATAAAACAGCACCAGGCCCACCAAGCGAAACAGCAGTCCCAACTCCAATAATATTACCTATACCAATAGTTGCTGCAAGTGCTGTCATTAATGCTCCAAACTGAGATACATCTCCTTTTGAGTTATTGTCTTTAGTAAAAGAAAGTTTGATTGCTTTAAGAATTTGTAATTGAGGAAATTTCAGACGGATTGTCATATAAATATGAGTTCCGAAAAGAAGAATAATCATTGGCCAGCCCCATAAAAAACTACTTAAATTAGTAAAAAATAATTCTAATTGCTCCATAATATAAAAAATGATTTGATTTGACAAATATATCTAAAGATGCAAAAGTAATAAAAAAGGCAACTTAATGTGTAAGTTGCCTCAAAAAAATCATTTCTTTTTTAATCTTTTTTCTTTCTTTAGAGCATTGTCAATAATATATAATATTTGACCATTAACACTTCTAAATTCATCCGATGCCCATTTCTCAATAGCTTCCATTGTTTCAGCGTCCATCCTTAAAAGAAAAGTCTTAGTTGTCTGTTCTTTTTTAGCCATCAATTTTTCCTCTCTTTGATAAATAACTTAGGGTTTCTTGTAAAGAATTTGGAGAATGAGTACCAATCATAACCTTTTTACCATTTTTTAAAATAAGCTCTAAACCATTAGTCCCCGAAACGGTATAGCAAATACTACTTTTAATAACAAGTCTAAAATTACTAAAATGGAATTTATTTCTTTTATATCCCCATCCTCCGAATTCTATTAAAGGATTATAACTTCTTACTCTTGCTGATTTGATACTCTCCCAACTATAGAATTTATATTTTATTTGAAAAGGGAAGTATTTAACATACACACCTTCTTCATTAATAAAAGTTTGAAGATAGCTTGATAAAAGCAGAATTGAAAAACAAATAATTAAAATAGTGACAATAATCAACATATTGTCGCTCATTGGACTATTCCCGAAATTTTTATTAAAGCCAACCTGCATAATTGCTCCAAAAATTAATAGGAAGTTTAGAATAATCATAAGCACCCATTTCCATAGTGATTTCTGGTATTGCTTTTCATTAAACTCATTCAATTTTACCCTTGCCATAACACAAAATTTTTAAACATTAAACTCTAAAACTAAACCCTATTGATAAAGAGTTCCTGCATTTACAACTGGTTTAGCTTGTTCGTCAGCACATAGCACCACCAGTAAATTGCTTACCATTGCAGCTTTCTTATCATCATCGAGCTCAACAATCTCTTCACTTGAAAGCTTATCCAATGCCATCTTAACCATAGAAACTGCACCTTCAACAATTTTTTCACGAGCAGCAATAATTGCAGAGGCTTGTTGACGACGAAGCATTACAGCAGCAATCTCTGGGGCATAAGCTAAATAATTAATTCTTGCCTCTACAACCTCAATACCTGCAAGGAATAATCTCTTGTTCAATTCCATTTCAAGTTTATCATTAACCTCTTCACCACCTGAACGCAAAGTAATATCATCGTCAATCTCATTATTATCATAAGCAAACTGACCGGCAATATTCCTTAGAGCAGCATCGCTCTGAATAGCAACAAACTGTTGATAAGAATTCATTCTCTCATTCATCTTCGATTGAGCGTCAGTCTTGTTGTCAATATCAAACATAACCTTATAAGTGTCTTTAATCCTCCAGACCAAGATAAGACCAATCATAATAGGATTACCCTTTTTATCATTAACCTTAATTGGTTCAATGTCTAAATTTCTTGCTCTAATTACAAGTTTTTTCTTAACATAGAAAGGATTAACCCAGAAGAACCCATTCTGTTTTAAAGTTCCCTTATACTTTCCAAAGAAAATCATAACCCTTGCCTCATTAGGCTCTATCATAACAAAGCCAATAAGCGAAAAAAATAGTAATGTGAGTAATACTATTTCGCTAAATAAAAACAAGCCCGGATTGCTCTCTAACCCAAAAGGGATGAAAATCATAGCTGCGATAATAATAATTTGGACAAAAATCATCAAAAATCCTGAAATCCTAAAACCCTTAAATTCTTTTTCTTGTGTGTTCATTTTACTTTAATATTTTACTTATTTATAATATCAATATGATATTGCAAAGATATATATATTTTTATTTATTCTGCAAGAAAAAAATAACAAATTTGATATCCTTGAAATTTTCCTTGATAAAAATCTCATACAATATTGTTGTAATTATACAACAAAGCGGTTGTTTTTAGCAAAGAATAGTATTTGTCATTTCCTGATTTGTAGTTAAATAGTTTATACTCGATTGAAGCCTTCCTTAAACTGTTCTTTGGCAATTAGGAATAGCTTATAGCCTACAATTCTTGGAGATAGGGCTCGCACTAAACGGACAAAGTCTAATTTTAAATGCTTACACCAAACAGCTTACAAAGAGGGTTTATCTTAAAACCCAAATGTGGAGTAGGAAGCGGTGCCAAAGACGGAGAAATCCTAATCCAAGGCGACCATAGAGACAAAATCGTAGATATTGTTTTAAACTTAGGTTATAAAGCAAGGAAGATATAAATCAAACCTTGATTTCAATCTAACGAAATCAAATAAAAAACTAATAAAACGAAGTTTCTAACTAATTAAAAGCCACTTCAATGTGAATATCATAGCATGATTAACTCAGAATCATGCCATGAATTAGTCGAAATCATGCCATGAATTGCCCGGAAACATGCCATGAATCAAGCCAATTCATGCCATGAATAGAAGGAAATCATGCCATGATGTTAAAACAATCATGTCATGATATCAAGAACGAAGTCCCACAAAAAAAGTTCAAAACAAGACTTTGTCAGATTTAAATCAAATATCTCCACCCCAAAATCAAACAAAAAACAAATTATCCCCCAAATACCCTACATATTCAAAACTAATTCCCTAACTTTGCCCTTGAAAAGAAGATAGGATTAGAATGAATAAGAGAAAAATTGCGAGAAAATGCAAAATGTGCACGATTAAAAAAATATGTTTAGTACTAATAATATTGTGTGTGATTTTGTCTTGTAATCACAGAAGGACAGCAGCGAATTTTATTGAATTAGGAGAAAGCAAAGAGAAATATAAATCTTTAGATGAGTATTTAGAAAAGAGAGAATCAAACATTGTAAATGAATTTTGGATAAAGTTTAAGTTTTTAAACAATCCTTATGATCTTGATGAGAAAAACATAATATCTATTTATGTCAATTATAGGCTTGTTTATAGGGGGGTATATAAGCAGAATATTGATTTGCAAGGCAATAAAAAAGATTTGTTTGCTGAAGATAATAGAATGATAATTATAATGGAAGTCCTTACAGATAAGACTAAAGATATTATCTGGGAACATAGATTTCAATGTAAAACTATCTTTTCTTGGAATGATAATTATAAGATTATTTATTGTGGATTCTTCCCTACAAATGAGGATGTAGAAAAAGTTATATTTATTCCTCAGTTAGAGCCAATGCTTTAAGGTGTTAAAACATAATCATTATTGAATTATAAGCAATATGAAATTTACCATTAGTAAGAAATGTAGTATTATGAAAAATATTATGGTGTTATCAGTTTTGTTAATTAGTAATTTTGTTTTTTCTCAAACATATTATGGGAAAAATGATTTTGGAAAGTTTGAATTTATTAATGATTCAGTTTGTACTGTTAGTTTTTTAGGGCTTCCTTTTTGGGATATTGTCGATACTTGCTCTTATATAAAAAATCAAGATACAATATTTTTATCTTCTAAAATGCAGCAATGTGAAATAAAGTATAGGTCTTATGATTCACCTATTGGAAAGGGATATCCTGTTTTAATGAAAATATATGAAAAGAGGCAAAAAAAATATGAATTGGTAGGTGAGGTATGGGATTTAGTTTATGATACCTTAAACAAAAGGATTGTTTGGAATAAACATTGGGATGGTGATGCATTAATAGTAATCAGAATAGGTCCTTATTATGATATAAGAACAGAAGTAAAACGTCAATCTAGTACAGATTATTTTGATAAAAAACGTATTATAATTAATATAGATTATGTTCCTACTCGTATATATTTTGATAGTTTCCCATTACTTTTGAAAGGGAACAAACTAATTCCATTGGACAAGACAAAAAATGAAACATGTTGGATCGAAAATGGGTTTTACTTTCCCATTATGAGAAAAAGCAAGAAAATAAAAGAATATGAAACCATAGGTTATAGGTTAAAAGGCTTAAGAGGATTACCAAGTGGATATGAAATCAAATAATGTATAGTTGTATTTGAGGGGGAATATTTAAATCTAATATTATTTTGGTTGAGTTCACTGTATCTCCATACTTTGAATATGCGACACTTAAATCAGATAAGAAAATATGTCTAAGTCAGGAGAAAGATAGTAACCATGTGTCAAAACTAAGTGTAAAACCATTAAAATGTCCATTAAGCCGAAATATCCATTAACTCTGAAATTCAAGTTAGAATGAATTTTTATGTACACAAAAAGGGCGTAAATTAATACGCCCCCATAAAATTTTAAATAAGTTATTTATTAGAATCTAAGTCCTAAGGTTACTTGTGCTATATGTTGAGTATTGCTTAGGTTTACTCTTGCATCATCGTACTCGTTATATGATGAATTTCCGAATGAATAAGCATATCCAAAGTCTAATACATAATGTTTGCCTCTAATACCAAAGCCAGCTGTAATATAATCCTTACCAGCATCATTGATATTGTATTTATAAGGGTTTTGATAAGTAGCATATCCTCCTCTTAATGCAAGATTACCCAATTTAACCTCAGCTCCGAATCTTAAGTTATGTGTTTCTTTGTACATATTTTCAATAACACTATTTATCCCAACTTCACCTAAGTTATTTGTCCTAAATTTCATTGTTGAATAGTTTGAATAATCATAATCAGCAGATAAGGTTCCCTTTACTTTTGAATCTTTATCCCCTAAGATTATTGCCATTGAGCCTAAGAACTTAAAAGGAGATTGAATATCGTAAAGAATAGGGTCCCATGGTTCTCCTGATTTAGTTTCAAATAATACTTCAGAATAGAAATTCTCCTCTACATTATAATAAGTAGGAGTATGGATTGCAGCTCCAAGACGAAGGAACTCAATTGGCTGAGCTATAACTCCTGCTTTGAAATTAATACCTGTTGCGTAAAGGTCTAACTGCTCATTATATATATATATATCTGTCTCTGCCCCTGTAATATCATGTCTTGTTTCTGCAAAAGAACCGCTTCTATGATACTCTCCAATTGGCATTCCTAAAGTTGCTCCAATATAAAGAACATCTTGGTAATTGGTAGAGAAAGATAAGGTCATCTCGTTGGTTGAGCCTGATTCCTTATAAGAACGAATTTGAGAGAATGTTCCTGTTTGAAAAACTGAAGTATATGCACCTGCAACTGTATCAACTACTTCAGATTTAAAGAAATCATACATAAACATATCGTCATCTGATTTATTGTCAATAATATGTGAGATATAGGATTTGTTTACTCCTTTTCTTGCAAAAATAGTTCTGTTACCAAATGAGTTTAATCTATTTAATCCAAAAGCAAATTGTGTGTTTTTAAAATTCCCATCACTGTTTTTGAAATTAAACAATGCTCCTATATTCCCAAAATTGAAATTACTTCTTGAATCACTTAATTTGTTCCCATTATATTCAGAACCAGTAAAGCCTCCATAATATCCCATAGAGATACTTAATTCACTTGTGCTGTATATCCCCAATCCTGCAGGGTTATAGCTTGCTGCTGTAAAATCTCCTCCCAAAGCTCCTATAGCTCCTGCTTTGGAAATAAAATTAGCTGTACCATTTAGGCCATAGCTTGAAAACCTTAGTGCATCTCCTGGGTCTTGTGCTTGAATATTACCCAAAACGAATATGCTTGCTACGAATAAAAGAATCTTTTTCATATTTATCTATCTTTTTTTGTTTTAAATATTATTTTTTGTTTTATCTATTCAAATTATCTTCTACTTCCACTACTTCTTGAACTTGATGAACTTGAACCAGAACTTGATGAACGTGTTCCGCTGCTTGAACTTGAAGAACGGCTTGGAGAACTATAAGTACTTCTTGAGCTATTAGAATTATTTGAACGGCTTGGAGAAGAATTTCTTATGTTTTCTGATGACCTATTGTTTTGATTATAATTTCTTGGATTAGTTCTGTATTCATTATTATTTCTTGGTTGACGAACCGATGGAGGGGTATATTTCCTTGTTGGTTGATTAGGAGATGTAACTCTTTGGTTATTTTGATGAGTTTGTCTGTTTTGTGGTTTTGACAATACCCTATTATTTTGAGGGTTTACTCTTGTATTTTGATTATTAATTCTTGTGTTTGGAGTACTTATCCTTTTGTTGCCATCATTATTTCTGACAGCATCTCTTGTTTGAGGAATATTATTATCTCTTGTTTGCCTTATAGTGTTATCATTTCTTTTAGTTGGAATATCTATGCTTCTTTGAGTATTCCTTTCATTATATACATCTGAGAAAGTTCTTGAACCTTTAGAACCAGAGGAGTTTGTACCAAGATGTCCTGTGGCTAATCCTCCACTTCTTGAAATATTCCCATTTGGATTAAACTGACTTCTACCTCCGTAGTAATTTGAATTATTATCTCTACTATTATAATAGTATACATAGTTATTATAATTCCAATAATATGGGTTATAGTAATAAGGATTATAGTATCCGTAATGCCATCCCCAATAAGAATAAGGGTTATAATATCCATAATTCCATCCCCAATAAGAAGAATAATAGGAAGGATACCACCAATTATATCCGAAATATATACTTGTTCCCCAATAATATGGATTATAAGTATACCAATACATGTCGGTATAATAGTCATGGTAATAGCTTGACCATACGAAAGGACGATGGAAACGACGAATCCTTGCAGTATAAGCATAGTCGTAATAATCATCCTCATTGTATTGAGAATAATCCTCATAATATCCTTGTTGAGTTTCGTCTTGTTCAGAATAATAAACGGTGTCATTCTGAATTTCTTCTGAATAGTTCTTGGTATTATTACTATAATTTGGGTCTTGGTATACTTCTTGTTTAACTACTCTCTCTGGCTTTGGCATTTCATAAGACCCGTAAACATCGTCGTAATAAACCTTTTCCATTTGGAGAGAACATCCGCTAAACAAAATAGTTGCAGCAACTATAAAGCCTCCCAAATGAACATTAAATTTGATCTTGTTTTTCATGATATATTTTTTTTCTAATATTCCTTGTATTTACGTAGCAAATTTCGTGCCATTTCTTGTTTTGATAATAAATCCAATGCTAATAGAAATAAAATCTGTATTTTTGCACTTAGAAATTTAATATATTATATATAGTAATGGCAAAAGATTTTGTAACACGAGAAGAAAACTATTCAGAATGGTATAATGAATTGGTAGTGAGAGCTGACTTAGCTGAGAATTCTGCAGTTAGAGGTTGTATGGTTATCAAGCCTTATGGTTATGCAATTTGGGAAAAGATGCAAGCAGCACTTGATAAAATGTTTAAAGATACAGGACATCAAAATGCTTATTTCCCTTTGTTTATTCCCAAATCTTATTTTGAAAAGGAGGCAGAGCATGTTGAGGGTTTTGCAAAGGAATGTGCCGTTGTAACTCATCACCGTCTTAGAGCAAAAAGCGATGGAAAAGGATTAGAACCTGACCCATCAGCTAAGCTTGAGGAAGAATTAATTGTTCGTCCAACAAGTGAAACCATAATTTGGGATACTTATCGTGGTTGGATTAAATCTTATCGCGACTTGCCTATTCTTGTTAATCAATGGGCAAATGTTGTTCGTTGGGAAATGAGAACAAGAATGTTTCTTCGTACTGCTGAATTTCTATGGCAAGAAGGACATACTGCTCACGAAACATCAGAGGAGGCTATTGAGGAAACAAAGAAAATGTTAGAAGTATATGCCAATTTTGCTGAAAATTTTATGGCTGTACCAGTTCTAAAGGGAGTTAAATCCCCAAACGAACGCTTTGCAGGAGCTTTAGATACCTATTGTATTGAAGCTTTAATGCAAGATGGGAAAGCTCTTCAAGCTGGAACATCTCACTTCCTTGGTCAAAACTTTGCTAAGGCATTTGATGTGAAATTCCTTTCTAAAGAGAATAAATTAGAATACGTTTGGGCAACCTCCTGGGGTGTATCTACAAGATTAATGGGAGCATTAATAATGTCTCATTCGGATGATAATGGTTTAGTACTTCCTCCAAAGCTTGCTCCAATTCAGGTTGTAATTATTCCAATTTCAAAAGGAGAAGATCAAAAAGCAATGGTTGACTCTCATGCAGAAAAACTTTGCTCAGAACTTAGAGCAAAAGGAATATCTGTAAAATATGATGATAGAGATGCCTATAAACCTGGTTGGAAATTTAACGAATATGAGTTTAAGGGAGTCCCAGTAAGAATAACTTTGGGAGCAAGAGACCTTGAAAAAGGATTGGTTGAGATAGCAAGAAGAGATACCCTAAGTAAAGAATCTGTTTCAATCGAAGGATTAAGCTCAATGATAGAAAAGCTTTTAGAAGATATTCAAGACAATATATTTAATAAGTCATTTAACTTTAGAAAAGAAAGCACAAGAGAAGTGAACTCTTGGGAAGAATTCTTAGTTGAAATTGAAAAAGGAGGTTTCCTTGAATGCCATTGGGATGGAACTCCAGAAACGGAAGAAAAAATAAAAGAACTTACAAAAGCAACAATTCGTTGTATCCCTTTGGATGCAAAAGAAGAAGAAGGTAAATGCATCCTTACAGGGAAGCTTTCAAAACAAAGAGTTGTATTTGCAAGGGCTTATTAAAAAATACAAAGATAAATAGAATATGAATAAGGAGTTTATGCAAGCAGCTATCGATACAGCTATCGATAATATTAAAATTAATAATGGAGGACCTTTTGGAGCTGTTATTGTGAAGGATGGAAAACTAATTGCAAAATCTCCTAATACAGTAACTACTTCCAACGACCCAACAGCTCATGCAGAGATTAATGCAATAAGACTTGCTTGCAAAGTGCTTAACACCTTCGACCTTTCAGGTTGTGAGATTTATTCCTCTTGCGAACCCTGCCCTATGTGTTTATCTGCAATCTATTGGGCAAGAATATCAAAGGTTTATTATGCTGCAGATAGGTTTGATGCAAAGGATGCTGGCTTTGATGATTCTTTTATTTATAATGAAATATCTCTTAGCGATGGAGAAAGAAGTATTTATATGGAAAATATAATGAAAAAGGAAGGAGAATTACCTTTTGAGTTATGGAAAGAGGCAGAAAACAAAACCCAATACTAATTAAGTTATGACCATAGACGAAAGAATTAAAGATTTCGATGAAAGAGTTACGGCTCTAAGGAGGTTTCTTTGACATCGATAATAAGAAGAAACAAATAGAAGAAGAAACTAAGATTACTCTTAGTGAGGGCTTTTGGAATGACGCTAAAGAAGCAGAAAAATTCCTGAAAAAGATAAACGAAAAAAAGGTATGGACTAATATATTTGATAAAATCATTCAAGCTTTTGAGGATGTAAAGGTTTGGAAGGAATTCTTTGAAGGAGGGGAATGTAAAGAAGAGGAATTGGATGAACATCTTGACAATCTTGAGAAATTAATTCTTGACCTTGAGTTTAAAAACATGTTAAGCAATGAGGAAGATAAGCTTAGTGCAATAATTACAATTAATGCTGGAGCTGGAGGAACTGAGAGTTGCGATTGGGCTGAGATGCTAATGAGGATGTATATTCGATATGCAGAAAGAAATAATTTTAAGGTAAATGAGGTGGATTTACAGGGTGGGGATGTTGCAGGGATTAAAAGTGTAACCTTGGAAATCGACGGAGAGTTTGCATATGGATACCTTAAAGGGGAGAATGGAGTACATAGATTAGTAAGACTTTCTCCATTCGACTCAGCTAATAAACGCCATACTTCTTTTGCTTCAGTTTATACCTATCCAATGATTGACGAAAATATTGAAATAAATGTTAACCCTTCGGATATAGAATGGGATACTTTCCGCTCTGGAGGTCCAGGAGGACAAAACGTAAACAAGGTAGAGACGGCAGTCCGTTTGCATTATAAACCAGAGAATATTGTTATTGAATGTCAACAAACACGTTCTCAATTGCAAAATAGAGAGAAAGCTATTCAGATGCTTAAGAGCCAACTCTATGAAATAGAACTTAGGAAAAAGAGAGAAAAGATAGCCCAAATTGAAGGTGCTAAGAAAAAAATTGAATGGGGTTCTCAAATCCGGAACTATGTTCTTCATCCATATAAATTGGTTAAAGACCTTAGAACAAACGTCGAAACCTCTAACACCCAAGCAGTGCTAGACGGAGATTTAGACGAATTCATTAAAGCTTATTTAATGGAATTCTAATAAATTATAATTGAATTGCCTTCAGTTTTTCACTTTCTCAAGGTTAATAAACTTACTTTTGAGGATTTAATTTAGGTATTCTTATTATAAACTCTGTGCCAATATTCTCCTGGGAATTAAATTCTATACTTCCTCCTATGGATTCTATTAAACTTTTAACTATTGATAAACCTATACCTGTTCCATCTTTTTTAGTAGTAAATTCATTTGAAAATATCATCTTTTGGTTTTCAGAAGAAATTCCAATTCCATTATCTTTTATTTTAATTAAATAATCCTGATCCTTTTGATTAATTGAGATTTGTATTATTCCTTTTTTATCACTTTCAATTGCTTGAATTGAATTCTTTATTAGATTATTGAATATTCTTATTATTTGCTGTTTGTCAGATACAACATAAGCCATTTCTCCTGAATTATTTATAATACTAATATCAATTTTTTCTTTCGTTTTATATATATCTACAACATGAGAAATACATTCATTTAGTTCTGATATTTGTCTCCTGTTTTTATTTGATTTTGAATAATCTGAGAATTCGTTTGCAATATCGCTTAAGGTTGCTATCTGATCAATTAAAGAATTGGAAACTTGTTCAAATCTCTCATGAAAAAGAGCGATATCTTTTTTCTGTAATCTTTGTAGTTGCTGAAGAGAAAGCTTCATTGGGGTTAATGGATTCTTAATATCATGGGCAACTTGTTTTGCTAATTCTCTCCATGCATGTTCTCTCTCGCTTTTTTGTAATTCCTTTGCACTCTCCTCTAATTTATCAACCATATCATTATAAGATCTAATTAAATCTCCTAATTCATCATTTCTGTAAATATTAATCTTTTCATTTTTATCTTTAAGATTTATCCTATTAATTAATTCTTTAATTTTTCTAAGAGGGCTGGTAATAAATTTGGAAAGAAGATATGCTATAAGAATTGACATAATTATCCAAAGAATAAAGAGATTTGAATATCCTGTTACAAATTGATTAATTTTTTGTTCAAGGTTTTTTTGTTGGATTATAAAAGGGATATGTAAATAAGCTATATTTTTGTCTCCCTTATTCTTAATAGGCATATATGATGCAATATAATCTCGTTTTCCAATATTTTCATTGAATAAGTAAATAGGAGTTCTATTAGTTTTTAAATCCTTAAATGCTTCAGGATTTATTAATTCAGAAATAAGTTTATTGTCAAATATTCCATTTCTTGAGGAGTTAATTAAATAACCATTTGTGTCATAAAGATTAATGTCTGTTAAATAAGCGTTTGATAAATCGTTAAGTTCAAATTCGAATTCTTCATTTGAATTAGGAATTTCATTAAAATATTTTTCTATTTCAAAGGAAATTGATTGGGTTTTTTCTAATAATACATCTTTATTAGACGCTAAATTCATTTGCGAATAATATTTTAGTGAAATACTCCCAAAAACAAAGAATGACAGGATAAAAATTCCAATAATTGTTATTTCAACATTAGTTGCAATATTCAATTGGCTATATCGGGATAGTTTCTTTGGTTTTACAATCAACATTACTAATCCGATTATGATAATTGACAGCAAAAACATATAGGAAGTAAATGATAGGAAATCTATTAATTCCGAGGATTTAATCAAAGCAACCCATTTTATTTTAGTATTTCCATCTTGCAAAATGTATAAATCTTTATTATTGTATTTATACCACGAGTTTGGCTTGAATTTTGAAATCTCTGGATAGCTTGAATTTCCATATTGATAAACTAATTCATTATTATAAAATTGAGAGTAATCCTTTAATTCATATTGGAAATAATCCATGTTTTTTTCATCTAATAAAAGGTCTGGATAGCTCATTTCATTAGACTTTCTTTTTCGAACGCAATCAATGAATAAATAAACACTATCCTTATTATTGACTAAGTTAAATAGAGAAATATATCCATTTTCTCCAAAAATCTTCCCTTCACTAAATATATTTTCACTTTCATCTATTTTTTGAGCATTAGATATTCTTGATAAGAAGTAGTTTCTGCAATTATGCTTGGTATTATTTGGGTATAAAATAATTGATTCATTAATATCGCATGCAATTACTCCGATATGATAATTATTATTTAAAGGCTTTAAAAATTTTTTCTTTAAATAATCCTCTATTTCTGAATTCTTATTCTTCTTAATGAGTTCTTCTATTGTTGAGTCTTTTGTTATTTCTTTCTCCAAATTCATCAATAATAACTCAGTTTCAGGATCTCCATTTTGTGACAATCTTTTTAATGAGTTTTCAATTCTTTGTTTTTTATCATTTTCGTTATAATTAAAAACAAAGATTCCAATAAATATGGACTGGATTATTACCAGAATAATAATGGAAATTAATTTTTTGTCCATCTTTTTAAACCTAATATTGACCAATAAAATTGAATGGATTGTTAATAAAGTCAAAAACACAAATATTTTTGAATAAATATTGATGTCAATTTTTATAAAGAATAGTACAGTTATTGAAGATGCTATTATTACTCCAAGCGATACTAATGTGAGAAACTTATTAGTATAGATGTTAAGGAGTTTAGCAATTATAAATAAGAAGATGTATTGACTGAATATTAATACAAAGTGACAAATATAGACAATGGGTTCGAAATTAATTATTCCTTGAATAGAAATATTTATATTTGAATTTATTAAAATATCCTGAATGAATAATACATTAATTATATTAAGAGGGATAATCAATAATTGAAGAGATTGCTTTATCTTAGCATTAATTGAATTAAACTCAATTGAATTAATAAAACCATTAATAATTAGAAGAAATACAATTATCTCTCCTAAAGAAGAAAGAAAACTTGATCCGGCATAAATAAAAGGAGAGAATAGTATAGAATTATATACTATGTTAGGGATTGAATAATAGTTTAATAATTGTTTTATAAGTATGAGAAATAAAAAAAGACTAAATTTCAAATAATAATTTCTAAATGCTTTGAGCGAGAATAATAAATATGTCAAGAGAAAGAAAATCCCGAAAAATAAAATACATGAAATATATGATGAAATTGAATCTGATTTTAGATTAGATTCCGAGAAATCTAAGTAGAATTCAATCTTATTCTTTAAATAAATAGGGTATGAAGTTGTATCCTGAGTTATTTTCAATCCTTTAATCTGATTAGTCTTATATTCTTTCTCAAAATCACTATTTAAGTATTTATTATTTATTCTATTCTCGTGCTTTAGGAGTTTAGCGTATAATATAATAGAATCATTTATCTTTTTATTCGACATAATATAATATCCATTCCCTATAAATGAAAAATTATTTAGATAAATAGAGTCAAAGGTTTTAGAAATTGGTATATTTTGATTTGACCAGTAAACCAATTTGTTGTTCTGGAAAATAAAACAGTCACCAATAGAATGAATATTAGAATACTGAGTTTTAATCTTGTTTTGAATGTTTGTGTAAACTTCATACTCGTTATTCTGTTTATTATTTACTTTTTCAATAATAAACAAAGCAAAGAAAAAAGTTAGCACAAAAAACAATGATAGATTCTTACTTGACAAATACTTCTTGTTCAACATAAATATTAATTTAATCATTACAAAGATACATGATTTTTCAATAATCTGACAGAATAAAAAACAATGGCTTTTTAAACACAGAAAAATCGAATAAATAAACTATTTATTTATATTCTTATTTCTCAAGAGTTTTGAATAAGTGAAAAGACGAATCATTGAATTTTTTTACTAATAAATTTGGTAGTAAATAAAATCTTAGTATCTTTGCAAACCCAAATAACGGGTAAACGATTTAAAACAATCTATAAAAAGATGTACGTAATAGTAGAAATAGCAGGACAGCAATTCAAGGTTCAAAAAGATCAAAGACTTTTTGTTCACCGTCTAAAAGCAGACGAAGGTGAAGAATTAAGTTTTGACACCGTGATGCTTAGAGACGAAGATGGTAAGGTTACCATTGGAGCTCCAAAAATCGAAGGCTCTACAGTGAAAGCTAAGGTTCTTAAACATTTAAAAGGAGACAAAGTTTTAGTTTTCAAGAAAAAGAGAAGAAAAGGTTACCAAAAGATGAATGGTCACCGTCAATATTTAAGTCAAATCGAAATTACAGAAATTTTGTAATATAATATTTTAGTAATATGGCTCACAAGAAAGGTGTCGGTAGTTCAAATAATGGACGTGAATCGCAAAGTAAAAGATTAGGTGTAAAAATCTATGGAGGGCAATCATGTATTGCAGGAAATATTATTGTACGCCAAAGAGGAACTCAACATAATCCAGGAGAAAATGTAGGAATTGGTAAAGATCATACCTTATTTGCTTTGGTTGACGGAGTAGTAGAATTTAAAAAGAAAAGAGACGATAAATCATACGTTTCAGTAAAGCCAATGGCTTAATTAAAAATATAATAGACTTTAATAATGAAACATTAAAGTCTAACACGATACGAATCTTGGGAACAGGATTGAGTATACAAAGATCTTTGACATACTAGACATATAAGAGATTACGAGAGAAAGAGAATAAGGGCGTACGGAGGATGCCTATGGCTCTCAGAGGCGAGGAAGGACGTGACAAGCTGCGAAAAGCTACGG
>JAEZKK010000007.1 GCA_023415495.1 Bacteroidota bacterium
TCCTGATTTACACAAAACAGTTTTTTGAAAAAATTCTATCCTAATACTGTTTTTATACCCATATTTTATCTCCAAACACTAACTATCCAAAGCAAAATACACAAAATCGTAACCAAAAAACAAAAAAAGAAATCAAAAAAGGTCGTCTTACTATTGTAAAACGACCTTTTTTGTAGATTATACTTTAGATTTGTATAATAAATCTGGTTTACCTCAACCTATCTGATGAGCGAACTATCCTTTCATCCTTTTTAATTGCTCTTTGAGCAAGTATTAATAATAATAATTGAAGTATGGGAAAATAAGAAGATACTCCATAGCTAAGAGATGGTTTTGAATAAAGCTCAGCTATCTCTTTTTCCAAACCGTCAATTTTCAAAAAGAAAAGAAATCCAACATAGATTGCTAATAAAAGAAATCCTGATGAAAGAACTTTTAATTGCAAACCCCTGTTTTTAAATAGAAAAATAGAGATTAGAGCAATTAATCCCACTCCTATTTGCATAAATATTAATGAGTATGCAGGAGTTGTTTGAACAACAGCATCAGATTTTAATGAAACCTGACTTGGGATAAAAGTGTAAAGCTCATGAAATTCCAAGCCTTTGAAATTAAATGTAAAGACTGCAAGTGGGAAAAAGAAAGTAGCCACACTTAGCAATACAACAAAAAATAGCCATAATGTTTGAATCCTTTGAATCATATTAATTTTTTTTTATTTTAACGCCTTGCAAAGATATTATTTTTCTACTTAATGACAAGAAAATTTATATACCAAGTAGAGATACAGAAATAAAAAAACAAGAAAAAAATTGTGAAAGAGGATATTAATTCTTTACTTTGCAGATAATTAATTTAATATGACTATATAAATTTAAAGTTATGAAGATAAAAGCAATTATATGTTTGATGTTAATGGCTAGTATTCAATCTAATGCTCAAAAACTAATAGGGAAAATTACAGATCAGGATAAGAAACCTCTTCCTTATTCAAGTATATATAAGGTTGATTCATGGATTGGAGCTACATCTAATAAGGATGGTTATTACTCATTAAACTTAGAAGAAGGAAGACATATTATTGAGTTTAGACTTATAGGTTATAAAACAAAAAGGGATACCATATTTATAAAGCAAGGAGAAGTAATAAGAAGAAATATATCGCTTATTGGGGAAAATTATGAGCTTAATGAGGTTGAAATAGCTTATGGAGAAGATCCAGCAGTTGGCATTATCCGTAATGTGATTAAAAATAAAGAAACATATTTAAGGGAGAATAATAGGTATATAAGTCAGAACTTCACTAAAAGTGTTTTTAAATTTGCAGGATTTGAAATTGGGGATAGGTTTATGGGATTTAAGGTTACTCCACTAATGAGAAAGGAATTTGATTCTATTATGGAGAGTGATTATAAGAGAAATGATGGTTATTTCTACACCTCTGAGAGTGAAACAATGTATTATAGAAATAATGATAAGAAAAAAGAAGTAATGATAAGCTCAAGAGTAAGTGGAGATCCTAAAGGCTTTAGTTTTAATTTTTCTCAAGTCTATAATCTTGATTTTTATGAGAATCTTATAAATCTAAATATTACCGACAAACTATTTATCTCTCCATTTTCAACCTATGCTTTTACTCATTATAGGTATTTCCTGATTGGGACGTATAATGATAATAACCTATTAATTAATAAAATAAAGATAATTCCAAAGAATAAATACGATAATTGTTTCTATGGTTATGTATATATAATTGATTCTCTTTGGAGGATTCAATCTTTGGATTTAAGTATTAAAAAGGAAAACAATCTAATGTTTTTTGACTCTATAAATTTCCAGCAAACTTATAGTAATATTGAAAAAGATATATGGAAACCAACTAAAAGCACTCAATTAGCATACGGAAATATCTCAATTTTAGGAATGAATATTTATGCTAATCTGGATTTTAATTCTATTGCTCAAAGCTTTGATTTCAACCCTCTATTTCAAAAAGATTTCTTTAATAAGGAATTAATCTCTATTAATAAGGATGCAAACAAAAAGGATTCTCTCTATTGGATAGAAAAAAGTCCTATACCTATTAATAATACAGAGATTGAATTTTATAGGCAAAGCGATAGTGCTTATTGGGCAAATAATAACCAAGATACTATACAAAAGAGAGATAGTATTTCAAATAGATTTCGTTTAATGAATATCTTTACAGGATATACATATAATAATAGTATAGAGAAATACTCTCATAGCTTCAATTTTATAGAGTCTTTAGCCTTTAATACAGTTATGGGCTGGAATATTGGAATGAACTATAAGTATTCTAAAGACTTCACTGAGTTTAATAAACTATCTCTTAGTATTAATCCTAAATATGGGTTTTCAGATAAGGAGTTTAGGATAAATACCGTATTATTATGGAATTATAATATTGAGAATCTGGAAGGAATTAAAATAGCTGCAGGATATAAAGATGCAGTTAATATATCTGGATTCAAACTTAATAACCTATTAAATACCTTCTATACAGAGGTTTTAGGACAGAACTATATGAAGATTTACTCTAATACATATTTAATTATAAATCATTATAGAGAACTCTTTACTGGAATGAATATGTTTATTAGTAGTGAAATATCTCAAAGACAAGCATTGGTAAATCATGCTTTTCAGAAATGGACTAAATTGGGCAAGTTTACAAGTAATAACCCCTTAATCCCTAATAATGATAATTTAGCATTTGATAATTCCAACTTATTTAGTATAGATTTATTTTTAGAATACCAGCCTGGAATGAAGTATTATTCCCTTCCTCATAAGACTAGGATAAAATCAAAATACCCTATTTTAAAACTTAGATATAAGAAAGCTATTCCTATAAATAAAGATATTGAGGGGCTTTGGGCTGATTATGATTTAATTGAATTCAAGCTTAATTACACTAAACAATTTGGGAAATATGGGCGTGGTAATCTTATTGGAAAGACTGGAAAATTCCTTAATACTAATAATATGATACTTGCCGATTATAAACATTATAATGGAAATAGGTTTCATTTAGGTTCATTTAGTAATGAAAGTTTTAGGGCTCTGCCTTATTATAAATTCTCAACTAATAAGGAATATATTGAATTTCATTATCTTCATAGCTTTAATAGATATATATTCAATAAACTACCATTATTAAGAAAGACTGAATTAAGTGAGGAATTAGGTTTTCATCTCTTAAGCAATGAGTTTAATCCCCCATATATGGAAATTAGTTTTGGAATAAAGAATATATTTAAAATCTTCTCACTTAACTATAGCTATGGATTTCAAAAGGATAACCCTTCATATAATATGATTACTATTAGCTTGTTTTAATACAACATTTTTAAGCCATAATCGTTATCTTCTTTAGTTATTTAATTATTGTTTAATCAACTAAAAACTTAAAGAATATGAAGAATAATATCTTGAAAACCGTTGTTTTAATCAGCTTTACCCTATTATTTTACAATTGCACAAAGGCTCAAAAAAGCCCTTATATCGACTTTACACAGGCTGCAGAACATACTGTACATGCTGTTGTTCACATACAGTGCGAATACTCTCAGCAGACTCTTTTCTACGAAGATTTCTTTGGATTTCTAAATCCACAGCTAAGAAATAGGACTTATCAAACCTCAGGTTCTGGAGTAATAATAAAAGAAAATGGATATATTATTACTAATAATCACGTAGTTCAAGATGCGGATAAGATTCAAGTAACACTAAATGATAAAAGGACATTTAAGGCAGAGATAATAGGTAACGACCCCTCGGCTGACTTAGCAGTACTTAAGATTGAGGCTAAGGAGCTGCCTATAATTGAGTTTGGAGATAGCGATAAGACCAAGATAGGTCAATGGGTGCTAGCAGTTGGCAATCCCTTTAACCTTACTTCCACAGTTACCGCAGGTATTATCAGTGCTAAGGCAAGGAACCTTAATATATTAGGAAAGAAGATGGCAGAGGAGCCTTTGGACTTCTTTATCCAAACAGATGCTGCTGTAAACTCTGGAAATAGTGGGGGTGCACTTGTGGATACTGAGGGTAAACTTATTGGAATAAATACTGCTATTGCCTCAAATACTGGTTCCTATTCGGGTTATTCCTTTGCAATTCCATCTAATATAGTAAAGAAAATATCCAATGACCTTATTAAATACGGCATTACTCAAAAGGCATATCTTGGATTAAATATTGCTGAAATTGATTCTAGATTGGCAGAAAATAAGAATATAAAGGAAATTAAAGGACTGTATATAGCTTCTATTATCGAGGGTGGTGCTGCGGATAAATCCAATCTTAAGGAAGGAGATATTATAACAAAGATTAATGATAAGAATATTAATTCCCTGGCAGAAATGAATGAAATCCTTTCTCAAAGCTCGCCAGGAGATAAGATTGAGGTAGTATTTGAAAGAGAAAACAATATAAAATCCAAGACAATTACCCTATTAAATGAAATAGGAACCACCTCAATAATAAAAGCAGAAGAGATTAGTAAATACGAAAGTCTTGGAGCTGAATTTAGGGAATTAACCTCCAAAGAGAGGAATCAATACAAGATTAAAACCGCAGTAGTAGTAGAAAACACTAAAAACTCTGTTTTTGCTAATATCGGAATAAGAAATGGTTTTATAATTACAAGCATAGATAAGATGCCAATTTCCAAACTAAAAGACCTGGATTTGCTTAAAACAAAGAAAGGAAAAGTGGTAATTGAGGGTTTTTATCCTAATGATTTTCGCACCTTCTACTATGTAATTATGCTTTAATTTTAGGTTTTATTTGATAATCAAAACAATACAATTATGTAATTGTTAATAACTCGTTAGTAACTTTTTGGTATATATGTAAATTTGACCCTTTTAGTGTTTTATATTTGCAAAATAAAATCTTTGTAAAGGCAAGATTGCTCAAAAATATTAAAAAGTTATATTATGAGACAACTTAAAATTGGAAAATCAATTACCAATAGAGAAATCGGTACCTTGGATAAATTTCTTCAAGACGTCAGTAAAGAAGAAATGGTTAGCCCCGAGGAAGAAGTAATTTTAGCACAAAAAATCCTTCAAGGCGATGAAGAAGCTTTAGAAAAACTAATTAAAGCTAATCTTAGATTCGTTATTTCCGTTGCCAAACAATACCAAAACCAAGGTCTAAGCCTTCAGGATCTAATCAATGAAGGGAATCTTGGATTGATTAAGGCAGCAAAGAGGTTCGATCACACAAGGGGGTTTAAGTTTATTTCCTATGCAGTTTGGTGGATAAGACAAAGTATTTTACAAGCCCTTGCAGAGCAGAGCAGAATAGTTAGATTGCCCCTAAATCAGGTAGGAACTCTTGGCAAATTCAAGAAAGAAAGCTCGAGATTAGAACAAATCTATGAAAGAGCCCCCTCGATAGATGAGATTGCGGAGCAATTGGAAATGAACCCAAGCAGATTATCAGATGTAATTAGGATTTCTTCAAAAGCTGTTTCTATGGATGCTCCTCTTCTAAGTGATGAGGATACAAACCTAATTGATATATATATTGATGAGGAAGCCCAAGGACCTGATTCTTCTATTATGAGAGAATCTCTTGGCAAGGAGCTCCAACGTTCCCTAAGTATTTTAAATGATAGAGAAAGGGAAATAATACATCAATTCTTTGGAATAGGACAGGAATTTGGATATACTTTAGATGAAATTGCGGTAAAACACTCCCTCCCAAGAGAAAGAGTAAGACAAATTAGAGATAGAGCGATTAAAAGACTAAAGAACAGAGCAATAACCCAAGACTTAATGTCATATCTCGGATAATTTACTCTAAAGCAAAATAAGACTTACTCTAACGATGCTTTAGACTTAGTCTAATTTATGCTTAGACTAAGTCTAAATTCATACCTCTGATTATCTTCATATTAAACCAAACAAGGAGAAAGAAATTTAAAATAAAGGCTTAGATAATAAAAGTATTTCGTATTTTTGACAGATAATTTACAAATCACGCTAAAGAAAAATGGATAATTATATTGTTTCGGCTCGAAAATACAGACCAAGTAATTTTAAATCCGTAGTTGGACAATCGCATATAACCACTACATTACAAAATGCTATAAGGAATAATCAGATAGCTCAGGCATTTTTATTCTGCGGACCAAGAGGAGTTGGGAAAACTACTTGTGCAAGAATTTTGGCTAAAACAATAAATTGCACCAATCTTACCCAGGAAAATGAAGCATGTAATGAATGCGAAAGTTGTAAGAGTTTTAACACTAACTCTTCGTTTAATATATTCGAACTCGACGCAGCATCGAACAATTCAGTAGAAGATATCCGCACCTTGGTTGACCAAGTCAGGATACCTCCCCAAGGCAGCCATTATAAAGTATATATAATTGACGAGGTACATATGCTATCATCAGCAGCATTTAATGCCTTTTTAAAAACCTTGGAAGAACCACCACCATACGCAAAATTCATACTTGCCACAACCGAAAAGCATAAGATAATACCAACCATACTTTCTCGTTGTCAGATATTTGACTTCCATAGAATCTTAAATGAAGATATTACAAACCACCTTGAATATATTGCAAAGATTGAGAATATAGAGTTTGACAAGCAGGCATTGCATATAATTGCAGAGAAATCAGATGGGGGATTAAGGGATGCCCTTTCTATGTTTGACCAATTAGTTTCCTTTACAAGGGGGAATCTAAGCTATGAGAATATAATTGAGAACCTGAATATATTGGACTATGACTATTATTTTAAGATAGTTGACCATATATTAGAATGCGATATTCCTAAGACTTTATTAGTATTTAATGATATTTTGGATAAGGGATTTGAGGGTTTACACTTTATTAATGGACTTGCATCTCATTTTAGGAACCTATTAGTATGCAAGGATGAATCCACAATTAAGCTATTGGATATTAGCGATGAATTAAAGAATAAATACATAACTCAAGCGAGGAAATCAAATACTACATTTATACTTAGAGCACTTGACTTTGCCAATACATCTTCTATAGAGTACAAAGAATCCTCGAATAGAAGGCTATGTATAGAGATTAGCCTATTAAAGATGGCTAATATAATGAATAAGATAAACCCTACTTCGATTCCAGAGGGTCAAGAAAAAAAAAAGTCTGAACCAATAGTAGAGGAAGAAAAACCCATAATAAAAACCCAGGAAAAACCCTTAGAAACAAAGATAAATATACCTAAACGTACAAGTATATCGATAAATGCCGACCCTAATGAAACTCTTTTAGAGATTGAGAAACTTGAGAAAAGCAAGGTGATAAACTTGGATTATAATTTATTTCTAAGCATTTGGGATGAGATTGCAGAAGAGTTTAAGGATAAGAATCCTAATTTATACTTTACATTTAAGAATAGCGAATTAGTCGATAACCAGAATAATTCGGTTACGATAAAGGTTTTAAACTCCTTTCAAGAGGCGGAGATAAACAATATAAAGTATGAATTAACTAAGCAAATAAAGCGGAAGACTAATTGCGAAAATTTTCAATTAATAACACATGTTGCTAAAGTTGAAAAGAAATCAATAATATATATGCCCAGAGATAAGTATGAGTTTTTAAAGGAAAAACAACCTAATTTAATCAAACTAAGGGCAGAATTTGATTTAGATATTGACTTTTAATAATCGAATAATATGGGAGAGGAATTAATATTTCTTGGGGCTTTAGTCTTTGCTGCACATCTTTTTTCTATGATATTCTCTAAGAAGAAGATTCCAGATGTATTATTATTAATGATAATAGGTATAATTATTGGACCCATACTAAAACTTGTAAAGCCCGATTTTATGGGAAGTGCAGGGGCAATATTCACCTCAATAACCCTTATAGTAATCCTTTTTGAAGGAGGAATAGACATAAGTATTAATGATTTAAAGAAATCCTGGAAATCCACAATAAGGCTATCTATAAACTCTGTAATTTTATCAATATTATTAGTAAGTTTATTCGGATTAATATTCCAACTATCAATAATTAATAGTTTAATATTAGGTGTTATACTCTCAGGGACATCCTCAGCAGTAGTTATCCCTCTTACTCAGCACTTAAAATTAGGCAAAGAAACTAAGACAGTCCTTGTATTAGAAAGTGCAATTACTGATATTATTTGTTTTGTATTAGCATTAGCTTTAATGGAATCCGAAAGAGCAGGAGGAGGATTAAACTTTGGAAAGATAACTGGAGGAGTAGCTTCTTCCTTTATAATGGCAACAATATTTGGCGTTATAGGAGGTATTCTTTGGTCGAGTCTTTTACATAAGGTAAGGAATTTCAAAAACTCAATATTCCTTACACCTGCCTATGCATTTGTAATTTATGGGATTGTAGAATATCTTGGGTTCTCTGGAGCAATTGCAGCCCTAACTCTTGGTATAACTATGGCTAATATTCAATACTTTAATTTCCCTTTTTTAGAAAAATACCAAAGAGACAGAAATCTTAATCTAACTGAAACAGAAAAGTCTTTTATAAGCGAGATAGTATTTGTTCTCAAAACCTTTTTCTTTGTTTATATTGGTATTTCCATTCCTTTTAATAATATAATTGCATTATCAGCAGGTCTAATTATCACCATAATTCTAATGATAATGAGATTATTTGTTTCTAAATACACTGCTCCATCTTCTGCTAATGGGTTTGATAAAAGTGTTATTGCTCTAATGATTCCGAAAGGATTAGCAGCAGCTGTATTAGCGTCAATACCTGAACAAATGGGTTTACCACAGGGCGATATTATCAAATCAATTGTATTCTCAACAGTGTTATTCTCTATACTTGCCTGCTCTATTATGATATTTGTAATTGAGAAATATCCTAAAGCAAATATTATGTTGAGATACCTATTTAACCCAAAGAAGAATAAAACAAAAATATCAAGTAAAGAATCAAAAGACTTTGATAATACTAATTCTTAAGCCAAAGAGAGCGAGAAAAAAGGATAAAGAAGGAATAAATCTCTAATCGCCCTACCATCATTAGAATCATTAATGTGATTTTAGACTCTGTATTTAAGTTGTAATAGTATACATCTGGAGATACTATACCTATTACTGGACCAATATTACTAATATTTGCTGCAGATAAAGTAATAGAGGAAAGAAACTCATTCCCAAATACTGTAAGGAGAAAAGCTCCAAAAAGAAAAATTAAAAGGTAGAGAAAGAAAAATCCAAAAACAAGATTAATAGCCTCGTCGTTTAAGGATCTCTTATTATATCTTACCGGAATTACAGCTCTTGAATGGAATATTCTTTTAAAGGATACATTAGCAAACTTAGCCAAGATAATAAATCTAATTATCTTAAGTCCTGTACTTGAAGAAGCGCTTGAGCCCCCAATAAACATAAGTATAATTAGTAATACGATTGCTAAATCCCCAAAACTCTCTTGTGTATTTATCTCATAACCTGTAGTAGAAACAACTGATATTATATTAAATAAAACCGTTCTAATCTTTAATTCCAAGTCTCCATCAATCTTAGAATACACACTTGTAAAGAGTATTATACTTGATATTAACATAATTAAGAGATAAATCCTAAACTGTTCGTCCCTATATACCTTCTTAAACTTCCTCTTAAAAAGACGGTAGATAATAATATAGCTTATCCCTGCAAGAAACATTCCAAGCATAATTACATATTGATTAAAGGCTGAAAACCCTCCAATATTATTACTAAGAGTTGAGAATCCTCCAGTTGAAATAACTCCTGCACTATGACAAAAAGCAGTAAAAACATCCATATTCCCAAATAATAGCAATATGAAAATAAAACCTGTAAGTCCAAAATAGACGTAAAAGATTCTAATAACTGTTGAGCGAATATGTGGATGAACCTTTTCCTTATCTATTGAAGTAAACTCAGCATTAAACAAGAAATTCGAACCATTCTTAAGGTTTTTCATAAACAATATTACAAACAAAAGAAATCCAAGCCCTCCTATCCACTGAGTTATTGCCCTCCATAATAATATACTTTTTGGCATCTCTTCAATATTCTTTATTATACTCGAACCTGTTGTAGTAAATCCAGAGAAGGATTCAAAAAGGGCATTTTCGATTGTAAATAAATCAGGACTAAACAAGTAAGGTAAGGCTCCAATAAAAGGAGATGCTATCCAAATCAAACCTACAATAATTCTTCCATCTCTTTTTGATAGATTAGAAGGATAGTTTTTATTTTTAATTAATAGGCTTAACCCTATTGTAATGCTAATTATTATGCTAAATAAAAAAGGGAAAGGATTTGGTTCATTATAAAGAAATGAAATAATAGCAGATGGGATAAAACAAAAACCAATAAAGGTTATTACTAATCCCAAGAGGAAAAGAAATATCTTCGTATTAAATTTCTTTGTAATTCGCATTTATCTATACTATTTAAACAAATAGTTTAATAAGCTTTTCTGCCGATTCAGGTATTGTAAATACAACCACTCTATCTCCAGCCACAATCCTTGTATCTCCTTTAGCTATTATTGATTTGTTACCCCTTATTACACCTCCTATATTAACTCCTTGTGGTATTTTAATATCTTTTATCATCCCCTTGGTTATTGGAGAACCTTCTTTAACAAGTATCTCAACAACCTCTGCATCTATTCCACTCAACCATTTAGATGAAGTAACATCTCCTGAGAAAGTAAACCTTGCAATATAACTTGCTGTAATATGCTTCTTATTAATAATTGTATCTATTCCTATATCCTGAGATACGTCTATATAATTAATATTTTCAACAAGTGCAATAGTTTTCTTTACACCCTGTTTATGAGCATAAAGGCAGGACATAATATTTGTTTCTGTTGAGCCTGTAACTGCAATAACTGCATCAACCTCTCCCAAGCCCTCCTCCTGCAAAAGCCCAATATCACTTCCATTACCATTAATTATCATTGCATCCTCAAAATCATTTGCAAGCCTAACACATAAATCCCTATCCTTTTCAATAATCTTTAACTCTATCTTGTCCTTAATCTTATTAGCTGCCCTTCTTCCAATTCTCCCTCCTCCTATTATAATTGCTTTCTTAATAGCCACATCATGCTTACCTCCTATTATCTTAATCTTATCAATACTATTAGGCTTAGCAATTAAATATACTAAATCTCCAACCATATATTTATCATCTCCCTTAGGAATAATAGTCTTGCCTTTTCTGATAATACAAACCGTTCTTGCTTCTAAGTCTGAGTGATCTATTGCAACTTGAATAAGAGTTTTATTGATAACCGAGGCTCTCTCATCCAATCTTAGCATATAAATTGAAAGCATTCCATTAGAGAAATCGAAGAGTTCTGTTGCTACATTTCTTATTAGTAAATTGGCTATTTCTTTAGCAGCAATCTGCTCTGGGCAAACAAGCTCATCAACCCCCATACCCTTAAACATAAGTCGATTATCATCATTCAAATACTCCTGTGTATTAACCCTTGCAATAGTTCGCTTAGCTCCAAGTCTTTTCCCTAACATGCAAGTAATTATATTGATACTCTCTTCATGTAAAACAGATATTAATAAATCTGCATGGGCAGCACCAGCCTCTTTAAGAGTTTCGATTGAAGTAGAATTGCCTGGAATTGTCAGCAAGTCAGAGTCAGCCTCTATCATTCTTAGTAATTCACTATGAGGATCAACCACTGTAATATTATGTTGAACCTTAGAAAGAGTTCTTGCCAAATGAAACCCTACTTCACCATCTCCCGCAATAAGAATGTTCATAATTAATTTGGATTAAATCAAAATAATAACTTCAAATAAATTCAATCTGCAAAAGTAAATCTTTTTCTAATAATAGAATAGAATTAATTGAAATAAATGGATTTTGATTCTATTTTCTTAGAACTTGATTCTATTCTAATGGATTTTGATTCTATTTTTCTGATTATAATATCTATTCAAAAAAAATCTTGTATTTTTGCTCAATGTTTAAATTAAAGATTATTCTCATTCTATTAATATTATTTAGTATCTCATTAGCTTTACACTGTGAGAATCAAAATAAAAGTATTTTTCATTCTAATCATAAGATAGATACAACGAACACTAAGATTCTATACTTAAATATTCAGAATATCAATTTCTTTAAGAATAATGAGTATTTTGGAGAAAATTCGTTTGGATATACATTACCTGGGTTTAATTTTAGACCAAGTTTTTCTTATCAGCCAACTAATAAAATTAAGCTTGAACTTGGTATTGATATGATTAGATTCTATGGAGCTGAGAAATATCCTTTTTTGACTTATTCCGGATTAACACAATGGAAGGCTGAAATATATCATTATGGTTTTCATATTACACCGTTTTATAGAGCACAGGTCAATTTGTTTGAAAATCTAAATATTGTTTTTGGAAATCTATATAGAAATAATAATCATGGTTTGATTACTCCAATGTATAATATGGAATTAAATTATAGTTCTGAGCCAGAAGAAGGTCTTCAGGTTTTATATAATTCAAGATATATTGATATTGATACTTGGTTGAATTGGGAAAACTTTATTTTTAAGAATAATGGAGTTTCAGAAATGTTTACACTTGGAACTTCTACAAATTTAAAACTAATTGATAATAAAACCTCTCAGCTCTATTTCCCTTTTAGCTTTGTAGGGAAGCATATAGGAGGAGAAGGGGACACAAGCTCTAATGTAACAAAAGAAAATTGGGTAAACAATAGTGTGGGCATAGGCTATAAACATAAACTAAATGATTATTACTTTAATAATATAGGTGCTGAAATTAACCTATTAAACTCAAATAATCTACTTGAATACGATTTTCCAATAAATAACGGAAGGGCAATCTATTCTAATATCTATGCTAATTCAAAGAATTTAAAATTTGAATTAGGTTATTGGTTAAGCAGGGATTATATTCCATTACTTGGTAATTCCTTATTTGGAAATATATCATCAAAAAATGAAGGGTTTGTTTTTGGAGATATAAATATGATATTTTTTGATATGGAATACAAGCTATGGGTAGATAAAAACTATTGTTTTGGAATAGATTTCCAAGCCTACCATACCTTCCCTCATACAAGAAAAAGCAATACCTATCCTCTTCATAATAATAATTCGGCAACAAGCTATAGCTTTGGAATCTTTTTAAAATTAAATCCAAAAATTAGAATTGCAAAACTTGAAAAGGATTAATTATTTTATTACTTAGTAAATACATATAGATTTTTATTATTATAAAGATAGATTTTTTCTTTAGAACTTTAATTGAGTTTATTCGTTTATTGGGAGAATCTAATATTAATTATTTTATGATTAAGAAAACTTTATTTGTTGTTCTAAGCATTTTGAGTATTAATGCTTTTTCCCAAAAGGGAAGTGTAGAGGGACATATTTATGATAAGAAGACAAACGAACCTATTATGTTTGCTAATATTATTATTCAAGGTACTAATATTGGTGCTTCGAGTGATGAGAAAGGTTATTTTGTAATTAAAGAAGTTCCAGTTGGATTTGTTAGGCTTGAGGCATCGAGCATTGGATATAATAAAGGACAAACCCCTGTTTTGCAAGTATTCAATAATAAATCTACTAATCAAAACATATATCTTGACCAAAGCTCAACCTCACTAATGGAAGTTAGTATAGTAAATGATATATTTGAGAAAAAAGCTGAATCTCCCCTATCCACACAAAAACTAACTGTGGAAGATATTGAAAAATCCCCTGGAGCCAATAGAGATGTTTCAAAGGTAATACAAAACCTTCCAGGAGTTGTAGCAACTGCTGCGAATAGGAATGATTTGATTGTTAGAGGTGGTGGAGCTTCGGAAAATGTGTTTTATTTAGATGGGATAGAGATACCTATTATTAATCACTTCGCTACTCAGGGTTCTGGAGGAGGAGTTGTAGGGATTATAAACCCTGACTTTGTCCGTGAGGTAGAGTTCTTTACCTCTGCTTTTCCTGCTAATATGGGAAATGCATTAAGCTCGGTTATGAATATAGTTCAAAAAGATGGCTCTCAGGACAAGCCCCATATAAAAGCATCGCTTGGAGCCTCTGACCTTGCAGTAACTCTTGATATACCAATGGAAGAAGAGTCTAACCTTATGCTTTCTTATAGGCGTTCTTACTTGGAATTTCTATTTCAAGCCCTGAAACTCCCTTTCTTGCCAACTTATAATGATTATCAATTCCGTTATTCGATTAAATTAGACCCTAAAAACGATATTATCTTCCTCGGACTTGGAGCCTTCGATGATATGGTTTTAAATACTGGTATAAAGAATCCAACTGAGAATCAACGATTCTTATTAAACTCTCTTCCTGTTTACAAGCAATGGAATTATACTATTGGAGGTATTTACCGTCATTATTCAAAAAACTATTATAATAAGTATATTATCAGCAGAAATATGCTAAAGAATGAATCTTATAAGAAGGTTGATAATGATGAGAACAAGCCAAAGACAATGAATTTCTTTTCTTTTGAGGCAGAGAATAAATTTAGGTATGAACATTATATTACTAATCTCCCTTTTGATTTAATGTTTGGAGGAGGTTTTAAGTATTCTAAATATGAGACAGAAAGTTTTAGAAGAGTGTTTATTAATAATAATATAATTTCAGATGATTATTCAACTTTAATTGATTTATTTGCATATCAAGCTTATGGACAAGCTTCTGATAAATTCCTAAACGATAAATTATTGATGTCATTAGGGCTTCGTTTCGATGGGAATACCTTCTCTAAGAATATGGTAAACCCTCTTAATCAATTTTCTCCACGCCTTTCAGCCTCATATAAACTAATGGATAATTATTATATTAACTCAAGCATTGGTCGCTATAACCAAATGCCAAGCTATACTTCATTAGGATATAAGGATTCTACTAATACATTAGTCAATAGAGATGTTCTTAAATATATTGATGTAAACCATGCAGTATTAGGTTTGGAATACAAGCCAAATAATAGTTTTACAGCAACTGTGGAAGGGTTTTACAAACAGTATTTTAATTACCCTATATCCAAATTTGACGGAATAAGTCTCGCAAGTAAGTCAGCAATGTTTGGAACAGTTGGAGATGAAGAAGTTATTTCAATTGGGAAAGGTAGAAGCTATGGTGTTGAATTTCTTGTAAAGCTTGCTAAGAGCAATAATTATAGTCTTTATTCAACGTTTACCTACTATGTTTCTAAATTCACAGATATAAATGATAATTATATATCATCTTCTTGGGACAATAGATATATCTTGAATATCAATGCGAGCAAAGCATTTAAAAAGAATTGGAATATTAGTGCAAGATGGAGATTGATTGGTGGCAGTCCTTATACTCCTATCGATATGACTACTTCCTCTCAACGTCAAGCATGGGATATTATGAATAGAGCTTACTTAGATTATTCAAAGTATAATACTCTTCGCTTGGATAATTATCATCAATTAGATATAAGAATAGATAAAGAGTTTTTCTGGAGAAAGTTATCTCTAACACTATATATTGATGTTCAGAATGTATATAATTACAAAATGGAATCTTCTCCAATATATACAAATATTGGTACTAATGGTCAGCCAGATATTATTGACCCAAGCCTACCAGAGACTCAACAAACATATAGAATTAGAGAGATTAGTTCTCGCTCAGGCACAGTACTCCCAACTCTTGGAATTATTGCATTCTTCTAATTAATCGCTAAGGTGATTATGATTATGCTCGCATGTAGGACGGCAGACGAAAAGTTCTCTGAAAATTTCGTTTGCCCTTTCCATTTGGTCAGGATTAATTATAGACTTAAGCTCAAGAAACTGACTTAATGATTGATTAAACAATTGACTTTGGTAATATGTTATCTTATTTTGGTAATAATCCAATGTTTCTTTTTGAGAATTATTCTTTGAAATATAGTCCATCATAAGTTCCTGATTAACATGCAAGCTATCAATAATTACTGATGCTTTTCCCTGATGAGATTTCTTTATTTGCTCATACTTTTGGCTTTGTTCTGAACTTAGCCCCAACTCTTGGGTTACATAACACTTGCATTCTGTAGCCTCTTTCTCATTATGCTGTTTAATTTCGCAAGAACATTTATTATAATGAGAAAGAAGGTAGATATTAGAACCTACAAGTATTATAATAAATAATACTAATGTGATTAATACTGACTTTTTCATTTCTCTTCTGGGAATATTATTTTATCATTAAAAGAATTTGCAAGAACATCGAAGTAATTCTCCTGCACAAATCTTTGATATGCTATATTATTATCATATTTCTCTTGTTTTGGAGAGAAAATCATATATATATTCATAAGTATAATCCCTCCCAAAACCACAAGCCCATATCTTAAGGCAAGGTTTGTTCTCTTAGAATAAATGCTTTTCTCTTCCAGTATCTTGTTTTGGATTTTAGAGAATAAATAAGGGTTTACCTCCTTTATAATATCTTTTTTAAATAACTCTTCCATAACTTTTTATATTATATATTAGATTGTGTTTCTTCTTTTATCATTAATTTCTTTATATTTTGTTTAGCCCTAAAGACCAAAACCTCAACAGAGTTAACTGAAACTCCCATTATCTCTGCAATTTCTTTCTGAGGCAATTCGTCATAAACAAATAAGGTTAAAGCTATTTTTTGTTTAGACGGCAATTTATCTATAAACTTATGCAACTCAGCAATTTTTTCTCTTTCTTCAATAGTTAAATCCACCCTTTCCTCTTCCACAAATACATTACTCTTATCCTCAATATTAAGAAAAAGATTTTTTATTTTATTCTTTCTAATATGGTTTATTGTTTTATTTACTGCAATTCTATACAACCAGGTAGAGAGTTTTGAATTGCCCTTAAACTTTCCAGAAGAAGTATATAGTTCTACGAAAATATCCTGAACCAAATCCTCAGCATCATCCCTATTATGCAACATTCCATAACATAGATTCATTACCTTGAGCTTATATTGCTCAAAAAAATCCTCAAATGCCTTATGATTGCCCTTAGAAATTTCTTGTGCTAACTGGAAATCGTCCATAGATATAAATAAAGGGCAGGATTTATTAATTAAACCCTGCCAATTCTAAATTAAAGATTTAATTTTAATTATGATTTCTTTTCAGAGCAACATTTTTTTGAATCTTTATTGCAATCTTTTGCTTTTTTGTCAGAGCAGCAAGATTTATCTTTAGAATCTTTCTTTGCTTTATCTGAACAACATTCGTGTTTTGTAGTTTGACCATTCATAGCCTTCTTGTCTGAAGCACAGCCTTTATGGTCTTTCTTTGCATTTTTTGAATGATCACAACATTCTTTCTTTTGCTCTTTCTTCTCTGGAGTTTGAGCTACTGCAGCAGTTGCAGTTAATAGCGTAAATGCTAAAACTAAGTACATTAATTTTTTCATAGAAATTCTCTTTTTTTATTTGTTTGTTAATTAGAATTCATTTAAAACAACATCATTTATGACGCAAAAATAGAAAAAACCTTACAATTCAAGTATAAAATTATTATTTATTATTCTTTTCAAGTTCAATTAATAGTTTCTTCTTGTCTAATCCAAGTGCATATCCTCCTAATCCTCCATTGTTTAACACAACCCTATGACAGGGAATAAGAATTGGAATATTATTTCTATTATTTGCATTTCCAACAGCTCGAAATGCCTTTTCATTGCCAATATTCCTTGCAATATCTTTATAAGATACTAAATTACCATAAGGTATTTCCAACAAACCCCTCCAAACCTTTAAATCAAAATTACTACCAATCAATTTCAAAGGAATTGTAAAAGTCTTCCTTTTCCCAGAAAAATATTCCATCAATTCCTTTTCTAAATCCTCTAAAATGCTATTGCTTTCATATTTTATATTATACCCATTTTTGGAATTTATTCTTGAAAAAACATCTTCCTTAGCCTTGTCAATTAGAAATTCCAGAAAATACAATTCCTTATCACTCCCAATCCCTATTAGATTCCCAACAGGACTTGGAATAAGTTTTGAATATAAAATTACCTCTTCCATATATTTCTGTCTTATTTGACTATTCATCTAAAGAGATTTCTTTCTCTGTAAGATAATATAAAGTATTAGATTTTTCTTTAATAAATGTGTTCTTTGCAAGAGATTGAATAAATTCTTTTTCTAAAGCAGAGTAATTATCTACCTCTTTATTAATTAAATCAATATCTCCAAGATGCTCAAAATAGCAAAGATTCATTGCTCTTTCCAAGGTTTTAATCTGAGATAGTGTATAAGTAGATTCAAACTTATTCTTTACCTTTTGGAACTCATAATCATCAATATTATCACTCTTTATCTTCTCCAATTCCTCCCAAATAGCCTCCTCTCCTTTTTGGATTTCAACCCCTTGTGAATATCTTCCAGAAAGAATAAACAGCCCATTATCAATATCTCCACTTATAAAAGCATTTATCTCTGTAAATAACCCCTTCTCCTTAATTAAACTATTATATAACCTCGAACTCCTACCGTTAGAAAGCAAATCGCTAAGCAAATCAAATGCATAATACTCCTTCTCTAACCTTGAAGCCATAGGAAAACTTATATATATAACATTTTGTGGGACATCTCTATAAACCTTTAATTCTCTTGCTTGGGTTTGCAATGGCTCTTTGGGAATATTAATCTGAGTAATTTCTCCCTTAGGAATCTCTTCAAACCATTTTTTGCATAATTCCAAGGCATAATCGCTCTCAAAATCCCCTCCAATACAAAGAATTGCATTATTAGGCATATAAAATTTATTGTAAAACTCTACAACATCCTCGAGCGTTGCGTTCTCGATATGCGATATCTCCTTTCCAATTGTTGACCATCGATAAGGATGAGTTTTATAGGATAATTCCCTTAAAAGCATCCAAATATCACCATAGGGTTGGTTTAAATACCTTTGCTTAAACTCCTCAATAACCACATTTTTCTGAATATCCAAACTCTTTTGATTTATATTTAGGTATTTCATTCTATCACTCTCAACCCAAAGTGCTGTTTCTAATTGGTTTGCAGGTATAGTAAGATAGTAATTAGTGTAGTCATTATTAGTAAATGCATTATTCTCACCCCCAATCTTATCAATAACCTCATCATAGCTTGGAACATTCCTACTGCCCGAAAACATAAGGTGTTCAAACAAGTGTGCAAACCCAGTTTTGTTCTCATTCTCATGCTTAGCCCCTACTCCATATAA
Organism: Bacteroidota bacterium; assembly: GCA_023415495.1. Taxonomy (GTDB): domain Bacteria; phylum Bacteroidota; class Bacteroidia; order Bacteroidales; family P3; genus UBA10566. The sequence continues at coordinate 19,251 of JAEZKK010000007.1, forward strand.
TAGATTTACAGTAATTAAGGGAGTGGTTTTGTCTTTATGAAATATTACCCTCAACCCATTATCCAGGATATATTTTTCGTAGTTTATCATATCAGTTCAATTATTATTATCTGCAAATTTAATCATTTTTTTCTTAGCTCTATCCTAATGTAATCAAACTCCCAACTATTTAATCTTGATTCCAATTCAGTATAATGCCATTATACTTGCAATATAATGCCATTAAATGGAGGAAATAATGCCATTAAATAGAGGATATAATGGCATTATATCGGGCAAATAATGGCATTATATCAGATTATAATCAAATTCCACTACTTCAGAATAGGAATATATTAGTTTAAAGCTTGAAAACGAAAGAATAATGGCAGAGGATTGCTTATCTTCTTACTGCTTGCAAAACATAATATCCCACACGACTGAATGTTTTGGTATTTACAAAAGGAGAATGGAATAATACATATAAAAAAAGAGTTGCATTAAGTTTTGGCTTTATGCAACTCTTTTGTATTATATTGCTAAGAGAGGAATATATTACTTAGAATTTATCTTTTAGGTATTTCCCTGTTTGGGTTTTCTTTGCTTTTGTCATTTCTAAAGGTGTTCCTTCAAAGCATATCTTCCCTCCCTTATCTCCTCCGTTTGGTCCAAGCTCTATTACCCAATCCGCAATCTTAATTATATCGGGATGATGCTCGATTACTACTACCGAATGTCCTATGTTTACCAATTCTTGAATTGCTATATTCAGCTTTTGAATATCATGGAAGTGAAGACCTGTTGAAGGCTCATCGAATATAAATAATGTAGGCTTTTCATTACTTCCCTTTGACAAAAAGTATGCGAGTTTTACTCTTTGACTCTCTCCTCCTGATAGCGTAATAGAACTTTGCCCAAGCTTAAGATAACCAAGCCCTACTTTAATCAGGCTTTGAAGTCTGTTAGCAATCTTTTGCGAGAGTTGATTTGAGTCTTTAGAAAAGAAATCTACTGTATCCTCTATCGTCATATTAAGGATATCATCGATATTCATCTCTCTATACTTTATCTCTAAGGCTTCTTCCTTATATCGTGTTCCTCCACATGCCTCGCATGGTAGAATTACATCAGCCATAAACTGCATAGGGATTGTAACTGTCCCCTCTCCCTTACATTCAGGACATCTTCCTCCTTCTACATTGAATGAGAAATAACCTGGTTTTAGTTTTTTCTTCTTAGATAATGGCAACTCAGATAATAATATTCTAATATCATCAAATGCCCCTAAATAGGTTGCAGGATTACTCCTTGAAGAACGACCTATTGGGTTTTGGTCAACCATTTGGACAGAACGTATAAGAGATAAATCCCCCTGAGGCTTAGCAGCAATTGGTATTTCCTCTATTGGTTCTCCAAGATATTCTTGTATTGAATTATAAAGTACTTTTTTAATTAAAGTTGTCTTGCCTGAACCACTCACTCCACAAACAACTGTCAATGCTTTTAAAGGTAATTTTAAAGTAATATTCTTTAGGTTATTATTATTGATATTTTCAATAAGAACATAATCCTTCCAGCTTCTTGTCCATGGACTTAAAGGAATATTTAGCTTACCATTAATGTATTGTGCTGTAAGCGACGCAGAGTTATTGAGTAATTCTTTACTATTCCCAGAAAACACAATTTCTCCTCCTCTAACTCCTGCATAAGGACCTATATCTATTATGTAATCAGCAGCTTTTATTATCTCTTCATCATGCTCTACAACAATTACAGAATTGCCAGAATCTCTAAGCTTTTTCAATACTTTAATAAGATTATGTGTGTCTCTTGGGTGAAGTCCTATACTTGGTTCGTCTAAAATATACATTGAGCCAACAAGTGGACTTCCTAAAGAAGTTGCAAGAGCTATTCTCTGACTTTCTCCACCAGAGAGTGTAGAGCTTTGACGATTAAGAGTCAAATAGTCCAAACCTACATCTATCAAATATCCAAGTCTTATTTTTATCTCAGATAATAACCTATTAGTAATCTCTAATTCATATTCACTAAGCTCAATATTTTCAAAGAATGAAACCAAATCACATATAGGCATTAATACTAAATCTATAATAGATTTACCATTTATCTTTACATAAGATGCATCTTTTCTTAGCCTTGTTCCCTTACAATCTGGACAAACTGTTTTACCAGTATATCTTGATAGTAAAACTCTAAATTGGATTTTATAAGACTCTGCACGAATTATATCAAAGAATTTATTTATTCCTATTATTTCATCATCTCCTTCCCATAACAAAGCCTTATCCCTTGGACTTAGTTTATTATAAGGTTTATGTATAGGAAACTTATTAGATGCTTTTTCTATAAACTCTTCTTTGAAATGCTTCATCACTTCCCCCTTCCAACAGTTCACAACATTTTCATAAACCGATAAATTAGGTTGAGTAATAACTAAATCCTCGCTTATACCTTCAACTCTTCCTGAACCAGCACATGTAGAACATGCTCCATAAGGATTATTGAAAGCAAAAAAGTTTTCAGAAGGTTTTGTAAATTCTATACCGTCAAGTTCAAATCGATTAGAAAAATGCAAACATTCACCTCCTTCTAATTTTACATCACACTCACCCTCACCCTCATTGAAAGCTGTATGAACAGAATCGGAGATTCTACTTTTTACATCTTGAGAATTATGAATAATACTTAATCTATCAATAAGCACATAGATTATCTCATTCTTAGAAATATCTTTCTTTAATGCCTCTTCTATCCTTACTACTTCTTCATCAATAAATACTCTTGCATAGCCTAATTGAATCAGAAGTTCAAATCTCATCTTATAATCTTCTTTGGGTTTGAGTTTGATAGGGCTTAGAATAAATACTTTCTGCCCTTTTTCCAATTCTAATAATGTATCAACAACATTAGAAACTGAATGTCTTGTTACAAGATTATTTGAAATTGGAGAGTAGGTTTTACCTATCTTAGCGAAGAGAAGCTTGAGGTATTCATAAACCTCAGTAATTGTTCCAACTGTTGAGCGAGGATTTCTGTTAGAGGTCTTCTGCTCTACAGCAATTGCAGGACTAATTCCATAAATCAAATCCACCTCAGGTTTATTCATTCTTCCTAAGAATTGTCGAGCATAAGATGAAAGACTCTCTACATATCTTCTCTGCCCCTCGGCAAACAAGGTATCAAAAGCAAGAGATGTCTTCCCACTACCAGAAAGGCCTGTAATTACTACAAGCCTATCTCTTGGGATTTCGACATTAATATTCTTAAGATTATTAACTCTCGCCCCCTTAATTATTATTTTATTATCCATTAAATCAAAGCCTGAGCCTTATTTCTTATTTGGTGTATTCTCTGTTTTGTGTTGGTTAGGTTTTGCGATATTCTCTCTCATATCTGTATCAGCTATTATGTTTTTCATTTTATAATAGTCCATAATACCAAGATTACCACTACGGAAAGCCTCTGCCATTGCAAGTGGAACTTCGGCCTCAGCTTCAATAACCTTAGCTCTTGCTTCTTGAGCCTTAGCTTTCATTTCTTGTTCAACAGCTATAGCCATTGCTCTTCTTTCTTCAGCCTTTGCTTGTGCAATATTCTTATCAGCTTCTGCTTGATCCATTTGTAATTGAGCTCCAATATTCTTACCAACATCGATATCTGCTATATCTATTGATAGAATTTCAAAAGCTGTTCCACTGTCCAATCCTTTTGAAAGTACAACTTTTGAAATTGAATCAGGATTTTCTAATACATAGGCGTGAGAGTCAGCAGAACCAATTGATGTAACAATACCCTCTCCAACTCTTGCTAATACTGTTTCTTCTCCTGCTCCTCCAACTAATTGTCTTATACTTGCTCTTACAGTAACCCTTGCTCTTACTATTAATTGAATACCATTCTTAGCAACAGCTGCAACGCTTGGTGTATCCAATACTTTAGGATTAACACTCATTTGAACTGCTTCAAATACATCACGACCAGCTAAATCTATTGCTGTTGCTGTTTTGAAATCAAGATTCATATTTGCTTTATCAGCAGATATTAACGCATTTACAACTCTTTGCACATGTCCTCCTGCAAGATAATGGGCTTCTAACAAATCAGAACTTAAATCCAATCCTGCCTTTTTTGAATTAATTAAAGCATTAACAATAATTGTTGGCGGAACTTTTCTCCAACGCATAAATATTAGCTGTATAAGGGATATCTTAACCCCGTTTAAAACACTTTGGAACCATAGGTTTAATGGAACCAACCAAAGAAATACAAATAGTGCAACTACTGACACTACTATGATTAATACTACTCCTGAAATCATAATCTATTGTTTTTTTTAATTAATATATTATTTACTGTTTAAATTCTTTCTTGTTCAATTGGCTTTACAAATATTCTCTTATCCTTAATTGAATCTATTTCAATTTCCGTTTTTGGATCAATATAGGAAGTAACTGAATAGACCTCAATCCTCTGATTATTTATTTCAGCAATTCCAGCTGAAGCTAAACGAGTTATTGTAATTCCCTTATCACCTACCTTAAAATTCTCTTCTTCAATTTCATTTACTCTTGAATCAATACTGTCATTAAGTGTAAAACGTTTCCAAGTCTTTGTTCTAAGAGAATAAAAAAGTAGAATCAGAATAATGATTAACGAAACAAATAAGGATATTGTCCCCCATGTGTTTCCATATTCTGCATAAACCCTTACTATTCCATAAATTGTAAGTGCAAGGCCTGAAAGACCAGCAATACTTGTACCAGGTATTGCTACCAATTCTAAAACTATAAAGGCTAAGCCTCCGATTAGTAATAATAGAATATAAATTAAATCCATAATTATTTTGCTTTTAAATCATCTCAAATCAACCTTTAATCCTAAACTTATTAGTCTTTTACACATAACATTTAGTTCATCGTAAGCTCCATGCTTTACAGCACATAAGCCCTTATAATGTGCAATATTTGCACATGTTGAGGCCTGTTCTATACTTAATTTACAAACATTCATTAAACAATCAATAACGTAATTGAAACTATGAATATTATCATTAAAAAGTATTATCTCATTACCTTCTTCATTGTCTATTGACAAACAATCACATTGCTGAGGTTTGGATTCATTATTTTCTTCAATCATAACATTAAGATGTTTTGAACATGGCAAAGATAATAAAAAATTTAATACTACATTCTTTCTGGAACATTTATTCCCAATAAATTTAATGAAGTCTTTATTACATTAGCTACAAATGAAGATAATGCTATTCTCATTAACATTAAATCTTTATTTTCTTCCTTTAAAATTGGCATTTCCTGATAAAATGTATTAAAGGATTTTGCAAGTTCATAAGCAAAATTAGCGATAAGTGCTGGAGAATAGCTTTGAGCTGATTGTTGTACTATACCTGGGAACTGGTATAGTATTTTTATTATTTCTTTTTCCTTATCGTTTAATATTAATCCCTTATCAAAATCAAAAGTATTAAGAATTATCCCTTTTTCTGCTTCTGACTTTCTAATAATTGAACGAATACGAGCATAGGTATATTGAATAAAAGGAGCAGTATTTCCATTAAAATCTATCGATTCTTTCGGGTTAAATATCATATTTTTAGATGGATCAACCTTTAGAATAAAGTATTTTAAGGCTCCTAAAGCAAGGGTATTATATAGCTTTTCTAATTCATAACTATCAAATTCTTCTCCCTTACCATGTTCGAGTGTCATTCTTTTTGCATTAGAAATCATTTCAGAAACCAAATCATCAGCATCTACCACTGTCCCTTCTCTAGATTTCATCTTCCCTTCAGGTAATTCAACCATACCATAAGAAAGGTGATATAATTTATCTGAGAAATCGAAACCAAGTTTTTTAAGCACTATCTTTAAAACATTAAAATGATAGTTTTGCTCATTTCCTACAACATAAATCAACCTATCTGAATCAAAATCATTATGTCTTAATAATGCTGTTCCAAGGTCTTGAGTCATATAAACAGATGTTCCATCCCCTCTTTGAAGTAATTTTTCATCTAAATTCTCATCTCTTAAATCACACCAGATAGAATTATCTTCTCTTTGGTAGAGAATATTATCTTCCAAACCTTTTTTGACAATATCTTTACCTAATAGATAAGTTTCGCTCTCGTAATAAATCTTATCAAAGTCAATTCCTAAACTCTTATAAGTATAATCAAAGCCATCATATACCCATGAATTCATCATCTTCCATAAATCCATTACCTCCTTATCTTTGTTTTCCCACCTTTGAAGCATATTTTGAGCCTCAATTATAATTGGAGCTTTTTTCTTTGCTTCCTCTTCATCCATACCCTCTTTTACAAGTGCTTCTATTTCCTGCTTGTAATACTTATCAAATATAACATAGTACTTACCAACTAAATGGTCACCCTTTAAACCAGAAGTTTCTGGAGTTTCACCATTAGAATACCTCATCCAAGCTAACATACTCTTACAAATATGTATACCTCTATCATTAACTAAATTTACTTTTTTAACTGCATAGCCGTTTGCTTTTAGAATTTCAGCAATTGACCAGCCAAGCAAATTGTTTCTAATATGTCCAAGATGGAGAGGTTTATTAGTATTTGGAGAAGAATATTCAATTACAATTGGCTTATCCCCTTTTATAGGTTGATATCCAAAGTTTGAATTAAGTCGGTTTTTAATCAAGAAATCTATCCAATAAGAATCATCTATCACAAAATTCAAAAACCCCTTTATAACATTAAAGCTCTTACATATATTTGAATCTTTAATTATATATTCTCCTAACTCATTAGCAATTACTTCTGGAGATTTCTTCGCTAATTTCACATAGGGAAAAACCACCAAAGTTATATCTCCAATAAATTCTTTTTTAGTATTAGATAATACAATATCTTTAGACTCTACAATAATCCCATATAAATCCTCAAGAGCCTTTTTAGTAGAGTTTTGAATCAATAAATCAACCATATTTATAAATTGTAAATACAAAAATTAGTTTGCAAAGATAAAGATAATTGTTTACTTAATCTTTTGCTTTCGATATAAGAGAGGGGAAAATATGATTATTCGTACATCTCTTTATAGTATTTTTCATATTCTCCTGAGGTTATGTTGTCTACCCAATCTTGGTTTTCTAAATACCATCTAATGGTTTTTTCTATTCCCTCTTCAAATTGCAGACTTGGCTCCCATCCTAATTCATTCTTTAGTTTGGTTGAGTCTATTGCATAACGAAGGTCGTGCCCTGCACGGTCAGTTACGTAAGTTATTAGTTTTTCGCTTTCTCCTTCTTTTCTTCCTAATATTCTATCGGCTGTGCGTATCATTACTTTTATTAGGTCGATATTTTTCCATTCGTTAAATCCTCCAATATTATAGGTATCTCCTATCTTGCATTTATGGAAGATTATATCTATGGCTCTTGCATGGTCTTCTACAAAAAGCCAATCTCTTACATTTTCTCCTTTTCCGTATACTGGAAGAGGTTTATTGTTTCTTATATTATTTAAGAATAGTGGTATTAGTTTTTCTGGGAATTGGTAAGGTCCGTAGTTATTAGAACAATTAGTTATTACAATTGGCATTCCGTATGTATCATGAAAAGCTCTAACAAAATGGTCTGATGAAGCTTTAGATGCTGAGTAAGGGGAGTGTGGATCATAAGGGGTATCTTCAGTGAAGAATTTTCCATCAAATTCAAGGCTACCATAAACCTCATCGGTAGAGATATGATAGAAGAGTTTATTCTCATAATTCCCATTCCATTGATGCTTTGCGGCTTGAAGCAGTGAAAGTGTTCCCATTACATTGGTTTGTGCAAAAGTAAACGGGTCTTTTATACTTCTATCCACATGGCTTTCTGCTGCAAGGTGTAATACTCCATCAATATTATTATCTGCAAATATCTTTAGCATTAATTCAAAATCGCATATATCTGCTTTTACAAATTTATAGTTTGGTTTATTTTCTATATCCTTTAGATTAGCCAAATTCCCTGCATAAGTTAGCTTATCAAGGTTGATAATATTATATTCAGGATATTTGTTTACAAATAACCTTACTACATGGGAGCCTATAAAACCTGCTCCTCCGGTTATTAAAATATTTCTTTTCATTGTTTATATATTATAGTGTTTTTAAATAGAATAATTCTTTTACTCATAGATTACTCTCACGTTTTGCTCTTTTAGTCTTGTTTCAACCCATTGGTTGATTTTTTCTTTATCATTATTTTGGATTGGGCTGTCTTTTGCTTTTAGTATTACAAGTTTTATTGTTTTCGGAAGATTTGTAGTGTCATTGTATTCTAAGGTGTTGGCGTATGATAGGGATTTTATTTCTGGATAGAATTTTCTTAGTTCATTTATTAGGGCATTTCCAGTTTGTGCCAAGTTTTTTATACTGTCTAATTCTTCTGTTTTTGCTTCTAAGAGATTGCTTATTTCATATAATTCTTTTTGAAGTCTTAGGGTTTCAGTAGATTTGTTATCCACTTCTTGGAAGGATAGCCCTTGTTCGATTAGGATTTTTGGTTGCTTTAGATTGAAGTTCAATGCTTTTTCTTTTATGCTTTCTTTTTGTTCCTCTGTAAGGTTTTTCCCTGCATATATTAAGTTTATTATCCTTTTGTCGGAATCTACATTGCTCTTTAAAAGGAAATTACCTTCATAATTGCTTATATTAGCAATGTATTTATCTGCATTTTCGCTGAATCTTTCTTTTTGAATAAGTTGATATCCAAAATATATACTTGGGATAAAAACTAAGGCAATAATAACTGAGATTATTTGATTAATTCTTTTCTTCTTACTCGCATCAATTATATCTCTAATTGGGAATTTAAGGATTTGAGAGATTAACATTGATGCTATTGCGATAAATACTGAGTTTATAGTAAATAGATAGAATGCTCCGTAGAAAAATTTGAATTGCATGGTTGCTAAACCGTATCCTGCTGTACACAGTGGTGGCATTAGGGCTGTAGCAATTGCTACTCCTGGTATTACATTTCCTTTATTTCTACTACTTATTGCTACAATTCCTGCAAATCCTCCAAAGAGGGCTATTAATACGTCGTAAATAGTTGGGGAGGTTCTTGCTAATAGTTCGGATTGGGCTGTAGAGATTGGGGTCAGAATAAAGTAGAGTGTGGATGTGATAAGACTTATTCCTATTGCGTATCCGAAATTTCGTAATGACTCCCTTAGTAAAGGGAAATTATAGGTAGCAATACTATATCCTACACCATTTATTGGTCCCATTAGTGGAGAGATTAACATAGCTCCAATAATTACGGCTGTTGAATTCATATTTAATCCAACAGATGCTACCAATATAGCAAAGATTAAAATCCAAAGATTTGTTCCCCTAAATTGTACTCCTTTTTTAATCTCTTCATTAATAAAATCAAAGCTCTCAAGCTCAGTTTTTATACTTAAGATTTTTAATGCTTTTACAATTAATCTTTTTGTATTCATATATTTTAGTTTTATGATTCGATGAATCTTCTTATACTCCTAAAGCATAGTCATTATAGCAATAAATGTTATTATTGTGAAGGCTATCCCTGCTTTATTAAGTTTGGATACCTTTTCTTTGAAAAAACTTAAAGCTATTATTATTGAGAATAGGACTACTCCCATATTGTTTAGAGCTATTACTAATGAATTATTGAATGTTAGGGAGTTTAATGCGTTTATAAAGAAGTAGAGTGAGCCGAAATTGCAGATTCCCAAGATTATTCCTATTATTAATACTTTTGGTTGGAGGATTTCCTTCTTGTCTTTTTGAAACATAATTAATAATAACCCCCATAAGGCTGCAAAAGAGAAGATTAGAAAAGAGAATATTGAAGATTGACTTTCGTCTTTTATATAGTAGTTTTGAGAATATTTTACAAGTGAATCAGCAATGCCCATAAGGACAAAGAGTATAAAGGGTAAAAATATAATAAATAATGAATCTATAGTTTTCACTCTCTTCTTATAAACAGATAAAAAGACTGCTATTATTGCCATTATCAGTAAAATAAATTTAATATTAGAATAATTATCCTTGGTGTCTATTAGTATTGAGAAGAACATTGGAAAAACAAAGCTCATCTTCGATGCAATGGTTGTTAATGCCATACCTGCCTTTTTGGTTGAATATCCAATTAGAAAAAAGGTAAAGACATATAGGCTTCCAATAATAACTCCTGGTAGTATCCAATCAGCTGGTATTTGTAAAACTTCTTTAGAACTTATTCCTGCAGATAAGTAACCTAAAACTGATGCTACAAAATAGTTTATGATTATTGGTTGAATTACCTTAATATTATACTTCCCAATAATCTTAAAGATAATAAGAATCGCAATGCTTGATAATATACTAAGGAATAGGTAGAGCATTTAGTTTGTTGTTGAGTTGTTTAGTTGTTGAACGTTTAATTGTTTAGGTTCTTAAAGTATTGGTTTCTGCTGGGTCTTCTGTGGGGGCAACCAGGCCAGCAACAAGGTTGTTTGATACCTTGATGTAATTCTTCAATCATTCTTTGAATATGCTTTTCTCTTGTTTCTTGTTTTTTAACTATAGTTACCCAACATATCCATTCATTTCTTTGAATTGGAGTTAGAGAATTCCATATTTTTAGAATTTCTTCATTCTCTTGCAAAACTCTGAGCATATCCTCAGGTAATTCATGTACAATTCCTGATAGTATATTCATATAAAGGGATTTATTTTTAATCCTTAGCTAAATGAAGTAAATATTGTCCATATTGGTTTTTTATCATTGGTTTTGCTAATTCTTGTAGCTTTTCTTTAGTTATCCAACCTTTTGTATATGCTATTTCTTCAAGACATGCAATTTTTAATCCCTGGCGTTTTTCCAATACTTCTATAAATGTGGATGCTTCACTTAGAGAATCGTGGGTTCCTGTATCAAGCCATGCAAATCCTCTTCCAAGTAATTGGACTTTTAGTTCTTTGTCTTTTAAAAATTCTTGATTTACTGTAGTTATTTCCAATTCTCCTCTTGCTGAGGGTTTAATATTCTTTGCTACTTCCACAACTTTGTTTGGATAGAAATAAAGACCTACTACTGCATAATTGCTCTTAGGTTCTTTAGGCTTTTCTTCAATTGAAAGCACCTTGCCATCTTTGTCAAATTCAGCAACTCCATAACGTTCTGGATCATTTACATAATAGCCAAATACTGTTGCCATATTGTTTTTCTCTGCATCTTTTAGAGATTGCTCTAACATTGATGTAAAATTTTGTCCATAGAATATATTATCACCTAATACAAGGCATGCCGAATCGTTTCCAATAAACTCCTCTCCTATTATAAATGCTTGTGCTAATCCATCTGGGGAGGGTTGTTCTGCATAGGTAAATTCTACTCCATAATCGGAACCATCTCCTAAAAGTCTTCTAAATCCTGGCAAATCTTCAGGTGTAGAGATTATTAAAATTTCTCTTATCCCTGCCAACATCAAAACTGATATTGGATAATATACCATTGGTTTATCATATATTGGGAGCATTTGCTTACTAACTCCTTTGGTTATTGGGAAAAGTCTTGTTCCCGAACCTCCTGCTAATACTATACCTTTCATTTTCTTATTTTTTCTTGTTTCTCTTAATAGCAAAGCACCGTCAGTTACATTTGAATTATGTACTTGAGGGTTGCTATGATTATTTGGCAAATATAAAGTATTTTTCTTTTCCTTGTATTAAATTTGCAAGAAAAATTAATATTTAGTCTTATAATCTTTATTTATAGAGAACTTCTATAAAAACACTTTATATGTTTTTGGAGGAAACTTCTTTAGTTTTATCGAAATTATATCAAGAAAGAATTAATTAAAGTCAAGTTTAAAAGAATTTTTCTTTGATTTCAAAGTATTTTTCTTTGAATACAAAGTCACTATGGTAGCTACCACAGCAGTATTATGGTACCTACCACAAAGGTGTTATGGTACCTACCATAAGGGTCGTGTGGTAGGTACCATAATGTACTTTTAGAAAATTGGTTGATTTAGCTCAGAAATAAAGAACTCATTTCCTTACTTTTGCAAAGATAAGTAAAATACTTGAATCTTTTAGTAAAAATCATTGTTTTTTATTCAACAAATCTAATATTAGTCATTGTTTTTTCACAATAATGACATTGAATCTTTAAAGGTTCTTTCACAACAACCTTAAATTTGGTTTCAATTGTTTCATTATTAGTTATACAGTTTGGATTTATACATTTAATGATTGCTTCAATATGTTCAGGAGTTTCTACCGAAATTTTCTCAATAACTTCATAGTCTTTGATTACAATTAGAGTAGCATGTGGGGCAGCAAGTGCAATTTTATTTAAGTCAGATTTTTCAAAATACTTATTTCTCACCTTGACAATGCCTTTTCTTTTATACTTCTTACTTTCAAGGTTAATCCCAATCAATACCTCATCCTGATAATTATCTAATCCAAGTATTCTAATAACTTTTAATACAGATTCTACAGGGATATGATCAATAACTGTTCCGTTTTCAATTGCAGAAACTATTAATTCTTTTTTATTTTGTGTTGTCATTTTATTATTTGGTTTTTTATTTCACTCCTAAAATTGCTGCCATTAATGCTTGGCGAACATATACTCCGTTTCTTGCTTGATCAAAATAATAAGCATGAGGTGTTGAATCCACATCAACAGCGATTTCATTAACTCTTGGTAGTGGATGTAGAACTCTCATATTTGGCTGACAGCCCTCAAGGGTTGAGGCGTCTATTATACATGAATCCTTTACTTTTTCATATTCTAAAGGATCAGAAAACCTTTCTCTTTGAACTCTTGTCATATAAATAATATCAGATACAGCAACAGCATCTTTGATATTAGTATATTGATAATAATCGAGCTTAGCTTTTTTAATATGCATCTTTACAGATGAAGGAAGTTTTAGTTCGACAGGAGAGACAAGATGGAAGGTAGCATTAAAATTACACATAGCCTGGACAAGAGAGTGAACTGTTCTTCCGTACTTTAAATCTCCAACCAAGGTAATATTCAAATTATCTAATGTTCCCTGGGTTTTTAAGATTGAATAAAGATCCAACATACATTGAGTTGGATGTTGGTTTGCACCATCCCCAGCATTGATAACAGGTACTGCGGACACTTCTGCGGCATATCTTGCAGCTCCTTCTTTATTATGTCTCATAATTATTAAATCTGAATAAGAGGCTACCATCTTAATTGTATCATGAAGGCTTTCCCCTTTCGATTGAGAAGTAGCAGCAGGGTTTGAAAAGCCAATTATCTTCGCCCCTAATAAAGACGCTGCACTTTCAAAACTAAGTCTTGTTCGAGTTGAAGGTTCAAAGAAAATTGATGCAATTACTTTTTCTTTTAATAATTCCTGACGAGGATTTGATTCAAATTCTGCAGCTAAATTTAGAATCTCCATATACTCTTGCTTAGAGTAATCAGAAATTGAAATTAGATTCTTACCTTTTAAATTTGTCATATTATTTATGGTGTTGAGTTGTAATTAATATATTTCTAATAGGGGAATAAAAAAAGCGACTAATAATAATTAGTCGCTCAATAGAAAAAACGGATAAAATTGTATCAAAAATGATACTTCCATTTTTAGAATTCTTATATGTTGTTTTTACGTTCATTCTAAAACGCAAAATTAGTACCTTTTTTTTGTTTTTTGACCTATTTTTTTAGTTTTTCTTTAGCTAATTTGTGGTTAGGATTAATTTCCAGCACTTTGCCAAAGTCTTTTTTTGCATTTTCTTTCTGGTTTAAATTCTCATAGGTTACTCCTCTATTGTAATATGCTTGAAAAAAAGTAGAATCTGATTCAATTGCCTTAGTAAATAATTCCAATGCATCTTGGTAGGATTTTTTATTGACAAGATTAATATAGCCTACATTATGTAATGCGTCTGCATGATTAGGATTTTTCGTTAATATATTATGATAAAGGTCTAAAGCTTTTTGTATCATCCCATGTTCTTGATAAAATAAAGCTAAAGCATAACTTGCATTTAGGTTATTAGGATTAATATTGATAGTAGAGGTTAAGTAATCTATTGCCAGACGATCTCCTTTAAGTGCAAATAATAAACCAAGCTCCTCGAAGGGTTCTTCATAATCTGGTTTTAATTCAATTGCCTTTGAATAGCTTTTAACAGCATTTATTGTATCACCTTGCTCTTTTAAAGCATATCCTCTAAGATAATAAGCCTTTGGAGATATCTTATCTATTTTCAATGCCTCATTAATATTAAAGATAGTTTTGTCATAATCTTTTAATAAAAGAGCAATTTCAGCTGTTTTCAAATAAGCTTCAGTTGATTTTGAATCATATTTTAATGCATCTTGAAGTGAAGAAAAGGCAAGAGTAGTTTCTCCAGAAGAAAATAAGGAATTAGCTTTTTGTATATAATATTTTGCCTCATTAGGTCGAATACTAATTGCATTTTGTATATCAATTAAACTTTCACTTAGTTTTCCTCTTTCCATCAAAACTATAGAGCGAGCATAATAAAGCTCAGGGTTCTTTGAATCTTTTCTAATTTTCACATCCAATAAAGCAAGCTCATCTTTCTCAATTTGTGAATTTTCTGTTTTTTTATCTTTACAAGAAGTAATAGATATTGCAGAAAGACTTAGTGTAAAAATTGTCAGTATTAATAATAAAATCTTAGCGTTTTTCATATTTCCATTTTGTTTTAGTTTGCAAAGATATGATATTGGTACGATTATTGATGTAATATTATAAATTTTTAGGGTTAGAGGATAAAAAATATCGGATTTTAAAAAAAAACTTGCAGTTTCAAATTATTTATTTATCTTTGCCCCATAAATTAATTAATAAAACAACCAAAACATTATTGCTTATAGAATAGGAAAATTACTTTTTTTATAGATTTATTCATTTAATAAAAAGGAGGATTCCTATGTCATTAAGCATAATGAACGATAACGAATTAGTTCGTGATTATATTCAAGGTAATAAAAGAAGCTTTGAAGAGTTAGTTTTACGTCATCAACAAAAAGTTTTCAACTATATTCTTTCTTACGTTAAGGACAAAGCCTTAGCTGACGATTTACTACAAGACACCTTTATTAAGATTGTAAATACTCTTAAGAATGGCACTTATAGAGATGAAGGTAAATTCATCCAATGGGTAATGAGAATTGCACATAATATAGTAATTGACCATTTTAGAAAGGATAATAGATTCCCAACTCTCAAATCTGGTAATGATTTTAATATATTTGATATGATTGGCAATTTTGATGATTCTGTTGAACAAAAACTAATTAAAAAACAGATTCATGAAGATATTAGAAAACTAATTAAACAATTGCCTGAAGACCAAAGAAGAGTATTAATTATGCGTCATTACGGAGAAATGAGCTTTAAGGAAATAGCAGAAAAAACAGGTGTAAGTATCAATACCGCATTAGGAAGAATGCGTTATGCCTTAATCAATATGAGAAAGCTTGTTGAAGAAAAAGAAATGATTTTAAATTAAATCTTCTTGGGGGTATATAATAAGTTTTATTTATTTGCGTTTAGAGAAAAAACACAAATAAATAAAACAGTACTTTATGGAAGATAATTACAGCCTTTTTGATTTAATTGATTATTGGGAAGAAGATTTAGAAAGAGAAGAAAAAATAATATCTTCAGAACTAAAACCCAGCAATAGGGCATTAAGCAATATTTTATCAGCCCTTTACAACCCGTATGAGGTATTCACTTCCTCATTAAATAAGAATATTGATATATATCTTAGCTAAATGAATAAGGGATTATTGGTTATTGCAGGACCTTGCTCTGCAGAAACCAAGCATCAGGTATTATCCACTGCCAAATTAATTGACAATATTGGTGGTGTAGAATGGTTTAGAGCTGGGATATGGAAGCCAAGAACCATGCCCAATCAATTCGAAGGAGTTGGTTCCAGGGGATTGAAATGGATTGAAGAGGTTAAAGAAACAACTTCATTGAAAGTTATGACAGAAGTTGCAAACCCTTATCATGTTGAAAAAGTTTTAGAAAGTAAATTAGACGGAGTATGGATAGGAGCAAGAACCACTACTAATCCATTTTATGTTCAAGAGATTGTTGAGAGTCTTAAAGGAGTGGACATTCCAGTATTTATTAAAAACCCAATTAATCCCGATATTAATCTTTGGATGGGTGGAATTGAAAGATTCCTAAAATCAGGTAATAATAAAATATATGCTATTCATAGAGGTTTCTCATTTATTGATAATGGCAAATATCGTCAAACACCATATTGGCAGATTCCAATTGAATTAAAAAGACTAATGCCTCAAATCCCTATTATTTGTGACCCAAGCCATATTTCAGGTAAATCCTCCTTGGTTAGTGATATTGCAAAAACATCTGTAAGTATTGGTTTCGATGGTTTAATGCTTGAGGTTCATAATAATCCTGACTCTGCACTTACTGACAAAAGCCAACAAATCACTCCAAAAGAGTTAAAAACATTATTAAACAATATTAGAATCCCACAAAATCCAATATCAAACTTAGAATCCATAAATACATTACGTGGAGAAATTGATAAATTAGATATGGATTTAATTGATATAATATCTAAAAGGATGGGAATTTCCATAGAACTTGCCCAAATTAAGAAAGTAAATAACATTCCTATACTTCAAATTAATCGTTGGGAAGAAATGATTAGACTTAGATTAGAACTGGCAGACGAGAAAAATATTAATAAGGAATTTATTAAAGAGATTTTTGAAAAGATTCACGAAGAATCAATACGAATTCAAGGTCAATAATTATAAAACAAATAATATGAGAATAGAATCAAAACTACCAAATACAAAAACATCAATATTTGCAGTAATGACTGGTCTTGCAAATGAGCATGGAGCAATCAACCTCTCGCAAGGCTTCCCAAATTTCCCTATATCGCAAGAGCTTATTTCGCTTGTAAATAAAAATATGCTTAATGGGAATAATCAATACGCTCCAATGCCAGGGATACTACCACTTAGAGAAGCTATTTCTGAAAAACTTAAAGATACTTACGGACATAGTTATAACCCACAAACAGAAATTACAATTACACCAGGTGCTACCCATGGGCTAAGTATGATAATTACTTCATTTATCAGACCAAACGATGAAGTGATTATATTTGAACCTGCTTATGATTCATATCTTCCGAGTGTTGAATTATGTGGTGGAGTAGTTAAACCTATTAATCTTGTTGCTCCTACATATCATATCGATTGGACAGAAGTTGAAAAAACAATTAATCCAAATACAAGGATGATAATTATCAATACTCCTCACAACCCTACTGGGACTGTTCTTGGAGAAAAGGATATGAAAGAGCTAATCCGATTAACTAAGGATACCAATATTATTATTATCAGCGATGAGGTATATGAGCATTTGATTTTTGATAATATTCGTCATGAAAGCATACTTTATTATCCAGAACTTATTGAAAGGAGTTTTGTTGTAGCATCTTTTGGGAAAACATTTCATACAACCGGCTGGAAGATGGGTTATGTAGCTTCACCAAAAACACTAATGGATGAGTATAGAAAAGTACATCAGTTTTCCGTTTTCACTTGCAATACTCCTATGCAATGGGCTTTTGCAGAATATTTGAAAAACAAAGAGAACTATCTAAGCCTTGGCAAATTCTATCAGGAGAAAAGAGATTTTATGACTAAAGCTCTTGAAGGTTCAAGATTTAAAGTATTGGATTGTAAAGGTACTTATTTTATGCTATTGGACTACTCTCAAATTAGCTCCGAAAATGAAATGGATTTTGCAGTTCGACTAACGAAGGAATGTAAGGTTGCAACTGTTCCAGTTTCTCCATTCTATTCTAATGAAGTAGATAATAAAACTTTGAGGATTTGTTTTGCAAAAACTGATGAAACCTTATTGGAAGCTGCTAATATATTGAAAAGAATATAAAATCATACACATGCAACAAACTAATTAACATTACATTATTAAATATTTTTCAAGTTTTGTACTGTATGATAGAAAAAATCATTAATATTGCAGATTGTAAAACCATTATAATTATTAATTAAAACGAAGAGAAAAATGAAAATTAAACATTTATTATTAGGTGTTGCTGTAGTTGCTTTAATGGCTGCTTGCGGTGGAAAAACTGAAACTCAAACTGAAACAATTACTGAAGAAGTTCCAGTAGAAACTGTAACTGAAACAGTGGCTGAAACAGTGGCACAAGAAGTAAAAGAAGAAAAGAAAGCTTCTAATACAACTGCAAAGAAAGCAGAGTCAACAAAGAAAACTCCTGTTTACATACCTAAGGCTAACGAAAACAGAGCTACAGATGAAAAGAAAGTTGAAACAAATTCAACTCAAACATTCAAGAAAAAAGAAGGTGTTACTGTAGTAAACTAATTTTTTCAACAAATCATTCAAAAGAAAAGAGGCTATTGGATTTATTTCATTGGCCTCTTTTTTTATATCCTCTATTTTTTAAGGTGGAAATTATCATAAGTGTATTGAATCATAGAGAAAGCGTATTTCTTCATATCATTGGCTTTTTCTCTTTGCTCATTTATATAGTTTTTAGTATCTTTTTCCTTATATAAATAAAGATATTCATTTGAGTTCTTATCCCATATATATAGGTACTTTTCATCCAATACTCCTATCCTGTCGTCAGATGAAAAGTATGCATATCTTCTTGTATTATTTATTATATCTACTCCAAGATTATTATGGGTATAATTTAGATTTAAAAGTGATAATATTGTTGGTGATAAATCTATTTGCAAACAATGATTATCTATTTCTTTTGGTGAAAGATTACTTGGACTATAAATCAAAAATGGTGTATGATGATACGCAAGTGGTATTGGATAAGGGTTATTCCCTATATATGCTCCATGGTCTGCAATAAAAACAAATACGGTGTTTTCAAACCATGGATATTCCTTTGCCTTTTCAATAAACCTACCAATTGCCCAATCTGAATACTCCAACATCTTATATTTAATATCCTTGCTTTTTGTTTTTAAATCAATATTCTCTGGATATACATAAGGATTATGAAAGCTCGAAGTAAGTAGACTTGCAAAGAAGGGTTTTGTCTTATCTATTGAATTAATTGTCTGAATAGCTTTATCGAACATTATATGGTCAGATACCCCCAAGGTACTTTTAATTTGAGATTTTGGATAATCTTTTACTGATATAATTCTATCTACTGAATTAGCTTTAAGAAAACCCCCAATATTATCAAACTGGTCGTCATGTGTTGTAAAATAAAGAGTATTATAACCATTGGATTTTAATATATTTGGTAAGCCATTTAACTCTGGTATTTGAGTTGTTTTCATGGAATGAATATCTAATAAGGCTGGCAAAGAAAACAAGGTAGAATAAACTCCATTATAGGTATGTATACCTGCTGTATATGTATTAGTAAAAGAGATAGACTTTTTGGCAATCTTATCTAAATTAGGAGTTAGGCTTGATTCCCCAGTAAAATAACCCATATACTCAGCACTCATCGACTCCATAATTACCAAAACCACATTCAATTTCTTTGAGCTCTTAAATACTATATCCTTGTTTAGAAAACTCTTAAATTCATCTTCCACAAATTGCTTAGCTGTATTATTATCAATTAAACTAAGCCCTTTCTTTTTAAGCTCATTAGCCTCCTCAATGCTTTTAGATAAAGTATAATTAGGATTAAGTCCTATTTGATTTAATAAAGGATAATTAGAAAAATATGCAGTACCTATTCTAAGTGGTGATTTTATTTCTAATCTTCCCCTCATACCGAAAAAACAAAGTCCAATTATAATTAGAAAAGAGAATATATTTAAAACACTTATTTTATTTTTTGTTTCAAGTTTAAGCAAATTGGACTTATAATTCCTATTCATAATCCAAACAAAACCAATAATGATAAGGATAAATAGAATAAAATAGATAATAAAACTCCATTCTTGAAATATCATCTTAATAACAAAATCAAAGGAATCAATCCAAAGAAAACCTCTTAGAGTAAAACGAGAAAAGAAATACTGGAAATAAGGAATATCGATTGAAGAAATTGAGAATAAGATAGAGAAAAGAATAATTATCAAGTAATGGTTTATCTTATAAAAGAGTTTTGATTTGATATTTGCAAAGTATGCTATTAAAAAAAGAATAATAAAAACAGATAGAGAAAAGCAAATAACAAGGCTATCGAACCTAAAACCAAAAACAAGAGATTTTAAAATAAGTGATATTCCTTTTTCGATTGATATTATTTCATTAATCTTTCCTAGATTCAGCACTACCAAAACTAAACGAAACAAAGTAAAAACCAATAAGGTTATCAAATATGAATTAATCAGGTATTTTATTCTATTATCTAAATTGAATTTTATCATTTTCTTTTCTCTCAATCAATTCTATTTATTATTTACTCCACAGCCAAAAAGAGAAAAATCCCCCAAAGCAGGATCTTCTGGAAAGGCTTCTTCTAAGACTCCTGTGATTTCCAAAGCTGTTTTCATATCATTGGTTTTCCTATTAGTTAAACCTAATTCCAAAGACATTCTATATGAATGTGTATCTAAGGGAAGGATTAAATCTCTTGGAGAAACCTTATCCCATATCCCCAAATCGACTATTCCATCCCTACGAACCATCCAACGCAAAAACATTGCTAATCTTTTACAAGAAGAAGTATTATTAATAGGAACCCCTTTAACATCTGAGAATGTATCTATTAAAGAAGATACTAATCCAAGTCGTTTAATATTTTTAATTTCAATATTCTTCTCTAAACTCAATAACTCATCTTGTTTTTCTCTTACGCTTATAACTTTTTCTTCTAAGCTTTGATTTTTCTCAGTAATATATATATCATAAAACCTTTGACAAAGCAAATAATAATCGTTATAGGTATAGAAACGATATAGATTCTCTTTAGAGTCCTTGTATTTTTCAAATCCTCTGCTTTGAATATATTCCAAAGGAGAAGTATTAAATTCTAAATGTATTCTCTCAAGAGTCTTTAGAATATTTGTCCTATTACCATAAGCTATCCAACTTGAAACAAAGCCAGATATTTCAATATCTCTTTTATCTTTATATCTATAAGGGAATTTTATAGGGTCATTTTCTATAAACTCCTTCCTATTATAAAGAATTGCATATTCCAATATCTTATCTCTATTTTTCATCCTCTCTTTTTGTTTCTTCTCCTTGATTAAGACTTTCGTAAATCAAATCATTTATATCAGTCCTTATATTGAATTTACTTAATAAACCATTATTAGCATTTGGATAAACCCTATTGCTTAGGAAAACAAAAGAAAACTCCTTATCGGGGTCGCTCCAGAAATAGGTCCCAGTAAAACCACTATGACCATAACTCTCTTGAGAAGCATATTTACTGCAAAAAGGACTTACCCCTTTAATCAAAGGCTTATCGAAACCAAGACCTCTACGATTATTCTTAAAATGTCTTTTATTAAATTCTTCGATAGTTGATTTCTCTAAATAATTTACTCCCTTATACTCTCCATTATTTAATAACATTTCAAGAATAGAGGCAATATCAATAGCACTTCCAAACAATCCTGCATGCCCAGCAACTCCTCCCATAAGGTCTGCTGTTTGGTCATGAACGCTACCCTGAATTAACCTATTTCTATAATAAGTATCATTCTCAGTTGGAGCTATTCTTTTAATATCAAATTTATAAATAGGATTATATGTAAGATTCTTTAAACCCATTGGTTTATAGAAATTCTTATCTAAATACTCATCCAAGTCCATATTAGTAATCTCCTCAACCATCCTTGCTAAAAGTATAAAACCAAAATCGGAATAAAGATAATTATGATTTTTGTTCAAATCTGTTTTAATTATCTTCTCTATAATCTCATCTCTATATTTCTTATCTCTTGGATTAATTATCTCTTTGCCAATATAATCCTTATAAAAAGGACTCCATGCCTTAAGACCTGCACAATGAGATAAAGCCTGCTTAATAGTGATTTTCTTCTTATTTGTTCTCTTTAGAATTGGTAAATAATGTGATATTTTCTCATTCAAATCTATCTTACCTTCCTCATATAATTTCATTACTGCAAGGGTTGTGCCTATTACCTTGGTTAGAGAGGCAAGGTCGTAAATAGTAGAATCATTTACTTTTGAAATACTGTCATAGGTCAAATATCCATAGTTTCTCTTATATACAATCTCACCTGACTTTATCACAACTATTTGACATCCTGGATAAGCACCCTGCCTTATTCCATTATTAGCAATTGAATCTATCTTAATAAAAGAAAGTATATCCATGGAATTTTCTGCAAGCTTTTCATATCCGCTTTCCTGATTTTCCTTAATAATTCCTGCTCCTAATTTATAGTTTTCACTTACTCCTACAGGAAGAATGCCTTTTATCTCCTTATCTCCAAATATTGCTTGAACAGCTTGTCTTTCTATAAAATAGTTATTCTCATAACACATCAATACTCCCGAAAGATTGGAAAAAGTATCAATACTTATAAGCGAATAAGGATTGGTAAACATCATCAAAAGAGTATTATTATGTCTCTTTTGAAGAGTATCAATTCTTGATAATATTGTCTTCGTTAATCCATAATTTGTTTTTGGAGAAGAATTAATACTTGTTGAAACACTTATTATAAGATTTTTTGAATTATCAATAATTGGAAATAAAGAATATAAACTATCATCCTTAGTTTTATCATCCAAATAATAATACTCCACATCCCTATAATCTTGGAAAAGATTTAGTAGTGAATCACTCTTCTTATTCCCTATTTCTATCAATACCAATTTACTTGTATCCTCTGCATTAAGTGGTAATGCCTCAGGTTTATTGCCTAAGAAAGTAATAAGACTTAGACTTAGCTTTTGGGTTATCTCATTAGCATTTTCAATGGTTTTATTACTTGGAGTGGAGTAATTAGTATTTTCTTTTTCAAATAAGCCTAAATCATATTTCCATCTTAATATCTTCTTGCATTTCTTTTCAATCAAGCTCTTGCTCAATTCTCCATCATCGATTGCTTTAAGTATTGCTTCAACTGCCTTATATGAATTCTCAGGCATTAAAAGTATATCCACTCCAGCCTTTAATGCCATAACCTCTGCTCTCCCGTCCTTATACTCATTAGTAATCCCTTTCATATTCAAAGCATCGGTAATTACTAAACCTTTAAAACCAAGCTCATCGATTAAATAATCCATAATAACTTCCTTACTCAAAGATGAAGGAATATTCTTATTATCGGTTAAGGAAGGAATATTCAAATGCCCAACCATTACAGCCCAAGCACCATTATCTATACAATATTTAAAAGGATATGCATGTAGGGTATCAATTTCTTTTTTGGATAATTTGATTTTTGGTAATTGTAAATGAGAATCATGTTCTGTATCTCCATGACCTGGGAAATGTTTTATAGTTGGCAATAGACCATAATCCTGCATTCCCTTAGTATACTGCCACCCTTTCTTAGCAACCTTTTCCTTGTCTTGTCCAAAACTCCTTACTCCAATTACTGGATTTAAAGGATTTGTATTTATATCAATGGTTGGAGCAAAATTGATATTTATTCCCATCTCTCTTGCCTGAAGTGCAAGATTCTTCCCCATTTCGTAAAGAGTTTCATTGTCCATTGAAGCTCCAAGAGCAATTTGACGTGGAAAAGAATAACCATTATTAAGCCTCATCCCCAAACCCCATTCTGCATCAATTGCGATAAATAAAGGCAATTTAGAAGTAGAAGAAAACCCCCTATTCATCTCAATCATTGTTCTATCATCACCTCTAAAAAAGCAAACCCCACCAACCTTTAAACTATCGATAGTCTTATTGGTTTTATTGAAAAAATCCATCTTAGAGTCAACCCCAATAATTATTAGCTGACCAATCATATCCCTAAGGCTCATTTGACTTATAGTATGTCTAACAAACCTCTCCCTACCTTCTCTTTTCTCAATTAAATCTTGAGAATTTAACGAATTAGCGAAACAAAAAGTAATAATAATAAATAAACAAGCATTTCTAAGCATTCCCATAATAAAAGCAGAATAATTTGAATTATAAATAGTATGCAAAGATAAAGATTTTTGTCAAGAGTACTAATCAAAAAAGCATTCCCAGGCATATTAAAAAAGATACGCCGAAAAAAATAAAATATACGCCGAAAAAATAAAAAGATTCGGCGTATCTTTTTATTTTTTCGGCGTAAAATTTTAAACCTAATTCAAAGAAAAGAATTTAATCAATTATCACTCCCCAATAATAACCTTCCCACTAATACCTTTTTTGTTTTTATTTATTATTTATCTTGTTTTTGCTTGAATATTTTATGTGTTTTCTTTGATAAAAATCGAGGCTGTCCTTTGGGTACTGGGGTTAATACTGGATAGAAAAGTTAGTAATTATAACGGAAATGGGCGATTATAAATTACCTCATAAAAGGACTTAGTCCTTGGGGTCGGAGGACTTAGTCCTTTAGGGTGGAGGACTTAGTCCTTAGGGGTAAAGGACTAAGTCCTTTTTGGGGGTAGATATAGGCTTGTATTTTAGAGGGTTTAACATATTCTTAATTAACCTTTGTGTTAAGAGAACTAACTCTTAGATATAGGAAAATGGATCTAAGAGATAGGAAAATAGATCTAAGAGTTAGTTTTCTATCTCTTAGATCTATTTTGATTTATCTTGACCTTATTTTTAGAGACATGATATACTTGACATGCTATCTGTAAATTAATATCTTTTTTCTACAAAAACACAGGCAAACATTGATAATTTTATTGTTAAAAATTTGATTTAATCCAACGGATTATGCCTTACCCATACGTTTACGATCTGTCTCGTTTAGAAAAATCTTTCTAATACGAAGACTTTGTGGAGTTACTTCTAAGTATTCATCTTCTCCAATATATTCCATAGCTTCCTCTAAAGAGAATTTTATTGCTGGAGCAATAGAAGATTTATCGTCAGAACCAGAAGCTCTCATATTAGTAAGCTTTTTTGTGATAGTAATGTTACAAACGATATCGTCTGGACGAATATTCTCTCCAACAACCATACCTGTATAAACATCTTCACCTGGTTCAACAAAGAAACGACCTCTATCTTGAAGTTTATTGATTGAGTATTCAATTGCAGTACCTGTTTCCTTAGCAATTAAAGAACCCATTCTTCTACCTCCGATTTCACCCTTCCATGGTTCAAATCCCTTAAGACGGTGAGCAATAATAGCCTCTCCTTCAGATACTGTCAATAAATTATTTCTTAAACCAATAATACCACGAGAAGGAATTGTGAACTCAAGCTGAGATCTATCTCCTCTTTGCTCTATTGTATCAATTTCACCCTTACGCATAGTAACAAGTTCAATAATCTTTCCTGCAAATTGATCAGGAACTAAGATTGTAAGTTGTTCAACTGGCTCACATTTCTTTCCGTCAATTTCTTTTACGATTACCTTAGGTTGACCCAATTGTAATTCATAACCCTCACGACGCATTGTCTCAATAAGAATAGAAAGGTGAAGGATACCACGACCATAAACTATTAAAGCATCTGGAGAAGCAGTTTCTTCAATTCTTAGAGCAAGATTCTTTTCAAGCTCACCATATAGACGATCTCTTAAATGGCGAGAAGTTACAAATTTACCTTCCTTACCAAAGAATGGTGAATTATTAATAGTAAATAACATACTCATTGTAGGTTCATCAACCTTTATAGGAACTAAAGGTTCTGGATTTTCGAAATCGCAAATTGAATCACCAATATCGAAATTTTCCATTCCTAAAACAGCACAAATTTCTCCTGGATATACTATTTCCTTGGTCTTTTCCTTAGCAAGACCTTCAAATGTATAAAGCTCTTTGATATTTGCCTTTACATTTTGTCCATTAGCCTTACAAAGCATAACATTCATACCTGCTTGAAGAGTTCCTCTATGAAGTCTCCCCACAGCAATACGCCCAACATAAGAAGAATAATCTAAAGAAGAAATCATAAGTTGAGTATTTCCTTCCTTAACTTCAGCTGCTGGAATATGTTCGATAATTTGGTCTAATAAATAAGATATATCCTCTGTTTGATTATTCCAATCATTACTCATCCATCCGTTTTTAGATGAACCATAAACTGTTGGGAAGTCTAACTGGTCTTGTGTAGCTCCAAGGTTAAACATAAGGTCAAATACCTTTTCCTGAGTTTCTTCTGGGTTACAATTTGGTTTATCAACTTTATTTACAACTACAATTGGTTTTAGATTTAACTCAATAGCCTTTTGTAATACAAATCTTGTTTGAGGCATTGGTCCTTCAAAGGCATCTACTACCAATAGAACTCCGTCAGCCATATTCAAAACTCTCTCAACTTCTCCTCCAAAGTCGCTGTGACCAGGAGTGTCAATAATATTAATCTTAAAGTCCTTATAACGAATTGATACGTTTTTGGACAATATTGTAATTCCCCTCTCTCTTTCTAAATCGTTGTTATCTAAAATTAAATCCTTTGTTTCTTGGTTGTCACGGAAAAGTTTTGCTTGGTGGAGCATCCTGTCTACTAATGTCGTTTTCCCGTGGTCAACGTGTGCAATAATTGCGATGTTTCTAATGTTGTTTTGCATTCTTTATTTATTAAATATCAATTCTTTTCCTTTGAAAATAGCTTTTTCTATTCCATTTATATCTTTTCCTCCAGCACTTGCGAAAAAAGCTTGTCCTCCACCGTTACCTTGAATTAGTTTTGAAGCTTCTCTTATAATAGCTCCAGCATTTAAACCTTTATTTACTAAGTCCTGACTTATCATTATACTTAGGTTAGGCTTGTCTTGATAGTTTGTTGCTGAGATAAAAACAAAATTATTATTTTTGAAATAATCCTTAAACCTGAATGCCAAATCCTTTACAACCTCGGGCTTAATATTAGTGTTTAATTCAATATAATTGATTGAATCAATTACTTCAACCTTTGTCTTAAGCTCATTGAATAATATATCTATCTTCTCATTCTTATATTCTTCGATTTCTGATTTTAATTTATTGTTTTCAGAAATCATCTTTTCAATTCCAAGCTTTAGATTATTTTGTTGCAATAAGGTTTTAGCTTCTTCGATAGTTGAAATAAGACTGTAAAGATAATCCTCAAGTGCTTTCCCGCTAATTGCTTCAATTCTTCTAATCCCTGCAGCAATAGCTGTTTCGGATACTATTTTAAACATTCCAATATTTCCTAACGCCTTTACATGTGTTCCTCCACAAAGCTCAATCGAAGAACCAAACTGAATTACTCTCACACTATCTGAATACTTTTCTCCAAACAATGCCTCTGCTCCCATTTCCTTTGCCTTTTCAATTGGCATATCCCTCATTTCATTATTTGAATAATTCTCTCTAATCAGGGAATTAACTAAAGATTCCACCTTAAGCAATTCTTCGTCGCTAAGTTTTGAGAAATGAGAAAAGTCAAACCTTAGTCTTTCTGCTTCTACAAGAGAACCCTTTTGTTCAACATGGTTCCCAAGAACTTGTTTTAATGCATAATGAAGCAAATGTGTTGAAGAATGGTTTGCCTCTATTGCTCTTCTTCTTTGAATATCCACATTTGCAATAAAGCTTTGAGTAATATCCTCAGGTAGTTTCTCTACCAAATGCACTGCCAAGCCATTTTCTGTCTTGGTATTAATTATTTTAATTCTTTCTTTATTCTCACCCTCAATATAACCTGAATCCCCTATCTGTCCTCCAAGTTCTGCATAGAAAGGAGTTTGATTGAAGATTAATTGATAAAATGTTTTTTCCTTTTGTTTAATCTTACGGTAGCGAATTATTTCTATCTCACAAGCATCTAAGTCGTATCCAAGGAAAACTGTATTTTGATTTTCTCTAATTTCAACCCAATCCTCTGTATCTATATTTGCTGCATTTCTTGACCTTTGTTTTTGAACTTCTAAATTAGCTTGGAATCCTTGCATATCAACCTCGAAATCCTTTTCCTTTGCCATAAGTATTGTTAAGTCGATAGGAAATCCATAGGTATCATATAACTCGAAAGCAAAATCTCCGTCTATTTGCTTATTATTTGATTCTGTATATTTCTCAAACTTATGTATTCCTGAAGTAAGAGTTTTCAAGAATGATATTTCTTCTTCCTTAATTACCTTAGTTATTAGTGTTTGATATTTTACAAGTTCTGTGAATTGTTCTCCCATTTTCTTAACTAGGACTTCTACCAACTCATACATAAAAGGCTCTTTAAAACCTAAGAATGTATAACCATAACGAATAGCCCTTCTTAGTATTCTCCTAATTACATATCCTGCTTTTGCATTTGAAGGTAATTGTCCATCGGCAATTGAAAATGCAACTGCTCTAATATGGTCAGAGCATACCCTCATCGCTATATCCTTCTTTTTATCTTCTCCGTATACTGAATTAGATTTATTCGCAAGATATTGTATAGAGTTTTGAAATATATCTGTATCGTAATTAGATGTTTTTTTCTGAACTGCCATACAAAGACGTTCAAATCCCATTCCTGTATCTACATGCTTTTCTGGTAAAGGTTGTAATTCACCATTTGCAAGGCGATTAAACTGGATAAATACCAAATTCCATATCTCAACAACCTGAGGATGATCCCTATTAACTAAATCTCTTCCCTCAACTTCTTTCTTCTCATTTTCAGAACGTAAATCAACATGTATTTCAGAGCAAGGTCCACAAGGTCCCTGTTCTCCCATTTCCCAAAAATTATCCTTTTTCGAGCCGTCAATTATCCTATCCTTACCTATAATACTACTCCAAATTTCATAAGCCTCCATATCCTTTGGCTGATTATCCTTCTCATCCCCTCCAAAAACTGTTACATATAAGTCTTGTTTATTTAGTTTTATCTCCTCTGTCAAAAACTCCCATGCCCATAGTATTGCTTCTTTCTTAAAATAATCTCCAAAAGACCAATTACCCAACATTTCAAACATGGTATGATGATAGGTATCATGCCCAACCTCTTCCAAATCGTTATGTTTGCCTGAAACCCTTAAACATTTCTGAGTATCGGCAATTCTAAGATATTTCTTAGGAGAGTTCCCTAAAAAAATATCCTTAAACTGATTCATTCCCGCATTAGTAAACATTAAGCTTGGGTCATTTTTAATAACCATTGGTGCAGAAGGATAAATCTGATGTTGTTTAGACTCAAAGAATTTTAAAAATGCTTTACGGATTTCATTACTTGTCATAATAATCTTCAAATTAATATTTTCATATATGGGTATACCTAAAAATAAGCTTGCAAAAATACGGAAAAACTGGGAGAATTTAGGGTTTCATGCAAAAAAACAGTATTTTTGCATAGAAATTTGAGATATACAAATATTAAAAAGGAGGAAATATGGCATTCTTTAACATAAGAAAACCAAGGCAATTTGAATATAAGCCAAGGTTCTATGACCCAAAGAAGGAGGAATTAGAAAATTTGAAAAAGAAATATGGTCAAATTGAAGGAGAGTCTTATAGTAGAAGGATAAATTTCAGAAATGCAATGCAAGAAAAAAAAGATGAAAAAATGAAACTCCCTATCCCTGCATCAAAAATCATTCTCTATACATCTATTGCAATGATTCTTGTATATCTATTACTAACCTTTATTGAAAAATGGAAGTAGATGTCAGGTATTATTGAAATTCTTCCAACTAATATTGCTAATCAAATTGCAGCTGGAGAGGTTGTTAATCGTCCTGCTTCAGTTGTAAAAGAACTTATCGAAAACTCCATTGATGCTGGAGCAAAAAACATAGAATTAATTATTAAAGACGGGGGAAGAACACTAATTCAGGTTATTGATAATGGTGTTGGGATGAATGAGAATGATTCTCAAAAATGTTTTCTTGCCCATGCTACTTCCAAAATTAAAACTTCAAACGATTTATATGAATTAAAGACAATGGGATTTAGAGGTGAAGCTTTAGCCTCTATTTCTTCAATATCTCATATTGAATTAAGAACAAAACAAGAGGATGATATATTAGGTACAAAGATTGAATTAGAGGGTGGTGATATAAAAAACATGGAAAAGATTGCCTGCGACAAAGGATGTTCCATAATGGTTAAAAATCTCTTTTTTAATGTTCCTGCAAGAAGAAACTTCCTTAAAAGCGATGCAGTTGAAAATAATCATATTCTAAATGAATTTCTACATACAGCAATTATTCATCATAATATCTCTTTTACTTATTATAATGACAATAAACTAATCCATAGAGTTGAGGCATCTAATTTTAAGAAAAGAATTGTAGAGCTTTTTGGTCAATCATATAATGAAAGACTTATTCCTATTAGCGAAGAGGTTAATGAGGTTAAGATATCAGGATATATAATTAAAGCTAACTATGTAAAAAAGAATCGCCAAGAACAGTTTTTCTTTGTCAATAATCGTTTTATTAAGAATCATTATTTGGCAAATGCTATTGATAAAGCTTATCAAGGAATGATAGCCGAAAAACACTATCCTTCTTTTTTTATTAATCTTGAAGTAGAGCCTAAAAACATTGATGTAAATATTCATCCAACTAAGACCGAGGTGAAATTTATTGATGAAAAGATAATCTATGCTGTATTATATGCCTCAACAAAGAAATCTCTTGGACAGTTTACTATTGCAAATCAATTGGACTTTGATATAGATCCATCCTTTAATACTCCTGCATTAAAACTTGGACAAATTCCAAAATCCCCAAATTTGAATTATAATCCTAATTATAATCCATTTGAAGATAAATGGGTAAGTGAAAGAGAAAAAACGAACAGCGAGAATTGGCAGGAAGCTTATAAAGTTGAGGAAAAGATACAAATTAAGCAAACCTACGATACTATTCAGGTTCAAAACAAGTATATTATTACAAAAACTAAGACTGGAATATTAATCATCAATCAAAATCTTGCTTCTGAAAGGATATTATTTGAAAAGTTTTCTCAAAGCGATTACGAAGAAATCTCATCTCAAAGTCTTCTTTTCCCTTATAATCACTTCTTTTCTCCAAGTCATTCTATTTTCTTATTAGAAATTCTACCAGATTTAAGAAAATATGGGTTTGTATTAGAATACCAAAAGGATGGCAGCTTTAATATACTAAGTGTTCCTAATAATCTAAACTCAGAAGAAGCTCAATTAGCAATTGAAGAATTGCTTTTCGAACTTACTCAAGACCAAACCCTATCAACAGAATTAAAACATTTTAAACTTGCTCTCACTATGGCTAAGAAGCTATCTATTAAAGAGGGTGAGGAATTGGATAACCAAAAGATATTATGTTTAATTGGAGAATTATTTTCAAGCTCATCTTGTGAAATATCCCCTGAGGGAAAGAAAATAATGCATAAATTAGAATTCACAGAAATTGATAATTTCTTTAAATAAAATGGGGTCGCCTTATTTTATTAAGATGACCCCAAGTCTAAGTACTTTCCCTGTGAGGGATAATTATTATTAGTCTTATTCAGAATACTTAATTACTTCTACAGGGCAAGATTCAGCAGCGTCGATTATTTCTGAAGAATATTGGGAGTAATCCACTCCCTCTTTAACGACAGCTACATCGTCCATTTTAAATACTTCTGAGCATGTACTTTCACATACTCCGCAGGCTATACAGCCTTCTTCAATCCAAACTTTCTTTACTGCCATATACATTAATTTTAGTTAGTAATATATTTAAGTTTGTTACCGTAACACTATACTAACGCTAAACTCGTTCAAATTGTTTTTCTTTATAATGATTTTTTTATTTTCCGCCCCTTAACTTAGATCTTAATGTACTGATATTAATTGGATTTGTTTTTGCAAATCTCTCTTCATTTATATAAAAATACTTTCCATCCTTATCTGTAAATCTAAGAGTCTTATTGCCTATATACTCTATTTTCTTATAATTTGGCTTTACTATACAAGAATTTCTAACCCTAATACCTAAATTCCTTTCACTATCAATAATTGTATAGAATACTCTAACTCCTTTATCTGGAATATTTTTTTCAATCACTCCATATTCAACAACAGTAAAAGGATTATAGCCAATGACTAATATTGGTAGAATAAAAAATGAGATAATTCCCACAAATATAGATTTAAATCTGTTTATTTCAACAAACCTCAATGCAATATAACCAATAATTAAGTTTGCAAATAGTGCATAGAGTCCAAAGTGAGGAATTTTTTGAAAATACATAACTAAAACACTACTTAGTATGGCAATTGAAAATAAAACTATCTTCAAATACTTCTTATCCGAAAACTTCAATTTCAATCTTTTGTAGAAAATATATATTGAGAAAATCATTATGGGGGTATATAAATAATTCCAATTAATATGATTACTTATAATCCCTATTAATGCTGAAGTAAATATTATCATCGAAACTATTAAAAATCCATTAAGTTTCAATTTTTCACTTAGACAAGAACCATAAAATCCTGTAAGAACATCAAATGGTTTTGCTGAATTATGAAATTTCCTAAACTTAAAAATATAAATAAATCCATAAAAAACAATTGGGAGAAAATAAACATAGAAATAAAACCCATAAGCAATCGGTTTTTCAAGATAATTAGGTATGGGGAAAAAGAATTTCTCTACGAATTCCATTATTGTTTTACCTATATAAAACTTACTTTCATTATAAATATTTACTGTGTTAATATCAATAATAATAGCTAATGTTGCGAATATTATAGAGAGATATAATCCAAACCTTTGCAAAGAAAACATCAAAAGCGACAGATTAAACCTATAAATTATAATTATTACAAATACAATTGCAATAAAAACCCCACTAATTGGAGAAAAATATAAATCTAATTTACCTATTGCAAAGTCTTTCATTATAAAGAAAGAGACAGCAACAAGCATGATTATATCAAAGTATAATAACAAATAAGGCAATCTATACTTCTTAAACCAATTTGACGATAATGTGTTTGATTGTTCTCTAAGTCCCATAATGTGCTAATTTTATTTTGCAAATATAAAATTTATTCTAATAATTCAGGCCTTCTTTCCTTAGTTCTTTTTAAACTTTCTTCAAATTTCCAATTATCTATTAATTTTTGATTGCCAGACACAAGAACATCTGGAACCACCCATCCTCTAAAATCTCTTGGTCTGGTATAAACTGGAGGAGAAACCAAAGAATTTTGAAATGAATCACTTAGAGCTGATGTCTCATCATTCAACACCCCCGGTATAAGTCTTACTATTGCATCAGAAATAACTCCAGCTGCTAATTCCCCTCCGCTTAAGACATAATCTCCAATTGAAATCTCTCGTGTAATTAAATGCTCTCTTACTCTTTCATCTACCCCCTTATAATGCCCACAAAGAATACAAATATTTTCTTTTAATGACAATTCATTAGCAATTGGCTGAGAAAGCATTTCTCCATCAGGTGCTGTATATATTATTTCATCGTATTTCCTCTTTTTCTGCAAATCATCCAAGCAATTTGCTATTGGTTCAATCTGCATGACCATCCCAGCTTCGCCACCATAAGGATAATCGTCAACGCTTTTATATTTATTTAGAGAATAGTCTCTCAAATTATGAAATTCAACACTTAAAATCTTTTTATCTTGTGCCCTTGAAAGTATTGAAGTGGAAAAAATTCCAGAGAAAAACTCGGGGAAAAGAGTAATTATATCAATATGCATAAACAATTAAAATCAAATTAGTTAAAAACAATTATTGGTTATTACTAAATACTCTTTACATATAGAATTTAACTATAGCAAAAGTAAGAAACAGCTAATGCAAAGATAGGAAATTTTACATGTTTTACAATTATATCGTGCAAAGTTTGTA
Source organism: Bacteroidota bacterium (assembly GCA_023415495.1). Classification (GTDB taxonomy): domain Bacteria; phylum Bacteroidota; class Bacteroidia; order Bacteroidales; family P3; genus UBA10566. The sequence goes on from JAEZKK010000007.1 coordinate 53,178, forward strand.
TATTTGCTTTCTAAAACTAAGAGATAAAACATAAAATAATATGAGAAGAATATCAGGACTAAAGACCTTATTAGTATTAATAGTTTCTCTACCTTTTGCATTAAATGCACAACCAAACATTGAAAAAATCCTGCCAGATTTTGAATACGGTGATTATTATAAACACTTGGAATTTATGACCAAGCCTTTTAATCTTAAAAATCAAACCCTTTATTTGGATAGATTTTCAGATACAATTGCCAGAAATTTCTTTGAAGGGGAAATAGCTCAGCCAGACCCAACAGACGTAAATGATATTATATATTATCAACTTCGAAGGATGAATAAAGATAAGGCTCCAAAAATGGAAAAAGAATGGTTTGTTGTTGTAGATTACATAGTTGATAAGGTTGCATACGATAAATTCTTCTATGCAGATGATGAGAAGGTTGATTTTAGAAAACTACCACATAATTTCTTGAAATTAGTAGTTGGTAGTACTGGAGACACTGTTTTTTATAATTATAGAGGCTTTTGGAATAGATATAATTTTCCATTTATCCCGATGAGTTATTATAATGAAAACAAGAGCGAATACCCTAAATGTAAACATGCTCATGAGGATTTGAGCATTGTAAAATACGATACTAATACTAATTATGCATTTATACCTAAAAACCTTGTAGGACAAAAACTATTTTTGCCAGTAATTACAGAGGCTACCTATCCAAGACTATTCAATGGAACAAGATTATACAATTATGATGATGATAGTAGAAAATATTCTTTTGCAGACCTTCCTATTGGAAAAGCAAATCAATTTAAGGGTAAAACCTTTATTGTAGCCGATTGGGCACATGATGCTAAGGGATTGACTGATGTTTACCTCAAACTTATTGTTCCTGGTTCGAGAGATACAATTTTCTACAAATACCCAACAATTCACCAAAGAGATGAATTTCCATTTGTAATTGAATCCTTTATAAGAAAAGCAAAAGAAAAGTATACCTATCAAGAATTTGTTTATAGAGGAGAAAAATATTCAATGACAGTTATGGATCTAAGAAGAAAAAGACCAATTACTATTAGAAGAGGAGATGTTTTCCAATGTCTTGATTTTGTTGAGATGGATGGTAAATTTAAGATGTTAATGAGAAATAAGGACGGAAGAAAATTCTATGTTTCTGCCGATTATAATATTGGTGATAAACTTAGCTTTGAAAAATCGATGGTAGCTGGGAATAAGATATTAAAATATAGAGATACTTACCCTACTTCATATAACGCAATACTCCAAAAAGAGCTTATCCCAACTATGACAATGGATATGGCTGATATGTCTTGGAGTAAACCAGAAAAAGAAGTATTGACAAATTTTGATGGTTCAAACCGTCATTGGTTCTACTATGGTAATGTTTATATTATTTTTAGAAACAACAAACTTCACCGTGTAGCAATGATACCTAAAGAATTACGTTTCTAAGTAAAAACAAAGAATATGTCAATTCATAATAATCCTTTTTTTGAAAATTTGAATCAGGATTCTAAATCAAACATACTTAGGTTTGAAAACTTTATCCTAACAAACAAGGATGGTTTTTTTGACCTTGAGCAAATACTTGATATAATAGATTATTATATTGATATAGATAATGACGAGTATTTTAAGTTATCAACAGAATTAGCATTAAATTTATATCCAAATGATATTGATGTAAATATTCGTTATTCTAAATTATTATCCATTACTAAGGGAGCAGGTCAAGCTATAAAAAATCTTATAAAGATTTCCAAACTACATCCAGATAATGCAGATTTGTATTATTCAATAGGGATGTTTTACTCCGAACTTGGGAATAATAAAAAAGCAATATTCTATTTAAGGAAGTGTGTAAGCATTGAAGAAGATGCAGAAACATGCTTTGCCTTAGCTCAAGAACTCGCAATTTCTAAACAATTTCATGAGTCAATTATTTACTCAACTAAGGTTTTAGATATAGAGAATAATAATGAATTAGCACTTAGACTTTTCTCGTATTGTACACAATTTATTGAACCGAATGATTCTATTAAACAATTCCTACATCATCTTTGTAGTAAAAATCCATACTCTTTTGAGAATTGGTTTTGTTATGGAATGGTTCTAAGCAATTTCAATCTTCATTTTGATGCAATAACTGCTTTTGATTTTTGTAATGCCATAGAAGAAGATAATATTGAGGCATTAATATTTAAAGCTCAATCTCAATTATCCCTAAACAATATAAACGAATCAATTAAAACTCTTCACGAAGCTTTGGAAATTGATTCTAAAAATCCATTAGTTCTTTTCAATCTTGCTCAAGCTTATGAAAAGCTAAATAACTGGACTACTTCAGCTTATTATTATAGAGAATGTACTAAATATGAACCCGAAAACTCCGAAGCGTGGATGGGTGTTGGGTATTCTTATTTTGAATTAAATGATTTTAATTCTGCGGAACCTTTTATATTAAAAGCATTAGAATTAGACCATGATAATATTCAACATAGCTTGACTTTTGCAGAAATGTTATATAAAGAAAATAGAGCAATTGAGAGTGAGGAAATATATGCTGCATTATATGAAACTGGAAAGGAATTAGAAATTGTTACTTCAAGCTGGGCTTATATGTTAGAGGCAGATAAAAGGCCTATGGATGCTATAAAATTACTTGAAGATACTATTTCAAACCATCCCTTTAAAGAGCCTTTTCTTCATCTCACCTTAGTTGAAATAGGATGTAAAATACCTATGCTAACAAAATTCATAAACGAAGCTCTTTTTGATATTTTCTTACAGTTTGATATAGATTACAAAACAATAGAAAAGTTTGCTCCAAGCGTTTTGATTACTCCTGGATTCGAAGAAATTCTTAATTCTTATATAGATGAAGATGAAGACAATGAAGACGAAGATGGAGATGGAGACAAAGACGATAATAATTAAACAAAAAACAAATAATATTTAATAATGAGAACTAAGATTTTTATTACCCTATTTTTAATCGCAATTTTTAGTACTAATGCTTTCTCGCAACAAGCTGTCCAAGATGAGAAATCTATAATAGAACAAGTGGGGGCTTGGTATATGGATAATATCAACTATGGAACCATTACTCTTTTAATGACAATTGAAAGCTCTTTTATACCTTTTCCAAGCGAAATTGTAGTACCACCAGCTGCATACAAAGCAAGCCAAGAAGGTAGCGATTTAAATATTGTATTGGTTGTAGTTTTTGCAACAATTGGGGCTTTGATTGGAGCTATTTTTAATTATTTTCTTGCACTATGGCTTGGACGACCTTTAATTCATAAATTTGCTGAATCTAAACTTGGAAGATTATGTTTACTAAGTTCAGAAAAGGTAGATAAGGCTGAAAAATATTTTGTAAAGCATGGAAAAAGCTCAACATTTATTGGAAGATTAATACCTGCAGTTCGTCAGTTAATCTCAATTCCTGCTGGTCTTTCAAAAATGAATCTTCTTACCTTTACATTATTTACATTCATGGGAGCTACAATTTGGAATGGCGTGCTTGCTGTAATAGGTTATTTAGCTCACGGGAGTGCTGATATAATAAATCAATACAGCAAAGAATTATCATATTTAATGTTGATATTAGGAGTACTCTTTGCCTTATACCTACTATATAATGGATTTGTAAAAAAGAAGAAAGAAAAAAGTGCAAACTAATTTTGATGGTTTAAAAGAAGATGGATGTAAAGAAGATGGATACAAGGTATATGGACTAATAGGCAATCCTTTATCTCATTCCTTTTCTAAAGTTTTCTTCGATAATAAATTCAAAATCGAAGAAATTAAAGCTAAGTTCTATAATTTTGAAATCTCAATTCTTGAAGATTTTATAAATAATCACTCAAAACAACTTAATGGGTTTTGTATTACTATGCCTTTTAAGCAAAGCATTATGCCTTTTTTAGATGAAATAGACTCATCTGCTTTAGAAATTGGAGCTGTTAATGTTGTGAAAAGGATAAAATCAGATAATCATTATATACTAAAGGGATATAATACTGATTATTTAGGCTTTGAAAAATCACTAAAGGAGAATATAAAAAAATTGAAAAATATAAAAGCATTGGTATTAGGCTCTGGCGGAGCTTCAAAAGCAATAACCTATGCATTAAAAAAGAATAATATTGAGTATTTGATTGTTTCAAGGAAGATAAAAGATAAAGAGATTATTAATTATAAGGATATTAATATAGATATTCTTAGAAACTACAAATTAATTATCAATACAACTCCATTAGGAATGCATCTTTTTATTGATAAGACTCCAGAAATTAATTTCGATTATATAGATAAAGAGAATATTATCTTCGACCTTATATATAATCCTAAGGAAACACTTTTATTAAATAAGTCAAAGCGAAGAGGAGCTAAAACAATTAACGGCTATGATATGCTTTGCTATCAAGCAGTAGAAGCTTATAGAATATGGAACCAATAAGCAAGACATTTTTTATCATAGTATTAATTATAATTATTATTTTCTTAAGACTTGAAAAAATAGGTGTAGTTCTGCGTTCTCTAAACACTTTAATTCACGAGCTATCCCATGGTTTTGTTGCCCTAATTCTTGGTGGAAGAGTTGGAAAGATATTATTAAACGATAATGCCTCAGGCTCATGCTCTACCACAGTTAAAGGTAGTTTCAAGAGCTTTTTAATTTCAATCAGTGGCTATACCCTCTCAGCTCTATTCTCTTATTCCTTATTCCTTCTAATTGATAAATCCTTTTCCAAGTATGTATTCTATTTTCTTTTAGCAATATCAATTATAAGTCTTATTTTCTGGATAAGGAATAATTACGGAATAATATGGACTATCGTATTTATTGGGATAAACTTTTCAATAATCATGATACCAAAATTCTTAAATTCTTATTCTAATTATATACTACTTATCTATGGTTTAATTATAGGCATTGAAAATCTATTTAATACTGCAATCCTTGTCAAGATTGCTATTCTCAGCCCCAAAAAGGCAGGAGATGCAACAAATATTGCAAAGATTACAAAGATACCAAGTCTTATCTGGGCTATTGGTTTTCTTAGCTTTTCGCTATATATTGCCTACCTATCATATAAAGAGATTTGCATACTATTAAACTAAAAGTATAGAGATATAGAATTTTATTCCTAATTTTGCACCCGTATAACAAGAAAATCTTGATAGATGAATATTGAAGTTTTTAAATCAAAAATACATAGAGCAGTTGTAACCAGAGCAGATCTTAATTATATTGGAAGTATAACTATTGATGAGGATTTGATGGATGCTGCTAATTTAATTGAAAACGAAAGAGTATATATTTTCGATATAAATAACGGAGAAAGGTTTGACACCTACGTAATCAAAGGAGAAAGAGGCTCTGGCGAGATTGGCATTAATGGAGCTGCTGCAAGAAAGGTACAGCCAGGAGATTTAGTAATTATTGTCTCTTATGCGAGTATGGATTTCGAAGAAGCTAAGAAATTCGCACCAACTGTAATCTTCCCTCAAAACAATAAACTGATTTAAATGAAAAATATAATAAGAATAGGGATTTTCTTATTAATTGGAATTGGCTTTATTTGGTGGTTTGTTGCTAAACTTACTCCAGAGGAAATTGATGAGGTAATTTACTCCTTTAAACATGCAAATTATTATTGGTTTTCTCTTGCAGTATTAATTAATATCCTTAGCCATTATATCCGTGCTATTCGTTGGAAACAATTAATCTCTCCCCTTGGATATAATCCCAAACTAATGCCTACCTTTTTCGCAGTAATGTGTGGTTATCTTGCTAATTTAGCTGTGCCAAGATTAGGAGAAATTGTTCGTTGTGGGCTTATTAGAAACAGTCAAAAGATTCCTTTCGAAAAGGTTGCAGGGACAGTTATTGCTGAAAGAGCAGTAGATACCCTACTTTTCGTTCTAATACTTTTCTCCTCACTCCTATTAGAATACAATCTATTAAAAGATTATCTTTACGATAATTTCAAAGATGTAATTGACTTCTCAAACCTCTGTAACCTCTTTTTATATATTGGTATAGGCATAGTTTTGATTATAATATTAATTATTTTATTCAGGAAAAGACTTGGGAGAAGTAAGATATATTTAAAGATTAAAGATATATTCTTAGGGCTTATGGAAGGAGTAAAAACAATTTTTAAACTAAAAAACCCTTTGCTTTTTATCTTCAATTCCCTATTTATATGGTTTCTTTGGATATTAGGAACCTATATAATCTTCCTTTGTTTAAACGATACTAAAACTCTAAGCTTTGAAATAGCTATTATAATAACAGTTTTCGGAGCAATAGGTCCAATTATTACTCCTGGTGGTATAGGAATCTATCCAGCTATTATTGCAGAGAGTTTAGCGATTTACTTAATTTCAAAACCAATAGGCTATGCCTCAGGATGGCTTATGTGGATTGTTTCTCAGGTAGGAATAATAGTACTTGGACTATATGGATTTATCTATTTCTCATCAAAGCACCATAATATACTCAAACTTATTACTAAAAAGGATGATGAATAAACAAATCACTCAATTAGAAATAATCGAAAACAAGATATTTGAATTAGATTCTCTTTTAGTTAGATTAATGCAATGGAGAGAAAATAGAGAAAAGATAGTATTTACAAACGGATGTTTTGATATTATCCATAGAGGACATATAGATTATCTTTCTAAGGCAAGAGATTTGGGAGATAGATTGATTATTGGGGTAAATACTGATAGCTCGGTAAGAGGGTTAAAAGGCAAGAATAGACCAATACAAGACGAGGTCTCAAGAGCAACTATTCTTGCAGCATTAGGGTTTGTAGATGCAATTGTATTGTTCGACTCCCCTACTCCAGAGGAATTAATTAATAAGATTATCCCTGATGTTCTTGTTAAGGGAGCTGATTATAAGATTGAAGATATTGTTGGTTATAAGACAATGGTTGAAAACAATAAGGAAATAAAAACCATAGAATTTCTCGAAGGATATTCAACAACAAAGATTGAAAATAAGATAATCTCTCTTAGAGAAAATAATTAAACTAATCGATATTTTTCCCTAACCACTCTCTGTATTGAGAGATAACCTCCTGAAAAATATACTCAGGCGTTTTATCAGTTGTATCTATTACGCAATTGTAATTATTCATATCATCGATGCTTACCCCATAAAGAGTTTTATAACGCAATACCTCTGAATTTCTTCTATCAATTAGTTTCTGAGTTGCATCTTCAATTGATGTGTATTTCTCATTCTTACGGATATTATCCTCAAAAACCCTCTTCCCTGCAGTTTTCGCATCGCAAAGCAAATGAATCTTAAAAGCATGAGGGATAAAATGCCACGCAAGCCTTGAATCTAATATCAATCCCCTATCCTCTTTTCCCAAAGCAATAACCATATTATCGCATTCAATATCAATCTCAGGATGAGTTTCCATAAAACGATTAAACTCCAAAGCATCCATTCCGTACTTTGCAGCCAACTCTCTTTGAATAACCCCAATAGAGATTATCTCAAAACCTAATTCCCTTTGTAAACCCTTAGCCAAAACACTCTTTCCACTCCCTAAATCTCCTGAAATTGCTATTTTAATATTCCTCATCTTAATTTAATTGCGAATTTGAATTTTATATAACCAATAAACTTATTGGCAAAGGATTAACAGACAGAACCCTCTCTTTAACAATTACAAAATTAAAGATATTTTCTTTCTTAAAGATAGAATTTTGATACTTTAACAGAGAAAATCCAAAGAAAAATAAATTAATCCCAGAATACCAGAGACCAAAACCCCATAATAAAATCAAACTATAAACTAAGCGAATCAAGTTCCAATCTCACCGAATCAAATTACAAAATAATATAATGGCATTATTTGACCGATATAATGCCATTATATCTTCCATTTAATGGCATTATATTGCAAGTATAATGGCATTATATCATTTTGTATTTTGATTCCATTTTTTCAAAGTCTAATTCTATTAGTTTTTTACTTTAATTGATTATCTATTTTGTAGAAAAGAATTCTTTATTTAACTTTGCTGAATATTAGAATTCGTTTATGATAATGTAAAACCTAAATTTTAAGACTATGAATAAGAGTATTATTTTTTTATCTATCTTTATTACTGCAAGTTCGCTTTTATTTGCAAATAATAATCCAGCAGAAACTGATACTGTTCCAAAACCTAAGTATTGGAATGTGAAAAACACAATAACCTTCAACTCAGAACAAAATATGTATGAGAATTGGGAACAGGGAGGGGTTAGTTCTTTTGCATTTTCTGTGTTTTATCGTGGTGCGTATAATTACCAAAAAAACAAGGTTTCTTGGAATAACTCAGCGGAATTAGGTTATGGGCTTTTGCGTCAAGATATCTCTGGAAAAGGGATAATGCATAGTTCTAATGTGTTTAATAAGAGTGATGATAAGATTGATTTAAACTCAGTATTTGGTTATCGTGCTATAAAGAATTGGAATTATTCTGGATTACTTAATCTTAGAAGTCAGTTCGATGATGGTTTTAAGGATGGGAAATTAGTATCCTCTACTCTAAGTCCTGCTATCCTTACTTCTTCAATAGGTTTTGAATATAAGCCAAAGCCATATTTCTCAACACTTTTCTCCTTTCTTACAGGAAAGACAACCTATGTTATGAAGGATACATTAGCTATTCCTGGCAATTTTGGATTTAAAAATGTTGGACAACATTGGGATTTCTCACTTGGTTCATATATAAAGATATTCTATGATAGAGATATATTCAAGAATGTACACATGGTTTCCAAACTTGAATTTTTCTACGATTATCGTAAGACTACCCTATTAGATACTGATATTAATTTTGAGACAATGATTACTATGAAGGTTAATAAGTATCTCTCTACTTTCTTACATGTACAAATGGTAATGAATAAGGACTTTAGTACTGCACTTCAGATAAAAGAACGTTTCGGTATTTCAATTCCGATAACTTTCTAATCGAAAATATTCATCTGAAAAGAATCGAATAGACCTAATTGGTTTTCCATAGGAGGCTCTATTTGCTTAACATTTTCTGAAAGATATTCCTTTAAAATCTTTTTAATAGCAGATTTATGAGCAATATCATTTAATGCACAGTATCTTTCCAATAATGCTTGGTCAGATTGGGATAACTTTATCTTATAAACTAAGGACTTAGTATTTTTCTTTGTCATTATTACCAATTTGAGTTCAAAATTATTAATTTTGCAGATACAAACATACTAAAAAAGAGAATAATTACTAACAATCATTGTTGATATTATGGAATTTTACAATAAACTTAAAGAAATAGGCGATAGTTTCTTCTTAATTGGAGGTCCTTGTGTGATTGAAGACAGAGAAACTCCTTTTGAAATAGCAGAGAAACTCAAAGAAATAACAAGCAGGCTTAATATAAACTATATTTTCAAGGCATCTTATCGCAAAGCTAATCGTTCAAGGTTAGATTCCTTTACAGGCATTGGAGATATTGAAGGCTTAGAGATACTTAAAGAAATATCTAAGAAGTATAATCTACCAGTAGTCACAGATATTCATAGTGCTGTTGAAGCTGATATGGCAGCTGAATACGTAGATATTCTTCAAATACCTGCTTTTCTTTGTCGTCAAACCGATTTGCTTGTAGCAGCTGCAAAGACCAATAAGATGGTGAATATCAAAAAGGGACAGTTTCTTTCTGCACAAAGTATGAAACATGTTGTTGAGAAGGTTAGAGAAAGCGGGAATGAAAAGATAATGCTAACTGATAGAGGGACAATGTTTGGCTATCAGGATTTGATTGTGGACTTTAGAGCGATACCAATTATGCAGGAAAATAATGTCCCAGTAATTATGGATATTACTCATTCTTTGCAACAACCAAATCAAAGCTCAGGAGTTAGCGGGGGATTGCCACAAATGATAGAAACAATTGCTAAAGCATCTATTGCAGTTGGAGCTGATGGAATATTTATGGAGACCCATCCTAATCCTTCAATGGCAAAGAGTGATGGGGCAAATATGTTAGAGCTTTCAAAGGTTGAGGATTTACTTTCAAAGCTATTAAGAATAAAACAAGCATTATAATCTCAGTATATAAAATAAGAAAAGGCGTAATCGGAAGAATCTGATTACGCCTTTTTAAGTTTGCTATCTATAATATTTATTTTAAAAGCTCAACAGCACCTTTTAATTCTACATCTCTAATAGGTCCTCGTCCAATAAATCTATAGAAATATGTACCTGTTGGAGAGTTTGTCAAAGCTGGATCCCAGAAGTCTTCCTTATTTCTAATATCTTGTTTAAAGAATACTCTTCTTCCCAAACGATTATAAATTGCAAGTTCATTATCTGGGAATGCTTGACCTTCAATTAAGTTTTTAATGTAGAAGATATCATTTACTCCGTCACCATTAGGCGTTACAACTGTTGGGAAAAGTAATAAATCATTAATAATAGTAATTCTTTTTGAGATTGTATCATGGCATTCGTAAACAAAACCACTTGGAGCATTATTAACACTATAAGCATCTAAGGTTACATAATAATCTCCATAGACAGGAGTCCCAGGAAGTGGCTTCCAAGTATAAGAAGGCTCAAATCCAAACACATTTTCCCTGAGTTCTGGTGAACCATCATAAGCCTGAATACTCCAATGATACTGATTAGACGGATCCTTAGGAGTAGTAAGATTTACAAAATTAGCTGTTGGATAAGTAACTGAAGGATTATTTGGCAACCAACCAAAATCCGCAACAGGGCTTTTATATACATGAATAATATCTTCCTGAGGAATTGAATCTACACAACCATGCTCTGAGTAAACTTTTAATTTCAAATCATAGGTACCATAAGGCAGGGTGAAGACAGGGTTTTGGTCAAATTTTCTATAGTTTCCTATTGTCCATTCATACTTTTCTGCATTAGTTGAGGTACTTATCAATTGAAATTCGAAAGGTTCACATCCCTCAAGTGGGAATTTATCCATTGAGAAAGAAGCCATAGCGGCTGGATGAACAATTAAATTAATACTATCCTCTCCATAGCAATAGGTTTTGCCATTAAAGTTAGCAACACTTGCAGTATATTTAATTATTGAATTAGAATTAGGAAGAGTTTGTGCTATAATTTTCTGAGTATCCTCCCCACCTGGTTCCCACCTATAGGTTGTTGTTCCAAAAGGCAGTGGATTTCCTGCATCTAATTCCACACTCATTTGTTCACAAATTGCTGTATCAGGTCCGAGATTAACAACAGGGCTACAAACAACATCCATAGTAGTCACAGTATCCCAAACACAGGCAAATCCATCAATAATTCTTATATCATAATGATATTTACCACATTCTTCAATTGGAGGAGCTAAAATAGATTCAACATTAGAATATGGTTTCATAAATGGTCCAGTCCAAATAACTGTATCAATAGGCACTTGATAATTCCACATAACACTATCATTGATTGCTAATTCCATATACCAAGAAAAAATAAATCCATTATCAATACCAGAATAATCGCAAACAGATAAGGTCCAATCACCATTCATAGGGCAACCAATTAAACTTGAGAAATTACCTATAGTTGACCCTGCACCTGGTCGATAATAACCTGAACTATCTGCTCTATTAGTAGAATCACAAGTGGTACAAGGAGTATTTGCCATTACCATAGGCTCTAATACAGAAATGGTAGGACACTGATTCAAAAGTCCTCTTTGGTTTTTAGTTCTAAGATTTGAAAAACAATAGAAAAAACCTTTACCAGGAATATTTGGAGGGTAAGCACAAGGAGTATAAGAATCATACATTGGATCAGAGTGATCAATACCTCCATAAGGCACTCCTAAGAAATTTCGCTGATTAGGGTCTTCTGTAGTTGGTGATTTAAGTACTGTAGTATTGCCATTTGGACATTCAATTAACATTTCAAAATCACCAAGAAAAGAATGTTCCATTTCCACACAAACAGCAGCAATATCATTTACAGATTGTATTGTCATTCCTGAACGGAATTGGTCGAAAAATACCTTTGAATCATAACAAGCAGAACCTTCACCTAAATTACAATAAGGTCCGTCAGGGATAAATACTATTGAGTCAACTTGTTTTCTAAACTCATTTTCATTTTTGATTGAGTCAACAATTACCGAAGAACCTGCTCCATAGCCCACCTTTAACATAAAAGTTTTACCAGAACACATATCAGGAAGAGGTGCTACTGTTTTAATCGGATCTCTTGAAATTCTAACCCTTGTATCCAAAGAATTTTTACTTGAACATCCCCCATTATTAGTATCTGTAATTACTAATTGGAGCTCATAACCATTTACCATTTCATACTTATGTCCAGCTTGGGGATCATAGTCAACAGAATATGGTGGAGAATCATCTCCAAATCTCCAAGTATAAATACATGTTGTAGGTTTTTGTACAGGAACTCCTCCTACTATTTCATTGTCTGGGAAAAGTGGCTTTGCAACAAATATCACTGAATCACCAGGGCATATATCAACAGCTTTATATTCTTGTAATTGGAATGCAGTCATTTGAGGATTCCAAATTGTATCTACTCCTTGTCCAACAGGTCTTGTAATAAAATTCCCATCTTTATCATATTTATAGAAAAAAGTATCTAATGAAGCTACTGGATATCTACATCGTTTTGTACATTCAATTAATCCTTTAAAGCCTGGAACTGCTTCAACGCCCGAATTGGATAAGGAATTTACTGTGTTAACCCTAATAGTTAAACATCCTGTAGTATCATAAAATGGAGAAGTAAAAGTATATCCTTTAATAGTATTGCCATGAAAATCGTAGTTAATTCCAAGGTTTAGCTGTTTATCAGGATCAGTAATTGAACGCCCATAATAAATTTGCATATAAGAATTTAATGCCATATTAAACTCTTCAAACTTAATTGAGATTTGCTCAGGTTTTGCTGTTGCAGAAGTAGGTCTTTCTGAACAAATAGTATAATAATAATCGTATCCTACACCATGATTATTTATTACAGCAGTACCCATACCTGCATCATCACTAATATAATATTTAGTACTACTTCCACATGGCACATTAATTGTTTTATTGTTATTCAGAGAATTAAGCTTGTGCTCCGTTTGAGCAATAGCTTGGCTTCCAAACAAAAATACAATAAGACTAATTGCTAAAATAATTCGTTTCATATATACTTTTTCCTTAAGTTACAAGTTACAAAGATAATAATTTATATTATACAATACAATAATTACCGAAAGAATATTATAATTTACATCTTTTTCTCCACTATAACAATGAAATTTTAAATAAGGTAAGTAATGGAATTTGACATTTTAGTATAAATAAATTGTTTTGTATCTTTGCAATCGTTATCTACTAAAAATATATCATGAATTATAGTGTTGTAAAAGGGACAAGGGATTTCCTCCCTAATCAGATGATAAAAAGAAATTATATCTTCAATTCGATTAAATCTATTTTTGAGCTACATGGTTTCTGCCCTATCGAAACTCCATCAATCGAAAACCTTTCAACTCTTATGGGTAAATATGGCGAAGAGGGCGATAGACTAATTTATAAGATATTAAATTCTGGAGATTTTCTAAAGGGAGTTGATTTATCAAACCCAAATGATATAAACTACAAACCACTAACCAACAAAATAGCTGAAAAAGGACTTAGATATGATTTAACAGTACCCTTTGCACGCTTTGTTGTAAATAATCGTAACGAAATAAATTTCCCTTTCAAGAGATACCAAATCCAACCAGTATGGAGAGCTGACAGACCTCAAAAAGGAAGATATAGAGAGTTTTATCAATGCGATGTAGATATAATAGGTAGCAATAGCTTATTGAATGAAATTGAACTATGCGAGATAATAGATGAGGTATTTGCAAAACTCAATCTTAATATCACAATAAAACTAAATAACAGAAAGATACTATCCTCGATATCTGAGATAATAGGCAAGCCAGAGATGCTAACAGAGATTACAGTCGCTATTGACAAAATAGAGAAGATTGGCTACGAGAAGGTAATTTATGAGCTATTAGAAAGAGGATTAGACCAAGAGGATATTAATAAGATTGACCCAATACTAAAGCTATCTGGTAATAATAAGGACAAGATATCACAACTAAAAACCATATTATCTGAAAACGAAACAGGTCTAAAAGGAATCGAGGAATTAGAAACAGTGTTTAATTCTATTGATAAACTAAATCTAAGTTCAAATATTGAATTCGATATAACCCTTGCAAGAGGACTGAACTATTATACAGGCTGTATATTCGAAGTAAAAGCAAACGATTTTTCCATAGGCAGTATAACAGGTGGTGGAAGATATGACAACCTAACAGGAGTATTTGGATTAGACAATATGTCTGGAGTAGGAATATCATTCGGAGCTGACAGAATCTACGATTGCCTTGAAGCCTTAGACCTATTCCCAAAAGAGATAAACAATACAACAAAACTATTATTTATCAATTTCGGAGAAAGAGAAAGCCAGAAATGTATCGACTACGCAAGAGTTCTTAGAAAAAATAATATCTCAAGCGAAACATATCCTGACAAAGCAAAACTACAAAAACAAATGAAATATGCAAACGACAAGAACATACCATTTGTAGCTTTGATAGGAGAAAGAGAGATAGAAGAAAACAAGATAATGGTAAAGAATATGATTAGTGGCGAACAAACCCTAATGGATATTAATCAATTAATTGCAATTTTTAATTTGTAAATTATTAATTGCTACGCACCCTCGTCATTGCATACCAATTTTTTAACGCCTATCGTCATTGAGCGTAAGTGTTGTTGTTTCACGTCATTGCGAGGGCGAAGCCCGAAGCAATCCAGAAAACCAATCCTACTTCCAATACTGGATTGCTTCACCTTCGCCCTCGCAATGACGCAAAGCGTATAAAAATCCTGATTCTGATTAAATTAATTTAATTGATTGATAATAAACCAACTTACATACTTCATGTGCTAACCATTTAATAATTAAGCAACTTACACACTTACACCCCTCTTAGTAAAGTGAAAGTATGTAAGTAGTTTAATAGGTACAGACTTGCACTAAGTCAAGAATGCTTAGTGCATAAGTCTGCCCCTTTATTTATTAAAAACTTTTTATGGATTACTTTCTTCTAATGATTTTAGTTTTTTGTACTTAGATAATTTTCTTCCAACAGTAACATCAGAAATTCCCAACTCTAACCCAATTTCCTTATGCGTTAGTCCTTCCTCTTTCATTTTCATTATCTCCTCATACTCATATTCTATCGTCTCTCTTCTTTCCTTTTTCTGGGTTAGGAGTTAGTAGTGAGTGCGGGTTTCGAGGTTGTCGCTTCTTTTATTGGTGTGATGTAGAAAGAGTCAAGGTAGCCATATTTCTGAAATAGCTGGGAGTATTTTAAGTAGGTTTGGGGCATAAAAAAAGGCCATCTCAATTGAGACGACCTAAATATTGTTTTGATTTTGGTTTATCTTTTAGTCAAGTAATATTACTAAGAATCTACTTTTCCCCCAGAATTGTTGTGCATTTTTGATTTCAATTGATGATGGTTTTTTAACATCGCCTTTAAATTCATAAGAAGTACTTGGGTGAGTAGTTAATATCTTTATTTTAGCCTCAGTTAATGGAATTTCATTTACTTTTCTAATATCTATCTTAGTGTATTTAGATAGGTCTGAATCGCTATCAACTTTTGTTTTCTTTCCTATTCCTAAGAATCCACCTGTTGAATTAATTATTCCATCTGCTAATAATTCTTTCTTTGTACCAATAATGTAGTAAGCACTATTCTTTTCTGCTTCTATTTGTAGGATTTGTTGGTCTTTTACTTGGTTTTGTTTTGAAAGATTATCAATATTCTTGTTTAAGTTTTCAATAACAATTTTCTTTTCTTGCAATTCTGCAGTAAGAGCTTGTATTTGTGCTTCTTGTTCTGTGATACGAGTTTGTAGTTTTTCGATAAATGAATTTAATTCCTTGTTCTTTCCATCATCTTTCTTAATCTTAGAATTCAAATTAGCTAATTTTTGTTTGTTAGCTGAAAGGATTTCATTGATGTCTTGAATTTGTGTAGTAATACGTTGACGAGTATCTTTAGATACTTCTTTTGTATTATCTTTCAATTTGCTAACTGTACCATATTTTGAAGTAACCTCTGAAAGACTTTCTTCAATGGCATTTAATTCTTGGAATAAGGATTCTATTTCACTATCCTTTGCTTGTAAAACAGCTTGGATTGAATCTTGAAGCTTTTGTTGAGTGATAATTTTTTCTTCAAGTTCTTTCTTACCACAAGAAGATACGATTAGTGCAATTACACTAAGAGCTAAGACTAATTTTTTCATTTTTCTTTGTATTTAATTTAAATATTTATTTTCTGGCATATAGATTAAACTATAAAAAAGCAAAAAAGTTTCATTTTTATCCTTTTAATAGAATAAAATTTCTATCTTTGCATTGAATAAACGCATAGGTATAATTATTATTGCAGTTTATATTAATTTTTTTATTTGGGGTGCTTACTTTTTTTAAGTTAGCTGAGATTACACCCTTTGACAATTCAGGTAATGCTGAATATGGAAAGAGAAAGTCTTAATTCGAAAGTTTACCCTGAACTTTTTTACTGATTTAAAAATCATTGAAATGAAGACTGATGTGAAAACTTATAAATTTGCACTAACCATTGCAGGCTCTGATTCTGGAGGATGTGCAGGTATCCAAGCAGATATTAAAACCTTTAGCTCCTTAGGCGTTTTTGCAACTTCAGCAATTACTGCAATTACAGCTCAAAATACACAAAGGGTTAAAAGTATTCAACCAATTTCTCCTGAAATATTACGTGATCAAATAACATCTGTATTAGAGGATTTTGATATTGGGGCTATAAAAACAGGAATGCTTTTCAATGATGAAAACATGAAAATCATCTTTGAAACATATAGGGATAATATCCCTATGGTTGTTGACCCTGTGATGATTGCAACTTCGGGAAGCAATTTAATTCAAGAAAAAAGTATTTTTTCAATTAAGAAATACCTCTACCCTATTGCAAGGGTTCTTACACCTAACCTTGACGAAGCATCTTATTTATTAGGAAAGAAACTCAATACAATAGAAGATATTGAACTTGCGTGTAAGGAGTTTGTTAATTCTCATGGGCTTTATTCTGTATTAATTAAGGGTGGACATTTAAAAGATAGTAGCAATAAGTCTATTGATTTTTTCTACTCTAAGGAAAATAATAAGATACTAAGATTTGAAAGCGAAATGATTAATACCAATAATACTCATGGAACAGGTTGCACCCTAAGCTCTGCAATAGCTGCTTACCTGTGCCTTGGATATGATTTGGTGGATAGTATTGCAAATGCAAAGAATTATATTACAAAAGCAATAGAAAATTCAGCAGGCATATATATAGGTAAGGGAGAAGGGGGAGTAAACCATTTCCATGATCCTAAGAAATTAGTAATTTGCGATAAAAAATAACACATATTTAAAAATGAAAATCAAATTAAATAATAAGGATAAGATATTACCAGATAATATATCATTAGAGAAATTAGTTTCAATTCTTGGGTATAACGACAGCTCTTCTTTTGCAATAGCACTTAACGAAGATGTTATTTCTAAGGATGAATGGAAAGAAACAAAGCTTAACGAGGGAGATAATGTATTAATAATTCAAGCAACATGTGGAGGTTAATAGGCATTACGCCAGAAAGTTTAGTTGCAAATGAACATTCCAGAATAATTGAATTCTTAAATGGTCAAATTGATTATTTCCATATTAGGAAACCTCAATTTTCGGAAGAAGAAATGATAGAGTATATTAAGAAATTTCCAATAGAAATAAGAGAAAAACTAAGCCTTCATGATTATCATAATCTTGCTTTTGAATTTGGAATTGGAGGGATTCATTTAAATTCAAGAAATAGGGTTATGAATAGAGATTTTATCAAAAAAAGGATTTCTTGTTCTTGTCATAGTCTTGATGAAATAAAAAATAAAATAAAGTTTTGCGATTATCTTTTCCTAAGTCCTATTTATAATAGTATTAGTAAAAAAGGGCATAAAAGCCAATTTGAAATCCAAGATTTAAAGAAATCTAATCTTATAAATGATAAAATAATTGCATTGGGAGGCGTTACCATTGAGAAGTTTGAAGAATTAAAAGAAATTGGGTTTGGAGGAGCAGCAATGCTCGGTAAACTATGGAAAAATAAATAACCACTAACAATGAAATTAGAAAAAGTTCAATTTATCACTCATTCAAATTCTAATATAGATTATTTCCAATCAGCAGTTTTAGCTCTTAAAGGAGGGTTGAGATTTATCCAACTTAGGATGAAAGACTCTAATAGAGAGGAATTAATCTCTACTGGAAAAAGAATTAAAGAGGAATGTGATAAGTATAATTCTCTTTTTATATTAGACGACCATGTGGAATTGGTTAATGAAATTGGAGCTAATGGAGTGCATCTTGGGAAGGAAGATATGCCAATCAAGGAAGCGAGAAAGATTTTGGGAAAGGATAAGATAATTGGAGGCACAGCAAATAATTTTGAAGATATAGTTAAACACTATAAAGATGGTGCTGATTACATAGGCTTAGGTCCGCTTCGTTATACTAATACAAAGAAAAAGCTAAGTCCTGTTTTAGGATTTGAAGGTTACAGAGAGATTATTGAGAAATGCAAAACCCAAGGTATAGATATTCCTATATACGCAATTGGGGGAATTAGAATAGAGGATTTAGAGGAGCTAAAACAAATTGGAATATTTGGGATAGCTATTAGCTCATTAATCTTGGAAAGCAAAAATTCGGAAACAACAATAAATGAGATAAATAAAATTATTAAGTAATTTAAAAAACACAATATATGCAAAAACTAAAAATAGCAGGCAGGGAATTTGATTCAAGACTCTTTTTGGGTACTGGAAAATTTCCTTCAAACCAAATTATGGGCGAAGCAATTAAATCGTCCTGTACTCAAATGGTTACTACTGCAATGAAAAGAGTAGATATTGAGCATAGCCATGAGGATGATATGCTTAAATTCATTCCTAAAGATATAGTTCTTCTACCTAATACCTCTGGAGTAAGAAATGCAAAAGAAGCTGTGTTTGCAGCAAAGATTGCAAGAGAAGCTCTTGGGACTAATTGGTTGAAATTAGAAATTCACCCAGATCCAAAATATCTTCTACCCGACCCTATCGAAACTCTTAAAGCTACTGAAGAATTAGCAAAACTTGGGTTTATAGTTCTTCCTTATATCCAAGCTGACCCTGTGCTTTGTAAGCTATTAGAAGAAGCTGGAGCTGCAACAGTTATGCCATTAGGTGCTCCAATTGGGACAAACAAAGGATTAAAAACAAAAGAACTATTAGAGATAATTATAGAACAATCAAATGTTCCTGTAATTATTGATGCTGGTATTGGAGCTCCATCTCATGCAGCAGAGGCAATGGAAATGGGAGCTGATGCAGTTTTGGTAAACACTGCTATTGCAATTGCAAATAACCCTATTGAAATGGCAAGAGCTTTTGCACTAAGCGTACAGGCTGGTAGAATGGCTTACGAGGCAGGACTTGGAAAAATATCAAATAGTGCAGAGGCTTCATCCCCACTAACCTCATTTTTAGATTTATAAATTAAACAACATTAAAAGAATATGAATAATAATCATGATATATGCAATGCATTCGATGCATCTGAAAAAGTTTATGCAGAAGGTAAAATCCATCCAATCAAGGTTGGGATGAGAAAAGTAAGTTTAACAGATACAATTATTGAAGGGAAAGCAATAAAGAATGGAGATGTTCTACTTTACGACACAAGTGGATTCTATACTGACCCTAATATTAAGATAGATATTAAAAAAGGTCTTCCTCGTTTTAGAGAGGAGTGGTTAAAGAATAGAAAAGACATAGAAAAACTAACTGAATACACTTCAAAATATAGCAATCTAAGACTTGAGGATGAGAGTTTAAAAGGACTTCGTTTTGGCATAGACCATCTACCTTATGTTGCTAAAAAAGGAGAAGAAATTACTCAAATGGCATTAGCTAAGAAAGGTATAATTACACCAGAAATGGAATATGTTGCTATTCGTGAAAACCAATTAATCGAAGAAAGCGGATTAGAAACCTATATTACTCCAGAATTTGTAAGAGAAGAGGTTGCATCTGGTAGAGCAGTTATTCCTGCAAACCCTAACCATCCAGAAGCTGAACCAATGATTATTGGTAGTAAGTTTTTGGTTAAGATAAATACTAATATTGGTAATTCTGCTTTAAGTTCTGATATTGATAAAGAGGTTGAGAAAGCAGTTTGGTCATGTCGTTGGGGAGGAGACACTTTAATGGATTTATCTACTGGCTCAAATATTCACGAAACAAGAGAATGGATTATAAGAAATTGTCCTGTTCCAATGGGTACTGTTCCTATTTATCAAGCATTAGAGAAGGTTAATGGAATGGCTGAAACTCTTACTTGGGAAATATATAAAGATACTTTGATTGAACAATGTGAACAAGGTGTGGATTATTTCACTATTCATGCTGGTCTTTTGAGGGAACATTTACCTATGGTTGCTAAGCGTTTAACTGGTATTGTTTCAAGAGGTGGCTCTATTATGGCTAAATGGATGAAAGCTAACAATCAAGAGAATTTCCTTTATACTCACTTTGAAGATATTTGCAAGATTTTGGCTCAATATGATGTTGCAGTTAGCTTAGGTGATGGTCTTCGTCCTGGTAGTATTTATGATGCTAATGATGAGGCTCAGTTTGGAGAATTAGAAGCATTAGGCGAATTAACCAAGATTGCTTGGAGTCATAATGTTCAAGTTATTATTGAAGGTCCTGGTCATGTTCCTATGCATAAGATTAAAGAGAATATGGAAAAACAAGTTACTGCTTGTCATGGAGCTCCTTTCTATACCTTAGGACCTCTTACAACTGATATTGCTCCTGGTTATGATCATATAACTTCTGCAATAGGGGCTGCTCAAATTGGCTGGTATGGTACTGCTATGCTTTGTTATGTTACACCTAAAGAACATCTTGGTTTACCTAATAAAGAAGATGTAAGGAATGGTATTATGGCATATAAAATTGCGGCTCATGCTGCTGATATTGCTAAGGGACATCCATCTGCTATGGTTAGGGACAATGCTATGAGCAAGGCGAGATTTGAGTTCCGTTGGAAAGACCAGTTTAATCTTTCTATCGACCCTGACCGTGCAAGAGAATACTATGGAGCTGAAAAGGTTCATGGAACTCCTTTCTGCACAATGTGTGGTCCTAATTTCTGTGCTATGAGGATTTCAAGAGAGGTTTCTGATAAAGGTAAAATTGAGTAAAATGGAAAGTTTTTATGATACAATAAAAGATTTAGATTGGGAAGAGATTAGAGATAGTATTTATTCAAAAACAAAGCTTGATGTTGAAAAAGCTTTAAATGCTAAAAATCCTTCAATTGAAGACTTTAAAGCTTTGGTATCTCCCGCTGCTAAGGATTATTTAGAACCTATGGCAAGAATGAGCAGAGATATTACTCAAAGACGTTTTGGAAAGATTATTCAATTCTATGTCCCTTTATATCTTTCTAACGAATGTTCTAATCACTGTATTTATTGCGGGTTTAATCATAATAACCCTATTGAAAGAAAAACTCTTACTGATGATGAGTTGATAGAAGAGATTAAGGCTATTAAAGCAATGAATATGGATAACGTATTATTGCTTACTGGCGAACATCCTTCTAATGTTGGGGTTGATTATATAGAAAATGCTGTTAAGCTTTGTAGACCATATTTCTCCACAATTAATCTTGAAGTATTCCCAATGAAAGAGGATGAATATGCAAGACTAATACAGGCAGGTATAAATTCGGTATATGTATACCAAGAAACATATCACGAGAAAATGTATAAGCACTATCATCCAAAAGGGATGAAAAGCAATTATCAATACAGATTAGAAACACCCGAAAGATTAGCAAGAGCAGGAATACACAGAGTAGGTTTTGGGGCATTGATAGGACTCGAAGATTGGAGGGTAGAAATGGTATTTATGGCAATGCATCTAAGATATATGACCAAGAACTATTGGAGAACTAAATATGCAGTAGCATTCCCGAGAATACGCCCAGCAGAAGGAGGATATAAACCAAACTTTATAATGAGCGATAAAGAATATGCACAAACTATTTGGGCTTACCGTTTATTTGATAACGATATAGACATATCAATGACAACACGTGAAAGCAAAGAATTTAGAAGCAATTTTGTATCACTTGGAATAACCTCAATGAGTGCAGGAAGCAAAACAGAACCAGGAGGATATTCAAAACCAAATATAGAATTAGAACAATTTCATATCAATGATAACCGTAGCGAAAAAGAAATGGAAGAAATGGTAAAAAAACAAGGATATGAAGTAATTTATAAGGATTGGGATAGAATTTTAAATTAATTGTAAATTGTAATTTTTAAATTGTAAATTAATACCATTCCAACAGTACGGGCAGGGTTCGCCTCTGCCCTTATATATAATAGAATAAAAAAAGAATGCTTACACAAGAAGAAATAGAAAGATATAATAGGCAGATTATTTTGCCTGATTTTGGTATTGAGGCTCAGGAGAAATTAAAAAATGCTTCGGTTTTGATTATTGGTGTAGGGGGATTGGGTTCTGTTAGCTCTACTTATATTGTTGCTTCTGGTGTTGGTAAGCTTGGACTTGTGGATATTGATACTGTTTCTGTTTCTAATCTCCAACGTCAGGTGCTATATCGAGAAGATGAATTGGGATTATCTAAGACAGAAAAAGCAAAGGAAACCCTAAGTAGATTAAATTCAAATGTTGAGATAAAGACCTACCCTTGTTTCTTAAATGAAGAAAATGCAATATCTATAATTAAAAACTATGATGTAATAATTGATGGAACGGATAATTTCAAGACAAGATATTTAATTAATGATGTTTGTGTTGGATTAGGAAAACCATATATTTATGCATCAATTGGAAATTATAATGGCAGTGTATCGGTTTTTAATCTAAATGAAAACTCATGCAATTACAGAGACCTATTCCCAGATTATAATACCCTTAAAAACAAAGAAAACACAAATAAAGGAGTAATGGGTGTATTACCCTCAATTGCAGCATCAATACAAACCAATGAAGCTATAAAGATAATAACAAATACTGGAGATATTTTAAATAATAAAATCCTAAGTTTCAATATTCTTAATAATGAATTCAACACTTTGAAATTAAAACCAAACCCAGTTAGAAGAGAGGAAAGCGTTTGTAGATTTTTGGGGTTGAGGGAGAATTAAATTATTTCTTTTTTCTAAGGAGTATATAGGTTTCAAAGCCTATTGAGGCTAATAGGAGGATAAATATTATCGGGAATAGGATATTATTATTTTTAGTCTTTTCGATAAAGCTTGAAATCAATTGATTTTTAGTATCCAATACCTTGAAATTAGTTTTCATAGGTTTAAGTTTATCCTTTAACTGCGTATTACTTAAAAACCTCATCTCCGACTCCCTCCTATCGTAATTAAAAGATACTCCAGTTATTAATTCCTCCTTATTATAAATATTATAATTCCCAGATTTAAGGGGAGTATTGATTGGATTAATCATTATCCTATTATTAGCCTTGGTAATTTGTGGAATTACACTAACCTTATTATCCAAGGACTTAATATGCAAAACTTCCAAATTAGTAGAGTTTACTGAGCTTGTGATATCTATATTATTATCTCCTGAGAGGAAATAAAAGGTTTGAGGTATTTTCTGACTAAAGAGAGCCATATTCCAAAGAGTTGGTACAAATAGAGCTTGAGAAACGAAATTAGTATTATCTGAGCTTAGATTAGAAGTAAAAATATAAACCTTTGAATCCTTATCTTGACTAAGGCTTAGGAAACTCTCCTTATTTTCAAATTCAAATAATACTTGATTGGAAAGGGTTTTAGCTTGGCTTAGACTAAAATATCTCTTAGAAACAGGCTTTTCCATATCCTTTTCCTTAGAGGTAAATACATCCTTGAAGAGACTATTATTATCATCAATTATTATAACCCTATTTTCTCTTTCGTTTAGCTTAGAATAATAAGGCAAGGACATTTCTCTCATAGCATTAGAAAAAGAGTTTAAATCTAATTGATTATCTGGTATAATTATCATATCTCCATTATTTTGCCTAAAATTCTTTAGCTCCGAAACCAAACCAGAAGGAAGAGTTCTTAGGGAATTAAGGATAATAAGAGAGTATTTATTAAACTCTGAAAAATCAATACTCTTATCATTTATATTTACAAGATTAAGCTCTGGAGTATTAGAAAATAGCTTTTGGATAAATGGATTAGGTGATTGAGAATTTACAGATAGGATATTTATGCTTTCTTTTGTATGTATGGTAAAGAAGAAATCATCATCGAAACTAATTGGATTATCTAAGATGCTAATCCTCCCATGAATTATTCCCCTACTCTCTAAAGGGAAGCTCATCTCAATGACCTCGCTTTGGTTTGAAGGAATATCCACACTTGCAATAGAGATTTGTTTATCGTTAAGATATAGCTTTAAACCTACTTTTTCTGCATCATTCTCCGAGGAGTTCTTTACTTTTATATTAATGGTTACATTATTGGATAAAGAAAATATAGGAGAAGCAAAAGATATTGAATCTATATATAGATTATCTAAATTATTTACCTCTATTGGGACAAAATTAGTTAGAACTGTGCTATCCATTGGGAAATTCTCCACATCAAATCCAGGAGATTGGAAATCGGAGATAAAATATAGTAAACGATTTGTTTGTTTAGTATTTAGAAGAGAAAATGCCTTTTGAAGAGAAGAAGAGTTTGAAGAAGAAACAGAAGATATTTCAACCTCATTTACTAATTCTACAAAGCGTTTCTTATCAACAAAGGATTGATGTTTACCAAGAAGCTCTGTTGTTAATAACATAAAAGAATCCTCATTCCCATAAGCATCAATTATCTCTTTAGCCCTTTGTTTTGCTTGGTCAAGAGCAGAACCCTGGGAAGAATTATTTTGCATAGAAAAACTATTATCAATAAAAACAACAACTGAATTCTTTGCTTTAGATAATAGATTTGAATCTTGTTTTTGAATATATGGGTAAGAGAATAATAATACTAAAAACAGAATGCTGAGTATACGAGATAATAATAGAAGTAAATTCCTTACCTTCTTCTGCTTTTTAGTTTCTAATAATACTTGTTTTAAGTATTTTATACTCGAAAACTCAAGTTTCTTATACCTTCTAAAATTAAAGAGATGAATAATAATAGGTATGGATATAGCCAATAGACCAAAGAGGAAAAGAGGATTTAAAAACTGCATTATCTTATTATCAATTTTGTTATTAGAGTTGCGAAGTTACGAATTTTTGATATAAGAATATCCAAAAAAAATAATTATCTTTGCCCTTTGAAACCTTAGAAATAGATTTCAATAATTATAAACATAAAAAAAACAACTATCATGAAGAGAAACCTTTTGTTAATTAGTAATTCCACAAACCCAGGTGAGGAGTATTTAGGATGGCCAAGAGATATTATTAAAGCTTTTTGCGAAAGACAGGGAGTTAAGGAAGTTTTGTTTATCCCTTACGCTGGAGTATCGATGGGTTATGATAAATATGAGGAAAGAGTTAAAGGAGTTTTTGCAACCCTTGGATTAGAACTTAAGAGTATTCATAGATTTGATAATGCAGAAAAGGCAGTTAGCGAAGCAAAATGTATTGCAGTTGGAGGAGGAAACACCTTCCATTTAGTAGCTGAGCTTTATAATAATAATATTATGGACAAGATTGCTCAAAGGGCAATGCAAGGAATGCCATATATGGGATGGAGTGCTGGAAGCAATATTGCAGGACCAACTCTTAAGACTACTAACGATATGCCAATAATCGAGCCTAAGAGTTTCGATTGTATGAATATTGTTCCTTTCCAAATCAATCCACACTATACTGATTATTTCGACCCAAAACATGGTGGAGAAACAAGAGATGACCGTTTAAGTGAGTTTCAAGTTCTAAATCCTAATATGTATATTGCAGGTATTCGTGAAGCTACTGCTCTTTTATTAGAGAATAATCATCTAAGCCTTATAGGTAGAGATAATAAGATGAAGGTATTTAAAGGGAATCAAACACCTATTGAATATTCATTGAATGACGATATTAATTTCTTGATGAAATAAAAGAATATATTAGGTGAAGGAAGTAGAAATATTAGAAAAAGGAGGAATTATCCTCTATCCTACCGACACTATTTGGGGTTTGGGTTGCGAGGCTACCCAGCCCCTTGCTATTAAAAGAATAATTGAATTAAAGGGTAGAGATGAGACCAAGAATCTACTACTACTTGTAAAGGATATAGAAATGCTTAGCCAATATGTAGAGTATATTCCTGACCCAGCATTAGAATTAATCCAAACAACAGAAAATCCTCTTACTATTATTTACCCTAAGGCAAAAAATCTTCCAATAGAATTTCTTTCCAATAATAAATCTATTGGTATTCGTATAGCAAACCATCCATATTGTAATGAATTAATCTCAAAACTAAATAAACCCCTTGTATCTACTTCTGCAAATATATCCGGCAATCCAAGTCCTAAGAATTTTGAATCAATAGATATTAGAATAAAACAAGGAGTAGATTATATTGCAGACAGAAAATACGATACAAGCAATAAAAACACATCTTCAAGAATTGTTTTAATAAAAGAAGATGGAAGTATTGTAAATATTAGATAGTCTAAAACAAGACTATAAATAATTCTTTAAAGAAATAATATGCAAGAATTAGGGCTATTATAAACTTTAATAGAGTTCCTACGAAAAATCCTACAAAGCTTCCAAAGGCAGATTTCAATGCCGAAGAGAAATTCTTTCTCATAATTAACTCTCCTATTAATGCACCAATAAAAGGCATAATTATCAAACCAAAAGGAGAAAGAAAAATTCCTATAATTAAACCTATGGTCGAGCCCCATATCCCTCCTTTACCCCCTCCAAACCTTTTTGTCCCCCATATAGGAATATAATAATCAAGTATCTGCACAATTATTACTATAATCAGCCATACTATTAGAAAGGTTGTGGAAAAGCTAACTTGGGAAGTGAAATGCAGGGCTAATAGTCCAATATAACTAAGTGGAATACCAGGCATAACAGGTAGGATACAACCCAAGAAACCTATTATCATTAATAGGGCTCCAATTATATAAAGAATAATATCTAATGTCATAATTCTATTATTTATAATCTTGATACTAAAACTTCAATATCTATGGATTTTGCACAAAGAAAATGTCCTTTAGGGCAAGAACTTTGACCATGAATACCACAAGGCTTGCAATCTAATTCCATTGAAGATTTTACTACCAAAGAATCATCGCTAAGTGGAGTAAAACCAAAGCCTTCTATTGTAGAGCAGAATATTGCAGTAATTGGTGCATTGACCGAAGAGGCAAAATGCAAGGGTGCTGAGTCGTTAGAGAAATTCATCTTAGCATATTTCATCAAAGAACAGGTATCCAAGAAACTTAGTTTCCCTGCAAGGTTAAGTATATTAGGATTATAAACCTTTGATTTTATCTCTTCACATAGGGAAATATCGGATTTAGAACCAAGGAGATAAATTGCCCTATCTTTCTCTACCTTATTTAATAATTCTATCCAACCCTCCTTATGATATGTCTTGGTTTGCCAAAGTGAAGAAGGTGAAACAGTATAATATATCCCTCTTTTATATTCAGATATCTTTGCCTCATTATCAATTGTTGGATATAGCCTTGGTTTTTCTAAGCCCTTATCCTTAATATAATCCTTAATCAAAGAATAGTTTCTATCTATTTCATGAACAAACTCCTTCTCTCTTATCCTATGTTCAACCCTCTTTGTGAAAAATATAGACATTGGATTCTTTTTAAATCCTATCCTATGCTTTGCTTTTGAAAAACTTGTAATTAATCCTGATGAAAAAAACCTTTGAAGATTAAATACATAATCATAGTTGAAAGAACGAATAAGGAAAATTGTTGAAAGGAGATTCTTATACTTATGTTGAGATTTATCCCATACGATTATCCTACCTATATATGGATGTGAATTAAATAATCCCTCCAATGGTTTCTTAACTAATATATCTATCCTCGCCTTAGGGAAAGTCTTGTGAATTGATTCTACGAGTGAGGTTGCGAGTACAACATCTCCTATCGAGGCTGTTTGAATTACTAAGATTTTATCCATTCTGTTATTTAATATCTATTGCAAAGATAGTCAAAAAAATAAAAAGCCTGAGATTTTCACCTCAAGCTCTTTCAAAAACATTATGTTTAGTACTATTATTCTACTATATAGTTCCAATTATGAGTATCAGGTTCGGTACCTAATTGAATTCCTTTTAATAATTCGTATAATTTCTTAGATATTGGTCCAGCTTCAGTTCCAAAATCATAAACCTTACCAGTTTCTCTATCTACTATTTGACCAATAGGAGAAATTACAGCTGCAGTTCCGCAAGCAGCTACTTCTTCAAACTCTGGTAACTCCGTTACAGGTACAGGTCTTTGCTCTACCTTTAAGCCAATATCGCTTGCAAGTGTACGTAAAGACATATTAGTAATTGAAGGAAGGATTGAGCTTGACTCTGGAGTAACGTATGTATTATTTTTAATTCCAAAGAAGTTTGCAGCTCCTACCTCATCGATATTGCTATGTGTTTTTGGGTCAAGATAAATACAATTTGCATAACCTTCATTGTGAGCTCTTGCTCCTGAAAGAAGTGATGATGCATAGTTACCTCCAACCTTAATCTTTCCTGTTCCAAATGGTGCAGCTCTATCTGCATCTTTTACTATTTGGAATTTTACTGGGTTGAATCCTTCTTTGAAATAAGGACCAACAGGACCAACAAATATCATAAACAAATACTCATCAGCTGGTTTAACCCCTACTTGTGGACCAGTACCAATTAGTAATGGTCTAATATATAAAGAAGCTCCACTATCTGCTGGTGGTACAAATCTTTCATTTAGTTTTACTACCTTTGCACAAGCCTCAATAAAGAGTTCTGTAGGTACTTTTGCCATCATAATCCCTTCAGAAGAGCGTTGCATTCTCTTTGCATTCTCCTCAGGACGGAAAATTCTGATTTTATTATCACTACCTCTAAATGCCTTTAAGCCTTCAAAAGCTTCTTGACCATAGTGAAGGCAAGTTGCTGCCATATGCATTGACACTTCTTCAGAAGATGATACTTCCAATTCGCCCCATTTACCATTACGATAATAGCAACGAACATTGTAATCTGTTTTGAAATAGCCAAAAGGTAGGCCTGACCAATTTATATCGTTCATAGTTTTTTATGTGTTTATTTGTTTAAATTAATCGTTTGCAAACATAGGTATTTTTTTTAACTTGGGCAAAGATAATATGATTTATTAACCCAAAATATTAAAGAAATATCTCGTTAGGATAGCTAATACTATATAGGAATAATCCTTTTGCCGAAACGGATCTCCCAGCCTTGTTTCTGTCCTTAGCCTCTATTATTCTTTCAAAATCCTCTACTGATATCTTTCCCAAACCTACCTCTAATAATGTCCCTGTAATTGCTCTAACCATATTTCTCAAAAACCTATTTGCAGAAATAGTAAATACCAATAAACCATTCTCAATTTCCCATTTAGCATATAATATCTTACAATTATTATTATTCACCTGAGTATGCAATTTTGAGAAGGAAGTGAAATCCTCGTAATTAAATAATTTACTCGCTGCCAAATTCATTTTCTCCATATCCAATTCTCTTGGGAAATAATACAAAAAATCGTTATTAAAAGGCTGTTTATCTTTAGCGATATAGTATTTATAAGTTCTATCTATTGCATCGAAACGGCTATGAGCATTATCCCTTACCCTAAGTATTGATTTAATATTAATATCAAAAGAAAAATATCTATTAAGTCTGAATTTTAGCTGATTAATCTCCTCATCGCTTAACTCTTTATAGTCGAAATGAGCAAAATAATCCTTAGCATGAACTCCGGTATCTGTTCTTCCACATCCCACTACCTCAATTTCCTCTTTCAAAATCAATTTTAGCCCAGTTTCAATACTTTCCTGTACAGAAATATGATTAGGCTGAATTTGCCAACCAAAGAAATTACTACCATTATACTCCAAACGTAAGAAATACCTCATTATACTTTATTTTTCATTGCAAAATTACAAAAAACTATTCACTCATATTACTATTAAATCTTGACTTCAAACTCCCAGAATCAAGAAAGAAACTATTAGAATCTTAATACAAACTTTTCTTATTTGATTCTAATCTCATATAATACCATTATTTCCTTCATTTAATGCCATTATTTCCTCCATTTAATGGCATTATATTGCAAGTATAATGGCATTATATTAAAATGGAATCAAAAGAGAAATAAATAAATTCTCATAACATATAAATGGAACTTGATTTATTTTGTAATTTCGCAGATTATTTAATTCTATATTAATGTTTGAACGCAGGTTTTATTCCGTTGTTCGTATTTGGGGTATGCTTTTGATTTTAGAGAGCCTAATGATATTTCTTTCATTGGGCGTTGATATGCTATATGAAGCAAAGGCATTTAAACCATTATTAAATTCGGGATTAATAACCCTATCGCTTGGTCTTTTCCTTTGGGTACCAATAAAAAAGATTGATATTTCAGTTGACCGAAAGCTTGGTTTTTTTATTGTTGCAACTGTTTGGCTAATACTTTCTGCTTTTGGTGCCCTACCCTTTTGGTTAGGTGGATATACTCCTACTTATACAGATGCATTTTTTGAAACAATATCTGGGTTTACAACTACTGGAGCTTCGATATTCCCCTCTGTAGAAATTTTGCCTAAGGGTATATTATTTTTTAGAAGTATAATTGCTTGGCTTGGTGGGATTGGAATGGTTGTAATTATGATTGCATTTATACCTTTCTTTGGTGGAAGCGGAATGTCTTTGTTCTCAGCAGAGGTAGCTGGTCCAAGCAAATCAAAAATCACACCAAAATTAAAGCAAACCGCAAGCTTATTATTGAGAGTATATCTTATACTTACCTTATTGGCTATACTATCATTCTATTTTGCTGGAATGAATTTATTTGACTCCATTTGTCATTCATTTTGTGCATTAGCCTCAGCAGGCTTTGGGAACTTAAATACTTCTTTTGGCAATTACTCTTCGCTTATCCAATATATATCTATAATATTTATGTTTTTTGCTGGAACAAATTTTACTCTATTTATTTTACTGAGTAGAAATGAATTTAAAAAGGTATTTAAAAATGATGAGTTAAAAGCATATTTTTGGATTATTATTGCCTTTTCAGGTATAATCACCTTAATTATTTATAATAACGATTTAGGTCTTGAAGCAAGCTTCCGTCATTCATTGTTTCAGGTTGTAAGCATTATGACAACAACAGGATTTGTTTCATATGATTATAATCAATGGAACATATCAGCAATTTTTTTAATTTACATTTTAATGTTTATTGGGGCTATGAGTGGATCTACCTCTGGAGGCTTAAAAGTAATTAGAGTTATTGTGTTGTTTAAAAATGCAAGAAAAATAACTTATGAAGGATTACATAAAAATGCATTCAATCCTGTTAGAATTGATTCAAAGATAATTGAAGATAAAGTTATTTTAAATGTACTTACTGTATTCCTGCTTTTTATTATAACTTATGTTGTTTCTGTTTTCTTACTTGTTCTCTTTGGCACTACAATTTTAGAGGCATTAGGCTCAGCTATTTCAGCTCTTTCTAATGTTGGGCCTGGATTAGGGATTAGCGGTGGTTTTGGTAATTATAGTAGCTTTTCAATTGAGTCAAAATGGATATTATCCTTCTTAATGTATGTTGGGAGATTGGAATTGATAACTGTATATGCATTGCTTTTTAGAAGTTTTTGGAGGAAATAAGGTCAGTTATCCTTTTTGCTGTATATTTGCAGTAATTATTAAATGAATTAATGCAAAACACACGCTTTTTCACTGTTATTAAAGTTTGGGGCATGTTATTAATTATGCTTTCTTTGCTTATGTTTTTAAGCTCTGGTATTGCATTGATTTATAAAAGCAATGATATTTTACCCTTAATTTACTCCGGAATAATAACACTTATAATTGGGATTGGGCTAAGACTATCTTCGAATAAATACCCTATCGAAATTGATAAGAGAATGGGTTTCTTTATTGTTTCTACTGTGTGGATAATTGTTTCAATATTTGGACTACTACCCTATTGGCTAAGTGGGCATTTTAGTTTTAGTGATGCTTTTTTTG
Organism: Bacteroidota bacterium; assembly: GCA_023415495.1. Classification (GTDB taxonomy): domain Bacteria; phylum Bacteroidota; class Bacteroidia; order Bacteroidales; family P3; genus UBA10566. Next base: position 85,634 of record JAEZKK010000007.1, read on the forward strand.
AAACAATTTCTGGATTTACTACTACTGGGGCTACATGTAAGAGAAATGTTGAATTAATACCTAAAGGTCTATTATTCTATCGTTCGCTTACTAATTGGACTGGGGGAATTGGGATAGTAGTTATAGTACTTTCTGTAATTCCCTTTATTGGGAGCGGAGGAATGTCCTTATATGCTGCAGAAGTTCCAGGACCTGCAAAGAGTCGATTAAGCCCTAAGATTGGGAAAACTGGAAAAATTATTTTTAGTATTTACTTTGCACTCACTGCATTTATAGCTCTTTTACTTTGGTTAGTAAATATGGATTTTTTCGATGCAGTTTGTCATTCTTTTACAGTATTAGGCTCTGGAGGGTTTTCTACTAAAAACGATTCAGCTGCTGCTTTTTCTCCTTTAATTCAATATGTATTGATTTTTGCTATGATTCCCTCTGGAATAAATCTAACATTATTTTATTATGCAATAAAAAAGAATTTTAAAGTAGTTAGAGACAATGAAGAGTTTAAAACATATTTAGTAATAATGTTAGTTGCAAGTATAATTACTTTCTTATTTGTTTATAATAATGAGCTTGGGATTGAAGCATCATTTCGTCATACATTATTTCAAATAGTTAGTGTTACTACTTCCACAGGATATGTTACTGCCGATTATACCCAATGGCATCAAGCTACCTTTTTCATCTTTCTTTTTTTAATGTTTACTGGAGCAATGAGCGGCTCCACAACAGGAGGTTTTAAATTAGTAAGAGTTATTCTTCTTTTCAAGAATGCAAAAAAGAAAATTCGTCAGAATCTTCATTCAAATGCTTTTATACCTGTTAGACTAAACAAAAAAGTAGTTGATGATAATATAATTAATAATGTTAGGATAATCTTCTTACTCTATATCCTGACTTTCTTTATTGGTTTAATAGGGCTTTTATTATTTGGTTTCGACCTTAGCTCTGCAATTGGTGGAAGTATTTCCTGTTTAAGCAATATGGGAATAGCTTTTGGGAGTGATGGTGGCTTTGGAAACTTCTATGAATACTCAACTCCAGTTAAGTGGTTTACAACCTTGCTTATGTATTTAGGACGTTTGGAAATGCTTACTGTATATGTTCTTTTTTTTCCAAGCTTTTGGAAGAGATAAACTCAATAAATAATTATTGAATAAGGTTTATAATTAGTTCATTATTTAATTCCAAGCCCTTTCGGGTTGGTATATAGAAACTATCTTGAATTTCCAATAATCCAGCCTCTATCATCCTCTTGGCACTCTTTCGAAATTCATTATAGACTTCATCAATAAATTTCTCTTTTATTATGCATATATCAATTCCCTTTGTTTGACGGATATTCAACATAATAAACTCATTATATTTATCCTTATCGCTTAAATACTCTATCTCGTAATACTCCTTATTCACTAATGCCAGACTATTGCAATATAAATCCATATTAGAAACATTCCATTTCCTATTTTTATTATTAAATGAATGAGCTGATGGACCAACACCTAAATAAGGTATTTCGTTCCAATAATTAGAATTATGTACTGACTTATAACCAGATTTTGCATAATTAGATATCTCATATTGATTAAATCCATATTCCTTTAAAAAGTCTATACATAGATTAAATTCCAATAATTGTTCCTCCTCACTTGGGATAGATAGCTTTCCTTTATCGATAAATTTATCTAATATTGTTCCCTTTTCTACACTTAGACTATAAGCCGAAATATGTTGAATATCTAATTCCACTGCTACTTTTAGATTATTCTTCCACTTTTCAATATTCATGTTAGGGAGATTATACATTAGATCTATACTAATATTAGAAAAACCTGATTCCTTAGCTAATTTCACAGCATTAATTGCTTGATAGGAATTATGAATACGAGAGAGAGTTTTTAAATCATTATCATCAAAGCTTTGGATTCCTACACTAAGACGATTGATTGGAGTAGTAATAAGAAAATCTAAATATTCTTTAGTTAATTGTTCAGGATTAGCCTCAAAGGTTACCTCTATTAATTCATCCAAATTAAAATTCTCCTTAATTACATCAAAAATCTTAGTTATCTCATCTTTGCTAAGTATTGACGGTGTTCCTCCTCCAAAATAAATAGTCTTAATATTATTAGGTATAAAATCCTTATTTGTTTTTAAATCCAAAATTAAGGCTTCAATAAATCTATCCTTTGTTTTCTTTGAATTTATTGAATAAAAATCGCAGTAAATACATTTTTGTTTACAAAATGGGATATGAATATAAAGTCCTGCCATAGCCTCATTAATCTAATTTTCTTAAGCATATCCTAAAAGTAGTACCTTTTGATAGTGTGGATTGTTTTACAAATATCTTGCCTTTATGATAATCTTCTATTATTCTCTTTGTAAGACTTAGACCAAGCCCCCATCCTCTTTGTTTGGTTGAATATCCTGCTTTGAAAATCTTTTTATGACAGTTCTTTGGTATTCCTTTACCAGTATCAGATATATCAATATGTATTCGTTTATTTGATTCGCTAACCTTTACTTTAAAAACACCCACTCCCTCCATTGCATCAATTGCATTCTTTGTTATATTCTCAATAGCCCATTCTAAAAGATGTTTATTTAGAGGAATAATTATTGCCTTATCTTGAGGAATCTCTATCTCAAATTTTACTTTTTTTGAACTCCTAATCTTGAGATACTCTATTGATGAATTAATTATAGGAATTAAATCCTGCTTCTCAAGTTCTGGAATAGAGCCTATCTTTGAAAACCTTTGAGTAATCATCTCTAAACGATTAATATCCTTTGTGATTTCAACACACATTGGCTCATTATCAGGATTTAATCGAAGGTATTCTACCCATGCAATTAAGGAGGATATTGGTGTTCCTAATTGATGTGCTGTTTCCTTACTCATCCCTGCCCAAACATAATTTTGTTCAGAGGATTTAATAGTACTAAAGAAATGATAGGCAATATATATAATTACTAATAAAATAAGAATAAAGAATATTGGATAGTATTGAAGGGCTTTTAGAATATAAGATTTCTCGTAAAAAATTAATGCATGAGTATTATTTGGTAAAGTAATAGAAATAGGTGTATTAGAACTTGCCATTCTTTCCAAAACCTTTTTTAAATTCTTACCTTCAATATCCGATTTCAATATATTTCCAGCAGCATAAAGCTTTGTTTTTGAAGAGTCAGAAATTATTACGGGGACTTTAACAGAGTTTTCAGTTATCTCAGTTATCAACGATGTAGTAAGATCAATAAGCATATTATGTAAATCGGTATACACCTTTGATTCTGTATAATAGAGCTTAAAAGTCATTCCATAAACCTCATATACTAAAGGAGGATTGCGTGTAAAGTTTTTATATAAATCCCCAACCAAGACTTTATAATCATTTGGCAAATCTACATTCTGGCTTAATTGAATATTATTGAACTCATCAGTAATTATTAGAGGTATTGTCTTATTCTCAGAGATAAATTTATAATAAAACACTAATTCTTTATCTAAGGGTTGGGAAAGAATTAGTGTATGTGCTTCAATAAACTGCTCTACTCTTTTTCTTTCTTCTTCTTTAACCTGAAGGAAAAACTTATCAGTTTGTTCTACCAAGTTTGCTTTCCTACTTATTGCTGATGCCCAGATTTCTATATTCTTTTTTTCGTCTATCCTTAATTGATTAATTAGTAAATTAATTTGCAATAAAAAATAGCCAATAGATAAAAAAGCCAATATAAATAGCAACCATTTAAACCTTAAATTCTGGAAAATCCTTTTCATAATCTATAAGCAAAGATACATAAGTTCGAGCAAAAAACGTTTATTTAATTGTTTTATTTGTTAGGAATTGTTTTTTGTTGTAACTTTACACTCTCAAACTAAAAAATTTCGATGAACAAATGATAGATAAAATCATATCATATATTGAATTCTTTATATTAAATCATAGATTTAAGCAAATTTCCAGATTAAAGGAATTTATTGGGCTAAGGAATTCTAAGTCCATCGGGATAATATATTATGTTGATGACTTTAAAGTTTATCAGCAAGTACATTCTTTTATTTCAGAACTTCAAGCCAATAAAATATTAGTCTCAAGCATTGGTATTTACTCAACTAAACTTATACCATCATGGAGCAATAAAACCATAAATAATGCACTAATTCAAGAAAAAAAATATATTAATCTTCAAACTATTAACTCAAGTTATGTAGAGAATTTTATTAAAAAAGATTTCGATATTCTTATCGACTTTTCAATTAATAATAAATTCCTACCTCTTTATATTGCTGCACTTTCTAAATCAAAATTAAAAATATCTATGGATTCTGATATTAAGAAAAAGTATTTCGATATGCTTATTAAGATAACTTCAGAGGACGTTAAAGATTATATATACCAATTAAAATATTATCTATCAAATATCAAAAACTAATTTTATTATGGGAAAAATCTTTCAAGGCACAGGAGTTGCACTTATTACTCCTTTTCATAAACAAGGTAATATTGATTTTACTGCCTTAGGTCAAATCATAGAACATGTTATTCAAAATGGTGTTGATTATTTAGTATGTCTTGGCACAACATCTGAAAGTGTTACCTTGAATCAACAGGAAAAGATTGCGGTAATGAATTATATTATCGAGGCAAATAATAATAGAGTGCCTATTGTTATTGGCGTAGGAGGTAATAATACATTAGAGCTGGTAGATAAATTAAATAAATTTGATTTTTCAGGAATAGATGGGATTCTTTCAGTAACCCCTTATTACAATAAGCCTCAACAAAAAGGATTATACCAACATTTCAAAGCTATTTCAGATGCAAGTTCAAAACCAATTATATTATATAATGTGCCAGGAAGAACCTCTTGCAATATGAATGCAGATACTGTTTTGCAATTAGCAGAGGAATGCAAGAATATTGTTGCAATAAAAGAAGCATCTGGCAATTTTGATCAAGCAATGGAAATTATAAAACATAAACCTAAGAACTTCCAAGTACTTTCTGGAGAAGATGCATTATTATTACCACTAATGAGTATTGGGATGACAGGAGTTATTTCTGTTGCAGCCAATGCCTATCCTGAAAAGTTTAGTCAAATGGTAAATTATGGATTAAAATCAGATTTCAAAAAGGCTAAAGAAATTCATTATGAACTTTTAGACTTTTCTAATGCTATCTTTGAAGAAGGAAATCCAAGTGGAATAAAGGCAGCTTTAGAAATCTTGGGACTTTGTCAAAATAATTTAAGACTCCCATTAGTTAAGACTTCAAAATCACTATATAACAAGATATCTAATATTATAAGCGAAATCAATTAAGGGTATTATGCCAAATTAATAGAATTATTAATCTTAAAAACTTATTACTATGGTAAGCTATAAAGAGTTAGGCCTGGTTAACTCCAACGAGTTATTCAAGAAGGCAGTTGAAGGGAAATATGCAATACCTGCATTTAACTTCAATAATTTAGAACAAATGCAAGCAATCGTTCAAGCTTGCGTTGAAACAAAAAGTCCAGTAATCCTACAAGTAAGTTCGGGAGCAAGAAAATATGCAAACCAAACACTATTAAGATATATGGCTCAAGGAGCTGTAGAGTATGCCAAAGAATTGGGATTTAACGTTCCAATTGTTTTGCATCTTGACCATGGGGACAGTTTTGAACTCTGTAAATCTTGTATAGATTTTGGATTTTCCTCTGTTATGATAGATGGTTCACATCTTTCATTTGAAGAGAATATCAAACTTACTGCTCAAGTAGTTGAATATGCCCATAAGTTCGATGTTAGCGTTGAAGGAGAACTTGGAGTCTTAGCAGGAGTTGAGGATGAAGTTTCTGCAGAACATCATACTTACACAAGACCAGAAGAAGTAGAAGAATTTGTAAAGAGAACAAATGTTGACTCGCTTGCAATATCTATCGGGACTTCTCATGGAGCTAACAAATTCAAACCAGAACAATGTACAAGAGACGAAAAAGGAGTCTTAATCCCACCACCACTTCGTTTCGACATATTAGAAGAAATTGAAAGAAGAATACCTGGCTTCCCTATCGTTCTTCACGGTTCTTCATCAGTACCTCAAGACCTTGTTGCAGTTGTAAACAAATATGGAGGAAACTTAAAAGATGCAGTAGGAATACCAGAGGAGCAATTAAGAAAAGCAGCAACTTCAGCTGTTTGTAAGATAAATATTGACTCAGACGGAAGAATAGCAATGACAGCAGCCGTAAGAGAAGTATTAGCAAACAAACCAGAAGAATTTGACCCAAGAAAATACCTTGGACCAGCAAGAGACAGCCTTAAGGAATTATACAAACATAAAATTGTAAACGTATTAGGCTCAAATAACAAAGGCTAATCCCAAAACAAACCCTATTACAATAAAAAAATACGCCACTTCAAAATACCGAAGCGGCGTATTTTATTTATAGACTTAATGGACATTTTTAATGGTTTTACCCTTAGTTTTACCGTATGGGTACTAATTTTTATTACTTAAATCAATGATATTTTCTTCTTCTAAAAAGGACTTAGTCCTTAGGGTCGAAGGACTAAGTCCTTTAGGGTAGAGGACTTAGTCCTTGGGGATAAAGGACTAAGTCCTTTTTGGGGGTGGATATATTATTGATATTTAGAGGGTTTAACTTATGGTTTTGCCTTATCAGAAAAGAAGTTTATTGATGGGTTTTATAGAATCAAATTCTACGAAATTAGAATCAAATTACATTTTATTAGAATCAAATTCCACGGAAATAGAATCAAATTACATTTTAATATAACAGTAATGCTATTAAGGGAAAGTATGGAGATATTTTTGGTAGTATTTTGAGTGGAGTGTAAGGGAGTCGAACCCTTGACCTTTAGACTGCCAGTCTAACGCTCTAACCAACTGAGCTAACACCCCAATAATACGCCGCAAATTGTTTTATTTGCGGCGTATTTGTATTATATTTGTTAGTTAATTATTCTTGTATCCAGCAACAAACTAAGTTTCTGTCTCCAAAAGCATCATCAACTCTTCCTGAGGTAGGCCAATACTTATCATCATGTTCTAATGGGAAGGCTGCCTCTTGTCTGCTATATGGTTTATCCCATGTATCAGCACATACAACCTGCATTGTATGAGGTGCATTCTTGATAATATTATTTGCCTTATCTGCCCTACCCTCTTCTATATCGCGTACTTCTTGACGAATCTTGATTAAAGCGTCACATAGACGATCCATTTCAGATAATGGTTCAGACTCTGTTGGTTCAACCATAAGTGTTCCGTGAACAGGGAATGCAACTGTTGGAGCATGGAAACCATAATCCATTAAACGTTTTGCAATATCCCCACATTGAACTCCACTTGATAGGCTGAAAGGATTGCAATCTAATATCATTTCGTGAGCAACCATTCCGTTCTTACCAGTGTAAAGAATCTTATATGCGGTACTTAAACGAGCCTTCATATAGTTTGCATTCAATATTGCATAACGAGTTGCATCAGTTAAGCCATCTAATCCCAAAAGTTTAAGATAACCATAAGTCATAATTAAAGCCATTGCAGAACCATAAGGAGCTCCAGCAACTTGCGAACCTTGTTTACCACCAGTTTCAAAACAAATATGATTAGGTAAGAAATCTACAAGTTTTTCTGTAACGCCTATTGGACCAACTCCAGGACCACCACCACCATGAGGAATAGCAAAGGTTTTATGAAGGTTTAAGTGGCAAACATCTGCTCCCATAAATCCAGGAGAAGTTAAGCCTACTTGAGCATTCATATTTGCTCCATCCATATAAACCAAACCTCCATTATCGTGAATAATCTTGATTATCTCTAAAATTCCTTCTTCAAAAACTCCGTGAGTTGAAGGATATGTAACCATTAAACAAGAAAGATTATCTTTATTTGCAACAGCCTTTTCTCTTAAATCATCAATATCTATCTCACCCTCAGAGGTTGATTTAACTACTAAAATCTCCATACCAGCCATTGCAGCTGATGCTGGGTTGGTTCCGTGAGCAGAAGAAGGAATTAAACAAACCTTACGATTTTCTTGTCCGTTAGCAATTTGATAATTCCTAATTGTCATTAAACCTGCATACTCTCCAGCTGCTCCAGAGTTTGGTTGGAAACTAATTTTTGCAAATCCTGTAATTTCAGAAAGAATCCTATCCATATTATCAATCATTTCTAAATAACCAATAGTTTGGTCTTTAGGAGCAAAAGGATGAATACTTCCAAACTCTACCCAAGTGAAAGGAATAACTTCTGCTGCTGCATTTAGTTTCATAGTACAACTTCCAAGTGGAATCATTGCTCTATTTAGAGAAAGGTCTTTGATTTCAAGTTTCTTTAAATAACGCATCATATCTGTTTCACTATGATACTTATTAAATATCTCTTCTTCCAAGAATCCACTCTTACGTTTTAATGTCTCAGGTATAATTCCTTTTGAACACTCTCCATTACAAGATACTGCCTTAAATTCCTTACCAGAGGCAGAAGCAAATACTTCAAGAATTGAATTAATATCTTCAATTGAGGTTGTTTCGTCTATGCTTATTGTAAGGTGGTTTTCATCAAGGATATTGAAATTCATTTGTTTTTCAATAGCTTTCTTGCAAACTATTTCTGAAGAAACAAGAGTTTGGAAATAAAGAGTATCGAAGAAACTCTTATTTAACTGGTTAAATCCATAAGCTGATGCTTCCTTAGAAAGTAAAGCTGCAAGGCAATGAATATCCTCTGCAATTTCCTTTATTCCTTCTTTTCCGTGGTATGCTGCATACTGTGCTGCAACAATAGCAACAAGTGCCGATGCAGTACAAATATTAGATGTAGCTTTCTCTCTCTTGATATGTTGTTCTCTTGTTTGAAGTGCTAAACGAAATGCTTTATTACCTTGTGCATCTATGGTTTCTCCAACAATTCTTCCTGGCATATTTCTTTTGAAATTCTCAGTACAAGCAAAATAACCTGCATGAGGTCCGCCATAACCCATTGGCACACCGAAACGTTGAGTATTTCCACAAACAGCATCAGCTCCCCATTCTCCTGGAGGAGTTAATAAAGAAAGTGCAAGAATATCAGCAATAACTGCAACAAAAACATTGTTTTCTTTTGCTTTAGAGGTAAATTCTCTATAATCGTTTACTTCTCCAAAAACATTAGGATATTGTAAAATTGCACCAAAGAAAGTATTATCCAATACAATGTCCTTAGGATTACCTATTACAAGTTCAATTCCTTTTGGTATTGCTCTTGTTCTAATCACTTCAAGGTTTTGTGGAAATAGTGATGAATCTACAAAGAACTTAATCACATTATTCTTTTGTTGTTCTCTTGAGCGAGAGCCAAAGAACATTAACATAGCTTCTGCGGCTGCTGTTGATTCATCAAGCATTGATGCATTTGCAATAGGCATTGCTGTTAAAGAACATACAGTGGTTTGGAAATTAAATAAAGCTTCAAGTCTTCCTTGCGAAATCTCTGCTTGATAAGGAGTATAGGCTGTGTACCAACCTGGGTTTTCAAGGATATTTCTTTGTAATACTCCTGGAGTAATTGTATTGTAATAGCCCATACCGATATAAGATTTATACACCTTATTCTTTGAGGCTAAGTCTTTCATATGTGAAATAAATTCAAACTCATTCATTCCTTGTTCAAGGTTTAAAGGAGATTTGAATCGAATTGAAGAAGGAATTGTTTTATCAATTAGTTCATCAATAGAGCTAACCCCAATAACATCAAGCATCTTTTGAATATCTTGTGCTTGAGGTCCATTATGCCTTTTTGCAAAATTGTTTGTTATCATGTTTATATTAATATTTATTTTGTTTATACATTTTATCTAATGGTTTTCTTGTCTTTTCTCTTTGTTTGGAGAGTGAATATCCAAGAGTTATAAGAAGTGGAATACGCTTTGAACGAGGGACATTAAGCAATTTCTTAACTTTTTTCTCATCAAACCAACCAATCATACATGTCCCTAAACCTAATTCAGCGGCTTGAAGACAGAACTGATTAGCAGCTATTCCAATATCTATTAATGGATATTCTTTGTCCTTTACAACAGAACCTATCTTAGAGGTGAAATTAGGTTTCTCTAAAACTATAGCAATAATTACTGGTGCTTGTACAGCAAAACTATTCATTCCAATACCTGATGCTGCCTTTTCTACCTTTAGTCTAAGCTCTTCATCCTCCACAACAACGAAGGTCCATGGCTGACTATTGCATGCTGAGGGAGAAAGCCTTGCAGCTTCAATGCATTGCATTATCTTCCCCTTCTCAACAGGGATTGAGTCGTATTTTCTATCGCTTTGACGTTTGAGAATTAGAGTCTGAAAATCCATTATATGATTCTGATTAAATCTTTGCAGAGCTAAATTCTCCTGTTGGTAAAACTTTTTTGATTAAACCTTGAAGTACAGTACCAGGACCAACTTCAATAAATATTGTTGCTCCATCCTCAACCATTGCTTTTGAGATTTGAGTCCAACGAACAGCTGCAGTTAATTGCTTAATAAGGTTTTCCTTAATAAGATTAGCATCTGTCATTGCCTCTGCGTTTACATTCTGATAGATTGGACAAATAGGAGAATTGAATTTAGTATTTTCAATTGCTTTTGCAAGTTCTTCTTGAGCCGGTAACATAAGTGGAGAGTGGAATGCACCTCCTACACTAAGTGTAAGTGCTCTTTTTGCTCCTGCTTCTTTTAACAAGGCACATGCTTTTTCAATTCCCTTAAGAGAGCCTGAAATAACAAGCTGACCTGGTGAATTATAATTTGCTGGGACAACAACCTCATCTTCTATCGAAGCACATATTTCTTCTACAATATTATCTTCTAATCCTAAGATTGCAGCCATAGTTGAAGGAGCAGCTTCACATGCTTTTTGCATTGCATTAGCTCTTGCTGCTACTAAACGAAGACCATCTTCAAAGCTCATAGCCTTTGCAGCAACCAATGCAGAAAACTCTCCAAGAGAATGACCTGCAACCATATCTGGAGTAAAATCACTTCCTAATGTTTCGGCTAAAATAACTGAATGCAAGAAAATAGCAGGTTGTGTAACCTTGGTTTGACGTAGGTCTTCATCAGTACCAGCAAACATAAGGTCAGTAATACGGAAGCCTAATATCTCGTTAGCTCTTTCAAACATTTCCTTAGCCTTTGGGTTATTATCATATAAATCCTTTCCCATTCCAACAAATTGAGCCCCTTGACCAGGGAATACATAAGCTTTTTTCATATCTATTCTTAATTATTTAGTTTAAAATTACTCTGCAAAGATAAAACAATTTCCTCTTATGGTAAATAATAAACTTTTGAGAACTGTAAAAACATACTCATATTTCAAAGTCCTATTGAGAAATAAAGATTTAGTCGTATCTTTGCAGGCTAATTATTTATCGAAAAACAATAAATAGATAACAATAAATTAAAAATGAGAAAAGTAACATTATTCACATTGCTTATGACAGCAGTAACAACAATGCTTATGGCACAGCTTAGCCCTCAAGAGGCAGCTCAAATAAAAGCGAATAATCCATTGGTAAAGCCTTGGAATACTCCTTATCAAACTCCTCCCTTCAATTCAATAAAGACTGAGGATTATAAACCTGCAATTTTATTTGCATTAGATGAAGCAAAAAAAGATGTAAATCAAATTATTTCTAATCCAGAGAAACCAAGCTTTGAAAACACTATAATCGCTCTTGAAAAGTCTGGTTCATTGCTAAATAGAATATTATCTGTATTCTTTAATCTCAACGAGGCTCATACCTCTGAAGCTTTCCAAAAGATTGCTGAAGAAATCACCCCTGAACTTACAAAGTATTCTAATGATATGAATATGAACCCTGAGCTATTTGCAAGGGTTAAAGAAGTTTATGATTCAAGAGATGATATCCCAATGACCTTAGAGCAAAGAACCTTATTGGATAAAACTTATAAAGGATTTATTAAGAATGGTGCTTTACTTAAAGGTAATGATAAAGATGAGTATAGAAAGATTTCTGAAGAGCTTTCTCTTTTATCTTTAAAGTATAATAGGAATAATCTTGCAGAAACAAATGCTTACCTACTTAATATTACTAAGAAAAACGACCTAAAGGGACTTCCTCAATACGCAATCGATGCTGCAAAAGAGACAGCTAAACAAAAGAAAATGAAAGGATGGGTATTTACTCTTCACTATCCAAGCTATATTCCTTTTATTACCTATGCTGAAAATAGAGAATTGAGAAAAGAAATTTGGATGGCATCAAACTTAAAAGGAAATAATAATAACGAAAACGATAATAAAGAAAACGTTTTAAGGATAGCTAACCTTAGATTAAGAATGGCTCAGTTAATGGGTTATAAATCTTATTCTGAATACGTACTTGTTGACCGTATGGCTGAGAACCCTGCTAAGGTTATGAAGTTTATTGACGATTTACTTAAATCCTCAATGCCTTTTGCTAAGAATGACTTAAAGCAAATTACTGAGTATGCTAAGCAAAATGGATTTAATGAGAGTGAATTACAAAGATGGGATTTCTCTTATTGGAGCGAAAAACTAAAGAATGAAAAGTACTCAATCTCTCCTGAGATGACAAAACCTTATTTCAAATTAGAAAACGTAAAACAAGGTATTTTTACTTTGGCTGATAAGCTTTATAATTTAGAATTTAAAGAAAACACAAGCATAGAGAAATATCATCCAGAGGTTGTAGTTTATGAGGTTAAAGATAAAAAAACAGATAAGTTTATGGGAGTAATCTATATGGACTTCTTCCCAAGAGAAAGCAAACGTTCTGGTGCTTGGATGACTTCGTTTAGAGAACAATATGTTGAAAATGGAAAGGATGTTAGACCTTTAATCCAAATGGTTTGTAATTTCACAAAACCTACTGCTAAAGAACCATCACTTCTAACCTTCGATGAATATAATACCTTCTTACACGAATTTGGACACGTATTGCACGGACTGCTTTCAGAATGTAATTATACAAGCGTTTCAGGAACTTCTGTTTATAGAGATTTTGTAGAGCTTCCTTCTCAAATACTTGAGAATTGGGCAACAGAAAAAGAATTCCTTGACCAATTTGCAGTACACTACAAAACAGGAGAGAAAATCCCTGCAGACTTAGTTCAAAAGATTAAAGACAGCGAAAACTTCCTTCAAGGATATATGTCTGTAAGACAACTATTCTTAGGACTTGTAGATATGGGATGGCACACTATTGAAAGCCCAATTAGTGGAAATGTTGCTGATATCGAAAGAGCAAATACAGCACATGCAGAACTTTTACCAGTTGTTCCAGGTTCTATTATGTCAACTCAGTTTGGTCATATATTCTCTGGTGGATATGCCTCAGGTTATTATGGATATAAATGGGCAGAAGTATTAGATGCAGATGCTTATTCAGTATTTAAAGAAAAAGGAATCTTCAACAAAGAAGTAGCAGAATCATTCCGCAAGAACATCCTTTCACAAGGAGGAAAGAAACACCCAATGGAACTATACAAAGCATTCCGTGGACAAGAACCAACAAACAAAGCATTACTAATTAGAAGCGGATTTGTAAAATAATCCTATTTCACAAACAAATAAAAAAAAGGCTATCATATCACTTGGTAGCCTTTTTTTTATTTCCTTAAATCAAGTATAGGAGAAATTATCCTTGATAGAAATGAAATTAAACTTGATTTAAAAGAAATTAAACTTGATTTAAAAGAATTGTTTCGGCGTTTAAAAGTCACTATGGTAGCTACCATGCGACCATTATGGTACCTACCACACGGGTGTTATGGTACCTACCACACGCCCCTTATGGTAGCTACCATAATGTAGTTTTAGAAATTTGAATGATTTCAAAAGGAAACAACGAACTCATTTCCTTATATTTGCAAAGATACGAAAAATATTTGAATTATAGAGGAAAATCATAGTTTTTTTATCTCTTTTTTGCCATAAAAAAGCAATAAGTTACTAATTTATCCTTGACAACAAAGCATTCTTTTGAGGAGAATCTTTGAGCATATTAGTAAAATAAAGAGCATCGTCCTTATTTGATTTGGTTTTGTTTTTCTCATATTGCTCAACATAATGAGTTGCATGCTCAAGAAGATATCTTCTACAATCAATATTTATCATTAATCCCTCTTCATAATCTCCATAGTTCAAACCTGTAACAACATCATTTGTATTTAAACTTTGAATATTTGAATTATTAATTCCCTTAAGGTTAAGAGTGATTGAAGGATAATAGAAATATTGCTGTGAAGGCAAAGTAACAGTGAACTTAACTGTATTATTGTCAATAATTGTCTTAGTAATATTTGAATGAATCCTATAATAATTATACTCATAATACTCCTCTAAAGAAGGAACCCAAACAGAATTATCTCCATCCTTACCATAATTATCATTTAACCACTCAAGAAACTCAACCCAATTTTGTCCAGTATTATGTACTCCTGCATGTATAGCTTTTCTTTGTTCTTTAGGCTTTTGTATTTCAGATTCAATCATTGCTTTAATATCATTAGGATTATCTTTAAAGAAACGATATATTGATAATTTACTCAAATCCGACATAACATTAAACGGATATATCTCATAATAATCATTATTTTCTTTTGTGATTATCTTAATATCAGGAAATAATTGTGATGCTTCTACATATGTTTCATTGCCATCTGGTCTTGCCATTACTTTACATCCTCTTAATGATAAATTTCTTTTAATACTATCTTGACAAATAGGTAAATGATATAAAACTGAATCCAAGACTTTTTCGCTCAGTTTATCTGTTTTAATATTATGAAATGCAATACTATTACCATAATTCAACATTTCTTTTACGTTATCCCATACAAGATTGTGTTTCATAAATCTATAATAATTATCAGAAAAACCTGGTTTTACATCCACTTTAGAATACATGAAATCTCCTTCGGGAAATAGTGTCGTAGTAAAATGGAAGCGAACCTCTTTTCCTAAACCATCATATACACCAAGAGTTTTTTCTAAATAGTATGACTCTGGAGGTAAGTCTCCTGCTAATAATTGCCTTATATTATAGGAGTTCTGTTTCTGTCCGTTTGAATTAGTGTAGTAGCTAATAGGTTTGCCATTTATTGCAGCCCATGTTTTATGAAATGCAGAATTTAAGCAATCATCTTGAGTAAGCATAAAAAGCAGGGATTTATTATACTTTAGATGTGGTATTTCTGCCTCTAATGAATTTAAATCTATTGTTCCGTCTGTTTGAATTGTAATATCAACGCTTACATTATTAACTTCACTCCCATAAGGATAAAGATAGAGAGGGATATTGTTATTACTATTATTATTGTTATTATTTGAATCTATTATATCCTTATCTCCAGTACATGAGTTAAGAGAAAATCCCATTAATACTAATATAATAGAATAAAAGTAATACTTAAAAGCTCTCATAAAATTAAATATTAAATTAATACATCTGCAAAGGTAATAAAAAACATCCTGCTTTTTGAGGGCAGGATGTTTAGAAAAAATAATTTTTTATCCAATCATTATTTTTTTAAGTCTTTAAGACCTGCTCCAACCTTAAATTTTACAACCCTTTTAGCTGGAACCTTAATTTCTTTTCCAGTTTTTGGATTACGAGCTGTATGAGCATCTTTTTTTACTACATGGAAAGTTCCAAATCCAAGGAAAGAAACTTTTTCTCCTTTGTGTAATTCGTCTTCAATTGTGCTAAGAAAAGCATCATAAGAAGCTAAGGATTGTTTTTGATTCAATCCTGTTTTTGCAGCCATTGCTTGAATAAATTCTTTTTTTGTCATAATGAATATGTTTTAACGGTTAATGGTGCAAATATAATAGAAAAATATTTAACTTGTGCAAATTAATTTGCACTTTTTAATCTTATTTATCAATTTCTATGAAGCTCTCATTATGTTTTGCTCCTCTTAAAAATTCTTTATCACTCATCCTTCTCTTTCCACTGATTTGCAAATCAACTATTTGAACATATCCATTTTGACAAGAAACTCTAATTTCTTCATTATTACAGAAGTCCAAAATTCCTGCATTTTTTTTCTCTTTATTTTCAATAAATACTCCTTTAAAGACCTTAAAATCCAACCTTTTTTGGGTTTCTAAGCCAATAAAACTTGTATTTGCACAAGGAAATGGACATAATCCTCTAATAAAATTCACAATTTCTTCTCCTTTTTTACTCCAATCTATACGTGTATTTTCTTTTGTTAGCTTAGGTGCAAGACATGGTTCTACGTTTAAAGAAGATTGTGGAATTGGAGTATAGTTTTGATTAAATATTGCTTCAACGGTTAGCAATACCAATTCTCCTGAATTATCCATTAGTCTTTGGTATAATTCCCCTGTGGTTTCTTCCTTTGCTATTGAAGTCTTGTATTGAAATATAATTTCTCCTTCATCGATTTTATCATTTAAAAGAAAGGTTGTAAGCCCTGTTTCTTTTTCTCCATTTATAACTGCCCAATGGATTGGTGCAGCACCTCGATACTTAGGTAATAAAGAACCGTGAAGGTTAAATGTCCCATATTTAGGAAGTGAATAAACCTCCTTAGGCATCATTCGAAATGCTACCACTATTTGCAGTTCCACATCCAAAGCCTTAAGCTCTTCAATAAATTCTAAACTTTTAAGACTCTTAGGTTGTAATAAATTTAATCCTTTCTCAAGTGCATATTCCTTTACCTTGGAATATTGTATCTTATAACCTCTTCCTGCAGGTTTATCCACAGATGTTACAACGCCTACAATATTATACCCATTTTCAACTAAAGCACTTAGAGATGAAACTGCAAAATCGGGAGTTCCATAGAATACTATCCTTCTATTCTTATTCATTTATTGATTATTGACTATAATGAAGCCATTTTTAGAGCTGTAATTGCTGCTTCAACTCCTTTATTTCCATGTTTTCCCCCTGAACGGTCAATTGCTTGCTCTTGGTTATTGGTTGTTAGGACTCCAAATATTACAGGGATTTCTTTTTTAAGACTAACTTCCATAATCCCATTAGCAACAGCATCGCAAATAAAATCAAAATGTCTTGTCTCTCCTTGAATTACGCAACCTAAACAAATTACTGCATTGAAACGTTTTTTGTCTAAAAGGGTTGCTGCACCAAAAGGAAGCTCAAAACTACCTGGAACATATTGAATGTAAATATCTTTTTCTTCTACTTCATATTCTAATAAAGTATTGACAGCTCCTTCTAATAGAGCGGATGTGATTTGAGTATTCCATTCTGATACTACTATTCCAAATAGACCATCCTTACCCGAGGGTACTTCATCTTTATTGTAAGACGATAGGTTCTTTAATTCTGTTGACATTTTTATTCTTTGTATTATTAACGTACTCTAAGTTTTGAATTCACAATTAACTCTTCATTCTTCAATGAATTCATTTCAATAATTTGCTTTGGAGTAACCCTATATTTTTGTGCTATTTTTGTTAGGGAATCTCCTTTTTTCACATAAACATATCTCCAAGTGGATTTATCATCATTATTAATGATATATAGACCATTCTCATCCAAAGGCTGGTCACCTCCCTGAGCTAAAAGATTAGTATTTACTACAATACTTCTCTGCTTAAATGGAATATATGGTTTGTCTTCAAATGTCTTATTAACCCTTGTTAAATTGTTATGGTTATTATGAATTCTTTGTTTTTCAGCTCTTTCAATTCCAAAATAAGTTTTTTCTATTCTTACAATCTCAGCCTTTAATCCTTTGTTTTCAATATTTAAAATCCATTCAGGGTCGAAGGTTTGATAAAGGAATCTTGTTTCAAAATGAAGGTGAGGTCCTGTTGAAAATCCAGTATTACCGCTTAATCCAATTATATCTCCAGCCTTAACCTCTTGACCAACCTTTACATTAATTTTATCTAAATGCCCATAAAGAGTTTCTAAATTATTATAATGTCTTATAAGTATCATCTTGCCATAGCCTCCATTTACCTGAGCAACTCTAACAACACCGTCGAAAACAGCATAAATTGGTTCACCTATTTTTAAAGCAAAATCAATCCCTCCATGAGGTCTATTCCATCTCCAACCATAAGAAGAAGAAACTTGACCATTGCATGGAAAATGAAAACCTCTTTTATTTTTTCTATCAATTAATTTAATTACTAATTCATCTGGAAATTCTCCAAAACGAAAACCTGGCATTTTAACCTTGTTTGTACACCAAGTATTATTATATAGTGTTGGGCAAATTGTGTTTTTAATTTCTAAAAACTCTGCCTTGTCTTGGTTCTCTTCTTGGTCTAAATTGGAAATATATTTTGTTGAACTGGATTTTATAGATACTTTTTCAATTTTCTTTTTATTCAAAGCATCATATAATGAATCTGCAAATCTTCTATTTTCTGATCTTGTATCAGTATTATTATCCTGAGATTGAGCTTTAAAACTCAAATTCAACAATAAAATAATAAACAAAACTAAAATTCTACTCATTAATAATTCTTGGTTACACTTATTAAATTAGAATGGGCAAAAGTACAAATAATTTTCAACTCTGAAAAACCATATAGAATAAAATTGCGAATACTGAACTAATAATCCCAATTATATAAGAAATCCCTGTAAGTTTAAAACTTGAAATTTCAGATTTTATTTCATTACTTAGAGATATTCCAGAAATAGATACAGAAATAATAAAAGGCAAAATTCCAATAAAACCTTGTAGAATAATTGTTAAGTAATAAATATAAAAAGTCAATGAGCCTAAGGCTAAACTTTGGTAAGAAACTTTAATATATCTGTTTGCTATAAAAATAAAAAACATTGAAACCACAGGAATGCTAAAAATCACTTCAAGCCAAAAAGGGAGTTTCAGCAATGAAAAATAAAACCAAGCAATACTAAAATAAATCAGATTAACTATATAATATGTATTACTAAAATCATTTTTTAGATTATTAATCATTATGTTTGTATTACGAATTGAATACATTGTAAAAAGAGGGAGAATATAAGTTATGACAAAGAAGATTAAAATAAGTTTAAAATTAAGGAAGAGAATTGATTTATTAAATCCACTCATTGAATATGAGACAAAGAGAGCAAATACAAAAATATAATTAAATACAAAAACAGGATTTAATATTTTAGAAATCAGATTAGATAAAAGATTTTGTCTATTCATTAGTAACAAAATAAACTAATTAATTTCCTTTCTTAATCTTGCAACAGGAATATCTAAACTTTCTCTATATTTCGCAACTGTCCTTCTTGCAATTGAATATCCTTTTGCTTTTAACTGATCAACAATTGAATCATCTGTTAAAGGATTAGCTTTATCTTCATTATCTATAATTTGAACCAAAGTATTTTTTATTGCATCAGTTGAAATAGCCTTCCCGTCATCATTTATCATGAAATTAGAGAAGAAATCTTTTAGACGGAATATACCAAAATGAGTTTGAACGTATTTATTACTAATTACTCTTGATATAGTAGAAACATCCATATCCACAATCTCACTAATATCCACTAATCTCATTGGTTTTAGCTTTTGAATATCTCCATCTACAAAATACTTATTTTGGAAATCTATTATTGCCTTCATTATTATATACAATGTATCATGTCTTTTATTCAATGAATCTATAAATATATTTGCAGACTCTATCTTCTCTTTTAAAAAGTTGTATGTTTCCTTATCTTTAGATTCCTTACTATTAGAAATGGATTCTAATAGTTCTGAATAATAATTATTAGTTTTCAATTGTCTCTGATAAACTTTATTAACCTGAAACTCCACTTTATTATTTTGATACCAAATAATAAAATCTGGATGAACAGAAATAGTTTGATTATCGTTAGAAAAATTAGAATTAGCAGGTTTCGGATTTAATTTCAGTATCTCTTCAATAGCAAATTGCAATTTGCTCTCATCAATATTAAGCTTTTGAGCTATTATATTATATTGTTTTTTAAGGAAAAAATCGAAATACTTATTTATGATTTTCTTAGCAAGAATTATATCTTCGTTCTCTTTCTTACGATTCAACTGTATCATCAAACATTCAGCTAAATCTCTTGCTCCAATTCCTGAGGGATCAAAATTCTGAATTATCTTTAAAGTAGATAAAATCTCTTCTTCATTTACTTCAATATTTTGTCTAAAAAGAAAATCATCAACTAAAGAAGAAATTGAACGACTAAGATAACCGGATTCATCCAAATTACCAATCAACTCCAATCCAATTAATGTTTCCTTTTCAGTTATATTTTGAAGTTGGAGCTGATTGATTAATTCATCATAAAAACTTGCTTGAGAGACTATAGGTATCTCAGAGTAATTATCTTGTTTATCGTTATTCTTAAACGAAATAATCTCATCATCATTTGGGAAAATATCTCTATCTCCAAAGACATCATCATTCTCCTCTTCTATATTCTCTTGCGGAATCTCTAAATTTTCTTCCTCATCTTCTTCTAAGGTAGGGTTATTTTCTAATTCCTCTTTAATTCTTTGCTCTAAAGCCAATGCAGGCAACTGCAGTAGCTTCATTAATTGAATCTGCTGTGGAGAGAGTTTTTGTTGGAGTTTTAAAAGAAGTTTATTTGAAATCATTTCTTAAACCAAGTATTTCTATATAGTTATTTTTTAGAATTCAGCATTATTTGGAGTTCTTGGGAAAGGAATAACATCTCTAATATTTGACATTCCAGTTACAAATAATAAAAGCCTTTCAAATCCTAATCCAAATCCACTATGAGGAGCGGTTCCAAACCTTCTTGTATCTAAATACCAATCCATTTCACTTGCAGGAATACCTATCTCCTCCATTCTCGAAACTAATTTCTCCATATTCTCTTCTCTTTGGCTTCCCCCTATAATCTCACCTATCTTAGGGAATAAAACATCCATAGCCCTAACTGTCTTATTATCTTCGTTAAGTTTCATGTAAAATGCTTTGATTTCTTTAGGATAATCTGTAAGAATTACTGGTTTTTTGAAATGTTTCTCAACAAGGTATCTTTCATGTTCTGATTGCAAGTCAATACCCCAGCCAATTGGAAATTCAAATTTCTGTTCTGCTTTTTCAAGTATTTCAATAGCTCGAGTATAGGTAACTCTTTCAAATTGATTATCTACAACAAACCTTAATCTCTCAATTAATTCTTTATCATACATATTTTGAAGAAACTCTAAATCATCTTGACAATTATCTAAAGCATATTTTACAAGATATTGGATAAACTCTTCAGCTAAATCCATATTTTCTTGCAATTCATAAAAAGCCATCTCCGGCTCTATCATCCAGAATTCAGCTAAATGTCGAGGAGTATTTGAATTTTCAGCTCTAAATGTTGGTCCAAATGTATATATCTTGCCTAAAGACATAGCACCTAATTCGCCTTCTAACTGACCAGAAACTGTTAAAGAAGTTTGACGTCCAAAGAAATCTGTTGAGAAATCAATACCTCCTTTATCATTCTTTGGGATATTATTTAAATCTAATGTAGTAACTTGAAACATCTCACCAGCTCCTTCAGCATCTGATGCTGTTATCAATGGACTATGCCAATAGAAAAATCTTCTTTCATTAAAGAATTGATGAATTGCAAAAGCCATAGCGTGTCTCATCCTAAATATAGCTCCAAAGGTATTTGTCCTTGGTCTAAGGTGTGCAATCTCTCTTAAAAATTCTAATGTATGTCCTTTCTTTTGTAAAGGATAGGTTTCTGGGTCAGCTTCTCCGTATAATTCAATTTCCTTTGCTTGAATCTCAACATTTTGTCCTTGCCCCATCGATTCAACTAAAATTCCATTAACTCTTATACAAGCTCCAGTAGTAATTCTTTTAATAAGACTCTCATCGAAGTTTGATAGTTCAACTACTATTTGAATATTATGAATAATTGTACCATCATTCAATGCAATAAATGCAATTGATTTATTCCCTCTTTTGGTTCTAACCCAACCTTTAACACAAATCTCTTGATTTATTTTATCGTTTGCTTTTCCTTTTAATAAATCAATAATCTCAATGCGTGAAATATCTTTCATCTCTATTTTTAATTTTATATTTGTATCTATTTCTATTGACTATAAATAATCTCTACCTTTTTCCACCTCAATATCTGTCACAAACTGCTTAATTCTTTGTTCCTCATCCTTCCTACAGACCATAAGTATATCGTTAGAGTCTACAACAACATAATTTTCTAATCCTTGCAGAACAACTAATTTATTTTTAGGCATATTTATAATACAATCCTTTGTATCATAAAGCATAATATTCTTTCCTACTACACTATTATTATACTCATCCTTTTCTCTAACTTCATGCAAAGCTCCCCAAGTCCCAACATCGCTCCAACCAAAGTCAGACGGAATTACATAAACATTATTTGCTTTTTCCATAACACCATAGTCAATTGAAATTGAAGGACACGATGTATAAGCTTTTTGAATAAAATCTAATTCTTTATTAGTGTTATAGTATTTTGAACCTTGAGAGAAAATTTCAAAGACATCATTTAAATATTCCTTCAAAGCTTTGTTTATCGATTTTAAAGACCATATAAACATACCGCTATTCCATAAAAATTCTCCACTTTCAATAAACTTTTCTGCCATTGAAAAAGAAGGTTTTTCGGTAAAGAGTTTAACTTTTTTAATATTTAATGCTTTATCGAACTCTTTATTATCTTCAAATTGAATATAACCATAACCAGTATTAGGATATGTTGGTTTAATACCAAGAGTTACTAAAATGTCTTTTGATTCTATTGCTTTCAATCCTTGTTCTATTATTTGAACAAATCTTTCTTCATTTACAATAAAGTGATCAGAAGGAGTTACAATAATATTTGCATTAGGATTAATGCTTTCTATCTTAAAATTAGCATAAGTAATGCAAGGAGCTGTATTGCGTCTTGTTGGCTCTGAAATAATTTGATTTTCGTTGATTTGAGGTAATTGCTCCTTAATTAATTCTGCATAAATCTCATTCGAAACAATATATATATTTTCCTTAGGACAAATTTTTTCAAACCTTCTAAAGGTCATTTGCAATAGACTTTCTCCTGTACCGAGTACGTCAATAAATTGTTTTGGTTTGGAGATTTTGCTCATTGGCCAAAATCTTGTTCCAATACCTCCAGCCATTATAATGCAGTAATTATTTGCATTTACTTTATTCATGATAAACTTTTTTATTTTATTCAGGGATTACAATAGGAAAATCATAATGAAACTCTGGATATCTTGAATCTCCAATTATCCTTGTTATAAAATCCATATATGCATCAGTAAACTTAAACGTATTTTCATCGAAATATTCTTTTGGTAAAGAACGATTACCTATTGAACCCATATCTATTGATGAACAATGAAACTCTTCTAAATCAAAATAACTACAAATTTCATTAAAAACAGGCATTTGACCATAATCTTCTCTTAATAATAAATCGATAATTTTATCAGCAAGTGTTTGAGTTAGTCTTCTATCGTATTCTGAACATGCTCCTCCTCTTGGATAATAACCAGTTATTTGAGACCTTGCATCTATTTTTAATTTACTTGAAATCTCTGAACTAATTATCCCACTTACTCCACCTAAACGAGCATGACCATATTCATCCATTTCGTTAGATGCATATACAACTTCTGTTTGTCCTGTTTTGTCATTATACCAACGAACACCTTCAGACACTGGGATAACTAATGTTTTCTTTGGATTACTTAAATACTCTTCTTTAACTCTTTCTAAGAAGAAATCCTTTTTCTCCTTAGTCATTTCCATTTCTGGAACTAAAGAAAGGGAGCAACCTCCAAGAATACCAGCACCTGTCAACCATCCTGCATCTCTTCCCATAACTTCCATAACCATAATCCTTGAATGTGATTCAGCTGTTGTTTTGAGAATAGATGCAAAGTCAGCAATACGTTTAGCAGCTGTTGGGAAACCTGGACAAATAACTGATTCGATTTTTTGTCCCTTATAATTATGCCATGTCCTTGTTCTTAAGTCATTATCTATAGTTTTAGGGAAACCTATTACAGGTATTCCCTCTTGTTCATATAGTCTTTTTGCAGCACCATTTGTATCATCCCCTCCAATTGTAACTAATACATCAATCTTATATCTTTTAAGGTTTTTCATAACCTGAGAAACCCTGTCTTCATTATTATTTGAAGAAGAAAAAGGATTGGTTCTTGAGGATTTCAAAGCTGTTCCTCCATAATAAGCATTAAAAGGTTGGAAAGTCAAATCTATAATATCCCCATCTCCCAACAATCCCTTCCATCCATTTCTAATTCCATAAACCTTGTAGCCAAGAACTGTTGCTCGACTTCTAACACTTTCAATACTTGAATTAATAGCAGGAGTATCACCTCCGCCTGATAATATTGCAAGGGTTTTACCCTTAAAAAATTTGTTTCCTAACATATTAACATGGTTAAATAGACTTTAATCATTTTACTGCAAAGATAAACCAAACAATCTATTATACAAAATTATTTGTTATCTATTTGATTTAATAATTCTTTATACCACTTATCTCCAAAACGTCTAATCAATGGCTCTTTTAAAAATTCATAAAGAGGAAGAGCTAATTCTTTACCTTTTTCCAATGCTGGAGAACATATTTCCCATTTATGATAGTTCAAGGCTTGAAATTCTCCATAATCAACTACCCTTATTGGATAAAGATGACAAGATATTGGCTTAATAAAATCTAACTTACCTTCTCTAAAAGCTTTCTCAATACCACAATAAGCAGTATCTCCCTCATAGACTACAAATACACAATCTTTTTCATTTATTAGCCTTGTGCATAATTCTCCTGTAAAATCATATTCATAAAACCCATGTTTTTCAATATCATGAACTGATTCTTTATTCAGAAAAGGGATTACATCCTTAAGATTCTCACTAATAATATCTAATTCCCTTTTTAATAGCGGAGCACCAGCATCTCCTTCAATACAACAAGCTCCTTTGCAAGCATCAAGATTGCAACAAAATTCAATATCTTTTATATCATCGCTGATTATACAATTGCCAACTAAAATCATTTATCCAATATTTTTTCATGCAAAAGTAAGTAATTTATAAGAAAAAACGTATTTTTGCATTATATTCAACATAAGAAAATAAGAATTTAATCTGATTTATTGATATTTCACACCAAAAGAACAATGATAGAAACAAAGGATAATAATACCGAAAAGCCTTCTTTAAACTTTATTGAAGAGATAATTGAAAACGATTTGAGAAATGGAGTTCATAAGAGCATAATCACCCGCTTTCCTCCCGAACCTAATGGATATTTACATATTGGTCATGCTAAGAGTATTTGTTTGAATTTTGGTTTAGGACTAAAGTATAATGGGAAAACTAATCTTCGATTTGACGATACTAACCCTGTAAAAGAAGAAGTTGAATATGTTGATAGTATTAAGGAAGATATTAAATGGTTAGGGTTTAATTGGGCTGAGGAAAGATATGCTTCAGATTATTTCGAGCAATTATATGAGTGGGCAGTAGAACTTATCAAAAAAGACCTTGCTTATGTAGATGATCAAAACATAGATGAAATAAAGAAGAACAGAGGTACTGTTCAGACCCCAGGAATAAACAGTCCTTATAGAGATAGAAGTGTTGAAGAAAATCTTGAGCTATTTTCTCAAATGAGAGAAGGTAAATTTGGAAATGGAGAAAAGGTTTTAAGAGCTAAAATAGATATGGCTCACTCTAATATGCATATGAGGGATCCAATTCTTTATAGAATACTTCACGCAGAACATCATAGAACTAAGAACGATTGGTGTATATATCCTATGTACGACTATGCACATGGTCAAAGCGATTCAATAGAAGGTATAACCCATTCAATATGTACTCTTGAGTTTGATATTCACCGTCCTTTATATGATTGGTTTATTGAGAAGTTAGATATCTTCCCTTCACATCAATACGAATTTGCAAGACTTAATCTTACTTATACCGTTATGAGTAAGAGAAAACTATTGCAATTAGTTCAAGAAGGACATGTAGAAGGTTGGGACGATCCACGTATGCCTACAATCTCAGGACTTAGAAGAAGAGGATTTACTCCAGAGGCTATACGCAATTTCTGCGATGCTATTGGTGTTGCTAAGCGTGATAATACAATAGACTATTCTCGTTTGGAATACTATCTTAGAGAAGATTTAAATAAGAAAGCTAATAGGGTAATGACTGTTTTGAATCCAGTTAAACTTATAATAGATAATTACTCAGAGAATGAATCCGAATTATTAGAAGCTGTAAATAACCCAGAGGATGAAACATACGGAAAGAGACAAATCTCATTTTCAAATACCCTATATATAGAACAAGAAGACTTTGAGGAAAATCCACCTAAGAAGTATTTCCGTTTAGCTCCTGGCATGGAAGTAAGACTTCGCTATGCTTATTTTGTAACCTGCACAAGCGTAGAAAAAGATTCTGAGGGTAATATTATAGCAATTCACGCTCAATACGACCCACTCTCTCGTGGAGGAAACTCTCCTGATGGTAGGAAAGTAAAGGGAACTATTCATTGGGTAGATGCTAAGAACTGCATAGATTGTCAAGTAAGATTATTTGACAGACTATTTATAAGCGAAAACCCAGAGAAAACACAAGAGGGGAAAACCTTCCTTGATAATCTTAATCCAGATTCATTAAGGATAATTGAAAATGCAAAGGCAGAGGCAGAATTAATTAACTCACCTAAGGATAGAAAATATCAATTTGAAAGGCTGGGTTATTTTGTACAAGATTATAATTCAAAGCCAGAAAAACTAATATTCAATAGAATATCCACATTAAAAGATTCTTGGAAAAAGGAATAAAGAAGAATAAACAAAAATAAAGATTATGAAGAAGATTCTATTACTTAATCTAATTATCCTATTTGGTCTTGGGATACAAAATGATGTATTCTCACAAAGCACAAGACGATTAGGTTCGGGAGAGCCTTATACAATATATTATATTGCAAAAGGACATCTCTTAAACTCCAAAGCAGATTTAGATAAGAATTATAATAATGGTTTAGGTGCTAATTTTGGTATAGAATATCAGTTTAAGGAACTAAAACTTGGAATTGGTATGGAATTAGGTTATACATACATTAATCCAAACTCATATAAACTCCAATATTTACCAAGAAAATATCTATTCCCTGCAAATCAAATACCATTTACTATTTATGCTAACTACTATCTTCATAACGAACATACATATTATAATTTCTTTGATAGAGTAAAGCCTTATATTGGCTTGGGTATTGGAACAATTTGGGGAAGATACGACTATAGTCTAAGCAATGATGATAATAAAAGACAGGTGAAAGAAGGATATTATCTAAGAGAATACGAAGGACAAAGTGGGTTTCGCGTAGGTGTTCTTCCAAGAGTTGGTCTTATTATTTCAACTTCTAAACATGCCTTTGGGTTTGAATACGGCTATCAATATTATCATAAGAATGGAAGATTGGAAACCCAATCCCACCAAACCTTTGGACTTACCTATATTTACGTTGTAGATTAACAGATAAATATAATTTAAAAAGTCAAGTTTTTCTAAAGATTTTATTAGAAAATACTTGACTTTTTTAATTTTTATTCGTATCTTTGCAAATACAAGGAAATGAATCCTTTATTTCCAGTAAAAACCACCAAATTTCAAAAACTACATTATGGTAGCTACCATAACACCCGTGTGGTAGGTACCATAAGAGGCGTGTGGTAGGTACCATAATGCTCGTGTGGTAGCTACCATAATGAAATTGGATTCAAAAAAGAATACTTTAGAATCAAAGAAGAAAAGAATAGAATCAAAGAAGAATTTCATGAAACTTGATTATAGAAAATTATAATGAGATTCTGATTAGATTTTGTTCGTTTTGCCAAAGAATAATTAGGTCATAATTATCTATTTCCTTGCTTAAACTTTCTTTGTTTAGGGTTTTATCTAATCTCTTAACCTCTTTCCCATCATAAGCCTCATTATTATAATACCAGAACTCGCTTTGGGAGAAAGCATTTTGACCAAGCCCCATATAAATCATCCCCCAATAAAAACTATCTCCAATTACCAAGGCTCTTGGAGAGTTCTCAGGTTTTTCAGTAAACTCAATATTATGGTATCTTAGGCTAAAATCAGGCTTTTTTCTAAGAAGATTCATAGCAATCTCAATATCATTATCCGTAAACTGAGCATAATCTAAGGTGTAGCTATCCTTATACTCCACTTTTGGCATTGGATAAGAGAATTCCTTTTCAAAATAGACTAATAAGGAATCCATAACAATATGTTCAGCATGTCTTGTCCAATGAATTCCATTCTTATTCATAAGTGGATAAGGATGATTTGCTTTAATCTTACGGAAGTATTCAGAGAAATCAATTTGAGGGATATTAGTCTTATTAACCTCCTCTTTAAATGCTAAATAATTGCTAATTTTCTTTTCTTGTTTAAGATATTTCTCTGGTAAATACTCGCTAAAATAGCTTGCCTTGCTTGGAGCCGATACTATAAGGAATCTTTTACCCCTTTTCTTAAGCTCAATATTCAAATCATTTAGCTCATTTACATATTTCTTTATCTCTTCCTGTCCAATGAAATCGTTTCCTAAATAAGAATCTATATAAGCTTTCTCAAATAAATAACCTTCCTTACCCATAACTACTCCTTTAACAGATATCTTTTTATAAAGAGAGTAATTGATTTGGTTATACAGCCTTACAAGTACTGGTCTAAGCTTAATTTTCTCCTGCAAATAGTCTTCAGTTTTCTTTTGCAATTCTCCGTTTAGGTATTCTTCCTTATTGAAATCTGGTTTTGGCTTTTCCTGGTAATATCCATATAAAGGCATTGGCTTGTTTTTGAATACTGATGATAAGATTCCAAAAGACAAGATGACAAAATAAAGAGAAAACAGAATAATAAGTACAATCTTTTTCATTTACTATTACTTAAAATCTATAATAAATAAAAGGATTAAAATCAGAAGAGACTACAAAACTAATACTTAGAATTAGGAGAATTATAGTTGAGAAGCTAAGAGCAATATGTTGAATTAGGGTATAATTATCTCTTTCAAAAAAGAAATTAATAATCTTTCTGCCAATCTTAATACTGGCAAGGAATGAGAATATTATAGCTAAAACTGCAATTAATCCAAACTCAGGTATAAGTTCTAAGTTCGACATATCCTTAAATGAGAAAAGTACTTGATAGAAATTAATTGCATCTGTCATATTCTCTATTCTAAATATCACCCATCCCATTATAGTTAGGAAGAAAGTAATTAGGATAGAGAAGATATTAGGTATCTTGGAGAGGAATTTAAGAAGGAATAATCTATCGAGGATTAAAAACAGACCATGAAAGCCTCCCCATATCACAAAGTTCCAACTTGCCCCATGCCATAAACCCGAAAGCAAAAAGACTAAGGCAAGATTAAAATAAAGCCTATTCTTCCCTACCCTATTTCCTCCAAGGGGGATATATAAGTAGTCTTTCATAAATGCTCCAAGAGTTATATGCCAACGACGCCAAAACTCTGTTATACTTTTTGAAGTATAGGGTGAAGAAAAATTCTCAGGAAATCTAAAACCCATTATCTTGCCAAGCCCAATAGCCATATCGGAATACCCAGAGAAATCAAAATAAATCTGCATTGTATATGCAAATATCCCTACCCAAGCCATAGGAGTACTAAGTTCAAGTATATTTCCATCTAATATTAAGTCAGCCTGCTCAGCCATTACATTAGCGATTAAAACCTTCTTCCCCAGCCCAATAATAAAACGATATAGCCCTATCAATTTATCATCTATCTTTTCTTCTCTGCTAATAATCTGGTCTGCAATAGTATTAAATCTAACAATAGGACCAGCTATCATTTGAGGAAAAGCCATAATATAAAGGACATAATTAGATAGTTTATCTAATGGCAAATGCACCTTTCGGTAAACATCCAATGCGTAGGTAATTGTTTGAAATGTATAGAAAGAAATACCTATTGGCAGAGCAACATCCAACCATGCTATTGGTTTAAAGCCTAAAGATGAGATAAAAACATTTAAATTATCAACAAAGAAATTAGAGTATTTGAAATAAACTAAAAGCCCAAGATTGATTGAAACAGAAAAGAAGAGTAGTGTTCGCCTTGTTTTCTTAACCTTAGAGTTTGAAAGGAGTTTAACAAGATAGAATGTAATAATTGTTGCAGATAATAATAGAAAAACAAATTGAGGAGCCCCCCAAGTATAGAAGAGAATACTTGAAATAAGTATAATATAGTTTTTCCAAGACTTTGGGACAATATGATAAACCAATAAAAATATTGGTAAGAAATACAGAAGAAATAAACTACTACTAAATACCATAATACCTTATTATAAATTATTTATTTTTCGATTGTGCTTGTTGGGTTTCATATACATATCGAGCATTATCTCTAATAAGTATATTAAGGTCTTGTCTCCTTTCCTTAGCTTGCTTTTTAATACTTTCTAACCATTCTGGAGTCTTTATAATATCTTCCACAATTTCATCTATCTTCTTTTCCCTTTCAGCATATTCAAACTCCTTATCAATCCTCCCAGGAAATATCCCATTATAAATCTCTGAAATAACCCTTGTTAGATAGTATAGATTAGCATCATTAGCTAATAATAAAATAATATCATTCTTCTTAAACTCATCAAGAAACTTACTCTTATCTACATCCTTAACCTTATTCTTAGCATAAGCCATTGAATGGACCTCGTTGAAATAATACCAAAACTCTCCTCCTCCAAAACCTTGCTTTAATATATCAAGGGTAAAGAAATCCCAAAAATATGAATCCCCTATGCAAAGGAATTTAGTCTTAGTAGTAACCAAAGAATTATCGAAACTAATCTTAGGATAAGGCATTGGAATATCTTTAATATTAAAAAGTAAATTCATTGAGGTTTCAATATCCTCATCCTGACCTTGAAGTTTATTGCTTAATAGAATAGTATCATAAACCAATCTTGGCATATTTCTATTCTTTAGACTTTGGGAGTATTTTAATATTGTATCAGCAGAAAGGCTTACACCATACTGAGACCAATGAATACCTGTATTTGAAAATAGATTATATTTAGTCCTTTTTTTATTTGCTTGAAACCATTTAGTCAAATCTAATAAATCAACCCTTTTATCTTTAAGATTATCTGTGAATATCTTGTAATTGCTTTTATTTACCATATTCTTAAGGTCAAAACCCTTGGGAATATACTCAGGCATATAGCCAGATTTGCTTGGAGCTATAACAAGGATTAAATCTATTCCCATTGCCTTTAAGCTATCAGTTATTCTTTCTAACTGAATTGCTCTCCAAATCAAAATATCCTTTCTAATAGTATCAAGCCCATAGTATTGCTCAATATTATTAATAGAATAAAGATATTTATCCTTCCCAACTATTACATCATTTGTAGATGTTTCTTTGTAAAAAGAATAATTAACCTGATTAAAAACACAAACAAAGAAACTTCTAAACCCAATATTATCATTAAAATAAGTGTCATAGCTCTTTTGATATTCTCCATTTAACCATGTCTTAGAGTCTAATTCAGGCTTATTAGAATTTTGAAAATAACCAGATAATTGCTTTTGAGGAAAAACATTTGTTAGGTTTTGAAATTCTGGTAGAACCAAAATTATAAAAAACAGAGCTAATAGAATTAGCTTAGTAATTTTATTTCGATTCTTTATCATTTCTAATCTTGTGAACAATAGCTAAGCCTCCTGTGGCTGTTTCTTTATATAGTGACGGAAGATCTTTTCCTGTTAGGTTCATTGTTTCAACAACCTTATCGAAGGAAATTATATGTTTACCATCCGACATCATAGCATAAAGGTTTGCATCCAAAGCCCTAAGAGCTGCAAAAGCATTTCTTTCAATACAAGGAACTTGTACTAAACCGCAAATAGGGTCACAAGTTAACCCAAGGTGATGCTCCAATGCCATTTCGGCGGCATACTCAATTTGTTGAGGTGAACCTCCAAAGATTTGATTAGCTGCTGCTGCTGCCATAGAGCAAGCTGTACCTACCTCTCCCTGACAACCTACCTCTGCTCCAGAAATAGAAGCATTTTCTTTTACAACATTTCCAAATAGTCCTGCCGTTGCAAGTGCCCAAATAATCTGTTTAGTAGAGAATCTATCCTCATGATTAAGGTGGTATAGAACAGCAGGCAAGACTCCTGAAGAGCCACAGGTAGGAGCAGTAACTATCTTACCCCCTCCTGCATTATGCTCACTTACTGCAAGAGCATAAGCCTGCACCAAACTTCTACCTACTAAAGAAGGTTTATAGCTTAATGCTCTAATATGATATTGCATAGCCTTTCTTGGCAAACATAAACCTCCTGGTAATACTCCCTGCTCCGAAAGCCCATCCTCAACACTCTGTCTCATAACCTCCCAAATATTTCCTAAGTAATCCCATATATCCTTGTCTTCATACTCCTGAACATATTCCCAAAAGGTCATACCCCTTTCTTCTATATAGTCTAAGATTTCTGATATATTCTTATGAGGATAAATATGCTCCTGAGAGAAAACAGTGTTTTCATCGGCTAATTTCCCACCCCCAACACTATATATTATCCATTCGTCTATTTTCTCCTTTTGAGAGTTAAATGCAATAAACTTCATACCATTGGTATGGAAAGGAAGGTTTTCCTCTGGTTTCCATAAAATCTCGGTTCTTTCACTTCCTAAAACTTCAAGAATTGCCTTATCGGTTAAGTGACCCTTACCAGTTGCGGCCAATGCTCCATAGAGAGTAACTTGATAAGTAAATGCATCTCTTGTTCTTGCCAAAAACTCAATAGCAGCAGTTCTTGGACCAATTGTATGTGAACTTGAAGGTCCATTACCAATTTTAAATATCTTTTTTATACTCTCCATAATAGTCTTTTTCTATGTTTTTATTAATTCAAAGCCTCTATCTGAGCTGTTATTGTTTCTATCTTTTGATTAGCATCCAACAGTTTCTTTCTTTCGTTTTCTACAATATTTGCTGGTGCTGAATTAACAAATTTATCATTGGATAGCTTTTTCTCAACAGATACTTTAAAACCTTGATAATATTTTAAATCCTCATTCAATTTCTTTAATTCCTCTTCCTTATTGATTGAATCTCCAATTGGAATAAACATTTCAATAGTTCTAACCATTAAAGATATTCCTCCCTCAAACTTATCCTTTATATATTCTATCTTAGAAAGATTACAAAGTTTGGATATAATACCATCCATTTCTTTGTTATCATTTACTGTTTCCTTGATATAAAGCTCTAATTCTTGTTTTAAAGGAATATTCTTTTCGTTTCTCAATTGACGGATAGAAGATATTTTCTCGCTTGCCAAATCGAAATCTTCTAAGATTTTTGAATTGATTTCATATGTTTTTGGCATAAGTTCAATCATCAAACTCTCATCCTCTTTTCTTTCTTTAATGATATGGAATATTTCCTCAGTAATGAAAGGCATATAAGGATGGAGTATTTTTATTAGTCTTTCGAATATCTCTATTGTAGAATCAAATGTATTCTTATCAATTGGCATTTGATACGCTGGTTTGATTATCTCCAAATACCAAGAACAGAAATCGTCCCATACTAATTTATAAACCCTCATTAAACTTTCGCTAAGTCGGTATTTTGCAAAATCATCCTCAAGTTCAATTATAGTTTGATTAATCTTTTCTTCAATCCATTTTACTCCTATCTCAGAGCTTTTTGGTTGTGGAATATCAGCGATTTCCCAGCCCTTAACCAATCTTAGAGCATTCCAAATCTTATTAGAGAAATTTCTTCCTTGTTCGCAATAGCTTTCATCGAAAAGCAAATCATTGCCAGCAGGAGAGCTCATAAGCATACCTACCCTTACTCCATCAGCTCCATATTTCTCAATTAATTGAATTGGGTCAGGACTATTTCCAAGACTCTTAGACATCTTTCTACCTAATTTATCTCTTACAATACCTGTTAGATAAACATTCTTAAATGGAATCTCTCCCCTATATTCCAATCCAGCTATTATCATTCTTGCTACCCAGAAGAATAATATTTCTGGAGCAGTAATTAAATCATTTGTAGGGTAATAATAGTTTATTTCCTTATTGTCTGGGTAACGAATACCATCGAAAACAGAAATAGGCCATAACCATGAAGAGAACCAAGTATCTAATACATCCTCATCTTGAGTTAAGTCATTTAATCCATATTTTCCTTTTCCGTATTTATCTTCTACCTTTTTTAAAGCTTCTTCTTTGGTCTTTGCAACAAAGCATTCCTTGGTATCAAGATAATAAGCAGGTATTCTTTGTCCCCACCAAAGCTGACGACTAACGCACCAGTCCTTTACATTCTCCATCCAATGGCGATAGGTATTTTTAAACTTCGCAGGGTGAAACTTAACTATATCTTCTTCCACAACTCTTAATGCTTCTTTAGATATATCTTCCATCTTTAGGAACCATTGAGTTGAAAGTTTTGGTTCTATTACCTCATCAGTTCTTTCACTATATCCTACCTTATTTATATAATCCTCTACTTTAACCAATAGGTCTTTCTCTTCAAGCTCTTTTGCTATTTTCTTCCTACACTCAAACCTATCAACACCCTCGTAATGCATACCATTGGCATTAAGTGTTCCATTATCATTGAAAATATCTATACTGTCTAAGTTATACTTTAACCCAAGTGCATAGTCATTAACATCGTGTGAAGGAGTAATCTTTAAAGCACCTGTACCAAAATCCATATCAACATACTCGTCGAAGATAATTGGCACTACTCTTCCTACAACTGGAATTACAACCTTTTTCCCCTTATATTTTTTATATCTTTCATCTTCTGGATGAACACAAAGAGCAGTATCTCCAAGTATTGTTTCTGGTCTTGTTGTAGCAACAGTTATAAATTCTTCTGAGTCTTCTAACTTATACTTTAAGTAATAAAGCTTAGAATTTTGTTCCTTGAATATAACTTCTTCATCACTAAGAGCAGTTAAAGCTTTAGGATCCCAGTTAACCATTCTAATTCCACGATAAATTAATCCCTTTTCGTGTAAATCTACAAAGGTATCTATTACTGAAGTATAAAGAGCTTCCTCCATTGTAAAGCGTGTTCTATCCCAATCGCAAGAAGCTCCTAATTTCTTTAACTGTTCAAGGATAATACCTCCATGCTTTTCTTTCCATTGCCAAGCATGATCTAAAAACTCATCTCTTGTAAGATCTTTCTTGTCAATTCCTTCTTGTTTAAGCTTTGCAACAACCTTTGCCTCTGTAGCGATAGAAGCATGATCAGTACCAGGAATCCAACAAGCATTCTTGCCTTGCATTCTTGCTCTACGTACCAATACATCCTGAATAGTATTGTTTAACATATGTCCCATATGAAGTACTCCTGTAACGTTTGGAGGTGGGATTACAATACAATAAGGTTCTCTTTCATCTGGTTCTGAATGAAAATATCCCTTATCCATCCAAAAGGCATACCATTTATCTTCAATTTGTTTTGGGTCGTACTTTGGTGCAATTATGCTCATATCTATTTTAAATTGTTTCTATTTACAAGATTGCAAAGATAATGCTTTTATAGAAATGTTCAATTTCTTTTTTTATTCTAAATATCTAAAATATATTCTCTCTTGGCATATTATTTGCAATCACCTTGTTTTATTCTGTAAATCTTATTAATTAATACATTCAATATTATGAGAAAATCGTTTTCAATTTTAGTGCTATCCCTTTTCTTATCAGTTGGTATTATTGCCCAAAACAATAATCAGTACAATGGAAAAACAGAAAAAGTAAGGGTGTTTTTCAATCAGGCTCAAATAGAAAAAAGCCTTAGTTTTGACCTTAAAAAAGGAAGTAATGAAATTATTTTGGTCGGAAATTCCCAATACTTAAATACTAATTCTCTTCAGTTTTTAACCTCTGGAGATTATATTATCATGGATTTTTCTCCCTATATGCAATATGTAAATCCAATTCCTGAGCCTGAAGATAAGCTTCCGTTAGAAAGTCGTAAGAAACTAAAAACACTAAGAGATTCATTGGAAATTCTCAATTATTATTACTCCGAGCTTACAACCTTTGTAAATATCCTAAATCAAGAAAGAAATGCTATCTCAAGCATGAAGGTTATCACCCAACCTCAAAATATCGACTCTCTTGCAAAACTAAAGGATGGATTGGAGTATTATCGCAGCAAGATGCTGGAAGTAACATCACTTCTACAAAAGAAAAACAAGGAAGTTGTAAAAGTGTCTAATAATATTTCTGAAATCAACTCCCAAATCAATTTAATTGTACAAGGAAATAAGCCAAAGGAAATGAATAGAAACGAATATTTCATCAAGTTGAATATCTATGCCGAAAACCCTATTATTAAGGCTGGATTAAAATATAATTATCTTGTTAATAATGTAAGTTGGCAACCTGTTTATGACTTAAAATTCACCTCAACCAATTCTCCAGCACGCTTTGTTTTAAAAGCAAATATTACTCAAAACACTGGTGAGAATTGGAATGATGTCAACTTGATTTTCTCAACCGAACAACCTAATCTAAGAAAAACTCTTGGCGTTCTTAACCCTTATTATTTACAAGAATACTCACCTTCAAGAAATCACAAAGCAATAAATACTGTTGGAGGAATATCTGCAAGCGAGGATGCTGCATTTGAAGTAAGTGCAAAAGCCGCTCGAGCAGAAAGAGCATACTATAATAACAGTGCTTATACAGAAATGACCACCACGCAGACTACAATGCTTGGTAAAGAATACGAAGTAGGTATGAAACATAGTATTGAGTCGGACGGAAAGCAAAAAACAATTCCATTGGAAACAAAGAAAACTAATGCAGATTACAAACATTATTCTATTCCAAAATTAGACAGAGGAGTTTATATCTCTGCACTATTGCCAAACTGGGAAGAATTGGAAATAATGGATGCAACAGCAAAGATTTACCTTGATAATAATTACATAAACGACACTTACCTCAACTCATTTAATACCGAAGACACATTAAACCTTTCAATAGGTCAGGATAATAGGGTTGCAATAGAGAGAAAGGTTGATAAATCTAAACCAGAAAAGACAAATATCTTAGGAAATGTGGTTGAAACAAAGGTTACTATTACTTTAAAGATAAAGAATAATAATCAAGAATCTATAGATTTAAACATTCAAGATCAAATTCCTATTTCAAATAATGAGGATATAAAAATAACCCAAACAAATACAGGAAATGCTAAGTACGACGAGAAAACAGGAAAACTTGTATGGGACTTAAACCTAAAGACATTAGAACAAAGAGTAATTACATTCTCCTATACAGTTCGCCATCCAAAAGGAATAAATATATTCTTGAACTAATTGCTCAAAAGCATAAGTAAAAAATATAAGTAATAAGAAATAGCAAAATAGATCTAAGAGATAGAAAAATAACTCTTAGATCTATTTTTTTATCTCTTAGATCTATTTTCGTAGATCTAAGAGTTAGCTCTCTTAACAGAAATGTTAATTAAGAACAGGTTAAGTCTTATGAATTCTACAATGTTTTTATGATAACATTATTTGTATTCTCTTTATTGAGTCTATTAGTATATCTATTTCTTCTTTGGTGGTGTAGATTCCAAATGAGACTCTTGCTGTGCCGGGGATATTGTAGTATTGCATTATTGGTTGAGCACAATGGTGTCCTGTTCTAATGGCTATTCCTAATTGGTCTAATAATGTACCAAGGTCGAATGGGTGAATATTGTCGATATTAAAGCTTATTGAGCCTGAACGATGTTTTGGGTTACCATAAATTCTAAGGTTTTCTATTTCCAATAATCTCTTTGTGGTGTATTGCATAATATCATTATCATGCTCTGAAATATATTCAAAACCTATCTTATTAATATAGTCAATTGCTGCTCCAAAGCCAAGGGCATCAGCAACTGATGGGGTACCTGCTTCAAACTTAAAAGGAATTTCGTTATAAGTAGTACCAGAGAACTTAACTTCCTTAATCATCTCTCCTCCTCCGTGGAATGGTGGCATTGCTTCAAGATACTTCCTCTTTCCATAAAGTACTCCTATTCCCATTGGTCCATAAAGTTTATGAGCCGAAAAAGAATAAAAATCACAGTCTAAGGATTGAACATCAATTTGGAAATGTGGCACTCCTTGAGCTCCGTCAATATGTATTGGAATATTGTATTGATGAGCAATATCTATAAATTCTTTAATTGGATTTACAACTCCCAAAGCATTTGAGACATGGGTAATAGATATTATTTTAGTCTTTGGACTTATCAAAGATTTAAATGCTTCTATATCCAATATTGCATCATTGTTCATTGGGATTACTTTAAGTATTGCTTTCTTTCTTTCTGCAACTATTTGCCAAGGCACAATATTAGAATGATGTTCTAAATATGATACTATTATTTCGTCTCCTTCTTTAATAAATTCTTCTGAAAAGGAATAAGCCAATAGATTTATACTTTCTGTTGTTCCTCTTGTGAAGATTATCTCTTCTCTTTCTTTAGAATTTATAAACTCTTTTACCTTATCCCTTACTTGTTCAAACTCTATTGTAGCTTTTTGGCTTAAGGTATGCACTCCCCTATGCACATTTGAGTTTAAGTTTAGATAATAATTATTCATAGCATCAATCACCTGATTTGGCTTTTGTGCTGTTGCTGCAGTATCTAAATATATTAATGGTTTATTATTAACCTTTTGTTCAAGGATAGGGAAATCCTTTCTTATTTCATTTACCATTTTATTATTATGTTATTAGATTGAGCAGAAATTTGAAATTTATACCTGCGATTTCCACATTATATACATAATAAGAAAGAAAAGGAATAAGGCACCTAATAATGAATAAAATACTATACTACCTGTTTTACTTAAAAACACAAGAGGCTTTTCTCCTTTTTTCTCTTCTCTTTCCTTTTTTTTAATATCCTTATATGCGAATATTCCAATAATCAATACTCCTACAATTGCTGCACCTATTATTAGCTTTTCCATACGTCTTATTTTTATTAATTAAACCAATACAAGGTCAACAAGTTCAATCATATCATTAATATAATGGAATTTTATTCCCTCAAGATACTCAGGTTTTATATCCAATATATCTTTTTCATTTTCTTTTGAAAGAATTATATCTGTTATTTTTGAACGCTTTGCTGCTAAGATTTTCTCTCTAATTCCTCCCACAGGCAATACCTTTCCTCTAAGAGTAATCTCTCCAGTCATTGCAAACTTAGAGTTTACCTTTCTTTTTAAAAACACGCTAAGCATAGCAGTAAACATAGTAACTCCAGCAGAAGGACCATCCTTAGGAGTTGCTCCCTCTGGAACATGAATATGTAAATTATAATTCTCAAAAAGACTATTATCAATATTAAGAGTATCGGCATGTGCTTTTAAGTACTCATAAGCTAAGGTTGCAGATTCTTTCATTACATCTCCAAGGTTACCAGTTAGAGTCAAATTACCCTTACCCTTGCTAATACTTGCTTCAATAAATAGGATTTCTCCTCCAACAGATGTCCAAGCCAAACCTGCTACTACTCCAATAGTATCTTGTTCTAAATGCAAATAATGATCAGCTATTGGGAGACCTAATATCTTTTGAAGTTCATCAACTTTAATAGCTTTTGAGTAGCTCTCTTCCTTAGCAAGCTGAACAGCTCTATATCGGATAATCTTAGCTATCATCTTTTCTAATTGGCGAACCCCAGACTCTCTTGTATAATTATTTATTACTGAAGAAATAACTGTATCAGGAATGGATATCTGTGTCTTTTTCATTCCATGCTCTGTAATCTGCTTAGGTATCAAATGCTTTTTGGCAATATTAAGCTTTTCTTCATGAATATATCCAGGTATATTAATAATCTCCATCCTATCTATCAAGGCAGGTTGAATAGTATTTAAGGTATTGGCTGTAGCTAAGAACATAACCTTAGATAAGTCATAATCAAGATCAAGATAATTATCATGGAAGGAAGTGTTTTGTTCTGGATCTAACACCTCAAGCATTGCAGAGGCTGGGTCTCCATTTACTGTCATACCACTAACTTTATCAATCTCATCTAAAACAAATACAGGATTAGAGCTTTTAGCCTTATTAATCGACTTTAATATTCTGCCAGGCATTGCTCCTATATATGTCTTTCTATGTCCTCTAATCTCACTCTCATCGTTCAATCCTCCCAAAGCCATTCTAATATATTTTCTACCTATAGCTTTTGCTATTGATTTTCCCAAAGATGTTTTCCCAACCCCTGGAGGACCAACCAAACAAAGAATAGGACTCTTCATATCTCCCTTTAATTTCAATACAGCCAAATACTCAATAATTCTTTCCTTTACCTTCTCCAAACCATAGTGGTCTGAATCCAATATCTTCATAGCTTTATTAAGGTCAAAATTATCATTAGTATATTTATTCCAAGGCAAATCAACAAGGAAGTTTAAGTAATTCAATTGAACTGAAAAGTCTGGGCTTTGGCTATGTGTCCTTTCTAATTTTACTAATTCCTTATGAAATAATTCCTCAATCTCACTATCCCATAACTTATCCTTAGCCTTTTCAATTAACTCTTGAATAGCTTGGTCGGTTGGAGAACCTCCCAATTCTTCTTGAATAGTCTTTAGTTGTTGTGTTAAGAAATAATCTCTTTGTTGTTTATCTAAATCTGTGCTTACTTTCTGTTGAATCTGGAGTTTAACTTCCTGTAATTGGACTTCCTTACTGATTATTCCTAAGACCTTAGTAGTTCTTCTTGTAAAATCATTAATTTCTAATAACTTTTGCTTCTCTTTTATATTAATTTCAAGATGCGCGGCAATATAATTAATTAAGAAGTACGGACTCTCTATATTTTGTACAGCAAAACTTGGGTCTGTTGGGATATTAGGAGATATCTTTATTAATTTAAGATATAAATCCTTTAAAGCAGATACTAATGCATGAGCATTTTTTGGAAGATTTTTGGCCAAATCTAAATCCTCTCTTACCTCTCCCTTCCAATATGGTTCTGTCTTATGTAATGATTCTAATTTAAATCTATCCAACCCTTGTATTATAACCATAGTTGTCCCATCTGGCATTGTAAGGGTTTTTAGTATCCTTGCATAAGTTCCAGTATGGAATAAATCCTCATAGTTTGGGTCGTCGCTATCGTTTTTTTGAGCAACTACTCCTAAAATTAATTTCTTTCTATAAGCTTCTTTTATTAAACGAACTGATTTTTCTCTACCTGCTGTAATTGGGAGAACAATTCCTGGGAAGAAGACATTACCTCTTAATGGAAGAATGGGAAGTTCTTTCGGAAACTCCCCATAATTCTTATTATTATCAAATTCTTCATCGCTTAATAACGGAATTAATTCCGCCTCATCACCAAACAGTTTTGAAAATTCAATCAAATCTCTATTCATTATCTTAATTTCTTTTTTTTCAGTGTAGATTGATAAATATATTTTAGAATATCTTCATCTTCCTTACTTAACTCTACCCCTCGTCTTGCCATCATCTTTCTGGCAACCTCGAGTGATTTTTCAAGTTCGTAAAGTTTAAGACCTGCATTTCCACCCCATGCAAACGACGGGATAAAATTCCTTTGATATCCATGACCAAAAACATTAGAGCTAATACCTAATACTGTTCCAGTATTAAACATTGTATTAATTCCACATTTGGTATGGTCTCCAAATATAGTGCCACAGAAAGTTTGACCTGTAGGGACAAAGGTATTCTTTTCAATACTCCACAACCTTACTTCTTCGTATGTATTCTTTAGATTTGAAGCATTTGAGTCTGCTCCAATATTACACCATTCTCCAATTACTGAACTGCCAATATAACCATCATGTGCTTTATTTGAATAACCAAATATGACAACATTGGCAAGTTCTCCGGCAACTTTGGCATAAGGACCTAAGGTTGTTGCTCCATAAATCTTAGTTCCTAACTTTAGAACAGAATGTTCACACATAGCAAATGTACCTCTAACCATTGAGCCTTCCATTATTTCAGCGTCTTTACCAATATAGATTGGTCCTTCAGTAGCATTTAATGATGAACACTCTATCTTCGCTCCTTCTTCAACAAAAATATTGTCAGGATTAATTAATTTATTAGTTTCACTTATTTTAGCTGACTTTCTTCCTTTTGTAATTAAATCAAAATCCCTTCTTATTTCTTTGTCATTATGAACAAATATATCCCAAGTATTTACTATTCTGGTAAATTCTTTCTTGTATTCTATTTTCTCACTCTCATCACTATCAGAAATAAAATCGTCTTTTGTTTTATATATAGCTATTATATGAGAATCTCCACTCTCGTCATCAAAAACAAGAACTTGGTTAAGTGAAAGTTTTTTTATTTCTTCAACTAATTCCTCAGTTGGGCAAATTGAAC
Organism: Bacteroidota bacterium; assembly: GCA_023415495.1. Taxonomy (GTDB): domain Bacteria; phylum Bacteroidota; class Bacteroidia; order Bacteroidales; family P3; genus UBA10566. Next base: position 128,186 of record JAEZKK010000007.1, read on the forward strand.
CATTAATTAATATCATTGAATCAGAAAGCTCAATTGGATATTTCTTTGATAAATAAGCTTCTGTAAGAGTTGAAGTTTTTGTCTCTAAGTATTTTTCCCATTTTTCTCTAATAGTCATAATACCTACTCTAATATCACAAACCGGTCTTATATATGATAGTGGTTTTAATGATTCACGAGATGCGTCGTCAAAAAGTATATAATTCATTGTAATTTGGTATTTTTATTTATATAATAAAACGCTTATTCTCATATTTTGTTGCACAATTAAGGTCGATTTTTCAAAAAATGATTAATAAAAAAAATCCTAACATTTCTATTAGGATTTTTTAAGTATTTAAAACTTATTGATAAATGCAAATAGAATTATTTACGATTCTTATATTTATTCATAAACTTATCAACACGTCCTGCAGTATCTACTAATTTAACCTTACCTGTGAAGAAAGGGTGAGATGTGTTTGAAATTTCCATCTTAATTAATGGATAAGTAACTCCGTCAATCTCAATCTCCTCTCTTGTATTAGCACAAGATTTTGTAATAAACACTTCTTCGTTCGACATATCTTTAAATGCACATAAACGATAAGTTTTTGGATGAATGTCTTTTTTCATTTTCTTTTAAATTATTGCCGTTTGACCATTTTATTCCAAACGGGATTATTAAACATTTATATTTTTCAAGCTGCAAAGATACAAATAATAATTTACTCTGCAAGATTAAAAGGATTAATTTTCCTTATTTTGTGCCTCTTCAATCATTTTTAATTTGGCTTCATTCAATGCAATTTCTTGTCTAAGGTTTTGCATCTTCTTTTCAAACTCTGCTTTTAAAATATCAGCTTGCTTGCTTTGAGCAAGGAATCCAATATTATTTTCCCAAAGATTTAAATCTTCTTTTAGTTTATGTAGTTTATCAAGAATAAATTTTCTTTCTTTGGAAATATTACTTGAATCGGAATGAGAAACTACTCTTTCTTTGAAACTACTTAATTTAAAATCTCTTGCATTGAGTTCAAGCTTATTAAAATGATAATCTATAGCTGCTCTAAATTCTTTTTGCAAACGTTCTCTTTCTTGATTAGAAACAAAACCTACTTCCGACCATCTTCTTTGAAATTCTTTTATTGTATTCAAATTCTCGTCCTTGTCTTGTCCAAATTCAAAGGCTTTTACTTCTTTAATTATTTCTTCTTTCTTAAGAATGTTTTCTGATTCCATTTCCTTGCTTTGAGAGTAGAAACCACTCTTTCTTTCAAAGAATTTATCGCATGCCGCTCTAAATCTCGACCATATCTTATCTGATAATTTCTTATTCACATAACCAATAGTCTTCCATTCCTTTTGTAAATCCAATAACTCCTGTGTTGCCCTTTTCCAATCATCTCTTTCTGATATTGCCTCAGCTTTTAAACAAATCTCTATCTTCTTATTGTAATTTACCTCTTGCTCGTCTTTCAATTTATCAAAGACTTCTTTTTTATTAGCAAAGAATGTATTTAAGCTTGTTTTAAACTTTGTCCAAATTGCTTCATTTTCCTTTTGAGGAACCTGACCAATAGTTTTCCAAAGAGAAAGCATATCATTCATCTCATTTGTTGCACTATTCCAATCTTTTATGCTAATAAGATTTCTTGATAATACTTCTTCCGCTTGCTGACAAATTGCTTGCTTTGCCATCAAATTATTTTCTAATTCTTTGTGAAGACTTTCGTAATACTCAATTCTTCTTGAATTAATTTTATCGGAAGCTGATTTAAATCTTTCCCATATCTCTTCATTCTTCTCAGAAGGTACTGGTCCAATTTCTTTCCAGTTCTGATGTAGATCCTGTAATGATTTAAATGATTTGCTAATCGATTGCTCTAATATCAATCCCTCAGCTTTCTCACATAATTCGATTTTTGCATCAAGATTTTTCTTCATATCCAAATCTCTCAGCTCTCTATTTATTTTTACTTTATCGTAAAACTTCTCTATTAAAAAATGATAGTTTTGCCAAAGTGTGTTAACTTCTGTTCTTGGAACCTGACCAATTGCCTTCCATTTCTCTTGAATTGCATTAAATTCATCATAAATCTGTTTTAAGCTCTCTTCAGAGTTCAATAGCTCTCTTAATTGCTCTAATATATTATTTTTCAAAGCAAGATTCTCAATTTTAATCCTTTCCTGCTCGTCAATATAATTTTGTCTTTTCTCCTTATATATTGAATAGTATTTTCTAAACTCAATATCAATAGAGTCTTCCTCCAAAACAAAGTCCTTTTCACTTAATGTCTCATCGTTTTCAATTGATAGAAGAAACTCTTCTTTCTTAGCCTTTTGTTCTTGGTCAAGAATTGCTTTAAAAGCATTTCTTATTAAATTCACTCTTAGCTTTAACTCCTCAATATTCTCCTTTTCAATCAAATCTTTGATTTGAGATAATAATTCTTTTTTATTCATAGAAGAATACAGCTTTGTTAAATCCTCAATGGATTCATGCTCATTCTCTGATTCATGCTCATTCTCATCATGTACAGATAAGATTTCATTAAAATGTTCCATATGAGCTTTTGTGTTGTCAGTGTCTTCTGTAATTACTTGCTCAATGTTTTGAGAAATTTCCTCATTAGTAACTACATTCTTTGGTTCCTCATTCATAATATTAATGTTAGAATACCTTTTGCAATGCAAAATTTAATTAGATAATTTTTTACTTTTGTTATTTGACTTTTTTATTAGAATAACCTTGCAAAAATAAGATTTTTTTTAATCAAACAAAGAAATAATATTATATTTGCATTTACTTTGAATCAAATATTTAATCAATAGAATTATGAAAACTACCATAAAAGGTCTTTATTTATTAGGTTTTTGCCTTATCACATTGGGACTTAATGCCCAAAAATCACAACTTAAAATCGAGATTGAGAACTTTAGTCTTAAGGCTCCTGATACATGGAATGCAAAAAAAACTAATACAAATCGAGAAGGATTCAGTATTGAATTAAGTAATAATGAAAATCAAAGTACAATTGGGATTCATTGTATAAAAAAAACAACTAATTTGGAATCAGCAATCATTAATCAAGCAAGCATAACAAGTATAAAACAAGGGTTTGAAGATATGATTATTGAAAAAGTAAAATCCAAAAAAATGAATAAAAAATTCAGTGGGAAATTTTTGGAATACACAAACAGCCCATTAAGGGATTATTATAGAGGCGGATATTATGGTATTGAAGACAGAGGTTATACATATATTATAGAGTATTATTCATTGGACTTACCGTTAGAAAGAAAGGTAATAGAAAATATTATAAACACAATCAATATACTTGCACCTGAGTCAAGACCTAATTTCTTTTTAATTGAGAAAGAATTTATCCCAGAGGTTATTTCAATGCCAGAAGAAGAGATAGAAGAAGTACACCAAGAGGAAGAAGTAATTGACACAACGAATCTTAGCAAGAAAGAACTAAAAAGGCTTGAGAAAAAAAGCAAGAAAGCCAAAAAAGATCATTTCGATATAGTTATCCAAGAAGAAGAGGCGAAGAAGAAAGCAGAAGAAGAAAATATTAAAGCAGAAAAGAAAAGTAAGAAATCTAAAAAAGAAAGAAGAATAGAGAAGGAAGAAACTAAGGAAGTAAAAGTGATTGATGAAGAAGAGAAAGAAGGAGAGAAAAAAGGCAATTTCTTCCAAAGAATCAAGAACATATTCTAATACATTGACACTTTATGCAGATTCGCTTGCCTTCTTCAAAGTAATGTTTAGTAGAGAACTTGCTTATTCATCCCTCACACTTCCTAATTTTAAATTCCCAAGCCTTTATTTTAAATTTAGAAGAAGATATTTCACCCAAAAAATCCGATTTTCTTCCCCAAAAAATCCGATTTTTCGACCCAAAAAATCCGACTTTTCACCCCAAAAAATCGGATTTTTCACCCCAAAAAATCGGATTTTTCACCCATAAAAATCCGATTTTTTGACCATAAACAAGAAGTCTAATTTTAAAAACAAGAAGTCTAAAAGTAAAAAGAAGAAGTTTAAATCTGCACCAATAACAAAACCCTTTACACACACTTCTCTTTTGATTCTACGAAAATGTAATTTGATTCTATTTTTTTGTAATTTGATTCTAATTCCGTAGAATTTGATTCTATAAAATTAAAACGAAGTGTTATTGTTAGCAGGATTGAAGTGACATAAAAATCTTCTTTATTTCAGTAATTGTCTTCTTTAGATATGGTTTTGAGTAGCATCAATTAACCCTTCAATTCCTTTTCTGATGCTCTTCAATTCCTATTTTAGACACAAAATTCGGACTAAAAATGCTGCGTATGAAGGACCATCATGAAAATAAATTTCTCTAACAATATCTCCCAACATAAAATAAATACCCCAAACAATAACAACATGAACAACATTAATTATTTTGTATTTTATTTTTTTTTGTAAATCCATTTTTAATATTTCATCGAACACTCTGTCGCATCTTCGTTTATAGCCAAAATATATTACTGAGGACAAACCAAACATTATAGGCAAATAAGCTAAAATATAATAATTTGACCAAATTAAAGGATTGTAAAAGAAAATACCTAATATATTTAATAAGTTCAAAGTCGTAATTGCTATCATTATTCCTACTAGCATTGCTCCACCTATGAAGTAAGTATTCCCAACATTCCAAAATCTATCATATTTTTTCACTACAAAAGAAATACTATAAAACAAATATTTATATATCATAATCATCAATTTTATTACTTAAACCATTTATTATCATCTTTTCCATACCATTTACTATGTCCAAATTTTCCACCTAAATTCCATCCAATGCTTCTCATCGTGTGGGATTTACAATCCCGCTCTTCTCTATTATTAGGATTTATAATACAATACTTATTCATATATATTATTTTATCACTTCAACATTTAATATTCCTTTTCCTCCTGCATAATCAATTGCTGAACTATATTTATATTCTTCTGGCAAATATACAAATTCTTCTTTTACGGGTTATTATTCATGTGATTTAATTTC
>JAEZKK010000014.1 GCA_023415495.1 Bacteroidota bacterium
GCTTTATATATTTACTTGTTTGTCTGTAATATACAACAATAATTAATTTTTAATTGATAATAGATTTAATCTTATAATTTGCTCATATCTACACATATTATAAACTAAATTGACTAATCCGATTATTCCTTTAGCTTTTCTTAATCCTATTGAACGAATTTTAAAAATCATTCATACTATTTGTTACAAATCCAAATGCATGCTCTACTCGACAACGAGTTTTTGATTTAATGTGGTAATTATTAGAAGTACCCATGTAATTAAACGATGACCTCTAAAAATTAAATTGTTCAACTATAAATAACTCTCGTTTTTTTGGTAAATAGAAATAATTGCCTTTCCAAATATTTGTTTGATTTTTAGTTTTGTCTTTTTTATTCATATCGGATAAGATTTTATTTATTGTCTTTCGTTTGATAGGGGTGATATTAAACTTGTTATATGATATAATCTTAAACTTTTCATTACCTTTGCTTTGATTTTTTCTTTCTATTTGAATTACAGATTCTAAAAATCTAATTCTATGATTTCCTTCTTTTAAATTCAATTTGAATTGAGAGTTTAATTCTAATAAAAATTCATCAATTTCTTTTCGTTTGTATTCTTTATTTATTTCTAAATTATGACATATAACTGATTTTAATCCATCTTCTAATGATATACAAGCAAATGCAATTCCATTATATAATTCAGAATAATATTTATCTCCACCACTTCCTTTTAAATATACAACATCTTTTAATCTATTTATTGCTTCTCTATAGCTTATAAAATACTTTAATTCATTAATTCTTTGGATAAGTTCAGCTATATAAGTGTTACCAGAATTTTTGATTTCTTTCAAATAACGCTTAATTAATATTGTTTGATTATTAAATATTATAGGTTGATTTTCCAATTCTTCAAGTATTCTAACGCAATTTTGAATTTCTATTTCTTTGTTTTTTTTATTATCGTCTTTTTGTTCTTCGGTTAGTGGAGTATAGTTTTCATGTATTTCTATTCTAAATTTATAGGAAGATAAATTCATATTTTCTATTCTAAGCATTTCAATTACATTTTGAACAGTACTATACACATTTACCCAATAATAAATCATTTCAGAATATGAATCAATTGAAAAATAGGCTATTTCTAATTCTCCATAAATGTTTACTCTTACATGATTATTTTCTGTATCAATCATTTTTCTTAATGTTAGAATTTCATTGTCAATGTTCTTATGGTCGAATCTAAGATGTTTATACTCATTCAACCATTTAATATATTTTTGAGCTGTTATTAATTCTTCCTCTTTTGTTAGCTTTATACCAATCAATTCTGGTTGAGTATTTTTATCGAATTTATTATTTTTAATGTCATTGGACTCGAAAATAAAAGTATCGCTTAAAATTCCATCCGTTTTTCTATTTCTACCATAAATTTGAATTAAATCGGAAGATGTGAGTAGATGATGTCTTTTTTGAATTGTAGATACTGATATCAAATGATAATCATCTCTAAGGTCAATTCCAACAAAATTAGTTGAAGTACTAAAACATATCTGTTTAGGCAGTTTCTCTTGATTTTCTGTATTATTTAAATCAATATAATAGTCCTTAATCGCTTCATTATTTCTTGTATTATCACTACATGCTATTCCAATATTTGCTTTAATATCGGGATAGCATTCTTTTAAGCGATAAATGATTTTAAGAGGGATTTCTATCGAATTGATAGCTATAAAGATTTTTTCTTCTGAATTTTGTTCTAAAATTTCAATTATTTTTCTTTCACATTCTTTGCCTGCATTATTAGTACCAATAATTTCTATATTTCTTAAAGGTCTTTCAAAAACAAATTTAGTTTTTGCCTCATCTTTGATTTTTGGATTACAAAAATCGTTGATAGTGGCAGTAATCATTGCCCTATTTTCTTTGTTGAAAAGGAAATAAAAGTCCACAGCAGTTTCAAGTTTTTCTCTAAATGTACTGTCTTTCATAAATTTATCTACCTCATCAATCATTAAGAAATAATCATTTTCATAATCAATCTTTTTCTCTTCTAAAGCAGTAATAACCTTATACAGACTATCTGCCACTACAAAGATTTTCTTGTAATTTATATCTTTTTTGGAAAGGTAATTTAATACATCATTAATATCAATAGTTTTTTCAATCTCATTAATTTCACTTCCAACATATAAATAATTTTTTGGATCCTTTGAGTATTTCGAATAAGCTAAGTTTTTGGTAGGAGTAACAATAATTGAATTTCTTTCAGCTTTCATTTCTAAGGTAGTAGCTCCTAAACCAGTCAAGCTTTTGTCAATTAAACCACAAGGTAATTTAGTGAAATCCTTAGTTAAATAATACCTACTTGGAGTATTTTCATCTTCATTTTCTGAATTGCTTAGGTCAATTTCAATTTGTAGAAAATCATTATCCTTATTTTCTTCCAATAGATTTTTATCTACATTTTTAAAAGTATTGATGTAGTTTTCTTTAGATATTTCAAGCTTAGCAAACTTATTATCTAAATTTGGGGTTATTGGGGATTGGGGGGGTGGGGTTATGTTTTCCATCTTAATTATGTATTAGTATGCGAAAAAATGAATTTTGATATATATTGAACTTAATAACTTTTTTTTGCATATTCGACTAAAACATTTAACTAAAGGATTGAATTACAATATATTGAAATATCTTCTTTGCTAAACTTAGAAAAAACTTAATTTTTAGAATTTTCCTATGCAAAGATACGAAAAAAATATGAGATATTAAGTAAAATCTGTAAAAAAATACACCAAATTACCTAAAGAAAAAAATAAACTTTCTCAAAGAAAAAATAACTTATCTCAAAGAAAAAATAATTTTTATCTAATAAAAATAGATATTTCATAAGTTAAAAAACAAACAAATTGTCATTATTTTTTAATTAGAAACTGAAAACATATAAATTTAGTTATGTAAAAGTAGTATTTTTTAAAATTAATATTCTAATTATGTAAAAACACGTGAAAAATTTCGTATCTTTGTATAAGATTAGTAGAAGATAAATAGTTATTGAAACATAATCTAAAGAATAAACCATTAAAAAAACAATAAGATATGAGTAAATTTAAATGGCAATTAGAAAGAGCAAATAATAAGTTCACCTGCCCAAATTGTGGAAGAGAAAAACGCTTTAAAAGATATGTTTACGAGCATAATGGAGAATATATTGATGATTCTGTTGGGATATGTGATAGAAAAAACTCATGCAAGTATCACTACCCTCCAAAACAATTTTTTAAAGATAGAGGGTTGGATGCTAATTCTATGATTCCTAAAGAGTATATGATAAATTCATATCAAATGGAGACAAAACAAGAAGCCAAAATTTATTCAATAGATAATAAATGGATAGATGTGGCTTTAAGCTGCGATACTTCATTTATGAGCTTTCTTAAAACCAAATTCACAGAAGAACAAATAAATGAAATCCAAATACTATATTTCTTGGGTGGAGTGGATAATGGTGATGGTAAAGAAGAGGATGTGATTTTTTGGCAGGTTGACAGCTTAAAAAGAGTTAGAGCAGGCAAAATCATGAAGTATAACCCAACAACAGGTAAAAGGCTTCACAGTAAAGATGCTATCAATTGGTTGCATAAGATTAATGAAGTAAAAGAAGGGCTACCAGAGGGCTGGCATCTTACTCAGTGCCTCTTTGGAGAGCATCTAATAACTTCATACCCATTAAAGCCAATATGCCTTGTAGAGTCAGAAAAAACGGCAATAATTGCATCTGTATATTTACCTGAATATAATTGGCTTGCAACAGGGGGATTGCAAAATTTCAATATCAAAATGTGTAATGCATTAAATGGAAAAACAGTAGAAGTCTTCCCAGATATTGGAGCCTTTGAAGAGTGGTCAAACAAAGCAAAAGAAATATCGAAAGAATTAGATATAGAGTTTATTTTCAATACCTATTTGGAAGAAAACTCAACTCCAGAACAGAAAGAGTTAGGAATTGATATTGGAGATGTTATTTTGGATGGAAAAGCATCAGACCTAATAGAATTTTTATCTAATAAAAATAGATATTTCATAAGTTAGAAAACAAACAAATTGTCATTATTTTTTAATTAGAAACTGAAAACATATAAATTTAGTTATGTAAAAGTAGTATTTTTTAAATTTATTTTCTAATTATGTAAAAACACGAGAAAAATTTCGTATCTTTGCATAAGATTAGTTGAAGATAAATAGTTATCGAAACATAATCTAAAGAAAAAACCATGTTAAAAACCTCGCGATAGTATAAGGTTAATCGTACAAAATTATGATATACTACAATGTAGTTAGAAGGAATATTTCCACAGGATTCAGTCCTGGTGAGAAATACTTAGCAGTAATCGACCGTTCAGGTATTATGAATCAAGAGCAATTGGCTGATAAGATTGCAGATATGAGCTCATTGGCTTACAACGACGTATTGTCTGCTTTAGCAGCTTTACAAATGGTTATTTCAGATGCAACAATGAGCGGAGTTACTGTTCAGTTAGACCAATTGGGCAATTTCACCCCATTTCTCAAATCTAAGGCAATGGAAACCGAAGAAGAAGCTAACAGTGAGAGTATCCAGCGTTTAAGGGTAAATTTCTATCCAAACGTAAGATTTAAGAACAAGTTGAAATCAACAGGCTTTATCTACAAAAACCCAGTACCAAAAGGATTGGTAATTCCTGCAGTTACCCCATAACAATTTTAAATTTTAAATTTTAAGTTTTAAATTGGGGTGATACCTTGCTTGGGAGTCGGATTAAGTTTCGGCTCCCTTTTTTTGTCGTCATTGCGTGTTTTTTACTGTGCTTTTGTTGTCATAATGTTGAGGATAATATCATCTATCTTATCCATTCCGTAGCGTCCTATCTTTCCGAGGCTTTGGATTGTATTGTCTATGTTTATTTCCGATATTCCGTCTGTATTATCTACTACCTTATTGTTCATTGCAAGTTCTATGGAGTCGAAGGCTGCGTTTAGGGCTGAGGATATTTTTAGTGTGCAGGAGGGTTTGGCTCCATCGCATAACATCCCTGTAATATTATTAATCATATTGCGAATAAAATACCCTATCTGTCTTTCATCACCCTTTAGCAAATAAATTATCCCAGAGCCAGCTCCTATTGCTGCATTGATAATTCCACAAAGGGCAGATAGACGTCCTATAAACTGCTTAATATGTATGCTCATTAGGTGAGAAAGTGCAAGGGCTCTGATGATTTCCTCATTAGTATTTCCATTCTCTATACCAAACTCATAGACAGGGAGAGTGCAGGTTATGCCTTGATTGCCTGAACCTGAATTGGAATAGACTGGGGTTGTTGCTCCATCCATTCTTGCGTCCGATGCGGCACAGGTTCTTGCTATTACTCTTTTCCTTATGGATGTTTCGCTTTGGCTTAATAACATCTTACCAAATCCAAGCCCATAATCGAAATTCAACCCTTCTTCGGAGGTTGCTTTGTTGAGCTTTACTGTTTCCATTACCCATTCCAATTCTTCTATTGGAGTATTGTATGCATAGTTTAGAATATCAGAAAATAAAAGTTTATTCTCCTCTTCCTTTATTACAGGATTCTTTATTTCAGGATTATTATTTGATTCTAAAACAATAGCGTTCTTTTCAATTAAAGTGAAATTCGTATGAGTTTTTGAAATTATCACCCTTGAATAATTACCACTTTCTCCCTCTGCCCTACATTCTATATATAACTTCTCTTCTGTTGCCTTAGGATAGATATAAATCGGATTACTCTCCATCCACTGCTTTGCTTTATCCAAATTATGTTTTGAATTATCGAGTACCTCAAGCCCCTTAGAGCTATCCCCTGCAACAATTCCAAGACTTATTGCAATAGGAAGTCCAATCATTCCTGTTCCTGGTATTCCTACTCCCATTGCATTTTTTATAACATTCTTGCTTAGATGGAATTCGACCTTAGTGGGTATTTCGCCCAAGACTTCCTTAGCTTTTGCAGCACATAGAGCAACTGCCACAGGCTCTGTACAACCTGTAGCAATCATTATATTATCTCTTAAAAGCTTAATAATTATCTCTTTCTTCTCAAGATTCATCTTATTCTAAAGCCTTTAGTAGTTCTGGTTTAATCTCTTTCTCATATATCTTTTGGAAGTCCTCCCAAGAGTATTGTTTATCGTACTCTCCTCCTAAGAATACTGCCATTGCCTCGAATGCTGAGGGTGGATAATAGCCAGGAATTATTGTAGCTATGCTTAAATCGGAGTTTAGGACTGTATAGCTTGGATAAGACAAGCGATTGTTCAATAAATGATAAGCCAATTGATGAGCTGAACGTCTTCCATTAGGATTTGTATTCTTATAGGTCTTACCTCCAAAGATAATATCCCCTTTCGATTCTGCATCAAATTTTACGCTAATGAAATAATGATTCATTATCTTCGATATAAGTGAGTCAGCAAAGGTATCCTTATCCATTTTCTTGCACCATCCACACCAATCAGTGTATGAATCTATAAATATCCTCTTTTTTGAATCATTATTCTTAAGCGTTTTATCCACCTCTTGAATATCTATCCAATTTATAGGGCTCTTCTCCTGTGCAAGCACTGGACTTATAAATAAACCCATTAAAGCTATTAAGCTAATTATTCTCTTTGTCTTCATATTATCTAATTTGTTACTTAAAATACTATTTTTTCTTCTTCAATTCTTTTTATCTTGGCTCCAGTATAATAGAACTCTATTACCTGCCAATATTCATAACCTTGGTCGCACATCCCAATTGCTCCCTCTTGGCTCATCCCTACTCCATGTCCATAACCTTTGCCATTTAGTTTTACTTCCGAGCCCCAAGGCTCGCATGAGAAATATGTGGAGCGAAGATTAAAGTCTTTTCTTATCTGTACAAGAGGTATGCCAAGCATTTCTTTCTTCCTCCCTTGGGCTTGAGAAAAGTTGAGCAATTCATTCTTAATTGAATCATCTCTAACGTTTATGCCCTTATCTCTAAAATATCTCTGCCAATCTCTAAATTGAATAAATCTCTCCCAAGTATATGCCTTACCACTTACCGAAAAGCTATCTATCTTGCTAACTAAGTGAGGGAATGCCCTACCCCAAACATCTTGGGAATTGACAGTCTCTCCTCCACTATTGGAATGAAATAGAGTTTCAATTATCTCTCCCTTATCATCCACAATTATCTCTCCCTTACTATTATATGCCCCCTGAATCACCTCTGCTTGGTTTGCCCTGCCCTTATATGCTTGACAATGCACTTGGTCGCAAAGATTATATCCGTCCTTCTTATGCTTATCCTTGTTTTTCATTAAGTAATTCCTAACACATATTGCCTGTACCTTAAAGAACTCCACATTCTTTGTAGCTCCCCAAGTCTCGGCTTGTACAACTCCTGCAATATAGTTTTCTACCTCTATATTATTTATTAGTAGTAAATTACCATTCCTCTCATTAATAATTAGATTATCATCATATCTTCTTGGTTGAGATTTATCTAAGGGATTGATTTGGAAAAAGCATTTCAAGCTTTCTTTACTTAGTTTTACTGTATTAAAGCTTCCATAATTTGAATCACTAATACTCACCTTAAGCTTATTAGAATGATTGCTTATACTTATCTTATCTGAATTTCTTAGACTAATTTTATGATTATCTAATTCAATTGAATAAACTCCAAAAGAGGGTATTATTTCAATATTATCAAGTTTCTTCTCCGAAAACACTCTAATATTCATCATCTGTGAATAGAGGTTTGCTCCAAGGCTAATCAGTATTAGGGTTAAAACAAATTTCAATCTCATTATTTCTTCTCAATTTCATTTATAATTTTCTTAGCTACAATCCTACTTGCTCCTGCATTACCTAACATCGTCCTTAAATTAGAAAATTCCATCTGCATTTGCACTCTATATTGTTCATCAAACGCAATTTTCTTAAATTCCTTATGCAAATCTTCCCAATTCCAATCCTTTTGTAATAATTCTACAACTGCCATCTTGTTTAGAATAATATTCACAAGTGATATATAATCAAGATTTACCAATAGCTTACCTATTGCAAAGGATATTGGATTAGCCTTATAACAAACCACTTCCGGAATATTGAAAAGAGCTGTTTCGAGGGTTGCAGTTCCGGAGCAAACCACTGCTGCATGAGATACATTTAGGATTGAATAAGTCTTGTCGAATATTAGTTTTGCTTTATTGCTTTGAATGTATTTGTAATAGAAGTCCTTTGAATGGGAAGAAACTCCAGCTACTACGAAATCGAACTCAGGGAATTTATCAACAAGTGAGGTTTGCAATGGAAGTAAAGACTTTATTTCTTGCTCTCTACTGCCAGGCAATAAGGCAATTATTGGTTTTCCTCCAAGATTATTTACTCTAAGGAACTCCTCCTTATCATTTTCTTTTCTGTATTGGTAAATCTCATCTAAGAGAGGGTTCCCCACATAGTCGGCTTTTAGATTATTTCTTTTAAAAAACTCCTCCTCGAAAGGGAAAATCACAAAGAGCTTTGTCAAAACCTTCCTCATAGTCTTTATTCTCCCCTTTTTCCAAGCCCATACCTTTGGAGATATATAATAAAACGTTGGGAAGCCTTTTCTTTTAGAGAATTTAGCTATTCTTAGATTAAATCCAGGGTAATCCACAAGCACAACTGCATCAGGATTATATTCTATTATATCTTTCTTGCAAATCTTGAGATTATTGATAATAGTCTTTAGATTAAACAGAACCTCGACAAAACCCATAAAAGCCAAATCCTTGATATGCTTAACTATCTCCCCTCCTTGTTTTTTCATTAAGTCTCCTCCCCAAAATCTAAACTCAGCTCCTGGGTCATCTCTTTTAATCTCTTGCATTAAAAAGGATGCATGTAAATCTCCCGAAACCTCTCCTGCAATTATATAATATCTCATCCTTATGTATTATTAAAAGTGAAATCCATTGCCAATAAAACTACCAAAACTATATAAAAAGTATGAATAAAGAAAAAAGCATATTACTAAACTTATAACAACTCCACCTGCTGATTTTGTTTTTTGTATCTTAAAATACCATCGCATTAATAGTATTGTAGGAATAAAAGAGAAAAGAAATATCTTTGGGTCTTGCTCAATTGTTCTACCTAATAAACTTATTATCAAGTAAGTCAATCCACAACTAATTAGAATTAGTCCAAGACCTAAAAGAAATCCAAAGGGAAATTTATCTATCTTTATCTTATCCAACATTGCTTTGAGAGTTTAATTTATTGAATCTCTTTGAATATTTTTCTATCATCCTATATGCTGTAAAATCTACCTGCATAGGAGTTATTGTTGTATAACCTTGATTAAGTGCATTAAAGTCTGCATCTGGAGAATCTTCCAAACACTTATATACTCCAGTTAACCAATAGTAATTTCCTCCGCTTGGGTCTTTTCTCTCAATAAAGTCCTCATTCCAATATGCCTTAGCTTGATGGCATATCTTTGTTCCAAGTGTCTCATTTTTTGGAAAGTTTACATTTAAGCAAATTCCTTTCTCTAATCCATTTTCTAAAACATCCATTACTAAATCCCTTATTATTGGCTTAGTATAAGTAAAATCGGCATTAGAGCTATGGTCGTCAATGGAAAAACCAATACTCGGCACCCCTTCAGCACAACCCTCAAAGACTGCTGCCATTGTTCCGGAGTAAATAGTATTAATCGAAGCATTAGAGCCATGATTAATACCTGAGACTAAGATATCCGGTCTAATATCTTTTAATAGCATATTAAAGGCTATCTTCACACAATCCACAGGAGTTCCATTGCTTATATAAGCCCTATATCCTTCCTCCTCTCTCACTTTATGATAACGTATAGGCTCAGATACTGTTATTGCATGGCTTTGACCGGAACGTTGAGCGTTAGGAGCAACAACTAATACATCCCCTATCTCTTTCATCAAGTCTATCAACTCCCTAATCCCATTAGAATGAAAGCTATCATCGTTGGTAATAAATATTAAAGGTCTTTTATTTTTCATATTAAATTCAAAGTTTCTGCATAAAGAAAGCAAAAATACGAATAATATCCCTACTTTTGCATACTTTTACTAATAAATATGATTAAAAAGATTGCTAAATATCCAATTGGATTACTACAGAAAATAGAAAATAAGTTTTTACGCTTCTTAATTGTTGGAGTAATCAATACTCTTTTCGGCTATTTTATCTTCCTTCTCTTGCTTTGGGTAGGGCTGCATTATTCTCTTGCACTTCTTTTCTCTCAAATACTTGGGATATTATTTAATTACAAGACAACAGGATATATAGTATTTGAAAACAAGAGTAATAAGTTAATCCATAAATTCTTTTTGGTTTATAGTATTATCTATTTGATTAACCTTGGAGAGCTATATCTTTTAAATCTATCGAGTATCTATACTTTTATTCTAAGTCATCCTTATTTAGAATTTATTCATTCTCTTCCTATCGACCAATCCAAGCTTTCCAATGCAATTGGGCAAGCAATAGTTATACTACCTAATGCAGTTATTGGATTTTTCCTAAATAAATTCCTTGTATTTGGCAATAAGTAAGACTTAATAAAGGAAAACACTTAATTTCTTAGATAATTTTTGTATTTTTGCTCGATTTTCGATAATAAAATATGAATTATGAATTATAACGACCAATACAGCCCAAGAAAATTCAGCTTCTTGCCTCCAGTTTGTAAGAACCTTATTATTATTAATATAATACTATATGTTGCAACTATTGTTTTAAAAAGAGTTGGAATAGATATTACTTACTTATTCGGGCTTCATCACTACCAAGCTGAAAGTTTTGGACTTTGGCAATATATCACTTATTCATTTATTCACGGCAATCTATCTCATCTCTTCTTTAATATGTTTGCTATATGGATGTTTGGCTATACTTTAGAGAATATCTGGGGAACTAAAAAGTTTATTTTCTTTATTCTAACTGCATGTCTTGGAGCCGCCTTTACTCAACAGATAACCTATCACTTTATGTACGCAGAAATAACCTCTGGGCTATATACTCATGTGAATGTAGGGTTTGATAGAATACCTGTTCAGGAATACATTAATAATATTAATACTGTTGGTGCCTCTGGTATTGTATTTGGATTGCTTTTAGCATTCGGGATGATGTTCCCTAACGATTATATCTACCTTTACTTTCTTCTGCCAATTAAAACAAAATGGTTTGTAACTGGATATATTATATTGGAACTCTTTAATGGTGTTGTAGGTTCAAGCGATGGCATTGCCCACTTTGCCCATTTGGGAGGAGCTTTGGCAGGATTTATTCTAATGATGCTTTGGAAAAAAGGGCGGTTAAGGTTTTAAAGAAAGAAATCAGGTGGAAGAGAAAAAAGAAAAGAAAGACCAGTTTATAATTGCTTATCTAACGGATTTAGAAAACACTAAACCTATTATAGATAATGCTATTGCCTTTTCAAAACTTCTTGATAAGGGACTAATCCTACTTTATATCTCCGACAAGAAATTCAATAATATCTCATCCCAAGAAGCAGAGAAAAAACTAAAGGAACTAAACCAAACCATAGAACTTAATTTCCATTCCTATTGTGCAATAGAGGGAAATACTAAAGAGATAATCGAAAGCTTGCCTCACTTGCTTTCAGGTGTACTAATAATTAGTTCTGTAAACAAAACAGATAAAACAAAGGCTAACCACTATAATAATATACTTAAAAACTTCTATGCCTCAAGAATTGCATATCTTGTGATAGAAGAGAACTTTGACTCAATAATCAATTTCAATAGCATTATCCTAAGTCTTGAAAATTTTAGAGAATCAAAAGAAAAGGTACTTTGGGCTTCTTATTTTGGAAGATTTGCTGGTAGTGAGCTAACCTTATTCTATCATAATTACAAGGATGAGTTTTTTCATCGTCAACTAAGATTGAATATTGCTTTTGCCAAAAAGATGTTTAGTAATTTCTCTCTAAACTTCAATTACTTTGAATCTAAAGATACTAAAACCTTTGTTGACCATCAGGCAATTCTTTTTGCAAAGGAAGAGGGCTATGATTTAATTATTTGCCAAACTACAAAGAATAGGAATTGGACAAATAAATTACTTGGGCTTAGGGAGAGAAAGACAATAATCGATAATTATAATATCCCAATTCTATTTGTAAACCCAAGAGAGGATTTATTTATACTTTGTGAATAATGATAAATGCATTAGTTGGGTTAGTTGGGTTATATATTATATATAGAGTAGCAACTGGAATTATTATTCCAAGATACTATAATTATAAGATTAGAAAGTATAAGGAAGAGATTGAAAATTCAAACCCTGAACTATTAAAGAATAAGGATAAATTATATACTGGTAAGGTTCATCCCTCGATTAGGAAATACTATAAGGACGAGGATATAGAGAAAGAGGATGATTTGAAGTATATGGAGAAATTTAATAAGAAAGATGAATAAAATAAATAATTTATAGATATGAAACAAAACTATTTAAAGAAATTCCTACCTCATATTGTAGCTGTTACAATATTCTTAATCATTAGTATAATTCTCTTCTCCCCTATTATTAAGGGAAAGGAATTGCAGCAAAGCGATATGATGAACTATTTTGGAGTTGTTAAGGAATTGGATGATTACGAAAAGAAAACAGGAGATGGTTCTTATTGGATTAATTCTCTTTTCTCTGGTATGCCTTCTCTCCAAATAAAGGCTCCTACTCAAAGCAATATCTTCGTTCCTATGTCTGAACCTTTAAAGCTCTGGGGTTGGGAATTGAATATTGGGGTAGTATTCCTCTATATGATTGGTTTCTATATAATTATGACTGCACTTGGAGTTTCGCCTTGGCTAAGTCTATTGGCTGGTATTTCCTTTGCTCTTGCCTCCTATAATATAATTATTATCGAGGTTGGGCATATTACTAAGGCTTGGGCTATGGCTATGATGGCTCCTATTCTTGGCTCTATGATTCTTATTTTTAGAAAGAAGTACTTGGTTGGCATTCCTATATTTATTGTAGCTCTTGGGCTTCAAATCAATTTCAACCATATTCAAATCACCTACTATACTCTTTTAGCAGCCCTAAGTATGGGTATTGTTTACTTTATTTATTCAATAAAAGACAAAACCCTTAAGAGTTTTGCTATTGGAGTTGGAATTATGATAATTGGAGCTATTATCTCTCTGATGCCTAACTCTGCCTCAATGGTTTTGAACCAAGAATATGTATCACATACTATGAGAGGAGGCTCGGAAATCACTGTTAAACCTCAAGGAGACAATCAAACAAAAAACGAAAAAGGACTTAGTATAGATTATGCCTACCAATGGAGCTATGGTATTGGGGAAAGTCTTTCTGTGCTTATCCCTGATGCAAGAGGTGGTGGTTCTTCTGACCAAAGATATGAGAAAAATGCTAAGAACAGAATATCTTTAGCTCAAACAACTCCTCCTGCAAGAGGAAATGACCCTAATATTAATCAGGTATTTAACCAATACGTTACTTCTTCCTATTGGGGTGAACAGCCTTTTACTGCTGGAACAGTTTATTTTGGTTCAATTATTATCTTCCTTTCCCTTTTAGGATTCTTACTAATCAATTCAAGAGAAAGATGGTGGTTATTAATTGCTACTATTATTGGTTTTGTCCTTGCTTGGGGTAATAATTTCTTAGTGATTAATGAATGGCTATTCTATAATCTACCTCTTTATAATAAGTTTAGAACTCCTTCAATGGCTTTGGTGCTTTCCAATGCTACTCTAATTATTGTTGCATTTATGGGACTTAAAGAGTTTTTCTCCGATAAGATAGATTCAAAGAAAAAGCTTAAATCTCTTTATATCTCTGCTGGAGTTGCTGGTGGTATTGCATTAATTGCTGGTGTTTTACCTGATATGTTTGCAAGCTTTTCTTCCTCTAAGGATAAGATATTTGAGGATTATTTAGGTCAAGCCTTTATCCAAGCTCTTTATGAGGATAGAAAGGCTATGTTCGTTTCCGATGCTTGGCGTTCATTTATTCTTATTGCCCTTTCCTTTGCTTCTCTTTATCTTTTTGCTGCAAAGAAAATCAAATCCTCTAATATTATTGTTCTTATTCTTGGAGTTCTAATTATTTTCGACCTTTGGGGAGTTAGCAAAAGATATTTAACTGAGGATAATTTCAAGAAAAAACAAGAGCTTAGCTTCTTTGCAAGCCCAGCTGATGAAGAGATATATCGTTTGAATCAAGAGAATAATATCAATCATTATAGGGTTTATAACCTGACTGTTAATACATTCAACGATGCTACGACTTCTTATTTCCATCCTTCAATTGGGGGTTATCATGGGGCAAAACTTCAACGCTATCAGGACTTAATCGATTTCTATATGCTTAATCCTAATTATAGACAATTAGATTTATCCGATACTTCCAAGCTTAGAGCAAACCAATTAAGACAAATCTATTTCCAATTCCAAGGACAGATACCTCCTGTGAACTTTGGAGTATTAAGCATGTTAGATGCAAAATATTTTATATTGCCTTTAGGAGAGAACGGTCAAGGAGTTCCAATTCAAAACAGCGAAGCTTGTGGAGCTGCTTGGTTTGTTCCAAGTATAGATTGGGCAAAGGATGCAAATGAAGAGATACAGAAATTAGATAATTTCAGTCCTAAAGAGAAAGCCATTATTGATGTTAAATTCAAGGATATTGTTAAACCAATTACAGGCTTTGACCCTAATGCAACAGTAGTTTTTGAAAAAGATGCCAACAATAATCCACAGTATCTGAAATATACAACCAATTCAAGCACTGACGGAATACTTATTATGTCTGAAATCTATTACGATGAGTTTTGGAAATGCTATATAGATGGAGTAGAGACTCCTTATTTCAGAGCAAACTACGTTCTAAGAGGGGTTAACGTACCAAAGGGCAAGCATATTATTGAGTTCAAATTAGAATCTCAAACCCAAAAGACCTTTAATATAATAGCATTATTAGGCTCAATCCTCGTAGTGCTAATTATCCTGGCTTGTATTGGATATCCAATTTACAAGAAGAGAAAGCAAAAGTAAAAAACTTCAAACGATACAAAAGAACAGGCCAAAAACCTGTTCTTTTTGTTTATATCCAATTAGTGCAACCACCCTAACACTGCTATCATCCCTACCATCCCCCAATTTATATGCCGAAAAAAAATCTTTTCGGCGTATCTTTTTATTTTTTCGGTGTATCTCCTGACTTTGACATAATATATTTAACAAATAGATTTTATATGTGTTTTACAACCTGTTAATATTAAGAAACAAAAATCAAGTCTTAGGCGAAAAAAACCTTGTTTTAGTGCCGTGGAATCAAATTCTACGCGGGTGGAATTTGATTCTATTTTCGTAGAATCAAATTCTATTAGGATAGAATAGCTATTTACTTGAAAATAAACTGAATTTCTTCGAAAAGATATCAAGGAAAAATAAATTTTTATCAAGGAAAAAAATAAAAAGACTTGGTTTATTTCGAAAAAGGTCGAATATTGAGGTTTTTCATCGAAATATTAGAAATTTATTATGAGTAATTAACTATTATTTCTTTCCTCTTGGACTGACGGTTTGGAATATGCAAATTTCAGGAGCTTATCTCGTTAACTATATTTAACAGCAAAACCTGCATAATGTTATCAAAATGCAGGTTTTCGCCTGTTTATGTTAAAATCATTCTTTATCCTCTTTCTCTATGTCCAAAATCAATAGAAAAATTGTTTGATGATAAATTTTGGAATCTCAATTAGGGTGAATCTTTGACAAAATCAGGAATAGTGGTAAACATAAATAAAAAAAGAGCTGAATCAGATTAACCAATTCAGCTCTTTTAGTATATAAAGATTCTTTTTTATTTAGCTACTCTTTCTAACCATTTAAGCATAAATATCATTGTAAACATTGATATCAAACATGCTGCTACGAATATAGTCCAAGTTGCCCACACAGGAATGCTATTATAGAATATTACACCGATAAATAGTAATTGGTTACCCAATGCAGTTGCACTTAACCAACCTCCTTGCATAATACCTTGGTATTTTGGAGGAGCAACCTTAGAAACGAATGCGATTCCAAGTGGAGAAATAAATAACTCCGCTACTGTTAAGATTAAATATGTACCGATTAATAACCATGGAGTAACTCTCATCGCATCTGGAATACCACCTGCTGCAATTCTTTCTGAAGCTGTTGGAAGTCCTATTGAACCTATTACCATTACAGCAAAAGCTAAGGCTGCAATACCCATACCAATAGCAATTTTCTTAGGTGTTGAGATTTCAATACCTTTGGCTTTTAACCATCCAAAGAAGCCAATTACAATTGGAGTAAGGAATACTACAAATATTGGATTAAATGATTGGAATACCTCGGCTCCCTGAAGGGTAGTAAATCCTAAGTTAATATTTATCATCTGAGTATAGTCATTTGCAAATAATGTAAGTGACTGTCCGTTTTGATGGAAAGAGAACCAGAAGAAGATAACAACTGCAAACACTGCAAATAAAGCATAAAGTCTTTGTTTTACTTCCTTAGCATCCATTTCTACTGCAGCAGTAGATGTTGTTGAATCAACTACTTTCTTTTGAGATGGATCTGGTAATTGTTTTTTATTAGAAATATAAATCGCAAGTGAAATCAACATAGCAATAATTGCTATACCAAAAGAATAATGGTAACCTTGCATAAAGATATTTAAGTATTGAGAAGCAAATGCATCCAAATTGCTGGCATCTCCACCAACCTGTGTTGCAAGTTCAGCAAATCTCACCTTAGCATCAGAGGTCATCGCCTCATTACCTTTTATCCATTGATTACAAAGTCCTGGGAGGTCAGCATTGAACTCAAAGCCTCTACTTTGTACCCACCAGTTTCTTAATCCTACTGCCATTAATGGAGCAAACATAGCACCAACATTGATAAACATGTAGAAAATTTGGAAACCTACTTCTCTTTTGTCTTCATATTTTGGATTATCATAAAGCTGACCAACAACTGCTTGAAGGTTACCTTTGAATAAACCGTTTCCAAAAGCAATTGAAAACAGACCGAAACAAGTTAGAGCAAGGATTAATGGCATATTCTCAACTGGAGTTTTTGTTGGAATTGCAAGCAGTAGATAACCTACTGTCATTAATACCAATCCAATAAGAATTGTACCCTTATACTTCTTTGTTTTATCAGCAATAAGACCTCCAACCAATGCTAATACATAGATTAAAGCATAAAATACTGAATAAATAATAGCTCCTTCAGAACCTGTAAACCCAAACTTATTGTTTAGGAAGAGTAAAAGGATTGCCATCATAATGTAGAAGCCAAAACGTTCTCCCATATTGGCCAGAGCTGCTGATATCAGCCCTTTTGGATGATTTTTAAACATAGATTTTTTCGATTTAAATTATTAATTAATTGAACTCTATTTTTTAATTTAACGTGCAAATATACTGCATCTTATTGAAATCACCTAAATTTATTTGTGTTTTTTTTCATTTTATAATCGTATCTTTGCTCATACTAAAGAATATAAGTATTGAATAAAATGTCAAATAAAAACTCTCAAAGGATATTAGGAATTGACCCAGGAACCAATATATTGGGTTTTTCAGTAATAGAAATACAGGGTAAAAGTATAAAACTAATTGAAATGAGTGTACTTAAACTTGGAAAGATTGATGATATGTCAAAGAGAATGAAGGTTTTGTTCGACACTATATCAAATGTAATAGATAAATACCAGCCAGAAATACTATCTATCGAGGCTCCCTTCTTTGGGAAAAATGTTCAATCTATGCTTAAATTAGGAAGAGCTCAAGGCTTATGTATTGCTGCGGCTCTTAGCAAGGATATACCCTTTTATGAGTACTCTCCAAGGAAGATCAAACAATCAATTACTGGAAATGGAGCAAGCTCTAAGGAGCAGGTTGCCTTAATGCTTCAAAGAATAATTGAATTTGAAACTATGCCAAAGGATTTAGATGCAACAGATGCATTAGCTGCAGCTGTTTGTCATTCTTATCAAAAAGAATTGGAAATTGAAACGGTAGATAATAAGAAAATCAAAACTAAGAAATCCTCATCTTGGAGTAGTTTTGTTATAAATAATCCTGGAAAGGTTAAATAGATATATTAAACCTATTTATTCCCCTCTACACAGATTACAATTTCTCCTTTTATGGTTTTGGAACTAAAATATTCTATTAAGCTCTCCAAACTTCCTCTTTTATTTTCTTGAAACATTTTAGAAATCTCTCGTGATACGCTTGCTTGTCTATCAGAGCCTAAATATTCAGACAATTGAGTAAGAGTTTTAATTAGTCTATGAGGGGATTCATAGAGAATTATTGTTCTTTCCTCTTCTTTTAGTTTTTCCAATCTTGTTTGTCTGCCTTTTTTATGTGGAAGAAAGCCTTCAAAACAAAACCTATCCATTGGCAATGCCGAATTGACAAGAGCTGGAACAAAGGCAGTAGCCCCTGGCAAGGTATCTACTTCTATACCATTCTTAACGGCTTCTCTAACAAGCAAGAATCCAGGGTCGCTTATTCCTGGCGTTCCTGCATCGCTTATCAATCCAATATTCTCTCCCATCTTTATCCTATCAATTATGGATTCTATTTTTTGGTGCTCGTTAAATATATGGTAAGAAAGAAGTGGTGTTGAAATTTCAAAATGTTTTAATAATGGCTTTGAGGTTCTGGTATCCTCGCATAATATTAAATCAACCTCCTTTAATATCCTTATTGCTCTAAGAGTAATATCTTCTAAATTTCCAATTGGGGTAGGTATTAAATATAAGGTTGCCATAGGGTTTAGAATTTTTTAAATCCTATAATTTCTCTAACCTCAGAGATAGTCTTTCTTGCGCTTTCTCTTGCTTTTTCACTTCCTAACTCCACAACCTCTCTAAGATAATTCATATCAGATTCTACTTCCTTAATTCTTTCTCTATAAGGGGAGGTAAATTCTATCATATCAACGGCTAATTGTTTTTTCATATCCCCATAACGAATTGAACAATTATTATATGCCTCTTCAAAATAAGATACTGTATCCATAGGAGAAACCAATTTCATTAATGAGAATAGGTTTTGTATTTCCTGAGGTTTTTCTTGATTAGGACTTGTTGGACCTGAGTCGGTCTTTGCCCTCATTATCTTTTTTCTTAGCACCTCTGGCTCATCGACAAAAAAGATTGCATTTCCCTCTCCCTCGCTCTTACCCATCTTACCACTTCCATCCAATCCTGGCACCTTTACTAATTCGCCTTCAAAATTAAATGCCTTTGGTTCTGGGAAATAATCAACCTTATACATATTATTAAACCTGCCTGCAAAAGTTCTTGTCATTTCAAGATGTTGTTCTTGATCTTTCCCAACTGGAACCTTTGTTGCCTTATGTATTATAATATCTGCTGCCATTAGAGTAGGATAAGTAAGAAGTCCTGCATTTACATTATTAGGATTTTGTCTTACCTTGTCTTTGAAAGATGTTACTCTTTCTAATTCTCCTAAATAGGCATTCATATTTAAAAACATATATAATTCAGCAATCTCTGGCAATTGGCTTTGAATATAAATTGTCGCCTTTTGTGGGTCAAGCCCCAAAGCAAGATATTGAGCTAAAATAGTCTTAACATTATTATGTAAGTCTTTTGGATTAGGATGTGTAGTTAGGGAATGATAGTCTGCTATAAAAAAATAACAATTATGCTCCTCTTGAAGTCTGATAAAGTTTTTCAATGCTCCAAAATAACTTCCAAGATGAAGATTCCCTGTTGGTCGCATTCCACTTACAATAGTTTCCATTTTGCTTTAGTCTGAATTATATTAGTATTATATGTATAAGGTTGATTTAGTTTATTACTTGTAAATCTTTAGTTCTACTTCTTGGTTTTGTAGCATATAAGCATTCATTGCAAGTGAGCCCATCTCGTCTTCTCCAGGATAAACATGTACTGGTGCTATAAAACTAATTCGTTCTTTCATTAGTTCAACAAAAGGCTTACTATATGCAATTCCTCCTGTAAGTAAAATTCCATCAACCTTTCCTTTTAAAACTGTTGCAGCTGCTCCAACTTCTTTAGATACTTGGTATGCCATAGCTTCTTGGATAAATTCAGCTTGTTTATCTCCCTCTGCAGCTCTGCACTCAACTTGATATGCATCATTTGTTCCTAAATAAGCTACAAATCCACCTTGTCCACAAACCATCTTCTTTATTTCAGCTTGAGAGTATTTCCCACTAAAGCATATCTTAATTACTTCATTAACTGGCAAAGAACCTGTTCTTTCTGGAGAGAAAGGACCTTCTCCGTCTAATGCTTGATTAACATCTATAACATTTCCTTGATAATGTGCTCCAACACTAATACCCCCTCCAAGGTGAACTACAATTAGATTCATATCTTCATAAGCCTTACCTTCTTGCTTTGCATGTTTTCTTGCAATAGCTTTTTGGTTTAGAGCATGAAAAATAGAACATCTTGGCATAAGAGGATGACCACTAACTCTTGCTAAATCACTTAATTCATCAACAACAACCGGGTCTGCAATAATTGCTCTGGCTCCAGGGATGCTTTCTGCAATATCAGAAGCGATTAATCCTCCAAGATTAGAAGCATGTTGTCCCATTACTCCAACCTTTAGGTCTTTTTTCATCTCATCATTTACTAACCATACTCCTCCGGAAATTGGTTTTAATAATCCTCCACGTCCAACAATAATATCAAAATCCTTTAATTCAAAGCCCGCCTCAGCAACTTCCTTAAGAATAATCTCCTTTCTAAAACCATATTGGTCTGAAATATGATCAAAGGCTGCTATCTCCTTTGCTTCATGTTTGATGTTTTTCAAAAACAATTGTTTCTCTCTATGATAAACAGCAATCTTGGTCGAGGTTGAACCTGGATTAATTGCAAGAATAAGTTGTCTTTCGCTCATATCTGTATAATTTTAAATTTGATTACTATATTAATTAATAAGTGCAAAAATACGCTGATTTTTCGAAACCACAAAGCTGAACCTAATATTAGTAATCTATAAAACCATATTTCTATAAAACATAATATTACAAGGCTTTATTTAATTTGGATTTTATGAATTCAATTATTATTCGTATTTTCGCAGTCTGAAATACTATATATATACAAATAATTTAAATAGAAATTTTATGGGTCAAATTATTGGAATTCATTCAAGACAAATATTGGATTCAAGAGGGAATCCTACCGTAGAGGTGGAGGTTTATACAGATCAAGGAGCAGTTGGACGTGCAGCAGTACCTTCTGGAGCTTCAACTGGAGTTCATGAGGCTATGGAATTAAGAGATAATGATAAGGGATATTATCTTGGAAAAGGAGTTCAATTAGCTGTAAATAACGTAAAGACAATCTTAAATAACGAATTAAAAGGTTTTCCTATAACTGAGCAAAATCTAATCGATGCTAAAATGATTGAGATAGATGGAACTGAGAATAAGGGTAAGATTGGAGCAAATGCAATTCTTGGTGTTTCACTTGCTTGTGCTAAGGCTGCAGCAATGGAGACAGGTCAGGAGCTTTATAGATATATTGGAGGAGTTAATGCAAACACTTTACCTATTCCAATGATGAATATTCTTAATGGAGGTTCTCATGCCGACAATTCAATAGACTTCCAAGAGTTTATGGTTATGCCTGTTGGAGCTCAATCATTCTCACATGCTCTTCAAATGGGTACTGAGGTTTTTCATAACCTTAAGTCAGTATTGAAATCTAAAGGATATTCTACCAATGTTGGGGATGAAGGAGGTTTTGCACCTAATCTTAAATCTAACCAAGAAGCTATAGAAGTTATTTTAACTGCTATCGAAAAAGCAGGTTACAAACCTGGTCAAGATATTTATATTGCCTTAGACCCAGCTTCAAGCGAATACTACTTAGCAAAAGAAAATGTTTACCATCTTCATAAATCGACTGGCGACAAGCTTACTCCTGCACAAATGGTTGACTATTGGGCTGATTGGGCTAATAAATATCCTATTATCTCTATTGAAGACGGTATGGCTGAGGATGATTGGGCTGGGTGGAAACTAATGACAGATAAATTAGGAAGCAAAATCCAATTGGTAGGAGACGATTTATTTGTTACTAATCCTGCAAGACTTTCAATGGGGATTGAGAAAAATGTTGCTAACTCAATACTTGTAAAGGTTAATCAAATAGGTTCATTAACCGAAACCATTAATGCAGTTAATCTTGCTTACCGCAATTCTTATACAGCAGTAATGTCTCACCGCTCAGGCGAAACAGAAGACACTACAATTGCAGACTTAGCAGTAGCATTAA
Organism: Bacteroidota bacterium; assembly: GCA_023415495.1. Classification (GTDB taxonomy): domain Bacteria; phylum Bacteroidota; class Bacteroidia; order Bacteroidales; family P3; genus UBA10566. Next base: position 22,390 of record JAEZKK010000014.1, read on the forward strand.
ATACAGGTCAAATCAAAACAGGCTCAGCCTCAAGAACAGACCGTATAGCAAAATACAATCAATTACTAAGAATAGAAGAATCGCTTGGAGAACAAGCACAATACCTTGGTAAAAACTTCAAATTTGCAAAATAAACAAAAGCAAACAAAACAAAAAAAAGGCTGTCTCATAATTCACGAGGCAGCCTTTTTTTAATTCTAAAACTTCTTGTTATTGCTCCTATATCTTCTTGTTTATGGTCTATAAGTGGCACTTTGGGGGTATTAAAACTAAGTTATTTGGGCATTAAAACTTCTTACTCGGGAAGTAAAATACCTGAATTATCCATGATATAATAGGGATTTATTTCTTACGAAGAAGAAACTTAGTACTAATAATAAGGAGCCGGAGGTTAGTAATATCCATTCAACTTTTACTAAATCGGCAAGGGGACCAAATAATAACATGCTCATTGGAACTGTCGATGAGGCTATCATGCTTAAGACCCCAAATACTCTTCCATGAAACTCTTCCTCTACTTGGTGCTGGAGAAGTACTGTTGTTGGTGTATGATAAATTGGGATTACAATTCCATATATAAACATTATCCCAAGGTAAATCCAAAACAAAGGAGTTAAACCAAGTAAAAAGGTTGAGAATCCCATAATAAAAGTTGCAAACGCCATAGTGTGAATCTTATTCTTAAATCCTTTCCAAAGGCTTATCAACACTCCTCCCAACATCATCCCAATTGAAAATGCAACCTCAATAGCAGTTAGTCGCCAAACCTCATCTCCATAACTTTTAGCAACCTGTAAAGGAGTAAGAAAGGCTCCTGGTGCAATCAAAAAGAAAAAGAAGGCACAGAAAATAAAGAAATTCTTTAAATAGCCATGATTCTTTATATAACTTAATCCTGCTTTAAGGTCAGCAAAATAGCTAAGCGTTTGTTTTTGCATAGCCTTGGCATGGGGTGGAACCTTTAGTAAGAAGATTAAAGAAAGAACAGCTATTGTTGCAGTAAATACATCTATAAGGAATATTGCTTCAATTGATGCAATACTTAGTACGGCTCCTGCCAACATAGGAGAAAGTAGATTTATTACAGCTTGTATAGAAGAATTGATACCATTTATTCTAAACAATTTATCCTTAGGAACAATTTGAGGGAGAAATGCTCCAACAGCTGGAGTTTGAATCCCTCCACCTATTGCTCTTACTGCACTCATTAGAAATAATAACCATATATAATCGTGTCCAAGCCAGAAAAGAATAGCAAGCAAAAGAGTAGATAGGGCTATCATTGAATCGGAAAGAGCAATAAGTAGTTTCCTATTATATCTATCTGCCCAAACTCCTGCAAATGGAGCAAGGAAGAAAGTTGGAACAAATCCAAAGACAATTGAAATCATCATCATTGTCCCTGACTTAGTTTCAAGAGTAATATACCAAAGTATGGCGTATTGAACCAAGGAAGACCCAAAGAGAGAAATTGCCTGACTACCTAAGAATATTGCAGTTTTTTTCTGCCAATTTTCCTGCATACTTTGTACTATGTGTTTATTAGTGAAACTAAGAGTTTATATATAAGAAATCGAGGTGCAAAGTTACTACAAAAAATAAATAATAAGTTTATTTTGTCAGTTAATCGAAAATGTTATATCTTTGCAAGCTCAATTTGAATAACTTATCGCTTACTCGATAATAACCTATTCAAACAGAGTAAAAACAATAGAAATTATGTTTAACCCGATTTAGTAAGAAATCACAATTTATTCATTTTTAATGAGAGACACAAAAGACATTCAACCTTTAGCAGACTTTGATTGGTCATCTATTGGTAAGAAAGCTGATAATTACAGCGAACAAGAAAAAGAGCAATTATCAAACGCTTACGAAAGCACATTTAGCCAATTAGTTGAACAACAAGTAATCGAAGGTATAATTGTCGCAAAAAATAACCGCGAATTGGTTGTTAATATTGGATTCAAATCAGATGGAGTTATTCCTGTATCTGAAATCCGTTATAATCCAGAGTTTAAGGTTGGAGACAAGATTGAGGTTTATGTTGAAAGCCAAGAAGACGCAGGCGGTCAATTAATCCTTTCTCACAAGAAAGCAAGAATACTTAAATCTTGGGACAGGGTTAATTCTGCTTTCGATACACAAGAAATCGTTAATGGCTATGTTAAGAGCAGAACTAAGGGAGGTTTGATTGTAGATGTATTTGGTATTGAAGCATTCTTACCAGGTAGCCAAATCGACGTTAAGCCAATTAGAGACTATGATGTATATGTAGATAAAATTATGGAATTCAAGGTTGTTAAAATCAACCACGAATATAAGAACGTAGTAGTATCTCATAAGGCATTAATTGAAGATGAAATTGAAGCTCAAAAAGCTGAAATTATTGCTAAATTAGAAAAAGGACAAGTATTAGAAGGTATTGTTAAGAATATAACTTCTTATGGAGTATTTATCGACCTTGGTGGTGTAGATGGTTTAATCCATATTACAGACCTTTCATGGGGAAGAATAAATCATCCAGAAGAAATTGTTGAATTAGATCAAAAAATCAATGTTGTTATCCTTGACTTCGATGAAGGTAAGAAACGTATTGCTTTAGGATTAAAACAATTGACTCCTCATCCATGGGATGCACTAAGCAAAGAACTAAAAGTTGGGGACAAGGTATCTGGAAAGGTAGTTGTTCTTACTGACTATGGTGCTTTTGTTGAAGTAGAACCAGGAGTTGAAGGATTAATTCACGTTACTGAAATGTCTTGGAGCCAACACTTAAGAACAGCTCATGACTTCCTTAAGATTGGAGATGTAGTTGAATCAGTAATCCTTACTTTGGATCGTGAAGAAAGAAAAATGTCTTTAGGTGTAAAACAATTGATTCCAGATCCATGGGCAGAAATTTCAGCTCGTTACCCAGTTGGAAGCAAACACGAAGCAACTGTTAGAAACTTCACAACATTTGGTATTTTTGTTGAATTAGAAGAAGGAGTTGATGGATTAATCCATATCTCTGACCTTTCTTGGAGCAAGAAAATCAAACATCCAGCAGAATTTACTAAGGTAGGAGAAAAGATTAATGTTATTGTTCTTGAAGTAGACGCAGATACTCGTCGTTTAAGCCTTGGTCACAAACAATTGGAAGAAAACCCATGGGATGTATTTGAATCAATATTCACACTTAACTCAATTCATAAAGGAACAATCATGAATATGAGCGATAAGGGAGGTGCTACTATTGCATTACCTTATGGAGTTGAAGCATTTTGTCCAAAATCTCAATTAATGAAGGAAGATAAAGCTCCTATTAATATTGATGACCAAATGGATTTCAAAATAACTGAATTTTCAAAAGATAGCAAGAAGATAATTGTTTCTCATTCTAAGACTTGGCAAACTGAAGAAGCTAAGACTGATGATAAAAAAGGAGGAAACTCTGAAGAGAAAGCTATCAGAAAAATCAACGACCAATTAGAAAGAACAACTCTTGGAGATTTAGACGCTTTGGCTAATCTAAGAGATGAAATGGAAAAGAACGAGCAATAATAATTGCTTATCCAATAATCAAAAAACGTCTAAACTAATATAGTTTGGACGTTTTTTCTTTGTAATAAACATTTTTTCAAGTAAATTTGCAGTCTCAAGGTATAATTTAAAACCAAATTCAGCCATGAAAAAAATATATTTATTTATTCTTTTATTAGCATTATCAACACCTTTTACATCATTATCTCAAGGTGTGAATGCTATTTACTCGTTTTCATCTTATTTAATTCCAGAGAAGAATCCTTACGTAGAGGTAAATCTTTCCATAGATGCTACGAGCATTGAATATAATGGTGATAATAAATCACACATTGAATATCTATTAGTAATTAAAAAAGGCAAAGAAATTATTCATGCTGATAAAAGAGAACTGAAGGCAGATAAACCTTCTGAATCTGGCTCTTCGATTTTAGATATTCAAAGAGTAAGCCTTGGAAATGGGAAATACTATGCAGAAATTAAAATAAAGGATAATCTCACCAAAAATCCACCTTTAATTATTGTAGATTCTTTTAATATCAATTACCCTAAGGATGAGATTTGCATTTCTGATATTCAAATAATCGACAGCTATGCAAAAAGCAAGGAAGATAATATTCGTTCCAAAAACGGCTACGATATAATTCCTTATCTATTCGATGCTGTGGACAAGAATAAAAACCAACTACTTTATTATGCAGAGGTATATAATTCGGAGAAACAATTCGGGACGGATAATTACTATATAGTGAATATTGGCTTCGAAAACCCTGTTACAAAAAAGAAATTCGAGAAAATTCAAAGGATAAAAAGAGAAAAAACAAGCAAAGTTTCTATATTACTTGGAGGAATAAATATTGAAGAATTACCTGAAGGAGTTTATAATTTAATTATTGAGGCAAGAGATGCAAAAAATCTATTATATGCATATAAAACCATTCCTTTTGTTAGGTATAGCGATTTAAAAGCTCCAAAAGAAGATATTGAAATTCCTAAGGAAGCATTTGTAAATAGTATTGAGGAGAAAGATATAAATGAGTATATCTTCTGTTTATACCCTATAGCAAATGAAATGCATAAAAGATTTATTCAATCGGAATTAAAATCAGCAACAACTGAAGAGAAAAAGATTTTCCTTTATAATTTCTTTAGACAGATTAACCCATCTAATCCAAACGGTGAATGGGCTTATTATATGGAAAACGTAAAATATGTCAACGATAGATACTCTACCTCAATTAAAAAAGGATATGATACCGAAATGGGAAGAGTCTATTTGGTATATGGTAAGCCTGATAAGATAATTGATGAAAAATTCAAATCTACTGGTGGAATTAAACAAAGGACTATGAGCGATAATTTAGCAAATCCCGATGCTGAGAACCAATCTCCTGATGGTATTAGCTATATGCCTTACCAAATTTGGAGATATAATAAAACCCCTTATGGGGAAGTAAATAAATCCTTTGTATTTTACGCAAAACAAAATAATTTAATGGAATACTTCCTATTGCATTCCGATGCTAAGGGAGAGCCTTTTGATAGATTCTGGGAAAATACTCTTTCTCGTGGCTTATTACCTGAGGGAGTAGAAGGAGAGGCAGGAATCCAATTCAGAAAGGGTTATTAATCCTATGACTAAGGTTGCAATTATTATTTTAAATTGGAATGGCAAGGACTTATTAAAAACCTTCCTTCCTTCGGTTATTCAAAACTCAAAACAAGCTGAGATAATTATTGCTGATAATGGCTCAAATGACGGAAGTATTGATTTTATCAGCAAAACTTTCCCAGAGATTAGAATTATTGATAATAAAGAAAATCTTGGCTTTACAGGAGGTTATAATAAGGCTTTAAAAGAGGTTGAAGCAGAGTATTATATTATTTTAAATTCTGATATAGAGGTTAGTGAGAATTGGATAAAGCCAATAATTGACCTGATGGATGAGGATAAGAATATTGGAGTTTGCCAACCCAAGATAAGGTCCTATATTGATAAATCCAGCTTCGAATATGCTGGAGCAAGTGGAGGTTTTATCGATATGCTTGGATATCCATTTTGTAGAGGAAGAATTTTCGATAGCCTTGAAAAAGACAATTCACAATATAATAATACAAGGGAATGCTTTTGGGCAAGCGGTGCTGCACTCTTTATAAGAGCCGAGCTATTCCATAAATTCTCAGGATTTGACCAAGAGTTCTTTGCTCATCAAGAAGAAATAGACCTTTGTTGGAGATTGAAAAACGCCGGATACAAGGTTATGGTTTGCCCAGAATCGGTTGTGTATCATCTTGGTGGTGGAACACTTAACAAGACCTCAGCCTTTAAGACCTATCTTAACTTTAGAAATAATCACTACCTTCTTTACAAAAACTATCCAGTTAAAGATTATAATAAGATTATTTATATAAGATACTTATTAGATTATCTGGCTGCCTTTACCTTTCTATTAAAAGGAAGGGTTGGCGAATTTAAGGCAGTATTTAAGGCATTAGAGGATTTCAAAGCAAATAGAGTCAAATTCCAAAACAAAAGAAACTACTCAAACCGCAAAACAAATTCAATTCTAAAAAGAAGCATACTCTTAGAATATCATATCTTTAATAAAAGAGAATTTAAAGATTTACCAAATTTCTAAACTAATTATTTATTTCAACTAATGTAACTATATTTTTAAATTGAAATACTTTATAACTCCCTTTTTTCAAATTTAAATCAAGAATCAAAGAAATAGAATCAAAGAAAAAAGAATCTTTCTTTGATTTAAAAGAATTTTTCTTTGAATCCAAAGTCATTATGGTAGCTATGATAACAGCATTATGGTACCTACCACAAGGGTGTTATGGTACCTACCACACAACCCTTATGGTAGGTACCATAATGTAGTTTTTGAAAAATCGGTGATTTACAAGAAAATTAAGCTCTTGTTTTCCTTGCACTTGCAAAGATAAACAAAATTTTCAAATCATCATACTTTAATAGTGTTTTTTTGTAGATTTTTTAAGCATGTAGCAAAATCAACTATGATATTCTTTTTTCTATGTATTTTGAATGCAATACCCTTAGTATTCCTACATAATCTAAACTAAAAGCTATCTCATCCCCTACCTTATACTTCTTTTTGTTCTCAAATAAATCAATTACAAACATATCAGAACTGCTTCCAACTATATCTATTTCATCATCCATTGGCTTGATATGTTCTGAATCTACATCCAATAAACCTATATCTACTATAGCCCTATAAGAAGTTTCTCCAATCATATTTTCATCAAAACTTACTGAATGACCCTCAAGATTTGTCCCCATTTCTCCCATAGGAACTACAGGCTTCTCAATCAATTCAATAATTTCTGAATAAAGGACAAAGATATCAGTCTTAAGGTTTTTAAGATTAGTATTATTATAAACATCGGTTCCAAGAAAAAGGGTTTCCCCTACCCTAAAATGATTTACTCCCTTAGGCAAAAGATTTTGAAGAATTAAAGGTATTGTTACAGAAGAGCCTCCTGAGACATATTTTATCTTCTTTTGGAATTTGGCTTCAATTAATTGTTTGTATAAGATTAGCTGAATAAGCTTGTCATGATTTGGCAACACTCCATATAAACAGGATAAATTAGCCCCAATCCCAACAACCTCAATATTCTCTAATTCGAATATCTTGGAATAGAACCCCATAATACTATCACGCATTATACCTTCCCTAAGCTCTCCAAGCTCAATCATAATAATCACCTTATGAATCTTATTCTGAGCCTTAGCCTCTTGGGAGAGGAGTTTAATGGTTTGAATTTCTGTATTCATACTAATATCAGCATAACGTATTACGTTCTTAATAGTATGTTTTGCAGGTGGCTTAATAAATATTGTTTCAATATCAGGTCTGATTTTCTTAATGATTTTCAGATTATATATCCTTGAATCGCATACCTGGTCTATATCATAAGAAAGGATTTCTTCTAAATAATCCTTATTCCCACAAAGTAGTTTTGAAACAATTGACCATTGAATATTATTCTTTCCGAAAAGCCTGTTTAGGTAATTAAAATTAGATCTAAGCTTTTCTTTATCAAGATTTATATATGTCATAATTTATTTTTTAATATATCTCATTTCAAGATATTTGTTTGTAAATCCTTGTTTTTCATAAAGAAACTTTGCAGGATTATCAGGTTCGACATGAAGAGCAATAGAGCCATTGGTCAGCTCTTTTGCCTTTTCTATCATTTGTTTCCCAATACCTTTACCCCTCATTTCTCTATGTGTTGCAATATAAACTAATATATTTTCAGGGATAAAACCCTTCATTCCAGTATGATTAATCACTAATACTGAGGCAAGTGTTTCGTCGATATAACCTAAGAGGATAAAACCTCCAAAGCTAAAAGATTCTTTTAAAGCATAGTCGATACATTTTTCAATATCATCTCTCTCGTCTCCAAATTGGTCAAGGTTTTTAAAAAGAAAGTCTATTATTTCTTGTTTTTCAACTGAATTGGGTTTGTTTTCTGGATCAAAAATTCTAATTTTCATATTTATATTTGTTTAGGTTATTAATTCGCATAATAATTTTAAATTCAATCTATAATAAATTATATATTCATGAAATAGATACATTGAGATTAAAATAAAATTAAATGCCTTCGGATAAAATAAGAATAAATAAATGGTTTTTTGAGTAAAATTTATCCGAAATCTTATTACTCAAAACATAAAACTATTGCAATAATACGAAATAAATTCAGGATTTGCAAATTATTTTAACTTTTATCATACAAATTAAGAAGTATTAAGAGAGAATTATTAGTATTCTCCATATCATATTTAACAAAATCACTGAAATAATATATCACAGAAAATGACTAACTTTGCAGACTTGAATTTGAGAATATGAAGAGTTTGGATTTTGACAGAGAACATTTATGGCACCCCTATACTTCAGCAACCAACCCTTTGCCTACATATAAGATAATCAAAGCAGAAGGAGTTAGACTAAAGCTTGAGAACAATAGGGAATTGATAGATGGGATGAGTTCTTGGTGGGCTTGTATTCATGGTTATAACCACCCTTATTTGAATTCGGCTATTGAAAACCAAATAAAAGACTTTTCGCATATTATGTTTGGGGGCTTAACCCATGCCCCAGCTATAGAGCTTGGAGAATTGTTATTATCAATTCTTCCAAAGGAATTTCAGAAGATATTCTACACCGACTCAGGTTCAGTAGCCGTTGAAGTTGCAATGAAGATGGCTATTCAGTATTGGTATGGCAAAAAGAGGAAAGACAAGACTAATTTTCTAACAGTTAGCTCTGGTTATCATGGCGACACATGGAATGCTATGAGTGTTTGTGACCCAATAACTGGTATGCACTCAATCTTCGGTTCTTCCCTTTCAAAGCGTTATTTTGCAAAGAAACCAAAGACCATTGAGGATATTTCCTCACTTGAAGATATAATAAAAAGAGAAAAAGATAATATTGCAGCATTTATAATTGAGCCAATAGTTCAGGGAGCAGGAGGAATGAATTTCTATTCTAAAGAATATCTAACTCGAGCTGTAGAACTTTGCAGAAATAATGATATCCTTGTAATTTTCGATGAGATTGCAACTGGCTTTGGAAGAACTGGTAAGCTATTTGCCTTTGAACATATTAATCTTTTGCCTGATATTTTATGTATTGGCAAGGCTCTAACAGGAGGATATATGACCTTGAGTGCAGTAATCACAACAAACAATATTGCAGAGACTATTTCCTATAACGAACCTTGGGCATTTATGCATGGACCCACATTTATGGCAAACCCATTATCCTGTGCTGTGGCTAAAGCTTCTATTGAATTGCTTCTATCCTATAATTGGAAAGAGAAGATTAAGGAAATTGAAGAGGAAATCTCAAATCATCTATCCATTGCTAAAACCTTCCCAACGGTAAAAGAGGTTAGGGTACTTGGAGCAATAGGAGTAATTGAGATGAAGAAGGAAGTGGATATGAAATGGATACAAGAGAAATTTGTAGAGGAAGGAATTTGGGTTAGACCTTTTGGGAAGATGGTTTACATTATGCCTCCATATATTATAAGTAAGGAAGATTTAGAAAATCTTTGCTTGAGTTTAATTAAAGTTGTATCCCAAATTGATTAATATGGATTATTTTTCAATTGAATTAGAGAGATTAAAACGAGAAGGGAATTTAAGAGAATTACCTAAGGGAGAGAATAATAATAATTTTATCCTAAAAGATGGGATTTCTATGATTAATCTATCCTCTAACGACTATATGGGACTAAGTAATAGTGAGGAAATAAGAGAAGACTTTCTTAGCAAAATAAACTCTAAGAATTTTATTCCAAGTTATAGTTCTTCAAGACTATTAGGAGGAGAATTTAAAGCATATAGAGAATTAGAAGAATTCCTTGCCCATATCTTTCAAAAAGAAGAGGCAATGGTTTTCAATTCTGGCTACCATGCAAATATTGGCATTATACCCGCTATCACAAATCCACAAACCCTAATACTTGCGGATAGACTTATTCATGCCAGTATTGTTGATGGGGTATTATTATCCAAGTCTAAATTTATTCGTTACTCACATAACGATTATAATGAGCTGGAGAGATTGATAGATAAGTTTAAGAATGATTTCGAAAGAATATTGATTATTAGTGAGAGTATATTTAGCATGGATGGGGATGAGGCTGATTTAGCAAGGCTTGTAACCATTAAAAAGAAATACAATAATATACTATTATATATAGACGAGGCTCACGCAATTGGAGTAAGGGGGGAGAGTTTTTTAGGACTTAGTCAAGAGAAAAACCTGATTCAAGATATTGATTTCCTTGTTGGAACATTTGGAAAAGCAATTGCTTCAGTTGGTGCCTATATTGTTTGTGAGAAAGAAACAAAAGAATTTTTAGTAAATAAGATGAGGAGTTTTATTTTCTCAACGGCCCTACCCCCTATTAATATTCTTTGGACTAAATATGTATTTGAGAATATTATTGATAAGGGGAAGGATGCTTTTAAGATGAGAGAGAGAAGAGAAAAACTAAATAAACTATCCCTCACACTAAAAGAGAGCATTATAAATAAAGGCTATAAAACTACAAGCTCATCTCATATTATTCCTTTAATAATTGGAGACTCTTTTCTCTGCACCCAAAAGTCAAAAGAATTACAAGAGAAAGGTTTCTACGCCTTAGGTATTAGACCTCCAAGCGTTAAGAAAGGCAGTGAAAGAATTAGATTTTCTCTTAATTCAGATATTGAGCTTGAAAGCATTAACCAATTAATTAGTTTAATTTAGAATGAAGGTAGAGTTTATAAAGCAAACTAATTCCGAGCAATTAGTATTATTCTTTTCGGGTTGGGCAACAAGCTATGAACTTTTTAGGGATTTAAACCCAAAGGATAAGGATTTAGCTATTGTATATGATTACAGAGATTTTGACTTCGACTATTCTATATTAAATTCTTATAAAGAGATTAAGCTAATTGCTTGGTCGATGGGAGTCTTCGTTTCAAGCAAGATATTAGGTAATAAGAACTATAATATAATTAGCTCAACAGCTTTTAATGGTACTAATTTCCCTATCGATAATACAAAAGGGATTTCTGAAAGCATTTTTAATTCTACCTTAGATACTCTTAATCAAAGAAACCTTGAGAAATTTCAGTTAAGAATTACTGGTTCAAAAATTGAATACGAAAAGTTTAAAGAAAAGAATAGGGACAGAGAGATTGAGGATTTGCAAAACGAATTAAGAGAGATAAAAAGTCAATATATAATCAATCCAAATGAAGAATTGATTTGGGATAAAGCCGTTATTGGTAAGCAAGATAGAATTTTTCTAATGGAAAATCAAATAAATGCTTTTAAAGATAAAACTGAGATTATGATAGTGGAGGCAAACCACTATGATTATAAAATAATAAAAGACCTGATTAATGAATAAGGAGTTAATTAGAAAACGTTTCCACAAAGCATCTAAGACTTATTCCAGTGAGGCAATTATTCAAAATAAGATTGCCAAAAAGCTGATTGAAGAAATTATTGTCTTGGGCGAGAGGAATTTCGATTCAATTCTGGAGATTGGATGTGGAACAGGTCTTTTGTCAAAGGAAATTAATAGAAGTTTTGAGTTTAATACTCTTAATCTAAATGATATTTGCCAAATCCATTTAGAGGATAAATCTCTTTCGGAATTAGTTAATTATTTTGAAGGAGATGCTGAAACTATAATTTTACCAAATAATCAGGATTTAATTATCTCTTCTTCCACCCTACAATGGTTTAATAATTTAGAATCCTTCTATTCAAAGATTAATTCCCTATTAAACACTAATGGATTATTTGCTTTCTCAAGTTTTTCTAAAGAGAATTTTATTGAGATTAAGACCATAACCAATCAAGGATTAGATTATATCTCTTTTGAAGAGAATAAAATACTATTAGAAAAGAATTTTGAGATTCTTTATTCTTATCAGGATATTATAAAGCTCTATTTCTCCACTCCAAAAGAAATATTGGTCCATCTTAGAAATACTGGGGTAAATGCAATTAATTCTCCTAATTGGACAAAGGGGAAGCTAATCCAATTTATAGAAGGATACGAAAAATTCTATATTAAGGACAAGGGATATTGCCTAACCTATAATCCTTATTATTTTATTTGTAAAAAGAAAAGCTAATAATGATAGAGAAAACTTATTTTGTTTCGGGTATAGATACTAATATTGGTAAAAGCTATGCAACCGGCTATATTGCTAAGCAATGGATGAGCGAAGAAGAGAAAGTAATAACTCAAAAGCTAATCCAAACAGGTAATACTGATTATAGCGAAGATATTGATTTGCATAGAAAGATAATGGGAATTGAGAATACTCCTTTCGATATTGATAAAACAACTATGCCTGAGATTTTCTCCTATCCTTGCTCTCCCCTTCTTGCCAGCAAATTGGATAATAGAGAGATTGATTTCAATAAGATTAAGTCTGCAAGTAAAATCTTAGAGGAGAATTTTGACAAAGTAATTATCGAGGGAGCTGGAGGATTAATGGTCCCTTTACTTGAAGATTATTTTATTATCGATTATGTAAGGGATATGAAATATCCTTTGATTTTTGTTACTTGTGGAAGATTAGGTAGTGTGAGTCAAACAATGTTGAATTTAAAATTAATCAAATCTTATAATATAAAACTCCATACTTTAATCTATAATACTGCCTTTGATTCTGATGAATTAATTTCCAACGATAGCTTTGAATTCATTCAAAGACAAACCTCTAAACTATTTGAAAACGTTAAGATAATTAAATTACCAAGAATAAGTTTTTTTAAGTGATTTCTTTTCATATATTTGCACAAGGATTTAAAAACAAGCAAATATGGAAAATATAATAAACCAAGATGAGCTGAAATTCCTTCAGCTCTTAGCAAAACAATTCCCAAATGTTCAGGCAGCAAGTACAGAGATTATAAACCTTGAGGCAATTCTTCTCTTACCAAAGGGAACTGAACACTTTGTTACAGATATACATGGAGAATACGAAACCTTCTATCATATAATTTCTAATGCCTCTGGTAGCGTTAAGAGAAAGATAGAGGAGATATTCAAAGACAAGCTTTCAACGGCTGAGAAAAACCAATTAGCAACAATTATTTACTATCCTCATGAGAAACTTGAGATTTTAGAAAAAGAAGGTGTACTTAATGAGAAATGGTATATTGCGACATTAAATAGATTGGTTTGCGTCGCAAGAGATGTTGCTATGAAATATACTCGTTCTAAGGTTAGAAAAGCAATGCCTAAGAATTATGAATATATTATAGATGAGCTTCTTTATGAAAGCTCTATCGATAAAGCAAGCTATTTCTCAAGTATTATAAAATCTATTATTGAATTAGATAGAGCCAATTTCTTTATTGAATCTATCTGTGCTTTTATAAAGAGATTATTAATAGACAGGCTTCATGTTGTTGGGGATATTTACGATAGAGGTCCTAATGCAGAGAAGGTAATGAATTTAATTACTAATCATCATTCTGTAGATATCCAATGGGGAAACCATGATATAGTATGGATGGGGGCAGCATGTGGAATTGACATAAATGTTGCAGAAGTTATTCGTTTAAGTGCAAGACATTCTAATTTAGAAACTGTAGAAGATGAATATGGTATCAACCTTATGCCTATTATTAGTTTCGCCCTATCCCAATACGAAAACGACCCTGCTATTCCATTTATTCCTAAAAGCACTCAAAAAGGACAATTGGAAACAGATGTAAGATTAGTTACCCTTATTCATAAGGCTATCTCAGTAATAACCTTTAAATTAGAAGGACAATTAATCAAGAGAAATCCAAACTTCAATATGAGTCACCGCCTTGTTTTGGATATGATTAACTACGAAAAGGGAGAGATTTGCATTGATGGAGAAACCTATCCTCTTATTGATTCCCATTTCCCTACCATTGACCCAAGCGATCCTCATCGCCTTACTAAAGAAGAGGAAATAGTTATTGAAAAGATTAGACAATCATTCCTAAACAGTGAAAAGCTTCAAAAGCATATTGCATTTCTATTTTCTAAAGGAGGAATGTATTTAGTTTATAATAATAATCTACTTTGCCATGGTTGTATTCCAATGACCTCCGAAACTGAGTTTAAGAAATTCAACGTTAAAGGCAAGGAAGTTTATGGTAAGGAATTATGCGACAGGTTTGAAGACACAGTTAGAAAGGTTTGGTTGGATAAGGAAAATGCTAATAATCATCCAGACAGGGATTATTTCTGGTACCTATGGTGTGGAGACACTTCTCCAATCTTCGGGAAAGACAGGATGGCAACCTTTGAGAGATATTTGATTGAGGATAAAAAGCCTCATAAAGAGAATCAGAATATTTATTTCAAACTCAGGAATAATAAAGACGTTGCAAGCCTAATACTTAAAGAGTTTGGATTAGATATTAAAGACTCAAGAATAATTAATGGTCATGTTCCTGTTAAGGTTAAAAAGGGAGAAAGTCCTATACTATCGGATGGTAGATTACTTGTAATAGATGGAGGAATGTCAAGACCATATCAAAAAGAAACAGGGATTGGTGGCTATACCTTAGTATATAGCTCTACAAGATTATTTATTGCTGAACATATGCCTTTCTCATGCAAACAAGAAGCAATAGAAAAAGATGAAGATATAATCTCCTCATTATTAATAGTAGAAAATAAGGAGAATCCAATATTAGTAAGAGATACAGATATAGGAAATGAACTAAGGAGCCAAATCAAAGACTTAAAACTCCTAATCAAAGCCTTCAACAAAGGACTAATCCTCGAAAAATAGAATAAAAGAGATTCTAAACAATAAACAAGTCTAAATAAAACGAGAAGCCTTTATTATAAAACGAGAAGTCCTTATTATAAATTTAGAAGCCTTTATTATGAGGTCGAAATGCCATTTCGTGAGCATGAAATGCCATTTCGCAACTTCGAAATGCCATTTCGTAACGGTGAAATGGCATTTCGACCTTAAAATATCTTAGTCTAATTTTATAGTAAAGAACTTTAAATTCAGGAAAAGGTCTTCTAAATTCAAAACAAGTAATACTAATTCTTAATAATCTTCTTCCTAATAACCCCATTTTCTGTATTAATCCCAAGAATATAAACTCCATTGGTAAAAGAAGAAATATCAATTACCTTCTCCATTGAATTAACCACACTATAATAAACCCTCTGCCCAAGTGAATTAAATATTTCTATTGAATTGATAATATTCTCCGAACTGATATTTACTTCACTATTGGTTGGATTTGGATAAAGAGTTATTGAATTATCCCCTACTATACTTTCAATTCCCATTAAAGGGGTTATACAATCATTACCTCCATGTGAATAATTTGAGTAAAGTAAATCTCCATTATGAATATAGCAACGAGTTACACTCCAATTATCTACTGAGTAGTTACGAGGAAAGTTTAGAATACCTTCATAATTGCCAATACCTTCTATCCATACTCCAGCTATTATATCTCCAATTGGATAAGGGTGGTGTAACTTTATTGTAAATTTCTTCCTCGGAACTCCATTGTAGTTTATTGTATCTATAGAAGCTATTTCAAAAGTTGCAGTATCCAAAGGAACAGCCATTCTGAATGTATCTCCGACAGATAGAGAAAAATCATATAATAATATCTCGTTATTATATGAATGAGGTCCTTTATAGAATACTTGTTTCTGAGTGTTTTCTCTTAATCCTCCATAGTATTCTGCCGTATTTGGATTAAATTCTATATCTGTAAATTCATAGAGTTTTTTATAGGTCTCACTCCCAATAATTGTATCTTCTTCCGTAAGTGCATACCTTCTGAATCTATACGCTTCATCATCATGTCCATAATAACTATAATCATATGTCCATAATTGTAATCCTGGTTTAACTAAAGGAATATACTGATAATCTTGTGCTGAGACACTAAATGATATTAGGGTGATAAATACTCCTAATACTAATTTGTAAATTCTTGTTTTCATAACTGATTACTTTTGGTTTCTATTTGCTTGGATTTCTTAAATATCAGAAATCTACTGTTTTGCAAAGGTATAATAATATTTTTGAGATATCAAAATATTTATGTGTATTTAACTTTTTATTATTCTGATTTGTTATTTATTATCCAATAATTATATTGCAATCTACCATAATTTCGACACTATGTGGCTTTTTGGGATGATTGGGAATTGGAATCAAATTACAGCGAAATAGAATCAAATTACAGAAAACTAACTCTTGATTCTAAAAAAATAGAATCAAATTACATTTTCGTAGAATCAAGAGTTAGGTCTCTTAACTTAGATGTTAATTAAGCATGGGTTAAGAATGGTTAAGTGTAGTGATTATCTTTTCTGATAGGAAATAGGCTAATTTGTAGTGGGATTCTACACTCCAGCCTGCTACGTGAGGGCTTAGTACTACATTTTGTAGGGAAAATAATTCTTTTAATTCTTCTGGGGTTTTATCTCCTTGGCTTAGTTCGGAGCTAAAGGCTTCAAATTCCAAAACATCAAGGCAGGCTCCTAATACTCTTTTCTCTCTAATAGCCAAAAGCAAATCCTTGGTTTTAACAACCTTTCCTCTTGCTGTATTAATAAGATAAATTGGTTTAGAGAATTTGGAAAGGAAGGTATCCTCTACCATATAATTTGTTTCCTGAGTTAATGGAATATGAAGTGAAAGAATATCTGCTTCTTTGAATATATCCTCTAATTCAACCTGCTTGGCGTATTCATTTCCATAATCTTTCTTGTATTTATCATAGGCTATAACCCTGGCATCAAAACCTTGAAGTCTTTTAGCAAAGGCCTGCCCCATATTACCATAACCAATAATCCCAATAGTCTTACCCTTAATTTCCAAACCCCTGTTTTCCTCTCTTAACCAAAGGGAATTTCTTACTTGAGAATCAGCAATTATTAATTTATTAAATAATGCCAATAGCATTCCAAGAGCATGCTCCGCAACAGCATCCCTATTCCCTTCTGGAGAGTTTAAAACTTTTATATCCTTTTCCTTTGCATAATCCAAATCAATTGCATCCAATCCAGCACCTACTCTTGCAATACATTTAAGTTTAACTGCTCTATCTATAATTTCTTTATCTATCTCCACCTTGCTTCTTACTACCAAAGCCTCATAATTAGGAATAATATCCAATAAGTCTTCTCTTTGCAAATCGTCTTTATGAGTAATTTCAAAACCGTTTTTAATCAGGTTTTCTATAAGTATTGGGTGGGTATTATCAATTATTAATATCTTCATTTTCTATGTTTTTAATCGGTTTTGCTTTTCTAATATACTTATCAAACTCCTCATATCCTCCATTAAAAGTATTCAAATCCACATCGTGGTCTATGCCTTGCAAAGTGCCAGAGTGAGAATATTGCCAAAATATCCAATTCTCATCCTCTGGTTCTTTACAAAGTCGAGATATCCAAAGGTCATATTCTTCAAAATTCCCTTCAATATATTTTTTATAAGTAGAGATATTAGTATAGATTATTGGCTTAACTCCATAGTATTTTTCCAATTCTCTTAGACAAATAAAAATCTCCGATACTATCCTGTTATGATTAAAGCTTGTAAGAACAAAGCCGTAGTCCTCAATATCCACAACTGGAGGAAAATCGATAGAGTCTTTATTGACAGTACTAATAAAATTCAAAGCCTGAGTCTTTCCTAATTTACTAAAACGATAGAAATGATAAGCTCCTGTAAATATTGAGTTCTTTCTGGCATTTTGGATATTCTCTTTAAATTTCTTATCAACAAAGGTTTCTCCTTCAGTAGCCTTAATAAAAGCAAACTTCACATTAGCATCATAGACCTTTGACCAATCAATATCTTTTTGATATGAAGAAACATCAATACCAAGAATTGGATATTTATAATGATTTATCTCAACATCAGCACAAGCAAGATAAAGTCGAATATACTCCAAGCCTTTTTTGAAACCAAACCATAACAAAAATGCTAATAGTATTGAAATCAGAAAAATTAATATTGTTTTCTTCCTGAATTTAGGTTTTCTCATTAGTCTTTGATTAATTCTTTTACAATATCTTGTTTAATAAATTCCTTAACGGAATTAAGATGTTTAATATATCTAACCTGAAGATATTTATCATTTTTAGGAGCAGGAATAGAAAAAACAATGGAATCATTATAAAAGCAAATATCAATATTCTTAATAGTCTCCATACTCATAGTATCTAAATCTGAATCAATTTCTCTTATAAACGCTTTCCTGTTGTTTTTATTTACATTTAAAATATCTTTGTTCTCTAATTGCCTATACTTGTAATTTGAATAATTAATTGTTTTGAATTCTATTAAAGTATCTCCTGAAATCGTATAGGTCTTTTGCATGGAGAGAGAATAGAAATTCTTATAAAGACTAAGATAATATGGTTTAATTTTCAAGTATCCCTTGGAACTTGGATGGTTTGTTTTCTTATATTTCTCAACCTCATTGCTAATATACTTGTTTATCGGTTCTAATTTTATCTTCTTGTCGTTAGATGAAAAAATTGGAAAATAAAGTTTATTGGTAATATTATTTTCCTTGTCCTCAAGCTTCATTTCTCCTAATTTTACTCCCTTAGGCATATAAGAAACTGGATTTTGATTCTCATTTATTTGGTTTGATTTAGTATTTTTTTTATCACAAGAGAATGCAATAAGACCTATAATAACTATAATGACAATACTTAAGGGATAAAAAAGCCTCATTTTTTCTTTTTATATTTATAATTTCAACTTACAAATTTACATCATTTTGATATTTAATTCCAAAAAAAAACATACCTTTGCTCTTATCAAACTATTAAAAAAATAAGAGTATGAAAATTGAATTTTTAGGAGCAGCTAAGGAAGTTACAGGAAGTAAACATCTGATTACAACAAAGAAAAACACTAAAATACTTTTAGATTGCGGAATGTTTCAGGGAAAGGGACTTGACACAGACTCAAATAATAGGGATTTAGGATTTAACCCTAAGGAAATTGATTATTTGTTTCTGTCTCATCCTCATATAGACCATTCAGGGCTTATACCATATATAGTAAAGCTTGGATTTAAAGGAATGATATTCTGTACTCCTGCAACGCGAGACCTTTGTTCAATTATGCTTGCTGATAGTGGCTTTATCCAAGAAAATGATACCTATACTTTTAATAAGAAAAGAGCAAGACAGGGATTAGACCCAGTTGAGCCAATTTATACTTTAGAGGATGCACAGAATGCAATGCAGTATTTTGTAAGTATTCCTTACGATAAAGAATTTAATATTAGCCCTGAAATAAGTGTAAAATTTACTGATAATGGTCATATACTTGGAAGTGCAACAGTTAATCTTGCAATTAAAGAAGGGAGAAAAACTACGAGAGTTGCTTTTACTGGAGATATTGGCAGATATTCAAAGAGGATTCTAAAGGCTCCACAACCATTTCCTCAAGCAGACTATATTATTATGGAATCAACCTATGGAGACAGACTGCATGAGAATGTGGATGAATCAGAATCGCAATTACTAAGTGCAGTTCAAGACACATGTGTTAAGAAAAAAGGCAAACTAATTATTCCATCCTTTGCAATAGGGAGGGCTCAAGAAATTATATATGCACTTGATAAGCTAACCCATAAGGGACTTTTGCCAGATGTTGATGTTTATGTTGATAGCCCTTTAAGTATTAATGCTACAAATATTATGCGACTTCATACAGAATGCTTTAATAAAGAGTTTAAGAAATATATGAAGGAAGATAATGACCCATTTGGATTTGACAGACTTCAATACGTTCGCTCAAAAGAAAAATCAAAGGCTTTAAACTCTGATTTCAGACCAATGATAATTATTTCTGCTTCTGGTATGATGGAAGCTGGTAGGGTTAAACACCATATTGCAAATAATATAGAAAATCATCGTACCACAATTCTTGGAGTAGGTTATTGTGCTCCTTCAACCCTTGGACATAGAATACTGAGAGGTGATAAGGAAGTTTCAATATTTGGAATTAAATATAGAGTTAAGGCAGAAATTAGAACAATTGACTCTTATTCTGCTCATGCTGATTATAATGAAATGCTAAAATTCTTGGATTGCCAGGACAAAACCCAAATCAAAGGTATATTCTTGGTTCACGGAGAAGAAGAAACTCAAAAGAATTTCAAGAGGACGCTTAGACTAAATGGATATTCAAAAATTAGAATACCTGCGAAAAAAGAGGTTATTGAGATTTAAAATCTAAAGAATTCGATTATGAGAAACCTAATTAGAATTTTCTTTCTCTATTTAATTATTCTATTTCCATTATTTTCTTTTTCCCAAAAAGAGAGTCTAATTGATTTTGAATATGAGACTCCTAATGGGGAATTTTATTTAGTTTCTGACTCTGAACAGGAGTATATCCTAATCTATTTCCACAATCCAGAATGCATTGAGTGCAATGAATTAAAGGAAACAATGATTAAGGATAAGAAAATCAATAAATGGATAGAGACTAATAAACTAAAAGTCTTAGCAATCCTTCCCGATGTAGACAAAACCTATTGGCAATTCTTTTCGAATAAGATTCCAGAGAACTGGACCAATGGTTGGGTAGAGGATGATGAGATTATAATTAAAACCTATCTTAAAAAGGTGCCAGCTCTTTACTTAATTAAAAGAGAAAACCTTGAAATAATTGGAAGAGATATTGAATTTAAGAAGGTAAAGAGATTAATTAAGTAGAAGAAAATCAATTTTGTTTTATGAGGATAATAATAATAAATGGTCCAAACCTCAATCTTCTTGGCAAAAGGCAAAAAGATATTTACGGAGATATTAGTTTTGAGTATTATCTCCAAACTCTTAGAGATGAGTTCCCAGATATTGAATTAGAATACTTTCAATCGAATATTGAAGGTGAGATTATTGACAAACTTCACTTAGTTGGGTTTAATTATGATGGGATAATTCTAAATGCAGGGGGCTATACTCATAGCTCTGTTTCAATTGCCGATGCTGTATCCTCAATTAATACTCCTGTTGTTGAGGTTCATATTTCTAATATCCTTGCAAGGGAAGAGTTTAGGCATGTTTCTCTGATTTCTCCCAATGCAAAAGGTTCTATATTTGGCTTTGGTTTAAAGGGATATAAATTAGCAATTCAAGCTTTTTTATAAACCAATAATTATCTTACTTATTTATTAAACAGAATTATTATTATGGGAAAGTATAATTTCGATGAAATAATTGATAGAGAGAATTCTGATTCTCTAAAATATAATTGGAGGGAGAGAATTTTCGGGAAAGAGGATATTATCCCGCTTTGGGTTGCAGATATGGACTTTAAGTCTCCTGATTTCTGCATTAAAGCAATAGAAGAAAGACTTTCTCATCCTGTGCTTGGTTATTATTCTTATCCTGATTCATTTTACGATTCTATTATTTGGTGGATGAAGAAAAGACATCAATGGGAAATAAAGAAAGATTGGATTTATTTTTCTCCAGGTGTTGTTCCTGCTCTTTCAGCTGCTGTTTTGGCTTACACAAACGAGGGGGATAATGTTTTAGTCCAAACTCCTGTCTATCATCCTTTCTATTATTCGATTGCAAATCAAAAAAGAAATATTCTAAAGAACCCTTTGAAATTGGTTGATGAGAGATTTGAGATGGATTTTGAGGATTTGGAAGAAAAACTTAAGCAAGGAGTGAAACTAATGCTATTTTGCAACCCCCATAATCCTTTGGCAAGAGCTTGGGAAAAGGATGTATTAGAAAGAATTGGGAAATTATGCTTAAAATATAATTGTATAGTGGTATCGGATGAGATTCATTCCGATTTAATCCTTCCTAATTATTCCCATAACCCTATGGCAAAGATTTCAAAAGAGATTTCTAATAATACAATTACTCTTATGGCTCCAAGCAAGACCTTTAATTTGGCTGGGCTTGCAACTGCTGAGGTAATTATAGAGAATAAAATATTGAGGAAGAGGTTTACTGGAGTTTTATACGACTCTCTCCATCTCTTTAGTGGTAATGTGTTTGGAATGGTTGCTCTCCAGGCTGCCTATTCAGAGGAGGGAGAAGAATGGTTAGTTGAATTAATGGAATATATTCAAGGTAATTTAGATTTGCTTAGAGATTATATTTCAAAAAATCATCCAAGAATTAAACTTTTTAAGCATGAGGCTACCTATTTGGCTTGGATGGATTTCTCTAATTATAATCTAAGTCATAAAGAGCTAATGAATGTTTTAGTCAATGAGGCTAAGCTTGGATTTAATGATGGGGAAATTTTTGGAGAAGAGGGAAAAATGAAGATGAGAATCAACCTTGCCCTTCCTCGTCAAAAGCTTGCACAAGCTCTTAGTCAATTAAAAGTTATAGAAAAATACTAAGAATGGATTTAACCATATTAATTATACTTTTAATCTCAGGACTATTCGTAGGATTTATCAATACTCTTTCGGCAGGTGGGACTGTGATTTCAATTGCTCTATATCTGGCTTTGGGATTGCCTGCAACAGCTGCAAATGCTACTAATAGAATAAACGTTTTGATACAAAGCTTTGGCACAAGTTATATTATGTACCGCCAAGGCTTATTAGAAATAAAAAAGGTCCTTAAATATTCATTGCCAACCTTGATTGGAGCTATTATTGGGAGCGTTTTTGCTGTTTCAATTAGCAATAATCTATTTTCATATTTCCTTGGAGGGATTTTAATTATAATGATATTCTTTCTTTTCTTTAAACCTACGAATTTTCATAATGATGACGAAGAGAAAATATCCAGAAAAACACCCTTATTCCATTATTTAATTTTCTTTTTAATAGGTATTTACGGAGGTTTTATTCAAGTAGGGACAGGTTTCTACCTAATGATTGCCGGAGTATCACTAATAGGATATAATATTTTAAGAACAAATGCATTAAAGGTTGCTATTATGTTTATTTATTCCATTGCCTCTATTTTAGTTTTTATGACAAGCTCCGAGATCTATTGGAGCTATGGAATTATTCATTCAATAGGTGCTGTTATTGGCTCTTGGTTTGCTACAAGATATGCAATGAAGAAGGGGACTAAGTTTGTAAACTACGTAATTATAGCTGTAATTATCCTAACTGCCTTAAACCTATTCGAGATTATAGACCTAAAAGACTTCTTTTCAAGTTTAATCTAAATGAAATCCCATTTAAAAGTTTTTTATCTTGACTTTGCAGAATTTTTCCTTGATAAAAAAGCAAAACAATGCCATTGTTTTGCCCAAACAATGCGGTTGTTTCATTAAAACAATGCGGTTGTTTTACAAAAACAATGGCATTGTTTGAGATTTTTATCAAGGATAATTTTATTGAAACTTGATAAAGCTTGGTCCTAATCAAGGTTTACAGATTTATTATTAGTTTTTATCTTATTTCTTTGGCAAAAGAATACAGTTTAATTTTTTTTTGTACCTTTGCTCTCAGTTTATAATTTATCACAACCAAAACTTATAAGAAAAATGAAAAAGATAGGTTTATTATTTATCATTATCGCTATCACATTAAGCTGTTCTACCATTGACAATATCTTCAATAAATCCAATGGTCCAACTTATAAACAAGTAAATGAAAGAGATGTACCTGAGCGTTACATCAAGGATTTGAAATCAAAAAGACCTAAATTAACCCAAATCAAGTGGGAAAAGATTGATTCCTTGACTTATAACGCCAAATTTATGGATAATGGGAATAATATGAGGGTTAAGTATTCTAACACTGGTACTGAAACTCATTGGATAGTACCAATGGAATATATTCCTTCGAATATTACCGACCATATCAAGGCAAATTACAAGGAATACAAAACTCATGAGGTTTATATTGCAGATATTAGAAATAAAAAGGTATATAGAGCCGGCATTTATAATAAAAACGACTACAAAGTTTTAGAATATGATTTAATGGGTAACTTTAGCTCCGAGGCTAAGTAATTTAAATCTCAAAAAACTTTAATCCCAATCTCTTCCAACAGGGAATGAGCCTCTAAAACCACTAAGAGATTCTTTGTCTATTGTATGATAAAGAATCTCTTCTTTGTTTTGAGCAGCACTTACGAGAGCCTCTCCTTTAAAATTCAATATTACACTATCTCCTGTATAATTTAATCCTGTATTATCAACCCCTACCCTATTAACTCCTATTAAATATGATACATTCTCAATAGCTCTTGCCCTAAGTAGGCTTGTCCATTGGAAGGCTCTTGCCTCTGGCCATGAAGCTACGTAAATTAATACATCATAAGCGTAATCTCCATCATTATAAGAGTTCCTTGCCCAAAGAGGAAAGCGAAGGTCGTAGCAGGTTAGGATATTAAATCTCCAACCCTTGTAATTAACTATTAGCTTTTTATTCCCTGGACTTACAAGTTTAGGTTCCTTGCTTAGGCAAAACAAGTGTTTCTTATCATAATACTCATACTCTCCATTAGGAAACACAAAGAAATGGCGATTTACTAATCTCCCATCCTCATTTATAAAAAGACTTCCAGCAATAGCTATGTTTTTTGTCTTAGCAACTCCTATCATCCAATTCAAACCCATACCCTGCATTGTTTCTGCGTAGTTTGGGTCAATTGTAAAGCCTGTTGTAAACATTTCTGGCATAACCAAAAGCTCTACATCCTTTTCTAAAGACTCTAATATTGAGTTGTATCTTATTATATTTTCTTCAATCTTATTATCTATTGTATTTGCTTGAAAAATCCCTATCTTCATAATAAAGTTTCTTTTAGTCTTATTCTTTAGTATTGTCTTGCAAAGATACGAAAGAAAAACTCTATGAAAAAGCAATTAGATTATTTCGGTAGTGTTTTGACAAAATCACGTATATTTGCAATAGCTTATCAAAACTAAAACACTTTGTAAATGGGAAAGAATATTGATGGGGTTACACCACTAATGAAACAATATAATGCAATGAAAGCTAAGTATCCAGATGCTATATTGCTATTCAGAGTTGGGGACTTTTACGAAACCTTTGGGAAAGATGCAATAGATGCTTCGAAGATATTAGGTATAACTCTAACTAAAAGGGCAAACGGACAGAATAAGGATTTGGAATTAGCTGGTTTCCCTTATCATTCTATTGATACCTATTTACCAAAGCTTGTTCGCTCTGGAAGGAGATGTGCTATATGCGAACAGTTAGAAGACCCTAAGAGCGTTAAGGGAATTGTAAAGAGAGGAATAACTGAGGTTGTAACTCCTTCCCTTTCTTATAGCGAAAAGACTGCCGATTTAAGTCAGAATAATTTCCTTGCAGCAATTTATTGTCTAAAACAAGAATACGGAATTGCCTTTGTAGATATTGGAACTGGGGAATTTTATATCTCACAAGGAAGTAAGAATGATATAGAAAAGCTTATCAATAGCCTAATGCCTAAGGAGATTATCTTAGAAAAGCATTTTCTAAGGACATTTGAAAGTGAGTTTAAAGGGGATTTTTATACTAATTGCTTCGAAGATTGGGTTTTTAGTTATGATTATGGCTTTGATTTGCTTATTAAGCATTTCCAAACCAATTCACTTAAGGGTTTTGGAATTGATAAAGACAATCTGGGGATAATAGCTGCCGGAGCATGCCTGCATTATTTAAGAGAAACCCAACATACTGAGATATCACATATCCAAAAGATATCTAAGCTGAATAATAATAATTACCTTTGGTTGGATAGTTTCACAATTCGCAATCTTGAACTCTTAAATTCTTATAGCGAAAAAGGTCATTCGCTCTTTAGCATAATTAATCGCACTCAGACCAATATGGGTGCAAGGAGATTAAAACAATGGATAATTCTTCCACTAATTGATAAGAAAGAGATAGAAGAAAGACATGATATTGTGGATTATTTCTTTCATCACGAGGAAATTTCTTTTAAGGTTAAGGAAAACATATCTAAGATAGGTGATTTCGAAAGATTAATATCCA
This sequence comes from Bacteroidota bacterium, assembly GCA_023415495.1. GTDB lineage: Bacteria > Bacteroidota > Bacteroidia > Bacteroidales > P3 > UBA10566. The sequence goes on from JAEZKK010000014.1 coordinate 48,441, forward strand.
AGATAGCTTATCAGAGGATACTGCCAAACGAAGTTGTTGCTCTAAAAGAAATTTTAATTGAGATTGGAAACTTAAAAGATAATATCAATAATAACTCCTGTTTGGATAAGTATTACTCTGGATTAGAGTCATGCTTGGAGATAATTGAAAGGATAGGGAAAATAATCAGTCCCATAGCTCCTAATTCAATTACCAAAGGGAATACTATTGCTCAGGGAGTGGATTCTGAATTAGATAAACTCAGGGATATTCAATATAATGGTAAGGATTATCTGAATAAACTCCAGGAAAAGGAATCTCAAAATACTGGAATACCTTCCTTGAAGATTAGTTTTAATAATGTGTTTGGGTATTATCTCGAGGTTACAAATACGCATAAGGACAAGGTACCTAACTCTTGGATAAGGAAACAGACCCTTACGAACTGCGAGAGATATATTACTGAGGAATTGAAAGAATATGAAACCACTATTCTTTCGGCGGAATCGAAGATATTAGAGTTAGAAACAAGACTGTATAATGAGTTTATATCAGGATTAATCCCAAGTATTAATCTCTTGCAAAGGAACGCAAGGATTGTTTCAGAGTTAGATTGCTTGCTTGCTTTTGCCAATTTAGCACTTGAGAACGACTATGTAAGACCAACAATAAGCAATCAGACCAGCATAAAGATAAGTGATGGCAGACACCCAGTAATTGAGAAAGCGCTACCCTTTGGAGAGAAGTACATAACAAACGATATGGTCTTGGATAATGATAACAGACAAATCAGTATAATTACGGGTCCTAACATGTCAGGGAAGAGTGCATACCTAAGACAGAATGCTTTAATTATCCTCTTAGCTCAGATTGGGAGCTTCGTTCCTGCTAAGAGTGCGGACATAGGAATTGTTGATAAGATATTTACTCGTGTTGGGGCAAGCGATAATATTTCCAGCGGAGAGAGTACTTTTATGGTTGAGATGAACGAAACTTCCAGCATATTGAACAACCTTTCTGATAGAAGCTTTGTTCTTTTAGACGAGATAGGACGAGGAACCAGCACCTACGATGGGGTTTCTATTGCGTGGGCTATTGCTTCTTATATCCATGATAACCCAAAAGTCAGGGCTAAGGTTTTGTTTGCAACCCATTACCACGAACTTATAGAAATGGAAAAGGAATATTCGAGGATAAAGAATCTTCATATCAGCGTCAAGGAAATTGGGAAACAAATTATTTTTCTGAGGAAAATAGCCGCTGGAGGTAGCTCTCAGAGCTTCGGAATCCACGTTGCGAGATTAGCGGGAATGCCTCGTAGCCTTATCGAAGAAGCTGAAAGCATTCTTGAAACCTTCGAAACAAAGCATAGAAGCAAGGATAATAAGAATAAGAGCTCGAAAAAAACCACCGAAAACCCCTATCAGCTTAGCTTTATCCAATTAGACGACCCATTATTGTTAGAAATAAAGGAGGATATTCTTGCAACTGATATTGAAAATCTTACACCTATCGAGGCGTTAAACAAGTTGAATGAAATAAAAAGAATCATCGAAAAAGTGAAATAAAAATTTGGTAGGATAAAAAAAGATATTATCTTTGCAAACGCAAATTAGACGACAGCGGAAATAGCTCAGTTGGTAGAGCACAACCTTGCCAAGGTTGGGGTCGCGAGTTCGAGTCTCGTTTTCCGCTCGAAACAAGGTCATGAAATAAGGACTTGTTTTAATGAAAGCTGCTCTGGTGGTGGAATTGGTAGACACGCAGGACTTAAAATCCTGTGAACATTGCGTTCGTGCGGGTTCAAGTCCCGCCCGGAGTACGAAAAGAACCTTCTAAATTAAGTTTTAGGAGGTTCTTTTTTTTGTTTTATTTAATTATTAGTTCGTCTATATACTTTGATATAGTCGATTAGCATAGCTGTATTGAGTTCCGAATTGGCATTTGGAGAATCTGGTGGCAACAAAACAGCTATATTGAACATTATTTGCATATCTCCAATCGGGAAAGCTTGGTCTTGACGATACTTCTCGCCATTTTGTAAAGTGGGATAATAGTATTCTTTACGATATAGTCCAAATAAAGAAGGACGAATATATCTTGCAACTTGTCTTATCAGCTTTCCGTCAATTAACCACTGGATTTTGTCTTCATCCCAAATAAGTGTATAGGTATGAAACCCAGTAGTGAGAGAGTCAAAGCTTAGGTTTAATTTTTTATTAATTGTTTTTATATTTCTTCGCATGCAGTTATAGGCTTTACTATAGCCACCATGTGATGCATAATAATAATTGGAGTTAAAACTCCTTGTACTTGTATATGCTTCAAAAACATCTATCTCATTATAATCTCCTTCATATTCCCCATACAACCAAAAGGCAGGCCATAATCCATAATCTCCGGGCAACTTAATCCTTGCCTCAAACTTGCCGTTAATTGGAAACTGTTCTTTTGAGGCTATTGCTGCTGAGGTATATTCAAAATCAGATTTAAGAATTGTATAAGGTGTCCAATTGCCAATAAATTCCTTATCATTTTTGATTTCCTTTCTTGTAATCATTCTTAGATACCCTCCTTCTAACTCGATGTTTTCTCTTTGTGACCATTCCTTATGTTGATGAAATTCTTGCTTTTGCATATTATAGGAATTAGTTGTTCCTATGTATATTTCCCACTTAGTTTCGTCAAGGCATAATGAGTCAAAATTATCTTCGAAGATAAGAACAAATGGTAACTGCGTTGAGTCTTGGCAAGAGTTAAATTCCATTGGTTCTGAGTAATTGCACTGAGAAATGGCTGGGCTTATTAAACCTAAGAAAACAAGAATTAGAAGAATTAATATTTTTTTTGCTCTCATGAGGGCAAAGATAGAGAAAATCTTTTGAAATTATGTATATTTGCATTTAATTTCTAAGTAAACAAAAAGAAAAGATATATGAAAGCAACTATAGTTGGAACGGGATATGTTGGACTTGTAACAGGGGCATGTTTTGCTGAAGTAGGCATTGATGTTACATGTATTGACATTGATAAAAGAAAGATTGATAATTTAAATAAGGGTATCTCTCCTATCTACGAGCCAGGACTCGATGAAATTTTAGATAAAAACATAAAAAAGGGACGTTTAAACTTTTCTACCGAACTTTCAGAACATATTGAAGGTGCAGACGTGATATTCTCTGCAGTAGGCACGCCGCCAGATGAGGATGGTAGTGCTGATCTTAGTTATGTTTTAGACGTTGCAAGAACAATTGGTAGGAATATGTCCCACTATCAGCTTATTGTAACCAAGAGCACAGTTCCTGTGGGAACAGCCCAAAAGGTAAGAAAGACTATTCAAGATGAGCTTGATAAAAGAGGGGTTGATATTGAATTTGATGTTGCGTCAAATCCAGAGTTTCTTAAAGAAGGTAATGCAGTCAAAGACTTCCTTTTCCCTGACCGTATTGTTGTTGGAATAGAAAGTAAGAGAGCTGAGGAAATCATGAGTCGATTATACAAACCTTTCACTCTAAATGGACATAATGTTATTTTTATGGATGTTCCTTCAGCAGAAATGACAAAGTATGCTGCAAATGCAATGTTGGCTGTTAGAATTAGTTTTATGAATGAAATTGCAAACCTTTGCGAAAGAGTAGGTGCTAACGTAAATATGGTAAGACAAGGAATTGGTTCCGATCCTCGAATTGGCTCAAAATTTCTTTATTCAGGAGTGGGATATGGTGGAAGTTGTTTTCCAAAAGATGTTAAGGCTCTTTACCAAACGGGTAAAGAAATGGGATTAGAACTTAAAGTAGTGAAAGCTGCTGAAGATGCAAATGATCTTCAAAAGATGGTAATATATGAAAAACTCAGAAGGATATTCCCAGACCTAAACGGAAAGACAATAGCTATTTGGGGACTAAGCTTTAAACCAGAAACAGATGACATGAGAGAAGCCCCTTCTCTTTATATTTTAAAAGCCCTTGCTTCCCACAATTGCAAAATTAAGGCTTACGATCCAATTGCTATGGAAGAAACTAAAAGAAGACTTCCTGAAATTGCAGTTGAATATTGTGAAGATGAATACTCAACAACACAAGATGCAGATGCTCTACTTTTATTAACAGAATGGAAAGAGTTCAGAATGCCACGCTGGGAGGAAATTAAAAAGAATATGAAAGGTAATATTATCCTTGACGGAAGAAATATTTACGATAGCGAAGAGCTAAAACAATACGGCTTTTATTACGAAGGGATTGGACGAAAATGAGGAATATATTAGTCACAGGGGGAAAGGGACAGCTTGGACTGAGCCTTCGCTGCATCTCAAACGAGTTTCCAGATTACTCTTTCGACTTTATGGACATAGGGGAAATGGACATCACCGACAAGGAAAGCATTTCTAATATCCTTAAAGCCAAGGATTATTTCGCTGTAATCAACTGTGCAGCATTCACAGCTGTCGATTTGGCGGAAGGAAAGAAAGAAATGGCATACCTAATAAACGTTTATGGCGTAAAGAACCTGGTGGAGGCAGCTAACGAAACCAACACTCACCTTATCCATATCTCAACCGACTACGTCTTTGGGGGAAATGGGAACACTCCCTTTAAGCCTTATGACGAGCCAAACCCTAATTCGGTTTACGGAAAAACCAAATTGGAGGGAGAAAAGGAAATAACGCAGGTATCGAAATCAGGTTTCATCATAATTAGAACTTCATGGCTTTATTCCGAAGAGGGAAATAATTTCCTTAAAACCATGATTAACATAGGTCAAACCAAGGATTCAGTATCGGTAATATACGATCAGGTTGGCACACCTACCTATGCTGGCGACTTGGCAAGGGCGATTATCCTTTGCCTTGATAAGATTAATAATAACTCAAGGGAGATTTTCCACTTCTCAAACGAAGGAGTATGCTCGTGGTACGACTTTGCAAAGGAGATTATGGAAGAAATGTCGCTACAATGCAAGGTTTTACCGATACTGACAAGCCAATATCCAACCCCTGCAAAGAGACCTTATTACAGTGTTATGAACAAAGACGATATCAAAAACTACCTTTCAATTGAGATACCACACTGGAAGAACGCCTTGAGGCGATGTATCAAAAACTTATAATAGAAAATGAATTTCAATCATAATATCAAACCAATCAATTCTAAGACCATAGCAGCAATATCTATGGTCTTTTTGCTGAGCTCTTGTTCTATATTCACTAAAGCCCCAAAACAAGAGGATTATGCTTGGGAAATAGAGTGGGAAGATGAAAAATCAACAAGGATTATACGAAAAGAGGAGGTTAAGATACGAGATACTAAACTCGCTGATTATTACGAAAGCTGGCTTGGAGTGCCGCATCGTATGGGTGGAATGACAAAACAAGGCATTGATTGTTCGGGATTTGTCTACAAGGTTTACTACGAAGTATATAAAATAAAGCTTCCTCGAACCGCTTCCCAAATGGCTGAGGTTGTAGATAAGGTTAATCGCAATGAGTTGAAGGAAGGCGACTTGGTATTCTTCAGAAGAGGAACGGCAAAACCTCATCACGTTGGCATATATCTAAAAGACAATACCTTCGTACATACTTCCTCATCTCGAGGAGTAACTATTTCAAGTCTTCAAGACAAGTATTGGGCAAACCAATTTTACTTTGGTGCTCGTCATCCCTTAAAAAAATAAAATATAAAGAGTAATTGACATTTGTAAAGCGGCTTTACAGACTTCTAAAGCCGCTTTACGGGTCTGTAAAGCGGCTTTAGAAATGTAGTATTGAAGTCTTAGTGCGAAATAACTTGATTATAATATAGAATAACTTGATTTAAATATCAAATCAAGAGATTATCTTGTCTAATCTTATTTTATCATTGGTTTGCCAACAGGTAATATTGTCTTTTGAAAGAATGTGTTTAGGTATTTTGCTCCTAATACATAGAAAGTTACTAATGATGTTCCTGCTTCTGCAAGTCCTGCGATAATTCCCCAAGTGCTTGAATGTGTAAAGGTGTAAATCATTAATGCTATTAGCAAGATATCGATAAGGATAAGCAATAAAAACATTGTTGGATTCATCTTAAGCGTTGAAACAGTTAGGATTATTGAGAAGATTACATAGCCTAATAATGCAAAACCAAACTGTCCCATATCAAGACTTTCCTGCATTGGAAGTCCAAAATAACCTAATTTAGTCATCCAAGTGAATGATACTCCTAACCAAAACAGTCCATAGGCAGAGAATGCTGTTGCTCCGAATAGATTATTATGTTTAAAGTCGAAGATACTTGCAATAATTTGTGCAATTCCTCCTAAGAATATTGCCCAAGGGATTATCCCTGAAACATCTGAGGTTATTCCTAATTTATTTGAAGCTGCTACCATGGTTACAATGGCTAATCCGAAAAGACCCAAGGTTGTAGGGTCAGCAACTTGACTTTTAACAGTATATACGTTTTCTTGATTCATTTCTTTTTTCTGTGATTCTATTATTTAATTCTTTTATTAATTCAATGGCTAATAAATTTGAAAATGACACAAAAAAAAGTAGTCTCAGGATTGGGACTACTCTTGTTTTGTCAGCAGATTATATCTGCGTTCAATTACATAGCTGGTGTTTCAGCAACAGTTTCAGTTGGAGTTTCAACTACAGTTTCAACTTGTTCTTCAACTACAGTTTCAGTTGGAGTTTCAGTTTTTCCACCACAAGCTGCGAATACTGCAGCAACAGCTAATAAAAACAATGCTTTTTTCATTTTTTCTTTTGTTTTAAGGTTTGACAATTCATTTGTTTTAACGATGCAAAGATACTATAAAAAACATTATACGTGATAAAAAAGATAATAATTATTTTTAGAAAGTAGTTATGTGGCAGTGTAACAGTGTTATATGGTGGTAAAATCTTGTATAATTAATTTGAAATTCCACTTAATTCGGCTTGAAACTTAAGTAATTCTTTGTTGTCTGGATGATAAAACAAAGCGGAATCAAGTAATATTTCCATCTTACTAAGATCTTTTTTCCTCTTATTAATATCTATTATATCAATCCACGCTTTTGGCTCATCCTTATACCTTTTCAGGAAATTATCTATAATTGCCTCCGCCGTATTATACTCTTTTAAATTCCTATACTTATAATATAGTGTCCTTACAGGGTCGTAACAAATTGGCTTCATCTCAATACACTGCCTTGCATAGAACTCAGCTGAGTCGAGTTTTCCAAGTTTAAGGTAGTAATTAGAAAGTCTAAACTCCCTTAAACCGTAGTATGGATTGGACTTATCGTTAATTATAATATCAATAGCTTGGCGATATTTCTTCTCAATATCAAATCTCATCCCAATGGTTAGAGCTATTGGGTTGGTACTCTCGTCTATTGTTGGAATAGGAGGAAATCTCCTTGCCCATTGTTCGGCGGTGTAATTTATCCTTTTGTTACCATTGGTCTGGAGAATCTTCTCTTTCTGCATAATAGAGGAAGTAAAATGCATGGTCTCAAGAAGAGTTACGGGAATGATAATTAGTAATAGGATATAGAAAGGAAGTTTCGTTGGCTTGGTATCTTGTTTCATCTCCCTGAGATAAGCTATCAGGATTAGGGAAAGGGAAAGTGCAAGGTATAACTGCATATCTGCTCTCTCTAAAGGGAAGTTAAACATTGCATCATTCATATAAGTAACCATACCCAAAAACCCTGTTAGGGAGATAAATCGAGAGTTGGTCCTAATTCTTTTCTTGATTTGGGTCTTTAAAAAGAGGATTCCTGAGGACAGGAATAAGAGTAGATAGGATAGAAGTCCAAATATGCCAAGCTCAGAGAACATTTCAAGATAATCATTGTGGGCATGGTCGGAGACAACAAAGTTTGGCTTTTGCTTAGCTTCAACTTTCATTATGGCAACCTTATGATTCCCCACACCATAACCAAGTATTGGCTTACTCTTAATTATTTCTATTGTATTTTTCCAAATTATCAGCCTGCCCTTAGAGTTCCCCTCTTCTATACTCCTAAGTCTGCTTGCAACAGTATAGTTATTCGTATCAAAGTTATAAACTTCTGCAGCCTTGGAATGACGTGCGAAATGTTCAAAATTAAATTTCACAAACCCATCTCCAGCTAATAATCCGCTGCCTATTGCTAAGAGGATGATAATACTTGGTTTTATTAGTTTTATATTTGGCTTGTGTTTTAGATGATAGTAGGTTATAAAGCCAATAAGAATTACTCCCTGCATTATAAGACCAAGGAAGCTTGTTCTGGCACTAAGGATTACAAGGGTGAAACTTAGTGAGAATATAAGTATAAGGGCGAAAATACGAAGAGCTTTCTTGCGAAAAAATACTATATAATAAAGAAAGGGCAGCTTGAAAAGAATTGCTGCTGCAAATATATTCTTGTTTCCGTAAAATCCATTTAGGTATAAATTCTTGCGAGGGTTGGAATAGACCTCAAGATAGTAATAGGGAAGTATGCAGGAAAGAACATTGAAGGTGGCGATAATTAGACTTAGGGTAAGGATAGTTTGAAATAGTCGTGGTTTATTCTCGATTAATAGGGATAGAACTAAGTATAGAATAAGAATAATCACCCATCTATTTAAGGTTAAAATACTTTCTGGTACATTAATTGCTTGTAAGAAGGAAATAAGCATAAAGGATAGGAGTATGAACCAGGAAATTGTTATCCTGTTAGTAAGTAATCGAGTATTAAAACTAATTTTCCCCTTAAATGAAAAGAAGCTTAGGAATGATAAAACCCCTAATAGTGTTAAGGAAAAGAAGAAATGCTTTAGCGATGTGGAGTCTAAGACCCATAAAGGGGGGAATATCTGGGTAAGAAGTAAGATTGTAATAGCGGTGGATGCTAATATAAATACTTTATTATTTCCTTTCATTTTCCTTGAGATTTACTTTTGTTCTAATAATATGCAAAAATACATTTTTGTTATTAGAAAAAAAAATGTACTTTTGTAACCTTAAAGCAAACAATATAAAGAAACATAATACTAAAACAAAATGAAAAGAACGTTTATTTCAATTTTTGTGCTATTAATAATAAGTATTATTAGCATTAACACCTATGCTCAGCAAGGTAAATTCAAGGGTACAGTAAAATATACCTTAGCTTGGGAAGGTGAAGTCCCTCCTGGAGTACCTACATCCTTAGAAGTAAAGATATATGAGGAGAAATCATCCTTCAATAATATACTTTCAATGTTTGGGGAACCTACTATCACTAATGCTGAAGGTAAGTTTTCTTATTCTCTTTTTGACTTTTCACAGGTGCCAATCGAAGGAGTAACAGGCAAATGGTACATAAGAACAAAATTAGACGAAGAAGATATTAAGAAGAATGTTTATGATATCACCTCAGAAACAAAACTTATTGCAGGGAAAACAGCTAAGAAGGTAAATGTAACCTTTAATAAGGAAGACGGAACCCAGGTTAATGAGACTATATGGATGTGTGACGAGATTGGACCTAGCTTAGACTTGGTCTTTTACCCAGGATTAAAGGGAATGCCTTTTGAATTCCCTGTTGATGCAGAGAAGTTTAAAATCACCTTTACGGTAAGTGAGATTACTGAGGGTAAGATTAAGGAAGCTGATATGTTAGTTCCAACTGGATATGAGGAACAATCACAGGAAGAATTCGAAGAAATAATCAAGATTATATTTGAAGCCCTTGGTGGGGGTGGAGATGATATTTAACCAATAAAAGGATTTATCAGTGGCGAAAAGGCAAACAAAGGACGATAATAGTTATAAAAAAGATATCAAATCTAAGTCTTCTTCTGATGAGAGTTTCTTTAAATTACTCTCTAATGCAGTTAGAAGTGAGGCATTCCTCAGAATATCGGGGCTATTCCTTATTTTAGTATCATTATTCCTACTATTCTCCTTTGTTTCCTTCTTTATAACATGGTTCAAAGACTATAATATTATCTCAAACGCTACACCCATCGAGATAATAAAAGGAGATAAGAATATCCAGAATTGGGGTGGCAGCCTTGGAGCTTACCTTGCCTACGTCCTTATCTCGAAAACCTTCGGCATATCCTCGTTTGGATACCTATATATATTAGTAATATTGGGGCTAAGGTTATTTTCATTGGAATTTAAGTTCAGAAAACATCTTATAACAGTAATTCTTGCCATGTTATGGCTTAGTTCCCTTACGGGATATCTTGTTTATAACCTCAATATAGAGAGGTTTGAGATGTACTCAGGGGCAGTTGGAATGGCTCTAAACTCTTGGTTAGATGGTGTGATAGGAAGAATTGGGGCAGGCTTACTTCTTTTCTTTGCAACCATTATCCTTCCTATGATTCTCTTTGGTGTAAGATATTCCTTTCTTAGGAAGATTCGTATGCCTAAGAGGAAGATTAAGGAGGATAAACCTTTGAAAGAGAATATTGAAACCAAGATTGATGAAAACTTAAATCAGGTTAATCCTCCAATAGATGTTAAAGAAATTTCCCCAAAACCAAATAATCAAACTCTGACACCAGAAGAAGAGGAAGCATTACTTGGATTTGAGATTAAGAGAAAGGATATCAACTCGGTAAATGAAAGTTTTAAACCAATCGAAACCAAGATTGAGAAACCTAAGAAGGAGGAAAAGGATATTGAATTTGAGGTTGAGATTAAGCCAAATCCGCTTTCAGAGGAGGTTCAAGAGGATAACCTGATAGTGGAAGAAAGAGCTGTTAAACGAAACGGCATTGATACCCTCTATGATCCGAGGGCAGATTTGCCCGACTATAAGTTTCCGCCTATTGACTTTTTGATTAATTACGAGGAAAGGAACCTTGAGGTAAAACAAGAGGAGCTTTTAGCTAATAAGAACCGAATTGTTGAGACACTTAAAAACTACAATATAGACATCTCAAAGATAGTTGCAACGCCAGGACCTACCGTTACATTGTATGAGATTGTTCCTGCCCCGGGGATAAGAATAAGTAAGATTAAGAACTTAGAAGATGATATCGCCCTAAGTCTTTCTGCCCTTGGAATAAGAATAATAGCCCCTATCCCAGGACGAGGAACCATTGGTATTGAAGTGCCGAATCAAAACCCTCAAATCGTCTCTATGAAGGGGATGTTAAGCTCTTCTGAGTTCCGCAACTCTAAGTTTGACTTGCCAATAGCTATTGGCAGGACAATATCTAATACTCCCTTTGTGGCAGATCTTGCTAAGATGCCCCACCTTCTTATGGCTGGCGCCACTGGACAGGGGAAAAGTGTTGGTTTAAACGCAATTATATCATCACTCTTATACCGTAAACATCCTGCAGAACTTAAATTCGTAATGGTAGACCCTAAGAAGGTTGAGCTAAGTCTTTATACCAAGATAGAGAGACACTTTTTGGCCAAGCTGCCAGACGCTGAGGATGCCATAATAACTGATGTTAGAAAGGTGGTACGAACTTTAAACTCCCTTTGTATTGAGATGGACCAACGCTATGACTTACTTAAGGAGGCACAGGTTAAGAATATAAAGGAGTACAATTCTAAATTCATCTCAAGGAAACTTAATCCTGAGAAAGGTCATCGTTACCTTCCTTATATTGTATTGGTGATTGATGAGTTCGCAGACCTAATTATGACGGCTGGAAAGGAAATAGAAATGCCCATAGCTCGCCTTGCCCAGCTTGCAAGAGCTATTGGTATCCACCTGATTATAGCTACCCAGAGACCATCTGTTAATATTATCACTGGTATTATCAAGGCTAATTTCCCTGCAAGGGTGGCTTTCCGCGTTACCTCGAAGATTGACTCTAGAACAATCCTCGATATGGGAGGAGCAGACCAACTTATAGGGCGTGGAGACTTACTTCTGTCCACAGGAAACGACCTTATACGACTCCAATGTGCTCTTATCGACACCGAGGAAATTGAGAAAGTGGCCGATTATATTGGGTCTCAGAGGGCATATTCCGAGACTTTCTTGCTACCGGAATACCTTGATGAGAACTCAGAACCTAATAAGGAGATAGACCCTCGCCAGATTGACGAGAAGTTCGAAGAAGCTGCCAGGATAATAGTAGCTCTCCAGCACGGGAGTACTTCTGTTATCCAAAGGAAACTTAGTTTGGGCTACAACAGAGCAGGAAGGATTATCGACCAATTAGAAGCTGCGGGCATAGTCGGACCTTTCGAGGGCTCAAAAGCAAGAGAGGTGAAAGTTAAAACGGAGGCTGAGCTCGAGGAAATACTCAGAGAATTTCATAAATAAAAGTTTTATATCATGCGAAATCTAATTTCAATGCTGTGTATCATAGTTTTGATACCCCTAAATCTTATTTCACAAACCACAATACGAAATGGCGTGGTGGAGGATAGAAGAGCTGGTGAGATAATCTCAACTCTTAACACAACCCTAAGTAACGAATACCCAATATCTTTGGACTACTTGGTTACCTCAAACAAGGATTCATTCACAATGAAAGGAAGTCTTACCATCAATAAAGAGAAGTATTACGGCACCTATGATAAGGATGAGATTTACTCCAACGGCGTTTCAGTGTGGATATACCAAAGAGAGGTCAATGAGGTTACTATTAACAATGCTTCAGAAGTTGAAAACGAGGTGCTTAATATCTCGAAATTCCTCGCTGATGCCAAGATTAAGTTCCGTCCAAAGTTAATAAGAGAGGAGGCGGGAAACCATATTATCGACCTGATTCCAAGAACAAAAAGCCAGTTTTCCAAGATTCGCATCTACGCAAGTAAGTCCACAAACCGCCTAACCAAGATTGAGGTCAGCTATCATAAGGGTGATAAGTTTATATATAAGATTTCCAACTACAAACCTAAGGTTCAGGTTAAGGATTCCGACTTTTCATTTAATCCAAACAAGTTTCCAGGAGTAATAATAGTAGATTTGAGGTAAATATTTCTTCAAAAATTTGGTACTTAAATTAGGATAAAATATTGAAGAAATATTATTCTTATTGGCAGATTATAATATAATAATTCTTCTTTCCCTTTTGAACTAATATGTATTTATCGTTTAATAAATCCTTATTCTCAATAATATAGTCCTCAGATACCTTCTCCTTATTTATACTTAGAGCATTTTCTTTTAATGTTCTTCTTACCTCACCTTTTGATGGGAAAACGACTGCAATATCGGTTAGTAATTCAACAATATTTACTCCATTTTCAATACTTGCCATAGGGCAATTAAAGCTTGGAACTCCTTCAAATATTGATAAAAAAGTTCTTTCATCTATATTTTTCAAACTTTCTGTAGTTGATTTGCCAAAGAGAATTGAAGATGCCTCAAGAGCTGAATTATATTCCTTCTCTCCATGAACTCTTATGGTTAAATCCTTTGCAAGAGTCTTTTGAATAAGTCTTTGATGTGGTTCTAAATCATGCTCTATTATCAACTTATCAATTTCTCCTTTTGAGAAAAGAGTAAATATCTTAATAAATTTCTTTGCATCATCGTCAGAAACATTTAACCAGAATTGATAGAAAGAATATGGGGAGGTTTTCTCTGAATCCAACCAGATATTTCCTTGTTCTGTCTTGCCGAATTTTCCTCCATCAGCCTTGGTAATTAAAGGGCAAGTCAATGCAAATGCTTCTCCCTTAGACATTCTTCTAATAAGCTCTGTTCCTGTTGTAATATTCCCCCATTGGTCAGAGCCTCCCATTTGTAATCTGCAATTATAATTATCAAATAGGTATTTAAAATCATACCCTTGTAATAATTGGTAAGAAAACTCTGTAAAGCTAATTCCTGTTTCCAATCTCTTCTTAACGCTATCCTTACTCATCATATAGTTTACAGTGATATGCTTACCAATATCTCTGATAAAGTCAAGGAAGGACCAATCCTTTGTCCAATTATAATTATTTAAAATCTCAGCACCAATTTCTGAAGAAGAATCAAAGTCTAAGAATTTTGACAATTGTTCTTTTATCTTTGTTTGATTATGACTTATCTCTTCAATTGAAAGAAGTTTTCTCTCCTGAGTTTTAAATGAAGGGTCGCCAATCATTGCTGTTGCACCACCTAAAACGACCAAGGGTTTATGTCCACATCTTTGAAAATGTGTAAGCATCATTACGCTTACTAAATGTCCAATATGCAATGAATCAGCAGTTGGGTCTATTCCCACATAAGCTGTTGTTATTTCTTTTTTTAGTTGTTCTTCTGCCCCAGGCATTATATCGTGAATCATTCCTCTCCACGAAAGTTCTTCGACAAAGTTATTCATTATCTAATTATTTTGTAGTTCTTATATTCTCCTATTCTCCAACCCGTCAATAGTTCAATTCCATGTAAAAATCTTGATTTAAAACTAAGTTTCTTTTTAGAAGGGTCAAAATCAAAACTCCAATTCTTATTCATTAACCTATTATTCATAACAAGGGGATGAGTCCCGTCGAAATGTCTTAATGAATCTATTTTAGAATAATCAAATTCCTCATCATCACCAATTTTCTTCTCAACCCAAGAATCATCATGCCAAAGTTTATTAAAGCTTTTTTGTTTATCTTGTTGTGATTTTGGAGATTTAACCCATCCATAATGGTAGATACGAGCTTTTAATTGAATCACCCTTAGTTTTCTTCCATCAATTCTAAAACCTTGGGCATCTTTATATGAAGAGATATTAGACCAAGGTCTTATAATTCTAATTTCTTTTCTATACCAACGTCTTGAATCTCCAACAAAATCATAGGAGCCATAAAAATGAGTATAATTGAAAAGAAAACCCTCTACTTTCTTATTATCCTTATACTTAGCCATAGCTTGAGTAATCTCATAAAGACAATCCTCATGCAAAACCTCATCACCCTGAATGTAGAAAGCCCAATCCACATCCTTAGAGATTTCTTTAAATGCCTTATCTGTTTCCATTGCTAAAACCCTCCCTCCCTCTCTTAGGCTATCATCCCATTTTGTCTTAATAATCCTAATCTTCTCGCTATTGATTGAGCGTATTAACTCTTCTGTTTCATCCTCACTCTCTCCTAATGCAATAATAAACTCATCACAAATTGGGAGGACTGAATTAATTGCCTCAACTATTGGATAATCAAATTTGACTGCATTTCTAATAAATGAAAAACCTGCTACTTTCATAATTGCAAAGTTAGGAATAATTGATAAAAGAAAACTATATGATACAAAAAAAGGAGGATATTTTGTCCTCCTTTTGCTTTTGCTCCCCCTCTAGGACTTGAACCTAGGACCCCATGATTAACAGTCATGTGCTCTAACCAACTGAGCTAAGGAGGAATACTTTTGTGTGTCTCAAAAAGCAGTGCAAAGATACTACCATTTTTGAAACACACAAATTTTTATTGTATTTTTTTCAAAGAAAAATATCATTATTCTGGTTTTCAATGTGATTAATTTTGATATTTTTTATTGCGAAATAGCTTATTTTCCTATTATAATTACCTTTTCAATATAAAATCTGTTATAGTTTGGTGTTTTATACAAGGAAAAGCAGTTATTATATGCAATGGTTATTACTCTATTTAGTAATAAATTTATCTCTAATGGGAAGAAAATAATAATTTTATTGTATATTTGCATCTTAGTAATCTGAAAATAATTTGAGTATCTATATTAATATGAAAAAGATAATTTTATTTATAGTAGTATTCTTAGGAATCTATCTATCACCCAAAATAAACGCACAGCCAGTAATTTCAATGGCGGGAGTTAATAATGTTCAATATGACAGAGCAACTTTTTCTGCTGTATTAACAGATAAAGATGGCTGGACTATTAATGGATACGGGTTCGTATACGATACTGTTTCTCCTCCAGCAAGACAAACTGGTGCAAAGATTAAACAGATAGCTGCAAATTCACCTGTTGTTAATGTTCAATTCAATTCAACACCAACATTACCTGCTGAACTTATGACCTCTGGAAAAACTTATTATATTAGAGCATATGTTAAGCGTTCAAGCCCAAGTCCTGACACTGCATATTCAGATATCCTACCAACTTATATTCCTTTTCCATCCTTCCCTATTCTTGACTCTAAACCTGCAACAAATATTGGATTATCATCAGCTGTTATGAATGGGAGTATTACTGCAATAAATGACGCACCATCAATACTAAGCAAGGGATTTGTATATGATTCCTTACCTAATCCTACTCTAAAGTCTGGTAAAACCATATTTAAAGTTGGGAATATAACAAGTTATCCTTACGATATGAACCATTCTTTGACCTTCCTTTCAGAGGGTCAAGATTTCTTCTATAGAACTTTTTGTATAGTAAAGTTTAATAATAGAAGTCAAAACGATACTATTTATTCAGATACAGTAAAATTTACAACAAATCACACATGTGATATAATACCATTTAATATAGTTGTTGATGAGATTGATATTACGTCAGTTAGAGTTAAATGGTCAAAGGGATTTAATCAATCACAATGGGAAATAGATTATGGTTTGGTTGGTCATGCTGTTGGCACCGGAACAAGTGTTACAAGTTCTAATGATTCTATAACAATAAATGGGCTTCAAGGCGGGAAGGCTTATACTCTATATATAAGAGCAAAATGTCCTGATAGATTCAGCGATTGGTCAGAACAAATACCTTTTACAACCCTACCTCCATTATGCCCACCATCATCAAATATAAGCACAGTTGACGTATTTCATTCTTCAGCAATTCTTACATGGACCCCTGGCAGTATGCTACAAGACACTTGGGAAGTACAATTTACATTAAGAAATTCAGCATATCCAAGTAATACTACTATAGTAAAAGACAAACCCCCTCGCTTTTATCCAGTTGGATTACAACCTGTAACTGGATATAAAATGAGAGTAAGAGCAGTTTGTGGTGAAGGTACATTGAGTGAATGGACGGATGATTATTATTTTAATACTAAACCTGCAAGTATTGATGATATTGATAGTAATAGTATTGATTTCGATATTTTCCCAAATCCAAGTAAGGATATTGTAAACTTTAAATCTAATGATAATAATATCAATTTAATTGAGATTTGGAATTCTCTTGGGGAGATTATTTACTCAAATAATAAGATTCCTGAATCCTACTCTTTTACAAATCATGGAAAAGGAATGTACCTTATTAGAATCCATTCTAATAATAAGATTAAGACTAAAAAAGTAATTATTCAATAAACTAAACAAATAAAAATTATATGTTATCAAGTATCCTCTTACAAATTCAAGAAGCCTCAGGAGCTGCTATTGAGACCACTGGAGAGATTATTCAAACTGAAAAAACCTTAAATATAATTGAACTTGCTATCAAGGGAGGTTGGATTATGATTATTTTAGGAATCCTTTCGATAGTCGCTGTTTATATCTTTGTAGAAAGATACATTGCACTTAATAAGGCTGGTAAGGAAGATAAAAACTTTATGAATAACCTAAAAATGCAAATTCACCAAGGCAATTTGCAGGGAGCTAAACAGATTTGTGCTAATAACAAAACCCCAATTGGGTCAATGATTGACAAAGGATTATCTCGTTTGGGAAGACCACTAAACGATATTAATCAAGCTGTAGAAAACGTTGGTAAACTTGAAATTGCAAGACTTGAGAATGGAGCTTCAATATTAGGAACCATAGCTAATTTAGCCCCATCTATTGGGTTCCTTGGCACAGTAACAGGTATGGTTAGAGCTTTCTTCGATATGGCTATGGCGGGAAATAATATAGATATTCAAGTTCTCTCTGGTGGTATTTACGAAGCAATGGTAACAACCGTTGGAGGGTTAATTGTTGGACTTCTTGCAAGCTTTATGTATAGCGTGATTATTAGCAAGATTAATAAGATAGTGTTTTTATTGGAAGCAAGAACAATGGAATTTATGGATGTATTGCACGAACCTGCATAATTAATTAAAAAAGAATATGATTAAAGGTAGAAATAAAATAGATCCAAATTTCAACTCAGCTTCAATGAGCGATTTGGTATTCCTTTTGCTGATTTTCTTTATGATTACATCAACCCTGATAAGTCCTAATGCAATTAAATTACTATTGCCAAAGAGCAGTTCAGGTCAGACTATGGCAAAGCAAAATGTTGTGGTAGCTATTGACTCTAATAACAATTACTTTGTTGAAAACCAACCAACACCTCAAGACGAATTAGCCGCTACAATACTAAACTATATTCAAGGAGTTGAGGAAGGGACTATTAAACTTCATGCAGACAAAGAAGTTCCTGTTCAATATGTAGTAACAGTTATTGATGCAGTAAATAAGATAAATGCTCAAGAGAATAAGAAACATAAGGTAATATTAGCCACTCAATCAAACAAGTAAATGGAATTAAAGGAAAAGGACACCAAGAACAGAGTTATAAGTTTAATATCTACAATAGTATTTCATATTCTTGTAGTAGTTTTACTTATGGCTATAGGTTTAAAATATCCTGACCCTCCTCCTCCCGAGCTTGGAGTAGAAATGGATATGGGAAGCCTTACCGATTATGGTAACGCATTTGCTGGAGAGCTTGGAGGTAGCGATGCTGCTAATCCTATTCATGAAGTACCCAACTCAGAAGATGATATTATAAGTCAAGATACAGAGGAAAGCCCAATTACTTCTAAAAAATCAGAGAAGAAAACTACAAAGGAAAATATCAAAACCGAAAAACCAAAAGAAACCCAGGAAGCAATTAATCCTAACGCCTTATTCCAAAAGGGGAAAGTCAAAAATACTGGCTCAGGTGAGGGAGAAGGCAAGGGAAGTGGAAGAGGAGATGGAGAAGATGGTGGCGGAGGAACAGGTAACGATAATACAGGCTCCGGAACAAGCTTTTCATTAGCCGGTAGAGGAGCAAAATCTCTAAGTTTACCAAGTTCAAGGACTAATGATGTTGGTTCTGTGGTAGTAACAATCACTGTTGATAGAGAAGGTAATGTAATTAGAGCGGTTGCAGGAGCAAGAGGGACTACAATAGATAATAAATCTCTTTGGAGACATTGCGAATATGCAGCATCTCAATCAAAATTCTCTGCAAATCCAAATGCAACATTTGAACAAAAAGGAACAATAACCTACAAGTTCCAAAGATAAAAACAAAGTCAATTCAATCCTTTGTCATCTTAAGTTTTCCTTTTAAGTATTCCACTTATAAAATCATCCATATACAAGTTAAAAAGATACTGCGAAAAAATAAATTTTTTCGCAGTATCTTTTTATTTTTTCTGCGTAAAATTTTAAACCTAATTTAAATAATAGAATTTAGCAATTACACTCCCCAATAATAACCTTCCCACTAATACCTTTCCCATTTATAACTACTCGATAAGTATAAGCACCAGAAGGAAGCATTGAAACATCTATCCTATTACCAATTTGAGCATTCAACTTACTTTTCTTAACCATCCTACCCTGAATATCAAAAAGCTCAATCTCAGAAGAATAAAATCTATCCGCCTCAATATCTACATTAATAAAATCCCTCGCAGGATTAGGATAAACCTTTATAGATGCTTTTTCATTAGTTTCGATATTAGTTAAGCCTACAAAACCATTTGGCATAAACTTCACTATCCAACTTAATGAATATTGAAATTGTACTGACATCAATACTCCTCCATCATCAGTTGCTTTTACTCCAGTTATATATTTTGGTAAAAGTGTATCGTAATCAAATCTATAATCCAAATTTAAATTACCATCTAAATCAAAATTAATAATTTGGAAGTAACCAGATAAATCTTCATCTGCTATACCATCTGCTTTTCTTATAATACAGCAATAGTAGATTGAGTCTGGATTTATAAAGTCGACGACTTTCTGATATAAGGGGAGAACATTACCTCCTGCAACAAATACACCTCCATGTTCAACTTTAATTCGATTTTGGAGTTTCATAGTCTTGTAGTTTACGATATTAACAAAATATCTTGGGAGTTCATTTAGGGAGATACTTCCATTCGATGATATTGTTACATATATTGAATCGTTAATTTGCCTATGATTAGTTATAAAAAAGGTTGTGTCATATTCTGCTGAATCAATTACATGTAAACTATTTTTATCTAAATAATACTCTGTTGTATTTTTCAATTTTCCCAAAATATCTTTTGAATGAGTAATTCTAAATACAAAATCAGTCTCATAAATGCGTATTTTTGAATTTTTATCAGTAGGAATTTGTAATAAGGATTTCGTTTTCTTTTTGTTTCCTAATGTATCTATAATCATCAAATCATAATATACAGCATTATTATTGCTTGTGTCTAATGAACTTGATAAAATAGCAATATTATAATCATGAGTAAGAAAGCAAGATTCAACTTTATGTAATTTTATATTATTTTCTTCTTTATTAAATATAATTTTGCTTACTAAATTGTTTGAGTTAGTATCATTCACATAAAGATACATTGAGTCGAGTACTAAACCATATGAATTATGTAAAGCATGGTAATTCTGCGTCCCGTATAGTTTATTGTTTAATTTAAAATACAAAAAATGTTCTCTATTATTTATTAGAGTCTTTTTAACATTCAAATCATTATCAATAAGATATAAATTAAAAGAAGTATCTGTAATTAATGAGAACCAATCATTCTCTTTATTATCTAAATCATCAAATAATAAGGAATATAAATACTTGTTATTATTATAGAATTCATTTAGTTTGACATTGTTATTGACATTAGTTTGCCCAATAGATATATAACTAATGCAAACTAGTATTATAAATAAAAGTTTAAATAAAATCCTACTCATAATCAATCAACAAATATTATATTTTCTATTTCGTATGAAAATTTAAGTTCAAGCCAATGCACTAAGTACCCCTCTCTATAACTTGAAAATCTTAACCCTCCAAATTTTATTGTATATAACATATCAGGAAGAGGAGGAAAATCAAGAACAGGGACAACATCAAGAAGATACTTATTATTATCTAAAGATTGCCTAATTTCATCTGCAGCTATAAGTGTCGAAGGGAGCAAGACATTCATTATTTCAGTATAATTAAATTTATGATTGGGCGGAAAATTATCATGATTATATGTATCATTACTTCTAAAATAATACTGTTCCCAATTTTGCAAATCAACTATTAAATGAGATGAATTTATTCCATATACAAATCCTTCTGCTTGTTTTAGGCAATATGAATGCAATATTTCTTGATAATTATTAAAGAAATAATTAAAACCACTATATCCACTACCAGGAATAGGTACAAAATCCTCAAAATATATATTCCAATCTATTTCTACCTCTTCAGGAACATCTGGAATTTCATTTATATTTCTCACAATTGGGCATGAAGGAAGATTCATTATGTCTTCATTTATATTTTCAATTCCATCTAAATAAGGAGGAATAATTAATGTAAAGGTTAATAAAGAATCAGTTTTGGAAGATACAAACAAATCAGAGAATCGAAGAAATTTATTTGCCATTACACTTTTAATTCCTATCAAAAAATCTGTATAATTTGTTTTTAATTCATCTCCTGAAATTACATCATCAATAATATTTAATGTAAATTCAAATTCTTGTTGTGGATATGAAGCTTGAATATCATATTCTGTATTCTTGTCAACAATAGCATAATTAAAATACATTTCCATCGCTAATAATGCTTCATTAATATTCATATCTTCCATAGGAATAATATCATTCATAGACTCATTAAATTGAAGAAGCAAATCAAATGCTTCTTGATGAGAGATATCTATTTCTTCATACTCGGGAAAAAGTCTTTCATTATTAATAATATTCTTATTGGTCTTTGAAGTTTTATTGTCTATAAAATCTGCCTCATTTGTGCAAGATGTTAATACTAATGCTACTAATACTGTAGCTAAAAATAACTTATTTATTATTTTATTCATGATTTAAATCTATTAAATTAATAATCTGTTTTTTATCACTTTGAAAGATACAAAGTTTTCTGTCTGTTTTATACTTTATACAGAAAAATATAAAGTTCTCTTTGGTGGGCGTTATTTTAAAATATAACGCCAAGTGGGTGCCAAGTTTGTCTTACAAATAAAGAATACTCCTTTGAGGGATTTAAATTTTTCTCTATAATACCCTTTTGTATTGAGATT
>JAEZKK010000006.1 GCA_023415495.1 Bacteroidota bacterium
TGGAATTTGATTCTATTTTCGTAGAATCAAATTCTATTGGGATAGAATAGCTATTTACTTGAAAATAAACTGAATTTCTTCGAAAAGATATCAAGGAAAAATAAATTTTTATCAAGGAAAAAAATAAAAAGACTAAGTTTATTTCGAAAAAGGTCGAATGTTGAGGTTTTTCTTCGAAATATTAGAAATTTATTATGAGTAATTAACTATTCATTTTCCTCTCTTGGGTTGATGGCTTGGATTATGCAAATCTCAAGAGCTTATCACGTTAACCATATTTAACAGCAAAACTTGCATAATGTTATCAAAATGCGGGTTTTCGTCTGTTTATGTTAAAAACATTCTTTATACTCTTTCTCTATTTCCAAATTTCCCTCCTCTTCTCTGGATTTGAGATACTTTTTTTGAGCTTTTCTTCAGCTATGTATAATAGTCAAATTCAGTATTTTTATCTATAGTACTTATTTCTTTGTTACTTAATTATTTTATTAGTAATTTTGCCACTCGAAAATAACAAATTAAACTATATTTAAATCTGTATAAATATGAATGTATTAGTGTTGAACTGCGGAAGTTCATCTTTAAAGTATCAATTAATTGATATGTCAAATAATGCAAGAGTGCTTGCAAAAGGATTGGTAGAAAGAATTGGCTTGGAATTAGGAGAATTTACTCATAAACCAGAGGGAAAGGGAAAATATACAATCCAAACTCCAATTGCTAACCATCAAATTGGTATTAACTTAGTTTTAGATGCTTTAGTAAATGAAACTTATGGAGTAATTAAATCATTAAATGAGATAAACGCTTGTGGACATAGAGTTGCTCATGGTGGTGAATTATTTAAAGAGTCTGTTGTTATTGGAGAGTTTGAAAAAGACAAAATTAAAGAATTATGTGCTTTAGCTCCATTACATAATCCTGCAAACTTAGAAGGTATTGAAGCTATGGAAAAACTCTTACCAAGTATTCCACAAGTTGCAGTATTCGATACTTCTTTCCACCAATCAATGCCTTCCGAAGCTTATATGTACGCTATACCATCTGATTATTATACAGAAAAGAAAATACGTCGTTATGGTTTCCACGGGACAAGTCATAAATTTGTGGCTCCAAAAGCAGCTAAGATGGCAGGCTTGGACTATGAAACTTCAAAAATAATAAGCTGTCACCTTGGAAATGGTGCATCAATTTGTGCTGTAAAGAATGGAAAATCTGTTGATACCTCAATGGGCTTTACTCCTGTTGAAGGTTTAGTAATGGGAACACGTTGTGGAGATTTAGATCTTGGAGTACTTTTATATATTGCCGAACAAGAAAATCTTGACCTTAAGGGAATGAATAACCTTATTAACAAGAAATCAGGTTTATTAGGTCTTGGTGGATACGCAGATATGAGAGATATTTGTGATAGAAAAGACTCTGGTGAAGAAAGACAAACTATTGCATTTAATTTGTTCTGCTATAGAGTTAAGAAGTATATTGGTTCTTACGCTGCAGCTATGGGCGGAGTTGATGCAATCTTATTTACTGGTGGAATTGGAGAAAATGGAGATGATGTTAGAGAAAAGATTTGTGAAGGTTTGGAATTCTTAGGTCTTGAATTTGATTCAGCTGCAAACAAAGGTGCTAGAGGGAAAGATGTAATTATTTCTAAACCTAGCTCAAGAGTTAAGGTGATGATTACTACTACAGATGAAGAATTTGTTATTGCTAACGATACTTATTCACTTGTAAAATAGTTAATGAAGCAAATTGCTAAATTTATAATGTGGCTTGGAGGTTGGAAACTAATTGGTAGCCTTGAGCCAGAAATGAAAAAATGTGTCTTTATCGAAGCCCCACATACTTCAATGTGGGACTTCGTTTGGGGACGTTGTGGATTATGGAGATTAGGAATCAAGGCACATTTTTTTATTAAAAAGGAAATGTTCTTTTTTCCAATAGGGGGAATACTAAAAGCAATGGGAGGGATTCCTGTTGATAGAGGAAGGAAGACTAATTTAGTAGATAATATAGTAGATGTTTTTAATCAAAGGGAAGAGTTTTCTTTGATTATTACTCCTGAGGGGACAAGAAAATATACAGAGCATTGGAAGAAGGGTTTTTATTATATTGCCTTAAATGCAAAAGTTCCAATTTATCTTGCTTGGTTGGACTACGAGAAGAAAGAGGGGAGTGCAGGAAAAATATTCTATCCAAGTGGAGATTATGAAAAGGATTTGAAAATCATTCAGGAGTTTTATAAAGATAAGGTTGCAAAACATCCTTCTCAATTTCATTTAAGCAAAGAATATCAAACAAAATAAAATATAAAGATGTTAAGGACGCATAGTTGTGGAGAATTAAATATATCCAATATTGGTCAGGAAGTAGTTTTAAGTGGTTGGGTTCAACGTTCAAGAGATTTAGGAGGGATGACCTTTGTAGATTTAAGAGACAGATACGGAATTACCCAAGCTGTTTTCAATATGGAAAAGGATTCCTCTTTATGTCTTAAGGCAAGAGAGCTTGGAAGGGAATATGTTTTACAAATTAGAGGAGTGGTTGAGGAAAGGTCGAATAAGAATAATAAAATCCCTACTGGAGAAATAGAAATCAATGTTTCAGAAATTAAGATATTGAATAAATCCAAGACACCTCCTTTTACAATTGAGGATAATACCGATGGGGGAGATGAGCTTAGGATGAAATATCGTTATCTTGACCTTAGAAGAAACGAGGTTAAGAAAAAGATGGAATTACGTCATAATTTATCAATTATGATTAGAAACTATTTGAATGATTTGAAATTTATGGAGATTGAAACCCCTTATCTTATTAAATCAACTCCTGAAGGTGCAAGAGATTTTGTTGTTCCTTCCAGAATGAATCCAAATGAGTTTTATGCCCTTCCTCAAAGTCCTCAAACCTTTAAGCAATTATTGATGATTTCTGGCTATGACCGTTATTTTCAAATAGTAAGATGTTTTAGAGATGAGGATCTTAGAGCAGATCGTCAGCCAGAGTTTACACAAATTGACTGTGAAATGTCCTTTGTAGAGCAAGAAGATATCCTCTATACTTTTGAATCTTTAATAAAACACTTGTTTTCAAAGGTCAAGAATCTCTCTTTAGAGGATTTTCCACGAATTTCTTATGCAGATGCAATGAAATACTATGGCTCGGACAAGCCTGATATTCGTTTTGGGATGAGGTTTGTTGAATTAAATCATATATCTAAGAATCATGGCTTTCCAGTTTTTGACAATGCGGAATTAGTTCTTGGTATTTGTGCTGAAAATTGTGCTGAATATACTCGTAAACAATTAGATGAGCTTGCCGAATTTGTAAAACGTCCTCAAGTTGGAGCCTCTGGATTAGTTTATATTAAGCATAATACTGACGGAAGTTTTAAATCCTCTGTAGACAAGTTCTTTAGCTCGGAAAAATTAGAAGAAATTGCTAAGGAATTCAATTCAAAACCTGGAGATTTAATTTTAATACTTGCAGGAAAGGAAGAAAAAACTCAAATTTCACTCTCTGCATTGAGATTAGAAATGGGTAATAGATTAGGTTTGAGAGACTCAAGCAAATATTCTCCTTTATGGGTTGTGGATTTCCCACTTTTGGAATGGGATGAGGAAACAAATCGCTTCTATGCTAAACACCATCCATTTACAGCTCCTAAACCAGAGGATTATTCCAAATTATTTACTTCACCTAAAGAGGTAAGAGCAAATGCTTATGATTTGGTTATCAATGGAGTTGAAATTGGAGGAGGCTCAATTCGTATCTATGATAGAGATATGCAAAAGGATATGTTTAAAGTGTTAGGTATGAGCGAGGAAGAAGCAAATTCGCAGTTTGGATTCCTACTTGAAGCCTTTGAATACGGAGCTCCACCTCATGGAGGAATTGCATTTGGATTTGATAGGCTATGTTCAGTATTTGGAGGAGTAGAGTCTATAAGAGATTTTATTGCATTTCCAAAGAATAATAATGGAAGAGACGTAATGATTGATTCTCCATCACCAATTAAAAATGAACAGTTAGAGGAATTATATATTAATTTAGTTCCAAAACCATAACTTTTAATATTTTACTTTATAGTTTGAAATTTAGACTTCTTTATTTTGAATTTAGAGGCCTTTATTCCAAATTTAGAAGAAGATATTTCACCTAAAAAGTGCCACTTTCTTCCCTAAAAAGTGCCATTTTTCTACCCAAAAAGTGGCACTTTTCTACCCAAAAAGTGCCACTTTCTGACCTAAAAAGTGGCACTTTTCGACCTAAAAAGTGGCACTTTTTGAGTATAATATGCAAGTCTAAATCCAAAAACAAGAAGTCTAAGCTCAAAAACAAGAAGTATTATTTCAAAAACTCATTCATATTCTTAGTAATATAAGGATAAGTTGAAGATATTTTTTCCTTAGAGAATAGTGATTGGAAATAATTAGCTGGGTATAAGAATTATATATTTTTTATTGATTGATTTTGGATTTTTATATGTAGATTTGCAATATTGTGCATTCCAGATATTTAGAATTTTATTAATATCAAATAGTATTTATATGAATTCAAGAGATAGATTAATAGAATCAAGAAAGAATACATCGGATTAAAGATTTAGTTATCTTTAGAATAGAGCGTAATTATTTAATTAGAAACGGCATTTATCAATTAAGATAAATGCCGTTTGTTAAAAAATGCAATTCTCTGCAAATATGGTTTCTAAACCATTTTAGAAAATTTATTTCTTTTTATTTGGCATATCAAGTCCGTATCCTTTTTTCTTGTCTATCATTTTTAAAACAATTCCAAGGAAAAAAGCAGCAACTCCAAAACCTGCGAAAATTAATTCAGGAACTGTATAATTGTACTTAGCTCCTTCAACTCCTTGTTGTATTTGTTCTGCAACTCCAGGATTTGAAGTAGATAGGGCAAAACCAATTAGGATTGGTACAAGTAATAAACCTATATTTTGAATATAGAATATCAAACCATAAGCAGAACCAAGATATCTGTCTTCTACTATTTTCGGGATAGAAGGCCACATTGAAGCAGGAACCAATGAAAATGCTGTTCCTAAAATTACAATAGTAAGGATTGCAACTGCAGGTGTAAATGAAGCTTCTGGTACTAGGGCAAATATCAAGTGAGATATTGTAAGTAATATAGCTCCATAAATCATCATCGTAGCCCCTTTGCCAAAATAATCAAGTATTGCTCCAATTACAGGTGTAAGTGCCATAGCTCCAATTGGGAAATATGAAACATAGCGAGAAGCTAATTCAATTTCTACATTAAGTTTTGAAGAAAGCATTTCGGTTGCAAATTTTTGGAATGGGAAGATAGCTGAATAGAATAGTACACAAAGTCCAGCAATTGCTAAGAATCCAGGATTTGAAAGGATTTTTCCTAAGTCAGAAATTTTAAATTCATCCTCTGGTGCTAATTCAATTCCACCTGTTTCCTTATCAAGTTTCTTATCCATAAATGTATAGATTAGGAAGGTTAAGAAACCAACTATTAAGAATAGAACTCCAAAGAATACTGAGTTTGAAACTCCTCCCTCTTTTGCAAAAATTGGAGATAATTGGAAAACAGCGAAAACTCCTAAACGAGCAATTGCCATTTCAAGACCCATTGCAAGAGCAAGTTCTTTTCCCTTAAACCATTTTACAATTGTTTTAGAAACAGTTATGCCCGCCATTTCAACTCCAACTCCAAATATTGCAAATCCAAAGAATGCAAGTTTAGCAGATGCAGGAACAGAAGGGATAAACGAATTAAGAGTTTGAGCAAACCCTGTTTCAGCGAAACCAGTTGTTAGGGCATACCATTTTATAGTTCCCCCAATCAACATTAAAGCTCCTGATAATCTAAGTGTGAAGCGAATTCCCATTTTATCGAGAATAATACCCGAAAGAATTAGAAATCCAGCAAATACATTTAAAAAGAACTCAGAACCTCCCAGCATTCCAAAGGTTTCGTTAGACCAAAAATATGGGTCTTGTTGCAAAAGAGTTTTAAGAGGGGCTGCTACATCGACGAAGAAATAAGCAAAGAACATGGTTAATGATATTAACCCCAATGCAATCCAGCGCATTACAGCTGAATCTCTCATAGATTTTTGTAATTTTTCTGTCATAATACTTATATATTAGTTTAATTAGTTTCAGAGAGCAAAGCTATTAATTTTTTTATTATAAATAGGTTTATATTTCTTTTTTATTGGTTGTGAATACGCTAATTGCTTGATATATCAAAGAATAAAATAATTATTTATTAACACCTTATTTATATTTTTTTTAGTTCGATGTAGGAAATACGAATAAAAATTTTATCTTTGCAAGTTCAATTAAAAGCGTATACTTATAATAATTAAAATAAATAATATGCAAAACAAAGGAGCTATTAAAATTATTGCTGTAATCTTTGCTTTAGTATGTTTGTATCAGCTAAGTTTTACCATAGTTACAAAATCTGTGGAAAAAGATGCTAAAGAATATGCAAACAACAACTATGCAAAGAGTGAGGCAAAAAGACTTGCAATGGGAGATCCTCTTAAAGAACAGGAGTTTCTTGCAGTTATTGCAAATGAGAGAGAGAATCGTTTCCTAGATTCAGTTTCTGAAAAAACTGTTTACAATTTCTTATGGATGAGAAAATTCAACTATAAGGAATGTAAGTCAAGAGAAATCAATTTAGGTCTGGATTTAAAAGGAGGTATGAATGTTAAGATGGAGGTATCTACTGTAGATGTAGTAAGAAATCTTGCAACTAACCCAAATGATCCAGCATTTCTAAATTTAATTGATAAATCTCTTGAACTTCAGAAAACCTCAGGAAAGAATTTTGTATCAAGTTTTGAACAAATAGTATCGCAGGAAGAAAAAATTGATTTGACTGCTTTTTTCAGAGTTAAACTAAAGGATAGAGGAATTACAACTAATTCAAAAAATTCAGATGTTATTTCTGCAATCAAGGCTGAATGTACCGATGCTTACGAAAGAACCTTCCAGGTTTTAAGTAAACGTATCGATAAGTTCGGAGTTTCTCAGCCAACAATTCAAAAACTTGAAGCATCTGAAAGAATCCTTATTGAATTACCTGGAGTAAAAGACCCACAAAGAGTAAGTCGATTATTAGAAGGTAGTGCACAATTGGAATTCTGGTTAGCAGGAGATTTTGGTAAAGTATATCAAAGTATAGTAAATGCTGATCAATGGTTGGCTACAGTTGGTGAAGAAAAAACGGAAGATCAAAATATAACTGACACAAATATTGTTCAATCAGGAATAGATTCAATATTAATAGCTAAAAAAGATATAGTAAAGGATTCAAATGCTGTTTCTAAGAACCCTTTGATTGGTCTTTTTGTAAGAATTAATAGAGGTGACCTCGCTCCAAATGTTGTTGGAACAGCAAACTCTTCAATGAGAAAGGAAATAGACCGTCAATTAGCAAGAGCATCTAAGGTTTTACCTCAAGATGTGATGTTCCTTTGGAGCGCAAAACCAATTAAGGGGACAAATGAATATGAATTATATGTAATACAGCATACTAATAAGGCGAAAACAGCTTTATTAGATGGAGATGTCATAAATGATGCACGTCAGGACTTTGACCAAAATGGTCGTCCTGTGGTTTCAATGTCAATGAAGGCTGAAGCTTCAAGAAAATGGGGAAAGATTACAGGTTCGAATATTGGTAATAGTATAGCTATTGTTTTAGATAGTGTGGTTTATTCAGCACCAAGAGTAAATTCTGAAATTAGTGGAGGACGTTCTGAAATTTCTGGAGATTTTTCTTTGGATGAGGCAAAGGACTTGGCTAATATTCTAAAGTCGGGTAAATTAACAGCTCCAGCAAAAATGGTTCAAGAATCAATTGTTGGACCATCATTAGGTGCTGAGTCAATTAGTGCAGGTTTTACTTCGTTTTTGATTGCATTTATATTAATATGTATATATATGCTTTTCTTCTACAGTAGTGCAGGAATCGCAGCTTGTATTGCATTAATAGTAAATCTTTTCTTCTTATTTGGAATCCTCGCTTCAATTGGTGCGGTGCTTACATTGCCTGGTATTGCAGGTATTGTCCTTACTTTAGCAATGGCTGTGGATGCGAATGTTATTATTAATGAACGTATTAAAGAAGAAGTATTAGCCGGTAAAAATATTGGTAATGCAATTCATGATGGATATAAGGCTGCATATTCTGCAATTATCGATGGTAATGCAACAACCTTAATTACAGGAATAGTTCTCGCTTATTTTGCATCAGGTTCTGTTCAAGGTTTTGCAATTACACTGTCAATAGGAATTTTAACCTCACTATTCTCTGGAATCTTTATTTCAAGAATTGTATTTGAAGAGATATTAAAAAGAAAATCATTAGCAAATAGATTAAAATTCTATACTCCTCTTACTAAAAACTTCCTTTTAAATCCAAAAATAAATTTTGTTGGTACAATTAAAACACAAATGATTATTGTTATAGGAATAATGATTGTCGCAGTAAGTTCTATTGTATTTAAAGGATTGGATTATGGAATTGATTTCTCTGGAGGTAGAACTTATGTAGTAAGATTTGATAAGGATGTAAATCCAAATGAGATTAGAAAATCATTGGCTAAAGAATTTGAATCAGCTCCTGAAGTGAAAACTTTTGGACCAAATTATCAAGTAAAAATTACTACAGATTACAAAGTAAAGGAAGATAGTGAAGAAGTTAAAAGAGAGATAATTCAAAAATTGTTTAATGGTACTAAGGATTTCTTTACCGATAAAAATATAAATGAAAATTCGTTTGAATCAACACTTCAAACTCCACTTGGAATTATTAGTTCAGAAATTGTTGGACCAACAATTGCTGATGATATAAAACGCTCGGCTGTTATTTCAATTACGATTTCCTTAATATTCATATTTATATATATTGCTATTAGATTTAAGAAATGGCAATATGGAGTTGGAGGATTAGTAGCTTTGATTTTTGATACAACCTTTACTATTGGTATGTTTTCATTATTCAATAAAATTCTCCCTTTCAGTATGGATGTAGATATGAATTTTATTGCGGCAATTCTTACAGTTATTGGATATTCAATTAATGATACTGTTATTGTTTTTGACCGTGTAAGAGAAAACGTTAATCTTCATCCTAATAAATCTCATGGAGAAATGATGAACTTAGCAATGAATCAAACATTAAGTAGAACTGTAAATACTATAGGATCTACATTGATTGCATTAATTATCGTTCTTTTATTAGGTGGAGAAGTATTAAGAGGTTTTGCCTTTGCACTTACTATTGGTATAACAATAGGTGGTTTCTCAACTTTATTTATTGCCTCTCCAATAGCACATATGCTAATTCTAAGACAAAAGACAAAAAAAGAATTGGTAAAAAAATAAATATTATAATTACGGTCTTCAGTATTTTTATAGTATTGAAGACCGAATTATTAGTTTTTTATTTTGTTTGCATTGGTTTTTTGACTAAATTTGCCACTTCATATTATAAGAAATGAATACAATTGTTTTAATCAGTATTATTGTATTTTCTTTGGTTATCAAAATGGTAATCAAAAATGCAAAGAAATATGTACAAGAAAATACACCTCCTGTTTCAAGTGAAAACAAAGGTGATATTCCTTGGTTTGAACAAATATTTGGTAATTTGAATGAAGAAAAACCAGTAAAACAAAAACAAAATAGTGTTGAGAAACCAATTTATAAACCAAAACCTGCAACATCAGTACAAGAAAAGAAAACTGAAATTATAAAAGAAAAACAATTAAATAATGAGGATGATTTTGATTTAAGAAAAGCAGTGATTTATTCTGAGATTTTAAATAATCCTTTTATAGAAAAGACAAGATGAAATTTTTTAATTCTTTACATAAATAATACTTAAAGAGTATGTTGAGAAAATTATTATTTACTCTAGGTTTGTTAATAACAACCAGTTTAACATTGTACTCTCAGGGAACCCTGACGGGTACAATTACAGATTCTAAAACAGGCGAACCATTACCGTTCGTTAATGTTATTGCTGAACAAAATGGACAGCAAATGGGTGGTGCCGCAACTGATATTAATGGTAATTACCAAATTAAACCATTGGCTGCCGGTGTGTATGATGTCGTAGCGAGTGTTGTGACGCATAAAAAAGCCATAAAAAAAGGTGTTCGTGTTAATGCAACAGGCTTTTCACCTGGAGGTAGTTTAGTAATGGAAGAATCAGCAGGATTGCTGGATGAAGTTACTATTACTGATTATCAGGTTCCAATTGTTGAAATTGGAGCAGCTGAAACAGGTCAGAGAATGACTTCCGAAGATATTTCGAAAATGACAGCTAATACTGTAGATGCTATTATTGCCCAAGTAGGAGGTATTACTGATGCTGATGGTGGTGCTGGTACTGCGAGAGGTGAAGGTGGTATGGTTACTTATGTTAATGGTGTTGCAAAAAAAGGAACAGTAAATATTCCTAAAACTGCAATTGCTGAGGTTCAAGTAATTCTTGGAGGTACACCTGCAAGATACGGTGAATCTATTGGGGGTACGACCAATATTACTTTAAAACCACCTGCAAATCAATTTATGGGATATGTAAGTTATCAAACTTCAGAGCCTTTAGATACTAGAGGATACCATAGGTTAGAGTTCTATACAACTGGACCACTTTACAAAAAAACTTTAGAAAGTGGTGCTGAGAAAAGCATTATCGGATATCGTATCTCTGGATATAATACTTATATTAATGATCCTTATAATAGACCTTCAGATAGGTATTATTATATGGCTAAAGACGATGTTCAAGAGTTTTTAAATCAAAATCCTTTAAAATACGACCCAGTTACAGGTGCTGTTTATAATACTGCATCTTTCTTAAGACTTTCCGATTTCGAACAAGTTGGAAGAAAGAAAAATCTTTGGAATAATGGACTATATATAGAGGGTGGTTTAGATATTAGATTTACCGATAATAGTTCTTTGCAGTTAAATGCAGAGTATACTAATAGTATTGGTAAAAACGGTAGTATTGCTTCAATGCTTTTAAATAATCAAAACAATAGTGAATCAAATTCTAATAGCTTCCAATTAATGGGAGATTTTGCTCAAAAATTTGAAAGCACTTCAGAGTCTTCATTAATTAAAAGAGTTATGTTCAATTTAACAGGTTCATATTCTCGTTCTTATGGTGAAACATACGATGTTAACCATAGAGATAATTTATTTAGATATGGACATGTTGGAACATTTAAAACGTATAAGAGAAATACATATCAATTAACTCGTTTAGAAATTGACGGAGTTATGCAAGATGTTATGGAGCATAATGGATGGTTAGATTATCAGGTTGATTTTACTCCTTCTGAATATAATCCAAATCTTGCGAGATATACTTGGCAATTATATAATGATCCAAGTTTTGAACCAATAAGAGGTTATTTATATAACTATGATAATATTAGATCTTTCCAAGGTTTAACTAATGGAGATAGACCAGATGGTATCTATAGCTTATTTAATAATGTAAATGTTAATACAGCAAGTTATTCAAAATCAGAAAGTCAATTTGTATTCCTTTCTGCTAAAGTTTCTGCTGATATTGGTAAAAAATTTCCTCATGCTATAGAATTTGGATTCCAATATGACCAATCTACATATAGAGGGTATAGTTTAAATGCTGCTTCTCTTTGGACAATTATGAAGCAAAATGCTAACTCTCACATTTTATATAGAGATTTAGTTGACGAATTAAGAACAGATGATCCAAGAGTTAATATTGACAATTCTGGAGCAATTCCTTATGTTACTTATAATAGATTATATAATGCTGCTGACCAAACATTTTTTGATAAAGCTATTCGTCAAGAATTAGGATTAGCAGTAAATGGAACTGATTTTATTGATATTGACAACTATGATCCATCTACTTTCACAATGGATATGTTCTCTGCAGATGAATTATTTAATTCAGGTAATTCAATAGTAAGTTATTATGGATATGACCATAGAGGAAATCCTGTAAAAGGAAAACAAAATCTTCAAGATTTCTTTTCAAATCCTGAAAAGAGAACAATTGGAGCATGGCAACCAATCTATATGGCTGGATATATCCAAGACCAATTTTATTTTAAAGATTTAATTTTTAATATTGGTTTACGTGTTGATAGATTTGATGGAAATCAAATGGGATTAAAGGATCCTTATTTATTATATGATTCTTATACAGCTGGAGAGTTAAATATTGCGGACAGACCTTCAAATATTGGAGATGATTATGTAGTTTATGTAAATAATCTTAATGGTCAAACTCAAACAAGCGATGTGGAAAAAGCAGGATTTATTAGAGGATATAGAAATGGTAATAATTGGTATAATGCAAATGGAGAGTTAATTTCTAATCCATCTGATATTGCTGGAGCTTCTGGTCAACCACTTCCTTTTAGAAAAGGGAAACTAAATGAAACAGGACTTCCTCTTCAAATTTCTACAGATGCATTTGAGGATTACAAACCTCAAGTAGTTGCTATGCCTCGTATTGCATTCTCTTTCCCTGTATCTGATAAATCTGTATTTAAAGCATCTTATGATATGATTGCAAGAAGACCTCAAGGAGGTTGGCAGGCTAATTATGTAGATTATTTATTTATGGAAAGAAGATCTGGTTCGGTATTAAGCAATCCAAATTTAAAACCAGAAAGAATTACCAACTATGAGTTAGGTTTCCAACAACAGGTTTCAAGATCTTCAGGTATTGGTATTTCTGCATACTATAAAGAAACAAGAGATTTGATTGCATTAGTACAATATGTAGGAGCAGACCCAACTTCTTTTTATTATTCTTATGGTAACCATGATTTCCGTACAACAAAAGGATTAACTGCTACTTATGATTTAAGACGTTCTAAAAATGTTAGAATTAATGCTAACTATACACTTCAATATGCAGAAGGAACTTCTGGGCTACCTTCTTCTACAATAGTTTCATTAATTAGAGCTGGATATCCAAATATTAAGATGTTGAATCCAATTAGTGACGACGTAAGACATGCAATCAAACTTGGTTTAGACTTTAGATATGGTGGAGGGAATGATTATAACGGATTTACTACTACGAGAAAAGTAAAAGACGAAAATGGAGAAGATAGAGCTAAGGTAACAAAATGGTTCCAAAACTTTGGAGTTAATATTACAGGAGTTGCTCAATCTGGTCGTCCTTATACAAAATACTTTAGTAATACTCAACAAACTATTGTAGGTTCATATAATGGAGCTAGACTCCCTTGGTCTTTCCGTATTGATATGCAAATTGATAAATCATACAATATCATGATTGGTAAGAAAAATACTACATTAAACTTATTCGCAAGAGTTCAGAACGTTCTTGATATAAAGAATGTTACAGGAGTATTTGGAGTTACTGGTGACCCAGATGATAATGGATATTTAACTGACCCAGAAACTCAAACAATTATTGCTAATCAATTAAATGAAGCCTCATACAGAGATTATTATTTAATGTCTTTGAATAATTCATATTATAATTATTCAAGACCAAGAACGATATATCTTGGAGTTTCTTATACATTCTAGTAATCAATAAATGAAATTAATTTTAATATGAAGAATATATTTAAAATAACTTTGGTTTTAATCGGCCTGACGATGTCTGGACAAATTCATGCAAGGGAATTTGTAGGTCAGGTTAAAAAAACTTCAAGCCCTAAGTCAGAGGTTGGAGTTGAAAGGTGTAGAAGAGCTCAAGGTTCCGCAGAATTAAGTATTAATAATGTAAGAGCTCGTATAAACACTGGTGGTAATATGTGGTATGATGGTAATACCGCACGCTATTATGTACCTAAAGACGGGAACAGTACTGCAATGTTCTGTGCTGCACTTTGGATTGGAGGTCAAGATGAAAATAAACAATTAAGAGTTGCTGCACTTCGTTTTGGACAAGATGGAGATGACTTCTGGCCTGGTCCCTTAACTGTAGATGCAAATGCATCTGTAAATAAATCAATCTGTGAAAAATGGGATAAACATTTTCGTATAACAAGAGCAGAGGTTGAAAGATTTATAGGAGCATGTCAAAAAAATGCACAAGGTCAAATTATTGCAGGCCCAACAGATCCTTCTTATTACACAGAAGCTATCAATCAATGGCCAGCTCATCCAGATAATTATGCACAATTAAAACAAACAAAATATCTTGCTCCATTTAGAGATGTAGATGGTGATGGAGAATATAATCCACAAAGTGGTGACTATCCTTATTATGATTTAAATGGTGATTTATGTCCAATCTTAGCAAAGCAAGGAGGTCAACCTTATAATCCAATTAGAACTATGGAAGATTCTATAGGTACAGGAGGGTTAAAGGTTACAGGTGGTATACTTGTTGACCAAGTTCTAAAAGGAGATGAGACACTTTGGTGGGTTTTTAACGACAAAGGAAATGCTCATACAGAATCTAAATCTCAAAACCCAATTGGTCTTGAAATTAGAGCTCAAGCTTTTGCATTCAATATGAATGATGAAATTAATAATATGACTTTCTATTCTTATGAAATTATCAACCGTTCTACTTTTACTCTTCAAAATACTTATTTTAGTCAGTGGGTTGACCCAGATTTAGGATACGCTTTTGATGACTATGTAGGTTGTGATGTTAAAAGAGGATTAGGATATTGTTATAATGGAAAGGCGACTGATGGTCCTGGAGTAGGATCTTACTCAGGCAACCCTCCAGCAATTGGGATTGACTTTTTCCAAGGACCTTATTTAGATCCAGATGGAATGGATAATCCTAAAGTTTATATTCATCTTGCATTGAAGGATGCCGATGGACAAAAATTATTAGCAAATTATACTAAGAAAAATCCTGATGGAAGTGATGTTATTGATCCAATAACTGGTAATAAGGTATATGACACATTATTAATTACTCGTGATGCTGATTTATTTGAAAAGTATTGGTACGATAAGGATGATAAGATTACTAATGGTGCAAATATTAATGGTGTAAACTTTGGTAATGGTATTATAGATGATGAACGTTTTGGTATGAGACGTTTTGTTTACTACGAAAACAGCTCTAACTCAGTAAGAGGAGAGCCTGATAAAGCTACAGATTATTATAATTACTTAAGAGGTATTTGGAAAACAGGTGAAATAATGACATTTGGTGGTACAGGAGCTTTAGGTTCTGCTGGAAACACTGCTATTGAGTGTGACTTTATGTTCCCTGGAAATACTGACCCATGGAATTGGGGGACTAAAGGTGTTGATCCAAATATTTCTGATACAAGAGGCTGGACAGAAGAATCTTCAAATAATGCTTCAGGAGATAGACGTTTTATGCAGTCGGCAGGTCCTTTCGAATTAAAGCCAGGTGCTATCAACTATATTACAGTAGGGATTCCTTTTGCTCAAGCTCCATCAGGGGGTCCTTATGCTTCAGTTACTTTATTAAGACAAATAGATGATAAGTGTCAAGCATTATTCGATAATTGTTTTAATATTCTTGAGGGTCCTGATGCTCCAGATTTAGTTGTTAAGGAATTAGATAGAGAATTAATTTTATTCTTAACTAATGACTCTCCTATTTCAAATAACTATAATGAGAGTTTTGACAAAATTGATGTTAGAATACCTCGTTCTTATGATATTACAAAACAAGTAGTAGATACGATAAATAATACTATTGTAACAGTTATTGATACTACGATACCTTACAATCAAAACTATAAGTTTGAAGGATATCAAATCTTCCAATTAAAAGACCAAAGCGTATCAGTTGCTGATATTTATGATGAAGATAAGGCAAGATTAGTAGGTCAATGTGATATTAAAAATTTCTATCCAGAAAATAATCAACCAATAGGAAAATTAGTAAACTATCTAATGGATAATAATATTGGTGGTCTTGTTCCAAAGGTTATGGTTAATGGTTTAAATCAAGGAATCCAACATACTTTTAGAATTAATGAAGATAAGTTTGCAACAACTAATGATAAGAGAATTGTAAATAATAAGAAGTATTATTATGTTGCTATTGCTTATGCTCACAATAATTTTAAAACATATAATCCAGATGATGCTACTAAGATAGATGGTCAAAAAGAACCTTATCTGCCAAGTAGAAAAACAGGATATGGAATGAGTATTACCCCAGTTGTAGGTATTCCTCACCAATTAGAACCTGAACAAGGTGGTACATTAGTACAATCTGCTTATGGAGTTTGTCCTGAGATTACAAGAATTGAAGGAAATGGAAATGGGGGAATGGTTCTTAATTTCAAGACAGAAACTTTAGAAAAGATAATGGGAAAACCTGGACAAGATCCAACTCCTCAAGCTTTTATTACAGATTTAGTTTACCAAAAGAATTTTGGTCCATTAAATATTAAGGTTGTTGATCCTGTAAAACTAAGACAAGGTTCATTTATTATTAAAGTAATTCCTTCTGATACTACTGCAGATATGATGTATGGTAGATGGCAATTACAAAATGCAGACACTAATTTGCCTATTTTCACTACAAAGGTAAATGGTCAAACACAAGATGTATATAAGATTGTTTCGGATAGAATTATTAAGGATATAAATGAGCAAATTATTTTCCCATTAGGAATTTCAATATCCCTAACTAATCCTCAATTAACTGCTAAACCATTAGGTTACGAAAATAATAAGGTTGTTAATCAACAAAGAATTATCGGAGGAGACTTAACAGAAGGAACAGCTCTTTTCTCAAGCGTTAAAGCAAAAGATCCAAGCAAAACTTGGTTATATGGTATATCTGATAATGATGCAAGTATTTACTATAATTGGATTCGTTCAAAAAGTAGTTTTGCTTCAGAGGAAATCAGAAGAAACTTTGTAACAGCATCTGATGAACAAACAATAGAATATTTATCTCAAAGTTTTTATTATTCAACAACAGACTCGATTAGAAAAGATGATGGTGGATGGGAGTATATTGATAAAAACTTCTCAATTGATGAAAAAGGAGATTATGAATCATTTGGAAATGGTTGGTGGGCTCCATATAGATTAACTTCATTATATACTAATTATGAAGGAACAACTATTCCTCACCCTGGATTCTCTTATTATCATTTAAGTCCTCAGGGATCAGATGCTTCAGTTAAATGGAGATTAGACCCAGGATTTGTATACTCTACTGTTTCAAATAATTTGAACAATTTAGCATCTGTTGATATTGTTTTTACCAATGATAAAACAAAATGGACAAGATGTCCTGTTATTGAAATGGGGGATGATACAATGCAAACTATTGGTAGAGCAAAAAGATTCCAATTAAGAAGATCTCCATCTATTGACAAGAATGGTAATTCATTAAATGATGGTACTAATGGTATGGGTTGGTTCCCAGGCTATGCTATTAATCTTGAAACAGGTCAAAGACTAAATATGATATTTGGAGAAAACTCTCAATTAGGTGTTGGACAACCAGGTAATGGTAGAGATTTATTATGGAATCCTACTTCAACAATGCAAGATGGTGGTGGTTATGTATTCGGAGGTATGCACTACGTATATGTGTTAAGTGCAGCTGTTGATACACTTCATTATCGTCATGAAATAGCTGGTTTTGATCATGCAACTAGAATTGTTTCTCCATCTTATTACGAGGATTATGGTGATTGGGCTTACAATAAACTTAAGAAATTAGATTTAATTTCTGGTGTTTATAATGCTGCTAATAACCCTAATGGTTTGTCAAGACTTAATCCTTATAATAACGACTTTAGAAATAAGAGTCTATTAGAAGCTATGGAAGTATTTAGTTCAGTAATGTGGGTTGGTATGCCAATCGCTACTGCGTTTAATACTAATCCTAAAGCTGAAATTCCAACCGATGTAACTGTTTCATTAAGAGTTCGTCAACCTTATCGAATTAATTATACAAATTCTGGTGCAGCTTCAACAAGCCCTCAGAATAATAATTACCCAATGTACCAATTTACAATCACTAAGGATATTGCTACTTCTGTAGGTAATAAAGAAGTTGGTGAAAAAGCATTAGATCAAATTACTGTTGTTCCTAATCCTTATTTCGCTGCTTCAACATACGAGCAAGATCAAGTTCAAAACTTAGTTAAGATTGCTAATCTTCCTCCTGATTGTTATATTACAATTTACGCGGTTGATGGTACTGTTGTTAGAAAATTAAGAGGACCTTCAAAGAATTTAATTTCTGGAGGAGGTACTCCACTAACATCAATTGATTGGGATTTGAAAAATCATAAGGGTTTACCTATTTCTGGTGGTGTTTATATGATTCATATCAAGGCTGAAGGAATTGGTGAAAGAATAATTAAATGGTTTGGAGCTTTACGTCCAGTTGACTTAAATTCATTCCAATAAAAAGAAACAGCACAATAGAATATTTTAAAGATTAGAGAATATGAAAAATATATATAGAATATTTGCTTTGTTTATGATAGGCGTCTTAATGACGCCTAACATAGAGCTTCACGCCGGAAATGGTGATAGAAGAGGGACCTCTGGTGCGGCTTCCCTTTTAATTAACCCTTGGGCTAGAAGTTCAGGTTGGGGTGGAGTAAATACAGCTAATGGAACAGGGATAGATGCTCTTTTCTCAAACGTTGCTGGTTTAGCAAGGACTAAGGGAACAGAAGCTCATTTCAACTACACTAATTGGTTACAGAATTCTGGAATTGGTGTAAGTGCATTTGGTGTAGGTCAAAATCTTGGTGATTTTGGAGTATTAGGTCTTTCTGTTTCTTCAATGTCATTTGGTTTAATAGAAAGAACAACTGTAAATAGTCCAGACCTTGGTAATAATGGTACCTTTTCAATAAGTCTTATGAATATTGGAATATCTTATGCTAAAGCTTTTTCAAATACAATTTTTGGGGGAGCTACCATGAAGATAATTAATGAAGGTATTGATAATGTTAATGCAACTGGTTTTGCAATTGATGCAGGGGTACAATATGTAACTGGTGACAATTATGAAGCTAAGTTTGGTATAACATTGAAAAACTGGGGACCATCTATGAGTTATAGTGGTGACGGTCTTTCAACTGTTGCTGAATATATGGGTAGAAGTATGTCTGTAGAACAACGTTCTGCAAGCTTCGAATTACCATCGAGTTTGAATATTGGAGCATCATACGACTTCTTGTTCGAAGAGAATACTCATAGAGTAACTGTTGCTGGTAATTTTGCTTCAATGGCATTTTCAAGCGACCAATTTACTCTTGGTCTTGAATATGGATTTGGAAAAATCTTTATGTTGAGATCTGCTTACACTTATGAAGATAAGATAAACACTAGCATTTATAATGAGAATAGTGCAGAAACTCTATTTTCTGGTTTCTCAGCTGGTGCCTCTATAATGGCTCCATTAGGAAAAACAAAACAAAATCCTGATGGCAGAACACTCTCTATTGATTATGCCTTCAGACTCACAAAGGTAATGTCTGGAATACATACAATAGGTCTCGTTCTATCTTTATAAAATAAATCAAAAATTAATAAATGAATCGAAGACCTTTTAATTAAGGTCTTCGATTCTTTTTACAAATAAATAAATCAATTGACATGTCCGGAATTAAGTATTATTCAGAAGAAGGAATTCAAAAGCTTAAAGATGAATTACGTCATTTAACTACTATTGAAAGACCTGCTATTTCAGCAGCAATTGCTGAGGCAAGAGATAAGGGAGATTTGTCTGAAAATGCAGAATACGATGCTGCTAAAGAAGCTCAAGGTATGCTTGAGGCAAAAATATCTAAACTTCAAGACTTAATTGCAAATGCAAGACTCTTGGATGAAACAAAATTAGATACTTCAAAGGTTTTGCTTCTATCCAAGGTTGAATTTATTAATCTTGGAAATAAGATGAAACTTACTTACGAAATTGTACCGGAAAGTGAAGCAAATCTTAAGGAAGGAAAGATTTCTGTTACCTCTCCAATTGCTAAAGGTCTTTTAGGTAAAAAAGTAGGAGAAATAACTGAGGTTGATGTCCCAGCAGGTAAGATGAAATTAGAGATATTAAAAATAACAAGAGATTAGTATGGCATCTATATTTTCAAAAATTGCTAAAGGAGAGATTCCTTCTTATAAAATTGCTGAGACAGAGAATTGTTTTGCATTTTTGGATATTTCACCAATAGCTAAGGGGCATACATTAGTAATTCCAAAGCAGGAAATTGATTATATTTTCGATGTAGAGGATGATTTATTATCTGAACTAAATATATTTGCAAAGAAAGTTGCCAATGCTATTCAAAAAGCCTATCCTTGTCCTAAGGTAGGTATAGCAGTTGTAGGTCTCGAAGTCCCTCATGCTCATATTCATTTAGTCCCACTTAATTCAGTTGGAGACTTAGATTTCAAAAGAGAGAAGCTTGAATTTTCAAAAGAAGAATTCGAAGAAATAGCGAATAATATTAAATCATACTTAGATTAGCATAATCATCTTCACTTAGGTTTTTTTATTTAGTAAATAGAATCAAAAGACAGGAAAATAGAATCAAGAGATAGTTTTCTTAACTCAAATGTTAATTAAGAAAAGGTTAAACCCTTAAAAATATTAAGTCAAATCCACCCCCAAAAAGGACTTAGTCCTTTACCCCTAAGGACTAAGTCCTCCACCCTCAAGGACTAAGTCCTTCGACCCTAAGGACTAAGTCCTTTTTTAGCTCACTTAATAACTTAGTATACAAATAGATATAAATCACATTTTTAATCACTTCTAATCATTAGGTTTAATCGTTATCTTAACTCAAATATAAATATTTTTTCTTTTATTAGAGTCTATTATAGTGATAATGAAAAAATATAACTATATTTGTAGTCGTCAAATTATGAAATAAATGAAGATAAGACTATCATTTTTTATTTGGATTGTCCTTATTTCTCTCTGTGTTGAGGCACAAATTACTGTTACTCCACAAAATGGTCAAAACGTTAATACTGTTCTGCAAAATATCTTTATTGGAGGAGGTGTTACTGTTTCTAATGTCCGATTTAATGGAGATTCAATAGTTAATTCAAATCAATTTGGCACCTTCTATAATGGCTCAATAGCAAATCCTTTACCTGCCGATACAGCATCTCCAAATATTGCATTAAGAAGTGGAATTGTTATGGTTACGGGTGATGTAATGGATGCAGCAGCTGGTTCAGGTACAGCTAATAGCAAATCAAATCCCACAAGCAGTGACCAAAGTCAAGTCCTCCCTTTTATAAATGCATTAAATGATTTAGGGCTTGGAGGATTTGACAAACATGATATAGCATATTTAAGCTTTGATTTTATTACAATAGGGAATGGAATTTCCTTTAAATACATATTTGCAAGCATGGAGTATCCAGACTTTGTATGTTCAAACTTTAACGATGCATTTGGATTCTTTATTGATGGACCATACGATCCTATAACTGGAGAGCGAGCAACTGATCAACCCTTGATTTATAATCTTGATTGGGAAAATATTGCTATTATTCCTGGCTCTAATCCAGAACAAATTGTATCTATTAATACAGTTAATGGAGGTTATGCTGCAGGTACTGCTTCTCCTTGTATTCTTACAAATACCCACCTTTTTAGAACAAATACGAGTAATAAGTCCAAAATGAATGGTTATACTATTGCTCTAAGGACTAAGTCAGTTC
This sequence comes from Bacteroidota bacterium, assembly GCA_023415495.1. Classification (GTDB taxonomy): domain Bacteria; phylum Bacteroidota; class Bacteroidia; order Bacteroidales; family P3; genus UBA10566. The sequence goes on from JAEZKK010000006.1 coordinate 21,687, forward strand.
CAATCCTCCCTTGTTATAAGTATAAATTATTAATAGCAATCTGTGATGTTAGAGATTATATGTATAATTCAGCAGTTTATCTTGAAGGGAATTCGTTTATTGCTGATGAGTACAATTTAGAAGTTGAAAACATAGGGCAAGTAGATGGAGATACATTAATCAAAGGTTGCTCTAAGGCAAGGGTAAATGTAACTCTAAATCGACCAAGTGAGCAAAGTGATTCAGAATATTTGCTTACAATTGTTTCGGATATGGTAGAGGGAATTGATTATACAATGCCAGGAAATTCAGTTGCTATTCCAGTTGGAGATACATCAACATTTATAGATATAATATTCCAAAATAATGCTTCTGATATTCCAGGAGAGATTAAGGAATTATTAATTATCACAGGAGGGATGGGAGATTTTGCCTGTATTCCAAGAGATACAACAAGGATATTTGTAAAAGTTCCCCAACCACTAACACATACAATTTCGAATGATACAATATTTTGTAGAAGTATGCTCCCTAAAAGATTTTATTTTGAAGCTTCAACTCAAGGAGAGGTTGGTAGTGTAGCATATACTTGGAGTGTAGGAGATTCAATAAATAGACCAAGCAATTCAAAGCTAATTACTGATTCAATTACTATCTTTTTAAATATTGAAGACGGATGTGGTAGAGTGATTACTGATCAGATAATAGTAGGAATAAATGAAGGATTTGCAGATATAAGTGCTGATAAGGATTATTTTTGCAAGGGAGATACAATTAATCTCACTTGCTCTGAATCTACTCTCTATTTCTGGTCTTCAGTTCCAGCCGACCTTAGTCTTAGCTCCCAAGTAAATATGCAAAACCCAAAGGTAACACCTCTCTTTACTACAAAATACATAGTTCAAACCCAAGATACAAATGGTTGTAGAGCTAAGGATTCTGTGGTTGTAAACGCAAAACCAATAATTGCCAAAATGAAACTCAACCCAACAAAGGTAGTTTTTTCAAATACAGAGGTAGAGTTTAGAGACTTAACCACAGGTAGTATTTCTAGGATTTGGGATTTTGGAGATGGAAGTACAGAAACCAGTAAGTACGGAATACATGTATTTCCCGATTATTTGCAAAAGGAATATGAAGTTATCTTGATTACTAAAAATGAAGTTTGTGTTGATACTGCTTATGGGAAAGTATTGGTTGTCCCTGATTTTGTAATATTCTTGCCAAATGCTTTTTTGCCTGAAACTATTGGAGCTAATTCAATATTTAAACCGTCTACCTCAGTTGAAATTGAATACACTTTAATGATTCTTGACCGTTGGGGAGGTAAGATAGCAACTATCGAAAGCCCTGGAGGCTGGAATGGTAAGTTAAAGAATGGGGATTATGCACCTGAGGGTGTTTATGTGTGGTTCTTAGTTTATAAGGATGGCAATGGAGTTAGGCAAAAGCTCAATGGTAGTGTTAATCTAATAAAAGGCAAGAATTAGTTTTTATAATACTCGATTCTTATTTTGTAAATTCAAAGGTAGATATTAGATGGTTGAGGTCTGTGTTTAATCTTTCTATTATTGGCATTAGGGAATCGTTATTTACCTTGAAATCGAAGTAAATAGCTCCTCTTACGAAATGATTATTGCTATCAGTCAGGTAGAATTGATAAGGTGAGGCTACTTCCTTTCCTTTGATTTCAAAAGCATAACCATATACTTTCTTGTCGTCATCTCTATACTCACTTTCAATTATTCCTGATGAGAGTTTTTGATGTTCTTTTAGAAATGTATAGCTATCATTTACTAATTTATCCAATCTAATATCTCCCTTAATATCTTTATAGCTTAGATAAAGCATACATCCAAATTCAGGGAAATTAATATTCAACCAATGTTTTGTCAAAGGATTATTCTCTACCTTTTCAATTTTTCCGTAATCGGGATATTCAAATTTATAAGGAAGAGAATTATCATTATGTAAAATATACTGCGGTTGAGACACATCAAGCCTAAGATATGTCTTTGGTTTGGGAGTATAGTCTTCTTTCTGGAAACAGCTTGTAAGAGTAAAAATTAATATGATTAATAAACTGATTTTATTCATTTATCCTAAGTTTGATTTTTTCAATTTTCCTATTGTCTGCCTTTTCTATCTGAAAGCTATATTTGTCGAAGTTTATAATTTCTCCCCTTAAGGGCAAATGTCCTGCAATCTCTATCATCATTCCAGCAAGAGTATCTGCATCACCCTTTACATCCTCAAACACCTCATCGTCATTAAGCCCAATTACCTTGCAGAAATCATTAATAGAAATCTTACCAATAAACATATATGTATTTGTATCTATCTTTGAAAATAATGAAGGTTGAAGAGAGTCAAATTCGTCATTTATCTCTCCAACAATTTCTTCTAAAATATCTTCAAGACTTACAATCCCAACCACTGAGCCAAACTCATCTACAACAATAGCTTGATGACGTTTTGTGTCTTGAAATTCTTTTAAAAGGTCGGCAATATTTTTGCTTTCAGGCACAAAAAAAGCCTCTCTAATCACTTCGACCCAATTAAAATCATCATTATTCATGTGTTTAAACAAGTCTTTTACATATAAAACTCCCTTGATTTGATCAAGTTCATTCTCATAAATAGGTATCCTTGAGAACCCACTTTTAGCAATTATATCAATAACCTCAGAGTATGGAGTAGAGATTTCTATTGCTAAAATATCTACTCTGGCTGTCATGATTTCAGATACATCATGGTCTAAGCGAATAAGGCTATCAGTTTTTAACTTATGTGTTTTTGAATCATTTTCGTTTAAATGCTTTTCAAAAATATGCCTTGCTACTCTTAATAAAAACTTGTTTTTCCTCTTCAATTTACATGTGATTTACTTTGCAAAAATAAACATTTTACTATTAATATGTGTCCATATTAATGATTTTGAAAAAAAATAACTATATTTGTGGCATTCTTACACGGTAATAATATGAAAAGAAAACTATTAATTTTTATTGGAATTGTCTTTATCTCTCTATATGTTGAAGCACAAATCACAGTTACTCCGCGTAACGGTCAAAATGTTCAAACGATTGTTGAGAATAATTTTCTAGGAGGAGGGGTTACTGTTTCTAACGTTAAATTTAACGGAAGTACTATTGTTAACTCAAATCAGTTTGGAACTTTTTATAATGGTTCTTTGACCAATCCCCTACCTGCTGACACTGCTGCACCAAATGTTGCTTTAAGGAGTGGATTAGTTATGGTTACTGGTGATGTAATGGATGGAGGAGCCGGAACAAGCTCAGGAATTGTTAGCAGTGTATCAAGTCCTAATAGTAGTGATCAAACAAATATAATACCATTGATAAATGAATTAGCAGCTTTAGGGCTTGGATCTCAATCAAAAAATGATATTGCAGCTCTTAGTTTTGATTTTATTTCTATTGGAGATGAAATATCATTTAGATATGTTTTTGCAAGTGAAGAATATCCACAATTTGTTTGTTCAAACTTCAATGATGCATTCGGGTTTTTTATTGATGGTCCTTATGACCCAGTTACAGGGAATTATGCAACAGACCAACCTGTTTCTTATAACTTAAGATGGAAAAATATTGCTATTATACCTGATTCTTATCCTGAGCAGGCAGTAACAATTAATACAGTTAATGGAGGTGTCCCAGCTGGTTCTGCTTCTCCATGTGTTCTTACAAATACTCAGTTTTTCAGAACAAATACAAATAATAACTGTAAGATGAATGGTTATACCGTAGCCCTTAGCACCAAGGCAGTTTCTATTTTGCCTTGTTATAAATATAAATTATTAATAGCTATGTGTGATGTTGGGGATGCTTCCTATAATTCAACTGTATTTCTCGAAGGTAATTCGTTTAGAGCTGATGAATACACATTAAAGATTGATAATATGGGGCAAAGAGATGGAGATACATTGATTAAGGGTTGCTCTAAGGCAAGGGTTAATGTTACATTAAATCGTCCAAGAGAGCAAGGAGATGCTGAGTATAACTTAACTATTCTTACTGATATGGTAGAGGGAGTTGATTATACATTGCCAGGACATTCTATTGCTATTCCAATTGGTGATACAACAACATTTGTAGATATATTATTCCAACATAGTGCAACGGATATTCCAGGAGAAATTAAAGAATTTATGATAATCTCCGAAGAAACTGGTGCATCGGCTTGTGTCCCAAGAGATACAACAAGAATTTATATTAAGGTTCCTCAACCTCTTACTCATACAATCTCCAATGATACTGTTTTCTGCAGAGATATGCTTCCTAAGAGATTTTATTTTGAAACCTCAACCTTAGGAGGTGTTGGAAACGTTACTTACACTTGGAGTAGTGGGGATTCATTAAACAAACCAAGAAATTCAAAACTTATTACGGATACTATTACCTTCTTTTTAAATATTGCTGATGAATGCGGTAGGGAGATTTTTGATCAAATTCAGGTTGGGGTTAATGAGGGTTTTGCAGATATTAGTGCTGATAAAGAGTTCTTATGCGAGGGAGATACTGTAAATCTAACCTGTTCTTCATCCTCTGATTATTCATGGACTGCAGTTCCGGCTGACCTTAGCTTGAGTGCTCAGGCAAATCAGCAAAATCCATCTGTTACTCCATTATTTACTACAAAATATTTGGTTACAACTCAAGATGCTTATGGTTGTACTGCAAAGGATTCTGTAATTGTAAAAGTAATTCCACAATTAGAGGCTAAGATGAATCTTAACCCAACAAAGGTTAGTTTCTCAGATACAGAGGTAGAGTTTAAAGATATTACCTCAGGTAGTATTTCAAGATTTTGGGACTTTGGAGATGGTGGTACTGCAACCAGTAAGTATGGTACACATGTATTTCCTGGTTCAGAACAAATGGAGTATGAGGTTATGATGATAGCTGAAAACGAAGCCTGTGTTGATACTGCTTTTGGAAAGGTATTAGTTGTCCCTGATTTTGTAATCTTCCTTCCAAATACTTTTATCCCGGCTTCCTATGGTATAAATTCTATCTTTAGACCATTCACTTCTATGGATATAGAATACACATTGACAATCTTAGACCGTTGGGGAGGACAGATAATTAGTATTGAAAACCCTGGAGGTTGGGATGGTAAGCTTAAGAATGGAGATTATGCACCTGAGGGAGTTTATGTATGGTATTTAGTTTATAGGGACGGAGACGGAGTAAGGCAAAAGCTAAATGGAACAGTTAATCTAATAAAAGGAAAAGAATAGTTTTAATTGTGTATATATGAAAAAGTGCCGCAAATTAGTTTTGACGGCACTTTTTTTTGTTTCTTATTTTTCTTATTTAATGATTCCTATAGAGCGTTTGATGAAATTACTAAGAGCCTCTCCCTTTAATAATCCTTGACTTAATAGAGCTAAGTCTTTTAATTGGGAAACAACTTCTTTTTGTTTTTCTTCTTCCTTGGTATTTAATACCTCGCTCATAAGAGGATGGTTAGAGTTTACAACTAAATTATAATTCTCAGGCATATCGCCATAGAAGGACATCATTCCACCTCCTCCCATTTCACTCATCTCCTTCATCCTTCTCATAAACTCGTTTTGAGTAATGGTAATAGGAGAGTCTGTTTCATTTAATGATTCAATCTGCACTGTAAACTTGCTTGAATCAACTTCCTTCTCAATTATCTTCTTTAAGTCTTCAACTTCTTTTTCAGATAGCTTTGAAGGGATAACCTCATCCTTTGAAATTAAATTATCTATAATATCAGAATCTATTCTTGCAAACTTAACGTCCTTTAGTTTTTGTTCTAAAGTGTTTACAAAATGATTGTCAAGTATTCCGTCCATTAATAAAACATCATAGCCCTTGTCTTTTGCTGCTTGGATATAAGAGAATTGTTTGTCAACATCGTTTGAATACAGATATACAAGCTTTTTATCCTTATCCATTTGTAGAGGCTCTATCTTTTTCTTATAATCCACAAGGCTGAATTTGTCGTTTTCAATATTCTTTAATAGGAAAATCTTCTCAGCTCTTTCGTAAAATTTCTCATCAGAAAGCATTCCATATTGGATAAATACTTTTAAATCGTCCCACTTGCTTTCATAATCTTCTCTTTTGTTCTTGTATAATTCATCAAGCTTATCAGCTACCTTCTTAGTAATATGTGAGGAAATCTTTTTCACATTAGAATCGGATTGAAGGTAAGAACGTGAAACATTAAGTGGAATATCAGGAGAATCTAATACACCTCTAAGCAACATCATATAGTCTGGAACAACTCCCTCAACGCTATCGGTTACGAAAACTTGGTTAGAGTAAAGCTGTATTTTATCTCTTGTTGGGTCAATATTCTTCTTAACCTTAGGGAAGTAAAGAATACCTGTTAGGTTGAAAGGATAATCCACATTTAAGTGAATATGGAATAAAGGGTCTTCGAAATTCATAGGGTATAGCTCTCTATAAAATTCTAAATAGTCCTCATCCTTAAGCTCTGTTGGCTTTTTCTTCCAAAGAGGTTGGGTATTATTGATTATTCTTGGCTTAGTCTTTTGTTCTCTTTTTGGTTTGTCGTCCTTGTCCTTTTCCGTTTCAGATTCTTCCCAATAGGTCTCATCTCCAAAACGAATAGGGATAGGCATAAACTTACAATATTTCTTTAGTAATTCTAATATTCTTCCTTCTTCCAAAAATTCCAAACTGTCTTCTGCAATATGCATAATGATTTCAGTACCTCTATCTTCTTTTTCTGTATTTTCAAGAGTATATTCTGTATTTCCATCACACCACCATCTTACTGCTTGAGTATCTTTAAAGGATTTTGATTTGAATTCCACTTCCGAAGAAACCATAAATGAAGAGTAGAAGCCAAGCCCGAAATGTCCAATCAATTGATTCGCCTCAAGCTCGCTCTTGCCCTTGAATTTCTCCACAAATTCCTCAGCTCCAGAGAATGCAATCTGGTTAATATATTTCTCAACCTCTTGCTCATCCATACCAATACCTCTATCAATTACGCTAAGAGTCTTTTTGTCCTTATCAATCTTAATTTCAATTGTCAAATCTCCCAATTCGCCTTGGAATTGCCCCAAAGAAGCAAGAGTTTTTAGCTTTTGAGTTGCATCAACAGCGTTTGAAACAATCTCTCTAAGAAAGATTTCATGGTCAGAGTATAGAAACTTCTTGATTATCGGAAATATATTTTCCGCCTTTACATTAATATTACCTTTCATATTTGCTTTAATTTATTTATATTTTCGTCTTATCAGAATAATATTGCAGTAAGGTTTAATCAAACTACATACCATAAGACCTAAAATGTCATTTTGTCATAAGCAAACCTTATTCCCTATCATTAGAATCAAACTCTAAACTTTTCTTATTTGATTCTAATCTGATATAATGCCATTATTCTTGCAATATAATGCCATTAAATGACCAGAATAATGGCATTATATGGTCGATATAATGGCATTATATTAAAATGCTTCTTGATTCTATTAGTTTGGAATAAGAAAAGCTTAGTTGCTAATCAAGTATTGTGCTGTTATTCTTGAGCGTTGCTCAATCAAGACTTCTTTGTTTTCAATTAGTTTGGAGATTTCCTCTTCCTTATAGTGTCTTATTGTGATTAGTCTAAGACCTTGGTTATATTTTACCCTATACTCTATCCTAAGTTCATCAATAAGCTTGGATAATCCTCCATTTTCATCGAAACAAACCGAAAAGCTTAGAGCAGAGTTCTGCATTAGGTTGATTTTTATTCCGTTTTTATCGAAAAGAGAGAAGATATGACTGATATTCGATTCAGCTATAAAGGAGAAATCCTTAGGAGTAATAGAAACAAGCACCTGATTGTCTTTGAAGATATAGCTTGGCACAAGTGGATTTATCTCATCGCATTTGCAAATTATAGTTCCAGGGGCATTATAATCCAAAAAGCTTTTTACATATAAGGGTATGTTCTTGTTTTCTAATGGCTTTATGGTTTTTGGATGGATAATAGAGGCTCCGTAATAGGAAAGCTCAATAGCACTTCGAAAAGGAATGGATTCAAATTTAATAGTGTTTGCAAATTTCTTTGGATCAGCATTCAAAAGTCCTGGAACGTCCTTCCAAATTGTCATACTCTTGGCATCAAGACAATGTGCAAGAATAGCAGCTGAGAAGTCCGAGCCTTCACGGCCAAGAGTTGTAGAATGATTATTATAATCCGAGCCAATAAATCCTTGAGTAATTATAGTATTGTATTGATTAATATATTTAGAAATTTCTTTATTAATCTCATGATTTGTCATCTCCCAATCAATATCTGCATTGCGAAACTTACTATTAGTATGTATTAATTCTCTTGCGTCTAAGAGTTTGTGAGAAAAGGAAATGGAATCGAAATACAAAGAAATTATCTTGGTGGAAATCAATTCTCCGAAAACAACAATTGAATCGTAAAGTTTATTATAGTCAGAGTTTGAATTTTCTTCTAATAGTTTTGGTATAAGATTAAATATCTTGTCCAATTCACTTAGCCCTGCTTTGTCTTTAATCAATTCATTGCAAATATTAAAGTGAAAGTCTTTAATCAGAGAAAGGATAGAGAAATTAATTTGCTTAGAGGAGTAAAAATCATTAATAAGACTTTCTAAGCTATTGGTAGTTTTGCCCATAGCTGAAAAGACTATTACCCTTTTCTTATCTTCTTTTTCAAGGATTTCCACAACGTTTCTTAAGGATTTTGCATCATTGATAGATGCTCCTCCAAACTTTTCGACAAAGATTTCATTCATAGAATTGCAATTAGCTTACAAAACTACAAAAAAACTTTGTACCTTTGCAGAGATTATACATTTTTTGAATTATGGCTAAAAGACAAAAAACATTTAACCCTGTAAATCTTTGGAGTGCGAATTTTTCAACCGTATTAAGTATTTCCTTAGTGCTTTTTATGTTAGGATTTATGTCCCTTTTTGTTTTCCATGCTTTCATGCTTTCAAATAATATCAAGGAAAATGTTTCATTTACTGTTTATTTAATTCCTAATGCAGAAGAGCAAAAAGCTATGGAGTTAAAGAATGAAATAGGGAAGAAAGCTATTGTTAAGTCGACAGAATATGTATCTCCATACGATGCAGCTCAAATGATGAATGAAATAATGGGTGAGGACCACCTAATGGTTTTAGATTCTGTAAATCCATATCCAGCTTCGATAGTAGTAAACCTAAAGGCTCAAGCATTGAATATGTCCGATATTAAGGGTTTTATTACAAGTGTTGAAGCAAAGGAAATAGTAGATAATGTGGATTATAGATATGATTTAATCCAAGATATAAATACAATGATTTATAATATAACTGGGTTTATATTAGCCTTTATTATCTGTTTATTAGTAATCTCGATAACTTTAATCAACCATACTATTCGTCTAACTATATACTCAAAACGATTCTTAATACGTTCTATGGAATTAGTAGGAGCAAAGCCTTCAATTATTAGAAAGCCATTTCTTCTAAAAGGCTTTTATTTTGGACTGATAGGAGGTTTGGTTGCAAACATAATATTAGCTGTAATACTGTATTGGATATTTATTTCATATCCAGAAATAGTTAAGATAGATTATCTTCCAATTTATGGAATAATCGCAGGAGGCGTTTGGGTTTTTGGTATTATAATTGCATTTATTTTTACCTTGTTTTCAGTAATAAGGTTTATGCATTTAAGAGCAGAGAAATTATATAAATAATAATATATAGATAATAAGATACTATGAAAAAGAGCACAAATTCTAAGGTTATTGTAGAAAACACACCTGCAAAGGGTTTTGCATTTGAGAGAATTAATTATATCTGGATGCTTATAGGACTGGCTTTATTAGCATTGGGTTATATACTTTTGATAGGAGGGGGAGCTAAATCTCCAGACGAATTTAATTATAGTTTATTCAATGCACAAAGATTAGTCGTAGCACCTATACTTATGGTACTTGGTTTGGGTGTAGAGGTTTATGCAATACTTCTTAAGCCAAAACAAAAAAATAACGAAGTAAAATAAAACTTATTTCTAAACCTTACTTATGAATTTAATTGAAGCTATAATCATAGCTATTGTGGAGGGTTTAACCGAATTCCTCCCAGTTTCTTCTACTGGTCATATGATAATCACCCAAGGAATACTTGGAGTTAAGAGTGATGATTTTGTGAAATTTTTTACAATCTGTATTCAGTTTGGAGCAATACTTTCTGTACTTGTGCTTTATTGGAAGCGATTTCTCCAATCTATGAGTTTTTACTATAAGCTATTTGTTGCCTTTATTCCAGCAGCAATTATTGGGCTTTTAGCAGGGGACTTTATCGATTCAATGCTTGAGAGTGTTTGGGTAGTATCGATAATGCTGATTATTGGGGGAGTAATTATGTTATTTGTAGATAAATGGTTTAATAAGCCAGCCACTGATCAGACAATTACCTATAAAAAGGGTTTCTATATAGGGCTTTTCCAATGTATTGCGATGATTCCAGGGGTTTCACGCTCTATGGCAACAATTGTTGGGGGTATGGCTCAAAATCTTTCAAGAAAAACAGCGGCTGAGTTCTCTTTCTTTTTAGCTGTTCCAACTATGTTGGCAGCAACTGGATATAAATTCTTGAAATTTATCATGGAAGACGGAGGTGTTGAATTGTTAAAAGAGAATTTAAGTATACTAATTATAGGTAATGTAGTTGCTTTTATTGTTGCAGTACTTGCAATTAAATTCTTTATTTCTTTTTTAACCAAATATGGATTTAAGTTCTTTGGTTACTATAGAATTATTGCAGGTTTGATATTGATAATACTGATGTTAAGTGGATATAATTTAAGTGTTGTTTAATGATAGATATAGAGAATGGGAGCATTATCCTTGTAAATAAACCATATACTTGGACCTCATTTCAGGTTGTAAATAAGCTTAAATACCATATTAAACATAAATACGGAGTTAAGAAATTCAAGATAGGGCATGCCGGAACCTTAGACCCTTTAGCCACCGGACTTTTAATTATATGTATAGGCAAATTTACCAAGAGGATAGAAGAATTTCAAGCTAAAGAAAAGGAATACACTGGAGTTTTTCGTTTAGGTGCAACAACTCCTTGTTTTGATTTGGAAAAACCAATTGACAATGAATATCCCTATCTGCATATTACTAATGAAGATGTTCTAAGAGTTGCTAATAGTTTTACTGGAGAAATAGACCAAACTCCTCCACTTTTTTCGGCAGTTATGGTTGAAGGGAAAAGGGCTTATGAGTTAGCAAGAAAGAATCAGGAAGTGGAACTTAAAAGCAAAAAGATAATTATCAGTGAATTTGAAGTAAAAAATATTAATCTCCCTGATGTTGAATTTAGAATAGTTTGCAGTAAAGGAACCTATATTCGCTCAATTGCCAGAGATTTTGGATTGGCATTAAATTCAGGAGCACATCTTATCGAGTTAGAAAGAACAAGGATAGGTGAATTCAAATTAGAAGACGCTTTAAATGTTAATGAATTTGATAGTTAATTTTTATAGGAGTATACAAAACAATAGGAAATCAAACAGATTGTAATATAAAGATTTAATTGATGTGGAATAATAAATACTGTTAAATCGCTTGACTTTTTTTACTTATGGACTTATATTTGCAACTTCCACAAAACTGTAATAGAATTAATTTAATATATAATATATGAAACTCTCTCAATTTAAGTACAATTTACCAAAAGAACTTATTGCAGAAAAACCACCTCAAATCAGGGATGAATCAAGGTTAATGGTAGTTAATAGAAAAACAAAAACCATTGAACATAGAGTATTTAAAGATGTAATTGAGTATTTTGAAGAGAAAGACCTTTTTGTAATGAACGATACAAAGGTTTTCCCTGCAAGATTATATGGAACTAAAGAGAAAACAAATGCAAGGATTGAAGTTTTCTTACTTAGGGAAATAAATCCAAAAACACGTCTTTGGGATATATTAGTAGATCCAGCAAGAAAGATTAGAATAGGGAATAAATTATATTTTGGAGATAATGATGAATTGGTTGCTGAGGTAATTGACAATACAACATCAAGAGGTAGAACGCTTCGCTTCCTTTATGATGGAAGCAATGAAGAATTTCAATCCCTTTTGCATAAACTTGGGAATACTCCTATTCCGGATGATTTACTAAGAATTAGACCAATAATTCCAGAAGATAAGGAGAGATACCAAACCATATATGCTAAAAATGAAGGAGCTGTTGTTGCTCCAACTGCAGGTTTCCATTTTAGTAAACAATTGCTAAAGCGTTTGGAAATTAAAGGTTGTGATTTTACAACTATTACCCTTCATTCTGGGCTTGGTAATTTCAGACCTATCGAGGTTGAGGATTTGACCAAACATAAGATGGATTCAGAGGAAATGTATATTTCAGAAGAAAGTGCAAGAATTATCAATGAGGCTAAACTAAATAAGAGAAAGGTTTGTATCGTTGGTACGACTACTATGAAGGCAATTGAATCAGCTACTACTATTTCTTCAAAGATAAAACCATACGTTGGTTGGACTAATAAATTTGTATTCCCTCCTTATGAGTTTTCTATTGGTGATGCTATGATTTCCAATTTTCATCCACCTCTTTCTTCAATGTTAATGATGGTATCTGCATTTGGAGGTTATGATTTAATTATGGAAGCATATAAACAAGCCGTTGCAGAAAAGTATAAATTCTTAACCTATGGAGACGCCATGCTTATTATCTAAGTCTCGATATATGATAATTGTTGCCTCAGGAAAGGGAACAAGGATGGGGAGCGATATCCCCAAGCAGTTTCTCCCCTTGGGTGGAAAACCAATTATCATGAGAACGATAGAAAGAATTAAAGAAGCCGATAATAATATTAATATAGTCTTAGTGCTCGCGAAAGAGCACCAAGACTATTGGCTTTTATTATGTAGTGAATATTCTTTTTCAATAGAGCATAAGATAGTTACTGGAGGAGAACAGAGATTCAATTCTGTTCAAAATGGATTAAATTCAATAGAAGAAGATTCTATAATTGGTATTCATGATGGAGTAAGACCTTTAGTAGATATTGATGTAGTTAATAATTGTTTTACTCATGCACAAATATTTTCAAATGCAGTTCCAGTAATTAAGCCAGTAGAATCTCTAAGATTAGTGAAAGGAGGTAAAAATTCCTATTTCGATAGAGACTCAATTGTTTTAATCCAAACTCCACAATGTTTTGAATCCAAACTAATCAAAAAAGCATATTCTCAACCTTATAATAAAAGTTTTACAGACGATGCATCGGTTGTAGAATCAATAGGAGTAGAAATAAACTTGATTGAGGGGAATTACGAAAATATAAAAATTACAAATCATTCTGATTTAATAATAGCAGAAACTTTATTCAATGATTCAAGATATTAAAAACCTGTTTCTTAAAACCTTTAATCAGGATATAGAAGATATAGAAGAAATTTCAGCTCATGGTTCTTCGAGAAAGTATTTTAGATGTATAAGTAAAGACTATGTTGTTATGGCCGCTTATAATGATAATCTTCAAGAAAATTCTGCATTTATTCATTATTCCCAGCAACTTTCACTAAACCAAATTAAGGTTCCAAAAGTTTATTCTGAGGACTTAGATAATAATATTTATTTAATTGAGGATTTAGGTAATACAACTCTTTACGATAAAATTTGTGAATTTCATAATGGGAAGATTGACCAAGAGGAGATAAGAAATTATTATAAACAAGCAATTAGCGACCTAATAAGAATTCAAATAATTGCAGGAAAGGATTTCGATTATACAAATGCTTTTCCTATTAAGGAATTTAATTCAAAGGCAATTAATTGGGACTTGAATTACTTTAAATACTATTTTCTTCGTCTTTCAAATACACCTTTTAATGAGAGGGAATTAGAAGAGGATTTTGAAACCTTTGTAAGTTATGTCCTTAATACCGATAATAATTATTTTCTTTTTAGAGATTTTCAATCCAGAAATATAATGGTTAGGGATTCTCAACTCTATTATATAGATTATCAAGGAGGGAGAAAAGGGTTTTTGCAATACGACTTAGCCTCCTTGCTCTTTGATGCAAAAGCAAGATTAAGCCCAGATATTAGAGAAGAATTATTAGAATACTATATTGAGGAATTAAAGAAATATAAGGAAGTCGATATAAACGATTTTATAAATAGATTTTATGCAAGTGTTTACTTGAGAATATTTCAGGCACTTGGAGCTTATGGTTATAGAGGATATTTTGAAAGGAAAACTCATTTCCTTGAAAGTATTCCTTATGCACTTTCAAATCTTTCATACCTTCAAAAGAATAATAAGATGCCAATTTCACTTCCTTATTTAAATAATATAATTAATAGTATGATTGAATCAGATAAGCTAAAAGAAATTCATAAAACAAATCTAACTATAGATATTAAAAGCTTTTCATTTAAAAAAGGATATCCTTATGATGCTTCTGGTAATGGGGGTGGATATATTTTTGATTGTAGAGCGATAAATAATCCAGGGAGATATGAGGAGTATAAAAGTCTAAATGGAAAAGATAGAGAAGTTATAGAATTTCTGGAAAAACAACCAGAGACAAATGAATTCTTTGAAAATACTCTTTCATTAGTAAACCAAAATATTAATGTTTATTTGAAAAGAGGTTTTACTAATCTATCTGTTTATTATGGATGTACTGGAGGTCAACATAGGAGTGTTTTCTTTGCAGAAAAGCTATTTAAAACACTCTGTGAAAGACAAGATATTGATGTGGTAATAAGTCATTTAGAGCAGAAAAAATAAAATAATAAATCTAAAATGAGGTCTATTCAATGAAAATCATTAAATTTGCAACCAATAATATAAACTAAAATCAAATTATAAATAACAATATGAAGCCAAGAAACATTTTTTCAATTGTACTAATTGCAGGTATTATTGTATTAGCGTATTTCTTATATAAAGGTATAATGAGACCTTTGAAATTTGAGAGCGAATATAATAAGCGTTCAACAGCAGTTATAAATAAATTAAAAGACATTAGAACTATTCAGGAAACATTCAAGAGTACGCACGGACGTTATTGTGGAGATATGGACTCATTACTACTTTTCTTGGAAGAGGGTAAGGTTAATATGGTTTTAAAATTTGGAGTTTTACCTGACTCTTTAACAGAATCTCAAGCTCTCAAAGCAGGTATAATCAAAAGGGATACAGTGACTGTAAACCCAATGAAAAAGCTTGTTGATGAAAAGAAACTAATTACTCCGATTGAAGATATTCAGAACCTTAAATATATTCCAAACTCTAATAATATGGAGTTTGAATTAGAAGCTGCTATTTTAGAAACAAGTGGAATTATGGTTCCTGTTTTTGAAGTGAGAGCTCCACTTAATACTTTTACAAAAGGGATGAATGAGCAGGATGTAATTAATAGAAAGGCAGAGATTATTGCAAAATCACGCTATCCAGGTTGGAAGGTGGGAGATATGCAACAGCCAGTAACTGACGGAAATTGGGAATAATATAAAAATTATGGATACTTTTAGGTTAATCAATTTAATTAAGTCTGAAGAAAGTATTCTGTCTCAAGAATTAGATTTATCCATTTGCCTAAGGACAGATGGATTTTTCTTTTCATTAATCGATAAAAACTACCAATTAAAAGCAATTGGAGAATTTGAGACAGATTTATCTCATGGCATGACTCAAATAATGACAAATCTTAGAAATAGCTTTGCCTCAATAGGGATAAGACTGTTTAATTTCTCAGATATTAGAGTTATAGTCCCTTCTTCTAAGAATGTATTTGTACCATTTAAGTTATATGATTCTACTAAATCGAAAGATTATCTTAGAGACATTGCATATTTGTCTACTTCAGAAACGATTTTAGAGAATATTTCAAACAAACTTGATGCAGTTTCGATATTTGCAATGCCAATGCATAATTATTCTGCAGTAAAGATACTTATGCCAAAGGCAAAATATTTTTCACAACATCAAATAATTGCTGAGTATTGCTTTGAAGTATCAAAACTTTCTAACAATACTGTTTTACTAAACAAAAGAGAAAATGCATGCGATTTAGTAGTATTTATAGGCACTCAATTTGTTTTTAGTAATTGTTTTGATTTTAGTAATGAAAGTGATTTAATTTATCAAATCCTTTTTGCTTTCGAACAATTGGAGATGGATGTAGAGGATATGAATTTCTTAATTACTGGTCAAGACTTTACAAATGATGAGAAAAAGGTTTTAAGCAGACATATTAAAAATGTTATGTATGCAAATCCTATGGAATTCTTAAAATACGACCCTCAAATCTTTAATATCGATTTGCAAAAATACTTTTTAACCCTGGTAAAATAAGGAATGAGAATAATATCAGGAGAATTAAGAGGCAGAAGGTTAAATCCTCCTGCTAATCTGCCAGTAAGACCAACAACCGATTTAGCAAGAGAAAGCCTTTTTAATATACTTAGAAATAAGGTTGAATTTAGTGAATTAGAAGTTTTGGATTTGTTTGCAGGTATAGGCTCTATTAGTTTTGAATTTATATCACGTGGAGTTAAGAGCGTAACAAGCTTGGATATTAATCCTAAATGCATTGATTTTATTAAAGAATCTTCGATTAAGCTTGAAGTAAATAATCTTTATCCAATAAAAAGCGATGCTTTTGTGTTTTTAGGCAAGAGTCAAACTTCCTATGATTTAGTCTTTGCTGACCCTCCCTACGATTTAAAACAATTTGATATTATCCCTGATTTAATCCTCAAAAGTTTTGTGCGTATAGGAGGTATGCTGATTATGGAACATGCAAAGGAACATAAATTCGTAGATAATAAATATTTTATTGAAAAAAGAAACTATGGGAAGGTTAACTTCTCTTTTTTCCAAATACCATTATAAGAAATGAAATCTGTTATTTGTTTAGGTAACGCATTAGTAGATATAATAACTCAATTGGAAACTGATAATACTCTTAACGAGCTGAATCTTCCAAAAGGAAGTATGCAGTTAGTAGATAAGGATACGCATAATTCCATTAAAACAATTACAAGCAAACTTGAAACTAAGAAACAAACTGGAGGCTCTGCTGCAAATACTGCTAACGGTTTGGCTAATCTTGGGATTAAGAGTGGTTATATAGGTATGGTTGGCAAGGATGAATTTGGAGAGTTTTATATTAATGATATGATTCAAAACTCTATTGAACCAAGATTCTTCCATAGTCATACAACTCCAACAGGATGTGCTCTTGCTCTAATTTCCAAAGATGGAGAGAGAACATTTGCTACCTATCTGGGAGCTGCTATTGAAATGAATGAGGGTTTATTAAGTCCAGATATATTTAAGGGATATGATTATTTTCATATTGAAGGATATTTAATCTCTAACCAGCCTTTGGTTGCAAAAGCAATTAGTATAGCTAAATCGCTTGGGATAAAGACTTCAATAGATTTGGCAAGCTATAATGTAGTAGAGGAGAATCTTTGCTTCCTTAAAGAAGTTTGTAAGGATGTAGATATAATTTTTGCTAATGAAGAAGAAGCAAAATCTTTTACTAACTCAGAGGCTGAAAAGGCTTTGGATATAATCTCTGAGTATGCTGAAATTTCTGTAGTTAAGATAGGAAAAAAAGGCTCGTTGATTAAATCCAATAACGAGAAATATATTATAAAAGAAGTAGATAGGAAATTAGTTGACACTACTGGTGCTGGAGATATGTATGCTGCAGGTTTCCTTGCAGGGCTATGTAATAACTACTCTTTAGAAAAATGTGGAAAGATGGGAAGTATTCTTGCTGGGAACGTAATTGAGGTCTATGGAGCCAAGATGGATGAAAATAGATGGGAGAGAATAAAAGAAGAAATATCAAATATAGAATTTAAATAACTAAAATAAAACATCAATTAAATGAAAAAAATTACAATTTTTCTCTTATTAGCTTTATTAGCTAATACTATCTTCGCTCAAGTTGACCAAAAGGTTATTGAAGCAAAAAGAAAAGCGGCATTGGAAGAAATGAAAACACTCCCTGAGGATGCTTTTAAAGAATATTATCAAAACGTTCATGCTCGTATGCCGAAGAAAAAGGATATAAAAGATGAGGTAATCTCAAATACTTTAGTTCAACCTAAGAATAATTCAAAGGCATTACAAGTTCCTAACGATATGATATTCCCTGGAGAGTTCGATGAGGTCCAAGCAATTATTATGACTTGGCCATATATTACAAGAACAGTTGCTTCTAACCAATATGCAGAGCAATTATTTGAAAACAAAGGTTTCCCTTATACCTCTACTACCTATGTATTAGAACCTGTATATTCTGTTCCTGATGTTTCAAATAATCAAACAACAAAACTATTTAGAAGCCTTGCTAATGGAATCCAGCAAAACGCCGAGGTTTGGATAAATATTTGGAATTGGGACGATTCAACAGCAATCAAGACTCATATGGCTAATAATAATATGCCATTAACCAATTATCGTTTCTTCCAAAGCCCTGGTAATTCGTTTTGGTATAGAGACTGTGGTCCTGTTGCTTTCTACTATGGTGAGGATGATGAAATTGGATTTATGGACTTTGAATACTATGGTGGAAGACCATTGGATGATTTACTACCTGTAAGAATTGCAGAGCAAGCTGGTTATTCTGTGTTTACTAATACAATTGAATACGAAGGAGGTAATATTCTTGTTGATGGATTAGGAAGCCTCTACACTACCGATGCTGTATATGATTTAAATAAGGACACTTACGGACTTTATTATGAAACTAATAATTCCAGAGGTTGGTCATATCATAGCAAAACCCCACTTTCTAATGCTCAGGTTCAAGATAGCTTAACTCATTTAATGAATCTTCATCGTTGTATCGTTCTCCCTGCATTGAAATATGACGGAGGTACAGGGCATATTGACCTTTATACGGATTTAGTTGATGAAGCAACCTTTGTTTCTACAAAGCATCCTGAACAAATGGCAAATCTATCTGACCCAATTTTGGTTGAAAAGAATATGGACTCTTTAATTAGTCTATTTTCTTCAACTCCATTCGGACTAACTTATTATAATACTCGTATTCCATTGCCAGCAAAGGATAACGGTTCTTGGTATACTTCTCAAGCAGAGTATAATAATTACTATACTCGTTCATATTCTAATCATACCTTTGTAAATAATGCAATAATGCAACCAGTTTTTTATTCAGGTACTAACGGCGATGTTGCAGGGAACCAAGAAGCAATTGTAAAGATGAAAGAAGCTTATCCTGGATATGAATTTGTAGAGATAGATGTTAGAGATTTCGATGGTTATGGTGGAGCTATTCACTGTATTACAAAACAAATCCCTGCCGAAAACCCTGTTAGAATCTACCATTATCCAGTTCGTTGGTTAAACACAACAGATAATCAAAGCAATTCTGTATGGATTTCTGCTCTTGCTCAAAACAAAAGTGGTATTGCGGAAGTTAAGCTATATCATAGAAGAAAAGGTGATATAGAATGGAATGAGGTTGTTATGAATGTTTATGATGGGAATATATATGATTCAAGCCTTCCTATCAATCCTAATTTGGATGCTGACACTATTGAGTATTATATTTCAGCTACTTCAAATAACGGAAAGACTATATCAAAACCAATCACAGCTCCTAATGGTTTCTATACTTTTATTTACGGAAAACAAGTAAATTCTAATTCTGATTATATTGGAATTGACTGTATGGAGGATATTAAGACTTTGGAATTAGGCGAATTCTATCCTAATCCTGCAAAGGATTACACTAAGATAGACCTTAGCAACGAGGCAAAGGGCGATATCTCTGTTAAGGTTATTAATTTCAAAGGACAGGTTCTTGCAAACTCAAATATCAAAAAGGGTGAAAAGCAATTTGAAATCAATACAAGCAATCTTAACTCAGGAGCTTATTGGGTAGTTTTTGGTAGCAATACTAACACTATTATTAAGAAGATTATTGTAACAAAATAATCTAAAACACAAGCTTAGTTTAAGGCTAAAACAAATATAAGCCATCTTCAATCTCTGGAGGTGGCTTTTTTGTTTGATTTTTGTTGATAATTCATTTATTTTGTGTATCTTTGCATGTATTAAGGAAAGAGTCCTTTATTCTCTTAAAAATCACTGAAATTTCTAAAAGTAGATTATGGTACCTACCATAACGCTCGTGTGGTAGGTACCATAACACCCGTGTGGTAGGTACCATAATGTTGCTATGGTAGGTACCATAGTGAGATCGGAATCAAGTAAAAATACTTTTAAATTAGACTTCATTAGTTTTATTCTTGATTATATTTTAGTGAAACTTGGTTTTAAAAATATTAATTCTTATCTTTGCGGGATAATAATTAAAATACAATTGACAATGAAAAAGACTATTAATTTTCTATTAGTATTTATTATAAGCTTTGGGCTTTACTTCGCATTGGCTTATAACTATTCTTCAACCGTAACTGGAAGAAAGGTGCAAGATATTATTGCCCTATTCGCTTTTATTGGGATAATGCTTGGAATGATTAAGATATTTTCTAAAGGATTGAATCCTTCATTGATTTTAATTGCGACATTATTGGGAATATCTGCCTTTAGTCTCCCTCATGCTTTGACTCACTTGCCTTGGATGTGGCTTGGGATTATTGGTTTAATAGCTATGATAATTGGAGTGATTAGTGGATACTTAATTTATACTTTAAAAAATAAGAAAGCTACGCTGATAATCCTACTTATTGCAGTAATTTACAGCATAGCTCACTATTTATATATCCATCCTTGGGTTTATGAATGTGTAAATAAGCAAATGATATAATAGATTCTATTTTCTAAGAATTATCTATCCAAGAGGCGTATTCAGGATAGGATTGGGAGATTCTTTTTACAGTTCCCTCAAGTCTATCCTTGTCTATATCCTTAACCTTTTTGGCAGGGATGCCCGCATATATACTTCCACTCTCTACATGGGTGTTCTCAAGAAGAATAGCTCCTGCTGCTACGATTGAATTAGACTCAATAACACATCCATCCATAACAATAGCACCCATACCAATTAGAACATTATCCCCAATTGTGCAACCATGAACAATTGCGTGATGAGCTATTGATACGTAGTTTCCAATCTTTGTTGGATGAGTCTTATAGGTGCAGTGAATACAGGCTCCGTCCTGAACATTCACGTAATTGCCCATTTCAATTCTGTGAACATCTCCACGAACTACTGAGTTAAACCAAAAACTACATTTATCTCCAGT
Source organism: Bacteroidota bacterium (assembly GCA_023415495.1). Lineage (GTDB taxonomy): Bacteria > Bacteroidota > Bacteroidia > Bacteroidales > P3 > UBA10566. Next base: position 42,961 of record JAEZKK010000006.1, read on the forward strand.
TATAACCTCTCCAATAATTGTAGAGTTATCTGCAAAAAAACAATCCTTGCCAAATTTTGGCGAAATACCTTTTACTGATTTAATTAATGCCATAGCTATTTAATATATGTTTCTAAGATTTTAATAATTCCATTTGGTTCGATACTTGTTTCTGTGGCTATTGCAGGAATAAGCATTACCTCTCCCATATTAATAGGTATCCTATGACCAAGGGAGTGAATAAATCCGCTGCCTTCGGTACAGAAATAAATTACAAATGAATCTAAAAGAGAGTAATCCTTTGTTATAGCCTCTGTGCAATGGATTAAATTTGTAGTAAAATAAGGAGAATCGACCATTTCTACTGTTTTATTCATACTATAGTCGTAGCCAGATTTTGCTGAAGGTCCTACATAGTTGAAATCCATTACATCCATTGCTTGAGGTATATGCAATCCTCTCTCATTGCCTTTTGAGTCCTTTCTGTCCCAATCATATACTCTAAAGGTAGTGTCTGAGCTTTGTTGGATTTCGGCAAGCATAACCCCAGAGCCTATTGCATGTATTCTCCCTGCTGGGATATAGAATAAATCTCCCTTTTCTGCTTTTTCTGAGTTTAGAACCTCTTTCAAATTCTTATCCCTTATCCTATTTACAAACTCAGCCTGAGTCAATCTCTTGTTAAAACCACTGATAATCTCCGAACCCTCTTCTGCATCCAAAACATACCACATCTCACTCTTCCCATTTTCTTGCCCTATTTGTTTTGCATATTTATCATCTGGATGAACCTGAACGGAAAGAAATTCTCTTGCGTCAATAATCTTTATTAACAAAGGGAAATCCTCTCCAAACTCCTCGTAATTCTTCTCACCAAGAAGTTCATCCATATACATTGCAATTACTTCCGAAAGGGGAGTTTCGGCAAGAAAACCATTCTCAACCATGGTCTCATTATCTTCTATTCCGGATAAAAGCCATAGTTCTCCGCAGTTATTAAGAGGTAAAAAATCAATTCCATATATATTTTTTATCTTATCTCCTCCCCAAATCTTTTCCTTCATAAGAGGTAGGAATTTCAAGGGATATAGCCCAGTTTCCATATAGTAAAATCGTATTAGATTATTATTTTAAATTAGATTCTTGCAAAAATACTATTTTTTTCCTTATCTTTGAAGTCTCAAACCAATATCTATTAACTATGAGAAAGTATTATTATTTTGCAGTATTAGGATTTTTATTATCCCTTTTCACTTTTTGCTCTGTGAATGCACAAGTAGAAAAGCAAGGAGAAGAGGAGGTTTTTGTTGTGGTTGAACAAGCAGCATCATTTCCTGGAGGAACGGAAGCCATGTATAAGTTTATTTCAGATAATCTTCAGTATCCTCGTCTTGCTATTGAGAAAGGAATTCAAGGAAGGGTATATGTTACTTTCATAGTTGAAAAGGATGGAAGTATTACAGATATTAAAGTGCTCAGAGATATTGGGGATGGATGTGGAGATGAGGTTGTAAGACTTGTTAAGACCATGCCAAAATGGAAACCTGCAAAGCAAAGGGGAAAGACTGTAAGACAACAATTCAATCTGCCAGTGATGTTTAGTCTTGTAAAAAATAATAACTAAAGAAATACTTACATAGTGAACAAGGATTTTGTTGTATATAGAAATAGGATTAAAAATAAATATAGAATATGAAAATCAAAGTTTTTAGTTTTTTAGCATCATTACTAATTTGTTTTGGGGTTTTTGCTCAAGGCAGTAAGAATACAGGTGATGATAATCTAATTTATAATGAAGTAGATATAATGGCTCAGCACTCTACTGGCAAAGCAAAGATGATGTCTGAATTAGGCAAGCTTACCTATTATCCACAAGAAGCCAAAGATAATAATCACCAAGGAATAGTTAAACTAAGGTTTATTGTGGAAAAAGATGGTAGCATTTCTAATATTGAGGTTACTCAAGGAGTTAGTCAAGAGATAGATAAAATTGCTATCGAGGCATTAAATAAATTAAAAGGAGAGTGGATTCCTGCGAAATTGGATAATAAGCCAGTAAGAACATATTTCTATTTAGCACTTCCTTTCTACCCATAAGAGACTTACTTTAACATATAATAGCCAATATATAACAAGTCAAGAGTAATTCTTGGCTTGTTTTTTTATGTCATAATGTCAGGTTTTCTCACTTAAAACGAATTGGCATATTAATTGAATAATCAGAATTGAAATCAAAATAGAGTAATCAATAATTAAATACATATAAATATTATGGGAAAGATAATAGGAATAGATTTAGGCACAACAAATAGTTGTGTATCTGTAATGGAAGGAAACGAACCAGTTGTAATTCCAAATAGCGAAGGTAGAAGAACTACTCCTTCAATAATTGGGTTCTTGGAAAATGGAGAAAGAAAGGTAGGAGACCCTGCAAAACGTCAGGCGATTACTAATCCACAAAATACAGTATTTTCTATTAAGAGATTTATGGGCGAATCGTGGGATGAGGCTCAAAAGGAAGTAGTACACGTTCCATACAAATTAGTAAGAGGTGAGAATAATACTCCAAGAGTAGATATTCACGGTAGATTATATACACCTCAAGAAATATCTGCAATCATTTTACAAAAGATGAAAAAGACAGCTGAGGATTATCTTGGACAAGAAGTAACAGAGGCTGTTATTACAGTTCCAGCATACTTCAACGACTCTCAACGTCAAGCAACAAAAGAAGCTGGAGAAATTGCAGGTCTTAATGTTAAGCGTATTATCAACGAACCAACAGCAGCGGCTTTGGCTTATGGTCTTGACAAGAAATCTCAAGATGTTCATGTAGCAGTATTCGACCTTGGAGGTGGTACATTCGATATCTCAATTCTTGAATTAGGAGATGGAGTGTTTGAAGTAAAATCAACTAATGGTGATACTCACCTTGGAGGAGATGATTTTGATAAGAAGATAATCGAATGGTTAGCAGAGGAATTTCTTGCTGAAAAGAATGTAGACTTAAGAAAAGACCCAATGGCTCTTCAACGTTTGAAAGAAGCTGCAGAAAAAGCAAAGATAGAGCTTTCTTCTTCTACTCAAACCGAAATCAACCTTCCTTATATTATGCCAATTGATGGAATCCCTCAACACTTGGTGAAAACTCTAACAAGAGCTAAGTTTGAACAATTAACTGATAGTTTAATTAGAGCTACTATTGAACCTTGCCGCAAAGCATTATCAGATGCAGGTTTGGATAAATCACAAATTAATGAAGTTATTCTTGTTGGAGGTTCAACCAGAATACCAGCTATCCAAAAAGTTGTTGAAGATTTCTTTGGAAAAACACCTTCAAAGGGAGTTAATCCAGATGAGGTAGTTGCAGTAGGTGCAGCAATTCAAGGAGGAGTTTTAACAGGAGAAGTAAAAGACGTATTATTATTAGACGTAACTCCACTATCATTAGGTATCGAAACCTTAGGAGGAGTAATGACTAAGCTAATCGAATCAAATACTACTATTCCAACTAAGAAATCACAAGTGTTCTCAACTGCTGCAGACAACCAACCTTCAGTAGAAATTCACGTTTTACAAGGAGAAAGAACAAGAGCAACTGATAATAAAACAATCGGACGTTTCCACTTAGACGGAATCCCACCAGCACAAAGAGGTATTCCTCAAATCGAAGTAACATTCGATATCGATGCTAACGGTATATTAAATGTAAGTGCACTTGATAAAGCTACAGGAAAACAACAATCAATTCGTATTGAAGCTTCAAGCGGTTTGAGTGATGAAGAAATCAAGAGAATGAAAGCAGAAGCAGAAGCAAATGCAGAGGCTGACAGGAAATTAAAAGAAGAATTAGATAAGGTTAACTCAGCTGACGCTATGATTTTCCAAACCGAAAAGCAATTAAAGGAAATGGGAGATAAGATACCAGCGGAAAAGAAAGCACCAATCGAGGCAGCCCTAACTGAGCTTAAAGCAGCACACGAAAGCAAGAATATAGCTCAAATCGATGTAGCTATGGAAAAGATGAACCAAGCATGGAGTACAGTATCAGCAGATATGTATAGCCAAGCAGGAGCAGACCAAGCTCAAGGAGGAGCACAACAACCAAACGAACCAAATCAAGACTCTTCACAGGATGGCGAAGTAACAGACGCAGACTTTGAAGAAGTGAAATAAAATTAGCGAAAAGCTATAACCCAAAAACCGCAGTAAACTAACCTTTGCTGCGGTTTTTTTTATTATGATTTTGTGTATTTTGCCGTTTTCCACCAAATTTATTTTGGCAAAATGTCGTTTTCCACCAAATCTTTAAATAGATTAATTACTATATACATAAAGCCCTATGTATATATTCTCAACATAGGCGAAAAAACTAAGCCAATAACCTAAAAAAAATAAATGCCGAAAAAATAAAAAGATAAGCCGAAAAAATTTGACCATACAAAAAGGGACTTTATAAAGGCAATAATGCAAAAAAGTAAAATAGAATCAAATTACAGCGAAATAGAATCAAATTACAGAAAACTAACTCTTGATTCTACGAAAATGTAATTTGATTCTATTTCCGTAGAATCAAAAGCTATTTTTCTTAACACAAACGTTAATTAAGAGTAGGTTAAACCCTCTAAAAACCAACCCTATATCCACCCCAAAAAAGGACTTAGTCCTTTACCCCCAAGGACTAAGTCCTCCACCCTAAAGGACTAAGTCCTCCGACCCTAAGGACTAAGTCCTTTTTTGAAGGGGGAAATCACACCGCAGTAAATAAAATTATCCTGCGATGTTTTTTATATTAAAACTTTTATTTGTTTTTGAAGAAGACTTGATGGAATTAATAATTTAGATGATTGCTTTAATCTTGTCAAATATTAATTTGAAATTTGAAAAATCAAAATCAGAATTATAGCTACAATCTCCTTGTACCAAATCTGCAAAGCTATTTTTTGATAATGCAATAGAGCTTTTTTCCTCTATATCAGATATTAGAAAAACCTTTTCATCAATTATTCCGTTAATTTCTACTTTATTTTTAATACAACTTACTTTGGTATTATACTGCCCATCAAGACTTTTACCCGATTTATTAAATTCTTCCCCTAAAAACAAACGCCTATTATTACTATCTTCCTTTAGTAGATTTTCTTTTTTATAATAATGCTCAATCGATATTTTCCCCCCATACAATTCCTTATTTACTAATGGAATTGCAAATGCAAAAACATTATTTCCTAAATCTTTATATTGATTAGTATTATCTTCAACAAATTTTAAATAATCCTCAACGTCTCTATCAAAAATACCTATTATTTTTCTGCTTTGGCTAACCTTTGAAAGACTTATTAGTAGTGTCTTTAATTTCGAATCTCCCCAATCTTCATTTATTTCGAAATCATCAAAATCTATATCCTCAATCCCTAAAACCTCCTTTGCTTTCAAAATGTGTTTTATATCAGTCTTTCCTTCTGTAATAACTAATGGTTTTGTTCCTTCTTGGATTTTCACTTCCAATTTCCTAAATTTTTCAGCAAATCTATTATTTTCATCAATCATCATGTTATAAACCTCTTTATACATTTCATTGTTTTTTGGTTCACAGACAATTCCTTGATTATCTAAATCTATAATTTGCGTTCTTCCTTGTGCTTCTTCTGCTAAACCAATATTCATAAAAGGTGAATGAGAACTTACAATAAATTGAATATTTGGAAACAAATTAAATAATTTTGGCAACACCTCTTTTTGTAACTTTATATGTAAATGTTTATCAACTTCATCAATTAGCACTATGCCATCTAAAGTACTTGGTGACATTTTATCAATATTATCCCCTTGTCTTAATATTTCTATAAATAATGCTAGTACAGATGATTCTCCTGAGGATAAGTTAAAAATTGATGGGTAAATTGACTGATTATTTATAGCATCCATTATTTGAATCCTTTTTGAACCAGCACCTCTATCTCCAATTCCTATTCTAAGATTATTATTATACTTTGAATTTATTGTTAATGAAAGTATATGATTTATTTGATCTATCAAATATCTATAAGAATTTACTTTTGGATACAATTGTATATCTAAAATAACATCCATCATCCAGTTTGCTATTTGAGGTAATCCTGTTATAACTTCAATTGGATTTTTTAGCTCATCTGAAAAATTCAAATCTTTTGAATAATCTAATTTCACCTCATAATGCTTAGTTAAATATCCTGGTTTCTCATGCCTATATGCAGGAAAATAGGTTAGTATATTTTTATTAAAAATTTGCCTGACAGAGGTTTTATTTAAATTTTGTGAAATAAATTTTATATTACCATTTTCTTGAAGAATTGCATTAAATGAAGAATATTCAATCTTATTGTACAACTTGATTATATTATTATAATCAAATTCTGTTATATTTCCTCTAATTTCAATATAGTCATTAAAAACTGAATTATTATTAAATCGAAGATAAACCAAAGAGTATTTATTAGAATCAATATTATAAATTGAAGTCGAAACTCTATAATATTTATTTTCTTTACCTACATATGATTCAACATAATTATCTCTTGCCATTTCATGCCAAGCATCAACAATATGAGATAAAATTGTTGTTTTACCTTTACCATTAATTGCTGAAAGAACATTTATCCCTTTATCTTTAAAATTAAGTTCAATATGCTCAAAAGGTGCTCTATTTATAAAAATTGCTTTTTCTAAAAACATATATGTTTCGTTTTTAATGTTTCTAATTGATGATTTATTGTATTTCTGTTAAGTGAAAGTTAATTTATTACCTAATTTCAACTTATAAATGCAATTTTTAAGGAGTTTAGGTAGTAATAAACTATTAAAATATTTTTCAAGAAAAAAAGGAGTTTGGGGACTCCCTTTCGTTCCTGAAAGGATAAGGTAATAATTACGCCCTAAGCCCCCCAGCCAGATTGCAAATATATAAAATTGTTTTTTAATTCTATTGAAAATAACTATATATTTTAGGTTCTGTGTGCTTATTTCTGAATGGATGAAACCACTTAAAACTATTTTATTTGACATTAAAATGATATAATGCTATTAAACCATCTATATAATGCCATTATACCAAAATAATAATACGATTACACCAGATTAAAACGAAGATTAATTATTTTTTTACTTGATTTTATTTGATTGAAACAAAGAATAGGGAAATAAAGGATAGGGTAATAAAGATTTGAATGAATTTATATATACGATTGTTTTATTATGTGTTAAGGGAAAAAATATTTATCTTTGCAGATGGTTGATTATTAGGTTCGAGCTTGGAACGTATAAATAATAAATACTTAATTGACTAAGAAAATAGAAATATATCTAAACAGGGAAATTAATGAGCGATAATTCTAAGATATCTATTCGCTTTTTTGATGATAGGGAAGTGCGTGCTGTTTGGGATGATTAGAATTCTAAATGTTGGTTTTTTGTTTTGGATATTGTTGCTGTTATTATTGATTAAGACTATTATAATAGGTCTTGGTGTTTTTCTAATATCTTAATAACTCTGTTTCCAATGAATAAGAGTTTGCACTCTACTGACAAAGAGTTTATAAGCTAATCTCCTATTGCTGGTGGCTGAGGAATTACTCTCTGCGGCTATTCTCTTTGTGATTTTGGAATATTGATAGTTATCAGCATTCTAAAATCTCCCATTGTTTACGTCCTGCTGACTATTATCAGCACACCCTAATCTCCCATTGTTTATGCCCTGCTGACTATTATCTGCACACCCTAAACTCTCATTGTTTATGCCTTCCGCACTATTATCAGCGACCCATAAACTCTCATTGTTTTTACTCTCTACACTATTATCAACAGCCCGTGAACTCTTATTCTTTTTTTGTATATTTTAATATTTATGTTTTTGATGAGGTTTATTTGTAATTATCGTTTATTTTTGCAGTTGTGATTATTCTATTTGAATTGATTTATTAGTAAATACTTTTTTATTGTTTTGCTTATGATTTTAGACGTTGATAAGGATATTTGTTTGAGGAGTGTTGAGGTTTCGGATGCTTTGGATGTTTTTGGGGCTATTGATTCTCAAAGGGATTATTTGGGTAGGTGGTTGCCTTTTGTTGAATTTACCAAAGAGATTTCGGATACTGAGAAGTATATTGAGTCTATTGTTAATGCACCTTTAGAGAAATTGGATTTTGTTTTTGTTATTCATCTTTTTAGTGAGTTTGTTGGTTTGATTGGGCTAAAGGATACTGATTGTGCTAATAAAAAGACGGAGATTGGTTATTGGTTGAAGGAGGAGTTTCAAGGGAAAGGGGTAATTACTAAATCGGTTAATAAACTTTGTGAGTTTGCTTTTAGGGAATTGGAGATTAATAGGATTCAGATTAAATGTGCTGTGGGAAATATTCCGAGTAAGAATGTTCCAAAGCGTTTGGGTTTTGTTTTTGAGGGAATTGAAAGAGAAGGGGAGTTATTGTCAGGTGGTATTTATACAGACCTTGAGGTTTACAGTAAATTGAAATCAGAGTTTAATGAGTTGATTAATAAAAACAGAGAAGTATGAAAGATAATTCTAAGATATCTATTCGTTTCTTTGATGATAGGGAGGTGCGTGCTGTTTGGGATGATGAGAATTCTAAATGGTGGTTTTCTGTTTTGGATATTGTTGCTGTTCTAACAGATCAAGACGACTATAATAAGACACGTAACTATTGGAAATATCTTAAAACAAAACTTAAAAAAGAGGATAATGAGTTGGTTAGTGTTACTAACCAACTGAAACTTTTTGCTAACGATGGAAAAAGATATTTAACTGATATGCTTGATTATAATGGTATTATTTCTTTAGGTAAACAGTTTCCTGGTACAAAAGCAAATAGATTTATTGAATGGTTTACTTATAGCGATGAAACTATTGGTGGGGAGAGTAAAACAAAAGCATATGCTTAAGCTTTGTGTTGATTGGAGTAAGATAAGTAAAAACGATTATATGAATGCAATGGTTAAGTGTTCAACAGATAGTTCTTTGCTTAAGAGTTTATTGAGAATTGCATTAACTGATGAAATCAATAGTCGTGAGATGTATATGAAAGGTATTGACTATTCATATTATTATGAAGAAAATGAGTAAGTAAGTTATATTGTTTAAGCCTAACAAATCATCCTAATGCAATAAAATAATATTTAGATTCGTTATTTTTGATATTAACATTAAAAGAAAACTAAAGTATGAAAACACTAAAAATTTTATTAGCAGTATTATTAGTATTTACAATTTTTGCTTGTCAGGATGATGACTCACCAAAGCAAATGGATGTGAAGTTTTTATTAACTGACGCACCTTCGTCTCAAAATTTCCAAGAAGTAAATATCGAAATCGTTGATGTTTATTATTCTGTTTCAGGAGAGAATTGGGTTAAGATACCTGTTACTCCATCTGTTTATAATTTATTAGATCTTACAAATGGTTTAGACACTTTATTGGCAAATATCAAACTTGATGAAGGAACAAGAATTAACCAAATGAGATTAGTTCTTGGTACAAATAATACAATCAAGTTGGAAGATGGTACTATAAAGAATCTTGAAACTCCAAGTGCTGCAACTTCTGGTTTGAAAATTAATATTCATCAAAGTATTTCGACAAATAGTGGATATTCAGTTATGGTTGATTTTGATGCTGACCGTTCTATTGTAGAACAAGGTAATGGAGAGTATTCTCTAAAACCTGTACTTAGAGCTTATATAGTTCAAAATACCTCATATATTGATGGCAATATTTTTCCAGAAAACTTGATGATGAATGTTTTTGTTGTAAATGGGAATGATACTGTTTCAACTCTTTCTGACCCACTTTTGAATAATTATTTCAGAATTCATGGACTTTATTCAGGAATATATAGCCTTGAGTTCAGAGATATTATTACTAACACAATTATAAAAGATACTATTGTTAGTATTAGTGGAGGAACTAATCTAAGTTTGGGGACAGTATCTCTCATAAGTAAATAAGAATAAACTGTATTATGTAATTAAGAGCTGCCAAATTGGTGGCTCTTTGTTTTTATATAATCAATAGAATTATTTTGGCTCAGATGAAATATTTGGGGACTAGTGTTATTTCTGCATAAAAAAAGAGAATTGGGAAAAGCACTAATCGGTTATTTTATACTTGAGGGATTACTTGGGCATTTTAATATAACAAATGTTGAGGAATTAGGAGAAATATCCACACAAACAATGGTCATTCAAGTAGAATTAGAAGAAATAAATATATTACCCAATGGTTATGCTCTAAAGAGCAAGTGTTGAGGGTCTGAAGGCACGCTCCTCATGGTCTGGAGAGCGTGTCTTTATGGTATAAGGAGGATGAGTTTGCACCTGTGGAGCTAATCCTCAGGCATAAGCATCACGTGTTTAGAGCATAAACACTAACTCATAAAAACAGGAATGGCAAGAAAGCAACTAATTGGACAGAACCACAAATGCAAATGCAGAGTCATTCAATTCTAAAATCAAACTTTAGAGCTAATCTAATAGGGTTTACTAATACTTACTTCTTCCTATTCAGAATGTATAAACTTTTCGCTTAGTACCCAAAAAATTAATGTGAGCCATTATTTTTGATAATATCTTTGTTTGGATTTGATTATGTGGAAAGTATTATATACTTTTGCACGCTGAAAAAATTAATGAAATGAAAAGACTTTCTGTTAATTTGAAAGATAAAAAATCTATTCTGAAACTTATTTATAATGTGGCTCTTTATGGGTTTGCAATTGCTGGGTTTTTGATTATTGGAGCTTGGGCTTTCTACCAATTAGGCTTTACTAAAAACTCAGGTTCTATAGATAAAAATAATCGTTACCTTGCGGAGGTTTCTAAGATAAAAGTTGAGAAGGGGAATAATGAGATAATTGATGAGAAAGAAATCAGTGAGAGCTTTATTCGTTTAGCTGCTATTTCGAGATATTATCCTAAGAATGCTAAGCTTATCTTAGATGCTGTTAGCAATTCTCAAGGTTTTGGTAATCTTCCCCAATTGATTAAAGCTACCGAGGTTTCCTTGCAGGATGAAAAAGAGTATTTTGATTTTATTGCTAAGAGCAAGAGTTTGATAGGTGGAATGGATACTAAGGCTAAGATGGAAAATGCTATTGAATGGATGAATACCCAAGAGTGGGAAGCGTTGAAGGTAGCTATTCTAAAGGATAAACATTTAATAGATAGTGCAGCAGAGATTACTGGGGTCGAGCCAAGAATGATAGTTAGCTGTCTTGTAGGGGAACAGATAAGGCTTTTCAATTCTAAAAGGGAGATGTTTAAGAAATATCTTGGTCCGGTTAAGGTTCTTAGCGTTCAAAGTCAGTTCTCATTAGGAGTTAATGGGATTAAGGACTTTACTGCTATGGAAGTTGAGTCTAATTTAAAAAATCCTCAATCTCCTTTTTATATGGGAAAGGAGTATGAGAATATTCTTAATTTCAAGACTCAAAATATAGAAGAGGAGAGGATTAACAGGCTTGTGGATTATAAGAATCATTTTTATTCATACATATATACAGGTTGTATTCTCCACCAAACCAAGAAGCAATGGGAGAGGGCAAGATATGATATTTCTAATCGTCCAGAGATTCTCTTTACCTTATTTAATATAGGTTTTGCTCAATCAAAACCAAGTCCTAATCCTGAGTGTGGAGGTTCTCATATAACTGTTGATGATAAGGTTTATACCTTTGGTGCAATAGGATTTGATTTCTATTATTCTGGAGAGTTAGCAAGAGAGTTCCCTTACAGGGAAAAGAGGTTTAAATCATAGAGAGTCAACTATAATCCAAGCGTGTCTTTCAATAATTTATAGCCAGTTTGACTTGCTTTGATTTGATGTTCATTCTTTAGAGTAATTACAAACTGGTTTTTCTTATAGTTCTCTATGCTATTGATAAATTCGATATTTACTATATAGCTTCTATGAATACGCATGAACTTATCTTTGGGTAGTTTCTCCTGGTAATACTTCATTCTCTGCTCTTTTAAGTAAACATTATCCTTTGCATAAATCGAAACATAGTCCCCATTTGCTTGAATAAACATTATATCAGCAATATTAATTACATCAAGTCTTGAACCAGTCTTAATACTAATTCGCTCAATTGATTCCTCTCTATTCTCATCTTCCTCAATCTCTTGGCTAATGTCCCCTTCTTCAATTAACTCTTCCTCTTCCAACTCATTTTTGAAGTTAAACATTGAATTAAGTTTAAATAGAATTAGACCGAAAATGCCAAAGCTTAGAATTGTTAAGGAGAAAATTACCATTGGGTTTACTTTTACATATATCCAAATCAGTAAGCTAACTAATGCAGACCAAAGTAAAAGAAAACCCAATAGAATAAAGGATTGTTTATTAAATCTAAACATTAGTTCTTGATTTCAATTCCTCCGAATATGCAGGAACCATTGATTAATAGTTTTTTTGTAGAGTCGGGTTTGATTTCTGTATAAATTCTGCCGTCTTCAGTTCCTCCAAGTATATTGCTTGTATTGATTACTATCTCCCAATTGGAAGGAACATATATTTCTACTCCACCAAAAATTACATTTACTTCAACAATAGTCTCTCCTTCTTTGATATCAGTCTTTCTAAGATCTAATACAGAGCCTCCAAATATAGTATTGATTATTGTTCCCTCGAAAATTGGGGATAAAACAATATTCTTTGAGCTTCCAAATATTGTATCCTTGCCAGAAAAAAGGTTTTGAAAGCCATCTCCATTCTTCCATTTCTCTATAATCTCATCATCCTTACCCCATCTCTTCTTATTCTTATTGCTAAGGATTTTAGATATAATTATTATCCCAAGAAATATGCAAAGAGCAGGGATAATAGCGTTTTCTAAGGCAATTTGATTATATGAGATATTGATAAGTTCAGGATAATGAGTGGAGATTTTTGGAATAAGCAGAATTATAGAAATAATAAAACCTATTAATCCCCAAAAGAAATGTCTTCTGATTAACCAATAAGTAGAGATAATTAATAATAGAGTAGGGAAGCTTATAAGTATATCAATAAGTCCTTCATCTATTAATCCAAGACTGCGTAAAAGGTAGACTAATCCACCTGCGATAAGTAATAATCCAATTAGGAGTCCAAAACTATAACTGCATTTCCTTTGTTTTTTGTTATTCATAAGGCGTTTTATTTTATATCTGTTTTATTTTTTTTGCAAAGATATTGGAAAAAGAATATATAAATCAATTAAAACCCGATTAAACCACCTCCTTTTTCCGTTGAAAAAGTCCTTAAAGTTGACGAAAAAGCCTAATGAAGGATGGTTTTCAGGATAACTGGGGATTTGATTTTATGGAAATCGATTATTTGGAGGCGATAGAAACGCAAAAGAATATCGAAAATAATATCTCTTTTAGTTTTTGAGAACATATTTTTGTCGATTTTCTCATATCCATTATATAAACTGAGGAATTGAGAAAAAAGATAAGATTCCTCCACAGAAACATAGTTGTCTTCAACGCTTGGATAGGTTGTAAAGCTCCCTCTTTCGAGATTGAAAAATAAATTATGAGAAGAGTAATCGTTTAAAGGGAAGAACCCAAGATATTCTGAGAAACCAATTAAAAACTCTAAGTGAAAGGTCGAATAATTATCCTCCAATGAAGATAGACTTAGGATTCTGTTTTCCAAAAAGGAATAAACCATAAGGTTTTTTTCCTCTTCTCTAATGCTAAGTGAGATTATCTCAGTAAGGAAGATTGCAATAGTAGATTTAATTATATCTGTTTGAATCCGGGTAGTATCTCTATAAATCCTGACTTCGGCAATATTGTTTATTTCTTTCTTGCTGTTGTTATAAACTTCTAATTCAAGAATTTGGAGTGGTTGGAACATGCTTATAGGAATCTTTGCACCAGGTTTTCTTCCTCCTTTAATAATATAAGTCTTTAGTCCAAACTCTTCTGTAATTATTTTTACTATAAGGCTGGATTCAGAATAATTTAACCTTGAAAGGACTATCCCCCTGGTCTTGAAAATCATTTTATGCGATTATCTAATAAAGAGAATTTTTCCCGACGAATTTTCTTTCCCCTCTAAGGCAGAACCAAAGATTAGGTAAACTCCAGAACCAACCTTTTGACCATTGAAGTTTTTCCCATTCCAAATAGCCTGTCCTCCAATAGCTTTAATATGAGCAACAGAGTTACCATTCACATCAGTGATCCTAACATCGGAGTCTTTAACAAATCCCTTTATAGCAATTATTCCATTATAGTCAGGAAGTACAGGGTTAGGATATGCAACTAATTCTCCAGCCTCTTCTTTCCCTTCAATACTCTCAGCCTTATAAGATACTATTCCGCGGTCAGTCCCAATATATACTTCACCGCTTTTAGGTTCTTGAGCAATGGTTACAACCCTATTAGAAATAAGTGGACTGTTTTCAGCTGTAAAATGATATAATTGTTTGTCTCCATTAGGCGAGTAAACAAAGATTCCATTTCTCTCGGTTCCTATCCATTTCCTATTTCCTCCATCTACCATAATAGTATTGATATTCTCAAAATTCAGTAGATATTGTGCAATTCCATTTTCTTGATATATAATATTATTACAAGTTACCATAGATTTCCCAAGATTATCCTTATCAAATAGATTATCTAATGAGTAAATCACCTTTATGCCCTTATCTGTCCCTATCCAAATCTCTCCCTCATGGTCCTGAACCATACAATTTACATCATTTGAATTATCTCTTGCTCCATTATTTGGATCTATTATAACAGTATTCCCCTTATTATCGAAAGCAAGTATCTTATTGGTTTTAGTCCAAATAAACTTATAGTAATTCCCATGGTTAAACCTATCAAGCATTAAACCCAGAATTTCATCATTCCCAATATATGAATATGTATCAAAACCTCCCCAAACCCCTTTATAACTAAGATAACAAAGACCTGTATTGGATAGAGAATTGGCAATAATTAAATTTCCAGATTCATCGTATTCAGCTCCAGCAATTCTATAACCATATCTCGGAGCTTGAAGTACCCCATTAGTTGTTTCATAGTTATATACCTTAACGAACTTATTATCCTTGCTTTCTATCACACCATTCCACCACGATGAAGCCATTAGCTTTGTAGGGTCGTTGGGATGAATTGTAACGCTAACTATATCTCTTAATGTATCTTGGTCTTTAAAGTTAAGAGTACAATCCCAATAATAACCATTAAATGAATAAATGTTTGCACCAATACCTCGAGGTGCGTTTTGAATATTTCTCCCTCCAGGGGATACGTATACCATTCCTTCTTTAGAGGTTTTTATGGAGTAAACATCATTTGCAAGAGGTCCATTAGGATGGATTGGTCTTGCTATATTGTTTGACATATAATTCTTTACACTAATTAATCCTCCTTCTCTTAGATGGGCAAACCAAATATCATTTCCATCTATTAATGCATCTCCAACCTCAAGAGTAACAATATTTGAATTATCATAATAGTTGTATAGTTTATTCCAATTGATATCAAAGTATTTTTCTACTTGCATATTGCTATCTAAAACAATAACCCCCTCTCCAATATCAATCCATGTCTTATAGACTAATTTATCTCCCATAGGTCTTACCCAATAAATATTTCTATTTCTTAGTAACGGCTTCCAAAAATCACTCTTTTTCTCATATAAACTAATAGAGGTTATATTGTGCTTAGTCTCTTTTATACCTAATACTAATTTGTCAATATACTTAAAAAGATGAATAATTTCTTGAGCTTCTCTTGCAGATCCTCCTGGAGCATTATTATCCAAAGTCCATGTTTCGCTTGCAACTAAAGCATTAGAATTGAATGGTGCTCTTAGTAGTCCTTGAGCTGTGGCAGCATAGATAGTATCATTGAATATCTCTACGCTGTTTACATTTATCTTTGCGCTATTTTTCCCAATATAATATGTATCATAAATCTCTTTTCTTGTCAAATCCAAAACAACTATTCCAAACCCACAGGAAAGATAAGCCTTTTTATTATGGAATCTTATATTATTAATAAGCTTACTCCCTTCGATTGACCTTATTTTTATATCAGGGATATTATATACCTTATCATTATATATAATATCAATATTTGAGTTTTCGTAACCCACGACAATACACTTAGATTCCTCGTCATATGCCAAGGTTAATATTCCTGCATCTGTGAGTCCATTTACCTTTGAAAACCTTTCCATGGAATTATCGTCCTTGTCGTAGAAAAACATAGCACTACCAGCAGATACAAGTATTCTATTCTCTACTTTAGCAATTTTCTGAGTTTTATAATATGAAAGGTGATCCCTCCATTGTCCTATTGGTACATTGGGAAATTGGGCTTGGGAATTTAAACTAAATAAAAAGATAAATAGAGTAAGGAAAAAGAAATTTTTCCTTGATATAAATTGGTTTTTCCTTAATAAAAAAGTTTTCATACGTATTAATTCCTTATTTGATAATAGGATTAACGCATGAAAACTTTTATTATTGCTTAAGAATATATGCTTTATTAACCTATTGCTTCTTTAAGTCTTTCTGCGTTTTCAGCTAATTGTAAGGCGTCTAATACATCTTGTAAATCTCCATCCATAAATACAGATAGGTTATACATTGTATAGTTTATTCTATGGTCTGTAACTCTGGATTGAGGATAGTTGTAGGTTCTAATCTTAGCAGAACGGTCTCCTGTGGAAACCATAGTCTTCCTTTTCGAAGACATTTCTTCAAGATACTTATTGTATTCCAATTCAAATAACCTTGTTCTCAAAACTACCATTGCCTTTTCAAGATTCTTTATTTGAGATTTTTGATCCTGACAAGAAACTACAATACCTGTAGGTATATGTGTTAGACGAATTGCAGAATAGGTAGTATTTACAGACTGCCCTCCAGGACCTGAAGAACAAAATGTATCCTTTCTAATATCGGATGTTTTTAATTCAACATCAAACTCTTCTGCCTCTGGTAATACTACTACCGATGCTGCTGAGGTATGTACCCTCCCTTGAGTTTCGGTTTGAGGAACTCTTTGAACACGATGAACTCCTGATTCATATTTTAATTGTCCATAAACATTCTCTCCAGTAACATTAAAAACAATTTCTTTAAATCCTCCAGCAGTTCCTTCAGTAGTATCAACTAACTCAATTTTCCAACCCTTGGTTTCAATATATTTTGTATACATTCTGAATAAATCGCCTGCAAAAATACTTGCCTCATCTCCACCAGCTCCAGCTCTAATTTCCACAACGGCATTCTTACCATCTTGAGGATCCGAAGGAATAAGCATTAATCTAATATCTTCCTCCATCTTTTCCTTGCTCTCAACAAGTGTTGAAAGTTCCTCCTTAGCCATCTCTCTAAAATCTTCATCCTTTTCTGTATTTAGAACATGTTTGGCATTATCAATATTATTAATAATGTTTTTATATTCCTTATATGCATTGATAATTGGTTGAAGATCTTTATAATCCTTGCTAAGCTTTACAAAAAACTTCATATCAGACATAATATCTGGTTGATTCATTTGTTGCTCTATATCAAGATATCTAAGGTGTATGGCTTCTAATTTATCTAACATTTTTTTATTTTTTGGCTTGCAAAATTACAAATAATTATTCGAATCAAAAAGTGCCCTATACACTTATAAGAGAATTAATTCTTAATTTTGCATTATAATTATTGTATAAAAAGTAAATGTAATGGGTAAGATATTTAATATAATATGGCAATCTGAGTTAGATTCAACACAATCATATTTGAATTCTATGAATTTTGAACATTTACCAGATTGGACAGTAATTGCAACAAAAAATCAAACTAAAGGTAGAGGACAAGGAGATAATCAATGGGAAACACAAAAAGATAAGAACTTGACATTTTCTATTTTAATTAAACCTACATTTTTAAAACCGTCTCAGCAATTTTTAATTACACAAATAATATCTTTAGGGATTTGTGATTATTTAAAACAGTTTACAGAAAACGCATGTATTAAATGGCCTAATGATATATATATAGGTAATAATAAGATTTGTGGAATCCTTATTCAAAATTCTATCTGTGGAGACATTTTTTCAAATTCTATTTGTGGGATAGGTATTAATATTAATCAAACCTATTTTTGTTTAGCCCCAAATCCGACTTCATTAAAGCTTGAAACGGGAAATGATTATGAAATTGAAAAAGAGTTGGAAGATATACTTATGTATATTCGTTTAAGATATGAAATGGCTAAGAATATGAATATATTGGTAAAAGAGTATATGAGTAAATTATTGTTCTTTAACATTGATAAACCCTATTACTATATGGGAAAAAGAATAATCGCTAAAATTATTGATGTAAATGAATACGGACATCTTATATTAATTACTAAAGATAATAATAAAATAATAGCTTCTATGAAAGAAATTAGATTTGAATTGAATCAATAATTATTCCTTATTTCATAAGTCCGATGTGTTCAAAATCATGATATAAGCTATAACTTGTTTCTTTTTGAAGTAGTTTTTTTATAAAAAAATTAGGCTGAATGGTTTTTAGTTTATATCTTTGCACTCTCTTTTAGAAATGGGGAAAGTTCTTTGAAGTGTTGATAGATGACCGATTAATGAAAAAGATTAGTTTTTTTTATAAAGAATTTGGTCATTACAAAAAATGTTTCTAATTTTGCAATCCCTTTTGAAGAAATAATGGGAATGCCGATGTAGCTCAGTTGGCCAGAGCAGCTGATTTGTAATCAGCTGGTCGGGGGTTCGAATCCCTCCATCGGCTCAAAAAAATGGGAAGGTTCCAGAGTGGCTAAATGGGGCAGACTGTAAATCTGTTGGCGACGCCTTCGCTGGTTCGAATCCAGCCCTTCCCACATTAAATGTTTATTATTGGGATCTCGAATAATGAATATTGACAAAACAAATATCAGGCGGAAGTAGCTCATTTGGTAGAGCGATAGCCTTCCAAGCTATAGGTGGCGGGTTCGAGCCCCGTCTTCCGCTCAAGTCTATTTAAGAGCGGGTTGGAGTTTCCAACTCGTTCTTATTGGCGTGATATGCCGTTGTAGCTCAGTGGTAGAGTACTTCCTTGGTAAGGAAGGGGTCACGAGTTCAAGTCTCGTCAATGGCTCTTTCTTTCTGAGAAAATATATATATAAGAAATAAAAGTTTAATAAATTAATACGTCAATTATTATGGCTAAAGAAAAATTCGACCGTTCCAAACCGCACGTAAATATCGGTACAATCGGTCACGTTGACCACGGTAAAACAACTTTGACAGCTGCTATTACATCAGTTTTAGCATCTAAAGGTTTATCTGAAGTTAAGTCTTTCGATTCAATCGACTCAGCTCCAGAAGAAAAAGAAAGAGGTATAACAATCAATACTGCTCACGTTGAGTATCAAACTGCATCTCGTCACTATGCACACGTTGACTGTCCAGGTCACGCTGACTACGTGAAGAATATGGTTACTGGTGCAGCTCAAATGGACGGTGCTATTATCGTTGTTGCTGCAACAGACGGTCCAATGCCTCAAACAAGAGAGCATATTCTTTTGGCTCGTCAGGTAGGTGTTCCTCGTCTTGTAGTATTTATGAATAAGGTTGACTTAGTTGATGACGCTGAGTTATTAGACTTAGTTGAAATGGAAGTGCGTGATTTATTATCATTCTACTCATTCGACGGAGATAATACACCAATCATTCGTGGATCTGCATTAGGTGGATTGAATAATGAGCCAACATGGGTTGATAAGATTATGGAATTAATGGATGCAGTTGATGCATGGATTCCTCTTCCAACAAGAGATGTTGATAAAGATTTCTTAATGCCTATTGAAGACGTATTCTCTATTACAGGTCGTGGTACTGTAGCAACAGGTCGTATTGAAACTGGAGTTATCAACTCAAGTGATCCAGTAGATATTATCGGTATGGGTGCTGAAAAACTTAAATCTGTTGTTACTGGAGTAGAAATGTTCCGTAAGATATTAGATAGAGGTGAAGCAGGTGATAACGTAGGTTTATTACTTCGTGGTATTGATAAAGAAGAAATTCGTCGTGGTATGGTTATTGCTAAACCTGGTTCAGTAAAACCTCACAAGAAATTCAAAGCTTCTGTTGTTATCTTAAAGAAAGAAGAAGGTGGTCGTCATACTCCATTCCACAACAAATATCGTCCTCAATTTTACTTCAGAACAACTGACGTAACAGGTGAGATATCTCTTCCAGAAGGAGTTGAAATGGTAATGCCAGGAGATAACTTAGAAATAACTGTTAATCTAATTGCAGAAATTGCATTAAATGTTAACCTAAAATTCGCAATCCGCGAAGGAGGAAGAACAGTTGGTGCTGGTCAGGTAACTGAAATTCTTGATTAATTAGAATAAACGAATATAATTAATATAATAGTAGAGAGACTTCTCTCTACTATTATATTAGGGGCATAGTTCAATGGCAGAATAGCGGTCTCCAAAACCGTTGATGGGAGTTCGAATCTCTCTGCCCCTGCAATAAAAATAAAAAAATAAGTAGTAATGTCAAAGATAACTAATTACGTAAAAGAAAGCTATGATGAACTAATGCATAAGGTTTCATGGCCTACAATGTCTGAGTTAAATAATAGTACCATTGTTGTTTTTGTTGCTTCTCTTATTATTGCTATGATAATTTTTTTCATGGACATAGTTTCAGGAGTTCATCCAACATTAATGTGGAAAGGCGTACTTGGTTACCTTTATAGTATGATGGCATAATTTATTTTGTATATATATCTTGCTTCCCAAGGACATATAATGTCAGAGATATATATCATTTTTTATTTTTAAATGATTACATTACTTCAATTTTCTACAATAGTATGAGCGAGCAATCAATGAAATGGTATGTTTTAAGAGCTATAGCCGGCAAAGAAAAAAAAGCTAAAGAATATTTAGAAAATGAAATTGCAAGGTTAGGCTTACAAAACAACATCTCTCAGGTTTTAATTCCTACTGAAAAAGTTTATTCTGTTCGTAATGGGAAAAGAGTTTCTAAAGAAAGAAATATCTTTCCTGGTTACGTTTTGGTAGAAGCTAATTTAGAAGGAGAAATAGCTCATATAATTAAGAGTGTTACTCATATAATTGACTTTTTATCTGAGAAAAACGGGGCACCTGTTCCAATTCAAGAACATGAGGTTAACCGTATATTAGGACAGGTTGATGAAATGGTAGGTCAAAAACAAGAATTTTCAGATCCATTTATTATTGGTGAATCAGTAAAAATTGTTGATGGACCTTTTAGTAATTTCTCTGCTACTGTTGAAGAAATTAACGATGAGAAAAAGAAACTAAAAGTTACTGTTAAGATATTTGGCAGAAGAACTCCAGTGGAATTATCTTACGTACAAGTTGAAAAGGAGTAATCATAGTTAATTATTTTTAATAATCTTAAAGCACAAGTCAGAAACATGGCAAAACAAGTTGCAGGATTAATAAAATTACAAATTAAAGGAGGAGCTGCAAATCCATCACCACCTGTTGGACCTGCGTTAGGTGCAAAGGGTGTTAATATCATGGAGTTTTGTAAGCAGTTTAATGCACGTACTCAAGACCAAGCTGGTAAGGTAGTACCTGTAATTATAACTGTTTATGCAGATAAATCTTTTGATTTCGTAGTTAAAACCCCACCTGTAGCTGTTCAGTTGAAAGAAGTTGCTAAGTTGAAATCTGGTTCTGCAGAACCTAATAGAACTAAAGTAGCTGCAATTACTCTTGAGCAAGTACAAACAATTGCTGAGGCAAAAATGGTCGATTTAAATTGTTTTACAATTGAATCAGCAATGAGTATTGTTAAAGGAACAGCAAGAAGCATGGGAATCACAGTTAAAGAATAATCTTTAACAATTAATAATTTGAATTTTACAGCAAATGGCAAAATTATCGAAAAAACAAAAAGAGTCTTTAGCAAAAGCAGATTTTGCAAAGTTTTACTCTTTGGAAGACGCTGTTAAAATCGTAAAGGAAATCACTTATACTAAGTTTGATGCATCGGTTGATATCGATGTGCGTTTGGGCGTAGATCCACGTAAAGCAAATCAAATGGTAAGAGGTATTGTGACATTACCGCACGGAACAGGTAAAACCAAAAGAGTTTTAGTACTTTGTACTCCTGATAAAGAAGAAGAAGCTAAAGCAGCCGGAGCCGATTATTTTGGATTAGATGAATATCTAGACAAAATCAAAGGCGGTTGGACGGATATCGATGTAATTATTACAATGCCAAGTGTAATGCCAAAAATAGGTGCATTAGGTAAAATATTAGGTCCTAGAGGTCTAATGCCTAATCCTAAGACAGGTACAGTTACAATGGAAGTCGGTAAAGCAGTCCAAGAGGTTAAAGCGGGTAAAATAGATTTTAAAGTAGATAAATATGGTATTATTCATACAAGTGTTGCAAGGGTATCTTTCGAAAATGGAAAGATAGTTGATAATGCTAATGAAGTACTTAATACTATTTTGAAACTTAAACCTTCTGCAGCAAAGGGTACTTATGTGAAGAGTGTTACAATTTCTTCTACAATGAGTCCTGGAGTAAAGATTGACCCTAAGTCCATAAGTAAATAAATCTTCAAGGAAAACTTAAAGTAATATGAGAAAAGAAGATAAAGGCCAGTTAATCGAATCTATCGGAACAGAAATCTCTAAATTTCCATATATTTACTTAGTAGATATAGAAGGATTAAACTCTGTTAATACAGCTAAACTTAGAAGACTATGTTTTAGAAGAGAGGTTAAACTTATGGTCGTTAAGAATACATTGCTTAGAAAAGCAATGGAAAATTCAGGAATAGACTATTCGGAACTATTTCCTGCTCTTAACGGTTCTACTTCGATTATGCTTTCAAACGTAAATAATTTACCAGCAAAGTTAATTAAGGAATTTAGAGCTTCAAGTCCTAAACCCGTATTAAAAGCTGCTTATGTAGAGGAATCATTCTATGTAGGAGAACATCATTTAGATGCATTATTAACAATAAAATCTAAAAATGAACTTGTTGCAGATGTTATTGCAGCATTACTCTCTCCAGCTAAGAATGTTATTGGAGCATTACAGTCAGGTGGTAATACATTATCAGGCGTATTAAAAACATTATCGGAAAAAGCCGAATAAGAAATAATATAATTATTGTCAAACATTTAATAATAAAATAAAATGGCAGATTTAAAAGCGTTCGCAGAACAATTAGTTAATCTAACAGTTAAGGAAGTAAAAGAATTAGCTGATATTTTAAAAGAAGAATATGGTATTGAACCAGCAGCAGCAGCAGTAGCAGTAGCAGCAGGTCCAGCAGCAACAGCAGAAGCTGTTGAAGAAAAAACATCATTTGATGTAATTCTTACAGAAGCAGGAGCTTCAAAGTTAAACGTAGTAAAATTAGTTAAAGACCTTTGTAGTCTTGGATTAAAAGAAGCTAAAGAATTAGTTGATGCTGCTCCAAAGCCACTTAAAGAAGGAGTTTCAAAAGATGAAGCTGAGGCTTTAAAAACACAATTAGAAGAAGCTGGTGCTAAAGTTGAAATAAAGTAAGACGCTTCTTTACAAAATTTATATAGGGATAGGGTATTCTAATTTAAGAATACCTATTCCTTGTTTGTGTTTGTATCGATTATATTCTTAATTTAAAATTTTATACCTTGGCACAATTAAATCCAACATTAGTAAGTTTTGCAACTGTAAAACATTTTGAATATCCAGATTTTTTAGATATTCAATTAAAATCGTTTCAAGATTTTTTTCAACTTGAAACAAATTCAGATAATCGAGTAAATGAAGGACTGTTTAAAGTTTTTTCTGAGAATTTTCCTATAACAGATGCGAGAAATATTTTCGTATTAGAATTTCTCGAATATTTTATTGACCCTCCTCGTTATTCTATAGAAGAATGTATTGAGAGAGGATTAACATTTAGTGTTCCTTTGAAAGCAAAATTAAAACTTTCATGTAATGACAAAGAACACGAAGATTTCGAAACAGTTATCCAAGATGTTTATTTGGGGATGATTCCATATATGACCCCAAAAGGTACTTTTGTTATAAATGGAGCAGAAAGAGTTGTTGTATCTCAGCTACACCGTTCTCCTGGAGTATTCTTTGGGACAAGTAAACATGCAAATGGTATGCAGTTGTATTCAGCAAGAATTATACCTTTCAAGGGTTCTTGGATGGAATTTACAACTGACATTAATAATGTAATGTATGCTTATATTGATAGGAAGAAGAAACTACCTATCACAACCCTTTTAAGAGCAATTGGATACGAAACAGATAAAGATATTTTAGAGATTTTTAATCTGGCTGAAGAAGTAAAAGTAACTAAAACCAATTTAAAAAAATGTATTGGTAGGAGGTTGGCTGCAAGAGTAGTTAGAAGCTGGTTAGAAGATTTCGTTGATGAAGATACTGGAGAAGTAGTATCTTTGAATAGAACTGAAGTTATAATTGAGAGAGAGCAAGATTTAACTGAAGAAAATATTGATTTAATATTAGATTCAGATATTGATACAGTATTATTACATACTAATGATACTTCTTCAAGTGATTTTTCAATAATATTTAATACATTACAAAAGGATACAGCTAATAATGCCAAGGAGGCTGTTGAATTTATATATAGGCAATTAAGAAGTGCTGAACCACCTGATGAAGAGACTGCAAGAGGAATTATTGAAAAATTATTCTTCTCAGATAAAAGATACGATTTAGGTGATGTGGGTCGATATAAAATAAATAAAAAACTTAATTTAGATGTATCCAATGAGACAAAGGTATTAACTCAATTAGATATTATATCTATAATTAAGCATTTAATTGAGTTGATTAATTCAAAGACTGAGGTTGATGATATTGACCACTTGAGTAATCGTCGTATTAGAACTGTTGGAGAACAATTATATGCTCAGTTTGGAGTAGGTTTAGCAAGAATGTCTAGAACTATTCGTGAGAGAATGAATGTTAGAGACAACGAAGTATTTACTCCTACTGATTTAATTAATGCTAAAACACTTTCTTCTGTAATTAATTCATTCTTTGGTACAAATCAATTGTCTCAATTTATGGATCAAACCAATCCATTAGCAGAGTTAACTCACAAAAGACGTATTTCTGCTTTAGGACCTGGAGGTTTATCAAGAGAAAGAGCTGGTTTTGAAGTTCGTGACGTTCACTATACACATTATGGTCGTTTATGTACAATAGAAACTCCTGAGGGGCCAAACATTGGTCTTATTTCATCATTATGTGTATTTGCAAAGATAAATCATCTAGGTTTTATTGAAACTCCTTATTATAAGGTTGAAAATGGCAAGGTTTTAAATGACCAAGAGCCGATTTATATGACTGCTGAGGAAGAAGAGGATATGGTTGTTGCTCAGTCTTCAACAAAGATTTCTAAAGATGGTAATATTATTGATGAAAGAGTTAAAACTCGTTTGATGGCAGATTTTCCAATAGTTAGCCCAGATCAGGTTGATTTAATGGACGTTGCTTCGAACCAAATTGCTTCAATTGCAGCCTCACTTATTCCTTTTCTTGAGCATGATGATGCGAACCGTGCATTAATGGGTTCAAATATGATGCGTCAAGCTGTTCCATTATTAAATCCTGAAATTCCTATTGTAGGAACAGGAATTGAACCTTATGTTGCTGCTGATTCAAGAGTATTGATTCACGCTGAAGGAGATGGAAAGGTTGAATATGCAGATGCAGAAAAAGTAGTAATTAATTACTCAAAATCTAGAGATAAAAGAAACAGAGCTGTTAGCTTTGATGAAGATACAAAGACATATTATTTTACTAAATTCCAAAGAACTAATCAAAGTACATCAATTAATCTAAGACCTATCGTAAAGAAAGGGGATAATGTCAAAAAAGGTCAGGTCTTAAGTGAAGGATATGCTACTAAAGACGGAGTTTTAGCCCTAGGAAGAAATCTTCAAGTTGCATTCATGCCTTGGAAGGGTTATAATTATGAGGATGCTATAGTAATTTCTGAAAAAGTAGTAAAAGAAGATATCTTTACATCTGTTCACGTTGAAGAGTTTATAACTGAAGTAAGAGAAACTAAACGAGGTTTAGAGGAACTTACAAGAGATATCCCTAATGTAAGTCTTGAGGCGACAAAAGATTTAGATGAAAATGGAATGGTAAGAATCGGTGCTTACGTGAAAGAAGGAGATATTCTTGTTGGAAAAATTACTCCGAAAGGCGAATCAGACCCTACTCCAGAAGAAAAATTACTAAGAGCAATCTTTGGAGATAAGGCAGGAGATGTTAAAGATGCATCAATGAAGGTTCCACCTTCAGTAGCTGGAGTTGTAATTGGCAAGAAGCTATTTACAAGAATTATAAAAGATAAGAAGACAAAAGCAAGAGATAAGGATATTATCAAAGAGTTAAAAGAGGTTAACGAAAAAGAACTTTTGGATTTAAAGAATAAGTTAGTAGATAAGTTGCTTGCCATTCTATTAACTGGGAAGATTTCTCAAGGAGTTTATACAAATTTCAATGAAGAATTAATCCCTAAAAAAGCAAAGTTCAATCAAAAAATGCTTTTAGCTATTGATTATTCAAATGTAAATCCTAACAATTGGACAACTGATGAAGAGACAAATTCATTAGTAAAGGAACTATTGAATAATTACAACATTAAAACAAGAGAAATACAAGGTGCATTTGCAAGACAATCCTATGCTGCAACTATTGGAGACGATCTTCCTTCTGGAATTGTTCAGATGGCAAAAATTTATATTGCAAAGAAGAGAAAATTAAAAGTTGGTGATAAGATGGCAGGACGTCACGGTAACAAAGGTATTGTTGCAAAAATTGTACGTGAAGAGGATATGCCTTTCTTGGAAAACGGTAAACCTGTTGATATTGTATTAAACCCACTTGGTGTACCATCTCGTATGAATTTGGGTCAAATATTTGAAACAGTTTTAGGTTGGGCTGGAAAAGAATTAAATCTTAGATTCCACACACCAATTTTTGATGGAGTAAGCTTAGATCCAATTAACGAATATATGAGAAAAGCTAAACTCCCTGAAAATGGAAGATGTTATCTATACGACGGTGAAACTGGAGAAAGATTCCATCAACCTGCTACAGTAGGATATATTTATATGTTAAAACTTCATCATATGATTGATGATAAAATGCATGCTCGTTCAATAGGACCATATTCGTTAATAACTCAACAACCACTTGGAGGTAAGGCTCAATTTGGAGGTCAGAGATTTGGAGAAATGGAAGTGTGGGCGTTAGAAGCCTTTGGAGCTTCAAATATCTTACAAGAAATTCTAACTGTAAAATCTGATGATGTGATTGGACGTGCTAAGGCTTATGAATCAATTGTAAAAGGTGATAATATGCCGACTCCGGGAATTCCAGAATCATTTAATGTTTTAATACATGAACTAAGAGGACTTGGTTTAGAAGTAACATTCGACAACAAAGATTAATTAAGGTTCATATTTTAAATCAATTCAACATTAAATAAGATGGCAATAAAGAAAGAAAATTTATCAAATAGTAATTTTAATTCAATTACTATAAGTTTGGCTTCACCAGAATCGATTCTTGAACGTTCAAGAGGAGAGGTGGTTAAACCAGAGACAATAAACTATAGAACATATAAACCAGAGAAAGACGGTTTGTTTTGTGAAAGAATATTCGGACCTGTAAAGGATTGGGAATGTCATTGCGGAAAGTATAAAAGAATTAGATATAAAGGGATTATATGCGACCGTTGTGGTGTAGAGGTAACTGAGAAAAAAGTTAGAAGAGAGAGAATGGGGCATATTGAACTTGTTGTTCCAGTTGCACATATATGGTTTTTCCGTTCTTTACCCAACAAAATAGCATCTCTTATTGGTTTAAAAAGCAAGGAACTAGAGCAGGTAATATATTATGAAAAATACATAGTAGTAAATCCAGGCATAATAGCTGATGAGAATATTAAAAAATCCAGCTTATTAGATGAAACAGAATATTTTAATTGTCTAGATTCACTACCTGAGGATAATAAGTATTTGGATGATGAAGACCCAAATAAGTTTATTGCAAAAATGGGAGCTGAGGCATTAATAGAATTGCTTCGCAAATTGGATTTAGATAAACTATCATTTGATTTACGACATACTGCTAACAGAGAAACATCTCAACAACGTAAAGCTGAAGCTTTAAAAAGATTAAATGTTGTTGAATCCTTTAGAGATGCCCAGAGCAGAATTGAAAACAAACCTGAGTGGATGATTGTTCAGGTAGTACCTGTAATCCCGCCAGAGCTTCGTCCTTTAGTACCTTTGGATGGAGGTCGTTTTGCAACTTCTGATTTAAATGATTTATATAGAAGAGTAATTATTCGAAATAATCGTTTAAAGAGATTAATCGAAATAAAAGCTCCTGACGTAATTATGCGTAATGAAAAACGTATGTTACAAGAAGCTGTTGATTCTCTATTCGATAATTCAAGAAAGGTAAGTTCGGTTAAGTCTGAATCAAATCGTGCACTTAAATCATTATCCGATAGTTTAAAAGGAAAACAAGGACGTTTCCGTCAGAATTTATTAGGTAAGAGAGTTGACTATTCTGGTCGTTCAGTAATCGTTGTAGGACCAGAACTTCAGTTACACGAGTGTGGACTACCTAAGGATATGGCATCAGAGCTTTTCAAACCATTTATTATTAGGAAGATGCTCGAGAGAGGCATTGTAAAGACAGTAAAGAGTGCTAAAAAGATTGTTGATAGAAGGGAGCCAGTTGTTTGGGAGATTCTTGAAAATATATTAAAAGGACACCCAGTACTGCTAAACCGTGCACCAACTCTTCACCGTTTAGGTATACAGGCTTTTCAGCCAAGACTTGTTGAAGGGAAAGCTATTAGACTTCACCCTTTAGTTTGTGCTGCTTTTAATGCTGACTTTGATGGTGACCAAATGGCTGTACACGTTCCACTTGGAAATGCAGCAGTTCTAGAGGCACAAATGTTAATGTTAGCATCTCATAATATTCTTAATCCAGCTAATGGAGCTCCAATTACTGTTCCTTCTCAGGATATGGTTTTAGGACTTTATTATATGACAAAATCAAAAAGAAGTACTGAAGAAGAAATAGTTAAGGGAGAGGGTAAGATATTTTATTCTCCTGAAGAAGTACAAATTGCATATAATGAAGGAGTGGTTGATCTTCACGCATGTATTACTTTAAGAAGAAAGGATACTATAAACAGTGAAATTAGGACTCAAAGAATAGATACTACTGTTGGTCGTGTTTTGTTCAATATGGTTGTTCCTGAAGAATATGGATATATCAATCAAGAATTGAAGAAAACAAATTTAAGAGATATTATTGGTAGTGTTCTTAAGGTTTGTGGGACTGCAAAAACAGCAAAATTCTTAGATGATATTAAGAATCTTGGATATAGAATGGCGTTTAAGGGAGGTTTATCATTTAATTTAAGTGATGTAATTGTTCCTGAACAAAAATCTATACTTATAAGCAAAGCTAACCAAGAAGTTGATGAGGTTGTGATGAATTACCAAATGGGACTTATCACAAACAATGAAAGATATAACCAAATTGTAGATGTTTGGACAAATACTAATAGAGATTTGACTAACGTGGTTATGAAGCAGATTGCAGTAGATAGACAAGGTTTTAACTCTGTATATATGATGCTTGACTCAGGTGCCCGTGGTTCTAAGGAACAGATTCGTCAGCTTTCAGGGATGAGAGGTCTGATGGCAAAACCTCAGAAGTCAGGTTCATCAGGAGGAGAAATTATTGAAAATCCAATTATTTCAAACTTTAAAGAAGGTCTATCAGTACTTGAGTATTTTATTTCTACTCACGGTGCTCGTAAGGGTCTTGCGGATACAGCACTTAAAACAGCTGATGCTGGTTATTTAACTCGTCGTTTGGTCGACGTTGCTCAAGATGTTATAATTTCTGATGAAGATTGTGGGACACTTAGAGGTATTCCAACAACAGCATTGAAGAAGAATGAAGAAATTGTTCAAACACTATTTGAAAGAATACTTGGTAGAGTAACTCAACACGATGTTATTCATCCTCAAACTGGAGAAATACTTGCTTATGCCGGAGATGAATTGACTGAGGAAATTTGTCAAAAGATTGAAGATTCTCCAATTGAAGAAGTTGAAATTCGTTCTGTACTAACTTGTGAATCTAAAAAAGGAGTATGTGCAAAATGTTATGGACGTAACCTTGCTTCAGGCAAAATGGTTCAAAAGGGAGAAGCAGTTGGAGTTATTGCAGCTCAATCAATCGGAGAGCCAGGAACACAGCTTACACTACGTACATTCCACGTTGGGGGGGTTGCAGGTGGTAACATCGGTACTAATTCAAAGATTTTCGCAAAATACGATGGTCTTTTAATTATTGACGAATTGAGATCTGTAAAATCGAAGGGTAGTGAACAAGAGAACTTAAACATAGTAATTGGACGTTCAGCTGAATTCAGAATTATAGACACAAAAACAGACTTAATTCTAATGTCTGGTAATATTCCATATGGAGCAAAACTATACTTCGAAAATAATACTCAAATTAAAAAAGGTGATTTGCTTGTTGAATGGGATGCTTATAATGCTGTTATAATTACAGAGGTCGCAGGAAAAGTTGAATTTGATAGTGTAATAGAAGGAACAACATTTAGAATTGAATCAGATGATCAAACTGGTCTTCAAGATAGAGTAATTATCGAATCACGTCAAAAGAGCAAAAATCCTTCTGTTAGAATCCTTGATGCAACTACTGGCGAGATATTAAAGATTTATGACCTTCCAGTTGGAGCTCATATTATGATTGAAGATGGTCAAAAGGTTGAAGCAGGTCAATCGTTAGTAAAGATACCGAGAGCTTTTGGAAAATCTGGTGATATCACGGGAGGTCTTCCAAGGGTAACAGAACTATTTGAAGCAAGAAACCCTTCAGACCCTGCAGTTGTTGCAGAAATCGATGGAGTCGTTTCGTTGAATAAAAAATTGAAAAGAGGTAATAGGGAAATTGTAATAACCAGCAAGACTGGTGAAACAAGGAATTATTTAGTTTCAACTTCAAAACAAATCTTGGCTCAAGAGAATGACTTTGTAAAAGCTGGGTTCCCACTTTGTGAGGGTGCAATAACTCCTGCTGATATTCTTGCAATTAAAGGACCAATGAGGGTTCAGGAATATATTGTTAATGAGGTTCAGGAAGTTTATAGACTTCAAGGTGTGAAAATCAATGACAAGCATTTCGAGGTAATTGTACGTCAAATGATGCGTAAGGTTGAAATTGCTGATCCAGGTGATACTAATTTCTTAGAAGGAGAGATAGCAAATAAGATTGACTTCCATGAAGCAAATGATTTACTATTTGGAATGAAGGTTGTAGAAGATCAAGGAGACAGTGAGAATTATGTAAATGGTCAAATTATCAGTGCGAGAAAGTTAAGAGATGAAAACTCAACTCTTAAACGTAAGGATAAGGTGCAAATTTCTGCTCGTGATGCTCAACCTGCAACTGCAAAACAAATACTTCAAGGTATTACAAGAGCTTCTCTTCAAACTAAGAGTTATTTGTCAGCAGCTTCTTTCCAGGAAACCACAAAAGTATTAACCGAAGCTGCTATTGCTGCAAAGGTTGACCACTTATTAGGATTAAAGGAGAATGTATTAGTAGGTCATTTAATTCCAGCTGGTACTGGATTAAAAGAGTATAGAGATTTATTTGTAGCTAATAAACATCAATTACAAGAGTTATCAACTCAATCCACTCCTTCAAAAAGAGGTAGAAAATCTACTAAAGAAGAATAAAACATAAAATAAAATGGAAAATAAAGAAAACAAGATTGATATTGAATTACCTTCGGAAATAGCTCCTGGAGTATATTCTAATCTACAGCTAATAACTCATTCAAATACAGAGTTTATATTAGATTTTATTCAGATAATGCCTGGAGTCCCTAAAGCACAAGTGCGTTCAAGAACAATCTTATGTCCTCAACATGCAAAGCGACTTCTATATGCTTTAAAAGAGAATATAGATAGATTTGAGGCTCAAAACGGGATAATTGATGAAAGAGAACAAAACACTCAGTATATTAACCCGATGGGTCAAGCATAAAGGATAATTTATTTTTCTAATATCAAAAAAGGAGATAAGAGATTTAGGTCAATTATCTCCTTTTCTATTATAAGGAGTTTAAAGTCTTTAAGGTCATTAAATTCCTTAAAAATTGATCAGAAAAAAACTATAAATTTTCACATAGATTCAATTATTTTACTTATCTTTGCAAATGCAAGGAAATGAATACGTTATTTCCAGTCAAAATCACAGAATTTTCAAAAACTACATTATGGTAGCTACCATAACGCCCGTGTGGTAGCTACCATAGCACCCTTGTGGTAGGTACCATAACACTACTATGGTAGCTACCATACTGACTTTGTATTCAAAGAAAAATACTTTTAAATCAAGTAATAATTCTTTCTTATTTGATCCCCTTAAACTCTTTCTTGATATAAATTCTCATAGATTACATCCTATTTTACATTTGCAGTTTTACATTTGAACATTTATTATTTTTCTTGGTAAATACATGCCCATCTTTTGAAGGTATTTTATTGATGCAATTTCTATTTTTTATGATTCTTTCTTGATTTATTTTGGGGTTTTAAGTCTGTTGTATTTATTTGTGGGTCTTGAAAAAATGCTTAAAAAGATATAATTTAATTATACCGTATTCTTATATTTCGATTTCTATTATAGAGAAAATCAATGTTTTGATAGGTTTTATTTATTATTGTCCTTTTTTGCTACTTAAAAATCTCAAAATAAAAACTCTAAGGTTTGATTAATTGTCAAATAAAATATATCTTTGCATTTGAAAACTATAGGACTATATCGTTGGTCTTATGAAACGAAAATTTTTGATTAATAATAAATAGGAGGTTTCCAAAATGACAAAAATCAAATCATTGGCCGATTTAAAGGCTATCAAAAAAAGTGTTCAAGAAAAAATTGATACACGCGAAAAAGGAAATGCTGAAGGGTTGGTTCATGTAAGAGTTGCAATGGCAACTTGTGGTATAGCTGCAGGAGCTAAGCAAATTATGGACTTTATGATGGCAGAAACTGATAAAAGAGGACTTAATGTTGTCTTTACTCAAACTGGTTGTATGGGATATTGCCATGCAGAACCAACAATCGAGGTTACCCTTCCAGGCAAGGAACCAATAGTTTATGGTTACGTTGATGTTAAAAAAGCCGATGAAATTATTGAAAAATACATCAAACAAGGCGAATTAGTTGATGGAATTATTCCAGTAAACTACGAAACAATAAATAAATAATTAATACCTATAATTCAATCAACTTTTTTAGGAGGATAAATATATGGCTAAATTCAAAATGCACTTATTAATCTGTGGAGGTACAGGTTGTCATGCATCAATGAGCCAAGAGATTGCCCAAAACTTAAAGGACATTCTTAAGGACAAAGGTTTAGATAACGAGATTCAGGTGATATTAACAGGATGTTTTGGTTTCTGCGAAAAGGGACCAATCGTTAAGGTTATGCCTGATAATACTTTCTATACCGAAGTAAAACCTCAAGATGCAATTGATATCGTTGAGGAACACATAATAAAAGGAAGAAAAGTAACTCGTTTGCTTTATGTAGACCCAGAAAACAAGCAACAAGTTGCTGATTCAAAACATATGGGATTCTATAAAAAACAATTGCGTATTGCTTTACGTAATTGTGGATTTATTGATCCAGAAAATATAGAAGAATATATATCTGAAAATGGTTATGCAGCTTTAGCAAAATGCTTGGGTGAAATGAAACCTGAGGATGTAATTAAAGAGATTAAACTTTCAGGACTAAGAGGTCGTGGAGGTGGTGGTTTCCCAACAGGTTTGAAATGGGAAATTGCAGCAGGCAACCATGCTGACCAGAAATATGTAGTTTGTAATGCTGATGAGGGAGACCCAGGAGCATTTATGGACCGTTCGATATTAGAGGGAGACCCTCACACAATTATCGAAGCAATGGCTATTAATGGTTATGCAATCGGAGCAACCAAAGGGCTTGTATATATTCGTGCAGAATATCCACTTGCAATTAAACGTTTATTGATTGCATTAGAACAAGCTCGTACTTACGGACTATTAGGAAAAAACATTTTCGAATCAGGATTTGATTTCGATATAGAATTACGTTATGGTGCTGGAGCATTCGTTTGTGGAGAAGAAACAGCTCTTATTCACTCAATGGAAGGACATCGTGGAGAACCAACATTCAAACCTCCATTCCCAGCTCAAGAAGGTTATAACAAAAAACCAACCAACGTAAACAACGTAGAAACCTATGCAAACATTCCAATTATCATCAACAAAGGAGCTGATTGGTTTAATAAAATAGGAACAGAAAAATCAAAGGGAACTAAGGTATTTGCTTTAGCTGGTCAAATCAATAACGTAGGACTTATAGAGGTTCCAATGGGAATTACACTTAGAGAAGTTATCTACGAAATTGGTGGAGGTATCAAAGGAGGAAGAGAATTTAAGGCAGTTCAAACAGGAGGTCCATCAGGAGGTTGTTTAACACAAAAACACCTTGACACTCCAATTGACTATGACAACTTACTTGCAGTAGGCTCGATGATGGGTTCTGGAGGTATGGTTGTAATGGATGAAACATCTTGTATGGTTGCAATTGCTAAGTTCTACCTTGAATTTACAGTTGAAGAATCATGTGGAAAATGTTCTCCATGTAGAATTGGAAACAAACGTCTTTATGAAATCCTTGAAAAGATTACTAATGGAAACGGCACAATGGAGGATTTAGATATCCTTCGTAACCTTTCAAAAGTAATTAAAGACACAGCATTGTGTGGTCTTGGACAAACATCTCCAAACCCAGTACTTTCAACTATTGAAAACTTTTGGGATGAGTATGTAGAGCACGTTAAGGACAAAAAATGTAAAGCAGGAGTATGTAAATCACTAATGCAATATATAATTGATCCTGTTGCTTGTGTTGGATGTACAGCTTGTGCAAGAGTATGTCCTGTTAATGCAATTCAAGGAGAAAAGAAAATGCCTCACGTAATAAATACAGAATTATGTATCAAGTGCGGAGCATGTATTGAAAAATGTAAATTTGGTGCTATAAGCATTCAATAATTTAGTTTGAACGATATAATTTCAATCGAAAATGGAAATGATAAACATAATAATAGATAATAATCCTGTAAAAGCAGAAAAAGGCGAAACTATATTAAAAGTCGCTCGCAAAGCAGGTATTGATATTCCAACTCTATGTTACTACGAATTAGACGGAGTAAAACTTGAGAACCGTCCAGGTGGTTGCCGTGTTTGTGTTGTAGAAGTAGAGGGAAGAAGAAATTTAGCACCAGCATGTGCTACAGAAGTAACCGAAGGAATGGTTATTCATACTCATAGTCTAAGAGTAGTTAATGCTCGTAGAACAGTGCTTGAGATGATACTTTCTGACCACCCAACAGATTGTTTGATTTGCTCAAAGAGTGGTAATTGTGAGTTGCAAACCCTTTCTCAAACCTTAGGAGTAAGAGAAATCCCTTATCAAGGAGCTCAATCAACATACAGAAAAGATACTTCAGAGGCAATTATCCGTGATATTGATAAATGTGTAATGTGTCGTCGTTGTGAAACAGTATGTAATGTTTGGCAATCAGTAGGAGCTCTATCTGCAGTAAACAGAGGTTTTGAAGCAGTAGTTGCAACAGCTTTTGAACAAGACTTAGAAAAGAGTCCATGTACTTATTGCGGTCAATGTATTATGGCATGTCCAGTTGGAGCATTAAGCGAAGTTGATTCAACAAGAAGAGTAATCCAAGCAATATCTGACCCTAAGAAAACAGTAATAGTACAAACTGCACCAGCTGTGCGTGTAGCCTTAGGAGAAGAGTTCGGATACGAGCCAGGAACTATTGTAACAGGTAAAATGGCTGCAGCACTTAGAAAAATAGGTTTTGATTATATTTTTGATACCGACTTTGCAGCTGACCTTACTATCATGGAAGAAGGAACAGAACTTCTTACACGTATCTCTAAGCATATGGCTGGGGACACTTCAGTAAGACTTCCTATTCTTACTTCATGTTGTCCAGGATGGGTGAATTTCTTTGAAGTAAACTATCCAGATATGTTAGACGTACCTTCAACAGCAAAATCTCCTCAACAAATGTTTGGAGCTGTAGCTAAGAACTATTGGGCACAAAAACTTGGAATTGCAAGAGAAGATATGGTTGTAGTATCAATTATGCCATGTGTTGCTAAGAAGTACGAGTGTTCAAGAGATGAATTCAAAGAAAACGGAAATCCAGATGTTGACTTTGCATTAACAACAAGGGAATTAGCACAATTGATTAAACAATTCAATATTGACTTCAATACCTTAGAAGAAACAGACTTTGATAAACCACTTGGTGAATCAACAGGAGCTGGAGTAATTTTTGGAGTAACTGGAGGAGTAATCGAAGCAGCAACTCGTACAGCATACGAAATCTTTACTAAAAAAACCTTGCCAAAAATCGACTTCACGGAATTAAGAGGATTGGAAGGAGTAAGAAGAGCAACAGTTGATTTTGACGGAACCCCAATCCATATCGGAATTGCACACGGACTTTCTAATGCACGTAAACTATTAGATGAGGTACGTGATGGAAAATCAAACTTCCATGCAATTGAAGTTATGGCATGTCCAGGAGGATGTATTGGAGGAGCAGGTCAACCATTCCACCACGGAGACTTCAGCATAATCGAAAAACGATTTGATGCAATTTACCGTGAGGATGCAGGAAAACCAATCCGTAAATCACACGAGAACCCTCATATTATCGAATTGTACAAAGAGTGGTTAGGTGAGCCATGTGGAGAAATATCACATCACCTATTACATACCCACTATTTTGACAAATCAAAACAAATAGAAGTTGAAGGATAAAAAAAATTAAAGCTATGGCAAAAGTAAAATTAGCGGAAAGCAAGATAAATAAAATCAAGGAAATTTGTGCAAGCTTTGGTAATAAACCAGGCGAAGCAATAAATGTCCTTCATAAAGTACAGGGAGAATTTGGTTATCTTCCAGCAGAAGTACAAGAAGTAATAGCAAAGGAATTGAACGTATCAGTAGCACAAATCTACGGTATAGTAACTTTCTACTCTTTCTTCACTATGCTTCCAAAAGGAGAGTTCCCAATCTCAGTATGTACTGGAACAGCGTGCTATGTACGTGGAGCAGAGAAAGTATTAGATGAATTCAAGAGAGAATTGAAAATAGCTGTAGGTCAAACTACAGATGACGGTAAATTCTCAATCAACTGCTTGCGTTGCGTAGGAGCATGTGGACTTGCTCCAGTTGTGCTGGTAGGAGAAAAAGTTTACGGACGAGTAACCCCAGACGGAGTAAGAGAAATTCTTAAAGAATATAAGGAGCAATAAACCAATTGCAAACTAATAACAAAAAAGGATACTGATTAATTTCGGTATCCTTTTTTATTTGTCTCAACAGCCTCATTAAGTATTTCTTCCAATTTATTTACAGTAGTTTGCCAACAGTAATTTTCTTTTACAAATCTATTCCCGTTTTCTGCTATTTGAATAGAGAGTTCTTTGTCTTTTATAAGGTTGTTTATATGTCCTGCAAATTCTTTTGGAGTATTTCCAATCAGAATTTCTTTATCTGGAGTAGCTTTTAGTGCATCTCCTGCAAGAGAGGAAGTAATACAAGGTAGATTCATAGCCATTGCTTCTAATAGTTTATTCTGAAGTCCTGTACCAATTAGCATTGGGGCTATAAATATTTTACTTTTTTCATAATACTCCTTCATATCATCTACCCAGCCAGTAATAATTACCATATCGTTTTGTAGTTTAAGTAAAGATTTCTTTGGATTTGCTCCCGCTATTACAACCCTTGCCTGAGGGTTGATTTCCCATACTAATGGCATAACTTCCTTGATTAAATACTCAGCTGCTACTACGTTTGGTTGATAAGACATCCCCCCAGAAAAGATTATATCATATTCCTTGTTAAACTGCTTTTTATAATTGAAATAAGATTCATCAACTCCATTAGGGATTATCTCTATCTCATTATTTCTTGTGTGTTTGATTTCTTTTCTATCTTCCTCAACAATTATTGTAAGTTTGTCAAATCTATCAAACATCCTCCTTTCTTCTCTTCTTAAAAGTATGGCTTCTATTTTGTAAAGTAAGCTTTTAGGAAAAATACTTTTGGATGCTCTCCTGTCCATATTTGTCGATAATGCGTCCTGGAAGTCCAAAACACAAGGATAATCTTTTGACCAATAGCTTGAGGTTCTTACAAATTGATTATAAATCACATCAGGATTAATTGTTTTGCAGTAGTCTTTAAATTCCTTAATGTTCTTTGGGTGTGTATAGTACCCACATTGGAAAGGTCTTAGCGTAATCATACTCCTAATCATTCCAAGTATTGAATTTTTAGTATTAAATCCAGATACATGAACATCATCAACAATCTTACTAAGTTCTTCTATAATTTGAGTTTTGAATGGACGGTTATTTAAGCAAAACAAGTAAACACTATTATTCTTACTGAGCTCTCTTAGTTGGTAGTAGGCTCTTAGTTTGTCTCCTTTATCAAGAGGGTAGGGCGGTCGTGATAGTACAACTAATATCTTCATAATTCAGTATATAAATCGACTAATTCGTTAGCAATTGCGTTAGTATTATATTTTTCTTTTATTAATTGATAAGCGTTTCTCCCGATTATAGCGGAGAATTCTTTATCTCTTAAACATTTATCAATAGCCAGAGCAAATTCCTCAGGGCTATTAGCTATAACTATATTTTTCTCGTTTTCGTATAAAATTCCTTCGGCGGCTATGGATGTTGCTATAACACATTTACCAATAGACATAGCCTCGATTATCTTTATTCTAATGCCAGAGCCTGAGAGTAAGGGCGTCACCATAATATTCTTCGAGGTCATAAATCTAACACTGTCTGGAACCTCACCGTAAATAAAAATATCCTTTTTCTCCAAGTCTAATAACCAATTAGGCATTGCTCTACCTGCGAAATAAGCTTTGAGCTCAGGAGTTTTCGCTTTAGCTAAATCCCAAACCTCGTCGATAAACCACTTAATGCCTTGTTCGTTAGGAATCCAATTCATCGAGCCAATATGGAAAATACTATTCTCCTCTACTTCTTGGTCATCGATAATATCTGCCTTCTCTATCCCCACAGGAACTCCCTTGCATGGTTTGTTTAAACCGTTTTGAATAAAATAATCCTCATCAACCTTTGTTACAGGATATACCCCATCGAAATTGTTTATCTCTCTCAATTCAAAGCCTTTCAATGTTGTTGCAAGGTGTTTAATATAAAGTTTTTTTATTGGATTCTTAGTGTTTTGAGCTGTTCTTTCCCAAATTAAATGTTCTACATTAGGAGCTCGCAATACGAGTTTTGCATTAGAATACTTCTTAATAATAGGGATATAGGAAGCAAGGAATACACTTTCAAATTGTATGAAATCAAACTCTTCTTCTCTTAATAAGTTTTTCAGCTTATTACTCATTTCTTTATTAAAAAATCTATGCGCAATATAGCTTTTGTTTTTTAAAAGGCAAATAATCGCATCCAAAGCATTTGCTTTTAAATCAATAGGTATTGTTTCAAAACCTGTGTTTTCAACATAATCCTTAGGCAAATCCTCTACCCTGCAAGGGTGCTTATAAGAATTGAAGGCAATAACCTTAACCTTATGATTATTATTTAATAGACCTATTGTCAAACTATGCATCCCCATCGAGCCTCCATCAATGGGAGGATAAGGAGGTTTATAGCAAAGTTGTAGTATTTTCATTATCTTAATTCTATTGTTTTTTATTAATTATACTTTTAACCCATAAGCCAAGCTTTCGGAAAATTCTTTCCCAGCCCTCAGAGCTCATAATTGCTGAGTCTGAAGTCGCTTTGATTGTAAGGAATAACCCTATTGCAAGAAATACAAAGCTTGATAGCCACATTCCAAAAAAGCTTGTTAAAGATGTTTTGGCAGCATTTTCCCCAATCATACTTAATATATAATAGAGGATAAAACTTACTACAGAAATTACCACAGGAAGTCCTAACCCTCCTTTTCTAATTATT
Organism: Bacteroidota bacterium; assembly: GCA_023415495.1. GTDB lineage: Bacteria > Bacteroidota > Bacteroidia > Bacteroidales > P3 > UBA10566. The sequence continues at coordinate 83,213 of JAEZKK010000006.1, forward strand.
GCTCCAAGAGGTGCTCCAATAAAGAAAAGGATAAGACAGGCAAGACTTAGTGTGAATTTTCTATGCCACTCTATTTTATGAGAAGTAATTAAATTCTTATCTGATTCGTTTTTGCTCTTTAGTATCTCAATATCTCCTTTGGCAGTACGGAATCTTGAGGCTATCTTATTATTTATTCTTTTCTTTACTCTATCCTCTAACCCCTCTTTTTTAGAATAGAAGTTTGATTGGATATCTAATTGGCTTTCTTGCAAAATAGTGTCATTATTTATCCTAATCTTCGATTGAACTGATTTGAGTATAACTTTTTTAAAAGCAAGATTGTCCTTCTCCATTGTGTCTATATTTCTTTGGAGTTGAACAATATTCATAGTCTTATAATGTCCCGAGTATCTGTCCTCATCGGTCTTGGTATATCCAAAATTAGAAATATCGAAACGTATAATCTGTTCTGAGAAATAAAGTCTAAGTAAAGGGCTTTTATAGAAATTCTCATTATCACTGCTTTCATCAAACGAATAACCATCATAGAGATGAAAAACAAGAGTATTCCCATTATCCTGACTAAACATCTGACCTCTTTTAGCGTATGTTGTGCTAATATTTCCCATATCCTTACTATGGTCGAATATCATTATATCACTAAGATTTTCTCCCTTTTTGTCTTTAGCTCCAACCCTAATCACATAATTGTCGATATCGGAGAAATACTCATTAGGTCTAATATTAATAGTAGGCTTTTTAGTGTTTATCTCATAGAGAATTGTTCTCATCTTCTTTGTAGCTATAGGGATATAGTTATTAGAGAAGAAGAATGCAAAACCAGAGATAAGAGTTGTGTAAATAATTAAAGGTCTAAGTATCCTCCAAAGTGATATTCCGGAGGATTTCATCGCAACAAGCTCATATCTTTCCCCAAAATTGCCAAGAGTCATAATTGAAGCTAAAAGAATTGCTAAGGGCAATGCCATTGGAACAAGAGTTGCCGCAATATACCATAGCAATTCCAATATTACCATTGTTTCTAACCCTTTGCCAATTATTTTATCCAATTGTTTGAATAGGAATTGCAATAACAAAACAAATTCTGCAATAGAAAATGTTAGTAATAAGGGTCCTTGAAAGGATTTTATAACAAGTAAATCGAGTTTCTTCACCTTAGGAATTTAGATTTTGGATAGCAAAATTACTAATAATTCGGCTTTTATTTGTATTTTTGCTCCTAATTAATAACAAATTATAAAGTAAAAGATGAAAAAACTAATGATTCTTACATCAATTGCGTTGTCTTTAATGCTTAGTCCAGAGATAACTAAAGCACAGAAATCACAGAACCCAGACCAAGGGTTTAAATATCTTATCGATGAGTTCGCAGATATTAAAGTTATGCGTTACCAAGTTCATGGCTGGGAAGAATTGACATTACAACAAAAGGAATATCTATATTATTTATCAGAAGCAGCAAAATGCGGTAGAGATATACTTTGGGATCAGAATTACAAATACAACCTAACAGTTAGAAGAACTCTTGAAAACATATTATCGACCTATAGTGGGAAAAAACAAGGAGAACAATGGGATAAATTTGTTCTTTATACCAAAAGAGTCTTCTTCTCAAATGGAATCCACCACCACTATGCAGAAGATAAGATAATGCCTGAATTTACTAAGGCTTATTTTGGAGAATTAATTGCTAAATCAAATCAAAAAGGATTCCCAACTCTTAAAGGAGAAGCGATTAAGGCTTTTAAACCAAGGGTAGAGGATATTATCTTTAATCCAAATATTGCACCACTGCGTAAGGAAACCGATAAGCAAAAGGATATTATTGCAAATTCATCAGTTAACTTCTACGAAAACCTTACAAGAGCAGAGGTTGAGAACTACTATTCTAAAATCCAAAGTCCAAACCCTCAAAGACCTTGGTCGATAGGGATTAACTCTAAGATTATTAAAGAAAACGGAGAGATAAAAGAAAAGATATATTCATTAAATGGTATGTATAAAGAAGCGATTAAAGAAATAGTTTATTGGTTAGAGAAAGCTAATAAGGTTGCTGAGAATGATGTTCAAAAAGAATATACAAAGCTATTAATAGAGTATTATCGCACTGGAGATTTGCAGACATGGGATGATTATAATGTTGCATGGGCAAAGGATACTCAATCTCAAATAGATTTTGTAAATGGATTTATTGAAAACTATGGAGATCCTCTTGGAATGAAATCTACTTGGGAAGCTGTGGTTAACTTCAAGGATTTGGAAGCTACTAAGCGTACAGAGATAATTAGCGAGAATGCACAATGGTTCGAGGATAATTCTCCTGTAGATCCTAATTACAAGAAAAAAGAAGTAAAAGGGGTTAGTGCGAAGGTTATTAATGCAGTAATGTTAGGTGGAGACTGTTATCCAACTCCTCCAATTGGGATTAATCTTCCTAATGCAGATTGGATTCGTAAAGAATACGGTTCTAAATCAGTAACTATTGCAAACCTAAGCTCTGCATACGACAAAGCAGCATTGGAATCTCCAAAAGGAGCATTGCAAGAGTTTGCTTTCGATGAGTTGGAAATAGATAGAGCTAAGAAATACGGAGCCTTAGCAGGGGATTTACATACCGACTTACACGAATGTCTTGGTCATGGTTCAGGACAATTATTAGAGGGTACTTCTCCTGGAGCATTGGCTGACTACTCCTCATCACTTGAAGAAGCAAGAGCTGATTTATTTGCACTTTATTATGTTATGGATCCAATTATGGTTGAATTAGGACTAATCCCAAGCCAGGAAGTTGGAATGGCTGAGTATGATTCTTATATTAGAAATGGACTACTTGTTCAATATGCAAGAATAGAGTTTGGAAAAACAGTAACTCAAGCTCATATGCAAGCAAGAAAACTTATTTCTACCTTTGCTTATGAAAGAGGTAAGGGTGATAATGTAATAGAAAAGATTCAAAAAGGAGGGAAAACCTATTTCAAAATCAATGACCATAATCGTTTAAGAGATATATTCGGAGAGTTATTAGCGATGATTCAAGAGATTAAGTCAACTGGTAATTACGATAAAGGAAAAGAATTAATCGAAACCTATGCAGTAAATATTGACCCTGTCCTTCACCAAGAAATCTTAGATAGATATAAGAAGCTAAACCTAAAACCATACGGAGGATTTGTAAATCCAGAGATTACACCTATTGCAAACAAAGAAGGAAAGGTAATAGATTATAAGGTAAGCTATCCAACAGATTTCTTATTACAGCACCTTAAATACGGAAAGAACTATTCATTCTTACCACACGTAAACTAAGAGTGAAAAGCTAAGAGTGAAAAGTGAAAAACTAAAAGTGATGAGTGAAAAGTGAAGATTGGGTAGTAAATAATTTTAAAAGAGAACAGTAAAATCAAACTGTTCTCTTTTTTTATGCCATAAAATCCCAGCAAAATCAAAGAATAAACTAATAAAGTCAAACATCAAACTATTTAAACTTGATTTAGATGTGCAATTCATGGCATGAATTAGTCGAAATCATGCCATGAAAACATCAACATCATGCCATGATTCTGACAACATCATGCCATGATTCCAATAACATCATGCCATGATGTTGAGATCGAAGTCAAATTAAAATAGTTTGAAACAATAATTAATTAGATTAAAGTCCAATATAGATACATTAAATTCAAAGAAAAAATCAATAATTTCATCAAAAACTTGCAATATCAAAAATAAAACATTATATTTGCACCCAAGAATACGTCTGAAAATTTAGAGGTATTTGTAAAGTTTGTAATTATCATATAAGGGAAACCATAAAACAATATAATTATTAATTAAAAAACAAGGCGATGAAAAAAATGTATTATTTATTGCATTAGTAATATTTGCAATTCACACTAATGCACAGTTTACTGTTAGCAGATCCGGGTCTATTGATATTCCAAATCAAATTGGATTAGAGAAGGGAACACAGAAGATCATAAATGTTGATAGCACTTATGATATCGTTTTATCAAGAATTTTAGATGGAGGGTCAAGATTTTATATGTTAATGGATGATAATTTAGCGTCGAATATAATATCTTCAGATGATTTACATCCAGATATGATTATAAGAGATTTTGATATATATGGAGATATGATTTTCTTTTGCGGGTCAATAGGAAATCAAGGATTTATTGCACGTGCATTGTTAAGTATCTTTACTAACCCTAATGCTCAGTTTTTTATGAGTGAAATAAATACTTTAGTTTCCGTTGATAAGCTGAAAGTATATCCAATGAATGACCCAATTTATCCAGATGGGTTACAAATTGCTGCGATAGGTACTCGAATTGCAGGAGTTCCACTTCAAGCGCATGCTGATGTTTATGTAAATTATATAGTTAATGATAGACATATAAATGGAACAGAAACATATGATATGTTTGAACGGATGTTAACAACAGTGGAAGAGTCTTTTGAAGATGTTATAGTTACAGAGGATTATGTTGTTGTTTTAGGAAAAACATATAATTTTTTTGGGTTTTTAACTCTCAGAATCCACGACAAATATAATCCTTTTATTTACTCTAACTACACTTTTAGGTATTATGATTACAATATTAATGAAGATATGATAATCAATGATCTAAATCTTCTAAATCTTGATAATAACAGCTTTATTGTAGGAGCTTTTGCTCATAGCATTCAGGGTTTTCCTGGTATTTATTCAGGGATAATAATTTCTCACATAAATATTGAGTATTTACAACCAATATACGATACCCCCATTATTACAGGGGTTAATAAGCAAATACATTTTCTGAAAAATCTTTATTATAATAATGATTTAAATAGAGTGTATGCTTTAGCGACTAATAATGATGATAATTTTATTTTTACATTCAATAATAATTATAATAGTTATCCGTACATTGAAAATTTTCTTCAAATTGCAAAAAACCAGTACGATTCAGAAGTATATTTCAGTGATATCACAAGACATAATTTTAACGTATTAAAACTCGCCGGTATGGACTATAAAAATTGTCTTCATTTGTTTGAGAAAGTTATATCCAATCAAGAATATTCTCCTTGTCATGAAAATGATACGGATTTAGTAGATATAATTGGAGGCATATATGATAGTTTTAGTCCAGTAACAATAAGCAATAGTTATGATTCCCCTTCAAGTTCTCACATTAGAGGGAATATTTATAGTGGAACCTTTAATGAAACATGTATAGAATAAATTTAAAACAAAAATAATATGAAAAAGATAGTATTAATTATAGTTCTTAGTTTATTTGCGATAAAAGCAAAATCACAGGACACTAATATAGTTTATAATCCTTTGGATACAAATTGTTGTAACGGTTGGAATGGGACACTGTCTTATAGCAAACCTTGTTATTCAAATGATCTACAATTGCAGTTAATCAATTCATCTTTATGGCATACTTGTAAATTGAGACAGATAGCAAATATAGATTTAAAATATGCACAACCATATTATATGGATTCAATTGTTAAGGTGATAGGCGTTAGGGCTAATCTCCTAGGGTATAACTACTATCGAGAAGGTTATTATTTTAAGCTTATGGATATGTCGTTTAATACATTGGATTCGGTTAAATACAAAAGTACAGTAATTGGTATAGGTTATGATAATTATAGTAACTTTTATTTTACAGATACTACAAGCATACAGAACTTTTATATTACAATAGATTTTGATGAAAATGATCCAATTGATGCATTCAATTTTCAATTTACTTATAATGGATTTGATGCAAATAATTATGTTATTGCTTGTAATACAGGATATGAACCTTGGCTGATTATAGATGGTGTTCATATGGCTTTTTCCGAACATGATTGTTATAAGTATTATAAAAATACATATTTAGCATTTTTCCCAATACTTTATATAGAAAGAAATAGCAGTTTAGATAATGGATTAGATTTAGATAAGTACACTAATATATTCCCAAATCCAGCGAAGGATAATATCAATATTACTTGTTCATTTATAATTGAAGAAGTAGAGATATTGGATATAATGGGAAGGAAAGTAATTGAAGAAGAGGTAAAGGATTATTCCAAAACAATAAACACTCAGAATTTTAGCAAAGGCATATACATAGCCAAAATCAAAACCCAACAAGGAACAACAACAAAGAAGTTCACCATTGAATAGGGCTGAGGTGATTAATTGTGAAGAATAACTATTAAAACCAAAAATAAAATGAAAAAGATAGTATTAATTATAGCCCTTAGTTTATTTGCAATAAAAGCAAATTCACAAGACACTAATATAGTTTATAATCCTTTAGACACAAATTGTTGTACTTATTGGAGCGCAACAGTAGGTACTGGAGGTTGCAGGCCTTATATTAGTAATTTATGGAACACTTGTATGTTAAAGCAGCAAATGGAAAATATTTATTTTGCTCAACCATATTATATGGATTCAGTTGTAAAAGTTGTTGGAGTTAGAGCGTATATTACAAGTGCAAATAATTATCGACCTGGTTATTATATGAAATTAATGGATGTGTCTTTCAATGTATTAGATTCTTTAGATTATTTATATGGAAATTCATCATTTCATCATTCGTTTAAAGATTTTTATTTTAAAGATACAACGAGCATTCAGTCTTTTTATTTAACTGCTACTTTCCCATATAATGATATCCAAGATATAATTTTTTTTAATTTTTCTCTTTCTTCGATTGATTCTAATAATTACATTTATGGATGTAATACAGGTCATGAGCCTTGGATAATAGACGAAGGGATGCCGAGAGCATTTTCGGAAGATAGTTGTTTTAAGCATTATAAGAACACACACCTTTATTTCTTTCCAATACTCTTGGTTAAGAAAACAAGCAGTTTGGATAATGGATTGGATTTAGATAAGTACACAAATATATTTCCAAATCCAGCGAAGGATAATATCAATATTACTTGTTCATTTATAATTGAAGAAGTAGAGATATTGGATATAATGGGAAGGAAAGTAATTGAAGAAGAAGTAAAGGATTATTCAAAAACAATAAACACTCAGAACTTTATCAAAGGCATATACATAGCCAAAATCAAAACCCAACAAGGAACAACAACAAAGAAGTTCACCATTGAATAGGGCTGAGGTGATTAATTGTGAAGAATAACCATTAAAATATAAGGAAATTGAAAAAGATAGTATTAATAATATTATTAGCAATTCTAAGTTTGAGTCTTAAATCACAGACTTATGACACCTTGGTTTATATCCCGGCAGAAATAGAAGCCTGCCCTTCAACATTTAATACGGATGCAGATTCAATTCTGTTTTATTCAACATTTACATATTACGGTCTAAGAAGGCAATATTGTCCTAATAATGATTATGATCCCTTTTATTCCGGCTATTTAGTAGGTACTAACTCATATTTTCCAGAAATGTTTGCACAACCATACTTTATGGATTCAACAGTTAGAGTTGTAGGAGCGGCAGTCCAATTTGCAGGAGCAAAACAATATATGACAATACCTCATTTAAACTTATATCTTCAAGATACAGGATTTTCAACAATTCTTGCTTCAACACTATTCATGACAACAACCGATTCGACAGTTAGTCCTGATTTATGGTCAAGATTTAAAATTGGTCATTTTTATTTTGATACTCCAGTAGATATAAAGAATTTTGTATTGGCAGCCGAATGTCCTTTATTCCAAACAGGGAATATAGTTTCACGGTTTAATCATACTCTTAGTGCATTTGACACTTCTTCATGCTTGGGTAAGGATGTTCAGTGTTATACAGGGCATTCACCATATTTCAAGAAGAATGGGGTTTGGACAAAGTTTGAGGATGATTATGTATATGAAATATTCAGCAAGATGCATATTTATATATTTCCAATTCTTACATTCAAAAGGAATAGTAGTATAGATGAAATAACCAAAAGAGAAATACAAGTAAATGTATTCCCAAATCCAGCGAAGGATAATATCAATATTACTTGTTCATTTATAATTGAAGAAGTAGAGATATTGGATATAATGGGAAGGAAGGTAAAGGAAGTAGAGGTAAAGGATTATTCAAAAACAATAAACACTCAGAATTTTAGCAAAGGCATATATATAGCCAAAATCAAAACCCAACAAGGAATAGCAACAAAGAAGTTCAGTGTTGAGTAAGACTTAGGTGATTGATTGTGTATTGATTTTCTAATATTTAAATAGGGATAATATATAGTAAATAACTAATGGATGTTTTGAATGAGAAGAAGGATATAGGTAGAGTTTTTGATTCTATTTCTTTGAGGTATGATTTCCTTAATCACTTGCTTTCTTTAAGTATGGATAAGGCTTGGAGAAGGGCTTGCGTTGGGCTTTTGCCTAAGGAGAATGAAGTAGTTTTGGATTTAGCTACTGGTACTGGAGATTTGGCTATTGAGGTGATTGCTCGCAATAGGGCAGATAGGGTTGTTGGGGTGGATATTTCTTTGGGTATGCTTGCTTTGGCTAAAGAAAAAATTGAGAGATTAGGACTTCAAGATAGGATTGAACTAAAAGAGGGAAGGGCTGATGGGCTTGAATTATATGATGATTCTTTCGATGCTGTAACTATTGGGTTTGGGGTTAGGAACTTTATTGAGTTGGATAAGTCTTTAATGGAGATTCAAAGGGTAATGAAACCTAAAGGGAGATTGGTTGTTTTGGAATTTTCTAAGATTGAAAATAGATTTATTAAATTCGTATTCAATATCTATTTCAAAACTCTTCTGCCGTTGATAGGTAATAAGATTTCCAAGCATGGTTATGCCTATAATTATTTAATTGAATCGATAGATAGTTTTCTTAGCTTTAGGGGGTTTGAGGATAAATTAAAGAGTCTTGGGTTTAAGGATGTCTCTTCAAAATCCAAGACTCTTGGTATGGTTAGGATATTTACTTGTAGCAAATAGAAGTTATGGAAGGGAGATAACTATATTTACTCCTCCTTGAGTGAAATTAGCATTATTCTCACAGCTGCTTTGGTTCGATGGTCCAAAATTGATAATACTCTTACGTTTTTGAGTATTTGTGATTTGGTAGTCAAGGATTAAATCTCCTGATTTTATCCAAGGGCAATCTCTATTGTATGCATAATAAGGAAGACCCTCTTCGCTGGAATTAGGATTTCTTGCAAACCATGTCCATGTGTTTTTACTGTCGCTGGCAGTCCCACTCCCAATAATAATATTCCTTGTCTTATCGTCCAAATAATCCAAAGTTTCTAATCCTTGCGTGTAATACGATGTGCGACTAACAGAATTATAGGTAATAGAACCAAGTGTGGTGTATATGGTTGCAGTATCTATAGTAGAATGGATTGTCATTAGTTTGTCATTATCCCAAGATGTTTTCCCTTTGTTCTGAAACTTAATATTCATATTGGATGCTGCCTCAGCAATAAAATACTTTTTCTCGCTGCCCTCGTAATAAGGAGTTTTGGTTGCGATATAATAATTATTTAGTTCAATATCAATATTTGAAAGAGAATCCTTCCAATAGGAAGATATCTCTGCTCTTATGCTCCCTTTACGAAAACGATTTTGGAAATAAGATAGAGTATCTCCTCCAAAATCAACAGTGATTACCATTGGGTAAGTGGTAGTTTGGTTTGGGTCTAATTTTTCTTTAGTTATTATTGCGGAGCTTTGCAATAGCTCTTGTTCATCAATAGCTAATTGTATAATATGATATGCATCAACTATCAACATCTCACCTCTTGCAATCCCTTCCTCAATTTTAAATGAAGCAGAATTAGAATAGGTTTTGTCTGGATTATCTATGGTATTATCTTCCTTACAGGAATTAAAAACAAAGAAAAGTCCTGCTAAAATTAGAGTTTGAATGATATTTATTTTTCTCATAATTCTTTTATTTATTTGGGTTTCCAAGTGCAAAATTAATCTTTTTCTTTAAATAATTTGGCAGTTCCAATAAAAATACCGAAATTTGCACTCCATTTGCAAAGATAATAATATTTTAAATCATAATACGATGGCTAAGGTTTGTGAAATTACTGGTAAGAGAGTAATAACAGGAAATAAGGTTTCCCATTCAAATATTAAAACAAGAAGAAGATTTTATCCAAATCTACAAACTAAGAAGTTTTATATTCCTGAAGAGGATATGTGGGTAACATTAAAGGTGACTGCAGCTGGTATGCGTAATATCAATAAAAATGGTATTATGGCTTGCTTGCAGAATTCTATTGATAAAGGAATTATTAGATTATAGTTTAGAAATAAACTAAATCATTCTAAAAGCCTTCCTCGATGATTTAGAAATTGAGGACGGCTTTTTGCATTAATATTAATCCAATATGCTTTATACATACGATTTTATTCAAAGAGTTCAATATGTTGACACCGACCAAATGGGTGTTATGCATAATAGTAATTACTTTCGTTTCTTTGAAATAGGTAGAAACGAATCGATGAGGAACTTAGGGGTAATGTATAAGGAAGTTGAGCAAAGAGGGATGATGATGCCTATGGTTGAGCAGAAATGTAAATATATACTTCCTGCTTATTATGATGACTTGATTATAATTAGAACAAGTATTGATGAATTACCAAAGGCTAAGTTTATTTTCAATTATAAGTTAATTAGAATAGAGGAAAACAATAAGGAAACAGAGATAGCTTTTGGATATAATATTCTTGCTTTTATTGATAAAGACACAAGGAAACCAAGAAGATGTCCTGAGTGGATATTAGATATTTTAGAGAAAAAACTTGGTAATTAAATATTAAGTTGTATCTTTGCAATCCTAAAAATAAATTATTAAATAACTTAACAAGAAAGAGGTATTAATTATGATTATTGTTCCTATTAAAGAAGGCGAAAACATTGAGAGAGCTCTTAAGAAATTAAAGAGAAAATTCGAAAAAACAGGCGTAGTTAGAGAATTACGTTCAAGAAAACAATTTACTAAACCTTCCGTAGTAGCGAGAGAACGTAGATTAAAAGCTATATATGTTCAAAAGCTTCAACAAGAAGCTATGGACAATTAGTCTTTACGTTTAAAAATCATAAAAATGAGGCTTGAGATTAATTTTCAAGCCTTTTTTCGTATATTTACATCATGAAAATAGATGAATTCTTAGATTATTTAATTGCACAAAAAGGATTTTCTCCCCATAGTCTTAAAGCCTACTCTTCAGATTTAAAACAATTTGAAAAGTATTTAAGTGAGAGTTATGATATTTATAAGGACTCTGATATTAGTTATGAAATCATACGTTCTTTTTTGGTTTGGCTCAATCAAAATAATATTTCACATAGAACAATCAATAGGAAGATAGCATCCCTTAGGGCTTATTTTCATTTCTTAATCAAGATGAATTATATTGAGAATAATCCTATGATAAAGATATCTTGCTTTAAGGTCAAGAACCGAACTCCTGTCTTTGTTCAAAGAGAGGAGATACTTAAGATAATCGAGAATCTAAACCAAGACGATATCTTTTCTCTCAACGAAGCCCTTGTTTTTGAAATGCTTTATGCAACAGGTATAAGGCGTTCTGAACTTACCAACCTAAAGGAGGAAGATATTGATTTTGAAAAGAAAGAAGTTAGGGTTTTTGGTAAGCGTAGAAAGGAAAGGATTATTCCTTTACATGTTGATTTAATTGACAAGCTCAAAAGCTTTATTGAACAAAAAAACTCAATGAACATAAGAGCAGAGAAATTGTTTATAAGTAAAAAGGGGGAAGATATAAGAGCTGAAGAGGTTTATGAGATAGTTAAGAAAATCTTGGCATTTGCCCAGGTTGAGAAACGTTCCCCCCATGTTCTTAGACATTGTTTCGCAACTCATTTACTTGATGAAGGAGCAGATATAATGAATATAAAAGAACTATTGGGGCACTCAAACCTTGATACAACACAAATTTATACGCATAACACAATAGAAAAGCTTAAAAAAGCGTATAAATTATCTCACCCAAGAAGTGAATAGAATGAATTTTAAACCAAACTAAATTAAAAAGGAGGTTGTATGAACATTAAAATTAATGCTGTAAAGTTTACTCCAGATGTGAAATTGGAAGACTTTATTAATGACAAAGTATCAAAACTTGGTAAATTATCACCAGAAAGTTTAGGCGCTGAGGTTAGCCTTAAGGTCGATAAACCGGAGTCGGAAAACAATAAAATAGTTGAAATTAAATTACTAATAAGAGGAAATGATCATTTTGCTTCAAAGAGAGCAGATAATTTTGAAAAAGGATTAATGGATTGTATAGATGCAATTAAGTCGCAAATAGATAGAGATAAGGGGAAGAAAAAGAATTAGAACTGATAAATTAATTTTGATTTATTTATATTAGGGATGAAGTGAAAATGCTTCATCCCTTTTTTAGTCAAATCTAATACTCTTAATAGGACTAATCTTTGAAATACTTCTTGCAGGAATTAAAAGAGCAAGGAAACAAATAATAATTGTTCCAAGGTTTACAAGCATAACCTGAGAAAAGGAAATCTCAATTGGTACTGAGGTAAGATAATAGCTTTCTTGATCAAGTTTGAATATTTTAAACCTCACTTGTAAATAGCCCAAACCTAAGGCTAAGATATTCCCATAAAGAATCCCTTTAAATATTATATTCAAAGCATTATATAGAAATATCTTAATAATACTTCTATTATTAGCTCCAAGGCTTTTTAAAATACCAATGGTTTGAGTTTTCTCGAATATAATTATCAAAAGAGTTGAGGTAATAGTAATAATAGAAACCAAAATCATTATCAATAGAATTACCACAACATTACTATCTAATAAGTTTAACCAGGAGAAGAGATTTGGTTCTATTTCCTGAATATTAAGTATTGTCTTGTCGTGAGAAGTTGAATTATAAATATATTCAGAGCTTTCCTCTTGTTTGGAGAAGTCCTTTAATAATATCTCATAACCGTGAACCTCATTATCTTTAAGGCTACTAAGAGGTCTTAGCTGGTCGATATTACAGATAATTATCTTTTCGTCATAAAGACTTAACCCTGTTTCGTAAATCCCAATCACTTCCATAGCTCTTGCCCTATAATTATTATCAATATAGAAGTAAATTCTAAGTTTGTCCCCAAGAGAAAGAGATAGTTTATTGGCAATATGCTTGGATATAATAGCTTCATTAATATTCTCCTTGCTTAGAAATCTTCCAGAGAGAAGATAGTTATGGAAGAAATTACTATCATAATTATTATCAATTCCCTTTAGCATTACTCCTTGGAAATCATCCTTGGTTTTAATTAAACCTCCAAGAGAAATAAAAGGATTAATGGATTTAATATTCTCGTGTTTTCTAAGAGTTTTTTCTTCCTGTGGGCTTAGTGAAATGCCTTGGGAGTCATAACTATTATAGGATTGGTAGGGAAGGATTTGAACATGGGAGCCAAAGCCAATGATTTTCTCTTTAATCTCTGATTTAAAACCTTGAAGCACAGAAATAGAAGTAATCATTACAGCTACTCCCAAACTAATACTAAGTATAGCAATTATAATTATAGGTCGAGAAAAGGTTTTGCCCTTTTGTTTAGATAGTCTCTTAGAAATAAAGTATTCGAAATTCATATTGCAAATTTAGGACTTTTCTTTGTCTTCTTCCATTAATTCTTTTATATCCTTAAAATTGAATACAAATAGACTTTGAATAAGTATAAAGAAAGCAATTCCAAACAAATTGTCCAAGGTGTCTTCGTTAATCATCGACATTAAAGAGATAAAGAAAAACCCGCTATAAACTAAATTTGAGAATAAGCCTTTCTTAATTCCTGGATAAACCAACCAATAAACAAATAGAATAAAACCCAATACTCCAAAGCAAATCATAACACTTAGGTATTGGTTATGGGCTCTTAGTTTAGAGTCGTAGAGTTCAGAATTTCTTTTAATTAATTCCTTTTCAAAATCCTTAGCAATATCTCCAGTGCCAATCCCAATGATTGGATTATCCTTGATTATTGATAAAGAATTCTTCCAAAGCTCAATTCTTTGAATCTCCGAGAAATTCTTAACCTTTCCATACTTTCTGAAAGCATCAATCTGATAGAATAGCTTATAGAGTCTTGGTCTTAGATTAAATCTCTGAGTATATACCTTATTAGTAATTCCGTTTTTAATATTCTCAATATCCTTATCGCTTAGCATATTAAACTTTTCTGCATCCTTAACTGGATGTATAGAATTCATATAACGAACTAAGAAATCAATATAAGCTCCCTCCCCGTTTTGGGTATTTACTCTTTCAAATGCATTTAATCCTGTTCTTTTTTCCCATTCTCTTGTCAATTCACTCATACAGAAATAATGATATACATAGTTTCCGTTTTCTATTGTCTTTAGGTCAAATAAATTATCGTAAGGGTTTCCCTCTGGAGTTGTTTTGCTAAGATTATTATTATAGATAGGATTAGGAGTAAAGTAAAAACTATATTCCTTATATAACCATATACTACTATATGATATAATTATTAGATAGAATAATAGGATAATATAAGATATATATCTTTTTCTATGCTTGAATATATGGTAGGGAATATAAATCAAAGCCATTGAGAAAAGAATAACTATTCCTGTAATTGCTTGTGAAAGGAATAAGTAACCAGCAAACAATAGGATAACGCTTAGAATTGAAATCCTTATTCTTTTTGAAATCCTTTTTTTCTTATAAAGAATATATGTAAGGCCGACTATCCCAAAGCAAAGATTTAGAGCAAAACGAATATGTGATATAGAGAAGATAAGCTTTCTTGTATCAGGATTATCTTGGATTAAATAATTTACACTTCCCCAAAGGACTCCAAAAAGAAGAGCGGAAATATAAAATAAATAAAAGAGTTTAATGATTCTCTTATCCAAGGGAGAGATTAGCCCAATAGTTAATGGGATTAACAATAGTGGAATCTTCTTATTTATATCTCCTAATCCATATTTTAAATCTTGAGTCCATAATAAACCTAAAAGATTTAGAATGAAAAATAAGCTTAGGATAAGTATAAATACTTTGTTTTGCTTGAAATTCTCAATTAATTCTTTCTTTGGACTTATTATTAATCTAATTATTAGGGCTGTTATCCCCAGATTAATAAGGAATTTTGATAATACAAGTCCTACTCCCAAACAAAGGAAGAGGAAGATATCGAAGAGAAATAAATATCCTTTTTTCTTATTCTGCATAATTATTGGAGATATTAGATTTATTAACGAAATAAACCCAATAAAGTTATATTTAAAAGCCTTTAATTTCTTTATTAATCAAAGAAAAATAATAAACTGATAAGATAATTGTAAAAAAATTCTATCTTTGTAGCTTCAAAAAAATTGAATTATCAATAAACTAACTATTTATGAAGAAATTAGCTGTTATTGCCTTTGGAGGTAATGCACTTTTGAGAAGTGGACAAAAGGGAACTTATAAGGAACAGATTAAGAATGTTACAGAAACATGTGATTCATTGACCAATCTTCTTAAGCAAGATTATAATATTGTAATCGGACATGGAAATGGTCCTCAAGTAGGAAATGTAATGCTTCAACACGAAGCTGGCAAAAAGAAATTTGATATCGAGGCTATGCCAATGGATTTCTGTGTTGCAGAAACTCAAGGCTCAATAGGTTATCTAATCGAATTAGGTTTTAGAAACGTATTTGCAAGAGAGAATATCCAAAGAGGAGTCCTTACTCTTCTTACTCAAGTAGTAGTTGATAAGAATGACCCTGCTTTTCAAAATCCTGTAAAACCAGTAGGTCCTTATTATTCAAAGGAAGAGGCAGATGCTTTTGCTCAAGAAACTGGAGCAACATATGCAAAGGATTCTAAAAGCGACAAATATAGAAAGGTTGTTGCTTCTCCAAAACCTCTTAAGGTTACAAATATCGATTTAGTAAAGTCCTTAGCACTTGAAGGAAATGTGGTTGTAACTGTTGGAGGTGGTGGTATTCCTGTTATTGAAGAGGACGGAATAACAGGAGTAGAGGCAGTAATTGACAAGGATTTGGCTTCTGCTCTAACAGCAGTTGAGATAGGAGCTGATGAGTTTTATATACTTACTGATGTTCCAAAGATTTATATTAATTTCCGCAAGCCAGGCGAATTAGCCCTTGATACAATAACCATTAAAGAAGCAGAGGAATACCTTTCACAAGGACATTTTGCAGAAGGCTCAATGGCGCCAAAAGTAAGAGCAGCCCTACATTTCGTAAAGAATGGAGGAAAGGAATGTATAATTACCGAAGCAGGACAATTAGGAAACCCAGACTGCGGAACCAGAATTATTTGGTAGAGGTTTAAAAACTAAACGTGATTTTCTATTATTTAGACCAAAAATAAAATTAGACAATATGGTACATTTGGTTTATTGTGACGACAAGTCAAAAGAATTGGATAAAATACTCTCAGGCTCAAAGACAATGGTTGTTAGAGGAGCCTCTGGAAGAAAGATTCCTCATAGCAGAGTTCATAAAGATGAGATTCTTTACTTTATGCAAAAAGGCACAAAGAAGGTATCAGCAAAAGCAAGGGTTATAAATGTAGAAAATCACGTTAAACTTATAGATTCAGAGATTGAAGAAAAGCTAAGTAACCCAAAGCTAAATCTTACAGACAAGCAAAAGGAACGCTGGCATAAGAAATGTTTAGTCCTTATTGAGTTCGAAGATGTAGAGAAAATAGAACCAGAATTAGATTTCTTACATCAGAGCAATATGGATGACTGGCTAATAATAGAAAAGATAGAAGATGTCCTAACACTAACAAGCATCCCCTACAATTACGAAAAATCCAGATTAGGGAATTAGAATAGTTTAGTAGGGTTATCTTAAACCAAATTAATCAACAAAAAGAGAGAAGTTAAACTAATTCTCTCTTTTTGTTGATTATGAAACTTCTTCATTCTCTATTGTCTAATTAGTTTTTGAGAATGACTAATCCCTTTTCCTTTTATTTCAATTATATATATACCCTCAATTAAGTTTTTCCCATTTATAGAGATATTGTTTTCTCCAATATAAATGTTTTTATCTTCTCTTAAAACAATTTTTCCTAAAGCATCTCTAATTATTATTTCTGTTCTAACCTTTTCTTTTGAATTAATATTAATATTCCAAAAGTCCTTACTTGGATTAGGTGAAATTATAACTTCAGCATTATCATTAGAGCTAAGCTCTTCAATTGAAGAATTATCCTGATTACAAATATACAGATTAATAGAAGTCACACAAGATTCATTATTTCTAATTACCTCATGAGTAAGAGTCTGACATTGGTTTGTTGGAGTGAGAGTATAAGTGAAACTAGGATAAGTTGAAAGACTTTGAGAGCCATATCTCCAAATATGTTGTCCATCTTCAATATGAGCATTAAAAGTAAGAGTAGTTGGGTCGAGAGCATTTGGCATTGTGTATGAGAAATTAGAATTGCAAGTGTCAATATAAAGATATGTAACTTGAAGTTCAGGCCAAAGAGTAGAGTCAGCATTATCACTTGATGCAAAAACCAAACATCTATATTCTTGTTCAGTAATAAGTCTCAACATAAAACCATAATTTGTACTTGGATTAGAAACCATATCTTGCACCCATGCATTTAATGCGCTTGAGTTTTCAATTATGTAATTCCAATTATATTGTGAATTTGAAGCAGGAATTGTAATTTGGCCAACATTTGTTGATGTTGGTTGAGTGTTCCAAGTAACAGTACTCTCATCCCACGCACTGGTTACTCTTTGAAGATATGATGAGTTAGAATGCTGACTTAATGAACTCCCAGGATAAACATTATTCCCATGAGGATATAAACTGTTTGTACCATAAAGTTTTAACTTTACATCGGTAATAATAGCCCCAGTTGGAATTGAAGCTAATTCTTCAAACTTAATTAATGAACGTTGCGTCAATATTCCTCCATTACCAGTCCAAGCACTAACTATATTCCCTTCATCATCTCCATAATTTATTTCTCCATAATTTGCAACTGTACTGTTAAGAATTTTTGTATCTTTACCTATTTGAGCATTTGGTTTAAAGGTTACTGTTGTTTGTGAAAATGTAATTTGACTTGAACTAATAGTCAATAAAAACATAGCTAAAAAGCTAACAATAATTTTTTTCATATTTTGAATGATATTAAATTTTATTTTGATGCAAAAGTAGGGAAAATCCTTTAATTTTTCTCTTTATTTAAGAAATTCCAACAAATTCACCAGTTTCTTCAATATAGCAGATGATTATAAAATTCCCATGACTTAATTCTGACTTTATCCAAGAGTCAAATTCATTATTGTCGCTTGTTTTATAATTCTCCTTATTATCTATTTCCTTAATTATCTCCTTGCCGAATTTATCATCTAATCTTCCAAAACCATAATCGCAAGAGTTTTGATCTTTTGAAGATTTTACAATAAGAAATGAATTAGGGAATAGACGGAAATGACCGCTAAGAAGTTCAGAGAAATCTTTTAAAGGAGAGTTTGAAGTAAAATCGAAACTTTTTTCTCCTTTTTTAATACTTAAAAGAGTCTGATTTTTCTGAGGGTTTTCCTCTAAAGTCTTTTTATCACAAGATGAAAGACCAAATAAAACCAAAACAGAGGCAAATAAAAAGATTTTTTTCATATCAATAGAATTAATTGGTTAATAATTAGGGCAAAGATATAAATAAATCAAATATAAAACTCATAAAATCCTATTTCCTTCTATTTAAATCCTATTTTAAACTTTTTTTATCAAGTTTCAATCTCAGCATCATGCCATGAATTTTTAAACATCATGCCATGATGTTGATGGAATCATGCCATGAAGTTACCAACATCATGCCATGAAGTTGAGAACATCATGCCATGATGTTGAGATCTAAATCAAATAAAAAAAGTTCAAAGTCTAATATCTCTACTTTGTTCCCTTGATTAATAAGATTTATATCAGGGTTTTTCGTCATTAATTAATCATAATTATAAAGCAAATTAAACCAATAGAAATTTACTTTTAAAAAATAATGGATTATATCAATCATTTATATTCATTTAATTTCTTTGGATATTAAAATAATATTTATACCTTTGCCTTGAATTATTAAAATCAATATTCTATGAAAAGAATTTTAATTCCTTTACTTGGTTTCTGTTTTTTTATCCCTGGATTGAAGGCTCAACAAAAATTTTATCCCCAAATTAATAAGGTAACTGTGTTTAAACAATCTGCACAAATTGATAAGTCTTTGGCAATTGAGTTGAAAAAAGGTTATAATGAGATTATTCTCTTGGGTAATTCCTCAAGGCTTAATACTCAAAGTATTCAGTTTAACTCTTCTAAGGATTTTGTTATAACTGATTTTAGTCCTTATATCCAATTTGTTCGTTCAACTCAGGAAATGGAGGATAAGCTTACGGATAAGGAAAAGTTAAGGGTTAGGGTTATTAAGGATTCTATTGAGTTATTGAGAGATAAGAGAAATGAGATAAGAGATAGAATGGATATATTGACCAGTGAGGGAAGGACTCTTAATAATATCAAAGAGTTAGAAAAACCTCAAAAGGCTGATAGTATGTCTTTGATAGTAGATGCTTTGAATTATTATAGGTCTAAGAATATTGAAATTGCTGGTTTGCAATACAACCTTAATGAGTCAGATATTGAATTTCAGAAACTAATTCGCAAGCTAAAGCAAGAGCTTCAGATTATTCTTCAAGATAAGGAAGAGGGAGAGAACTTGAGCAAGGAGGAATACTGTGTTAAGCTTAATCTTTATGCAAAGAATGATGTAAAGACAAGGATTAATTATAGATATAATGTTAGTGGAATTTATTGGACACCTTTGTATGATATTAGATTCTCTTCTACTAATAATCCTGCGACCTTCCTACTTAAGGCAGAGTTCCAACAAACAACTGGTGAGGATTGGAAGGATGTTTCCATAGTATTTTCAACCGAAGAGCAAAGCACTAATATTAAATCAATGACATTGAAACCTATGGTTTATAAAAAGCAAGTAGCGGGAGAGAGACCAAAGACAGTTGCTACTGTAAGTACTGTTGATGATATAGTTGCTCAGGTTGGAGGAATTTCCGATGTTGAAAGCCAAGGAAAAGCAAGAGGAGAGGGAGGAATGGTAACATACGTAAATGGAGTTGCAAAGAAAGGTTCGGTTAATATTCCAAAGCCAGTAATTGAAAAGGGTAGTGCAGAATCAGCAGTAAGAATGAAAAGTGAAGATATTGAAAAGATGCAAACTGAAATTATAACTGAAAATGCATCAACTGGAATATCTTCAAGTAATAATCTACTTACTCAGGATTATATTGTAAAGATGAAATACACTATTAAGAGTGGAGAAAGAGCTAAGATAATTCCTTTGCAAGAGCAAAATACTAAGGTGAATTACAAATATTTCTCAGTACCAAAGAAAGAAAAAGTAGTATATCTTGCAGCCTTATTCCCAACTTGGGAAGAATTGGGATTGGCTAATGCAAGAGCTAACCTATATATAGATAATAAATATGTAAACTCTACTTATATCTCAGCCAATCAAACTTTAGATACATTGAAAGTATTTGTTGGAAGAGAAAATAAGATTGCTATTGAAAGGAAGATTATAAAAGAAAAGCCAATTGAAGCAAATAGGAAGGGGACTGAATTGGAGCAGGTGATAAATATAAAGATATTAGTTAAGAACAATAATAATAATTGTGTGGATATTAAGATTGACGACCAAATCCCTATTTCTAATTCCGAAAAGATTAGTATTACAAAGGGAGAGCTCTCAGGAGCAATCTATGATGAAAAGACAGGACTTCTATATTGGGAAACTAGCCTAAAACCATTGGAGTCTAAAATATTTACATTCTCCTATACTTGTAAATATCCTAAGGATGTAGAACTACCATTGGATTAAGCAAAAAGAGTAGAATAACTTATAAACTTTAAAGAAATGAAAAAGAATATAATCATAGTAATAGCAATACTTTTAGTAGGTAATCTTGCATTCTCTCAAACAGAGAACAAGCTATATCCAAAGATTAATAAGGTAACTGTTTTCTCCGCCTCGGCACAGATAGAGAAAGGTGTTTTAATCGACCTTAAGCCAGGATTTAATGAGGTAATACTTTGTGGTAACTCTCCTTATTTAAGGAAACAAAGCATTCAGTTTAATAATTCCTCTGATTTTATAATTACTGAGTTTACTCCATATATCCAAAAGGTAAGAAACGATATCTCGGCAGAGGAGAAATTAGACTCTAAGACCAAGGCTCAATTAGAGAAATATAAAGATAGTTTAAAGGTCTTGGAGAAAGAGATTTATGATAATACTAAATATAGACGTGTTTACTATAATGAGAATAATGTATTGACAGATTTGCAATCAGCTTGTGAGAATGATACTTCTCTAAGTGTAGTAAAGATGAAAGAAGTTTTAAGTTTTTACAGAAACAGGTCAATAGAGATTAAATCTCTTATATATAAGAATGAAAAAGAGTTTTATAGGCTTGAAGATAGAAAAAGAGACTTGGAGTTAAGCATTAAATTAATTTTGCAGGGAGATAAGGAAAAAGTAGATGAGAATAAGAATGAGTATTATATTAAACTTACTCTTTATACTCAAAGGGAAAACACATCTCTTTTAGAGTATAGATATAGTGTTAATAGAATTTCTTGGACTCCTTTCTATGATCTTAAATTCAATAAGTCAAACAATGACGCTCAATTTGTATTAAAAACAGAATTTCAACAAAACACAGCAGAGGATTGGGAAGATGTAAAATTAGTTTTCTCAACACAAGAATCCGAAGAACAAGGAGAACCAGTAGAATTAGAACCAATGGTTTATTCTCTATACAATACAAAAACAACTCCTCTTAAGTATGGAATTTTAACTGGTAGTATTTATGATTCTCAAACAGGAGAGCCTTTGCCTTTTGTAAATGTAATAGTGGAACAAAATGGTGCTCAAATGGGTGGAGCAGAAACAGACTTAAATGGACAATTTCAAATTAAACCCTTATCAGCTGGCTATTATGATGTTGTTGCAAGTTCTGTAGCTTATAAAAAAGCATGGAAATATGGTTTAAGAGTTAGCTCTTCTGGATATTCTTCTGCGGGGAAAATATTACTTGATCCAACAACAGATGAATTAGATGAAGTGGTTATTGCTGACTATTCTTTACCTCGATTAGAGTATGAAGAGGAAGATGAGAATTATAAAGGAATTCTTGAGAGTGATTCGGATTTTTCATTTAGTGTGGTAGAAGATGCTGTAGCATTGGAAAATGAATTCAAAGTAACTTCATTTGAAAGTGCAAGTAATGTAATAAGCATTGCAAAAAATACTCCAACATTATCTAAAGAATATGAGGTTGAGATGAATTATTCTATTAAGAGTGGTGAGAAGGCTAAGATTATTCCATTGGATGAAAAGAAGGTTAATTCATTCTTTAAGTTAAATACAGTACCTAAGAAAGAAAAGATTGTTTATCTCTCAACGCTTATCCCTTCTTGGGAAGATTTGGATTTGATTAATGCTAAGGCAAAGATTTATATTGATGAGAGCTATGTAAACGATTCTTATATTTCAATTAATCAAACTGCTGATACTTTAAGTATTCCTATTGGTAAGGAAAAGAGAGTGGTAATTGATAGAAAGGTGAGTTTTTCTCAGCCAAAGAAATTTAATAGGAAGGGAAGTATTTTAGAAACAACTGTAACAATAGATATTATTGCAAAGAATAATAAGGATGAGGTTGCAAGTTTAAGGATAGATGATCAGGTACCTGTTTCTAATATTGAAGATATAATAATTGAAAGAGGAGAAATTTCAGGAGCTGTTATTGACGAAAAGTCAGGACTATTGTATTGGGATTTAAAACTTAATCCAATGGAGTCACGCTCCTTTAAAATCATTTACACAATCCGTTATCCAAAAACCACAAAAATTGCTTTTGATTAAAGATTAAAATTAAATAGTATGGAGGCTTTAGAAAGGGTTAAGAAGGAGTATAGAAGGTCGAATAAGGCTGGAATAATTCTATTATTTAATTTGGATTCAAAATCTAAGGAATAAAGTTTAAATTAGGAGTAAGTTCTATTTTCTCAAATTATAATCAAGAATAAAACTACTAAAGTCAAATTAAAAAGAATTTTTCCTTGATTTAAAAGAATTTTATCTGCGAAAGAAAGTCACTATGGTAGGTACCATAACACCATTATGGTACCTACCACACGAGTGTTATGGTACCTACCATCCGACTCTTATGGTAGGTACCATAATTATCTTTTTAAATTTTGTTGATTTTATGAGGAAATAAAGAACTTGTTTCCTTGTTGTTGCAAAGATACGCAAAACAATTGAATTACTAAAATAATGATTGAAATAAAGATAAACAAATACGCAATCTAAGTAAAGAAAATAAATAATAGGGGTAGGGTTATGCCTATAATTAATTCTATCCCTCCTCTTCCTAATAATCCTTTCTTCCCTTTATTCATTATCACACCAGTAATAGTAATAAGGATTAGAGATACGGCAAAAAGGTCTGAGAATATTGTCCACCAAAGATTGGGATTATAGTGCAATCGATTAATTCCACTAATTAAGGGACGTTTCTTTACTGATTCATACATTCCCTTCCCAGTGGCTAAATCCAATTCCAAGGATGAGCCACCTTTGAGAAATACTTTCATCCTAAGAGAGTCCGGGAAATAATGTTTGGTATAATTCTTCTCTTCCTCGTATTGGCTAAGCAATTCTTGTTTCACTCTTATTTCATCAAAGTCCTTAGCATTTAAAGGGTAGGAGCCTTGAACTACAAATTCGTATTGCTTTATTGAATAATCAGAATTGAAATCCTTCTTATGGTTTAGGAATATTCCAGAGAAGGCATAGAGAAGTATTACTCCTGAGAAAAAGAAAGAAAGGTCGCGATGAATTACTCGCGACCACTTCCTTATTTTATTACCGAAATTCTTTCTTTCAGCCTCTTTCATTACTTAATCTCGTAAGAATCTGCAACTATATAAAAGAAAGATAGGTATGCCTTACCTGTTTTTGCTTTTTCTTCAGCAATGCGTTTGCGAAAATTATCTATTCTTTCCATTTCGCTATCAGCAGGAGTCTCGTTTAAAGCTTTCTTTTCCGTTTCGCAACCAGCTTCATCTTCTCCATGTTTTTCAGCAGTTTTTGCTTTAATACCTTCTTCCCATTTCATAAGATATTCCTCATCAATTCTCTCTTCCATAACCTTACCTTTAACAGAAACCATAGAATTTACACAATCCTTAGAAAAAGCATCTTTGCCTTCTCCTGCCTCAATACGGATAGTCTTTGAATCATCTTCACCCATAAGGAAGATTTTCCTTCCACCATGAGCACAAGTATGAGTACAAACTCCTTCGATTGTGATATCTTTTTCAGTTAAGGTTTCTCCTTTTGCCAGAACTTCATCTACTGTAAGTACTGCATTTTCATCTGCTTGTTTTGATTTGTTTTGGCAGCTGCTAATAGAAAGCATGGAGAATACTCCAATTACTGCAATTAATAATAAGCTTAGTCTTTTCATTTTTCTCATTTTTTTTTATTTATAATTATTTGTTTTGTCAATGATTAATCTCTTTGCAAAGTAAATCATTTTTTTTTATATCATGACAATCCTTTTAGTTAAAAGCATACAAATGGATAATTAATTTAATTTTCTTATGCATCTTTATCTCTGTGATTTATATCTTTATCTAATTATTACTTCAAATATTCTTTGCACATGGGAATAAATTCTTAACTTTGTACCCTGAATAAATAATTTTTTAACCAATAAATAATTTAAGAATATGGCATTCAATCTTAAAAACAGAAGTTTCTTAAAACTATTAGACTTCACTCCAAAGGAAATTCAATATATGTTAGATTTAGCTCGTGATTTAAAACGTGCTAAATATGCAGGTACAGAAGTTCAAACTCTTAAGGGCAAAAACATAGTTCTTTTATTCGAAAAGGATTCTACTCGTACTCGTTGTGCTTTTGAAGTAGGTGCTTTAGATCAAGGTGCTCACGTAACTTATTTAGGACCTTCAGGTTCTCAAATGGGTAAGAAAGAATCAATGAAAGATACTGCAAGAGTTCTTGGTAGAATGTACGATGGTATTGAATATCGTGGTTATGCTCAATCTACTGTTGAAACTTTAGCTGAGTATGCTGGTGTTCCAGTATGGAATGGTTTAACTAATGAATTTCACCCAACTCAAATCTTGGCTGATTTCTTAACAATGACAGAACATATAGACAAGCCTTTAAGTCAAGTTTCTTTCTGCTACTTGGGAGATGCTAAGAACAATATGGGTAACTCTTTAATGGTTGGAGCTGCAAAGATGGGTATGGATTTCAGAGCTGCTGCTCCAAAGTCTTGCCAACCAGATGCAGAACTTGTTGCTAAATGTCGTGAGATTGCTAAGGAAACAGGTGCTAAGATAACAATCACTGATAATGTTGCTGAGGCTGTAAATGGTGTTGACTTCCTTTATACTGACGTTTGGGTATCAATGGGAGAACCAGCAGAGGTATGGGAAGAAAGAATAAAACTTCTTCGTCCTTACCAAATCAATATGGATGTAGTTAAGATGACAAATAACCCAAAAGTAAAATTCCTTCACTGCCTACCAGCATTTCACAACTTAGAAACAGAAGTTGGAAGAGATATCCACAAGAAATTTGGATTAGACGCAATGGAAGTAACAGAAGATGTATTCGAAAGCCCAATGTCAATAGTATTTGACGAAGCAGAAAACCGCCTTCACACAATAAAAGCCGTAATGGTAGCAACTTTAGGTGCATAGTTCCTCCATTATTATATGAAATTGTAGAGACGCGATTTATCGCGTCTTTTTTTTTGAAATAACAGATGCCGAATACAAGATATTTAAAGCTTAATAAAATATCTAACACATTGAATATTACATTTCAGATTAAAAGTAATAAAAATAAATACATAAAAAATTGTTATATATAAATAAATGATGTATATTTGCAGGGTTGATGTATAATTAATTATGATTGATAAACTAGAATTCAAACTTTTTATGATGGGAAAATTTAATTTTATTATTAAAACTTTCGGATTTATAATCTTTACGTATCTATGTGCATTCTTTCTTAAAAGTCTTGAGATTTTCTTTATTGATCATTCGAGTGTTGACAAGAGTGTACTATATAATCCAATGGTTATAGGCTTAGCATTAATGTTGGGTGTAATTAAAAGTTTTTCAGAGAAGAATAAAAAGAAGAAAGATAATATTGATAACAAGTAATGCAGTTTATTCTGGGGTGATGTTATTCGCCCCCATTTTTTTATCTTTTCATTCAGAAATATATTTTTATTAGCGAAAGAACTAAATTAGATACATTGGGAGAGTTTGGCTTTTATTGCGAATTTTTCTGATATTTTTGCAATGAATTAGATTCAGACCAGTTCCGTCTATAATAAACCTGTCTTGTAACCCCGATCAATCCACAGGTATAACTTATTGTTTTTTCTCTTTCCTTTTTGTAGTAGTCGATTGCTCGGGTGAGTATTTTTTTCTTATTGGAATGTTTAATTCTTTCTCTGCTATGTCTATCATCATATCAAAGAATATTGCCTTCTCTTGTGCATTTTCTAACTGATGCTCTAAAAGGTTCTTTTGCTTTTCTAAGAGCTTAACTTGTTGTTCTAACTCTAAGATCTTTTGTTCTGGTGTCTTATTCACTATTAATGGGCTTTGATTTGACCAGTCAAAGATACCATATTTTTTTAACCAACAACTAATTGTATGATTTCCTTGTATTCCATAACGAAGCTGTGCTTCTTGTTTTGTTAGAATCCCTTGTTCTATTTCTGATACAATTTGTAATTTTAAGGACATCGAATAATCCTTTTGAGTACGTTTAACGTACTTTGATTTAATGTGTTCTTCCATATTGTTACTTTTTGTGTAACGCTATATTCGGACAAGACAATAACTAAAATAAAAAAGCAACGAATATTCGTTGCTTTTTTTTTATCTTTGCCAAATCATTTAATATCCACTGGAAATGAAAAAAATATTATTCTTTTTAATTGCTTTCTTTTTATGCCTGCAATCCTATAGTCAAATTGTAAGAGTTGGAAATGGAACTGATACTTGTACTTTTTTGCCATTTTCTCCTAGTAATTGGAACAACTATTCCCAAGAAATTATATTGGCAAGCGAGATTCACGCTGATTCTACTTCAAAATATATTACTGATATTGGATTTGATCCATTTAATCAAGGTGTATATACATACGAATTAAGAGGTATGACAATATTGATTGGAAATACTACAGCAAATTCACTCTCTCAAGGTTATTTGCCTCATTCACAAATGAGTGTTTGTAAAACTTCTAATTTTACATCCCTTGACAATAATATACCTCTATTACATTTAGATGTACCATTCGAATGGGATAGAACATCAAATATTGTAATTGCGTTTTTAAAAAACAGTAATTGGACGGCAACTGGCGGTATATGGGGATTTCTTACTCATACAACAATTGATTCATTAACTAAATATGATATCACTTCAGGTTATAGTGTAGAAAATCCACCTACACAAGGTGTTTTAACAAATCAAAGATTGAATTTCCAATTTAAAATGATAGGATGTTTTAAACCTGACTCAATTCATCTTAATACTATTAATTCAAATAGTGTTGATTTTAGTATTATTAAAAAAGGTGATGCTACAAATTGGGAGGCTCAATATAAGTTAGAATCAGATACTTCTTGGATAAATGCAATTACAATTACTTCCTCTGACACTAATATTTCTATTAATAATCTTATTGAAAACACTTTTTATAATGTAAGAGTTAGGTCTGTATGTAGTCAATGGAATAAAAGTGAATGGATAGAATCGGAGTTTAAAACAAAATGTGAATCTTTATCAATATTCCCATTTTATGAAGATTTTAGTGGGAATATTTGTTGGGAAAACCTTTATAATACTTATTTTAAAGTAAGATATGATCATAGTACTGGAATATCTCATTCAGTGTCAATGTCTAATTCTGATAATATTAATTCATATTTAGTAAGTCCTCCTTTAAATAGTGAATTAGATTCATTAAATCTTACATTTAAAGCTTCTGGTTCTGGTATTCTTACAATTGGGGTAATGAATAATACTATTGATACAAATAATTTTCATCCATTTTTAAGTATTACAAATCCAAATAATACTTATAATGTAAATGTTAAATCTATGAATTTACAAGGATTAAACAATTATATTTGTTTTAAAGTTGAATCAGGTTTTGTTATAATTAATAGTATTACAATTGATAAACGTCCTAATTGTAGTGATATTTATAATTTTCAAATTAATTCAGAATCTCCTACTTCAATAACTTTGAATTGGGATAGATATAATGATAACCACAATGGATTTCAAGTTGCATATAATATTGGAGATACTCTTGATATGAATATTGTATCAATAATCAATCTAAATGATTCTGTAACTCTTCCTTTTAAAATAAATGGGCTCTTGCCATCTACTAGATACACAATTGGAGTTAAACAAAATTGTAGTAGTCATTGGGAAGTAAAAACTGAAAACACTTATGGTTTGCCAGCTCAATTACCTTATTATTGCAATTTTGAAGATTCATTAGAAAATAATTCATGGTGTTTTTCAAATAATATTAATGGCTACTTTGAAATTGCTCAAGATATTGATTCAACTACTCAAAAAGTATTAAAAATTCATGCATTAAAATCTGATTATAGTACACCATCTATTGTTGTAGCGAGTAGACTGATTAAATCTTCTGGAGTAGGAGGTTATAAATTATCATTTAATACAAAGATTAAAAATCCTGACTATTCTTCTAGATATTTAAAGGTGTATGTATTAGATGATACTATATCATATTATGGTGTAAATAAATCTTTTGATTTTTCAACGTTGAATTATAATGGTTCTCTGAAATTTAATAATGATTATTACATACCACTAAATTATAGTGGAAATTATTCTACTGATATCCCTTATTTAGGTGAATTCGGAAAATTGAAAAAACTAATATTTGTTGCATATACAGATTGGATAAGTTCGGATTCAATATTTCTTGGTATAGATAATATTAGAATTGAAGAAAATTCTTGTGCTACTCCAATTTTGAGTCAAGATTCAATAGGAGCAAACTCAATAAAGTATTCTTGGACTAAAGGAATAGGAGATAATGCTTGGTGGTTATACTATAAAAAATCTTCTGATCAAAAATATGATTCAGTATATATTAGTAATTCTAATACTTACACTTTAACAAATTTAACTCAAGCTACTCTATATAAAACTTATATTGTTTTGGATTGTGATAGCAATTTATATTCAAAGGGAAGTAATATTGTTGAAAGCAAAACAGATTGCGAACTTATTGATTCATTACCTTATTTTGAAAATTTTGAATCTTATGCATATAATACTTTTATGCCTTGTTGGTATTCTTTTTCTTCTCCAAGAGTTAGAACATTTGAAAATTCAAAGATATTAGAATTTTCAAAAACTAAATATGCAATTACACCAAAGTTATCCAACGATATTCCAATAAATTCAACTATGTTAAGATTTAGAATGAGAAAAAACTATCCTCAAACATTTTTAAAAATTGGAGCTATTAATGATGTGAATAATACAGCAAGTTGTAATCATATAATTTCTGTTACACCAGATACAATTAATACCTGGCAATGGTTTGAAGTTAAATTGAATAATTATAATGGCAATGGTGATCATATAATGTTTACAATATCTGATTCCGTTAATCCCTATTATTATCTTTATATAGATGATATTTCAATTCATAATTATTTGCCATGTTCTGAAGTTTTGAATTTTTCGATAGATTCAGTTAATAGATCGTTAATCGATATAAAATGGGATAACTTTAACTATTCAGGTCAAGACTACGAAATATCATATCAAAAGTTAGATTCTATTTCTTTTCTGGGTATAGAAAGTATTATTAATGTTACGGATAATGACTCTTCATTGAATTCATATATAATTAATAACCTAGAACCACTAACTGATTATAGAATAGGTATAAGGCAAAATTGTGGAGGGCCATGGTCTTATTTAGATGCTAAAACTTTGGATGGAGGAGCAAATCTCCCATATTTTTGTGATTTTAGTGATTCAATAGAAAGAAATGCTTGGATAATATCTAATGGGAATGCTCCTAACAAATGGATAATTGGTCAAGGAGTAAATCAATCTCCTATTAATGGGTACTCTTTATATGTATCAAATGATGGAGGATTAACAAATACATATACGAGTCAATCTCCAACAGTCAATTCAACAGTTGTTGCTTCAAGATTATTTATTTTAGATGGTTCAACGGGATATATTTTAAGTTTTGATTCACGAATAGGAGGGAGCGCTAATGATTATATAAAAGTATATATTGTTGATGAAGATACTGTTTTTAATGGTTCAATTAATAGCCCATATTTTGGAAATAAAGATTATTCAATAGGGAATGTCCTTTATGGAGGAAATAATGGTTCTAATCCAACCTATCCACACTTTTGTAAATATACAGATGTAGATTCAATTAATAACCATAAAATATATCTTCCTTATTTAGGGGGAAATAAAAGTATAAAGAAATTAATATTTGTATGGAATAATAATAATGTGGCAGATTTTCAACCACCAGCAGCAATAGATAATATTTCAATTATTAGTAATAACTGTTATCCCCCTAATTTAATAACAAATAATATTACAAATACAAGTATATATCTATCATGGAATAAGCATACTAGTGATAGTTCTTGGTATTTATATTATAAAGAATTAGATTCTATTAATTATGATTCTATTCACATAGTAAATGATACAAGTTATAATTTCAGTAATTTAGTTCCTAATACAAGTTACAATCTTTATATAAGAAAAGACTGTAGTAGTATTCTTTCTCCTCCAAGTTCTATTATTACTATTAAAACTTTATGTGATCCTATTGTTACATTACCAATTATAGAAGATTTCGAAGGATATCAAGCTTCTAGTTATGTTGATTGTTGGTATAGAATAGGCAACATCAATAATTGGCCAAGTGTAAGTAATTTATCTGGTAGTAAGAAAGCATTATCATTGTATTATCCTGGATATAGTTCAGGGACATCTTCATATGCTATTTTACCATTATTAGATTCGTCAATAAATATTAATTCTTTATTTTTGAATTTCAAAATGAGATCAGATAAAGAACAAGTGATTGTTGGAATTATGTCTGATTATAATGACGAATCTACCTTTGATTCTATTGCAACTTTTTCGACTCCTGCAGATTATCAATTCTATCAAAAATCGGTATATTTTAATAATTATACTGGAAATGGAAAATACATTGCTTTCAAAGCAAAATCAAGTAATACTACTAATAATATATATCAAGTATTTATTGATGATATTTTTGTTGATTACAATAATAATTGCTTCCCTCCTGAGAATTTAGTTGTTAATAGTGTTTCTACAAATAATGCTTTACTTAATTGGACTTGTTATACTTTTCCTAATCCTTTGTTTAGGGTGTTTTATAAGAAAGTTGAAAATAATATGTATGATTCAATTGATGTAATGTCTAATACTTTTAATCTAACTGACCTTGATCATTCAAGTTTTTATAATTTATATGTAAGTTCAATTTGTGGTAATGGAGAATCGAAAAATAGTGATACCATTATGTTTAAAACCCAGTGCTCTCAAATTGATACATTACCATATGTAGAGGATTTTGAAAATTATCTTACTTATGGGTATTCTTTTCCATATTGTTGGATTTATAATTATGGATATAACAATCAATCAATATCATATTATGTTAATATATTTCAAGATAGCTCTAACTCTTATCTAAAGGTCTTTTCTCCATATATTTATACTAATTTTGCACTTCCTCAGATCAATGAAAATATTAATTTGCTTAAACTTAGTTTTTCTGCAAAAACTAATTATAATAATGCAACAGTTTTAGTTGGTGTTATGAGTGATGTTAATGATAGTACAACTTTCGAATTAGTAAATACTTTCCCTCTTACATTATCTTCAACACAGTATGAAGTTTATTTTAATCAAACTATTCTTAGTGGTAATAATAAATATATTGCATTTAAAATAAATTCTTATCTAGATGTTTTTATTGATGATGTTATTGTTGATTATATACCAATATGTTCTCGTCCAGCAAATATTAATTTTACTAATATTACAAGCTCTTCTGTTGATATTGATGTAATTCCTTTTAATAATAATCCAACCACATGGTGGATATATTATAAAAGAGATAGAGATTCTATATATGATTCAGTCTATGTTTCAAATATGCCTTACACTTTAAATGGATTAGAACCATTAAGAAGATATAATATTTATGCAAAGAATGTTTGCGGTCAAGATATATCTACAAAAAGTAATGTATATGAATTTTGGACATCATGTTATACAATTGCTTCAATACCACATCAAGATAATTTTAATATTAATTATGCTTGGGATGACTTTGTAAATGTATTAAATAGATACGCTCCATGCTGGACAACTTGTGAAAATAATAAACCTACTTTAAGTAGTCATTTTGGATCTTATGGTATAGAATTTGGTGTTCATCCTTATAATGATTTTAATGATTATAGAATTGCAATAACGCCAAAATTTGAAGATAGTATTTCAATATCTAATCTTAAATTAATCCTTGATTATAGGCATCCATATAATTATGGTAATGATATTGTAATTGGTGTAATTTCAAATCCTGATAGTATATCTACTTTCGACTCAATAGCAAGCTTAACCCCTTTAACTCATGCAACTTGGTATACTGGTGTGGTGGACTTTTCCTCATATACAGGAAATGGAAAATATGTTGCATTTTTATTAAAGAATAGAGTGACTAATAATGGAAATTCAATGTTAATTGATAACCTTTTATTTGAATACAATACAGCAATAGTTCCAACGAATTTAACTATAAGTAATCTTACATATTCTTCAGCAGATTTTTCTTGGAAAAAAGGAGGTTTTGAATCTGTTTGGGAGGTTACTTTAGATACAAATCAAGTTCCAATTGTAGTATTCGACACTAATTATTATTTTAATAATCTAATTGATTCCAATACATATACTGCATATGTACGATCATTAATAAATCGTGATACTTCAGATTGGACTTCAGTATCTTTTACTACATTATCTATACCAGTTGTTCTTGGTGAGATTGAAACATTAGATGCATTACAAATAAATGATAGTTCAGCTATTTTAAGTGGAAGACTAATAAGTAACGGAAATGATACATCTGATATTAATATGGGATTTCTTATTGATAAACAAGCAAATATTCTTTTAACAACAAATGATGTTGTTAATATCCCTATAAGCTTTTTAGACACTATAGAGTATTTTTATTATTCTATTAATAATCTTTTACCAGACTCTACTTATTATTATACTACTTATTTTACAAATGATGCAGGTACAGTTTATGGAGGAGTTAAAAGCTTTACATCATTATCTTCAATAGAAAATATACTTTATAATGATTTTAATGCTGTTTTATTCCCAAATCCGGCTTCAAAGAATGTAAAATTATTAATTACTAATTTAAAAGAAGATGCAGAGATTTCATTATTTGATCAAAATGGAAAACTAATCAATACATTTATGTATCAAACAAATCAAAACGAATTGAATTTTAGTGTAGAGAATTATTCAAAGGGAGTATATTATATAAATATTATATCAGAAAACATAAGAAAAACACTTAAACTTATCGTTTGTTAATTACATGAATTAAGTAATTATTAACTCCTGTCTTCTTTTAATCGGAATTTTATTATTCTTTTAATTAGTTCTTTTGGCAGGGGTTTATAATATATCTTATATGATTTGTAATTTTGTATATTCTTTTTCGTTCTTTAGAAGTATATTTTTATCCTGTATTATTATGAGAAAAACAGTTTTAATATTAGTAATTTCTTTGTTTGTTGGTTCTTATCTTTTGGCTCAGGAAAAGAGTAGGGGAGTGTTTCTTGGGGGAAGAGTTGGGGTTGGCCTTGTTGGGAATATGAGTAAACTTAATTCTGATTTGAGACTTATTAATCCTGAATTTAAGGCAATGAATAATATCACTTCTGATTTTTCTTTAACCGCTGGTTATTATTTCTTAGAAAAGTATTCTATTCGATATGATTTGTGTTTTGGTTCAATGTTCCCTGTAACTATGGATAAACAGTTTAGCGAAATGGATAATACTTCAATAGGACTAAGTGGGGGTTATTCATTTCTTAGACTAAATAGAAGCGATTTTGAAATCTCGCTTGGATTACGATTCGATGGTGCGGAGTTCCTTCATTCCTGGGAAGATATTCTTGGTAATACTAATTCATTAGCTTTAAATACAATGAATATTATTATGCCTATAGGACTTAATTGGTGGTTTTATCCAAATAATAGTCCTGGTTATGGTAGTAAGGCAATAGGGTTAAGTATTAGTTATAATTATATGATTAAAAAAGGAGAGACCTATTATAGAGGACTTATAAATAAGGCCCCGTATTCAGGATTTGCAGGAAATTCCTTAGTTATTGGATTAGGGTTTAGACTATAGGTAAATCTCTTCTATTATTTTCTTTACATCCTCTTGGGTTGTTTGGAGTTTGGTTTTGCATACTTCGATTAGCTT
Source organism: Bacteroidota bacterium (assembly GCA_023415495.1). Classification (GTDB taxonomy): domain Bacteria; phylum Bacteroidota; class Bacteroidia; order Bacteroidales; family P3; genus UBA10566. Next base: position 117,974 of record JAEZKK010000006.1, read on the forward strand.
TAATGAGTGTTTTATCTTTTCGCTCATTATATCAATAGATATTTCTCCCTTTTCAAGTTCTGAAACAATGGTTTCTAATTCCTTTATTGCTTCCTCGTATTTTATTTCCTCTTTCATATCCTTATGTTTTTGATTAATCTATTATTGATTCAATTTCTCCATTATGGAAATGGGTAGTAATCCTATCCTCTTTCTTTAGCTCATTTCTGTCCTTAATAATTTCCCCATCCTTATAAGTAATAGTATATCCTCTTTTCAATTGATTGACAGGGTTTAGTATATTAATATATTTCTCAAGGTTCTCTAATTTTTTTTCTTGAGTAATAAAATTATTACTTATCCCTATTCTAAGCTTTTGAATAATATTATCTATATGCTTATTCTCTAATTCAATTATCTTATTGGAGAAATATATAATCTTATCTTTAGAGGCTATTATCCTCTTTTCAAATTCTCGGAAATGATTTAGTATAAAATCAGCAAGCTCTGTTGGGGTTATTGTGTTTTTACAGGAAACCATTTCCGATACTGTTTCATTTGTAGAGTGTCCAATACCAGTTAGAACAGGAATTGGGAAATTAGCTATGGTCTTTGATAATTCATAATCGTTATAACAGCTAAGTCCAATATCTCCACCACCACCTCTAATTATCAAAACACAATCGAAATGGTGCTTTAATCTTTCTACTGTCTCAAGAGCTTGGATTAAGGATTCAATAGCATTATCTCCTTGTAAAAGTGAAGGGAATAGATAGGTAAAAATCTTGTACTTATCACTTTCCTGATTGATAATATTCATAAAATCTGAATATCCCTTAGATGTTTCTACCGAAATTATAGCAAGCCTTTGAGGAAGAAGAGGGAGAGTTAAACCCTTGTTCTTATTAAATAACTTTTCTGTCTTTAGCTTATTTATTGTCTCAAGCCTTTCTTTCTCCAATTGCCCAAGGGTTACCACTGGGTCAATATCCAATATGGTTATACTAAGATTATATACAGGGTCGAAACCTATTCTTGCTAAGAAGAAAATACTAATTCCATCCTTTAGAGGTTCTTTGGTAATTTCAATAAATTTCTTATTTATCTTCTCATAGTCGCTCTTCCAAATTATTGCTCTTGCTTGGGCAATCGTCCTGTCGTTTTTCTTTTCAACTAAGTCGGGATAGCAATGCCCTGAGTGAATATAATGGTTGAGCTTAATCATATCAGCCTTAACCCAAAAGGTAGAGCCATACCGAGAAATTATTGTTCTTTGTATGCTTTGCATTACCTCAAAAAGGGTAAAGGATTTCCTCTCGTTTTCTTCTGAGCTCATTTTCTAATTAGCCTTTTGCCATTTGATTAAATTCTTCCTATAAGATTTATAGAAATACTTAAACCATTTATCTCCCCTGTATTTATCATTTACTCTATTACTCTCAATTATCTTATCCTGACGCTTAACTACATCAAGACTCATCATCTTGCCAATTTTTTTCTGAACCTTCTTAGTATGCTTTCTCTTATAACCCATATCCTTCAGTGCTTCAAGAGCGGAGAGAGAACCGAAATACAGACGATATTTTACAAGCTCCTCAATTGATTTAATAATTAAATCGTCATTATTGAAATTTATTAATATAGTCTTTAGGTCAATATGCACTACACTTAATTCATTTAGCTGGTAATTAGTGTAAAACTCCTCAAGAGCTGCATATTCTTTAATAAACTTCAATGTATCTTTTACTTCAAGTGCGTTTAAACAACTCTCTTTTAACTCCAAATACTCTATAGGTTTTTCGATTTGAACCTTTAATTGCCTAATCCTATGTTTATCCAATCTGCATTCATAAGAACCCTTAACCATCATAGCCTTGACAATAAGGTCATCGGCTCTATAGAAATCATTTTTACGAATACAGTCAATAATATTATAAGCAAAAACATCAATCTCATCCTGTTTTTTCTGACATACCTTTTTATCAATTGCCCTTAGATATGAATCCATAATACGAATAATCTCTGGGTCTTTCTCCATCTTGTATGCAGTAATCAAATCGTTGGTGATATTTACCAAGCTATCCGACTTGGTAACATCTCCCTCAAATATATAATACTCAGCCTTCGACATCCTTCTTGCTGTTATCTCCCTAATTGCTGAGGTATACATTTTCTCAACCTCTTCTTTCTCTAAATCTATTTTGGCAAGCCTATTAGCCTTCTCCAAAACTTCCAAAGCAGCCTCGAAATTACTAACCCTCATAAATGTTCTGCTCTCAAAAAACTTATCCTCTATCTCCTTCTTCAAACTCTTTGTCTTGGTTTGCTCCACTGCAAGGCTTTTTTGAGGAAGTTTATTCTCCGATGAGGTTATATAGTCTTTTTCAATTTCCTTAATCTTTTGGGAATCTTCCTCAGGAGTAGAAACACTATCCTTAATATATTGAGGGAATTTCTCAGCAATGGATTCGTTTGGAGCTAATGCCTCAATAGAATCAAGTTTCATATCCACAGGAGTTCTTCCTCCTTGTATTTGAGCCATATCTCTAAGAGCATTTGCCTCAAATTCCCCTCCAATCAGCATTGCAAGCGACTTAGCCTTCTCAATTTTCTCTAATTGATTTTGATAATCCTTGGCAGAGCTAAGTTTTTTTGCATCATTGATATAGGTCTTAACAATATCCATCACTATGGAATTAAAGGTTGAAGTGTCCTTAATATTCTCTCTATTGCGTTGGAAATAATCGTAGGTGTTTTGAACAAAATCCCCTGCAACATCGGTCTTACCCATATTCACAGCCCTTTGAGTAACCTTTATATGGTCGTTATAAATTCCCTTATGGCAGGAGGCAAGCATGGAGGAAACAACTGAATTATTGCATATATTAATCTTGTCTTTCTTACAATAATCCTCAAGAGACACAAGGATATCATTAGCATAGGCAAACTTGCCCTGATTGATTAAACTCAAAGCTTTGGCAAGGTTTCTATCATAGGTATAAGTAAGGAGTTTATTACATAATTCTCTTTCCATCTCGTCTGGATTCATCTTTTCCAGAATCAAACTGAGGCGTTTTGTAGTAGAACTAATATCTCCACTATCAAGACTAATCTTTGCCAACTCATAATTGATTAATACATTATTAGGTTCGAAATCCAAAGCCTTATTTAAAAGTTCGTAAGCCTTTTTCTTATCATCCTTGGCAATACTTGCAATAGCTTTCTTGTAGAACCAGTCCCCAAGCCTTGGAGTTAGGAAGTCAATCATCTCCTGATTCTGCTTAACAAGGGAAGAAAGCTCGTATAATTTTCTGTAAATCTGATTATCTGAATTATATTTCTCGTATTTCTCAATTATCATATTAGCATTAGAAATCTGTGAGCTATAAACAGGAATCATTTCCAAATTCTCAGCCGAAAACCCACTCATAGTATTAATCTGAATTTGAATATCAGATATAATATCCTTTCTCTTAGAATCCGAAATCTCCTGAGCAAACGTCGATAAACCAATAAATAAAGATAAAACAAGAATGAAAAACCTCTTAGTCATAGTAAAATAAATATAGAATTAGAATTAGTAAAAAAATTAGGCAAACCCCTAATAAAATAAACTACAAATATACAAATAATAGTATTTTAAAACCCAATAAAAGACCAAACTAATGGATTTTTAAGATTTTCTAATACCCAGGCTTTAGAGCTCAATATCTCAACTTCCAATTTATTTGAAAATTAGTAACTAATTTGGGACGAGAAATACTACAATTATGAATGAATTTATTCTAAAGAAAAATATTTAAAAAGGGAGGTCGATTGAATAGTTAGTGTCAGAATCTTGAACAATATTTAATTGAGTAGAGGGAGACAGCTTAATCCCATTAATTTTATTCCTATAAAGTCTAAATATAGATTTATTTTCTATCTCAATTTTTCTATTTCGACTAATTTCAAGATATTCCCTTTCTTTGTCTATCCCTAAAAACTTTCTATTAAAAAGGTTTGCAGCAATTCCTGTTGTACTACTACCTGTAAAAGGGTCAAGTATCCATGCATTAGGTTTTGTGCTTGCAAGAATTATTCTTGTTAAAAGGGATAAAGGTTTTTGGGTAGGATGTTTCCCTTTTGATTTTTCCCATTGGGCAATAGCTGGCAAATTCCAAACATCTTTCATTTGTTTACCTTCATTACTTTCTTTCATTAATTCATAATCAAAATAATGAGATACTTTTTCATTTTTTCTTGCCCAAATAATAAATTCAGTTGAATGAGTAAAATATCTACAAGAAATATTAGGTGGTGGATTTGTTTTTGCCCAAGTTATTACATTTAATATTTTATATCCAAGTTTTGTTAGTTGATGAGCAACAGAAAATATATTATGATATGTACCACTAATCCAAATAGTACCATCTTCTTTTAGCTTATCTCTGCAAATAGAGAGCCATTTATAATTAAATTCATTAATATAATCCTCCCCATAACTCCTATCCCATTCTCCTTTATTCACACTAACAACCTTTCCACTCTGAACACTAATGCCATCATTAGACAAAAAATAAGGAGGGTCAGCAAATATCATATCAAACTTAAACTCAAACTGAGGCAAAAGTTCCATACAATCCCCCTCCAAAAGAGTGAAATTCTTGTCTTGTGATTTATAGAAAGGATTAATCATTTTCAGGAATAGGTAATCCTAATTTATAGAGAGGTATGAAATTAAAATAATATTGACAATTAACGCTATGAATATAATCTAATACATCTTTATATATTATATCTCGAAACCAGTCATTAAGTATATAAACATATTCAACATCTATATTTGCTTTTGATAGCAATTTCTGATATTGTTTCCTTTTGAAATCGCATGTTTGTAATTTTTCATCAACAGAACCAGCAACTTGTTGATACTTACATTCGATGATAAATAATGTATTTTTAATTATTACATATATACATGAATCAGGTAATAGCTTTTTTGAGATATAATCTTTCCAATTAATACCTAATTCAGTAAGATAGGTATATAATCCATTCTTTTTAAAAACTCTCGCAACTTCCTCTTCTTTGTAATAAACTATCCCATTAGTTACTTTATAGTTTTTTTGATTATTGAGGAAAGTTTCAAGGTCAACATTTCCTTCGTAAATAAGTCCTGTTTTTGTTTTATCTCCACCAATACCGTCTTTTATCATATTTTTGTTTGTATTTTAAATTATATATTAGCGTAATAAATTGTTTGATTTTCGGCTACAAATTGATAATCAATTTCTATTAGTTTGTTATCAATGTAATTTCTTATTAGTAATTCAGATAGTTTACCTCTTTTTTGAGAGTTAGAATTAATTGAACGTGAAGCCCAAACCCTTTCAATCTTATATTTTGAATATAAATCGTCAAAGAAACTATCCTTTGGATTAGCTGCTTTGCAATCCGAATTGCTAAGTATTAAGTAATGCCCTTTAGTAGTAATTTTATCACAAAACGATTTTAATCTAATTTGCTCATTATCATTAAAAGGTTCTTTTGCATAAGAATTAAAACTCGAAGTAGTATTTAAAGGTCTATATGGAGGATCAAAATAGAATATTGAGTTTAAATCTGAATAATTAAGAGTATTCTCAAAATCTGTATTTAGAATTTCAACTCTTTGAAGTAATTTGCTATCCCTTAATATTGTAGGCTTGTCACATATCTTAGGATTAGCATATTTTCCGAAAGGAACATTAAATAAACCTCTGCTATTTACGCGATATAATCCATTAAAACAAGTCCTATTTAGAAAGATAAATAATGAAGTATTCTCAATTTCAGATAATAGCTTCTTGTTGTAAATATCTCTTTTTTCTAAAAAGTATTCTTTTCTTTCATTTTCGTTTAAAGCTAAATATTCTAATTCAATAACCTTTAAACCGTCAATTAATTCATTTGGATTATCTCTAACAGTCTTGTAAGCAATAATTAAATCCTTGTTAATATCATTAATTACAGCTTTCTTTATATTCTGAAATTTTTCAAGCATATAGAATAACATAGCACCACCCCCAACAAAAGGCTCGATATAAGTAACCTCTTTCTCCATAAATAGCCATTTTGGAAGAGCATTATCAATTTGCGATAGAAGTTGACCTTTACCTCCAACCCATTTAATAAAAGGTTTAGCTTGCTTTTCTACTTTCTCCATTAAAATATATTTAGCTACAAAGATAATCAAATTATCATTTAAATTACCTTTTCCTCATAATTGTGAAAGCTTTTAGCTCTCTATTTAAATTCATATATCTATCCCTTAGATGCAATCCTCCTATATGGTATGCTACAAATATACAAATAATAGTATTTTAAAACCCAATAAAAGACCAAACTAATGGATTTTTAAGGAAAATACAAATTATCAATAGTAGGGGTTAGTAGTAGGAGTAGGGGTTAAAACGCCATTTTAAACATATTTACTCAAAAAAATACATACCAGCATATAATAAGAAAAACAAAAAAAGCGAATAGACTTTTAAAACTCAAAATAACCCCTACTCCTACTACTAACCCCTACTCAAAAGATATAATCCTTATGCAATAAGAGCAAAAAGAGGAGGAGAAATAATAAATCTAAGAGATGCAAAATTATATCTAAGAGATAGAAAATTAGATCTTAGAGATAGAAAAATAGATCTTAGAGTTAGTTTTGTTATGAAAGAAGTTAAGGGATTATTAAAATTAACTAATGTAACTGAGTTGGGTTTTTAGAGTGATATATAAAACTTAATTTTTATTATAATTTAGAGTGTAAGTTTGATAGATTTATAGTTGTGTTATAGGATATATTTCGTATCTTTGTGCAATAAAATATTATTGACTATGAAAAGGGATTTTGTTAAGACTGTTAGTATTACTTCTATTGTATTATCTATTATTGCTATTGGTTCTGTGGTTTTTGTTATGGGTAGGGAGGAATTGAATTCGGAGGCTCATTATAAGGATATGATTAAAAAGCATTATCAGGTTTTTTCTCCTATTATCCCTAATAGCGTGAGTTTCTGTGGGGAGAAGCTGCCTTTGGATAATATCTTTGTTCGTGAGGCTTTGGATAGGGAGCTTACTACTATTATGTATAATCATTCTACTACCTTTCTTGTGATTAAACGCTCTGAGAGATATTTCCCTGAGATTGAGAAAGTGCTTAAGGAGGAGGGTGTGCCTGAGGATTTAAAATATTTGGCTGTTGCTGAGAGTGGGCTTGCTAATGTGGTCTCTCCTGCTAAGGCTGAGGGTTATTGGCAGTTTCTTTCTCCTACTGCTAAGGAATATGGGCTTGAGGTAGGGGATTATTGGGATGATAGATATGAAATCAAGGCTTCGACAAGGGCTGCTGCAAGATATTTAAAACAAAAATACTCTTCATTTAATAATAATTGGGCTCTTGCTGCTGCATCCTATAATGCTGGAGAGAGGGGAGTAAGGGATAGGTTGAGGGAGCAGTCTTGTGATAATTACTGGGAGATGTTTACAAATACCGAAACCTCAAGATATGTTTACAGGATAGTGGCTTATAAGATAATTATGGAGAATCCTCAGAACTATGGATACTATATTAGAACTAAGGATAAGTATCCGCCTATCCCAACCAAGCAGGTTAAGGTTGACTCTACTATTAATAATCTTTATGAGTTTGCAAAAGCTATGAATGTGCCTTATCTTTATCTTAAGAGGTTGAATCCAGCTCTTAGAGATAAGCAATTGATTAATAAGAATAATAAGACTTATATTATTAATCTGCCTGATGATAATTCTCTTTCATATAGATTTTTGATTGATGATTATAAGAATGAAAGGGTGGAGATAATTGATGACAATGAGATATAAAAAAAAGACCCTTTTGGGGTCTTTTTTTATATGTTTACTTGTTGTTTTAGTCAACCATAATCACCATACATCTTGTGCTTTTCCAGAATTGCTCAGGATTAGTTATGCGAATTGATGTTGGTTTCTTAGGATCTCCTTCCAATGAATAAGAATCGGTTGGGTGAGGTGAAACTAATTTAATCTTTGCTCCAGTTAGAGGAATTTCTTGTGTGTTACGAATATCTATCTTAGTAAGATTTTCAAAATTAGCATTATTAGCAATAACTGAAGAACGTCCTATCCAAAGGAAACCGCCCTTACGGTCAATTAGATTCTTTGCTAATAGTTCTGTTTTTGTTCCAACTGCAAAATAAGCTGTGAATTTTTCATCCTCAATCTTTAGGATTTGAGCATCTTTTTGTTTGTTGATATTCTTTTGTTCGCTAAGATTCTTGTTTAGGGTTTGGATTTCCTGATTCTTTGCTGCAAGTTCTTTGTTAAGAGCTTGGATTTGCTCTTCTTGTTCTTTGATTCTTGATTCAAGATTGGTTACAAAGCTTTGCAATTGTGTGTTTTGGTTCTTAGTTTTCTTTAGTTGAGAACTAACATTTGCAACCTTTCTCTTGTTTTGTTCAAGAATATCTTTGATTTCAGCAATCTTGCTGTTAATATTTGCTTTAGTGTCTTTTGAGATTTCTCCGGTTGTATTTGCTGCCTTTGAAACTCCTGCATAAGTAGATGTTATTTCAGTTAGAGCTGCATCTACCTCATTTAGTTCTTGGAATAATTTTTCCATTTCGCTATCCTTAGCCATCATCAATGAAGCAAATGAATCCTGTAGTTTTTGTTCTCTTGCTTTTTGTTCGGCTTTATTATTACATCCTACCAAGGTTGCAATTACGAAAATTCCTAATACTAATAAACTCCTTTTCATAAATAAATAATTTAATTTTACTGATTTAGTTTTATCAATTGCAAATATACGAAGATTTTCATTAATTCAAAGGATTTTAGAGAGAAATTTGAATTTGCTAACTTGCATATCTGAGAAAAAAATGGTAATATTGCAAGTTAAATTTCAGGCAAACTAAATGGATAAATTAGAGATATACGGAGCAAAGGAACATAATCTTCAAAATGTTTCTATCTCAATACCAAGGAAATCCCTTGTAACAATTACTGGATTAAGTGGAAGTGGAAAAAGTTCTTTAGCCTTCGATACGATATATGCTGAGGGGCAGAGAAGGTATTTAGAAACTTTTTCTGCCTATGTAAGGAATTTTATTGGAGGTATAGAAAGACCGAATGTAGAAAAGATTGTAGGGTTACAGCCAGTTGTTTCGATAGAGCAAAAAACTACAAATAAAAATCCTCGTTCAACTGTTGGCACTACAACAGAAATCTATGACCTCCTAAGACTTCTTTTCGCAAGGGTAGCAGATGCATATTCGCTTTCCACTGGTGAAAAGATGGTAAAATATACTGAAGGGCAGATTTTAGATACTATTTTAAATGAATTTGGAGATAAGAATATAATTATTCTTGCACCTCTTATCAAAGGGAGAAAGGGACATTATAGAGAATTATTTGAATCTGTTGCCAAGAAGGGTTTCTTAAAGGTTAGAATAGATTCTTCAATTACAAATATTGTAGGAGGGATGCAACTTGACAGGTATAAGGTTCATGATATAGAATTGGTAATAGATAAGATTAAGGCATGTGAGGAGAATATACCAAGATTGAAAAAGTCAATAGAGACTGCTTTCAAGCATGGTAAAGATACTATGATGGTAATTGAGGAAAATCAGAATATCCCAAGACATCTAAGTAAATTACTAATGTGTCCAACAACTGGTATATCTTATCCAGAACCAGAACCAAATACTTTCTCCTTCAACTCTCCTTATGGAGCCTGTCCTTATTGTAATGGATTGGGAGAAATGTCTCAAATAGATTTGGAAAAGATTATTCCCGACAATAAACTCTCAATCAATCAAGGGGGCTTAGTGCCATTAGGAAAGCCAAACAAGAATGCATGGTTCGTAAAACAATTAATTGCTCTTGGCAATGAGCTTGATTTCACCCTCGATACTCCATTAAAAGACTTTAGCCATGAGGCTATGGACGCAATACTTTATGGAACAGACTTGGATTTGAATATTTATAATTCAAGTATGGGAATCCACGCAATTGATAAAGAGAAATTCCAAGGGATAGTGAATTTTCTTCTAACTCAGTTTGGAGAGGATATGCCTATGGGTCTTCAGAAATGGGCTGCAGGCTTTATGAATAAGAGTAAGTGTATTCATTGTAATGGTCAGAGATTAAGAGCGGAGAGTCTTCAATTTAGAATAGTAGATAAGAATATTGCTCAGCTCTCTGAAATGGATATAGTAGATTTAGCAAAATGGACTTCAGAAATTCTTTCAAGCCTATCGGAAAGAAAACAAGAGATAGCAAGAGAAATTTTACGAGAGATAAACACACGAATTAATTTCCTTTTGGATGTAGGTTTAGGATACTTGTCTTTAAATAGAAATTCAAGGACACTTTCAGGAGGAGAGAGTCAGAGAATAAGGCTTGCAACTCAAATTGGCTCGCAGCTTGTAAATGTATTATATATATTAGATGAGCCAAGTATAGGACTTCATCAAAGCGATAATATCCAACTAATAAATGCACTTAAGAAATTAAGAGATTTAGGTAATTCTGTTATTGTGGTAGAGCATGATAAGGATATGATGCTTCAAAGCGATTGGGTAGTGGATATTGGTCCTGGAGCAGGAGTAATGGGAGGGAAGATAATATATAATGGTACTCCGGAGGGGCTTACGGATAAGGATAAAAACAAGGATTCAATTACTGCGGATTATCTATGCAATAGAAAGAAACTTGAGGTGCCTAAGGAAAGGCGTAAGGGAAATGGGGAATATATTGAATTGATTTCTGCAAGTGGGAATAATCTTAAGAATGTAAACCTAAAGCTCCCTTTGGGAATGTTGGTATTAGTAACTGGAGTATCGGGAAGTGGGAAATCCAGCCTAATTAATAATACTCTTCAACCAATCCTAAGTCAATACTTTTATCGTTCAGATAAGAAGCCTTTGGAATATCAAGCAATAAATGGAATAAATAATATTGATAAGGTTATTGAGATAGACCAAAACCCAATAGGAAGAACACCAAGGTCAAATCCTGCGACATATATAGGTGTATTCGATGAGATTAGAAAGCTATTTGCATCTTTGCCTGCTGCTAAAATTAGAGGTTATGAGGTAGGAAGGTTTTCCTTTAACGTTAAGGGTGGAAGATGTGAAACATGTCAGGGAGCAGGACTTAAAACAATTGAGATGAATTTCTTACCTGATGTTTATGTAACTTGTGAGGATTGTAATGGAAAACGATATAATAGAGAAACTCTTGAGGTAAGATATAAGGGTAAGTCTATTTCGGAGGTATTAAATATGAGCTTTGACGAGGCTATTCCTTTCTTTGAGAATCATCCAAAGATTAAAAGACAATTAAGTATTGTAAAAGAAGTGGGCTTAGGATATATTACCCTTGGTCAGCCCTCAACAACACTCTCGGGTGGAGAAAGTCAGAGAATTAAATTAGCCTCAGAGCTGGGTAAGAAGGATACAGGAAAAACCTTGTATATTTTAGATGAACCAACAACAGGACTACACTTTGAGGATATTAGAATCCTAATGGAAACACTTCAAAAACTTGTTGACAGGGGTAATAGTATGATAATAATTGAACATAATCTGGATGTGATAAAAATGGCTGATTATATTATTGATTTAGGTCCCGAAGGAGGTCAAAAAGGCGGGTATATCCTTGCAGAAGGTACTCCAGAGGAAATAATTAATAATACAAAAAGCATTACTGCACAATATCTTAAAGAGGAGTTGAAATAAATTATATAGTTTTAGTTTGGAGATAAGATAAAAAAGTGTAATTTTGCAATCCTAAAATGGCGGGGTAGCTCAGATGGTTAGAGCGTCGGATTCATAACCCGGAGGTCACGAGTTCAACTCTCGTCTCCGCTACCATGATATAATCATGATGGGTTAATAAATGGATTAAGAGGTTGACATTAATTTGTCAATCTCTTTTTCTTTTTTATTAAAAAATCACGTATATTTGCAGTGATGATATCTGAGAAAAATAATAAGAGAAAAATTGTAAATGACCCTGTCTATGGTTTTATAAATATTCCAAACGAAGGGATATTCGACCTTTTAGAACATAAATATGTTCAAAGACTAAGGAGGATAAAACAATTAGGATTAAGTAATTTTGTTTATCCAGGAGCAGAACATACAAGGTTTTCTCATGCTTTGGGAGCTATGCATTTAATGAATCATGCTCTTGATGTTCTTAGACAAAAGGATATAGAAATTACTAAAGATGAATATAATTCCTCTCTTGAGGCAATCCTTCTTCACGACCTTGGTCATTCTCCAATCTCACACGCATTAGAACATTCCTTCTTAAGGGAGACTCACGAAGAAATCTCTCTAATGTTAATGGAGAAAATGAAGCTAAGTCCTCACACAATAGATATTTTCTCAAATAATTATCATAAGAGATTTCTACACCAATTAGTTTCATCTCAGCTCGATTGTGATAGGCTTGACTACCTTACAAGAGATAGTTTCTTTACAGGGGTTTCGGAAGGAGTAATTGGGACTGAGAGGATAATAAAGATGATGATAGAGAAAAATGATGAGATAGTAATTGAGCAGAAGGGGATTTATTCTATTGAGAAATTTATTATCTCAAGACGCCTTATGTATTGGCAGGTATATCTTCATAAAACAGTAATAGCTGCTGATAGCTTATTGGTTTCTATCCTTAATCGAGCAAGATACTTGGTAGAAAACTCAAGGACTTTTTCTCTTACTCCAGCTATGAATTTCTTTATTAATAATCCTAAATCAATAGAGGATAAAGATCTTGCTTTAGAAATATTCTCCCAATTGGATGATAATGATATTTGGGCAAGTGTTAGGGTATGGGCAGAGGACAAGGATAAAATCCTAAGCTATTTATCCTCTTGTCTTTTGAATCGTCGTTTGGGTAAGGTTTTAATTCAAAATAATCCTTTCTCTCAAGAAGATATTGAAAAGTATATAGGGAAATATCTGAATAAAGGTTTCTCGAAATGGGAAATACAAACCTATTTTATCCATAGCGATGAACTAAAGAATAAGGCTTATAGTTTTTTGGATGAGAAGATAAATATCTTATTTAAAAATGGGGAAGTAAAAGAGATTTGCGATGCCTCAGACCAGTTGGATAAGGTCTTTTTAAGCAAGGAAATTAAGAAGTACTTTCTTTATCAAATGCCAATATAAAATTCTTAGGTTTGTGTATTAAGAATTATAATTGTAATTTTGAATTGATTTAATAATAAAAATATTAATTTACTATACTGATTATCATGAAGAAAAACTATTTTATTTTAGCCCTAATCCTTATTGGCGTATTTTCTTGCAAGCCAAGACCAGAGGGAGATAAAGAAATAATTGCCAAACCAAATATCGAAGTGGTTGATGGTAAAATTACTCCAGAGGTGCTTTGGAGTTTTGGGAGAATAGGAGAGGTTGTAGTATCCCCTGATGGAGAGAAAATAATTTATACTCTAACCTATTACGATATTGACCAAAACAAGGGTAATAGCGAAATATACCTTATGAATGCTGATGGTAGCAATGTTAAGCAATTAACAAAAACTCCTAAGAGTGAATGGAATATTATTTGGAAAAATGATAGTAAGAGGATAGCATATCTATATGCTGATGAGAAGGGAATACAGATATATGAGTTGGATATTAATAAGGGAAAGAGTATCCAAATATCAAGTTTTAAAGAGGAGGAAATAGAGGGCTTTAAGTTTTCTCCAGATGAAACAAAGATATTATATATAAGTACTGTTGCTAAGAAGGATGAATTTGCTCATTTAAAGAAAGGGCTTGATAAGAATACAGGAAGAATCAACGAAGATTTGGCTTATAGACATTGGGACCATTGGGTAGATAATTATCCTCAACCTTTTATTGCTGATTATAATGGTAAGGAGATTAGCAATCCTATAAATATTTTAGAGAATACAGAGTTTGAATCTCCAATGAGACCTTGGGGAGGAATGGAGCAATTGGCTTGGAGTCCTAATTCAAAGAAGATTGCCTATACATGCAGAAAGAAAACAGGAAAGGAATATGCTTACTCTACTAATAGTGATATTTACCTTTATGATTTAGAAACAAAGATAACTGAAAACCTTAGCCAAGGGATGATGGGATATGACCAAAACCCTGTTTTCTCTAATAATGGAGAGTTGATTGCTTGGGAAAGTATGGAAAGAGAGGGATTTGAGGCAGATAAGCAAAGGCTAATGGTGATGAATCTTAAAACAAAAGAGATTAAAGATTATTCTAAAGACTTTGACCAAAACTCAAATAAATTAATATTCTCAAAAGACGATAATAGCATTTATTTTATTTCTAATTGGCATGCAAAGGATGATATCTATCAACTAAGTCTTGATAATAATAATATTAGAAAGATTACTAATGGCAATCACGATTATACCTCAGTACAATTAGCAAAGAATACACTAATTGGAACCAAGATGAGTATTAGCCAACCTTTGGAAATTTACTCAGTTAATCCAGAGAATGGACAAGAAAAGAATATATCTAATGTAAATAAAGAACTATTGGACAAAGTTAAAATGGGTAAGGTAGAGGAGCGTTGGTTTAAAACCTCTGACAATAAGCAATTACATTCGTGGATAATTTATCCTCCTGATTTCGATTCAACAAAGTCTTATCCAACCATTCTTTATTGTCAGGGAGGACCTCAATCAACCGTTTCAAGCTTCTGGTCTTATCGTTGGAATTTCCAAATAATGGCTTCACATGGATATATAGTAGTTGCTCCTAATAGAAGAGGATTGCCAGGCTTTGGACAACAGTGGAATGATGCAATCTCAGGCGATTATGGTGGTCAATGTATGAGGGATTATCTAACAGCTATTGATGAAATGTCTAAGGAGCCTTATGTTGATAAGGACAGGCTTGCAGCAGTTGGAGCAAGCTTTGGAGGATATTCAGTTTATTGGTTAGCTGGTAATCATAATAAACGATTTAAGGCATTTATTGCTCATAACGGAATGTTTAATCTTGAACAACAATTCCTTGAAACCGAAGAAATGTGGTTTGTTAACTGGGATTTAGGAGGAGCTTATTGGGATAAAAATAATAAGGCAGTTAAGCATTCTTACTCTAATTCGCCTCATCTTTTTGTTGATAAATGGGATACTCCACTAATGGTAATTCACTCAGAGTTAGATTATAGAATTGTTGCAAGCCAGGGAATGGCAGCCTATAATGCAGCTTTGATTAAGGGAGTTCCTGCTCGCTATCTTTATTTTCCTGATGAAAACCATTGGGTTTTAAAACCTCAAAACGGTATTCTATGGCAAAGAAATTTCTTCGATTGGCTTGGTATCCATCTTAGAAAATAGGAAATAAACAAATTAATAATTAAATAAATAAACAAAATGGAATTAATAGGAAAATTAGTAAAGAAGCTTCCTCAAGAAACAGGACAAGGGAAGAATGGTCAATGGGTAAAAGGGGCATTTGTTGTTGAAACAGAGGAGCAATTCCCAAAGAAAGCACATTTTACCGTTTGGGGTGAAAATATGATTAGTGCTTTAGCAGCAATTAAAGAAGATGACCAAATCAAGGTTCATTTCTCGGTAGAGTCAAGAGAGTATAACGAGCGTTGGTACACAGATTTAAGGTGTTTTAGAATTGATGCCTTCAATCCAATTACTCCAGTAGGAGCAGCACCTGCACCAGCTCAGCAACCAAGCTATCAGCCAGCTCAACCACAACAACAACCAATCAATGAACCACCAGTAACTGGCTCATTCAATACTCAATCCCTACCAGACGAAGACGATCTTCCATTCTAATCTTTAGATAAATATAAACAGACTTTATATCTATAAAAAAAGAGTAAGAAAAAATAATTTTTTCCTTACTCTTTTTTCTTTTTTCCTCACTCTTTTTTTCTTTTTCCTTACTCTAATTTTGAATTATCCAAATAGAATCAAATTACAGCGAAATAGAATCAAATTCCAGAAAACTAACTCTTGATTCTAAAAAAATGTAATTTGATTCTATTTTCGTAGAATCAAGAGTTAGTTCTTTTAACACAAAGGTTAATTAACAATAGGTTATAGATGCTGAAAATTAAGTCCTTTTCTTGTCTATAATATATATATCTAAAATCAGCATAAGGTAAATAATAATTATCCCTTGCACTCCCATTTGTCTCTCTAACATGCTCTCAAACATTAGTGATAGAGCGATTAAGGCTATTATTGCTATTATATGGGGTTTATTGTTTTTTATTGATAGATAAGTTGGTATAATTAGCATTAATAATAGAGGAATAAGTCCTATTATTCCAATTGATAGGAGGGTTTGGAAATACTGATTATGGGCATTGAGGTATTTTTCAAAGTAAGTATTGTTTTCTTGATAAAAACTATCTAATTCTTCTTTAACATCTCCAGTCCCATAACCTATTATAGGGCTTTTAAGGATTAGTTTATGGATATTGAGATAGATAAATTTTCTTTGATTAAAGCTGCCATTTGGAGAAATTGATGATGAGTTTGTTTTTGTTTCTATATTACTTATTCTTTGATTTAGTACATTGCTTTGAGTTTGAATAAACATTATAAGGAGATAGGAAAACAATAGGAAAATAGTCTTTCTTATCCTTTTTTCAATTATTAGACTGTGAAATAAACTCCATAGAAACACAATTATTAGTCCAAGAAGTCCTGAACGAGAGCTAAGTAGTATTACGAAGAAAGCTAAATAGTAAAATAGAATAAACTTATAAGTTTTTCCCAGAGATTTAAAGATGTAAATCATTGCAATTAACACAAAAAGACTTAGGTAGGAGGGGTGGAAAAATGAGGAAAGTCGGATATAAGTTATATTATAGTATAAGTTCTCATCTGGAAATTCTTGAACCAAAAGTGATTTAATTAATAAAAATAAGCTGATAAAGATTATCCCAATTGAGTAAAAATCCCAAAAGTATTTAATGTTTCGTGAGTTAATAAAGCCTTTGGGAGTAAATAGAAAAAGGGTTGGGATTATTAATAGTGGGAGTTTAATCTCTAAGTCTCTTATTCCTTCATTAAAATTATCGGAGTAAATTAAACCTAATATATACAGGAAATAGAGAATAATTGGGATTGATATATAAAGTCTAATTGAAGATGAAACTATGCTTTCTTTAATCGATAAATTATTAGTCTTTCTTGGTTTAAGAAAAAGGATTAAAATAATTATAATAGCAAATAATAGTATTGATAGAGATTTAATAAAAGCTGGTAAGCTAATGCTTAAAGCCAAAACCGTTATTCCAAAAACAAATAAACCTTCCTTTTTTATTACCATATCACGAATAGAATTTAATGCAAATATAATACATTTTGATTTTTATATGTATATTTGTAGATTGAATTATTATCAAACTAAACTTAACTAATATAGGATTATGAAGGTAGTTATATTTGCTGGAGGTATGGGAACACGTATTTCTGAGGAGTCTCATCTCAAGCCAAAACCTATGATTGAGATTGGAAACAAGCCTATTCTATGGCATATTATGAAAATGTACTCTCACTATGGATTCAATGAATTTATAATCTGCCTTGGCTATAAGGGGCATAAAATTAAAGAGTATTTCCTTAACTATTTTCTTTATAATTCCGATGTTAGTATCGATTTAAAAACTAACGAAATTGAAATACATAAAACTTTAAGCGACGATTTTAAGGTAACTTTGGTCGAAACAGGACTTAACACCAAAACAGCTGGAAGATTGCAAAGAGTAGAAAAATACATAGGTAATGAAACATTTATGCTTACTTATGGGGATGGTGTTTCAGATATAAACCTAAAGGAATTATTGGCTTATCATAAGAAAAGAAATAAGATAGCAACTGTAACGGCTGTTCAGCCAGAGGGTAAGTTTGGAGGGATGGATATTAACGAGGAGGATACTGTTACAATGTTTAAGGAGAAACCTAAGGGAGATGGAACATGGATTAATGGAGGTTTCTTTGTCCTGGAACCAGAGGTCTTTAAATATCTAAAGGGAGATATGAAAGATATTATGTGGGAGGATTCTCCATTGGAAAATCTTGCTATGGATGAGGAGCTTGTTTCTTATAAACATAATGGATATTGGCGTTGTATGGACGCACTTAGAGATAAAACAGAACTTGAAGAAGCATGGCAAACCAATAATGCTCCTTGGAAAACTTGGGAATAATGAATTATTTAGAAGTATTCAGAAATAAGAAAGTATTTATTACTGGCCATACAGGATTTAAAGGTTCATGGTTAGTTAGGATACTTGCAAGTTATGGAGCTGAGATTTATGGATATTCTCTCCAACCAATAACCAATCCTAATCTATACACTGAGCTAAGAATTGAAAAGCTATGTCGTAGAAGTGTAATTGCTGATATTAGAGATAGAGAGAGAATGGAATATGAGTTTAAGAATTCTGATTGCGACTATGTATTTCATCTTGCTGCTCAGCCAATAGTAAGGACTTCTTACGAGATGCCTTGCGATACTTTTGATACTAATCTAATGGGTACAACAAATCTATTAGAGGCTATTAGGAAATATGGGAAGAAAGGCTTGATAGGAGTGTTTATTACTACCGATAAGGTCTATAATAATATTGAAAAAGAATATTCATATAAGGAGGACGACCCTTTAGGAGGTTATGATCCTTATTCTGCAAGTAAGGCATGCTGTGAATTGGCAATTGATTCATATAGACGTAGCTTTTTTAATCCAAAGGATTTCGAAACACATGGGATAAAGATTATAAGCCTTAGGGCAGGGAATGTAATTGGAGGAGGAGATTGGGCTAAGGATAGATTAATCCCAGATATTGCAAGAGCTTTATCTTATAAAAAAGAAATTATTATTAGAAATCCTGATTCAACTCGACCTTGGCAACATGTGTTTGAGCCACTTTCTGCATATCTTTACTTTGCATATTTATTAAATGAGAAAGATAGATTTATTTCTTCTCTTAATATAGGACCAAGAGAAAATGATAATATTAAGGTAGAGGATATGGTAAAGATGTCATTGGATATTTGGAAAGAGGGAAGCTATAAAGTAGAAAAGTTAAATAATCAACCACATGAGGCAGGATTATTGTCATTGAATATTGAAAAAGCAGAGAGCTTGGGATGGAGACCAAAATGGGATGCAAAAACAGCATTAGAAAAAACCTTGTCTTGGTATAATGAGTTTTATACTAATTCAAATAATATTGAAAGTTTTAGTCTGAAACAAATAGAAGATTTTTTCAGTAATAAAAATTAGAAAGATGAGTGAAAAGTCAGAATTAATTAAAGAAGAGATTTTTAAATTAGTTGAGGAGTATTATAAGGAGGAGTTTGGTAACTCAACTCCATATAAAGAAGGTGATCCTATTTCTTATGGAGGAAGAGTTTTTGATGAAAAGGAATTAATAAATTTAGTTGATTCATCTTTGGAGTTCTGGCTAACCTCTGGTAGGTATTGCGAGGAATTAGAAAAGAGAATTGCTAATTATATTGGCGTTAAACATGCTCTTCTTGTCAATTCAGGTTCATCTGCCAATTTACTTTCTATTGCAGCCTTGTTTTCAGATAGTTTAGAAGAAAGGAGGATGAATAGGGGGGATGAGGTTATCACTGTTGCTGCAGGTTTTCCAACTACTGTTACCCCAATTATCCAATATGGTTGTATCCCTGTTTTTGTTGATGTAGTTCTTGGAGAATATAATATTGATATTAGAGAATTAGAAAAAGCATTAAGTAACAAAACCAAGGCAGTTATGATTGCTCATACTCTTGGAAATCCATTTTCTTTGCAAGAGGTTAGAGAGTTTTGCGATAAACACTCTCTTTGGTTGATTGAGGATAATTGTGATGCTTTTGGAAGTGAGTATTATTATAATAGGAAATGGGTAAAGACTGGGAGTGTGGGAGATATTGGAACATCGAGTTTCTATCCTGCACATCATATAACAATGGGTGAGGGTGGAGCAGTTTATACAAATAATCCAAAATTAAATAGAATATTACTTAGTCTTAGAGATTGGGGAAGAGATTGCTATTGCTCATCAGGAGAGGATAATAGTTGTGGAAATCGCTTTACTCAAACCTTTGGACAATTGCCTTTAGGTTATGACCACAAATACGTTTATTCCCATTTTGGATATAATCTTAAGGTTACCGAGATGCAAGCCTCAATAGGTTTGGCTCAAATCGAAAAGGTTGATGATTTTACAAAACAAAGAAGAGATAATTTTGATTATCTATATTCGGAGTTTAAAAAGGCAAACGCGGAAAAGTATTTAATACTACCTAATAAGACAGAGAATTCAAATCCGTCATGGTTTGGTTTTGTTATTAGTGTAAAACAAGACTCTCCATTTTCAAGAGTAGATATCACTAAATACTTGGAAAAAAACAAAATACAAACCAGAGTATTATTCGCAGGTAATATTATTAAACATCCATGTTTTGACTCTATGAGAAAAGAAAAACAAGAAGGGAAAGAGCCTTATAGAGTGATTGGGGAATTGCCAAATACGGAATTTATTATGAATAATAGTTTTTGGATTGGAGTATATCCTGGAATGACTAAAGAGAAACTTAATTATATGATTAAACATATTATCACCTACTTAGAAAAATACTAAAATGAAGAAAATTAGCATAGTTACTCCTTGTTATAATGAAGAGGAAAATATCAGTATCCTTTATAAGGAAGTAAAGAGACAGTTCAGTAATTTGCCTCAATATGAATATGAACATATCTTTATTGATAATTCTTCAACTGATAATACAGTAGGAGTCCTTAAGGAATTTGCAAAGACAGACAAAAACCTGAAAATAATAGTTAATTCAAGGAATTTTGGGCATATACGTTCTCCATATTATGCAATGTTGCAAGCTGATGGGGATGCAGTAATCAGTCTTGTGTCTGACCTCCAAGACCCACCATATTTAATTCCTGAATTTATTAAGAAATGGGAAGAAGGATATAAAATAGTTGTAGGGGTGAAGACAAATAGCGAGGAAAGCAAATTGTTTTTTAGATTGAGAAAGGCATATTATAATTTAGTTACTAAACTTTCGGAAGTTGAATTAATTAAAAACTATACTGGATTTGGAATCTATGATAAACAAGTAATTCAAGAGCTACGAAACGTAAAGGATAATTATCCATACTTTAGAGGATTGATTTGTGAAGTGGGTTTTGAGAAAGCAATTATTGAATATAAACAACCTGCAAGAAAAAGAGGTATTACAAAGAATAATTTCTTTACTCTCTATGATATAGCTATGTTAGGTATAACTTCCCATTCCAAGGTTCCTCTTAGGCTTGCTGCTATGTTTGGTTTCCTAATGGCAATTCTAAGTTTTCTTGCCGCAGTAGTTTATTTTATTATGAAGATTATATATTGGGACTCTATGCCATTAGGTCAAGCTCCACTTGTAATTGGTTTATTCTTCTTTTCTTCAATTCAGCTTTTCTTTATTGGAATCATAGGAGAATATATTGGTAATATTCATACTCACGTAATGAATCGCCCTTTAGTTGTAGAAAAAGAAAGAATTAATTTTTAATATATGAATAAGATAGTTTTCAAGAAATTTGATTTTAAACAAATAGGACTTTGGCAATATATCTATTTAGGTATTGCAAGTATTGGTTTAATCATGTTAATTGTAATGGGTCAAGGTGCTGGTGTTTCTGGGGATGAGTTCTATCACTACGACCATGCCGCTAATGTTTATAATTATTATAAGACCTTTGGCGAGGATTCAACAGCTGCAGTTATTACTCAAAACTACAATCTCCCTTATTATGGTCAGATTGTAGATAATTTTGCATATTTTATTACAAAAACCTTCTCAATAGATGACTTTATGGGTTTTCGCCATGGAGTTAATGCATTTATGGGTTGGTTGGCAATTATATTTGCATCCCTATTTGTAAAAAGGATATCCTCATGGCAGGCAGCTATTATAACTCTTGTACTTATGTTTATCTCTCCAAGATTTATTGGGCATAGCTTTAATAATCTTAAGGATTTACCTCTTGCTACGGCAACAATAATGTCTATTTATTTTATTACAAAATTCCTTGACCAATTGCCGAAGATTAAAATTTCAACAGCGATATGGCTTACTCTTTCAATTGCTTTTGCAATAGCAGTAAGAGTTGGGGGTTTAATAGTTATTGGATATTTTGCTTTATTTGCACTTGTGTATTATATATATAAGTATAAGACTTTGAAAAAAGAATTTACAAGAGTATTACTTTGGTCATTGGGAATTTCACTGACGGCTTATATTCTTGCTGTACTTTCTTGGCCTTTTGCATTGCAAGCCCCAATCGATAATCCTAAGGAAACTCTTGGAAATATGACTAAGTTTGCTATTACTCTTAGACAGATATTTGAAGGAACTACACAATGGAGCGATTACCTGCCTTGGTATTACACTCCTAAATTTATATTTATGACTATTCCAACAATAGTTATTGTGGGTTTTGTTTTAGGTATTGTGATGATGTTTAAATACAAGAAGCTTTGGTTTTACAACTTTATATTATTATTCACTTTTATATTCCCGGTGTTTTGGATAGTTGTAAATGGAAGTAATGTATATGGGGGATGGCGTCATGCTATTTTTGTTTATCCTTCTCTTGCAGCTTTTTCTGGATTAGGAATATATCAACTAATTAAAAGCATAAATAAAAAATATATTCGATACGTTTTGATATTAGCTTTTTCGCTAATTAGTATTAATCCAGTTGCTCATTCAATTAGAAACCATCCTTATGAATATGTATATTTTAATGAATTGAGTGGAGGAATGAAAAAAGCTTATGGAAACTATGAATTGGACTATTATTTCCATTCTCTTAGAGAGGCATCAGAATGGATAATTGAAAATGCTGAAAAGGATGGAAAGAAAAAAGGAGAAAAGATAAAGATAGGTTGCTGGCATATTCCTCCTGTTCAATATTATTTTAGAAAAGATACTGCAGATTTTGATTTTGCATTTTTGCGTTATTACGAAAGAGGCAATTATGATTGGGATTATGCAATAGTTTGTAATACTGGGATTGCTCCAGAGCAGTTGAAAAATAATACCTTTCCGCCTAAGAATACTGTTTATGAGGTTAAGGTAGATGGGAAACCTATTTGTGTAGTTTTGAAAAGAGAAGATAAATCAGATTTTATTGGCTCTGAATTAAAGAATAAGGATTCAATCCTATTGGCTATCCCATATCTTCAAAAAGCAATTAAATTAGATAACGCTAATGAATCTGCAATCAATAATCTTGCAGAGATTTATCTTAGAACAAATAGGGCTGATAGTGTTGTAGTGCTAATGGATGAATTATTAAAGATTAATCCAAACTCCGAATCGGCGAACTATTTTAAGGCTTATGGGTTATTCTTATTAGGTCAAAATCAAGAGTCGCTTAATTTATGTGATAAGGTAATTAGGATTAATCCAAAATTCCAATCTGCTTATTCATTGGGTGCAAATATTAAACTAAATATGCAGGATTTATATGGAGCTGAGGCTTATCTTAATGGATTGATAGCAATTGATAGATTAGATAATCAATCAATGCAACAATTGCTTATGATTTACCAAGCTAGTGGATTGGATGAGAGAAATGCCTATATAAAGTTCTACTCTATAATGGCGGAGCATTATAAGAAAAAAGGAGAGAAGAAATTGTTTGAGGAGTATGATAATGCGGTTAGAAATTTAATACAAAGAAGATAAAGACATAAACGATTAAATAAATAATAAAATAAAAAATGAAAGCTATAGAAATTAAAAAAGATGTTTATTGGGTAGGTGGTATTGACTGGTCGTTAAGAAATTTTCACGGCTATCTAACTCAAAGGGGTTCAACCTATAATGCTTATTTAATAATTGATGAGAAGGTAACTCTAATTGATACTGTTAAGGGTTATTTGACTGAAGAGTTAATTGAAAGAATTTCTGATGTAATTGATCCAAGAAAGATTGATTATGTTGTTTCTAATCACGTTGAGATGGACCATTCAGGAGCTTTGCCGGCACTGATGGAAATGATTCCAAATGCAACTGTGATTACATCCGCTGCCGGAGAAAAAGAACATAGATTACATTACCGTAAGGATTGGAATTTTAAGGTAGTTAAGAGTGGAGATGTAATAAATATTGGTAAGAGAAATCTTAATTTTGTAATGACTCCTATGGTTCATTGGCCAGATAATATGGTAACCTATTGTCCTGAAGATAAAATTCTATATTCAAATGATGCCTTTGGTCAACATATTTCTTCATCAGAAAGATTTGAGGATGAATATTCATTAGAGATAACTGTTGAGGAAGCAAAGAAATACTATGCAAATATTGTTTTACCATATTCTAATCAAGTTCTTGGAATATTAGATTTGGTTAGGAGTTTGGATATTGAAATGATTTGCACAAGTCATGGTCTAAGTTGGAGAAAGAATATTCCTTTGATTTTAGACCTTTATGAGAAATGGGCTTCGAATAAGACTGAGAAAAAAGTAGTTATTATTTATGATTCAATGTGGGGCTCAACGGAGAAAATGGCTGAATATATTTCCAACGCATTTGAAGAAAAGGGCTATAAATACAGAATATTAGATTTAAAACTAAATCATATCTCGGATGTAATTACAGAGGTGATTGAGGCAGAGTATTTATGTATTGGTTCTCCTACTTTAAATAAGGGTATTCTCCCAACAGTTGCATCCTTCTTAACTTACTTACAAGGTTTGGCTCCTAAGGGAAGAAAAGCATTTTTGTTTGGAAGTTATGGATGGGCTCCTACTAATATGAAACATCTTGAACGTTATATGCAAGAAAGCAATATTGAAGTTATTGGAAAATATAATGTGAATTTCATTCCTACTTATGAGGATTTAGTAAAGATTCAAGAGGATGTAAAATCTAAGCTTGATTAATTAAAAAAAATAAGTCCAAATTAAACCAAAATAAACCGAGTATAAATATGAGAACTTCAATTTTGTTTTTATTTACAATGATTTTATCCATTAGTCTTTTTGCTCAAAAACCAATTGTTAAGGATGGGGAAATAGTCTTGAATGGTAAGTCTATTGCGAAGATTGAGAAAGAAGGTTGCAAGGCTTTCTCTCCAAATTGTGAGTTTTATATCTCATCGTTGGATTCTCAGCCCTTGATAAATGTTATAGCTGATGTTATAGACGACCCTTACTCAAATCATAAAAGAGGAGAAATGCCTGCTAAGATCCCTTATCTTAGATTTTCCTTCACAGGATTTGAGCAGGTTTGCGAGATGAGGAATCCTTCATTATTGCTTACAAAAGAAAAGGATATTGCAAGGATTGTACATAGACTTATTAAGGATGGAGCTTTGGATGAAGTAGCTGTTGAGAATTTTATTAAGGTTAATGGAACTCCTATTACTGATATGTTGGAAAGGAGTTCCTCTAAGCCTGAGATAAATATTAATATTAGAAGATAAATTGTTTTAATTACTGAAACCAATTAGTTTTGAAAGCATCGGATTATATTGTTGAGTATTTAAAAAGCCAAGGAATCAAATATGTCTTTGGCTATATCGGAGGTATGATTACCCATATTGTAGATTCCTTGGATAATGCAGAAGGTATTGATTATATCCAAACCTATCACGAACAGACTGCAGCAATCGCAGCAGAGGGTTATTCAATAGAGACAAAGAATTTTGGAGTAGCAATATCTACATCTGGTCCTGGAGTAACAAATATGATAACTGGAATAGCTGATGCTTATTTTGATTCAATTCCAACCCTATTTATTTCTGGTCAAGTAAATACTCACGAATATAAATACGATTTACCTATTCGTCAAAGGGGTTTTCAGGAAATGGATGTAGTTAGTTTATGTAAGCCTATTACAAAATATGCTAACCTGGTTGATGATGTTTCATTACTTCGTTATGAATTGGAAAAAGCAATTCATATTGCTAAGTCTCCAAGAATGGGACCTGTTATATTAGATATTCCAATGAATATTCAAAGGATGGAAATAGAACCAGAATCCATGCTTTCGTATTCAAATTCTAATGAGACACTAAAAGAATGGGATAAGAGTCTTGTTGTTGAGAAAATTAAAAATAGCAAAAGACCAATTCTTTTAGTTGGAGGGGGAATACGATATGATAAGAAGAAAAAAGTAATAAAATTCTTAGATAAATTTCAAATTCCTGTTGTTAATTCACTTTTAGGGAAGGGCTTAGTAGATGAGGATTATCATTATTACCTTGGAATGATAGGCTCTTATGGTAATCGATGTGCTAATATTGCTATTGCAAAAAGTGATTTAATTATCTGTATTGGTTCTCGTTTAGACACAAGGCAAACAGGTGCTAATTTCTCTTGTTTTGAAGATAAAACAATTATTCACGTTGATATTGATATTAATGAGCTTGAAAGTCATAAGCTAAAGAATAGAATTTTAGTTAATGCTTATTCGTCTGATTTCTTAAATATCATAGACCAAGAGTTTGATTCTTATTCTTGCGATAATTCTTGGTTAGATTATATAGTATATTTAAAAGAGAACTATAACCAGGAGAAAGAAATTCAGCGTTTTGTTGAAAATAAGATACCATATCTATCTATTCAAACTTTAAATCATTATTCTAAGAATGATGATGTGTTTACTGTAGATATAGGGCAAAACCAAATGTGGGCAGCACAAACCTTAAAGATTAAAGGAAATCAAACCTTTATTACAAGTGGAGGACTTGCTCCTATGGGCTATTCAATTCCTTGTGCTATTGGACATGGTTTTGCTAATCCTAAGAAAAGAATAATGGCAATTGTAGGGGATGGAGGCTTTATGATTAGTGAACAAAGTCTTTATATGATTTCTCAATACGATTTAAATGTGCTTGTAATTCTTTTGAATAATTCTTCCTTAGGGATGATTACTCAGTTTCAATCTCTTTATTTCAATTCCAATATGGCTGGTACTACTATACAAGGGGGATATAGAGCATGCGATGCAAGAGCGGTTGCATTATCTCATGGGCTTAGGTATTTCTTAATTGAAGAAAAGGACTTGAATAATAGAGCTTATCTTGACCAAGTGTTTTCAAGTCGTAATGGTGTAATTGAGTTTAGAATTGAAAACCTAAGTACTGTTAGTCCAAAATTAGAGTTTGACCAACCAATATATAATCCTTTCCCATATCTTCCAGAAGATGAATTAAAAGAACTTCTAAATAGAACCTAATAATATTGTTTATGCAGAAATTAATATTGCTTTCCATTAAGCTAAGGTATTTTTTGATAATACTATTTGTAATTATCCCTTTTATTGGTTTAAGCAATAATAATCAAAAAAATATACTTTATGTTAGTTCATTTGGAGAGAATACTTATTGGTCGCAAAAAACAGAAAAGGCTTTAATAAAAACATTTAAGCAAGAAAATTATAATGTTAATCTAATTAATCTGTATTTAGACGAA
The DNA here is from genome assembly GCA_023415495.1 of Bacteroidota bacterium. Classification (GTDB taxonomy): domain Bacteria; phylum Bacteroidota; class Bacteroidia; order Bacteroidales; family P3; genus UBA10566. The sequence continues at coordinate 145,469 of JAEZKK010000006.1, forward strand.
GAAACATATCCAAAGTATGAAGATAGATTAAATATCCTAAAGAAATTCTTTATAAATAATAAAGAAGATATAGATGTTATCTTAGTCTTTGACTATAGTGCTACAAGTATATTTTTAAATTATACTGATTCAGTAATTAGTAAGATACCGATTGTATTTGTTTCTGAGTTAGAAAAAGGCGTGGAGATTAAATACCGAAATATGACTGGGATTATCTCTGACTATGGAGTTACTCAAACATATAAACTCGGACTTAAGATGTTTTCCAAAACTCAGAAAGTTTATATTTGGGCAGATGATTCACCAACAGGTAGGTTTTTTATTGAAAATGCAAAGAGAAATCTAAAAGGGTATAATCCTGATATTGAAATTGAGTATGGTTTGAATGTTGAAAATTTAGAGGAGTTGAGAAAGAAATGTAGAAGTGTTGAACCAAATTCATTTATAATTTTCAGTACATGGTCGCTCGATACAAAAGGTAGGAAATATAGAGATAAGGAACTTGCTGAAATATTCTTTAATGAAGTCAAAGCCCCTATGTTTTGTACTTATGATGAGTCTATTGGCGAAGGTTTTATTGGAGGATATGTTCAAACTCCTGAACCTAATGCAATAGCTGCGGCAAGAAAGGCAATAAGAATATTTAACGGAGAATTTGTTTATAGGATGTATGCAGAGCATATTTCTCCAACTCTAATTTTAGATTTAAAAGGTATTGTAAAGTATGAGGGACACACAAGAACAATTCCAAGCAATGCAGTTTTGGTTAATAAACTTCAAGGTCAATTTCTTAAATTCCAGGGTTTTCTCATTCCAATAATAGTTTTACTACTTTTAAGTGGCTTCCTTTTATATAATTTTATTTCTCAAAACTGGAAGAATGCTAAACTAAGAAATACAATAAAAGAGAAAGAAGAAAAAGAAAAGAGTTTGGAGGAAAACGTTAGGATTCTTTCTTCTGCAATTCCAAGTTTTAGAATTCTTGCATGGGTATATAATCAAAGGACGAAAAGTTTTAAATATGGAGTTACTGATGAAAACGGGATATTAGAGATAAATAAAGAGAGTGATTTAGATTATGCTATGAGTTTTGTGAGGAAGGATTTTGAGGAAGGGTTTAAATCATTTTTTGGACGATTAGATGAAATTACAGAGATGAAAGAGTTTCATCTTGAATATATAGGGAGAATTCCAGGTGAGACTAAAGATTCTTGGTGGGAGATTAAAGGTAAAATTACCGAAATGGAGGATGAAGATGGGAGATATAAGATATTAAATGCAATTCATATCAATATTAATCGCTTTAAACAAATAGAAAATAGGTTGAATGAAGCATTAACCAAGGCAATTAGGAGTGATATATTAAAATCTAATTTTATTTCTAATGTAACTCATGAGATTAGAACACCCCTAAATGCAATAATCGGATTTGCAAGTCTAATAAATAATGATTTAGATGATGAATCTCGTCAGCAATTTACAGAGATAATTAAGCAAAATAGCGATAGTCTAATTAAACTTATTAGTGATATTCTCTTAATTAGCGAAATCCAATCTGGCTATTTTGAATTTAAACCTATAACCTTGGATTTAAGTCAACATATCTCAGAAATAGAAAGTATATTTCGCTATCGTTTCCCTAAGGAAATTGAGTTTATTGTTGATAATCCATATAAATCCTGTATTGTTGAGGTGGATAAGGATAGGCTATTTCAAATGGCGAAGATATTTATTGAAAATGCTTTGAAATTTACTTATTCAGGATATGTCAAGATGGGTTACTATCAAGAAGGAAATGGGATAACCTACTATTGTGAAGATACTGGTATAGGCATAAAGGAAGAAGATATTGACAGTGTTTACTCATTATTCGAGAAAGCTAATTCAATGAAGGAAGGTACTGGGCTTGGATTAGGGATTGTAAAGACTATGATTGAGAGATTAGATGGAAAATACGGAGTTGAATCAATTTATGGAAAGGGTAGTAGGTTTTGGGTTTGGATACCAAGTAGACAAATTCTTATTGACCATGAAAATGAAAGTGAAACGAATATTGAAATCGATAATATTCAGAGAATTAAACCTAAGATATTGATTGTAGAGAGCGAAAGCTATACTTTTAATCTTTTAGAAAAGAATAATTATTCGGAGAATTATAATATTGTTGTAACACCAAACGATTCTGAAGTATTATCCTATATTCATAATGAAAAACCAGATATAATTCTCCTTGCAGAAAGTAATCAATATCTTGACGATTATGAAGTTCTTAAGAGGATTAGATTGGAGTTTCCAAATCTTCCAATTATAATTATCTCAGAGAAGGTTTTATTCCATGAAAAGCCTAAGGCATTTAAGGCAGGTTGTAATGATTTTTTTGAAAAACCAATTGATATTGATTTATTACAAAATAAGATTAAAAAACTCACAGAATAATTACACGAAATCAAGAGAAAAAAGTTCAAAGTCTAATTAAATTAGTTCTATCCTTGATTCGATGTGATTTTGTCTAAGAATCCCTGGCAGGAATCTTCTAATAAATCTATTACATTATCAAATCCTTTATCCCCTCCATAATATGGGTCAGGGATATAATTCTTAAGGAATTTTTTTCTGTAGTCTGTGATAAACTCAATCTTCTTTATATGCTTAGGGTTTTTAGTTCTGGTTAATAGAGTTTGGAAATTATTATCATCCATAACCATTATATGGTCAAACTCTTCAAAGTCCTTGTTCTCAAACCATCTTGAGATTGAGGTAATATTATACCCTCTGTTTTCTGCAGCATCAATCATTCTGCTATCTGCATCCTCGCCTTGGTGAAGGTCGATAGTGCCAGCAGAATCGATAAAAAACTCTTCTTCTAATCCCTTATCCTTTACAAACTTTTTCATTATAGTCTCTGCCATAGGGCTCCTACAAATATTACCCATGCATACAAAAATAATTTTCTTCATTTCTTTTTCCATTTTCTTCTCCATAACTCAAATATCTTTTCTTTTGTTTCTAATATAGTGCTTTGCTACTACGAATACAAACAATGTAAATGCTAATATGTTTATAGCACCTCCAAATAAATACATTCCTTTATAATCAACTGCTGCTATAAGAGTACTCCCAATTAGTATTCCTGTGCCAAGTCCTAAATCAAAACCAATAAAATAGGTTGAATTGGCAGTGCCTCTTCTATTATGCTCTGCAATATTGAGTATTAGGGTTTGAAATGAAGGTGTGAGGATTCCAAAGGCAATTCCGTAAAAGAAACCTAAAGAATAGAAGGCTAATGAATTTGTACAAAATGCAAACCCAATTACGATAAATATTAATGCTAAAAGAGAGAAGAAAATTATTTTAATCTCATATCCCTTATCTATTAGTTTCCCTATGGTAAATCGAGATAATAAGGTGCCTATTGACATAAAAATAAAGAAAAGACCTGTGTTTTTAACATGAATTTCCTGTCCAAACATAGCTGCATAGGAAACAGCAAATCCATAAGAAACAGCAATAAGCATAAAAACTATAAATTCGGGAAAAGCCTTAGTATAGAAAAATCTATCCAAGGACAGAGGGCTTTTATCGTTCGATTTCTTAGGGTTTGTTTTAATAAATAAAGAAATTATAAATCCAATTAAACTGGAGAATAGGGCAGTATAGAAGATTGAATCGAAATTAAAATTATCATATAAGAATAATCCTACCATAGGTCCAAGAGCCATTGCTAAGGTCATAGATAATCCATAATAGCCTATACCTTCTCCTCTTCTTTGAGCGGGTAATATATCGATTGCAAGTGTTGAGCCAGTAGTAGAAACCATACTCCAAGCTCCTCCTTGCAAAACCCTCACTATTACAAAAATAATTAGACTTGCAGAGATTAGATACATTCCAAATATTAAAGAAAAAGCACAAGTCATAATAATATATAGATTTCTCCTTGCAAAGCGATCGGTAAAATATCCTGAGAAAGGTCTGGTTGCAAGAACTGCCAATACATAGACTGATAGGTAAAGACCAATATCATTTAATGGGATATGTAGGTTTTCAACCAAGTAGAATGGAAGTGTTGGCATAAGAATATAGAAAGCAAATGCCAATAATAGATTTGAAGTAAATATAAGAGTAAAGTCCCTTGACCAAATCATTGGTTTTATATTTGGATAATTAGTTTTCATTTTATAAAAGTTGAAGTAAGTTATTGGAGTTTGATTTGTGAGAATAAATTTCTAATACTAATATAGGATTGGGATAGAATCTTGTTTAGATTTTCAACTTTTATCCATTCTACTCTTTCAATTCCTTCTTCTTTTTGGGGAAAGGTCTCCTTAGCATTCGATTCCATAAAATACCAATGTGTTTCTTTAAGTTCGTGTTTGCCTTTCATAAAATAAGTATGATATGTTACTCCAGCTTTCTCCTTTAATACCAAATCTCTTATTCCACATTCCTCTTCAACCTCTCTTAATGCTGTTTCAGCCTCCGTTTCGTTTTGTTCTCTATGCCCTTTGGGAAGGTCGTATTTCCCATTTCTATATATAAATAATATCTCCTTTTTAGGGTTTATTACAATTCCGCCGGAGGCCTGAACAAAGTGATAGTGCTTAATGCACTCTAGCAAAATCTTACTTGGTTCTATATCTTTCGAGTATATTATTATTGAGTTTCTGTCATTTTTGTCGTTTAAAAGCTCTTTAAAATCCAAATTCCTGTAATTATTAAAATCACATTGGATAATAGTTTTGTTATCAGTGTTATGTAAAACATCTTTATTATTTGTTATACAAACACTATGGTATTTTGTGAAAATTGTATACTTTTGCATCATGAATAATTATAAAGAAACAGCCATTCAAACTGCTCAATTTCTTTTGCAAATTAAAGCAATAAAATTGAATAATGAAAATCCTTTTACCTGGGCATCGGGAAGAAAGTCTCCGATTTATTGCGATAATCGCATAACATTATCATATCCAGAAATAAGAACATACCTGCGTCAGCAATTTGTCAATAAAGTTAACGAACTTTTTTCAGATATTGATGTGATTGCAGGTGTAGCAACTGGAGGAATTGCTCAAGGTGTACTTGTTGCACAAGACTTAGGAAAGCCTTTTGTTTATGTTCGTCCTCAAGAGAAGAAACACGGACTTACAAATAAAATAGAAGGAGATATTAAGCCTGGTCAAACAGTATTAGTAATTGAGGATTTGATTTCTACTGGCAAGAGTAGTCTTCAAGTTGTGGATACCTTAAGAGAAGAGGGTTGTGAGGTTAAGGGAATGGTAGCGATATTTACTTATGGATTAGATGTTGCTATTAATGCATTTAGTGAAAAAAATGTTCCTTTGCTAACAATTACTGATTATGATACTTTGGTAGAAACAGCGACCGAACAAGGATATATTAAGGAAGAAGATTTAGAGTCTCTTGCTTTATGGAGAAAAAATCCAGAGCAATGGTCTGAGGAAAGAATGAATGGTTAAGATAAAAAGTTAAACCCCAAAGAAAGGCGTTATTGATTAACGCCTTTTTTTATCTTTAATACAATTTATATGATGAAAATTGAAAGTAATAAAAAGCTAATTAACAAATCATCACAGGAAGTATTCGATTTTCTAACCGATTTTACTAATTTCAGTTTACTTGTACCTGATAAGGTAGAGAATTGGAAGGCTACAAACGATAAATGTTCTTTTACAATCAAAGGCTTTGGAGAGTTTGGGATGAGAATTATTGAGAAGAACCCATATATTTCAATAATAATCACAAACGACGAAGAGGTTTCCATGCCAATAGGCTTTAAATTCTTTTGGGAATTTATAGAGAAATCTAATTCTTCGGTTGAGGTTATGGCTGTTTTTAATTTAGATATTAATCCTATGATGGGAGTTATGGTTAAGAAGCCTTTATCGGAGTTTATCAATGTCCTTGTTGAGAAACTAAAGGAAAAGATGGAATCAAATTAGTATTAGAAACCTAAAAAATAAAATATGAGAAAGCTATTATTTCTTTTCTTTTTAATCTTTATTTCTTCAAATCTTCTTTCGCAAGAAATGCAAATAACTAATTTTGACCCTTGCTATGAAGATATTAATGAAAAATTGAAAAAGAAATTCTCTAAAGCTTTCGAATTGTTTGAAAAAAGAGATTACCATAATTCATCTTTATTATTAAGAGAATTAATTAAAGACGAAGAGAATTTTGCTTCTGCTCATTTCCTTATTTCAATTATTGGAAGTTATAAACAAAATCAAACTATAGTTGAGAAATACACTCTTTTAACTCAAGAGGCTTGCAGTGATTTCCACCATCCTTTATATTTCTATTTTAAAGGAGTTATTGATTATTCAAATGAAAATTATTCCAGTGCTATAGTCAATTTCAATAAGTTCTTTGAGAATTATACCGAAAGAGGAATAATTACTGATAGTATATTCAACGATTGTGAGAATTATTTGGAGTGGTCGAAATTCTTAGATAGAATACAAAAAGAAAAGATTCCTTTTAATACTTATAAAATTACAGAACTATCAACAAAAGATAATGAATACCTTCCAAGTATTACTATGGATGGAAATAGATTATATTATAATAGGAGAATGGATGTAAGGATTGATGCCTCTGAGAGTTTCTTTCAACAAAATAATACTGAAAAAAGAGATTTATTATGCTATTCTGATAAAATGGATAATGGTAAATTCTCAAACTATACTATTCTTGATGAACCCTTTAATTTTAATTCAATCCAATCCTCACCCTCTTTAAGAGCAGATAATAAAGTTATATTCTTTTCTCAATGTGAAATTAAAGGTGGAGAGTTTGATTGTGATATATATTATTCAAAATACTTGGATGGTTACTGGAGTAATGCAATTAGTTTAGGCGGAGATGTAAATAGAAGTGATTCTCGGGAATTGCAACCTTGCGTTTCTCCAAATGGTAGGGTTTTGTACTTTGTTTCAAATCGTCCTGGGGGAAGAGGTGGTTATGATATATGGATTGCTTATAAACAGGAAAATGGTTCTTGGGGTAGAGTTCAAAACGCAGGAGTAAGAATTAATACTGAATTTGATGAGAAATCTCCTTTTCTTCATCCAGATGGTGTTAGTTTTTACTTTTCTTCTAATGGCTGGAAAGGAGTAGGAGGGTTTGATAATTTCTATTTACGTTTAGATAAGAAAGAAATGAAGACTCCTATCAATATGGGAACTCCAATGAATACTGATAGAAATGAAGAGGGGTTTGTTGTAGATTTGAATAATAGAGGGTATTTCGCTTCTAATCTAATGAATGAAGATGGGAATTGGGATATTTATACATTTGATTTATATAATGATTTCCATTCCTTGCCAACAATAATTGCAAATGGGAGAGTGATATTAATAGATGATGATTATAAAAATGTAAGTTTAGAGTTAATCTCTTTGAAAGATAAGAAAAAGATAATTTATGAGGTTGATGAAAGAAATGGAGAGTTCTCACTTGCATTAAAAAAGGATGAACCATATATTATTAAGGCAAAGAGTGAAGGGTATGCTTTTGAGTCAAGACTAATTAATAAGTTTAATGCAAAGGATGAAATAATATTAGAAATGTCACCTTTAGTTATTGGAGAAGGTTATATTATAAATGATATTCTTTTTGAAACTAATAGTTATGAGTTAAGTCAAGAATCTAAGGATATAATTATGGAATTTGTGGAATATCTTAATCAATATCCTCGTATTCGTTGCACTATAGAAGGTCATACCGATAATATAGGAAATGAGGAAGAAAATCTTATTCTCTCAGAAAAAAGAGCTAAAGCTGTTGCTGATTTTATTATTAATTCAAGAATACGAGAGGATAGAATTAAGTATAAAGGATATGGTTCAAAACAACCAATACAAGATAATTCAACCCCAGAAAAAAGAGCTCTAAACAGAAGAACTGTCTTCAAAATAGATGCATTATAAAATCATCCTGATTTATAAATAAGATAGATAAGGACGAATTACAACATAATGCGGGATTAAATAAGTCCTAAAACTAGTAGTAGAATGGGTATTCTATTGGGTGCAGAATGAGTATTCTACTATGCATAGAATGGGCATTCTATACCTTGTATTATCAAATAAATCATCCTGGTTTATGGCCTTTTCATTCCTGTTCTATGTCTTTAAGCTGCTATCTGTATGAAGTAATCAGGTTGTAAAAAAATAGATGAGTACTTTTTCTACTCATCTATTTTGAAAATAATTGATTTCTGGTTTTGAATTTTATTCAACTGAGAAATCTTCTTTACCTACACCGCAAAGAGGGCATACCCAATCATCTGGAATGTCTTCGAAGCTGGTTCCTGGAGCGATTCCACTATCTGGATCACCTAATTCTGGGTCATAAACATAACCACATACGTCGCATACATACTTTTTCATCATAATGAATTTTAGTTGTAAATAATTTAATTGATTTTTTTATTAGCATTTGTAAACTTGTATTTACATCAACTAATAGAGTGCAAATATAAAAATTAATTTTGAATACAAGCAAAAATCAAGAGAAAATCATCTTTTTTCATGAAAAAGAAAGTTTTTTGCATTAAAAGTTTGGTAGTAATGATATTTGTTGTATCTTTGCACTCCCAAATGTGTAAACGTTTCTTTTATGTGTTTTATACTGGTTATTCTTTATCAGTATTGGGTTGAACACAAAGAGATATATATCGAAAAACACCCAATGGCTAGGGTTAATTAGAGCGTTCAGATTTGGTTATATGAGTATTAATATGGATAATTCCGTATAAATATTTATGTATATGTAATAATAGTATTACCTTTGCAACCCGATTTTAGCAAGGAAAAACAGTATTAAGAGATATAATTAATTTTAGAATTAAGTATGCCAACAATTCAACAATTAGTTCGTAAAGGACGTGAGAAAATTGAATATAAGAGTAAGTCTCCAGCATTGGATTCATGTCCTCAACGTAGAGGTGTTTGTACAAGAGTGTACACAACAACTCCTAAAAAACCAAACTCTGCAATGAGAAAAGTTGCCAGAGTACGTTTAACAAACCAAAAGGAAGTTAACGCTTATATTCCAGGTGAGGGTCATAACTTACAAGAGCACTCAATTGTAATGATTAGAGGAGGTCGTGTTAAGGATTTACCAGGTGTTCGTTATCATATTATTCGTGGAGCTTTAGATACTGCAGGAGTAGATGGTAGAAAACAAAGACGTTCAAAATATGGTACTAAGAGACCTAAGGACGCAAAAAAATAATTAAGTTAGTAAAATAAGTAATTAAATATAGCTTTACTATAAAATGAGAAAAGCAAGACCAAAGAAAAGGATTATTCTTCCGGATCCAAAATTTAACGATACTCTGGTAACCAAGTTCGTTAATAATATTATGTTGAAAGGAAAGAAGACAATTGCATATAATATTTTTTATGAAGCAATTGATGTTGTAAGTGAAAAAACTAATGATAATGGTTTAGAGCTTTGGAAAAAAGCTCTTGCAAACGTTACTCCAAATGTAGAAGTACGTAGCCGTAGAATTGGTGGAGCTACTTTTCAAATTCCTTCAGAAATTCGCCAAGAAAGAAAGCAATCAATGGGTATGAAGAGTTTGATTGGATATGCTCGTAAGAGAAATGAAAAGACTATGGCATTGCGTTTGGCAGGCGAAATAATTGCAGCTTCAAAAGAAGAAGGTGCTGCTTATAAGAAAAAAGAAGATATTCACAGAATGGCAGAAGCTAATAAAGCTTTCTCACATTTTAGATTCTAATAATTAATAAAGTAAAATGGCTGATTTAAAATATACAAGAAATATAGGTATTATGGCTCATATTGACGCAGGTAAAACTACGACAACTGAGCGTATTCTGTATTTTACTGGAAAGAATCATAAAATTGGGGAGACTCACGAAGGCTCTGCTACTATGGACTGGATGGCCCAAGAGCAAGAACGTGGAATTACTATAACTTCTGCAGCTACAACAGTATTTTGGAATTTCAATAATAATCAATATAAAATTAATATTATAGATACTCCAGGACACGTTGACTTTACAGTAGAGGTTGAACGTTCATTAAGAGTATTAGACGGTGCTGTTGCCCTATTCTGTGCGGTTGGGGGTGTTGAACCACAATCTGAAACAGTATGGCGTCAAGCTGATAAATATAAGGTTCCTCGTATTGGTTTTATTAATAAAATGGACCGTGCAGGGGCTGATTTTTTCAATGTTGTTACACAAATAAAAGAAAGATTAGGCGCTACTCCAGTTCCACTTCAAATCCCGATTGGACAAGAAGATATGTTTAAGGGAGTAATTGATCTTATCTCAAATAAAGCATTGATGTACGATGAGGCTTCTAATGGCACAAAATTCATCGAAATCCCAATGCCAGAAGACCTAAGAGAAATTACTGCAAAATTCAGAAAAGAACTTATAGAAGGAGTTGCAGAGGAAGATGATGAGCTATTAATGCGTTATATGGATGATGAAAATTCAATTACTGAAGAAGAAATCCTATATCACATTAGAAAGGCTACTTGCGAAATGAGAATAACTCCAATTCTTTGTGGAGCTTCTTTTAAAAATAAAGGTATTCAGAATTTAATTGATGCTGTGGCTTTGTTTTTACCTTCTCCAATTGATATAGCTGAAGTAGAAGGTATTAATCCTAAAACTGATGAGGTTGAAGTAAGGAAAATTGATCCTAAAGCACCATTTTCTGCTTTAGCTTTTAAGATTGCAACTGACCCTTATGTAGGAAGAATTTGTTTCTTTAGAGTTTATTCAGGAAGCTTAGATGCAGGTTCTTATGTTTTTAATACAGCAACAGGGAAAAAAGAGAGAATTTCTCGTATTATGCAAATGCATGCTAATAAACAAAATCCTCTTGACAGAATAGAAGCAGGAGATATTGGTGCAGCAGTAGGTTTTAAAGATATCAAAACAGGTAATACTCTTTGTGATGAAAATCACCAAATAGTACTTGAATCAATGACCTTCCCTGAACCAGTTATCTCAGTAGCAATTGAACCCGCGAAACAAGCAGATGTTGATAAGTTTAATAATGCATTAACTAAGCTTGCGGAAGAAGATCCTACTTTAAGAATAAGTACAGATGAATCATCTGGACAAACTATTATGCAAGGAATGGGTGAGTTACACTTAGATATAATAATCGATCGTATTCGTAGAGAATTCAGTGTTGAATGTAATCAAGGTGCTCCTCAAGTTGCTTACAAAGAGGCTATAACTGGTAGTTGTCAGCATAGAGAAGTTTATAAGAAACAAACTGGTGGTCGTGGTAAATTTGCTGATATTATATTTAGAATAGAGCCTGCTGATGAAAATGTAAAAGGTTTACAGTTCATTAATGAAGTTAAAGGTGGAAATATACCTAAAGAATTTATCCCTTCAATTGAAAAAGGATTTAAACTTGCTATGCAAAATGGAGTTCTTGGAGGATATCCACTAGAAAGCATGAAGGTAACTTTAATTGATGGATCTTACCATGCTGTAGACTCTGACGCTTTATCATTTGAATTATGTGCTAAGATTGCATTCAAAGAAGCTGCAAGAAAAGCAGGTTCAGTTCTTATGGAACCTGTTATGTCAGTTGAAGTTACAACCCCAGATGCATATCTTGGAGATGTAACAGGAGACTTAAATAGAAGAAGAGCAATTCTTGAGAGCATAACAGCTAAGATAGGAGTTCAGGCAGTAAGAGCAAAGGTGCCTTTATCTCAAATGTTTGGTTATGTAACTTCATTAAGAACCATAACCTCAGGTAGAGCAAATTCAACTATGGAGTTCTCTCATTATTCAGAAGCTCCAAAGGATATTGCTGAATCAGTGTTGAAAAAATAATATACTAATATAAAGACAAGTAACGTGAGTCAAAGAATTAGAATCAAATTAAAATCATACGATCATAATTTAGTAGATAAATCTGCTGAGAAGATCGTTAAGACTGTAAAAATGACTGGTGCAGTTGTTAATGGACCAATTCCACTTCCAACAAACAAAAGGATTTTTACTGTTAACCGTTCAACTTTCGTTAATAAAAAATCGAGAGAACAATTTGAATTGAGCTCTTATAAGAGATTGTTGGACATATATAGTACTTCTGCTAAAACTATTGATGCTTTAATGAAATTAGAGCTCCCAAGTGGTGTTGAAGTCGAAATCAAGGTCTAATTAATATACTTATAATTAGCCAATCAGCCTATGCTTTATGCATGCTGGAATTTATTTATTAAAAAACAAGATTAAATGTCAGGTTTAATAGGAAAAAAAATTGGGATGACCAGTATTTACGATGCCTCCGGTAAACAACAACCGTGCACTGTTATTGAAGCTGGTCCATGCGTAGTAACGCAAGTTAAAACAATGGAGATTGATGGTTACGCTGCAATTCAATTAGCTTTCGAAGATATGAAAGAAAAGAATTGTACAAAACCTCTAAAAGGACACTTTGCAAAAGCAAGTACAACTCCTAAAAGACATGTTGCAGAATTTACTCGTTTTGAGGAAGGACATCGTAAGGGATTTGGAGAAACTCTTACATGTGAAATATTCATTGAAGGTGAATTTGTTGACGTAGTAGGTAAGTCAAAAGGAAAAGGTTTTCAAGGTGTAGTAAAACGCCATGGTTTTAGAGGAGTTGGTGATAAAACTCACGGTCAACATGACAGATTAAGAGCTCCAGGTTCAGTAGGTGCTTCATCTTATCCTTCAAGAGTTTTTAAAGGATTAAGAATGGCAGGAAGAACAGGAGGGAAAAGAGTAAAGGTTCAAAACCTTCAAATTCTTAAAATATTCCCTGAAAAGAATTTGATATTAGTAAAAGGATCTGTTCCAGGTCCAAAAGGTTCAATTTTAAAACTTGAGAGATGGAGTTAAAAGTATATAACATAAATGGTAGCGACACTGGTAGAATAGTTACTATTAGTGATACATTATTAGGGATAGAACCAAATGATCATGCTATTTGGTTGGATGTTAAACAATTTTTAGCAAATCAACGTCAAGGTACTCACAAATCAAAAGAACGTTCTGAAGTTTCTGGTTCAACAAGGAAGCTTAAGCGTCAAAAAGGGACTGGAGGAGCAAGAGCTGGAGATATTAACAGCCCTTTGATGGTTGGCGGAGGTAGAGTATTTGGACCAAGACCAAGAGATTATTCGTTTAAATTAAACAAAAAAGTTAAGCGTTTAGCTAGATTATCTGCATTAACCTATAAGGCTAAAGAATCAAATTTAATCATAGTTGAAGACTTTAATTTTGAAGCTCCAAAGACTAAAAATATGATTAAATTATTAGGAGATATGAACCTAAATGAAAAAAAATCACTGTTTGTATTGAATAATCAAGATAATTTCGTAATTTTGTCGGCTCGTAATCTGTCGAACGTAAACATAACTAACCCACAATCAGTTAATACATACGACATTTTACACGCAAATAATGTGATTTTTTCTGAAACAGCGATAAGGGAAATTGAATCAATGTATTCTAAATCGTAATTTGAAAAGAATAAAATAACATTTAATTTAAATACAAATGGAAATTATAGTAAAGCCAATTATTACTGAAAAGATGACTAAAACGACGGAGAAATTCTCTAATCGTGTTGGTTTTATAGTTAATAGGCATGCAAATAAAATTGAGATTAAGAAAGCTGTAGAAACTTTGTATAATGTAAAAGTTGATAGAGTAAATACAATTAATTTCAGAGGGAAAAATAAATCACGCTACACTAAAGCTGGATTTATCAAAGGAAAAACACCTGCAATTAAAAAGGCTATCGTGATGTTAGCTGCAGGGGAAGCAATAGATTTTTTTAGCAATATTTAATAAACAGAGATGGCTTTAAAAAAATTAAAACCGACAACACCAGGACAAAGATTCAAGGTCGCTAGTACATTTGAAGAAATTACTGCTTCTAAACCAGAAAAGAGTTTAGTATTCGGAATTTCAAAATCAGGAGGAAGAAATAATCAAGGTAGAATGACCATGCGTTATATTGGTGGTGGTCATAAAAGATTATATCGTTTAATAGATTTTCGTAGGGATAAAGATAATATTCCTGCAACTGTTAAAACTGTTGAGTATGATCCAAATAGAACTGCACGTATCGCATTAGTTGCATATGCAGATGGAGAAAAACGATATATTCTTTGTCCTCATGGATTAAAGGTCGGTCAAAAGATTTTATCAGGTATTGGAGTTGCCCCAGAAATAGGTAATACATTATTATTAAGCGAAATCCCATTTGGTACATTAATTCATAATATTGAATTACGTCCAGGTCAAGGTGCTAAGATGGCAAGAAGTGCAGGTTCTTATGCTCAGCTTATGTCAAGAGATGGAAAATATGCAATTCTTAGAATGCCTTCAGGTGAAACTAGAATGATACTTCAAGCATGCAGAGCGACTATTGGAATGGTTTCTAATATTGAGCACAATTTAGAAGTTTCTGGAAAAGCAGGTAGATCTCGTTGGTTGGGTCGTAGACCTAGAACAAGAGGGGTTGTTATGAATCCTGTTGATCACCCAATGGGTGGAGGTGAAGGCCGTGCAACTGGAGGTCAGCCTCGTTCTAGAAATGGTATTCCATCAAAGGGTTATAAAACTAGAGCTCCTAAAAAACATTCTAGTAAGTATATTATAGAAAGACGTAAGAAATAATTAAATCATAGAAGGAAATGAGTCGTTCGTTAAAAAAAGGACCTTTTATACACTATAAGTTAGAGAAAAGGGTTTTAGAAGCACAAGAACAAAATAAGAAAACAACCATTAAGACTTGGTCGAGAGCATCTATGATTTCACCGGATTTTGTAGGTCAGACAATAGCTGTACATAATGGGAATAAATTTATACCTGTTTATGTTACTGAAAATATGGTAGGTCATAAATTAGGAGAATTTGCTCCAACCAGAAATTTCCGTGGACATGCTGGTCAAAAAGACAAGGGTAAGAAATAATTAATTATCTGAGAATATGGGATCGAGAAAACATAATAGTGCTGAAGCACGTAAAGAAGCCAAAAAGAATCTATATATAGCTAAGCTGAATAATAATCCAACTTCTCCAAGAAAGACAAGATTAATGGCTGATGCAATTAGAGGCGTTGAAGTTAATAAGGCACTAGGTATATTACAATTTAGTCAGAGAGAATCTGCACCAAAATTGCGTAAGTTATTACTTTCTGCTATTGCAAATTGGCAATTAAAAAATGAAGGGATTAAATTAGAGGATAGTCAATTATATGTAAAAACTATAACTGTTGACGAAGGTAGACAATTGAAAAGACTTCGTACAGCTCCTCAGGGTAGAGGTTATAGAATTAAAAAACGCTCTAATCACATTACCCTTATTTTAGGTAGTAAACAAGAAGATAAAATAGGTGCAGCAACAAGTTTAACTGCTGAAAATTAATAAATAATATAATTAAAGAGTTTAATTAGATGGGACAAAAAGCAAATCCAATAGGCAATAGACTAGGAATCATCAGAGGATGGGATTCCAATTGGTATGGCGGAAAAAGGTTTGAAGCAAAACTTGTTGAAGATGATAAAATTAGAAAATATCTTAATGTCCGTTTAGCAAAGGCTGGTATTTCTAAAATTTATATTGAAAGAACTTTAAAACTTGTTACTGTCACTATAAATACTTCAAGACCTGGCTTAATTATAGGAAAAGCTGGTCAGGAAGTAGATAAATTAAAAGAAGAATTAAAGAAGCTTACCTCAAAAGAAGTTCAAATTAATATTTCTGAGATTAAACGTCCAGAATTAGATGCTGTATTAGTTGCTTCAAATGTTGCTAAGCAAATAGAAGGAAGAGTTTCTTATCGTAGAGCGATTAAAAACGCTATAACAACTACAATGAGAACAGGTGCTGAAGGAATTAAAGTTTCTGTTTCTGGCCGTATAGGCGGTGCTGAAATGGCGAGAAGAGAACACTTTAAAGAAGGCAGAACCCCTCTTCATACATTAAGAGCTGATATAGATTACAGCCAAGCAGAAGCTCATACTACTTATGGTCGTATTGGTGTTAAGGTTTGGATTTGTAAAGGATTAGTTTATGGAAAGAGAGAACTTGTTCCTTCAACAGTAGGCGGTGGTAATATTAAAGAAGGAGGAAGACCTGGTGGAAATAGACCAGGAAATTCTAATCAAAGACCACGCAAAAAAAAATAATAGTTTAGTTAATAAGTCAAATATTGTACGATAATGTTACAACCTAAAAAGACCAAATTTAGAAAACAACAAAAAGGCAGGATTAAAGGGAATGCTCATAGAGGGCATGAACTCGCATTTGGTACTTTCGGAATTAAATCTATGGAAACATGTTTTATGACTGGACGTCAAATAGAAGCTGCTCGTCAAGCAGTAACACGTTATATGAAACGTGAAGGCCAAATTTGGATAAGAGTTTTTCCTGATAAACCTATTACTAAAAAACCTAACGAAGTTCGTATGGGTAAAGGTAAAGGTGCACCTGAATATTTTGTTGCAAGAATAATGCCAGGAACTATGCTTTTTGAAGCTGAAGGAGTATCTTTAGAAATTGCAAAAGAAGCAATGAGATTAGCTGCTCAAAAACTTCCTGTTACTACAAAATTTGTAGTAAGAAGAGATTACGTTGAAGAAGAATAAATTTAAATGGATATGGAAAACAATGTAATAAAAGAACTTTCTACTGTTGAATTACAAGAAAGATTAGTTTCAGAAAAGTTGAGGCTAAATAAAATGAAGATTAATCATGCAGTAACTCCATTGGAGAATCCTAACATAATCAAAACTACAAAACAAGGCGTAGCTAGAATAATGACTGAACTCAGGATGAGAGAAATTAATTCAAAATCTACTGAAAATAATTAATACCTAAACTTATCAAAACAAAATGGAAAGAAAATTAAGAAAAGAAAGAATAGGTACTGTTATCAGTAATAAGATGGAAAAGTCTATTCGTGTAATTGTAGAAAGAAAGGTTAAACATCCTAAATACGGAAAATTTATTAAGAAAAGTTCCAAGTTTATGGCTCATGATGAAAATAACGAATGTAATATTGGGGATAAGGTAAGAATTATGGAAACAAGACCGTTGAGCAAGAATAAATGTTGGAGATTAATTGAAATTTTAGAAAGAGCAAAATAAGATGGTACAACAGGAATCAAGATTAATTGTTGCTGATAACAGTGGAGCAAAAAGTGCTCTTTGTATACGTGTACTCGGAGGAACTAAACGAAGATATGCATCATTAGGTGATAAAATAGTAGTTAGTATTAAAGATGCTATTCCTTCAGGAAATGTTAAAAAGGGTATTGTTTCGAAAGCTGTTGTTGTGAGAACAAAAAAGGAAGTAAGACGTCAAGATGGATCTTATATAAGGTTTGATGATAATGCTTGCGTACTTTTAAACAATAACGAGGAAATGAGAGGAACACGTATATTTGGACCAGTTGCTAGAGAATTGCGTGAAAAACAATTTATGAAGATTGTGTCTCTTGCTCCAGAAGTATTATAAAGCAAAATATTAAAGATATGAAATTGCACATAAAAAAAGGTGATATTGTAAAGGTTATAGCTGGCGATTCAAGAGGTTCAACAGGAAGAGTACTTGTTGTTTACCCTGAGAAAAATAGAGCTATAGTTGAAGGTATCAATAAAGTTAAGAAACACTCTAAGCCAAGTCCTAAAAACACTCAAGGAGGGATAATTGAAAAAGAGGCATCAATTCATATTTCTAACCTGATGATAGTAGATTCAAAAGGAAATGCTACAAGAATCGGAAGGAAATTAGATGAAAAAACTAATAAATTAGTTCGTTACTCAAAAAAATCAGAGGAGGTAATAAAATAATGTCATACGTACCAAGATTAAAGCAAAAATATCAAGACGAAATTATTGCTGCACTTAAAAATGAATATAATTACAAATCTATAATGCAAGTTCCTCGCCTTATGAAGATATCTTTAAATCAAGGCTTAGGAAAAACAGCAATATTAGACAAAAAAGTAATTGATCAAGGAGCTGAAGAAATGACAATTATTGCTGGTCAAAAAGCTGTTGCGACTAAAAGTAAAAAAGATATTTCCAATTTTAAATTAAGAAAAGGAATGCCAGTAGGCGTGAGAGTTACCTTAAGAGGAGATAAAATGTATGAATTTTTAGATAGATTAATTTCAGCTTCAATTCCTCGAATTAGAGATTTTAGAGGAGTTAATGATAAAGGTTTCGATGGTAGAGGTAACTTTTCTTTTGGAATTACTGAGCAAATTATTTTTCCAGAAATTGATATAGATAAAATTTCTAGAATTCAAGGTATGGATATTACTTTAGTAACCTCTGCGAATACTGATAAAGAAGCTCATTCATTACTAAAAGCTTTTGGATTCCCATTTAAAAATCAAAATAATTAAAATATTATGGCAAAAGAATCAATTAAAGCAAGAGAACGCAAAAGAGAAAAAATGGTCGCTAAATATGCTGCTAAAAGAGCTGCATTACTAGAGGCTGGAGATTACGAAGCTCTTCAAAAATTGCCAAAAAATGCTTCCCCTGTAAGATTACATAATAGATGCAAATTAACAGGAAGACCAAAAGGATATATGCGTCAATTTGGAGTGTCGAGAATTAATTTCCGAGAAATGGCTTTAGCTGGATTAATACCTGGTGTTAAAAAAGCAAGCTGGTAGTAGTAATATATTGCAAATCAATTAAAAAAAAAGAGATGGTAACAGATCCAATTGCAGATTATTTAACTCGTTTGAGAAATGCATCATTAGCAAAACATAGAGTTGTTGAAATTCCTGCTTCAAAATTAAAAAAAGAAATAACAAAAATTCTTTTTGATAAGGGATATATATTGAATTATAAATTTGAAGATGATCAATTTCCTAAGGTAATAAAAGTAGCCTTAAAATATCATCCTACTACTAAAGAGTCTGCATTGACTACATTAACAAGAGTAAGTAGCCCAGGTTTAAGAAAATATGTTGGAGCTGAAAAGCTTCCAAGAGTTTTAAATGGATTAGGAATTGCGATAATTTCTACTTCAAGGGGCTTGATGACTGATAAAGAAGCAAAAACATTGAATATTGGCGGTGAAGTTATCTGTTATATAAGCTAATTAATAATAGGAGAAAGAAAAATGTCAAGAATAGGTAAATTACCAATTAGTCTACCAAAGGGTGTTGAAATAAATGTTAACGACAATAATGTTGTTACAGTTAAAGGACCATTAGGCACATTAATACAAAATGTAGATCCATGTATTACTTTACATGTTGAGGACAATATTTTGGAATTGAAAAGAGAATCTGACCAAAAACGACATAAAGCAATGCACGGTTTGTATAGAGCTTTAGTATTTAATATGGTTAAAGGGGTATCTGAAGGATTTAAAACAGTTCAAGAAGTTATAGGTGTAGGTTACAAAGCTCAATCAACAGGTCAATTATTAGAATTAGCGCTTGGCTACTCTCATAATATTTTTTTCGAAATACCTACTGAAATTAAGGTAGAGACTATAACAGAAAAAGGGAAAAACCCGTTAATCATAATGACTAGTTATGATAAACAATTATTAGGTCAGGTAGCAGCTAAAATTCGTTCTTTACGTAAACCAGAACCTTATAAGGGTAAAGGTATTCGTTTCCAAGGCGAAGTTATTCGAAGAAAAGCTGGTAAAACTGCTGCTAAGTAATAGTTAACAATTTATTCCATAAAATAGGATGGCAAATAATAAAGAAGTTAGAAGAATAAAGTTGAAAATGAGGATTCGTAAAAGAATTAGCGGAACATCTGCTAGACCTCGTTTAACAGTTTTTAGAAGCAATAGTGAAATCTATGCTCAATTAATAGATGACGTTAAAGGTTTTACTTTAGCAACAGCAAGTTCAATTGAAAAAGAATTCACTAAGAACGGAACAAACACAGACCAAGCAAAAGCTGTTGGTAAATTAATAGCAGAAAGAGCTTTATCAATAGGAATTGACACTGTAGTTTTTGATAGAAATGGTTATTTATACCATGGTAGAGTTAAATCATTAGCTGATTCTGCAAGAGAAGCAGGCTTAAAATTCTAGTAATAAGATATGGCAGATTTAAACATAAAAAGAGTAAAATCAAGCGAGATTGAATTTAAAGATCGTCTTGTAAGTGTTAATAGAGTTACCAAAGTTACAAAAGGAGGAAGAACATTTAGTTTTTCTGCAATTGTTGTAGTTGGAGATGAAAATGGTGTTGTTGGATATGGTCTTGGAAAAGCAAAAGAAGTTTCTGCTGCTATCGCTAAAGGAATAGATGATGCTAAAAAGAACTTAATTAAAGTTCCAATTTTGAAAGGTACTCTTCCTCATGAGCAAATTGGGAAATACAGTGGAGCTAGAGTATTTATCAAACCAGCAGCTCCAGGAACTGGAGTTATTGCAGGTGGAGCTATGCGTGCTGTATTAGAAAGTGTTGGAGTAAAAGATGTTCTTGCTAAATCAAAAGGATCATCAAATCCACATAGTGTTGTAAAAGCAACAATTGATGCACTTTTACAATTAAGAGATCCTTATACAATTGCTAAATTGAGAGGAATTGATATGGATAGAGTATTTAACGGTTAATAATTCAATCAATGAAAATAAAAGTTACACAAGTAAAAAGTGCTATAGGAAAAACCCTAAGACAAAAACAAACTTTAGCTTCATTAGGTTTGGGTAGAATCAATCAATCAAGAGATCATGAGTTAACACCTCAAATAAATGGGATGATTGAAAAAGTTAAACATCTAATTAAGATAGAGGAAATTTAATAAGTAATAAATTCTTTAAAACTAATAAAAATGGATTTAAGTAATCTTAAACCTGCAGAAGGATCAACAAAAAACCGTAAGAGAATAGGTAGAGGACAAGGCTCAGGAAGAGGTGGTACATCAACTCGTGGACATAAAGGAGCAAAGTCAAGATCTGGATACTCACGTAAACTTGGATTTGAAGGTGGACAAATGCCACTTTATAGACGTCTACCAAAATTTGGTTTTAAAAATATCAATAGAGTAGAATTTGATGCTATAAATATCGATATTCTTAATAAATTAATTGAAGAAAATCAATTATCTGATATTAATATTGATACATTAAAATCTCACGGTCTGGTTTCAGGAAAGAATAAGGTAAAAATACTTGGAAGAGGAAAATTAAATTATAAATTAAATATTACTGCAAATGCTTTCTCTAAGTCAGCTTTAGCAGAAATTCAAGCTCAAGGTGGTACTGCAATAATAATCTAATTACAAAATGAAAAGATTTATCAACACTCTAAAAAATATCTGGAACATCAAAGAACTTAGAACTAGGATTCTCTATACTTTAGCTTTAGTCTTAATATATAGAATAGGTTCTTATGTAGTAATACCTGGAATAAATCCAAGCGATTTGTCAGGATTACAAAGTCAAACAAAGGACGGAGTACTAGGACTACTAAATATGTTCTCTGGTGGAGCTTTTTCAAATGCTTCAATTTTTGCACTTGGGATAATGCCATATATTACTGCTTCAATTGTAATGCAATTGTTAACAATGGTAGTCCCTTATTTTTCTAAGATGCAAAAAGAAGGTGAGAGTGGTAGAAATAAAATTAATCAGATGACTCGATTCCTAACTATTATAGTTACAATATTCCAGTCATTTGCTTATCTTGCAAATCTTCGTTATCAAATGGGAGGTGCTCCTATTTATAATATTGTAGGTGGCGATAGTCTTAATTTTATAAATTGGACATTACCATTATCAATAATGTTAACTGCTGGAACTCTATTTGTTATGTGGTTAGGAGAAAGAATAACCGACAAAGGGATAGGAAATGGTATTTCTTTATTAATAATGGTGGGTATTGTTGCACGTTTACCTTTTTCATTATTTGCTGAATTTGTATCCAAAGTTGAAGATCAAGGAGGTGGATTGGTTATCTTTTTTGTTGAAATGATTTTCCTATTAATTGTTATTATGCTTTGTATTCTTTTAGTACAAGGTACAAGAAGAGTTCCTGTTCAATATGCTAAAAGAATTATTGGTAATAAACAATATGGAGGAGCAAGACAGTATATACCAATTAAAGTAAATGCTGCAGGGGTAATGCCTATTATCTTTGCTCAAGCAATAATGTTTATTCCTGTAACTATATTTGGCTTTTCTTCATCAGAAAGTATGCAAGGAGTAAAAGCAGCTTTATCTGATTTTCAGGGATTTTGGTATAATTTGATTTTTGCTATAATTATTATAGCATTTACTTATTTTTATACAGCAATTGCAATTAATCCTAAACAAATGTCTGATGATATGAAGAAAAATGGAGGTTTTATTCCAGGAATTAAACCCGGAAAAAGAACTGAAGAATTTTTAGATAATGTATTATCAAAGATAACTTTACCTGGGTCGATTTTTTTAGCGTTTGTTGCAATTATGCCTGCATTTGTAGGTATGTTTGGAGTGAATTCTCAATTTGCTCAATTCTTTGGTGGAACATCTTTATTAATTCTAGTTGGTGTTGTTTTAGATACATTACAACAAATAGAAAGCCATTTATTAATGAGACATTATGATGGTTTAACTAAGACTGGAAGAATAAAGGGTCGATCTCAAATGTAGTTTATTGAATAGAGAATAAAAATAATGATTCAACTAAAAAATAAGTCTGAGATTGAAAAATTAAGAAAGAGTGCTCTTTTAGTTAGTGAAACTTTATCTGAGATTGCTCGTAATATTAGACCAGGTATTACAACTTTAGCTTTAGATGAAATTGCAGAAACTTTCATAAGAGATAATGGTGCTAAACCTGCATTTAAAGGTTATAATGGTTTTCCATCTAGCTTATGTATATCAATTAATGAAGTTGTAGTACATGGAATCCCTTCAAAAAAGGAATTAAGACAGGGAGATATTATTTCTGTTGATTGTGGAGTAGAACTAAATGGTTGGATTGGTGATTCTGCTTATAGTTTCGCAATAGAAGGGATTAATGATGAATCTGTTTCTTTGTTGAAAACTACAAAAGAATCATTATATAAAGGAATTGAAAAATGTATAATAGGGAATAGAATAGGAGATTTAAGTCACGCAATTCAAAGTTATTGTGAAAGTAGATCTTATGGAGTTGTTCGAGATTTATGTGGTCATGGATTAGGTCGAAAGATGCATGAAAGTCCGGAAGTGCCAAATTTTGGAAAACCAGGTTCTGGTATTAAATTCAAAGAAGGAATGGTTATAGCTATAGAACCAATGATAACTCAAGGGAAAAAAGAAGTCATTTTCGAATCTGATGGATGGACTTGTAGAACATTAGATAGGTCTATGACTGCACATTTTGAACATGATATAGCAATAACTAAAGAAGGGCCAGATATTTTATCTAATTTTCTTCCTATTGAAAAAGCAATTAACGAAAATATCAATTTATTAAATATATAGTATGGCAAAACAATCATCTATACAATTGGATGGAGTTGTGGTTGAATCTCTAGGCAACGCAATGTTTAAAGTTGAATTAGAGAATGGGCATATTATAATTGCACATATTTCTGGTAAGATGAGAATGCATTACATAAAAATCTTGCCTGGAGATAAGGTTCAAGTAGAAATGTCTCCTTATGATTTGACTAAGGGCAGGATAACATATAGACATAAATAATGCTATATTTTGAATCATAGAATAATAATTTAAATCAAATAATTAACGACATGAAAGTCAGAACATCAGTTAAAAAAAGATCTCCCGAATGTATTATAGTACGTCGTAAAGGAGTTGTTTACGTTATTAACAAGAAGAATCCTAAATTCAAACAGAGACAAGGTTAATTTAAAATACAAACAATATTAATAGTTTATGGCAAGAATTGCAGGTATAGACTTACCAAAAAATAAAAGAGGAGTTATAGGTTTGACCTATATCTACGGAATAGGAAGAAGCTTATCTTCTCAAATATTATCTAAAGCTCAAATAAGCGAAGATAAAAAGGTGAGTGAATGGACAGATGAAGAACAAAACACTATCAGAAATATCATTAATGATGAGATTAAAGTAGAAGGTGCTCTTCGTTCAGAAGTTCAAATGAACATTAAGAGATTAATGGACATAGGTTGTTACAGAGGAATACGTCATCGTATTGGATTACCTCTTAGAGGACAAAGTACAAAAAATAATGCTCGTACTCGTAAGGGTAGGAAGAAAACTGTTGCTAACAAGAAAAAAGCAACTAAGTAAGAAATTATCAACAGATGCGGATTTTTGATTTATTTATTTGGAGCATCTGTAATTATAAACTAATAAAAATAGAGATTAGAGAACATTATGGCAAAGAGTTCTAAACCAACAAAGAAAAGGGTAGTAAAGGTAGAGCCTCAAGGTAAAGCATTTATTTTTGCTTCTTTTAATAACTGCATAGTTTCGTTAACGAATAATGCAGGTCAGGTAATTTCATGGTCATCTGCTGGTAAGATGGGTTTTAGAGGTTCCAAAAAAAATACACCATATGCTTCACAAATGGCTGCAGAAGATTGTGCGAAGAAAGCATTTGATTATGGTTTACGCAAAGTAAAAGTATTTGTTAAAGGACCAGGAGCAGGTAGAGAATCTGCAATTAGAGCTATAAACACATGTGGAATAGAAGTGATGGAAATAACGGATGTTACACCAGTTCCTCATAACGGTTGTCGTCCTCCAAAAAGAAGACGTGTTTAATTATTTGTTTGATTAATAAAAAAAATATAGACTATGGCAAGATATACAGGTCCAAAAACAAAAGTAGCAAGAAGATTCAAAGATCCTATTTTTGGTGCTGACAAATCATTTGAAAGAAAAAATTATCCTCCAGGACAACACGGTCAAAATAAAAGACGTGCTAAACAATCTGAATATGGTATTCAGCTAATGGAGAAACAAAAGGCTAAGTACACTTATGGTATTTTAGAAAAGCAATTTAGAAATTTATTTGATAAAGCTTCAAGAAAAGGAGGTATTACCGGAGAAGTATTACTACAATTAATTGAATCTCGTCTTGATAATGTTGTTTATCGTTTAGGTATTGCTAAAACAAGAAATCAAGCAAGACAATTAGTAAGTCACCGTCACATTATGGTTAATGGAGAATTGGTTAATATACCTTCTTATTTGTTAAAACCAGGTGATATGGTTTCGGTACGTGAGCGTTCAAAATCTTTAGAAATAATTAATGATTCTTTAACAGGAAAATTTAATAATTTCTCATGGCTAGAATTAGACTCTGCAACAATGAGTGGTAAATTTATGTCATATCCTGAGCGTTCTGATATTCCTGAAAATATCAAAGAACAATTAATCGTCGAGTTATATTCTAAGTAAGATTAAAAAATTAAAAACATGGCTATACTAGCTTTTCAGAAACCTGAAAAGGTTATAATGATTGAGTCGGATGAATTTCATGGAGTATTTGAATTCCGTCCGCTAGAACCTGGATACGGAATGACAATAGGAAATTCTTTAAGAAGAATTCTTTTATCATCCTTAGAAGGGTTTGCAATAACCTCTATCAGAATAGAAGGTGTTGAACATGAGTTTGCAACTATACCAGGGGTAGTTGAAGATTTGACAGAGATTGTTTTAAACTTTAAACAACTACGTTTTAAACGCCAAATCGAAACAGAAGATAGCGAAAAGGTTAGTTTTACAATTGATGGCAAAAGCGTATTTACTGCTGGAGATATTAATAAACATCTTAATAATTTCCAAGTAATAAATTCTGATATAGAAATATGTCACATGGAGCCATCTGTAAGTTTAACCTTTGAGATTAATATTGAAAAAGGAAGAGGTTATGTTCCTGCAGAAGAGAATAAAAAACCAAATGATATAATCAATACTATCGCAATTGACTCTATTCATACTCCAATCAAGAATGTTAAGTATGAGGTTGATAACTATCGTGTTGAACAAAAGACTGACTACGAAAAACTAGTATTAGAAATTATAACAGACGGTTCAATCTCCTCTAAAGATGCATTAAAGGAAGCAGCAACTATTCTTATTCAACATTTTATGCTTTTCTCTGACGAAAAAATAACTCTAGAGTCAGATAAAAAGGTAATAACCGAAGAATTTGACGAGAATACCTTGTATACACGTCAATTACTTAAAACAAAGTTAGTAGACCTTGACCTGTCAGTAAGAGCATTAAACTGTTTAAAATCTGCAGAAATAGAAACCTTAGGGCAGTTAATTTCATTCAATAAGGCAGATCTTTTGAAATTCCGTAACTTTGGGAAGAAATCACTCGCAGAGTTGGAGAACTTAGTAAAATCTAAGAACATGGAATTTGGGATGAATGTTGCGAAATATAAATTAGATAAAGAATAAGAAAAAATGAGACACGGTTGTAAAATAAATAAATTGTCGAGAACACAGGCACATAGGGCAGCAATGTTGTCCAATATGGCAGCTAGCTTGATATTACATAAAAGAATTGAGACGACAGAAGCTAAGGCTAAGGCTTTGAGAACTTATGTTGAGCCACTGATAACTAAATCTAAGTCAGACACAACTCATCAGCGTCGTATGGTATTTAGTTACCTTAACAACAAAGAAGCTGTTACTGAATTGTTCCGAGATGTTGCTCAAAAGGTAGCTAATAGGAACGGTGGTTATACGAGGATTCTAAAGCTTGGACGTAGGTTAGGTGACGGCGCAGACATGGTTATGATGGAGTTGGTTGACTATAACGAGAACTTGTTACGAGATGCTAAGCCAGCGAAAGCTAAGACTACTCGTCGTGGTAGGACGAAAAAAACTGAGGATACTGCGGTTGAAACTGCTGAGGCTAAGGTTGAAACTGCTGAAACTCCTATTGAATCTGTTGAAACTCCGGTTGAGACTGCTGAAAATCCTGAGGCTAAGGCTGAATAAGGATTTTATTGGATTGTCTCTAACTTTGGTTAGATATGAAAGGATGCTTTAGGGCATCCTTTTTTTGTTTTATTTCCTTACTATGGCGTTTCATCGGAATATAACTTCGTTTTATTTTACTGAAACGCCGTTTTATTTTGGTGAAACGCCGTTTCATCACTGCTAAAACTAACTTTCATTCCGATGAAACTAACTTTCATTTCAGCGAAAGGAAGTCGGGGAGGAATGGATAGGGGAAATGGTAGGATGGTTTAGGATTTCGGGTTTATGTAAAAAGGAAAAGCCGCTGTGAAATTTCTTTCCAGCGGCTTGTTAGTTTGCTTTAGTATTTTGATTTTAGCTTTAGTTTGATCGTGCCTCGTTTTGTTGAGATTATCCTTTGTAAAAAGGCATCTTTACTACGTTTGCTTTTAGTAGTTTCTCCCTTACTTTGATGTAAATCTCCGTGTCTTTCTTCGAAAATGGAGTTTGAACATAAGCGGTTCCTATTGCCTTGCCAGTGGAAGGGCTTTGCGTGCCAGAGCATACTCGTCCTATCACATTGTCTTGAACATCCGTTACTTCGTATCCTTGTCTTGGGATTCCTCTTTCTAACATTTCGAAGCCTACTAACTTCCTTTTAACTCCGTTAGTCTTTTGTTCCAAGAAGATATCTCTATCTATAAAGTCATTTCCTTCCTCGAATTTTGTCAGCCAATTGAGGTTTGCCTCTATCGGAGATGTCGTATCGTCAATCTCATGTCCGTAAAGACAGAAACCCATCTCAAGTCTTAGGGTGTCCCTTGCTCCTAATCCTGCTGGTTTTATCCCGAAAGGTTCTCCTGCTTCGAAGATTGCGTCCCATATTACGTCAGCATGTTCTGGTCTTAAGTAGATTTCGCAGCCACCACTTCCCGTATAACCTGTGGTGGAAAGAAGAATGCCTTCTACTGATGCGAGGGTTAAGTACTTGAAAGTGTAGTATTCCATGTCCTCAACTGAGGTATCAGTTAGCTTCTGCATTACTTTCAGGGCAAGGGGTCCTTGGATTGCCAGCTGGGCCCAAGAGTCTGACTCATTGATAAAGTCTTTCCCAAGCTCCATTCCCATTTCTACTGCAATCTTACTAAGATACGCCCAGTCCTTATCAATATTCGCAGCATTTGGAACCATAAAGTATTCCTCTGAATTGACTCTATATATTAGTATATCGTCAACTAAACCGCCCTCTCCGTTAGGTATAACGCTGTAAAGTATCTTTCCATCGTAAAGAGAGTCGATATTATTTGTGGTGAATCTTTGTACGAAGTCGTGGGCTTTTGGTCCCATGGCTCTGAACTCTCCCATGTGGGATACATCAAATACTCCTACCGCATTCCTTACGGCGTTATGTTCTGCTACAAGTCCTTCATAGGATATCGGCATGTTAAATCCAGCGAACTCAGACATCTTTGCACCAAGTTCGATATGGCGTTTTGTGAATGGTGTTGTTTTCATTTATTTTTTTGTTTTAAGGTTATATTGTGTTAATTTGGTTTTCTGTATTAATCTTTCTTGATTTCCTTGAGATAAAACTCCTTTCCGTCCCAATGTCCATAGCTTCTGCCATTTACCATCTCTCCTAAATTGGTGTAAATAGCTCCTGTTGAGAGGGTATATTGGGCTTTTAGGTGCCTGTGACCAAGGATAAAGTAGTCGATATGGCGTTTTGTGAGCATGTTTTCGCAGAATTTAACAAGTGGTTCTTCCTTTCCAAGGTCTATTTGGTCGTTCCCATTATGCGCAAGTCTGCTATGCTTGCTCCAAAACTTGGCAAGAGAGAATGCGAAATAAGGATGTATGGCACTGAAAAGTTTTCTTAGGATTTTGTTAGTAAATATCGACTTCAATATAAGATACTTACGGTCGCTCTTATCCAAACCATCGCCGTGACCAAGGTAGAATATCTTATTATTGAATTCAAATTCTGCCTCTTTGAAATGAATTTTCATGCCAATTTCTTTCTCGAAATAATCCCCCAACCATTGGTCATGATTGCCGCAAAAGTAATGAATATCAACGCCCATATCCCCGATTAGGGCAAGCGTTCCTAAGAATCGACTATATCCTTTCGGCACAACATGGCGATATTCGTACCAAAAATCGAAGACATCTCCCAGTAAGAAGATAGCCTTAGCGTCTTTTGAAATCTCCAAAAGGAGTTCTACTATCATCTTTTCCCTCTTTTGTGAGTCCTGAAAGTTAGGAACACCAAAATGAAAATCTGATAAAAAGTAAATATTTTCTCTTTTCATTAATTTAAAAGTTTGATTGGGAGTAATCCTCTTCTAATATCCTCTTGGTCTTATCAATTAACGTCTTTAGTCCAATGGTATGTTGGTTGTTTGGAAACGTCTTATTAAGCTCCTGATATACCGATTCGTATATATCCAAATCGCTTTTTAGTGAGAATAAAAAGTGGTTATCGAACTTGCGATACAAGGCTATAATGCAGGCAAGTGAACCTTTATTCTCCTGTAAGAAGGACTTGATGAGCTCTCTCTGCCTTATCTCGAGGAGATTGTACTGATCAAGGATTTCTTTCTTGATTTCGTCAAGATTATCTGCGAACTTATTGTCGTGGAGAGTTTGCCTCATTTCGCTAAGAACTGCATTTGTCTTGATATATTCTTGGTTTAGAGTATGTAAAAGCTCGCTCTGAGGTGAGTTTTCCACCTTATAAGAAGCTGAAAGGGAGTTGAAATACCCATGAATCTTAATATCCTCGCCACCATTTGGGATAAGGGTAATATAGTTGTTATCATTGGTTTGGAGAATCAAAATCTTAGCCTCCTTATACTTCCTCTTAATATTAAATTCCCCCTTTTCGTTAATACCGATAGTATCCATTGGCAAGAAGCCTTCAGGAGTCATTTCATTAATATAAACATACTTATTCTCACCATTAACTATTGTCCCGCTTATTCTGAACTCGTCGCTGCCTAATTTCTTACATCCAGCAAAACAAAAGCTAATTATAACTAATATTATACTTAGTCTCTTCATAATCAATATTTCCTTTTATTATATTATATCTAAATTATACTCTCTAAATTGTTAGAAAGACTTCTTAGCAAATGGTCAGTTAAGGTGATAGCAACCATTGCCTCCACAATAACAATAGCTCTTGGCAAAACGCAACGGTCATGCCTGCCAGCGATATTAACTTTTGTGATATTACCCTCTCTATCTATGCAGTCAATTCCTCTACTTAGAGTAGCTACAGGCTTGAATGCCACCCTGATATCAATATCCATCCCATTAGAAATTCCTCCCATTATCCCACCACTATGGTTGGTTGCGGTAGAAAAGTCTTTCGTCCAATTATCTATTTGTTCGCTACCCCTAAGTCTTGCTCCTGCGAATCCATCTCCAATTTCCACCCCCTTAACACTTGGAATGCTCATAACGCTCTTAGCTAAATCGGCACTTAATTTGTCGAAAACAGGCTCTCCAATCCCGCTTGGGCATCCCTTAACCTTACATCTAATCACCCCACCCAAACTGTCTCCACTATTATTAATAACTTCCAATTCTCTTTTAATCTTCTCTTGTTGAGTTAAATAATCCAACCCACCAATTGATTCTATACTTCCAACAACCTCGATTCCCCGTTTCATCAGAATAAGTTTAGCTATTGCACCGCCGATAACCCGAATCGCGGTCTCTCTTGCTGAGGAACGCCCCCCACCAGAGTAAGCATTAACGCCGTATTTCTTGAAATAAGTGTAGTCACCATGGCTTGGGCGGAATTTATCCTTGATTTCGGAGTAATCTTCCTTCTTAATATCCTTGTTCTTAATTATGAAGGCTATTGGCAGACCAAGAGTTATGTTGTTCTGAGTTCCAGATACGAACTCAACACAGTCTTCCTCTCTTCTGGAAGTAGCCTCTGGAGTATCTCTTTGTGGCTTTCGTCTTTCTATCTCCTTGTTTATAAACTCTATATCCAAGAATAAACCTGACGGACACCCATTAATAACACCTCCAATGTAAGAGCTGTGCGACTCACCAAAGCTTGTGAGAGTAAATAACTTCCCTATAGTGTTCCCAGACATACTTTCATCTTTTCAAATCAACCTAATAATACTGCAAAAGTATTGAAAAAAACTGACATACCCAATATCATCAATTCTTATAAAACTCTTAAAACTCTTAAACCTCCATAAACGGCGTTAAATTGTACAGAAATTCCGCTTCTATTACAAATAAACTTAGTAACTTTGCCAATTATTTAGACATAATAAATTTAGTCGAAGTTATTATCAAATATAAACGAAATGACAACAAAAAAACTGATTGAAAAGGACGACGTTGTTGTAAGGTTTGTCGGAGATTCCGGCGACGGTATGCAACTAATTGGTACGCTATTTTCAGAAGCATCAGCCTTAGATGGTAATGATATTTCTACATTCCCAGATTACCCTGCAGAGATTAGAGCACCGCATAACACAATTGCTGGTGTGTCTGGTTTCCAGGTTAATGTTGGGAAAAAGGTCTATAGTTCGGGGGATAAATGCGATGTTTTGGTTTGTATGAACCCTGCATCGTTGAAATCAAACCTTAAATGGGCAAAGGCAGGAAGTATTATTATCTGTGATACTGATACTTTTACCGATGATGCAATTGAAAAAGCAGGTTATACATCTAATCCACTAACAGATGAAAGCCTATCAAGTTTTAGGATTATCCAAGCTCCTATCACTTCTATGTCAATAGAGGCTGTTAAGGAGATTATTGAGGATAAGAAATCTGCCGAAAGAACAAAGAATATCTTTGCTTTAGGTATGATTTTCTATATATTCAATAAGGATTTGGAAAATACAATTGCTTATTTAGACAAGAAATTCAAGAAAAAACCAGAGATAGCTCAAGGAAACAAAGCTGTGTTAAGAGCAGGGTATAATTACTGCGAAAATACAGACGTGTTAGAAGCACAATTCCATATAGCTAATGCTTCAATGCCTAAGGGTAAATATAGAAGTATAACTGGGAATATCGCAACAGCTTGGGGGCTTTTAGCTGCTGCTGAAAAAGCTGGATTAAACCTTTTCTTGGGGTCATATCCTATCACCCCTGCAACTGATATTCTTATAGAAATATCAAAACATAAATCTCTTGGAGCAAAGGTTTTCCAAGCAGAGGATGAGATTGCAGGTATTTGTTCTGCAATAGGTGCTTCATTTGCTGGAGCAATGGCATGTACTACAACCTCAGGTCCAGGTCTTTCTTTAAAGAGTGAGGCTATTGGGCTTGCAGTAATGACAGAGCTTCCATTAGTTATTGTGGATGTTCAAAGAGGTGGACCTTCAACAGGTCTTCCTACCAAAACAGAGCAAAGTGACCTTTATCAAGCTCTTTACGGACGTAATGGAGAGGCACCATGTATTATTGTTGCAGCTTCAACTCCTGCAAACTGTTTTAACTGGGCTTTCGAAGCAGCTCGTCTTTCTTTAGAAACCATGACCCCAACTATCCTTTTGACTGATGGTTATCTTGGTAATGGTTCTCAATTAATGAGAATCCCTAAGATGGATGATATGCCTAAGATTAATCCTCCTTTTGCAAAACCTAACGATGAAACTTATAAACCATATAAGAGAAACCCAGAGACTCTTGCAAGAGAGTGGGCAGTACCAGGAATGGAAGGTCTTCGTCATAGAATTGGAGGTTTAGAAAAACAAGATATCACTGGAGCTGTTTCTACTGATAATCTTAATCATGAATTAATGACTAAGTATCGTCAGGAAAAGGTAGACAGAGTAGCACATAGAATACCTGCCCAAGAGGTGCATGGAGAAGATGATGCAGAACTATTAGTAGTTGGTTGGGGAGGAACAGAAGGCGCTTTACGTTTAGCTTGTGAAGAGCTTCAAGCAGAGGGCAAAAAAATTGCATATACTCATTTCAACTATATAATGCCTCTTCCACTAAATACAGGCGAGATAATGTCGAAATACAAAAAGATTCTTGTATGCGAATTAAATAATGGTCAGTTCGTAAACTACCTGAGAATGAACTTCCCATTAGTTAATTTCCAACAATATAATAAGATACAAGGTTTGCCATTTGTTGTAGGCGAATTAAAAGAAAAGTTAAACCAAATCTTAGGAGGAAAGTAATTATGGCAATTGAACACTCAACAATAGAATTAACTAAGGCCGATTTTGTTAGCGACCAAATGGTTAAATGGTGTCCTGGATGTGGAGACCATGCAATATTATCAGCAGTATTAGGAGTATTCCCGAGGATAGCATATAAGAAAGAGAACTTTTGTATGGTATCGGGTATTGGTTGCTCATCGCGTTTCCCTTACTATGTAAATACTTATGGTTTCCATGGTATTCACGGTAGAGCTGCAGCAATTGCAACAGGAGTAAAGATAGCAAATCCTAAGCTAAGCGTTTGGATAGCTTCTGGAGATGGTGATGCTACCGCAATTGGTGGGAATCACTTTATCCACGTAATTCGTCGTAATATGGATGTAAACTATATCCTTTTCAATAACGAAATCTACGGTCTAACCAAGGGACAATACTCACCAACAACCAAGCAAGGAAAGATAACCAAGACCTCTCCTTTTGGAGTAATAGACTATCCTTTCAATCCTGGGGAATTAGTAATAGGTGCAAGAGGTACCTTCTTTGCAAGAGCAGTGGATAATAATCCTAAAACCCTGCAAGATGTACTAAATGATATGGCAGCACATGATGGAGCAGCAATTGTTGAAATCCTACAAAACTGTGTAATATTCAACGATAAAACACATAAGGAAATCACCGATAGAGCAACCAAAGACGAGAAACAAATCTGGTTGGAACATGGAAAGCCAATGCTATTTGGTAAGGAAAAAGAAAAGGGACTAAGACTTAATGGAACTTCATTAGAGGTTGTGGAGATAGGCAAGGATGGAATAACCATGGATGATATACTTGTTCACGATAGAGAGAATGAGAATACAGGTATTCATATGATGCTTGCACAAATGCGTCCACCTCATTTCCCAATGGCATTTGGAGTAATTAGAGCAGTTCCAAAGCCAACCTATAACCAGCTTTTCAACCAACAAATGGAAGAAGCAAAACAAAATCCAAAAATTAAATCAGTTGACGATTTACTAAATAGCGGAGATACTTGGGAGATATAATCTGAATAAAATTCTAACAAATACAAAAGAGGCTGAATTGAGTAATCAAGACAGCCTCTTTCTTTTTTATAATCGTTGATTAGTTAAACTATAGTGAAGTAGCAATACCAAGCTTGAATGATAGTTGGTTAGCTGAGAATTGAGGGAAGTCTTTTACTTTTTGATAGGTATTAGCAACCTGCATATCACCATGATAGAAGAAATATCTATATTCAGCTCCTAAAAGAATTGTAAAGCCTTTAGAAGGGCTATATTGTAGATTAAGAGCAGCAGGAACATAGAAATTATTATATTGATTTACTTGCCAACTATATTGACTAAGTTCAGAATAAAGAATATCCCTATTTGAAACCTCTGCATAATTAAGCGTGTTAACATTCCAACCAATACCTAATCTTGGAGTTATAGTAAATTTCTCATTCTTGCACAAAGCTAATCTATAACCAAAATTAGCACTGTATAAGCCAGATAAAGAAACGATTTGTTTGTTATTGGTTTTGTTTGTCCATCCTTCAGCTCCAATAGTAAAGGTATATTCAAAACCCATAGAAGTAGAATAACCAAGAACAACTTCAGCCCCCATATTTACAAGATTAATATCATTAATCCCTGTAAGATTGTTAAGTCTTGAGTTCTCATTAAGGGTAGAAGTGATGAAATTAACTTCATAAATTCCCTTTCTTCTTGAATTATTATCTCTCTCATTCTCTTGCGAGTCAGTATCTTGAGAGAATGTTGCATTAAAAGCAAACAAAGAAAGAATTAAAACCAATGTTTTTTTCATAGTAAATAATATTTAAAGATTAATAAGCACAAAGATACAATATATTCTAATATAACGATAAAAAAGAGATTTATTTCCTCTTTTTATATAAGAAAACCATATTATATTACATTTCACAAGACCTAACCTATTCTTAATTAACATCTGAGTTAAGATAACTAACTCTTGATTCTACGAAAATGTAATTTGATTCTATTTTTTTAGAATCAAGAGTTAGTTTTCTGTAATTTGATTCTATTTCGTTGTAATTTGATTCTATTTTATTTAATTTCACTCTTATCTGATTTATATTTCTAATTATCCTTTTCCTATATAACAAACAAGCCAATATAAAATATAGATTACTATAAAAAAGATTGTATATTTGTCGCATATTTCACAAAGGAAATAAAAATAAAACTTCACTCCTTTGATAGAATAAATTAAATAACTCTTGAAAATGAATAGACTAATTAAATCTTTTGGAATAGGTCTTATTGTTATTGGCTTATCTTTGTTTGTGGTTTCATTAACTTATAACAGATATACTAATGAAGATGAGTTTCAGGATAAACTAATTGTTTTGTATGATGTAGAAGAGGATAGGTCAGAGCAGTATTATAAACTAAGAGAAGAGTATTTAACTCCAAAATTTGTATTAGAAAACTATTCAATAACCTCTATAATTCTTGGCTCAATATTATTATATGCTTCATTAATCGGAATAAACGAAATTAAAACGCCAAAGATTAAATTAGAAATAGTCTTTTTAGGTTTATTCGCATCAGTAATTACAAGTATAGGAGATGTTGGGGATTTACTTCTTGAATCTTATCGAGGGAGTTCCCCTCCTTGGGCAGATTCTTTGGGAATACCTTTAATGAGTGTTCCTGTTTTCTTTATTATTTCAATTGTTTGGGTAATGATTAATTTAATTGGGATGAAAGAAAACTTCAAAACAAATGTAAGAATCTTCCCAATGAAATGTAAGCATTTAAATATTTGGTATTCTATATTAGCAATTATAACAATTCTATTGCTACTATACGTAATAATATTAGGATTTTTTTGGCTTGTTCTTCCAGGTTTTCTATGGCTATATTTCTATATAAGCCTAATATTAGGAATTAGAGAGTCTAACATAAAGGAAGATAAAATAATTCTTGATAATGAAATAGAAAAAAATGACTAATATAAATACTTTACCATGAAAAAGACAGGTCTACTTTGTTTGTGCTTAGTTTTAAGCTTTGTAAGTGTTTCTCAAGAATTATTTCAACCTAAAAATCTAAAACAAGCTGTAAAGTTTTTAGATGAAAATAGCCCTCAATCACTCAAAGATAGTGTTATAAAAACAGATGATGATTTAATTGAAGAATTTTTTTATCTTGGTTCAAAGGAAATCACCAGAGATAAACATGTTTTTGAATGGACAGCGTATCCTTCCAAACTTAAGATGTATTTGAAAAAGAAAGGATTAAAATATTTTTATAAAGAAGTATTATTATCTTCATTTAAATACTATTTAATCAATGGAAAGTTAGATGAAAAGAAAATATTACTGCCTTATATTGAAAAATCTAAAAGGTATGCTTATGAAGATGAGAATAGAAAGACTTTAGATACTTTAAGTGGGGTGTATATTCCAAAAAATCTTGATGATTGCTTTAAACAACTTGGTGTTATTTTAGAAGAAGAGACTATAAATGAAATTAAAAGAATAGATGCAGAAGAATTGGGTGCGAATTTTCATTTTGGATTAGGAATGTGGTTACGAAATAATTGGCAATTATGGGGTATGAGTAGATTGTCTTATTATTTTAATAATAAAGGGGTATATCACCCAGATGATATGTCAGGAATCATTTTAACATCATACCAAAGACATTTAAAAGGAGAAGATATTAAACTTGAAGAACAAATTAAACATTATCAAGATTATTGGAATGAAGGGGAAAATGGTGAGGAAAGGGAAAAAAAGGAAGAAGAAAGGAAAAAGGAGGAAGAAGAAAGAATTAATGAAGAATTTAATGAGTTTAATATTGGAGATACCGTTTCCTATAGTTATAATTATGGTTTTGTTAGTAATGAACAAAAAGAAAAATGGATTGATGATGAGTGTATTGCAAAAGGAATTGTTTTAAAGAAAAACTTGACTAAAAAATCATTAAAAGTAAAGATAATAGAATGTTGTGATAAAAAAGGAATAATAGTATATGATAATAAAGAAATGTATGAATTTGATAAAAAATTGAATAAATGGGTTAGAGTAGAAGAAAGAGTAATAAAAAAAGCTAAAAATGGTAAGGTAAAATGGTTCCTATACGATATGTGGGATCCAAAAGAAGAATACTAAAATATATGTATATCTCTGGATTGCTTCACCTTCGGCTCGCAATGACGCAAAGCGTATCAAATTCTCACAATTACTAAAGCGTCTTTTTACGTCATTGCGAGGGCGAAGCCCGAAGCAATCCAGCAATTGTAATGACTTCTGTATAAATTCTTGGTTTTAGGATAAAATCTTTGAGTACTTGTAATATTTCTAATAATTACCTCGTTATACTTGTTGTTATTTATATGAATTTATTTCTATGTATAAGAGAATCTTAGTTTTATTTGCCCTTTGCTTTGTGGTTTCTTCCGCTAAGGCTCAACAAGATGTGTTTGTATCTTATTCTTCTCTTAACCTTCGCTCTTCGGCAAAGGTTGCAGCTCTTGGAATGGATTTCTTACCATGGTATACTAACGATATAGGTGTGGGAATCACCAATCCATCTATTTTAAATAAGGATATGGATAATCAATTTGCATTTGGTTTCACTGATTTATTCGCTGGGATTTGGCAGGGTAATCTTGCTGTTTCAAAGACTTTTAATCGCCTTGGTAGCTTTAGTTTTGGATTGAATTATATTGGTTATGGGGATTTTAAGCGAACACTTCCAAATGGTGATGAGATAGGGAATTTCTCTGCAAACGATTATATGTTTACAATAGGTTGGGCTAAAAAGCTTGAGGATAATTTGTTTATGGGTGTGAATATGAAGCCAATTATTTCACAATACGATAGCTATTCCTCATTTGCAATTGCTTTCGACCTTGCAGCAACGTATATTTATGAGAAACAAGATTTGACAGCAACCTTAATGGCAAGGAATTTTGGAGCTCAAATTAAAACCTTTAATAATATCAAGGAAGAATTGCCTTTCGAGCTTCAGTTAGGACTTTCCAAAAAGCTTACTCATGCACCTTTCAGAATTTTTCTTTTAGTAAATAACCTTAACAAATGGGATTTAAGAGAGAATGATCCTTTAAATCCAAGAGATAGGATAGATCCTTTCACTGGAGAGATAACAAGGGAGAATAGTTTTAAAGCATTCTTGGATAATAGTTTTAGACACCTTGAGTTTGGGTTAGACTTTCAACCCTCAAAGCTTTTTAATATAGCTCTTGGTTATAGTTGGAAACAATCGAGAGAAATGTATTTGAATGATGCTCTTTCTTTAGCAGGCTTTTCCTATGGATTTGGGATAAATATTAAGAAATTCAGCCTAAGCTTTGCAAGAAATGAATATCATAAGTTCGGTTCTCCAAATCACCTTACTTTGATTGTCAAGATCTAACAAGCTTTCTTAGCGAGCGGTTCCTACAACTCCTGTTTCATGGTTTAATTCACTTCCACGAAGTGAGTGAGGGATGCAGAATATTCCTATCATTAGGATAAATCCAAGCATAGCAATATAGCGAGAGTATTTCTTCTTAATAAAAGCTATTGAGATGATTAGCCCAATTAAAGCAATTAGGGTTTTATTATCAGTTAAGTCATAACCCAAAGGGAATCCACTCCAATATACTCCAAAAGCAAATTTCTGAACAATAGGACCAAAGATAAAACCTCCAATGACTAATAATGCAGTAGAGATTAAAAGGTATTTCTTGAATCTATCCTTTGATACAAAGGTCATAATCAATCCATAATTAGCAAATAACATTGCTGCAAACATAAAAATTATATGAGGAATCAATGCCCAAGCAGGAACAGAATCTTTAAACCTTATAATAAGCGGCTCTTCTTTAAATAGAGTTTTATCATCTATTTGAATATAGTATTCTAATTTCCCAGCAGGTGGTTGAACAGGTAATGTGGCTATGTATTTCTTGTCTTTTTTATTGAATTTTATCTCAGTGAATTCATCATTGCTTGGATATTTTCTATAATACATATTAGCATCAACCTCTTTATCAATATTTAAA
The DNA here is from genome assembly GCA_023415495.1 of Bacteroidota bacterium. Taxonomy (GTDB): domain Bacteria; phylum Bacteroidota; class Bacteroidia; order Bacteroidales; family P3; genus UBA10566. Next base: position 184,584 of record JAEZKK010000006.1, read on the forward strand.
ATTACCTCCTTATCAATATTCTCAGCAGAACGAGGGAATTTAAGCTTATATTCTGTATTGTCTATATTAATCTTTTCTCTAAAAGGGTTTGTAGGACCTGTCATTCTTTGATAAACACTTGCAGAGAGAGTAAGTAAAACTGCAAGAAACCAATATATTGCTATCATGTATTTCTTCATAGTAAGTCTTCTGAAAAATAAATTATTAATTAATTATAAATCAACTCTGAGATTGACAATTTCTTTATCTCTTAATACCTTAACATTGACAGAGGTGTCTTTTTTTAAATTAGATAACGCCTTCATATAGTCGTTAATATTCTCAATTTTTATAGAATCCATTTCCAAAATAATATCTCCATTCTTCATCCCGGCCTTATAAGCAGGTCTATCCTTAATAATTAAATCTGCCTTTAAACCCTTATCAGTACTTCCCGTAACGTCGGGCATTAATCCTAAAGTTACTTTAAAGCTTTGCATAGTAGGGGTGGAGCTTGGAGCGGTTTCTTGGAAAATAAGTTTATCGTTATTCGCAATATCTTCGACTAAATCATATACAAAATCAGAAATCAACTCTATGCCTTTATAATTTATGTTTTCAGCATTATCTAAAGGGGTGTGATAGGTGTGGTCAGCACCAGTGGTAAAGTAAAAAACAGGGATGTTTTTCCCATAGAAAGGAGCATGGTCGGAAGGTCCATGACCATTAGGAGATAGGCTTGGTTTAAGCCCATGTTTTGAAGAATGCTTTAGGATTAACTCTTCACTTTTTGTTGAGGTTTTGCTGCCCCCTGCAGTTATTGCATTGTTTTTAAGATTTCCAACCATATCGAAATTAATCATTGCATTAACCTTGCTAAGGTCTATTAATGGATTTTCTACAAAGGCTTTCGAGCCAACAAGTCCTTTTTCCTCAGCTGCAAAACCAATAAATATTAATGTTCTTTTGGTAGGTTTATTTGAAAACTTCTTAGCTAAATCAATCATTAGCCCAACTCCAGAGGCGTTATCATCAGCTCCATAGTGGATTGCCTCTTCCTGAACTCTTGAGCCAGACATTCTTCCTCCAAAGCCAAGGTGGTCGTGATGGGCTCCAATGATAACATATTCATTTTTTAAATCCTTATCATTGCCAGGTATAATGCCAATAATATTCCTTGAATAGTATGTTTGAATTTCTGCACTTGGGTTCTTGCCCCTCCAATCCCTATTATTAAAAGAAATCACTTGAAAATAAGAGTCATTAAACTTTTTTAAGCCAATAGATTCAAAGCTCTCAGAAATTAAATCACAGGTCAAACTATCTCCTTTGGTGTTAGGTGCTCTCCCTTCGAACTCTTCGGAGGCAAGGCTTCGGATTATTGTTTCTAAATCAACCTCTTTCTCTTTGTTCTGTGCCAAAGAAATTAAGGGCAGTATAAACAATATAAGATAAAATATAATTTGCCTCATGATTCAAATTTCTTAGTAAATAAATATTGAGATTAATCTTCTTTAGGTTGGATTATCTTTCCCCAATTCCTTTTCACTGGTATCTTATTGATTATCTTAATCTCCTCAATTGCGTATCTTCCGTTAGGATGAATACCAATAACATCAATAATTCCGTCATGTTTTTTTAAGACTATGCTGCTTCTTGAGAAATTATTCTTTTTCTTCCACTGGTGAGTAAAGCTTTCTTGGAAAGTCTTTGGTTGGTAGTTAGGGCAATCCCATATATGTACTCTTACTTGGAATAATTCTTTCCAGCGATTGCCAGAATAAGACCAAACTCTAAATACATTAAAATTAGAATAGTCGCGATTAACACTCATAAATGAAATTTCATCTCCTCCGTCTCCATCCAAATCCCCCTCATTAATAAGGAAAAACACTCCCAAATCTTCGCTTAGTTGTAGTGGGGTTATCTCATCATTATCTGAAAAAAGTTTTGTTGCGGATTCGTAAAGCATTTCCTCAAATCCGTCTCCATCCCAATCTCCTCTAATTGCAAAGCGAGTGTTTTCATTCTTATTCCATCTCCAAGAGGCAGGGTCAAGGTCGGTTTTTACAACGTCTGTCCAAGGTTTAATCTTTATTTCCTCTTCTTCTTGAGCTATAAGAGCTTTTGAGCTAAAGAGAATTAAGCCAATAGTAACGATTAATAAAATTCTTTTTTTCATAGTCTTTGTATATAAATTATATGACTTCTTCGTAACGAAGATTATTTATAATATAGTTTTGTCTCTCTGGTGTATTATCTCCCATAAAGAATGATAGTACATCTTTTATGCCAGAGTCTTTATTTAATAATACTGGATCTAATCTAATATCCTTTCCAATAAAATGCCTAAACTCATCAGGGGATATTTCTCCCAATCCCTTGAAGCGAGTAATCTCAGGATTAGCTCCAAGGCTTTTCATCGCCTCTTGACGCTCTTCTTCACTATAACAATAAATTGTTTTTTGCTTGTTTCTTACTCTAAATAAAGGTGTTTGCAGAATATAAACATGACCAGCTCTAACCAGCTCTGGGAAGAACTGAAGGAAAAAAGTCATAAGTAACATCCTAATATGCATTCCATCAACATCAGCATCTGTTGCAATTACAATATTATTATATCTTAGATTTTCAATATCCTCTTCAATATTTAAAGCACTTTGAAGAAGGTTGAATTCTTCATTCCTATAAACAAACTCTTTCTTTTCTCCATAAGAATTCATAGGTTTACCCCTTAAAGAGAATACTGCTTGAGTGTTTACATCCCTACTTTTAGTAATTGAACCAGAAGCTGAATCCCCTTCAGTAATAAATAAGGTAGTATCTAATCTTCTTTCATCTTTGGAATTATAGTGAACTCTGCAATCTCTTAGCTTTTTATTATGAAGAGAAATTTTCTTAGCACTCTCTCTTGCTACCTTTTTGATATTAGCAATATCTTTTCTCTCCTTTTCGCTTTGAACTATTTTCTTTAAAAGATTTTCAGCAGTTTCGCTATTTATATGTAGATAATTATCTAAGTTTTTCTTTACAATATCATTAATAAATAGCCTTACAGTCTGTCCTTTACCATTAGGTTCCATATTGATTGAGCCTAACTTAGTCTTTGTTTGAGATTCAAAAACTGGCTCTTGTATTCTAAGGCTTATTGCACAGATTATCCCACTTCTAATATCTGAGGGCTCATAATCCTTTTTGTAAAACTCTCTACAAACCTTAACAATAGCTTCGCGAAAAGCTTGTTGGTGGGTTCCCCCTTGTGAAGTATGCTGTCCATTTACAAAGGAGTAATATTCCTCCCCAAAGGCTTTTTCGGAATGGGTAAAGGCAAATTCAAAATTTTCCTCTCTAATATGGATAATAGGATAAACAATCTCTGAATCAATATTATTATCAAGCAAATCGTAGAGTCCGTTCTTTGACTGATATTTCTTTCCATTATAAATCAAGCTTAAGCCCCTGTTCAAATAGGCATAGTTCCATATCATTTTATCGATATACTCATTGATAAAAGAGTATGAACCAAAGATTTTCTTATCTGGAATAAACTCAATTATAGTACCCTCTTCTAAGGTAGTGTCTTCAATTTTATGTTCAAGGAATAAATCCCCATTTTTAAATTCTGCAATCTTGGTCTTACCTTTTCTTATTGCCTGAACCCTAAAATACTCGCTTAATGCATTTACTGCTTTAGAACCAACCCCATTCATCCCTACAGATTTCTGAAAAACATTCGAATCGTATTTAGCTCCTGTGTTTATTTTAGAAACACAATCCACAACAGTTCCAAGAGGAATACCTCTTCCGAAGTCTCTTATTCTAACTTTATTTGTTTCGAAATCAATCCCAATTTCAATGTTTCTTCCAAAGCCCATAGCAAATTCATCTATGGAATTATCAATAATTTCTTTGATTAGGATGTAAATACCATCATCTGCCGATGCTCCATCTCCAAGCTTCCCAATATACATCCCTGGACGAAGACGTATATGTTCATTCCACTCAAGCGATTTAATACTATCCTCGTTATAATTGGCTCTATTTATTTCTTCTTCTATAGTCATAGAATGCAAAAATACAAAAATCTTTGTTTAGTACTTACAAAATGTTTAAATTTGCTGTCGATTATTTCAATTAAATTCAATTCTAATGAAAAGAGCTATCCTATTTTTATTCGCATTAATTCTTAGTTATGGGCTTTGGGCAAGCATTTCCCAATACCCTGCTCCTAACAATTTAAGTACAACAAATATTGATTACAACGAGGCTACGCTTAGGTGGTCTAATAATCCAAATGCATACTTATGGATAGTTGAGTATAATATTTCTCAAAACCCTTATCCTAATCATTCAATAGTAAGTAACGATTCTTTAAGACTAAATTTTCTTGTTTCGGGAATGACTTATAATTGGAGAGTTGCCATGATTGATATTTACGGAGATACAACTCTTTGGTCTGATTTTATGACTTTCAAAACCCAACAACCTATATCTATTTGCTCAGGTATAAGCCAATTACAGATTGAGAATATGACAAGTAACGGGATAAATGTTCAATGGGTAGGGGATAGCACAACAAGCCAATGGGAGGTAGTTTATGGTTCTCTTGGTTCAGACCCAAATATTGAGGGTATTAGTGCAATCACTTCAAACTATAATTATTTAATCCCTAATCTAAGCCCTGGATATTGGTATCAAATAGCAGTAAGAAGTGTTTGTCAGGGATATAACAGTCCTTGGAGTTTTATAAATACAAAGTTTATCCCTAATCAAAACTATATACTTCCTGTTCAGGAAAGCTTTGAAGATATTGCTCAAATGGCAAATTTTGGTTTTATTAATGGGAGTATTAATCCTTGGCTAATAGGCTCTTCTTATAATTCAACTCTTGAGGGTGAAAATTCTCTCTATGTTTCTACTACCTCAGGTATTACTAATCAATACTACCCTAATGAATCCGCAATTAATTACTCTTATATAGATGTTTTTATCCCAAGCTATGCGACAAGTTTCTATTTAGATTTTAAATGGAAATGTAAGGGAGAAAGTGTGAATGATGGATTAAAAGTATTTCTTAGCGACCCTAATGCAACCTTGGATATTAACCAATTGCCTCCCGCTAATCAAATTGGACAAACAATTTATAATGGGAATGACTCGGTTTGGAATTTTGAACATATAGATATACCAGCACAATTCGTAGGACAGGTAAGAAGATTAGTATTTGCTTGGGTGAATAATGCCTCACTTGGGGGAGAAAGCTCAGCGATTGTGGATGATATTTATATTACTGCTCGATATTGTGCTACCCCAACAAATCTTAGTGTAGGTTATATTAGCTATTCTTCAGCGGAGTTAGATTGGGATTTTGCTTATGGTCAAAGTTTATTTAATCTTCAATATAAGAAAATTGGTCAAAGCGATTGGACACAGATTAATTCTGTTTCTCCTTTGCATATGCTTACAAATTTGGATGATAATACGGATTACCTATTTCGTATACAAGCAGATTGTCTTACAGAAAATAGTTTTTGGTCAGAACCGGATACATTTAAGACAAATCTCCTATGTCTTCCTCCTCAGTTTATTACCTCTAATCTAATTTCCGATACAGGAGCTGTTATTAATTGGGATTTAGGAACTAATAATAGTAGCTGGATATTTGAATACGCATTAGATAATACTTCTAATCCAAACTTTACAAGGAAGAAATTATTCAATAATACTGATACTCTTAGTGGACTTACTCCTAATTCGGATTATCTTGTAAGGATTAAGTCTATTTCCCTTCAAGGAGACACTTCTCAATACTCAAGCTTATTTAAATTCAAAACTCTTTGCACGCCAATAAACCAATATCCTTATACCGATTTCTCTGACTCTATCTATTGGAATAGCGATACTAATTTCTATAATATACCTCAGTGTTGGAGAATTGCCTCAGATACTAATTTACTCTCTCCTTACTTTGACTTCTCCTTACTTTCTTATCCTGAGATAAGTTTGGATTATAGCTTTATCGATACTAATCTTGCTCTATCCAAAGCTTATTTATTAGCTTCTATGGATGGAGTTAATTATTTTGTGATTTCACAAATCAATCAATCAATTGTGTCTTCAGGTAATTTTAAAATAGAAGTTCCTGAGCTTGCAGGACTTTCTTGGGTAAGGTTCTCAATAGCCTTTACTCAATTAAATAATTCTTGGATAAAATTTGGAGCAAAGAATTTCCAAATAAAAGATATTTGCAAAACTCCAGAGGATGTCTCTATTACTGATTTAACTCATAATTCAGTAATATTCGAATGGACAGGCTATCCTAATAACTCATCATGGGAATATGTTCTAACTAATCTTTCTAATAATGATTCTACAACACAAATCATCAATACTCATCCACTTCATATACCAGGTTTATTGCCAAATACTAACTATAGATTTAAAATTTGCTCATTATGTGGAGTTGGCTATAATACCCCTACATGGAAAATAATTGATTTTAAAACCAATACCGTTACCACTCAATGTCCAATCCCTGTTAATTTCAAAGGTCAATATATATTAAATCCAGAGAACTCCGAGCATTCAATTCTTCTTTCATGGGATAACTCCACTCATAACCAATGGATATTAGAATATAAACTAAGACATGCAATCCAATGGCAAAGCGAGAAGATATATGGCACAAACCAATATGCATTGCGTAACCTTCCACTTGGACAAGAATATATGCTTAGATTAAGAACACTATGCTCCGATACTGATTCAAGCTCATGGACAGATACAAAGATAGTAGTAGTAGGACAAAGCTCAATAGAGGATATAGATATATTAAATACAATAAGCATATATCCAAATCCAGCAGATAAGTACATTATAATAGATAATCCAAATGGTCATAAATTAGAAACCATTCAGCTAATAAATAATAGTGGACAAGTACTAAAAACATGGAATGAAATTCCAAAACAAATAGATATTAGCTCTTACCCACAAGGCAATTACTATATAAACCTAAAAACCCAATCGAAAACCAAAACATTTAAACTGATAATATCGAGATAAAAGATTATAGTAAATTGTAATTTGATTCTACGAAAATAGAATTTGATTCTACGGAAATGTAATTTGATTCTATTTTTCTGTAATTTGATTCTATTTAAACTCTATCGTATTGTCTCTGCTATTGGGTGTTTTTTGTGAGTTTTATTATTGTGTTTAGCATTTTTTCGGTTTTAGCTGCTCCCTCGCCTAAGATAAATCCTATTTGTTGTACTTGGCGGAGATTCTCATCTATGATTTCAGTTACTCTGTTGATGATTTCCTCTGGTTTGGTTTCTTTGTCGTAGAGGTTTCGGAACAATACACAGATGCTCTTTCTCGGGATTAAGGAGAATATTGTTGTGTTTAATAGTCTTTCTCCAAATTCACAATCTCTATTGATTATATTTTCGCTCCCCTTTAGTATAAAATCGATTTGAGAAGATATATTCTTAGGTACGAGCGATACTATGCTTGCTCCAACAAGTCCAGGGATAATCTCATTTATTTCCTTAGCCTCATCCCCAAGTATTTCTATAAACTGATGGTTAGATTCAAGAATTTTTAAGTTTGAGTCTACAATTGCTACTCCTATGTTGAGGTTTTGAACAAAAATGGAAAGCGCTTTGGAAAGTTCGTAATTATTAGTTATTTGTGTGTTTATATTTTCTTTTAATTCTTGATTCTCATTAAATGATTTTTCAAGTTTTTTATTTGTTTCGTTGAGTTTGCTGATAAATGTTCTGTTGCCGCTTTGGGTGTGAGTAAAACACATATCGGGCGATGCTATACCTTGTGCTATTGCCTCGGCAAGTTCATAGCAAGATTCGTAACCACAAGAGCGGCAGTCGATATGGCGACCTGATTTCTCCTTTCCTAATTCTTTAAAAGCTGCTTCTATCTTATCCTCAGTTGGGTGTTCGAGGTTTTGGTACTTAGATTCAAAGGTGGTTTGTAAATCTAAGTTAAACTTGTGCTTTTCTATATTTTCCTCCCAATTCGAACGATTTAGTTTGGATGTCCTCTTTATTGCGTAATTTGTTACGAGATTATGACGAATGAATTTCTGCCCATTTATCGAAGAGCCAGGTCCTACAATACATCCTTTACAGAAATAAAGATTGAAGTTTTTATTGAATCGATTCCCATGTTCTTCAAATTGTTTTATTGCATCTGTTGCATCTGTCTTTCCTTGTGCTGTAATAAATTCACTCTCCATAAGTGCGGTTGAAAGGTTGCATGCTTCAACATAACCCTCTGGGATTGGGTATAGTGAGCCTTTGTTCCCTAAAGGTGGGTCAAATTCAGAAAATTCGACGTTCTCTTCTTTTATATGAAATTCTCTAAATAACTTTCTTAATTCTCTAAATGAAAGTACTGCATCAATTTTGGCAGTATTCTCATGTCGGTTCAAATCCTTCTTTGCCCCATAACATGGTGATATATTTACAATTTTGAGCTCCTTCCCATAAATTTCTCTTAGAGCAGTTGCTGTTGCAGAAGCTGGTGTAACAGTTTTTGTAAGATTGTTAATTAAATCTGGGTGGTATTTCTCAACATAGAGGTTCATAACTGGGCAATGTGAAGTAAGGTAATACTTGCCTGTTTTTTTGTTTATAACTCTTGCCTGATGATTAGCTATTAAATCTACTCCAAAAGCTACCTCTGTAACATAATCAAAGCCTATTTGACGAATCATCTGAACAAATTTCCTATAGTCGGTTATGTCTTCAAATTCACCAGCAATGGAAGGGTCGCATATTGCAGCTACTTTATATTCCGATTTTATCAATTCCTTAACTGTCTCACGTGCATCGAAAATGCTAATTGCATTAAAAGTACATGCTTTAATACAATTACCGCAACCTATACATCTATCGGAATTTATCTCTGGAATAGTCTCCCCTGTTCTAACGTGTATTGCTTTAACAGGACAATTCCTTACGCATGAATAACAAAGGGTACATTTATTGCTGTCTAATGAGAAAATACTGCAACTCATAATTGAAAAAGTGTGTAAATTAGAGTTCAAAACTATAAATAATTTGACTCTCTGCCAAGTAAAAAATACGATTTATAGTTTTTTTTGAATTAAATGCTTGACAAAACAGATTTTTATGCTTAATTTTGCAGATGAAATTAATGCGAGTTATATGCACTTAGTTAGGAAATTTAGTATAGTAGTCTTATTCTTAATGGGCTTAGTTTATAGTCCATCTTTCTCTTATGAGAAAAAGATAAGTGCTACCCTAAAGTTCGAGTCAGGGCTAAATATTGCAAAAGATAATATATCCGATTTTTGTAAATCCAAGATAGTTAATCGCACAAAGAAATCTAAATCCGATTTGGATTTGATTTTCTCCGAACATAGATTTGTTTTCTACAAGCTAAGCACTCCTGTTAATCATCAAGAGGCTTATTATACGCTTGAGAATTGTTTTACGCACCTAAATTATTTCCAAAAGAATTGGCATCTTAGCTATTTTGCTAAAGATATCCACCAATTGCAGGTATTATTGATTTGATGATCTTGTTCTCTTGCTTATCATTATTCAGGAAAAGATAAGTCAAGGGAAAACCATGCCTGTCAGACTATAAGATTCATTGTTTTAACACTTCATTATAAATCAAGTTGACAGGAATATTGTATTTGGGACAAATTTTTTCTTTTGAACATCATTTGTTTGACACATTTGTTATTATTATACGAAGCTGCTAATTAATTAGCAGCTTTTTTGTATTTATAAATTCTCCGAAAATCAAGTTGTTATAATAATTATGATAAAAAATATGATAAAGAATTTGTATATGTAAATATTTATTAGTAATATTGAACCCTGAAAAGTCAATAATTATTAGATTTTCAGTTTAATTGTAAAACTAGTAATATCAATATATAAATACTAATCTTAGCTTAAGTTTTACTGAGCTATAAAACAGTTTAACAATGAACAAAATCGAAGAAATGGAATGTCTTAGCACGATAGATGCCGAGCATTTCGAGAAAATTTCTAATGTTATTGATTTGTATCAAGCCAAATCATCCAATCTTATTCAAATCCTCCATGCTTCTCAGCAAATCTGTGGCTATCTTCCATTGGAGGTTCAAGAGTTTATCGCCAAACAAATGCATATACCTCTGAGTGAAGTTTCGGGGGTTGTGAGTTTTTATTCCTTCTTTTCCACAACCCCAAGAGGTGAGAATACAATACTTGTTTGTATGGGAACAGCATGTTATGTTAGAGGAGGGAAGAAATTAATAGAAGAACTTCAAAAACAATTAGAAATTAATATTGGAGAAACAACTACTGATGGTAAATTCACTCTTGAGATTGCTCGATGTATTGGAGCTTGCGGTTTAGCTCCAGCAATGATGATAAACAAAGAGGTTTATAAGTCAGTTTCTCCAAGTAAATTAAGTTCTATTTTAGCTAAATATAAATAAGAAAGGAGATTATATGAAAAAAATTACAAACTTTCAAGAATTGCTGGATATTAAACAGGAATATATAGATAAGCAAAGTAAATATGAATTTAATGTTTTAGTATGTGGAGGAGGAGGTTGTGTTTCCTCGAACTGTCATGAGGTAAGCCTTGCATTAAAAACTCAAATTATTCTTAAAGGGTTAGAAGAAAAGATAAATGTTATCCAAACTGGTTGTATGGGTATTTGTGCCGTAGGGCCAGTAATACTTATTCTCCCTCAGCGAATATTTTATACTGAATTAAATCCAGAAAAAGCAATAGATATTGTAGATAGGCACTTAATTAAGAATGAAATTTGCACTGAATACACATTTTTTGATAAGGCTCTTCAAAAAAGAGTTCCATGTATTGACGATATAGAGTTTTTCAAGGCTCAAACCAAGTTAGTATTGGACAATTGTGGAGAGATAGAATATGATAATGTTGATTCATATATATCAAGAGATGGTTATCAGGCAGCTTTTAATGCAATAAAAGGAAATAATCCAGAGACTGTAATCAAAGAAGTTGAAGAATCAGGATTAAGAGGTAGAGGAGGAGCAGGATTCCTAACAGGAGTCAAGCTTAGAAGTGGTTTTATGCAAGAGAGCAAAGAAAAATATATGGTATGCAATGCTGATGAGGGAGACCCAGGTGCATTTATGGATAGAAGCATAATTGAGGGAGACCCACATTCGGTTATCGAAGGTATGCTATTAAGTGCATTTGCAATAGGAGCTCAAAAAGGATATGTTTATATTAGAGCAGAATATCCAATTGCTATTGAAAGGCTTGAGAGAGCAATAGCTCAGGCAAGAGAATATGGATTCTTGGGAGAAAATATTTTTGGAAGTGATTTTAGTTTCGATTTGGATTATAGAATAGGAGCTGGAGCCTTTGTTTGTGGAGAAGAAACAGCATTATTAGCATCAATCGAAGGAAAGAGAGGTGAGCCAAAGCAAAAACCTCCATTCCCTTTCCAGAAAGGCTTATTTGATTGCCCTACAATTATTAATAATGTTGAAACGCTTGCAAATATTCCTAAGATTATTAGAAAAGGAAGTAAGTGGTATTCTGGCTATGGATTGCCTCATGCTACTGGTACTAAGGTTTTTGCTCTTGCTGGAGATGTTGTAAATACAGGAATTATTGAAGTTCCAATAGGGACGACTATTGGAGATATAATATATAAGATAGGAGGAGGTATCCCAAATAAAAAACAATTTAAAGCAGCCCAAATAGGAGGCCCTTCAGGAGGTTGTGTTACTAAGGACAATCTTAATGTGCCTGCTGATTATGAATCATTGAATAAGATTGGGGCAATTATGGGCTCAGGAGGTCTTATTGTAATGAATGAGGATACTTGCATGGTCGATACTGCAAGATTCTTTATGGATTTTATCCGAGATGAAAGTTGTGGAAAATGTTTAGCTTGCAGAGTAGGTACAAAGAGAATGTTGGAAATTCTTGAGAGAATAACTGATGGTAAAGGAGAAGAAGGAGATATTGAACTTTTGGAAGAGATTGGGGAAACAATTAAGCATACTGCTATGTGTGGACTTGGTCAAACTGCTCCAAATCCTATTCTTTCAACTATTAGATTCTTTAAAGAAGAATATAAGGAGCATATTGAAGATAAATACTGTAGAGCTGGAGTCTGTGCTTCAATGTTTACATCCCCTTGTGAAAACACTTGCCCTGCAGGAATAAATATATCAGGATATGTGTCATTGATTGCCTCAGGCAGATTGCAAGATGCTTATAACCTAATTATGCAGGAAAATCCTTTCCCTGCTGTTTGTGGTAGAATATGCACCAGACCATGTGAAAGTAAATGTCGTAGAGGAACTGTTGACGAAGCCGTAGCAATTAGAGAATTAAAACGTTTTGTATCTGATTACGCATTTAAAAACGAATTACCCTGGAAGATACAGATGACTTTCCCAAGAAAAAAGGACAAGAGAATTGCAATTATCGGAGCTGGAGCCTCAGGTCTTACTTGTGCTTACTACTTAGTTAATATAGGTTATGAGGTTGATGTCTTTGAATCCGAATCAAAAGCTGGAGGAGTTCTTGCCTATGGTATTCCTGAATATCGTCTACCAAAGGCAATACTTGGACATGAGATTTCCTTAATTGAACAATCTGGAGTAAAGATTCATTTAAATACAGAAATTGGCAAGGATATTTCTTTTAAACAATTAAGAGAAGATTATCAAGCTATCTATGTTGCAACAGGTACTCAGTTCCCTCAGAAAATTAATATTGAAGGAGAGGAATTAGAAGGCGTTATTCATGGAATTAATTTCTTAAAGCGTATTCATCATGACCCTGATTTTAAACTCTCCGGAGTTGTAGCTGTAATTGGTGGTGGTAATACTGCGATAGATTCTGCAAGAACTGCTCTTAGAATTGGAGCCTCAAAGGTAATTGTACTCTATAGAAGGACTATTGATCAAATGCCTGCCTATTATGAAGAAATAATTGAGGCACAAGAAGAGGGTATTGAAATTATGGAATTAGTTTCACCTCTAAGATTTATAGGTGATAATAAAGTAAGGGAAGTTGAGTGTGTTAAGATGCAAATTGTGAATTTCGATTCCTCAGGAAGAAGAAAATCCGTAGAGATACTTAATAGTAATTTCAAAATCAAGGTTGATTATATAATCCCTGCTGTAAGTCAATATGCCGATTTACCATTTATTGGAAAGAACGAAATAACTCAAACAAAATGGGGAACCTTTGTAATTGACAATAAAACAATGATGACTACTATGCCAGGAGTCTTTGCAGGTGGTGATATTGTTAGAGGTCCTGAGGATGTTATTAATGCTATTGCAGATGGGAAGAAGGCTGCAATAAATATTGATTTATACCTTGGAGGGAATGGCATCTTGAATAAGGGAGAGAAAATAGAAATCCCTGTTGTTTATGATAATGATGAAATTGTCGCTCATAATCAATTTGAGAAGGAAGTTTTAGACCCTGAAACTCGAAAGAATAGTTTCGATGAGGTAGTAATAGGTTTTCATAAATTAAATGCAATTGCAGAATCAATGCGTTGCCTACATTGCGAAAGGAGATAATTATTATGATTAATTTAATGATAAATAATAAGAGTATTAGTGTGCCAAAGGGTAGTACTATACTCGATGCAGCAAAGCAGAACGGTATTTTAATACCTAATCTTTGCTATTTAGAAAACATACATAAAATAGGTTCATGTAGAATTTGTTCCGTTGAAGTTCAAGGAGCTAAAACACTTATGGCAGCATGTATGACAGAGGTCAAGGAGGGAATGGTTGTAAATACAAAAAGCGATAAGGTTATTAAAGCAAGAAAGGTATTATATGAGTTAATGCTTTCAGACCATTCAAAAGAGTGTTTGTCTTGTAATAGGAACCTTAACTGCGAATTGCAAAAGCTTGGAGATACATTGGGAGTAGAGGAAAACAGATTTAAAACAAGCTCTGCTCGTCACCACTTAGATATTTCTCCATCAATTACAAGAGATTTATCAAAATGTATTCTTTGTAGAAGATGCGTAACAGTTTGCAATGAAATTCAGGGTGTCGGCATATTAAATGCTCAAAACAGAGGTTTTGATACAGTTATTTCTCCTTCTTTAGAACTGCCACTTAATTCTGTAAAATGTGCATATTGTGGACAATGTACTGTTGTATGCCCTGTAGGAGCTTTAAAGGAAACCGATTCAACTCAAAGAGTATGGCAGGCAATTAATGATCCTAACATAAGGGTTGTTATTCAAGCTGCTCCTGCCGTGAGAGTAGCATTAGGGGAATTGTTTGACTATCCCGTAGGAACCTCAGTTACGGGCAAAATGGCAGCAGCTATGAGGGCTCTTGGGGTTGATGATGTATTCGATACCGATTGGGCTGCAGATTTAACCATAATGGAAGAAGGTACTGAGTTTTTAAACAGAGTAATTAATGTCTTGGAAGGTAAGCCTGCTGTATTACCAATGATTACAAGCTGTTCTCCAGGGTGGATAAAGTATTTGGAAACTCATTATCCTGAGCTTATCCCTAATCTTTCTACTTGTAAATCTCCTCATATGATGCTTGGTGCACTTGCTAAATCCTTTTATGCAGAATTAAAGGGAATAGATGCTAAGAAAATGTTCGTAGTTTCTGTTATGCCTTGTACTGCCAAGAAATATGAATGTACAAGGGAGGAAATGATGAATGACGGAATGTATAATGTGGATGCTGTGATTACAACAAGGGAATTAGGCACTATGATTAAGCAGGCAGGAATTGACTTTAGAAACCTTAAGGACGAGAAATTCGATGACCCTATGGGCTATTCTACTGGAGCTGCTGATATTTTTGGTTTAACAGGTGGAGTTATGGAAGCTGCACTTCGTACTGTTTATGCAATACTAATGGGCAAGAATCTTCCTTTTGAAAATCTCCACGTAACTCCTATAGTTGGTTTGGAAAAGGTTAAGCATGCAAGCATTAAACTCGAAGGGGTTTTGCCTAAGTACAAACAATTCGAAGGTCTTGAAGTAAAGGTTGCTGTTACAAGTGGTCTTGCCGGAGCTAAAGAGCTTATGGATCAAATCAAGGCAGGAGTTTCTCCTTATCATTTTATTGAAGTTATGGGCTGTGTTGGAGGATGTATTACTGGTGGAGGTCAGCCAAGAAGCGATGATGTAGATGTTAGAGAAAAGAGAATGTCTATTCTTTACACTGAAGATGAAACCAAGCATTTAAGACAATCGCACGAGAATCCATCAATAGAAAAATTCTATGAAATTTGGGGAGCTCCTAATTGTCATAAAAGCCATGAGTATCTTCATACCCACTATAAGGATAGGAGTGATTTGAAATAAAAACTCATTCTTGTATAAACAAAAAAACGCAAAGTATTGAAAAATGCTTTGCGTTTTAATTTTTGTGTAGTCTCGGGCGGACTTGAACCGCCGACCCCTACATTATCAGTGTAGTGCTCTAACCAACTGAGCTACGAGACTATTTGTGATAATTTATATATAAAAACCAATTTGTAGCGAAGCTCTTAAAAGCGTATTATTTAAGGCTCGTAATTTTGTGAGATATATTATTGTTTTGTTTGTTTTTTCTATCTCTAGAAAGGAGGTATTCCAGCCACACCTTCCGGTACGGCTACCTTGTTACGACTTAGCCCTAGTTACTAGTTTTACCCTAGGTCGCTCCTTGCGGTCACGAACTTCAGGTACCCCCAGCTTCCATGGCTTGACGGGCGGTGTGTACAAGGCCCGGGAACGTATTCACCGCAGCATGGCTGATCTGCGATTACTAGCGAATCCAACTTCACGGAGTCGG
>JAEZKK010000010.1 GCA_023415495.1 Bacteroidota bacterium
CAATGTAATCAGACAAACTAATAGTCCATTTTTTCCAAACATCTGTTATTTGATTATTAGGTGTAGATGTAAAAGAAGGAGAAATATGTAATAATGTAGTTGTATCGAAAGAGGTTACATTATTATCGGTTGTAGACACTAAGATTTTTAAGAAAGTTTGGTCGAAAGTACTTGAAAAAACACTCATTCTTGCCCAAAAACTAATAGAGTCTGTTAGGGAATTAATTACTAATTTTGGAGTAATCATGTAGTTAATAGATCCACTCGAATTGTAATTTGTAAATGCACAAGCACTTCCGCTATGAGAGTATGATGTGCTTCGTGTCCATGGTGTTGATGGTCCTAATGTGTTTACAATCATCCAGTCATCTGGAGGGAATGTAGTACTTTCGAATCCTTCACTTAATGTGGTTTGCGACCACCCTTGAATGGCAAAAATCGTTGCCATTAGAAAAAATAATAGTTTTTTCATTTGTGTTAATTATTAAATTAGACTTTGTTCTATTACGAACTTTATTTATTTAAAAAATACATTTTCTTCTTAATTAATTGCATAAAAATATTCACTTCTGACATAGGAGTATTTTACACAAAAATAAGCATGCAAATATAATATAAATCCATTAATAAAACAAGTATTTTCTAATGTAAAATGTTTTATTTATTCCCACAAATTAACGACTAATCCCTTAATTAAAGTTAGAAGCGAATCTTAATATAATGTTTTTTATTAATATAGGTTTTACTTGACTTCCCTTTCAGATTTCATTTATATTAATTATTTTCTTAAGGAGAAAACGGAATATTTATATTTATATAGGGAAGTTGAGGTCAGAATTCGTAAAATTCTAATCAAAAAAGAGTAAAATGGAATCAAATTACAGAAATCTAACTCTTGATTCTAATAAATTGTAATTTGATTCTAATTTTTCCTATTCGTCTTCGGCGATTTTATTATAGTTTATGTAGTTTTGCCACTTATCAATTACCTGTTGTATATCGTCTGGGATATTACTTTCGAAATGCATTTTTTCTTTGGTAATTGGATGAATAAATCCTAAGGTTGTGGCATGTAGTGCTTGGCGTGGAAGAAGTTTAAAGCAATTTGTAACAAATTGTTTATACTTTGAATAAGTTGTCCCTTTAATTATTTGGTCTCCACCATAAGTTTCATCATTAAAGAGTGGGTGACCAATGGATTTCATATGAGCACGAATTTGGTGAGTACGTCCTGTTTCGAGTTTACATTCTATTTGAGTAATATATCCAAAACGGAATTTTACCTTCCAATGAGTAATTGCTCTTTTACCATAATCTTCATCAGGAAAAACTGTCATTACCCTCCTATCTTTTAGAGAGCGACCAATATAAGAGTCAATTGTTCCTTCCATTTGGTCAAAATCTCCCCAAGCCAAAGCATTATAAGTTCTTTCTATGCTATGGTCGTAGAATTGTTTTGCTAAAATGGTTTGTGATAATTCGTTCTTAGCTACAATTAAAAGCCCTGTGGTATTCTTATCAATTCTATGAACTAATAAAGGTTGGTATGGAACGCCATCTTTTCCACTCTTTCCTTGAAAATGAAAGGTAAGTGCATTTAATAATGTGCCTGTATAATTTCCATAACCAGGATGGACTACCATTTCACTTGCCTTATTGACAATTATAATATCTTCATCTTCGTAAATAATTTCTAATGGAATATCTTGAGGGATTATCTCAATTTCTCTCTTTGGTGTTTCCAAGAAAATCTGAACTATATCTCCTGGTTTAACCTTATAATTTGGTTTTACTGGTTTATCATTAACCTTAATACAATCTGCCTTTGCTGCTTGTTGGATTTTGTTTCTGCTTGTTGACTCAAGTCTATCCATTAAGAATTTATCAATCCTTAGAAGGCTTTGTCCCTTATCGACAATAATCTTATAATTCTCAAATAACTCTATTTCCTCTTCTTCTGATTGGATTTCTAAATTTTCTTCTATCATTTACCTATTTATAATTATTTTTCTTTGAGCTTTCGTTTGAGTTTTTTTATCAACTATACTTATTATATATACCCCTGGTTCAAATTTTGAAACATCTATCATTGATTGATAATTGCTTGAATAAACCCTTTGACCCATTACATTTATTATACTAATAAGGCTATTAGTATTTGAGGATTTAATATTTATATAATCCTTTGCAGGATTTGGATAAACATCAAGTTCTGTTATATTTTCAATCTCTTTTTCTAATCCTATTACCGATTGATAACCAAAATAAGGTCTAATCATTAAAGATCCTTTGATAAAAGTCTTTTCCCAGAGGTTTGCCCAGTTACCATATATATAATCTGAAGCATCAGTATTGCGGTCAAAGCCAATATTCAAATAATCGTTTCCCTTGGTTTGAAGACTAATAAAGAATTCTTCGGGATTTAAAACAATAGGGTTATCTAATATATATCTTGTAAACTTATTCAAGCCATTGGTTGTAGGAGTAAGAACATCGGAACGATAAAGAGTATCGTAAGGGAGATTATTATTTGAATTCCAAATACAAAGATAGAATGGCTTTTGATTAGCATCTTGATATGTAGAATTAAAATAAATATCTACAGCTGTTAGAGTGTCCGGAGCATTCAGGCTAAAGCCAACAGCAAGATTTGAATTACGAATTGGTTCTATCCCAAATCCATTTTCTGCAGTACCATCATCATAAGCATAATAATCCTCAAAGACTTGATTGAACTTTATTGTATCATTCAAAGGATGATTATCCTGACCTACTCCAAGTTTTAGAGTATGGATAATATCGAAACTATTCCATTGTGTAGTATCGAAGCTAAATTGAAAGTTTACTGGTGGTGAAGCATGATTGGGAGATGACTGATAAGATTTTGTTATTAGATATGGAGTAATATTCTCAAAACCTCCATCATAAGAAGCAACAAGATTATTATTCTTATCATATACAAAGTATTTATAAATAGAAACCAATGTTTCATTAAATAAATTACTTATCTTAATTCTCAAACTATCACCCATCTCCTCTTTTGAGTATTGTCTTGCTGGCATTGCCTGATATTTCTTAAGCATTGACCTTGCACTCTCAACAAAGGTAATATCTCTAAACGTATTATTTATTCTGCTTCGATTATGGTCTAAATAAATATAATCTATATTCCAATGGTCTGAATTACCTACATAAGCAAAGGAAGGGTTAGCATCTAATGAGGCATAGTTACGAAAACGAAAGCTAAAATCCTTGCTAAGATAATTGGTATCTAAAATTGGAACTGTTACAAAGCGATAGAATATTGAATCATAGATGTAAATACTATCAAGGCTCATCCCCATTGTACTCCATACAGTATTCCACTCTTCATTATAAGAATCATAAAACTGTAGGATTAGAGAATCTTTTAAACTCGGTGTTGCTCCCAAGCTTTCCCATAAAGGACCATAACCTCCTCCTGGCTGAAAGGTAAAACTAAGGATAATTGAATCGCCAATACTTAGTTTTTTAGCAGAAGGAGAAAAGACTGAATCTAATCTAATTGATTTGCTTGTTAGGGTATCAGCACTAAATCCTGTTGTGTTTGCATGTGAGTAAAGCAAACCTTGACTATCTAAACAATCAAAGGTTGCAACGCCTACACTAATACTATTATAAGAAAAATCAGAATTTATAAATACATTAGATTTTTCCCAAAGATTAGAATTTAGAGTTAGACTATAATCAGAAAAATCTTCAAAAAAAGGAAGAACAAGATTAGATGCTGATTTCTTTTCTTTTGTTATTAATGACTTATTGGCAGCTGGAGTCAATAAATACTGAGAATATAAATTCGAGCTAAAGCTGATTAATAGTCCTAAAAACAAAACCCTAAACATTAGTCCTTTCATTATTCTTCTTCTATTATTTCTTCAATTTGATTATCCTGCACCTTGAATGAGTTTAATCTTTGCTTGAAATTGGGTTTAGTATCATTTACAAAGGATAAATTTACTGTTGAGCCAATAGTAAGTGATTTGACAGAAGGAGAAAAACTTACTACCCTTGAACGGGAAATATCCTTTTGACCTTCAAAACTCTTCCTCCCAATATTAAGCGATGATTCCCAAAGTTTTTTCTCTGCCTCTTGTTCAGTTAAACCTAATATATCTGGGATTTGAGTTATAGTATTTTCTGGATTCATTTCAATTACTAAATCAATCTCCTCTCCCTTGGATATCTGGGTTCCTTCTCCTATTTGTTTCCCTTTGTAAATCTGCTGAACTACAAGATTAGCAAAAGCTCCCTCACGAAATATTAGTCTTCTAACCCTAAGCCCTTTATTTACTAATAGATTTACAGCTGCTCTAACACTTTGGTCAGTACAATTAGGCATTGCGATTTTCTCTCCACTATTAGAAGTAAGGATTAGATAAATCTTTCTTCCTTTCTTTGCTTTACTTTCTGGTTTTGGGTCTTGAGTGATAATCTTACCTGGGATTTCAGAAGGAGAGAATATTGAATCTATTACAATAATCTCAAAAGGAGACATTTCGCTTAATGCCTTTGCTTGGACTAATTCCATCCCTTCTATATTTGGAATAATATACTCTTTACCATGTCTTGTATATATATTTAGCAATTGAATAGCTATAAATAATAATACAACAAAAGAAGCTATTATTAGTCCTAAATGTTTAAAAAACACCTTGCTCTTTAAGAACTCTCCTAAACCCATATTGAATATTAAATATTTTTATTAATCTCTTCTCCCTAAGTAAATTGATATATAATATAATAAGGTAGCCAATGAAGATAATGCTGCAACAACATAAGTATAAGCAGCCGTTCTCAAAGCATCTTGAGCCTTTGGATGAGATTCTCTTGAGGTAATAGCATTTCTATCCAACCAAACAAGAGCTCTTTGGGAAGCGTTAATCTCAACTGGGAGAGTAATAAAGCTGAAAAGAGTTGTCATTGCGAATAGAATAATCCCGAATAATAAAAGATTTGGAAATGTATTTACAAGAAACATTCCTCCAAGAATTACCCACATTACCCATTGAGAAGCAAATTGAACTACTGGCACTAATTTGGAACGCATCATTAACCATGAATAAGCTGTAGCGTGCTGAACTGCATGACCACATTCATGAGCTGCTACTGCTGCTGCGGCAACACTATTACCAAAAAATACATCATGGCTAAGATTTACAGTTTTGTTAGTAGGGTTATAGTGATCTGATAGCTGTCCTTGAACACTAACCACCTTAACATCATAAATATCATTATCTCTTAACATCTTCTCTGCAATATCCCTTCCTGTTAAGCCTCCTTGAGTAGGGATTTGCGAATATCTTTTAAATTTCGATTTTAAACTTGCGCTTATTAACCAACTTAGAAGTGCAGTCCCAATAAATATCACCCAATAAATGGTGCTAACACCCATAAATCCTGTTGTATTTTCCATATATTATTTTAGTTTTTAATTCTTGATTTCAAACGACAAAATTAATCATTTTCGTACACATAAACGCAAAACATTTGTTTTTGTGTATATTTGCACTCAAAATAATTTACTTATGATTAAATCAATGACTGGGTTTGGCAAAAGCCAAGCAAGCTATAAAAACAAGAATATAACCATAGAAATCAAATCACTAAATTCAAAACAAATCGATTTCGGCATAAGAATTCCTTCTAAATACAGGAGTTTGGATATCGATATTAGAAACAAAATTTCCTCCTATTTGGAAAGAGGTAAGATTGAATGTATAATTTATGAGGAGAATATTAAAAGCAATTTAGCCGTTAACAAAGAGAATTTTATTAGTTATTATAGAGAATTAGAAGAGTTGGCTGATTCTGTAAATGCCAATAAGGACGATTTGTTTCGTCTTGCTCTTCAAAACTCCGAAAACAATTCAACGATTGAGAGCTTGGAAGAGGAGGAGGAAGATTTCTTAAGAGGGCTTTTAGTTCAATGCCTTAACAATATAAATTCATTTAGAGAGACTGAAGGACTTGCTATTGAAAAGGATTTACGTCTAAGAATTAGCAATATTTCAAAGGGGCTAAAGCTTGTTGATAATTTTGAATACAAAAGAATAGATATAATTAAGGAGAAGATAAAACAAAGACTTGAGGATATTAATCTTGGAAACTATGATGAGAACCGTCTTGAACAAGAATTGATTTATTGGTTAGAGAAAATAGACATTACTGAGGAAAAGATTAGACTTGCTCAACATTTAGAATACTTTATTCAAACTCTTGAATTACCAAAATCTCAAGGCAAGAAGCTTGGATTTATTGCTCAGGAAATAGGAAGAGAAATCAATACACTTGGTTCAAAGGCAAATGATATAAATCTACAAAAGATTGTTGTAGATATGAAAGATGAATTAGAGAAGATAAAGGAACAGGTTTTGAATGTATTATAGGATTAAAATCATATTATTATTTATTTCTTTTCTAACCTTGTCGGTTAATCTTTTTTCCCAATCGGATGAAGAGATAAAAGCAAACTTGGCAAGGGAGTTCTTCTATGGGAACCAGATTGAGAAGAGCATTGATATTTACGAGGAATTGATTGATAAGAGGTTTGTAAATGAGTATTATAATAATTTGCTTGAGGCCTATTACTCTAATCAAGAGTACTCAAAAGCCGAGAAGCTAATAAAGAAAACAATTAAGAAATTCCCTCAAGAATCAATATTTAGAGCAGACCTTGCATATCATTATCTTAGAGAAGGAGATAAAAGCAAGAGCGAAAAAGAGTTTAAAAACACTATTGAGTCATTGTCTGCAGATAGGCTTTCTATTAATTCTCTTGCTAACTATTTTGCAAGGAAGAATAATAATGAGCTTGTTGTGAAAACCTTTCTTAAAGGAAGGGAATTACTAAGGGATAATAATCTTTTCACCTACGAACTTTCTTTCTATTATCAACGTCTTGGGCTTTATGATGAGCTTTGCAATGATTACCTCAACCTTATTGAGAGTAATCCAATGATGATTCATCAAGTAAAGATATATCTTAATAATCTCATGCAGCAAGACCCTGAAAGCAAGCTTTTGGAAAAACTTAGGACTCCGCTATTGAAAAGAATTCAAAAGAACTCCAATAACCCAGAGCTTACACATCTTTACTTTTGGCTTCTATTGCAAGAGAAGGATTATAATATGGCTTTTATTCAAGCAAAGAGTATTGATAAAAGATTTGAAAACCTTAGCGGTAAAACTGTTTTCGAATTTGCTAATGTAGCAATTAATAATAATGACTTTAAAAATTCTTCTCAAGCTTTTTCATATATAATAGATAAGGGAGAGGGTAACCCTTATTATATCCCTTCCCAAATTGGTTATCTAAATTCTCTCTTTCAAGCTTTAACAGAGAAGAATGTCTATAACGAGAAGGAAATAATAGAGATTAACAGTACCTTTGAGACAAGAATTGGACAATTAGGGGAGAAAGCAAATATATTTGAGATACAATACCAATATGCTTACCTATTGGCTTATTATCTTTCTTCAAGCCAAAAGGCAGTTGATATTTTGGATGATTTAATTAGCTCAAGGAATATTAATTATCTTCAAAAAGCCGAAGCAAAGCTCTTAAGGGCAGATATTTTTCTAATGGAGAATGATATTTGGGAAGCCTCGCTAACCTATTCTCAGGTAGAAAAAGACTTTAAGAACGATGTGATTGGTTCAGAGGCAAAGTTTAAAAATGCAATGCTTTCTTATTATAACGGAGACTTTCTTTGGGCAGCCTCACAATTCGATATGCTACGTTCCTCAACCTCCAAGCTTATTGCCAATGATGCTATGAAATACTCCTTATTGATTGGGGACAATATAGATGAAGACAGTAGTTTCTCAGCTCTTGCCTATTATTCCAAAGCTGATTTCTATATATTTCAGAACAAAACCGATATTGCTTTAAAACACCTCGACACCCTTAACCAAAACTATCTCTATCATCCAATTTTCGATGAAGTATTATATAAAAGAGCAGAGATTGCAATAAATAGAAATGAATTTTCCAAAGCCGATTCTCTTCTTAACCTAATCCTACTAAAATACCCAGAAGACTTAGTAGCAGATGATGCCCTAAACCTATTAGCAGAGCTAAGCTATGAGAGATTCAACGACAAGGAAAGAGCCAAGACCTACTACGAAAGAATAATAATAGAATACCCAAGCTCCCTCTACGTAACCAACGCCCGAAAAAGATACAGGGAACTCAACCAAAAGTAAAATGATATTTGATTTAAATCTGACAAAGTCTTGTTTTGAACTTTTTTTGTGGGATTTCAATCTCGATATCATGGCATGATTGTTTTAACATCATGGCATGATGTTCTCTACTTCATGGCATGATGTTCTCTACTTCATGGCATGATGTTCTCTACTTCATGGCATGATGTTCCAAAGATCATGGCATGATGTTGGCAACTTCATGGCATGATGTTGAGTTCATCATATAATGATGCAAGATTTATCATGCGATAATGTTCACATCGAAGTGGCTTTTAAATAGTTAGAAACTTCGTTTTATTGGTTTGTTATTTGATTTTATTAGATAGAAATCAAGGTTTGATTTATATCTTTCTTGCTTTATAGCCTAAATTGATTAAGATATCTACGATTTTGTCTCTGTGATCGCCTTGGATTAGGATTTCTCCGTCTTTGGCACTGCCTCCTACTCCACATTTGGTCTTTAAAAGCTTGCCAAGAGTTTGTAAGTCCTCGTCTTTACCAATAAAACCAGTTATTAGTGTTACTTTTTTTCCTGCTCTTTGCTTTTTATCTAATAATACTCTTAGGTTTTGGGCTTTTGCCTCAAGGGTGTCTGCCTCAAAACTCTCTTCAGTATCGTATTGGAAAGATGGATTGGTCGAATATACTACTCCAATACGATTCTTTTCTTTCTTTGCCATAATTTTCGGGTATTAAAACGTTTAAGGACTGAGGATTTACCGAGAAATTCAACTCTCTGTCCATTAATATACTTTCTCCATCAAGATTCAACAAGCATGAGGAATCATTTATTACTCTTACCTTTTTTGCCTTATATCTCTTGACATAAATAGATTTATCTAAACTTCTAAAAAAAAGGAGCTGGGCTGTCCAAGGCAAAAGCATTAATGGCACCTTCTTAACTATGCTGACATCTATCATACCATCGTCCAGCTCTGCCTTAGGTGCAATTACTGCATTATAACCAAACTGATTGGAATTTGCAAAACTTATAAACAAAGCCTCTGTTTCTATTTTTTTATCATCTATTTCTAATACGTATTTCTTTGATTCGTAAAATGGATAGTTCTGAACAATAAGAGAAAAATACTTATTAAAACCCCTTGTTCGGGTTTGCTTAAACTCTTTTGCAATAAGGGCATCGAAACCTATTCCTGCAATTGATACATATATCTTATTATTCACCCTAATTGTATCGATATTTGCCCTACACCTTTGGTTAAGTATCTCTATTGCATACTCTATATTCAAAGGAATATTAAGATGACGTGCAAGACCATTACCACTCCCGGCTGGAATAATTCCTAAAGTAACATTTGTTCCGATTAACCCCCTAACGCAATCGTTAATTGAGCCATCTCCTCCTACAGCAACGACAATATCAACCCCTTGGATTGAAGCTTGGAAGCTAATTAGGGTAGCATGATGAGCATATTCGGTATATTCAATACTATAGTCGAATTTTCTCTTATCAAGCTTTTTTTCAATTGCCTTTTCAACGCTTTTTTGCTTGCCTACTCCAGAGATAGGATTAATAATAAAAAGTATCTTCTCTTTCATCTATGGAATAAATTTGTTTTCAATCATTCGAGTATTATACTCTTGAATAATTGCCTTAGTAATATTAGAATGTTTATTTGCGATATCAGGCTTCTTCCCTGCAATATTTTCCTTTGCATTAATATCCTTAGGCAAATAGAATAATTCTATTTCGCTGCCAATGCGATACCTGCTTAGATAATCTCCTATTCTAAGAATATACTCATCGTTAAGATAAAGCACATAGTGTTTCTCCTTATCAGATAATTGGTTCTGCCCAAAACTAACAATTGGTTTAGGGTAGTTAATAAGGCTTAGAGCAGTTGGAAGTATATCAATTTGCTGCATATAAGACTTATTATAATAAGGAGTTTTGATTTGTGGATGATAGAATATAATTGGAATACGAAAGCTTCCCAATAGGGTTTTGAACTCTTTCTCTTGGGTTTGAGCCGAATGGTCAGAGGTAATTATAAATAAGGTATTTTTAAACCAAGGTTTCTTTTCTGCCTTTTCGAAGAACTTTCTAAGAGCATAATCGGTATATCCTACTGTTTCATGAACAATCATTTTCCCCTTTGGAAATCTTCCTTTGTGTTGAGTGGGAATAGTATAGGGATGGTGAGAGCTTAGAGTAAATACTCCCGTATTGAAAGGCTCCTTATACTTATCTAATTCATCGACCATATAAGATAAGAAAGGCTCATCGAATATTCCCCAGTTTCCATCATAGTCCTTATCATTCCCATACTCGTTTCTTCCATAATAATCCTGATAACCTATATTTTTAGTAAAGGCATCAAAACCCATAGAGCCATTATATCCCCCATGAAAAAACGAAGATACATATCCATAAGGCTTTAATAAGTTTGCAAATGAAGATATATTATTAGCATTATACTGTGAAGTGATATAGGTTTCATTCATTAACAAAGGGAGGGAGGAAAGAATGGAAGGAAGAGCATCAATACTTCTTTTTCCATTGGCATAACCATCAAAAAAAATTGATTTCCTCGCTAAGGAATCTAAGAAAGGAGTATAAGAAATTGAGTCTTCGTCTTTAAAGAAACTCATATATTCGGAAGAAAAGCTCTCAAGAATAATTACTACTATATTTGTTTTACCTAATTCTAAGGGAGAAAGAAACAAGGTGTCGAAACCGTTATTCTCAGGCTTAACGATTGGAGAGAAATACTTTGACATTTCTTTCTTGTCATTAAAATATTCCATAGGCTCAATCCCTACCTTACCAAAGGTGCGGTAAAGAGTAAAAGGAGAGTTAAGCACAAGTGGTGTATTCTGACTTGTTGCATAATTATTTGCTTGAATAAGGCTTAGAGGTCTTAGTTGTAAACCTCCTCTTAGTCCAAGGATAATAAACAAAGCTCCAAAAACAAAGAATATTGAATTTTTTATATACCATTTAGCTCTTCCAAAATTATAAATCCCAGAATACTTTTTATTAATTAGAGTATTTAGGAAAGAAAAAAGAATATTTAAAAGGATAAAAAATACTACAATGTGCCAATAATCTCTAAGAAACTGAGGAATTAATTCATTGAAGTCTCCTCCTACTCCAAGATAATTAAAGAAATCATAGGTAATTCTTTTAAATGTAAAACGATAATATCCAATATCAATTAGATTAATTACAAGTATTATTTCCGTTCCAAGTATATAAAAGAATTCCTGAGTGTTTCGATAATATTTATTCATCCTAAACTGCAATGGAAGTATGCTTAATACAAGGTATGGAAAGAGATAAACAATTACTGAAGCTACCCCAAACTTAAGACTCCCAATAATTATGCTTAAAAGTTCTGAGTATGAATCTATATTAAATAGATACTTATTAAAGAAATAAAACCCGATTTGGGTAATTATTAATAGTGTAAGAGTAAGAAGGAACTTGTATAGTATAGAAATATAATATCTCATTTTATTTCTTCTTTGGTTTATAACCTGAATCTTTTAATATCTTTTCCATATCAATTGTTTCAAGCAATTCCTTTATCCCTAATTTGTTTTTCTCCATATATCTCTCAACAATCTTATATCCTATATACTCTCCTAATCTTGAAGGCGAATTAGGGATACCTCTTGTTGTTGGACCTTCGGTTATAAATCCCATATACTTTGTTCTGTCTTTTTCAAATAATAACCTGTTTTGAGTAAGATAAGACCAAATATTATATTCATTCTCTTGAGCCCATTTCATTTCCTCCTGGCTATATCTTAAAACATCCTTTAGCTCATAAGAAGGCAATAATTCTTTTACCGCATAAAGATACTTACCCCTTTCAACCATTATTTCCAATAGGCTTGGAGAAGGATTCTCCTCAACCAAAGGAACCTCTATTGTTGCTACCTCTCTGAGATATGTATAGAAAACGTCTGGAGTCAAATAGTTTGAGTCCAAAACATTCTGCATATACTTAGGGAAATAGGAATAGTAATGCTTTTCTCCAAAGCTCTTAATTGAATATAAATCTATTGCTATGCTAATAAAATCTCTTGTAGCAATTATCCTTGAATTATAGGCGTAAGAGAAATCGTCTGGACCTATTATTAATGTATATAGGTTTGGAATTGGAAGCTCAGGATAATAAGTTTTTAGCCTTGCAAAGCCTTGGGTTATATCATCTCCTACCCAATCCAGATTAGGATATCTTTTCTTAACCTTATTATAAATCGAAATCATTACCGTATCGCTGGCAAATTGATTTATCATTTGAAAGTATTCCTCATCTTCCAAAGTTGTATTGAAAAGAGGTTTATAGAGTGAGAAGTTCTTTTGAAGGTGAGCTTTAAAGTCTTTTTGATTTTGGTCAAATAATATATCTTCAAACCTATTTACTTTGATATTTACTTCCTTACCAGTAGTATTATCAATTAATTTCGCTGAATCCTTTTTCCCACAAGAGAACAAAGTGATAATTCCTAAAACAATAAGAATAACTTTACTTTTCATAATCTATGATTAAAAAACAAGCAAAATTACAGTTTTTTTTGCTTATAATCTAAGACTTTAATTATGCTTAGAAGTTTATTCTAAAAGGATTTACGTAATGATTCTATTTAACTCTTTGGCAATTATCTGTTTAATCTTAAGAAGGGAGTTTTGCTTAGAGATAAGGATTAGAATATCATCCTCATTTTCCTGAGTTTTTATCTCATCTTTGATTTCCTGAATCTTCTTTTCTAATTTATTTATCTTTAAACTTAATAAACACTCCTTTACATATCTATCAATCAGCTCTTGATTATCGGGATTTGGAACATTTATTCCCCATTTCTCTTGCCATAGGTCGCTTATCTTATAATTATTAATCAATAAAGAAGTGGATATCTTTCTTATATTCTCGTCCTCATGATTTGTAATTAGATTAAGATTAGGAAGTTTGCCTTTGTCAAGTATACTTGATTTATAAATTTCAAGTATTTTATTATAGTCCTTATTATCGAAAACTATTTCATCGTTTACAATATCCCCAATAACGTATGCAGCAACCAAATAAGACTCCTTTTCTCCATCGATTTCTTGAGTTGTATTCCTATCCCCATAATTTAAAAGAAGATTAATTATCCCTCTCTCTTGAGCCTCGTCACTAAACTCTTTCTCTATTACTTGCTTCTCTCTTTTCTCCTCCTCAATTGGGATAATTTCTTGACTAATCTCTTCCTCCGTATTTTCACCTTCTTTTTTCTTTAATTTAAAGAAATTATCTCTTAATCGTTTGGTAAGCTCATTGCTAAGGATCTCCTCCTTCATATTTAGTTTAGAGGAGCATTGTTGAATATATGCAGCCCTTTCTATATGATCGGGGATTAGACTAATTGAATTAATTATTTCTTTTATTAGATTTGCTCTTTTAAAAGGGTCATCCTTTGCCTCTTCTAATAGGATATGGGTTTTGAAAAGGATAAAATTCTCTGCCTTTTCGGTAATATATGCTTTAAATTCATGCTGTGGAAGCATTCTACAATAAGAGTCGGGGTCGTGACCATCAGGGAATAGTACAATCTTAACATTTAATCCATTCTCTAAAAACAAATCAATTGCTCTAAATGCAGCCTTAATACCAGCAGAGTCTCCATCATATAATATGGTTACATTCTTAGTATATCTTCTAATTAATCTAATCTGTTCTATGGTTAAAGCAGTTCCAGAGGTTGCTACAACATTCTCAATATTATTTTGAGAAAGCATAATAGCATCCATATTCCCTTCTACCAAATAACATAGGTCCTGCTTTGCTATTTCGTTCTTAGCAAGATGAAGCCCAAACAGCACCTTGCTTTTAGAATAAATATCTGTCTCTGGAGAGTTTACATATTTTGCTTTTGTCTTTTCGTTAGAAAGACTTCTTGCAGTAAATCCAAGAGCTCTCCCACCAATATTATAGATAGGGAATATTACCCTTGCTCTAAATCTATCATATTTTACATGGTTCTCTTCCTTTGAGATTGTAAGCCCAGAGTCGATTAAATCCTCTTCTGGATAACCGTTTTTCTTAGCATATTGGGTAAAATCAGAATAAGAATCTTTTGAATAACCAAGCCCCCATTTTTTAATTGTAGCTTCAGTTAAATCTCTTTCTTTAAAATAGCTTAACCCAATTTTTATCCCTTCACTATCATTAAACAATAGATTGGAAAAGTATTTCTGAGCAAATTCAGTAATATTATAAAGGGATTCTTTCTTGTCCTTGGTTTTCTTCTCTTCTTCCGTTAGCTGGGTTTCATGAATTTCTATTCCATATTTATTAGCAAGAAATCTTAGCGCCTCAACGTATGTATAATGTTCATGCTTCATTAAAAATTGAACAGCATTACCAGCCTCTCCACATCCAAAACACTTAAATATTCCCTTTGTTGGACTAACTGTAAAGGATGGAGTCTTCTCGTTATGAAAAGGACATTGCCCCAAATAGTTTACTCCTCTTCTCTTTAAAGGGACAAAGGCGCCAACAACATCAATTATTTCTGTTGCATCTAATATCTTTTCAACATCTTCTTGCTTAATCATAGAGCAAAATTACATATTTTTATCTATCTTTGCCCCAATATTTCAAATAAAAAGAAGTGAAGAAAATCAGTCTAAGCGATATTAAGAAGAATTATTCGATACTAATAATTATTCTATTAGGGATTATCTATACCTTATTTATATCCGATAATCAAAGCTCTGACTCTTTTTCAAATGCATATCATTCTCTTTGGGGCGACAAACTTTTCTCTGCCCATCACCTACTTTATAATGCTCTTGGTTATATTATTCTTTTGCCTTTTCGTTGGATATTCCAGGATAAGCTTTTGAATTATAACCCTATCTTTATTCTTCAATTCTTTAATATTATTTTTTCGGTATCCTCATTATTTATTCTAAGGACAATAATTAAAAGGGTTAATCGAAATGAAAATCTCCTCTCTGCATCAATATTCTTTGTAGGAGCATGCTTTGGGTTTACTCGTTTTGCTGTGGACAATGAATGTTATATTGTTCCAATCTTCCTTTCTTTGCTAAGCTTTAATTATATTCAACTCTTCCTTAAAAAGAATAGTTTTAAATCAATAATCCTTGCATCCTTATTTATATCCATTGGATGTTTGTTTCACCAGATAGTTATTTGGGTATTTATCCCAACCCTTATTCTAATCCTATTTAACAAAAAGAAGACATACATAATTATTTTTATTTCCATTAGTTTAATTATACCTATTGTATATTCATTGGTTTATTATTTCGAATCAAATTCATTTTCTCTTTTTGGATTATTTAATTATGTAATTAGCGACTATAGCTCTGGTTTGGCAGAGATGCCTATACTTAAAAATGTATTAATCTTAAGCGGAATTAGTTTTATTAGAACCTTTATTCAGGTTCATGGATATATTTTAGAGATTATTAGTCAATTCCCAATATTCAGTATTAGCGTAATAATTATCTCTCTAAGTCTTGGAGTATTTGGATTAATCCATTTTTCCAAACTTATAAAGCGTAATTTGACAATATTTTATGAGAGAAGATTTGTTAGATATTTATGGATAATACTATTTATCAGTTTTGCTTTTGCATGTTTCTCGAATGGGAATGCAGAGTTTATGGCAATTATTCCTTTTATTATAGTTATTCTTCTTTCCTATTATTATACCAGCTCAGCAAAATATCTTCTTGGAATAGGAGGTGGTATCTTCCTTTGGAATATTTGTTTTGGACTCTACCCTTATGCCTATATGAACCTTAACCCTAACAAGGAAATTGCTGAATTTATTTATAATAATAAGGATGATTCGGTTTTTATTCTAAAAGATAAGAACCACTATGAGAATATTATACTCTATACTTATGGTCATAAGGCTAAAAACAATTTAGAGATAATAAAATCCAAGGACTTGGATAAGGCAGGATTTGAGGATTTAATTAATAAGAATAAGAGAATTTATACTGATTCTTTTGGAGGAGAGGAAGCTATATCGAGAAATAGCCTAGCAGATAAAGATGAGATTTATTCCAAAAAGAGTTTATTTCAAAAAGAAGAATTTCAAAAAGAGATAGAATTTAATTCGCTTAGCAGTAAAATTGAATTATGGATTTATTCCAAAGACAAAAAATAGTTAGTAATTTTGTCCCTTGAAACTAAGCATAAAAGATTAGAGAAAAAATGAAAGAATACATAATAGCTACTAATAATAAACATAAGGTAGAGGAGATAGAAGTATCACTTAAAGATAAGATTAAGCTTTTAACTTTAAAAGAGATTGGACATAAGGGAGAGATACCTGAGGATTTTGATAATTTAAAGGATAATGCTTGTCAAAAAGCTAGATTTATTTGGGATAAGTATAATAAAAACTGTTTTGCAGACGATACTGGGCTTGAGATAGAAGCTTTGGGCGGAAGACCAGGTGCTTTTTCTGCACGCTATGCTGGAAAAAATTGCAGCTTTGATGATAATATCGATTTGGTATTGGAAGAAATGGAAGGAAAAACTAACCGCAAGGCAAGATTTAGAACAGTAATTTGCTTAATTGAAGATGGGAAAAAATATTTATTTGAAGGAGTATGCGAAGGAGATATAAGCACTGAACGTTATGGTAGAGGTGGATTTGGTTATGACCCAATCTTTATTCCAAAAGGTCACGGAGAAAGCTTTGCTGAAATGAGTATTGAAGATAAAAACATGATAAGCCATAGAGGTCTTGCTGTTGAAAAGCTGGTTAAACACCTTTTAAAATAGTTAGTTATGATTAGAGAAGAAGATATTAGAGAAGAAAAGATAATTGAGATTGCAAAATCCATGATGGTTGCAGCAAGGACAGCCCCCAAAGCAAGGGGAAGAGATAATCTTGTAATTAATCTAATAATTAAAGAGGATATACTCTTGCTTTCAAAGAAGATGGAAGAGATTTATAATGAAAACAATCAGGCTTTCTTTTTAAGAGATTCCCAAAACATACTTAATGCAAAGGCTATTGTGCTAATTGGAACCAAGCTCGAGGTATTGGGTTTGAATTGTGGATTATGTGGCTATCCAACTTGCGAGGAAAAATCAGAGCATAAAACAACTCCTTGCGTTTTCAATGCCAACGACCTTGGAATAGCAATTGGAAGTGCGGTAAGTATTGCTGCTGATAACAGAATAGACAATAGGGTTATGTTTTCAGCGGGTTTGGCAGCCAAAGAGCTTGGTTTCTTTGGAGAAGATATTGGTTTTGGGTTTGCGATACCTTTAACCTCTTTTGGAAAGAACCCATTTTTTGATAGACAATAAAAACAATATAAAAGATGTTAGAAATAAATAGAATAAGACAGGATAAGGACAGGGTAATTGAATTATTATTAGTAAAGAATCTTAAAAACGCTAAGGAGAAAATAGAAGAGATTATCTCTAAGGACGAAGAAAAAAGAGGAGTTCAAAAAAAGGTTGAAGAGATTAAGGCGGAGCTAAACCTTAAATCTAAAGAGATTGGTTCTTTAATTAAGGACGGGAAAAAAGATGAAGCTGAGAAAACAAAGGCTCAGGTTGGAGAGCTAAAGAATAATGAAAAAGAACTTGGAGTTGAGCTTATCAAGATGGAAGAAGAGCTAAGAGATTTATTGCTTTCTATTCCTAATCTACCACATTCTTCTGTTCCAAAAGGTAAAAGTGCAGAGGATAACGAAACTGTTTACTCTCAAGGTGAGATTCCAAGTTTAGAAGAAAATGCTCTTGCTCACTGGGATATTTGTAGCAAATATGATATAGTAGACTTTGAGCTTGGTAATAAAATAACTGGTTCTGGTTTCCCTGTCTATAAGGGTAAGGGTGCTAAACTACAAAGAGCTTTGATTAATTTCTTCCTTGACCAAGCTGATGAAAACGGTTTTAGCGAGGTTCAAGTTCCTCTTATGGTAAATGAGGATTCTGCCTTAGCTACTGGTCAACTTCCAGACAAGGAAGGTCAAATGTATGCTATTCCTTTGGATGGTTTCTATATGATTCCTACTGCTGAGGTCCCTATTACTAATATCTTCCGCGATGTTATCCTTCAAGAGAAAGATTTCCCTATTAAGAAATGCGGTTACTCTCAATGTTTCCGTCGTGAAGCAGGATCTTATGGTAAAGATGTTAGAGGATTAAATAGACTTCACCAATTCGACAAGGTTGAAATCGTTTGTATTGAACATCCAGAAAAGAGTTATGAGCAATTAGAAAAGATGAAATCCCATGTAGTTGGATTATTAACCAAATTGGAATTACCTTTTAGAATTCTTCGCCTTTGTGGAGGAGATATGAGCTTTACTTCTGCTCTAACATTCGACTTTGAAACCTATTCAGCTGCACAAAGACGCTGGTTAGAGGTTAGTTCAGTATCTAATTTCGAAACTTTCCAATCTAATAGATTAAAACTAAGGTTTAAAAACCAAGATGGAAAGACAGAATTGGCTCATACATTAAACGGTTCTGCACTTGCACTACCAAGAATTCTTGCTTGTATTTTAGAAAACAATCAAACTCCAAATGGAATAAGGATTCCAAAAGCCCTTGTTCCTTACACTGGATTTGAATATATAGATTAATTTATGAGAACGCCAATTCTCTTTCTTGGACATGGAAGTCCAATTAATGCAATTGAGGAAAACGATTTTGTAGAAGGATTTCGCAAAATCTCTAAAGAAATTCTAAAACCTAAGGCAATTTTATGTATTTCTGCTCATTGGTATATCAATAAAACCAAAGTATTGTTTATGGAAAAACCAAAAACTATTCATGACTTCTATGGTTTTCCACCTGAACTTTACCAAATTCAATATCCAGCCTTTGGCGATAAGGTATTAGCTCAAGAAATTCAAGAATTGGCTTTTCCAATCGAAATTGACCTAGATTTGGAATGGGGTTTAGATCATGGATCTTGGTCAGTAATAAAACATCTATACCCATTGGCAGATATTCCTGTTATTCAACTAAGCATAGACTACAATAAAGGAGCTGAATTTCATTTTTCCTTAGCTTCAAAACTAAAAAGCCTTAGAGAAAAGGGTGTTTTGATAATTGGAAGTGGTAATATTGTTCATAATCTTCGCCTTGTCGATTATGCTAATTTCGATAAAGACGATTATGGATATGATTGGGCTGTGGAAACAAGAGATTTTATCAATCAAAAACTAATTGAAGGAGATTTTCAAGCTCTTATAGATTACGAAAAATCGGTTCCTCACGCATTAAAAGCAATACCATCACCCGACCACTACCTTCCCCTAATCTATTCACTTGGAGCAAAACACCCAGAGGAAAACATAAGCTTCTTTAATGATAAAATGCAAGGAGGAAGTCTAAGTATGACAAGTTTATTTATAAAATAATCACCTTTTTATACCCATAATTCAAAAATAATTCGTATCTTCGCAAATGCAAGGAAAAGAGTTCTTTATTTCCTTAAAAAATCACCAAATTTGAAAAACTACATTATGGTAGCTACCATAATGGTCGTGTGGTAGGTACCATAACACCCTTGTGGTAGCTACCATAACACTGTTATCATAGCTACCATAGCAACATTGAAATCAAGAAAGAAAACTCTGAAATCAAGAAAGAATTCATTTTTATCAAGAAAGAATTTAACGAAACTTGACTTTATTTAATCCTTTCTTGATATAATCAGATTTAAACCCAAAAAACCTCCCCAAAAAGCAATAAAAACAAATTACTCCCTAATATTAAACAATAATTTAAATTATTCCCTACCTTTGACCTTTGAAATAGAAATGGGAAAAATAATGAATAAGTATCAGTTAACATATCCTAATAATAATGAAGTGAGGGATAAGATATTCCGCACAAGGAGAATATGTGGAAAGATTCTTTTAACTTTGTTATTTGCATTGATTTGTGCTTTTGAAGCAATAGCAACTCCTCAAATTTCTGATAAACTTATCTACAATGGAGATACGCTTAATGTGTATTTTGACTTGCCAGATGAATTTTATAAAATTGATACAGTTATAAATGATACGCCTATCTATAATTATAGTGTATTAAATGACAATCTCTTTGCAAAGAAAAAACCTTATGCAACAACTGCTTGTTGGAAAGGTTATAAATCTATTTGGGAGATTATAGATAATCAAATATATTTAATTGGTATATATAGTTGTTGTTATGATGATGATTCTATTAAAGCAGATTTGAATTATTTGTTCAGAGATAAATGCATCGATGGAAAAGTAAAAGCCACATGGGTTAATGGAAATTTCATTTGTTGGAAAGGGAAAAGGTTAATATATGACCATGATATGTATTCAGGGGGAGTTTATGAGTACGATGTAGAAATGAAACTTGAAAAAGGTAAATTAATAGATACACAGATTTATGATAATACCAAATCAAAACAAACGGATTATCCAAGCAAGTCAATAAAAATGCTAAATCATATTTATAGTAATATAAATTGGGATATTCTACCACAAGCAGATACAACAATTAAAATCTTTCTTGAATTTTCAGGTAATGAACATGGAATTGTTGATAAAGTAAACATTCTGAAAGGTTATAATGAAACATATAATCAAGAGGCGATAAGAGTTATAAAAACAATACCTGAATGGGATATATATTATATTAAAGGCAAGTTTGAGAGGAAAGTTTGGATGATGCCAATAATTTTCAGTGAAGAAAATAGGAATAAATACAAAAAGTAAATTATCAAAAACACATTCCTATTCCTATATGATTGCATATCTATATGGAAGAGAAATATTAACTGGCAAAATAAGATAAATATGTAAATAATAATATTGAAAGTGCATGTATAACCAATCTATTTAATAATAAGAAATTATCGGGGAAACAAAGAATAGAAACGTCAAGTAAATGGTGGGCTGGTTTTCAAAAAAGCGAAAATAAATAATATGATTATGAAAAAAAGTATTTGGATTAAATTTATTTTAATAGGTTTAGTATTTGCCTCTTGTACAACAAAAGGTAAAATGATTTTAAATGAAAAGGAAAAAACAATTACCTTGGAATACGGGAAATTTTATATGGGTTGCGTTTTTTTTGATATTTCTAGGATGGATTGCGGTTATATTCTAGAATATAATGAACCCATTGAGAAAATTGATCTAAAAGGTAACTTGATATTACGGAATGAAGGACGAAAAAGAACTATTAATTATGAAATTCAACCCAATACCAAATTTAGGATTATTCATAATCGGGGAGATCAATCTTCGGATTTTCTATTCTTTATTACAGATAGTATAAATAATATTAGAGAGATTACGGAAGAGGAATGGGATTACGGCAGTATACCCGAGAAGGATAAGTAAGTGAAAAATTTCTATGTCGTATAACATTATGAAAATAAGTTCCTAAATATAAAACTGAATGTTTATCCAACGGAACATATGTAAAGGTAAGACGGGAGGGATTTTTTATTCCGCACAAGGAAAATATTTGAAAGATGGCATTATATGAGATTCTCATTTGATTCTGCGAGTTTGTTATCAAGAGCTATGAATTTAAATCAAAGTTCCATTCAAATTCTTTTAGGTCTTCTCTTGTTTTAAATTCAACTTCTTTAAACCTTTCTTTGAGCATATTTCTATTCTTAGAATTATACCCAATTGCATAGTTTATATCTTTTTTATTTACGTAAATTACAAGCTTTTTATCCTTATTAGCTTCAATCTTACATAGGTTTTCTTCCCAAATCTTAGAAAGAACTAATTCGCGAAATGAGATATGGAAGCTTCCAGCCAAATAGCCTGTTTTATTAATTAAAGCTTCCGATGGGTGAAGTCCTACTCTAAGAATCTCAATATTGTTTTCTATGAAAAGAGGGTAGATTTTCGATACCCAAGAAACTGCTTCCTCAAGCTCCAATGCCTTATATTTGCCTTGATTATAAAATTCCTCAAGTTCAGTATTTTCAATAATAAGGCAGGGGTAAATTCGTGTGGTTTTAGCTCCGAGGCTAATAATTTTCTTTGCAGTATAAATAGATTTTTCTATACTGTCCAATGGAAGACCTACCATCATCTGAAGCCCGAGCTCAAATCCATAATCATTAATCAATTTGCTGGCTTTTTCAATATCCTCTACGCTATGACCTCTTTTAGAAAAATCCAAAACATCTTGGCAAAGAGATTGAGCTCCAAGCTCTATAGCCACTACATTAAAGGATTTTAAAGTCTCAAGACTTTCTTTATTTATATAGTCAGGTCTTGTAGAAATCCTAATTCCATTTATACCATTTTTAATAAAAGGTTGCACAAGGGAAAGTAATTCAATTTGTTTTTCTAATTCAATTCCAGTGAAATTTCCTCCAAAGAAAGCAATCTCTGCTTTATATTCTCCTTTAAAACTCAGTAAGTGAGACTCTATTTTCTCAATTATCTCAGAATTTTTAGGCATTTCCAATTGCCCTGAAATGCTTCTCTGGTTGCAGTATATACATTTGTTTGGGCAGGCAAGCTCAGGAATAAATATAGGTATATTATAATGTTTCATTTTTAAGGATATAAAAAAGAGGTTGCTTAGGAAAACAACCTCTAATCATATTTACTAAGAGTTTTTCTCGTCATCTTCGAAATAACCATAGCCATAACCATATCCGTAACCGGAACCATATCCGTAACCACCATAGCTACCATATCCGCCGTAGCCATATCTATGTCCGCTATTAGATATATCGTTTAAGATATAGTTAATCTTAATCTTATCTCTTTGTTCAAGGTCGTAGATTGTTGATTCAAATATTCTCTTATTAGTTTTACCCGAACGAGCGATAATAATATTAATATCTGAATGCTTAGTTAGGGTAACAGCATCAGTAATAAGTGAGATAGGAGGAGTATCGAAGATAATAGCATCATATCTCTCTTTCAGTTTATTAATTAATTCAGCATTTTCTTCAGAGTCTATTAGTTCAGAAGGGTTAGGAGGAATTGGACCTGAAGGAAGAATATCCAAGTTCTCGTATTTTGTTTTCTGAATTGCCTCATCCAAGCTATGTTTACCTATTAAATATGTTGTAACTCCAGCAGTATTCTTCATTCCTTCAAAAAGAGTATGAAGTTTTGGCTTTCTAAGGTCATACCCAATAATAATTGTTTTGTTTCCTCCCATAGAAACTACTGATGCAAGGTTCATTGAAACAAAACTCTTACCATCTCCCGGCATTGCAGAGCTAATTAATATTACCTGATTCTTTCCTCCTCCAAGAATATACTTAAGATTTGTTCTTATTGCTCTAAAACTTTCAGTTATTTGAGACTTAGGTTTTGAAAATACAATAAGCTTATTCGCATCTTCAGGTAATGCAGGAACATACCCAATAATTGGGCTGGTTGAAATTCTTTCTAAATCTTTCCTTGATTCAATTACATTATTTGTTGTAAATCGAATAAAGATATAAAGCCCAGGAATAAGTAAACCAACAAGGAATCCTATCATTAGGTTTAAAGCTGTCTTAGGATATACTTTAATTGCAGTGCGAGCCTTGTCGATTATCTTATGGTCAGGTAAAGCCGAGTTCTTAGCAATTTCTGCTTCTGCTCTTTTTTGGTAAAGGAAATTATAGATTTCGTCATTAAACTTAAACTGACGTTCAATATTAATCATATTTCTTTGAGTAGAAGGAAGCTTATCTAATTCAGCTTGGAAAAGCTTTAATTGTCTTGTAATTTCATTTGTTGCAATTGTATTAACTTTCCTCAAACTTCTTACATTTTCTTCAATTTGCTTCTTTAATAAATCTATCTCTCCTTCTAATTGTTGATAAGCTACGTTTTTCTTTGTTGTTATCATTTCCAAAGATTTCTTTGCTGATAGTTTTGAGGCAAGCTCTTGAACTAATTTATTCAATAACATATCCTCAACACCCATAACTGCAGGAGCAACTACACCAGCATCCATATCTGCTTGTTTAAGATATTGAGCAAGGTATTCGTAGTATTGTTGTTTGGTAAATTCTTCTGCTCTTTTGCTTTCTAATTCATTTGCTTTATCGAATAAGAATTTGGCATCTGAAGAAAGGTCAATTGTCTTATTTCTTACTTGGAAATCTTCTCTCTTTCTTTCAGCAATATTTAATGAATCTGCTATATTACTGATTTGTGCATCGACGAATTGAATTGTACTTGTATGAATATAGTTCTTTTCTTCAAAGGTCATATCTATGTAAATCTTACATAGCATATTTATAAAATCAATTGCTTTTTGTTGGTTAGGATATTTGAAAACAATATTTATTATAGTTGATTCTTTATTTAGTAAAGAGACGTCAGTAGTATTAAAACGCTTTGCAATAGCATCCATATTATTAAGTTCAAAATAATAGCTATTATTCATTAAGTCCTTATCAACCTTAATATCATCTTTTAGAAAAACTCTAAATCTCATTCCATTCTCTTCATACCATTCTCCGAATTTCAATTTAGTTTCTTTACCCTTTACTTTTATTCTTTTATCAATCGCTTCATCCATAGCGTAATCATAAATCTCAACATCGTCTTTATCAGAATATGAAATCTCAAACTCTTTATCTGAAAGAATCTTAAAGTTAATAGGGATATTGACAGTTTGAGCTTTATTAAAATCAATCTCAACTTCAAAAGGAGAATCATTATAAATTTCCAATGTTTTGAAATTGTTTTTACTATAATAGCTTACATAGAAATCCAAGGCTTTTACTGTCCTTTTAGTCATTTCGTAAGATTGTATCTGACCAATCTCATTTTGGAAATTACTTTTTGTCCCCTGACCAAAAGAATTTGAAATCATAGTCAATTGGGAAAGTGCATTCTCATTACTTTTAATTAGCAATGAACCTTTTGCCTCGTATTGAGGGGTAGTAAACTTACTAAAAATAAAAAAGGCTGCTACCATAATAATTACAGAAATAGCAAATAAATGCCATTTTGCAAGCATTTTAAATAGTAATTCAGTAAGATTTATTGAGGATTGCTCTTCGTTTTGAGCAAAGTTGTTATTATTTATTTCAGACATAAACTCTTATTTTTTAAGGGCAAATACTAATGTTACAATAGTTGTTATTAAAGATAGAGAGGATGTTATTGTGCTAAGAGGTTGGCTAAAATAGTTTAAGCTCTTAGTCATCTTATTCGATGCTACATAAACAATATCTCCAGGTTGCAAATAATATTGTGGGTCTTGAAGTATAGATGCATTTCTCAAGTCTAATGTGATAATAATATCTTCTCCTGAAGTTTTTCTAATAATTTTTACTTCTTTACGATTGCCATAATAGGTTAAATCTCCGGCTGCGGAAATAACATCAAAAACACTTACATGGTCTTGATAGAATGTATAAGTTCCAGGTCTATTAACATCTCCAAGAATAGATACTTTATAATTAACCATCTTGCAAATAACAACTGGTTTTACTATCCATTCAGAAACCTTGTCTTCGATCAGTTGTCTTGCTTCTTCAATCGAATACCCCTTAATCTTTACTTTTCCAACAATTGGAAGATTGATTTCTCCATTATTGTCAATAACATAACTATTCAAGTAAATGCTGCTTTCGTTCTGAGTCGAGTAGTAACTATTATTTTCTGAGAACATTTTATTGCTTTCAATATCAACTGAGGATTTTATTTGAATATATAAGACATCTTTTTCCTCTAATTTATATTTAGGAGAATAGTTACTCTCGCCTTGAGGATATTCATAAGTAAATACTTTCTTAGTTTCCTCTTCAGGCTGCTGGAAATATCTAAGTTCTTTTTGTGGTGTACATGAGGTGATTACTATAAGAATCAAGCCGATGTACAATATGGTTTTAAAATTTTTTCTGGAACTCATTATTATTGTATTGTTTGATTATGATTTGCAAAGAAACGATTTTTTTTTTACATATTAACGTTAAAATCTATTTTATTTATCAGTTAATTGACCTATTAAAGTTGCAGAGGTGCAATCTTCAATTTTCACATTAACGTAATTGCCAATGCTCACCCCTTTATTATCAAAGATTACAACCTTGTTTTGAGAGGTTCTTCCAAAAAGTTTTTCTTTAGAACGCTTGGAAACTCCTTCAACTAATATTTCAAACTCTTTGCCAATATCTCTTTTATTGCTTGCAAGAGAAAGCTTCCTTTGTAAATCAATTATTTCGTTTAATCTCTTTGTTTTTTCTTCCGAAGGAACATCGTCTTCGTATTTCTTCTCTGCCAAAGTATTTGGTCTTTGAGAATAGTTGAACATAAAAGCATAGTCATAATTAGCATATTCCATAATTGAAAGAGTATCATTATGGTCTTCTATGGTTTCAGAACAAAAACCTGCTATAATATCAGTGCTTAAAGAAATATCAGGTATCTTTGATTTAATCATATCAATCTTTCCGATATAATCCTCTCGAGTATACTTTCTATTCATTTTCTTAAGCATTCTTGAACTTCCAGATTGAATTGGGAGATGAAGACTTTTACAAATATTATTATTTCTTGCAATTACATCTATCAATTCCTCAGAAATATCCTTAGGATGAGATGTGGAAAATCTAATACGTAGAAGTGGCGAAACCTTTGCAACCATTTCAATTAGCTTAGCAAAATTGATTTTTTCATTCTCGTTTTCCCAAAGATATGAATTTACGTTTTGACCAAGCAAGGTTATTTCTTTATATCCCTTAGAAAATAAATCCTCAGCTTCTTTTATTATTGAATTATAATCCCTGCTTCTTTCTTTTCCTCGAGTATAAGGTACAACACAATAAGAGCAAAAGTTTTCGCAACCTCTCATAATTGAAATAAACGCAGAAACCCCGTTAGAGCTTAATCGAACAGGAGTAATCTCTGAATAGGTTTCTTCTTCTGAGAGAATAACATTTGCAGCTTTTTGACCTGATTCAGCAAGATTTAATAGTTTAGGAATATCTCTATAAGAGTCAGGTCCAACAATAATATCTACAGATTTATTCTCCTTAAATAATTCTTCCTTCATCCTTTCAGCCATACATCCAAGAACACCTATTCTTAACTCAGGCTTTTTCTTTTTAATAGCTTCAAACTCTCCAAGTCTATTCTTAACTCTTTGCTCAGCATTATCTCTAATTGAACAGGTATTTACAAAAATAATATCTGCCTGATTTATATCCTCAATAACCTCTAATCCATTTTCCTCAACAATAGCTCCAACAATTTCGCTATCCGATTGATTCATCTGGCAACCATAGGTTTCTATATATACTTTCTTTCTCATTATTTATTATTTGTATTTTTCTAATATTTCATTTACAGCAATCTCTACCCCGATACTTGCCTTTTCTTTTATAAACTTTATATTTTTTAGATTCATATTAGGTTCTTTTGGGTCGATAAGATATATTTTGCAATCCTTAGGTGCATAATTAATTAATCCAGCTGCGGGATAGACCTGGAGACTTGTTCCAATAACAATCATTATATCTGCTTTCTCAGATATTTCAATTGCTTTCTCAAACATGGGAACAGCTTCTCCAAACCAAACTATATGAGGTCTAAGTGGCTTTCCATATTTATCCAAATCTCT
Organism: Bacteroidota bacterium; assembly: GCA_023415495.1. Lineage (GTDB taxonomy): Bacteria > Bacteroidota > Bacteroidia > Bacteroidales > P3 > UBA10566. Next base: position 27,810 of record JAEZKK010000010.1, read on the forward strand.
TTCTTTTAATTCCCAACCCTCTAACTCAATAATATCATTTTCATCTACAACGCTTCTTACCTTTTTTAATTCCCCATGAAGATGAAGAATATTCTTTGAACCTGCTCTTTTATGCAAATCGTCAATATTCTGTGTAATAATATATGTATTGAAATCCTTTTCAAGTTTTACTAAATCAAAATGTGCCTTATTAGGATTAACCTCATATAATTGCTTTCTTCTTTGGTTATAAAACTCTCTTACAAGCTTCGGATTTCTTTCCCAAGCCTCAAACGTTGCAATATCTTCAACCCTATGTTCTTCCCAAAGCCCATCACTATCTCTAAAAGTTCTTACTCCTGACTCTGCACTAATTCCTGCACCTGTTAATACAACGATATTTTTCATAAATCAGTCTCCTTATTTATTATATTCTGACTAATAAGTTTATATATTTCTTTCTCATTCTCTTCTAAATCCATTAAGTGAGTCTCCATTGTCTTAATATCTTTTCTTTTTGCTGGTCCTGTTTGAACAGAGAATGGATTAGATATTTTAGCTTTTGAAATAGTTTCATCTATTAATGGAAATAGGATTTCAAAAGGAATACTCTCTTTATCTAATTCAGATTTTGCAATACCTAATAAATGATTTACAAAATTACATGCAAATACGGCAGATATATGGATTTTCTTTCTTTGAATAGAATTGATTTCATATATATTATTTGATAATAAAGAGGCAATTCTTTTTAGATTTTCTAAACAAATCGGATTATTTGCTTCAATACAAAAAGGAATAATGCTAAAATCTACTTCCTTTCCTTTAGTAAAAGTTTGAAGGGGATAGAAAACACCATAATTTGTTTTATTATTTTCTAAAACTTCCATTCCAATACTTCCAGAGGTATGAACTAAGATTTGATTATCGCTTATTAAACCTTTCTGAAATATTCTATTTGCAAGAATTGAGATTACAGAATCAATAACAGCAATAATTACTAAATCCGAATTAAGAAATAACTCTTTATAGCTTATTTCGTTATTTAAGAAATCTCTTGCATTTAAGACATTTACATTTATCCCTTTTGCTTTAAAACCTTTTTCAAGGTGCCAAGAGATATTGCCTGAGCCTATTATCAATATATTATTTACTTCATCAATCATTATTCTAAATTATGCATTAATAAGATTTAACCTATTTGATTTACTGCTTGTCTTATCCTAATCACAGTTTCTTCTATACCTATTATATTAATTATATTTGCAAGATTTGCTCCCATACCTTGTCCCACAATACTTAGTCTTAAGCAATTCATAATTTGTCCCATATTTAGGGAATTCTCTTCAATATGTTTATGAATCATTGAGTCAATACTTTCAATACTGCTATCATTTAAGTTTTCAAGTTTATCAGCAATAACACTTAGTTTCTCTCCAACATTATCCTTCCATCTTTTTTTGATAATACCCTCATCATAGCTTTCAGGTCTTTGGAAAAAGTAGAAGGATTGATTCCATAGGTCTGAAATAAAATTACATCTTTCCTTAACAATATCAACAACCGATATAATGTAATCAAGACATACTTCAATGCCTTTTGATTCTAATTCAATGCTAAATTGTTTAGCTATTATTTCATTAGAGGTTTTTTGAAGATATTGATGATTAAACCATTTTGCTTTTTCCAAATCAAATTTAGCTCCTGATTTGCTAATTCTTTCTAAAGAAAAACTTTGAATTAATTCATCCAATGAGAAAATCTCTTGATCATTTCCTGGATTCCATCCTAAAAGAGAAAGGAAATTAATTACAGCCTCTGGCAAATAGCCTGATTCTCTATATCCTGATGATATTTCATTAGTATTAGGGTCTAACCATTGCAAAGGAAATACAGGAAAGCCTAATCTATCTCCATCTCTTTTGCTAAGCTTACCATTACCATCAGGTTTAAGTAGAAGTGGAAGGTGAGCAAATTCAGGCATTGTTTTTTTCCAACCAAAAGCTTCGTAAAGCATTACATGTAATGGGCAGGATGGTAACCATTCCTCTCCTCTAATTACATGAGAGATTCCCATTAAATGGTCATCCACAATATTTGCTAAATGGTAGGTAGGCATACCATCGGATTTAAATAGTACTTTATCGTCTAATAGATTAGAATTCATTCTAACCTCTCCTCTAATCAAATCATTTATAATAATTTCTTTGTCTTTTGGGAATTTGAATCTAATAACAAAAGGAGTGTCTTCATTAAGTAAAGCTTCTAATTCATCCTTACTCATATTTAAAGAGTTTCTTAGTCCTTCTCTTGTATTGCAGTCATATTGGAAATTCTTTTTATTTGATTCGTATTCTTTTCTGATTTTCTCTAATTCCTCAGGAGTGTCGAATGCATAGTAAGCCCAATTTGTCTCAATTAGTTTATCAGCATATTCTTTATAAAGTGGCTTTCTTTCGCTTTGACGATAAGGAGAAAAATCACCCCCAATCCCAACTCCTTCATCGAATTTTATTCCAAGCCATTGAAAAGCTTCAATTATATATTCTTCCGCTCCCTTAACATATCTTGTTTGGTCAGTATCTTCAATTCTTAGAATAAAATCTCCTGAATGTTTTTTAGCAAAAAGATAATTATAAAGTGCTGTTCTTACTCCTCCAATGTGCAAAGGTCCTGTTGGGCTTGGTGCAAACCTAACTCTGATTTTTCTATCTATTCCCATTCTATATTAAATTTTGTTTCGTTATTCTCTTTATTATTAATTGTGTCTTTTTTCTTGTCCTCTTCCCAATCGATTATATATTCCCCTCTTTCTTGTTTCTTCCACTCCTGTTTCTCCTTTTTCATATTTTCAATTCCAAGGTTTAGATCCTTATCAATCGCTTTGCTTATTTTCACTTTATCCGAATTAATCTTATCCTTTACCCTTTCAATATTATTCTTCTTGTCATAAGAGATAATAGGCTTATCTAAACTTCCAGTTATTTTAATAAACAAGGTGATTTTTGAGTCCTCATCTTCCTGAATCTCTCCAAATTCTTCTCTTTGCTTTTGAAGTTTAGCTTTCTTTTTCTTGCTCGCAAGCTCTGATAGCTTTAATCTTAAGCGATAGTCAATTTTATTGTCAAAATAATGTTTTCCAAAGAATGAGAAATTAAAAGCATTGGATTGGAAATCTATCTCATCGATATTAATACAAGAATTGGAAATAAGTAAATTGGAATTAATCTCCTTGAATTTTACATTATTAATCTCTTTCTCATCCACAAAATAGGATAGCTTCTTAAGGATTTCGATATTATTTAATTCCCCATTAGTAATTTTATAATTAATATTAGCATTTAAGGTTTTTGAATCAAGAGAATAATCTTTATTTAATTGTGTAGAAAAATTAATCCTACCACTAATTAACCCATTAATATTATTACTTGTAATAGTCTTTTGGTCAAAGTTTTTAAAACCATTAAATACATCTTTAGAATTAATAGAATTAAAAACAAAATCTCCAATTACCTTCCTATCCCTTAGTGTTATTGAGGTATTGCCCCTAATGCTACCCTTAAATACATTTAAGCTTATATTCTCAAGGCTTAATGAATTGAAAGTGTAAATAATTCGAGAACTAAAATTATTAATATTGAAATTCTCTATTTCAATCCTTTTAATCCTTGTATTTAAATCAAGATTGATAAAAACAGGGAAGGAGAATTCTTCTTTCTTTTCTTCCTTCATCTCTTCCTTCTTATTCTTCTTTTCCCAATCCTTTAAGATAAACTTATCCATATCAAGATTTCCTTTAAGGCTAAACCTATCCTTCTTATTAAATATATAAGGTAGGATATCTATTATCTCTGCTTTAAGTTCAAGGTTTGAATTTCCAAGTTTAGCTTTTAGGTTATTGATAATAATAGATTGGTTATTGAAAATAAATTCTGAGTTTATATTTCTTATACTTTGAGGAATCCTATTATCTAAGTAATTCGCCTTAGATACTTTTGCTCTCCCTTTCATATAAATCTTTTCAACTCCCTTTTTACTTATATCTTCAAAGCTTTTTAAATCTCCTTTAAGTTCTAAATCTAAATCTAAATTACCATTTAATTCCTTAATATCTTTTTGGTTTAAAAGGTCTTTTATTTTTTCTAAACCAATATTTGCCTTAATCTTTGCATCAATTTTTAAGGATGAAAAGTCTTCAATCTTTGCGTAGCCAGAGATTTTCCCATTATTCCAATTGGTAGAGAAATTATCCAATCGAATATAAGAGGTTTGGGATTTCCTTTCTTTCCCGTTTGAAAAACTTCCTTTAAGATTAATATTACTAAGGATTAGGTTTAGTTTTTTATTGCTAAGGTTTCCATTCTTAATGCTAAAGTTTGAATTAATATTGGGAATGCTTTTATGGCTTAGCTCCCCATTCATTCTAAAGTCAAAATCAATAAAACCATTGCTCTTATAATTCTTAATATTCGAAGCATAGCTCTCAGGGAGAAGTTTTATTAATTCTTCAATCTTTATTTCTTTGCTTTTAATTATAAGGTCAATATTATTCTCTCCCTTATAATTCAATTTACCATCTACTGAAAATAAAAGGTCATTGAGCAATAAGTCTCCAGAGCGAATAATAATATCTTTTGTAGAAGTATTGCCCAAATACTCAATAGAGGCTTTAATATCTGTATTAGTGGATAAAACAAGATTATCTAATATAATCTTTTCAATTATACCTTTTGTATTAATGCTGACTTTATGCTCTTTCTCGTTAAAGTCTCCTTTAGCATTAGCCGAATTAAGCATAATTGAGTAAAGCTGTTTGGTGAATTTATTATTATAAGTGTACCTTATATTGGTAAACTTTATTCTATTTAGCGAAAAGGCAAACTTAGAATCTTTATTGGTTTGAGAACTCTTCCAAAATATATAATTCTCCCTTCCAAGAGAATCAATATTCATATTAAAACAACCATTCTTTGCACTTATACTCTTAATCCTATAATTATTCTCAAGTATATCCAATACATTAAAGCTTAGGTGTAGTTTATTGAAAAAGAATAGCGTGTCAGCTTTGGTTTGATTAATGTTTTGAAATTCTTTAGGCTCGTAAGCCAATACATTATTCAAATAAAAAGAAGCATAAGGAAAGGTCTTGAAAAACTCTATCCCTATGCTTTGCACTTTAATCTCTGTAAGTAATTCTTTGTTTATTTCTGATATTATCAGTTGTTTAACCTTGTCTCTTTGAGAATAAACAATAATTGCACCTACCATGGTCAAAACCACAAAAACAGCTATGAACCAAAGCAAAATCTTAATAAGCTTTTTAGCAATTTCTTTATTCATTTACTCTCTAAGAACAGTGTTTTACATCTAAAAATCAAATAACTTAAACAATAAAATTTATTTAGTTTACAGCCTTCAACATTTTTAAGAATCCAACCTCTTTTTCAGTCAAAAACCTATAAGTTCCCTTAGGTAACTCTTTCTTTGTTAAGCCTGCAAATACAACTCTATCTAATTTAACAACCTCATAGCCCAAGTATTCAAATAGTCTTCTTACAATTCTGTTTTTCCCAGAATGTATCTCAATACCTATCTTCTTTTTGTCTAAACCATCTCCAACAAAATGTGCCTGGTCAACAACAGTTACCCCGTCCTCTAATTCAATACCCTCAACTAATCTTGTTAAATCTGCTTGAGTAACGTTTTTGTCTGTTTCAACATGGTAAACCTTTCTTGCTCCAAAAGAAGGGTGGGTTAGTTTCTTAGCCATTTCTCCATCATTTGTAAATAGCAAAATCCCTGTTGTGTTTCTGTCCAAGCGTCCAACTGGATAAATTCTTTCCTTGCAAGCTCCATGAATTAGATTCATTACAGTTTTTCTTTTCTGTGGGTCGTCGGAAGTTGTAATATATCCCTTAGGTTTATTAAGTAGTAAATACTTCTTTTTCTCATTAACTAATCTTTCTCCACCGTATACTATAATATCCTCTGGGCTTACTTTATACCCCATTTCAGTTACAATATTCCCATTAACTGAAACTGCACCAGCTGCAATTAATACATCAGCATCTCTTCTTGAACAAATTCCAGAATTTGAGATGTATTTATTTAGCCTGATTAAACCATCATCATTGTTCTCTCGCTTAACAATTCTTGGACTTGAATATCTACTGCCATCTCGTCTATCATCACCTCTTCTCTCGTACCTATTATCTCCTCTTCTATCATCACTCCTTCTTTCGAATCGATTATCTCTTCTCTCAAATCTTTCTCCTCCACGTCTATCGTCGGTTCTTCTGTCGAATCTTCTTTCTCCTCTATCGTCTCTTCTTCTATCTTCACCCCTTCTTTCAAATCTATCTTCGCCCCTTCTCTCATTTCTTCTGTCTGTGAAATTATCTCTTCTCTCGAAATTTCTTTCGCCGCCTCTTTCGTCTCTTCTTTCAAAATTTCTTCTTTCAGGTCTTTCTCTCGAATTGTCTCTGTCAAATTTAATTTCTTTAGGTCTTTCGCCCCTTCTTTCATAAGAGCCTTGTTCTCTGTTAAATCCTCGGGAAAATGTTCTTTGACTTGAATCTCTTTCCTCTCTTGGGCCTTCTCTTCTTGGCCTCTTTTCTCTACTTGAAGTTTGACCTCTCTCAGGCTTTCTTCCTCCAAAATTTCTTTTTTCTCTTTCCATTATAGTAAATAAATAACTTGCAAAGATATAAATAAAAAACAGAATTAGAGTGAATTATTTCTCAATTCACTCTAATTTAATATTATGCAAGCTAAAAATAAAATCTAATATTTACTTATTCAGGCAAATAAAATCTTTATTTCTTACTTGTTTTTGTTTTAAAAATAAAACCATCCAAGGAGAATTTACCTCCTCCTACTATAAAGAAAAAGCTAAATATACTTAAATAGAGCAGGGACATCTCTTTAACAGCAAGAGGGTCGGTTGCATGAGCTACAAATGCAGCCATTAACATAGTAATTATTAAAGGAATGCTTGAAAGTCTTATTAAAAATCCGAAAATCAAGGCTATTGCACAACCAAGTTCTGCAAAAATTACAAGGATTAAATTCCACTTGCTACCAATTCCCAATAAATCGGGGAAAACCTGAGAAAGCTCAGCAAAATTCATAAGTTTAGGAATGCCATGAGTAAGCATTAAACCTCCAACTACTAAACGAAATAGTAGTAATCCAAAAGAGATTAGGTTATTTGAACTTGTATAACCTAAAAAGCTTCTTATATTCATCTTTAATTAGTTTTTTTGTTAGTAAATATAATAATTCTCCTTTCATATTAATAAAGGAATCTAATAACAAACAATTTTGAATAGAATTTTGTTCGAATAAAGCCAAGGGAATAAGGTTTTAAACTAAGGAAATCAAGTTCCAAAAAAATGTAATTTGATTTCATTCTAATATAATGCCATTATATGGACGATATAATGCCATTATACTTGCAATATAATGCGGTTATTTCGGGCAAATAATGGCATTATACTGAGAATATAATGCGGTTATATGAGATTGGATTCAAAATCCATTTTTTCCTTTCTTAGTTCTATTAGTTTAAATCTTTGATTTATTGGAATAAAAAAACTCCATCTTAGATTTTAACCTAAGATGGAGTCCATAAATATTGATTAATAGGTTTATTTTTTAGGAACCTTTATAGTTTCTCCGTGGTCTTTCACTATTGTTTCTAACCATTTCTTATTATAGTGAGGTTGCATAGGGAATACGTTTTGACCTTTTCTATACTCGCTTTCTTCAAAACGACCATCTTTTTCTTTCTTGATATTACCATCCATATACTTAACGAGTAAGTATTGACTTAGTGTTTTCCATGTTGAGAAAGTTTCTTCAGATTTTCTATTTGAGAATCGAGTTATTTCACTGTTAATTTGGTCTGCTTTGTTCTCATTTGCCATTGCAATTAATTTCTTATCCAAAGCCTCAACCTCAGAAATAAATCTTGATTCTAATTCAAATTGTTTTGCTCTAACGTCCTTAATCATATCAGAATAACGTCCGTAAGTAAGGTTTGTAACAAGGTTGAATAACCAGAAAGCAGAGGTTTCGGAATATGTAACCATATTTCCATTACCTACTCTAAAGCATTCAGGAACCTGAGTTAGGCTTGAATACATTGGAACATAAACAGTAGAATATGTATCATCAACTCCAAACCAAAGGATTCCTTTTGCTCCTTCTGGCATCCAGCTTCTTGACTGTCCTACAAGAGAAAAGCCAGTTTGTTGAGTAGATATAGCTCTTTCATGAACATAACTTTCACCATTTACCTCAAAACCCATAGGTCTCCAACGGTAAGGAGAATTGTATGGACCACCACCAATATCCTTAGTCATATCCATAGCAGTTCCTTGGTAATGATCTCTCATTAGCTCCATAACATCATGAACTGATAGTTTGTTTGTAGGCTTAATCCAAAGCGGCATACGATTCTTTAGGTCATGACCCATAGCGTATGATTCGTATTTCTTCATTGAAGGGTCGCATTTTAAGAAACCAGAATAAACTCTTGCTTCGCAACCTCTTGCAGCACTGAATGTGATAGGAGCATAGGTGTCAGAGAAAGAGAAATCAGCATCGTTTCCATTATAATAACCCTTATGACGAGCAAATTCAATAACATCAGCAGCGTAAACAACCTCTACCTCTGGGCGGAATATCTCTTTTATATTATTTGAAGAGATAGATTTAAAGCTTTTCTTAACTTCTTGAGGGAATTGAGTAATACGAGCATGGTTAGCATGACCTGAGATATATCCATCAGGGATTCTCATAGCTACCCAAACAGCTCCTCTTTTGATTTTGTTATTTATTACAGTCTTTCCTTTTTTGTCTTGAACTTCCTTACCATTAGCGTCTAATTTTACTTCAGGTTTTTCTCCTTTTCCTATCATTTCTAATATCCAAATCTCGTTAGGGTCAGAGATTGAGAAAGATTCTCCAGATGAATAATAACCATAGTTTTCTACAAATTCGGTCATAATCTTTATAGCTTCACGAGCGTTCTTTGCTCTTTGAAGTGTGATATATATTAATGAACCATAATCGATTCCTCCATTAGGGTCGTGTAGTTCATCTCTACCTCCGTAGGTTGTTTCAGTGATAAATAATCCCCATTGGTTAGAATTTCCAACTGTTGTGTAGGTATTAGCTACCTGAGGTATCTTAACTAAGCTCTTACCAGAGTCCCAGTCAACTATTTGCAACATTGTTCCCTCTGGGAATTGAGCAGCACGATTATAATATAATTCACCATAAAGTGTATGTGAGTCTGCTGCATAGGTTATCATAGTAGAACCATCCTTAGAGGCTCCCTTAGTAACCAAAAAACTTGTACAAGCATTGGCATTCATTATGCCTAATGTCAGGACAATTGATGTAAGTAGCGAGGCTAAAAACGTTAATTTTCTCATCTTAATTTTAATTTGTTATTACTTATATATTAATTGATTATTCTTGTATTAAATAAACAGGGCAAAGATATAATTATTTTTTAACATACCAAAGTTCCGATATGTTCTCCACTAATTACCTTGGATAAATTACCCTTTTTATTCATATCGAAAACATAGATTGGGAGATTGTTTTCTTGGCAAAGAGCAAAAGCAGTAAGATCCATAATCTTTAGTCTATTGCTTAGAGCTTCATCAAAGCTAAGGGTAGAATATTTCTTTGCACTTGGGTCTTTTTCAGGGTCTGCAGTATAAACTCCATCAACTCTCGTCCCTTTTAATATTACATCAGCTTGCATTTCAATTGCACGAAGAGCTGAAGCAGTATCGGTAGTGAAATATGGGTTTCCTGTCCCTCCACCAATAATTACAACCTTTCCATCATTAAGAGCATCGCCTGCTCTCTTTCTTGAATGCTCCCTGCAAATAGGTTCAATTGCAAGACCTGATAATAATTCAGTTTTTACTCCATGTTTTTCTAATTCAGCTTGAATTGCCATACTGTTAATAATGGTTGCCATCATTCCCATATAGTCTCCTTGAACTCTATCCATTCCCTTAGCAGCTCCTTGAAGACCTCTGAAAATATTACCGCCACCAATTACAATCCCAATTTGGCATCCTAATTCCAAAGCTGATTTAATTTCTAAAGCATATTGCTCTAAAACCTCAGGAGAAATCCCATAAGCTTGTTCTCCCATAAGCGATTCTCCGCTTAACTTTAATAATATTCTCTTGTATTTCATATTAATCTATATTGTTTTCAAATAAACAAGCGTCTCCAAAGGAAAGGAAACGGAAATCATTTTCCAAAGCAAATTTATAAGCTTCTTTCCATTTTTCTCCAATCATTGCAGAAACTAATAATAATAATGTACTCTTGGGTTGATGGAAATTTGTAACCATTGCCTTTACTATTCTATACTTATAGCCAGGCATAATGATAATTTGTGTTTGCCCATAAAGATGATTAGTTTTTTCCTTATCCATTCTTTGGATAATTGCATTTAAAGCCTCCTTAGTCTCAATATTTACCTCCCTATTATAAGGCTCCCATTGTTTTATATCAATCTCATTTTCGTAATCACAATTCTCCATTAGCCTTACTCCATGCCAATAAAGACTTTCAATTGTTCTTACAGAGGTAGTCCCAATGCAGGTAATTCCTTTATCAATATAATTGATAATATCTTGAATAACTGTTTTAGGTATTTCTATCTTTTCGGTATGCATTATATGCTCTGAAATATTCTCCGAGCTTACTGGCTTAAATGTTCCTGCTCCAACGTGAAGAGTAATAAACCTTGATTCAATTCCTTTCTCTTTAAGGTCATTAAAGGTTTGTTCAGTAAAGTGAAGCCCTGCAGTAGGAGCTGCAACAGAGCCCTCTTCCTTAGCATAAATTGTTTGGTAATCCGAATTATCGCTCTCAATTGCTTCTCTGTTAAGATAAGGAGGGAGAGGAATAACCCCCGTTAGTCCAAGAATTTCCGCAAAGCTAAAGTTCTCATTCCAGTTAAACTCAATAATCCAAGCGTTATCCTCTTGTTTTATTCTCTTTGCACTAAGAATTAATTCCTTATTATTATAAGTAACTCTTTTAACTAATTCCCCAGTCTTCCACTTCTTATTATTCCCAACAAAACACTTCCACTGTCCTTTTTCTCTTTGGGCAAATGCAATATTTATCTCATTAGGCAAATAAGGTTCGAGACAGAAAATCTCAATTACACTTCCTGTTTCCTTTTTAAAGAAAAGCCTTGCATGAACAACCTTAGTATTATTGTAGATTAAAAGATTGTCCTTATCAATAATTTGGGGCAACTCAAAGAATTCTCTCTTCGAAATTGCCCCATTTCTTAATACAAGGAGTTTTGCTCTATCCCTTATCTCTAAAGGAAATTTTGCTATTTTCTCTTCAGGTAAATTATAATTATAGTCTTCAATACTAATATTCACTCCCTGTGAAACCATTCCTTATTATTCAGTAATATGAAGTGTATAGCTTTCCATAATAGGGTTATGCAAAAGTTCTTTACAAGCTCTGTCAGCAAGACTAAAAGCTTCTTCTTTGTCTTTTGCCTCTATTTCCAAACTAATATGTTTTCCAATTCTTACATCTTGGATTTTTTCTAATCCAATATTCTTCATTGAAGAGGTAACAGCTTTGCCTTGTGGGTCTAATAAAGCTTTTAAAGGCATAACATCAATTTCCGCGATAAATTTCATCTTTTATATGTATTAAATATTAATGATACTATTATATATAGTGCAATTACGAATGGAATTGCATAAAAGTTAATTGCAAAAATAAGAAATAAAGCTATGATAATAAAAATAAACCTTTCTTTATTATCTTTCCAGCCAAGATTTTTAAATTTCAATGAGAGGAGTTTTAGTTCTGAAACCAAAAGAAATGAAAAGATTAGAGAGAGGATTATAATTGTATATGAATTAGTAAGGAATAAAGATATGTTATGAGTAAATTCAAGTTTAATACCCCATAAATAAGTTCCAGTTTGCTCAAAATATTGTATTAAAGCAATTGAAACCCAAAAAATAGCATTAGCAGGAGTAGGAACACCTATAAAACTCTCTTCCTGTCTTGTATCTAAATTAAATTTCGCTAATCTATAAGCACTCATTAATGCCATAAGTAAAGGGATAAATGCTAAATAATAAAATGCTCCAACATTTTGTTGGAAGTTCCTATTTAAGATTTCCACTACAATAAGGCTTGGGGCAACTCCAAAACTAACTACATCTGCTAAAGAATCTAATTCCTTTCCAATAGGAGAGGATACTTTTAGAATTCGTGCAAACATCCCATCGAAGAAATCAAAAAAGGCTCCCAAGAGAATTAAAAGAGAAGGATAGAGAAGGTTTTGAGTCTTGAAAAGTAAATAAATAGAAAGTATGCCAGATAGCAGATTAAGCAGAGTAATAGTATTTGGGATTTGTTTTCTAATCATTTTTTTATTGCTTTTAAAGCTTCAAAATTACTGATTAATTAGCAACTAACCTAAGATTTAATCAATTTTATAGGCAGATTAGTAGTTATTTTCTTTATATTTGCAGATTGAAAATCTATACAAATATCGAATAGTATGCGAAGAATTAGTCTAAAACCTATATGGTTATTACTTATTTTTATATCAGTATTTAATTTTCTTTCATGTACTCCTGACCCATATTCTCCAAGTGAAGAATGGGAAGGAAGATGGAAAATTGAAGAAGAGATTACCTATCCTCAAAAGAAATCAACCTCAGGAAGTATTTGGTTAAATCCCAATAATGATAGAGAATTAATGATTAGTGGAGAATTGTTTGGATTAAACTCTTCTTTTATTATTACTGCAAAAGTAAATTCTACTACTACTATTAGTTATGAAAGAGTTGGAGATTTTACAATAAAGGGAACGGCAACGCTTAACTCTGACAAACAAATTACTTTTAAATTTACCTATACTTCGGAGTTTGGCAATTCGGAATCTTATACAAGAAAAGCAATAAAAATATAAAACTTAAATATTTTAAGCCTTATGACAGATTTATCAAAAAAATTAATTGAAGAAGCAAAAGTAAATATGGCAGGAGCTGTATCTCATTTGGATGGAGCAATGCATAAAATACGTGCAGGTAAAGCTTCTCCTTCAATGCTTGAGGGAATTAAAGTGGATTATTATGGAAATCCAACTCCAATCGAACAGGTTGCTAATATATCTACTCCAGATCCAAAGCAAATCCTTATTCAACCATGGGAAAAAACTATGCTTTCTCCTATCGATAAAGCAATATTAGCAGCGAACCTTGGGTTTACTCCAAAATTTGAAGGTGATACTCTTAGAATTACTCTTCCTCCAGTTACTGAAGAAAGAAGAAGAGATTTAGTAAAAAGAGCAAAGGCAGAGATTGAGGATGGAAAGGTTAGCATAAGAAACGTAAGACGTAATATTATGGATAAGGTTAAGAAGCTTAAAGACCAAGGAGTATCTGAAGATGAGATTAAAACTGTAGAAAAAGAAATAGATACTATTACAGATAAATACATCAAGGAAGCTGATGCCTTATTGGTAGTAAAGGAAAAAGAAATAATGTCTATCTAAATCAAGCTTTTCTTTTTATGAAAATACCTTTTTCTCCTCCATTTATTGATCAAGATATAATAGATGAAGTAAACGATTCCTTGCTCTCAGGCTGGATAACTACTGGTCCAAAAGTAGCAAGCTTGGAAAAAGAATTGCAAGCTTATACTAAGGCAAAAAGAGTTAATTGTGTTAATTCATGGACCTCTGGTGCAATTCTAACTATGAGATGGTTAGGTCTAAAGCCTGGTGATGAGGTAATAATTCCTTCCTATACCTATTGTGCAACTGCAATGGCAGTAATGGATGCTGGAGCCAAGCCTATTATGGTTGATATTACTAATAATCTAACTATTGACTTAGACGAAATTCGCAAAGCTATTACTCCAAAAACCAAGGTTATTATACCTGTCGATTTGGGTGGAGTTCCTTGCGACTATATTGGGATTAAGAATTTAATAGAATCGAAGGAGATAAAGGATAAGTATACAGCTAATAGCAGTGTTCAAGAAAAATTAGGTCGCATCTTGCTTCTAAGCGATTCTGCACACTCTCTTGGAGCAATGCTTGAGAATAAAACTGTTGCAGAAATAGCAGACGTAACTGTTCTCTCGCTTCATGCTGTTAAGAATATTACCTCTGCCGAAGGAGGTGCTATTTGTTTAAATCTACCAAGTGCTTTCGATAATGATGAATTGTATAAGGAATTGAGAATCCTTTCCCTCAATGGTCAAACAAAGGATGCTTTTACAAAGACTCAGGCTGGAGCATGGAGATATGATATAGTGGCTCACGGAATGAAGATAAATATGCCTGATGTTAATGCAGCTATTGCATTAGCTCAGCTAAGGAAATATGATTACTTGCTTTCCGAGAGAAAAAGAGTTTATGAAAGATATTCAGAGCTTTTAAAAGAATACCATTGGGCAATTTTACCAGAACAAGATTCTGAATTGCTAAAGACTTCTTATCATTTATATCCACTAAGAATTAATCCTATTTCGGAAGAACAAAGAGATAAATTGATTCAGTATATGGCAGAAAGAGATATAGCAACCAATGTTCACTATATCCCTATGCCAATGCTTACTCTGTTTAAGGAAATGGGATATAAGATAGAAGACTATCCAGTTGCTTTTGAAAATTATAAAAGGGAAATCTCATTACCAATTTATCCTCAGCTAACAGATATTCAGATAGATTATATCGTAAAAAATCTTGTTGAAGGGTATTATTCATTAACTCTTTAAAATGAAGAGAGCTTTTGATTTTATCTTCTCCTTTATAGGGCTAATTCTTCTTAGCCCTATATTTCTTATTATTTCTTTGCTAATTGCTCTTAGCTCCAAGGGAGGAGTATTTTACAAACAAACAAGGGTAGGAAAGGATAATATAGATTTCAAAGTATATAAGTTCCGCTCCATGATAGTTAATGCCGATAAGAAAGGTTTATTATCAATTGGAAAAGATGGTCGCGACCCAAGAATAACAAAGATTGGTTATATACTTAGGAAATATAAATTAGACGAATTGCCTCAGTTGATAAATGTATTAAAGGGAGATATGTCTTTGGTGGGTCCAAGACCTGAGGTTAGGAAATACGTTGATTTATACGATGATAATCAAAAAGAAATACTAAAAGTAAAGCCAGGCATTACAGATATTGCTTCAATTACCTTTAGAAACGAAAACGATTTACTCTCTCAAAACCCTAATCCAGAGGACTACTATATCCAAGAAATTATGCCTAAGAAAATCTCCCTAAGCCTTGAGTATGTCAAAACCAGAACATTAATAAAAGATATAAAGCTAATCTTTAAAACAATATTAGGTTAAAATCCCTTTTTCTTATCCCATAATATCAAGCAATTATCAGAATCTGAATTTATTTAGTCCTAATTTATTTTGGAAATGTAAAAATAATCAGCGTTTTTTTACTGATAATAGAGATTTTTTATTATCTTTGCAAATACAAGGAAATGAATTCGTTATTTCCCATCAAAATCCAGTAATTTTTGAAAACTACATTATGGTAGCTACCATAAGAGGCGTGTGGTAGCTACCATAACACCCGGATGATAGCTACCATAATACTGCTATGGTAGCTACCATAGTAACATTAGAATCAAGAAAGAAAACTTTGAAATCAAGAAAGAATTCAATGAAATCAAGAAAGAATTCTTTGAAACTTGATTCCATTAAATCCTTTCTTGATGTAAATTTGATTTATAGGCGAATAATTTTCTTAAGAGATATTTATATTCATAGCATTTGCAACTCCTTTGCCATATTCTGGGTCTGCTTTGTAGCAATTTTCAATATGTCTTCTCTTGATAAATTCTTCGCATCCCTCCATATTCCTTGCTGTATTCTCAAACAAACATTGCTTTTCTTCTTGACTCATAAGTCTAAACAACATTCCAGGTTGGGTGTAGTAGTCGTTATCATATTCTCTTTCATTATAATGATAAGCATCGCCATTGATTTCTAAAGGTGGCTCTTGTTTCTCTGGGCTATCCTTCCACTCTTTATAACTATTAGGTTCGTAACCTAAGGTTCCACCATAATTATCATCAACCCTCATTGCTCCGTCTCTATGATAGGAATGGAAAGGACAACGAGGACGATTTACAGGTATAAGGTTGTGATTTACTCCTAAACGATACCTTTGAGCATCTCCATAAGAGAATAATCTTCCTTGAAGCATCTTATCAGGAGAGAACCCAATCCCTTCAACAATATTAGCAGGATTAAATGCAGCTTGTTCAACTTCGGCAAAATAGTTTTCAGGATTTCTATTAAGTTCCAATACCCCAACATCTATTAATGGGAAGTCTTTCTTAAGCCATACCTTAGTCAAATCGAAAGGGTTGAATTTATAGGTTTTTGCCTGTTCTTCGGTCATTAGCTGTATTTTAAGATTCCAACGTGGGAAATCACCCTTTTCAATACTATCAAATAAATCTCTTTGATTTGATTCTCTATCATTAGCAATAATATCAGCAGCTTCCATATCGGTTAAATTCTTTATTCCTTGTTGGGAAATGAAATGGAATTTAACCCAAATTCTCTTGTTTTCGGAGTTAATAAAACTATAGGTATGGCTTCCAAATCCGTGCATATGTCTATAGGAATAAGGAATACCACGAGTACTCATTGTAATTGTAACTTGATGAAGAGCCTCTGGTAAGGAAGTCCAAAAATCCCAATTATTATTTGCACTTCTAAGATTAGTCTTAGGGTCTCTTTTTACAGCATGGTTAAGGTCTGGGAATTTCAATGGGTCACGAAGAAAGAATACAGGAGTATTATTCCCAACCAAATCCCAATTACCCTCATCGGTATAGAATTTTATAGCAAAACCTCTAATATCCCTTTCAGCATCAGCAGCACCTCTTTCTCCCGCAACGGTAGAGAATCTAACAAAACACTCTGTTTCTTTTCCTATATTTTTAAATATGGATGCCTTAGTGTATTTGGTAATATCGTGAGTTACGGTAAATTTACCATATGCTCCCGAACCCTTGGCATGCATTCTTCTTTCGGGGATAACCTCTCTATCAAAATGAGCAAGTTTTTCTAAGAACCATATATCTTGAAGTAACATTGGTCCTCTTTGTCCTGCAGTCTGAGCATTTTGATTTTCAACCACAGGTCTACCATTAGTAGAAGTTAATTTCTTTTCCATAATAAAAATATAATAAGTTAGTAAATCTCTTATAACCAAAGGTGATTAATATTCACAACAAATCAAATTTGTAAATGTTCAGATATATGAGCATTTTAATCAAAAGAATTTGGTAATAATTGATTAATTGCTTTACTTTGTATTATAATTTAGAACAGACTTACAGAAGTGAATAAAAAAGCAGAGGTAAAAATTCATCAATTCCAATTAAGGACTCTTCTTGATGAAGAAAGAATGGAAGTTTATAATACAATATTAGCAAAACATGTATATTGTAATAATTGTAGAGGTGAAGCAAAAGAAGGAATAGAGGTTGAAGAGGTCGTTATTAATCACATAAGTGATATAATTGTTAGAGGGAGATGCAAAATTTGTAAAGGGAAGGTTGCAAGATATTTTGAGTTTGGAGAGAATGATGACTTTTTTGATAAGGTTGTGAACTTCAAAAATTCATTAAAGAATTAGAGCCATTTTAGAAATTATTTAAAGAGATGCCTTAGGGCTTCTTTTGGGTAATATATAATCATTCTTGGACCGGAGAAACGCATTACTTCTCTTATTTGTTCTCGAAATTCTTTCTTATAACAATGTTTAGTGCATTTCTTACATGAGGGTTTGCCCTCTTGGAAAGGGCAGTTATCCAATCTCTTTTTTGCGTATTCGATTAATTCATGGCAGTTATGGCAAAGCTTATTATTCTTTTCTTTCTTAGAACAATATAGCCCTACCATAAATTCCATAATTCTTTTTTCTTTTTCTATCCTCTTGGGCATAGATTAGGACAATAACTCTTTTACTATTTGTGATACTATTTTATTATCTGCCTTACCTGCAAATTCTTTTTGAGCAGCACCCATAACCTTACCCATATCCTTAGCAGAGCTTGCTCCGGTTTCTTTGATTATCTTTTCCAAACCAATGCGAATATCATCTTCACTCATTTGCTCAGGGAGGTATTTCTCAATAATCCCCACTTGGAATATCTCGTCATTATAAAGATCCTCACGGTTTTGTTCCTTATACATTAGAGCCGCTTCCTTTCTTTGTTTTACAAGTCTTTGAAGAGTTGCTATCTCATCCTTTTCTGCTATTTCGCCTTTAAAGTTTTTATCTGTCTTTAATAATAGTACAGCAGATTTTATTGCTCTTAAAGCTTCTAATTTTTCTTTTTCCTTTGCTAACATTGCCGCTTTAATATCGGCATTTATTCTTTCTTCTAATTTCATATGTATCTTTATTTACTGGTTTGCTTCAATATCTTTTAAATTTTCTTCTATCATTTCTCTTAGGAATTTAATAATATCATTATTATTTAATGGTATCCCATCAAGAGCTTCTTTTATTTCTTGAGTATCAAAAGAGAATATATCCTTATCTGTTTTATAGTTCATAATAAAGCGAATCTCTTCGTTTTGAGCAATTGTTAGAACAAACACTCCAGCTAAATCACCCATAGGAGGGCGATCGATATTATTATGTTCAAACCAAAAACATAGTTTAGTTCCCTTCCCTAACTCACTCTCAATTATAAATCCTCCATTGCACTGCTCAGCGTTCATCTTAATAAGAGGAAGTCCTAAGCCTACCTTTCTTGTTGTTCGAGTAGTGCTATAAGGGTCAGTAACTTTCTCAAGAAATTCTTTACTCATACCTCTCCCATTGTCGGTAATAGTAAAGCGGAAAATATTATCCTTTAAGCTATCCTCTATTTCTAATTCAATAAGGGTTGAATCAACAACTGTTGAGTTTTGAAGTAAATCTAATATATGTAGTGAAAGGTCTTTCATTTCTAATTAATTATTGTTTCAACATAACGTCCATCCTTACCACAAATTGCTTGGCGAAACTCCGTAAAGCTAAGCTCTTCCATAACCAGATTGCAATAGGTGTCTCCAATGGAGTCGATAAAATGAGAGTCAGAATCTTGTATAAATTGGAATTTCTTTAGATAAGCATTCTTCTTTAAGAAGTTAGTCTTAGATATATGTCTTGATATCTCCAAAGCATGAGCTTTAATATCGGGTGGGACAAAACCTAATTGAGAGGTTAAGCTGTTTGCTGCCTTATTAACATGTGCTGGGACAAATAAACCATTTAATGATTCCACCTTTTCAAAGATTGTATCAAGGTCGGCATCTATTGCATTAATCAATAAAAACTCTTTTTGGTCTATTATCTCTTCATCTTGATTAACTACCAATTGGTATCCAAACTTATCTTCATCCAAAGGTATTTTTGGGAGTTTCTCATCAAGCCATTCTTGAAATTTATCCAAGCTTTCCTCATCCTCAAAGAAACAAAGACAGTGAGCTTCTTCCTTAGAGGTTACCTCAGCTCCCATTATAACTAAAATACCTTCTTTTTCTCCTAATTCTTTGGTTAGTTTACAGTGAAGAGTAGAATTATGGTCGGTTATTGCAATACAATCCAATTGCTTCTCCTTAGCCTTAGCAATAATATTAGTGGGACTCATTTCCAAATCACCACAAGGCGAAAGAACAGTGTGAATATGCAAGTCGGCCTTAAAGGATTGCATTACTTTATTGTAGTAATGAATAGATCTCTCCAGTTATTTCAAATGCTTCTTTGCTGGTCGAAAGAATTGGGATGCCCTCTTCATTGCTTTGTTCTATTGTGTCTGCATTTGGTTCAAGGTCTTTTACAAGTACAATACAAGCAAGTTCTTTTAAGGATGCTATTGCCATAATATTCTTATGAGTTTGAAGGGTTATCCACAATTGTCCCATCTCTGCATTACCCATAACATCACTTAATAAATCAGAGGTATATCCTCCATCTATCTTATTATCTAATCCTTTTTCGCCAGAAATGACTCTAAGGTTTAGTTTTTCTGATAATTCTCTTACTGTCATAATTCTCTTTGGTTTTTCTATTTAAATCTATTTCTTAGTTCTTCTTTAAGAAATTCTGATGCTCTTTCGGTTGGGGTTTTCTTTCCTCCAAGGCTTTCTAATAGTTTCCCAGCAAAGCTTGTTGGATTTACTTCCTCTTTATTATTAGAGTATAGATTATTTATTAAGCTAATTGTTTCTTCCTTTGCGTTTTTCACATGGCTCCAAGCTTGGGAAGAAATATATAGTTGTTGGGATTGATTATACTCAAACTCGTTTCTAATATTTTGAATCATTACATCCTTAAAGAGATGAGTATCCATTCCTGGTTGGAAACAACGAAGAACTAATGAGTTTGGGTCAATCCTTTCTAAAAACATAATAAGACGTTCGTATGCCTGAAGCTGAATAGGGGTGATAATATTCGTAACCTCCTTATCCTTTATCTTCTTAAGTTCAAGCAATTTCATTTTCTCTTCGTTCTCAATAAATCTCTTTAATGATTTAATATTATAAAGGCTTATAATAAACAAAGCTATAAGAAAGCTTAGAGAGAGGATAATAAAAAGTGTTATAGTCATAATTCTATGTTTTTTTTATTTATTAATCAAGTTTCAATACTGCAAGGAAAGCCGATTGTGGAACTTCCACATTACCTACCTGACGCATCCTCTTCTTCCCTTCCTTTTGTTTTTCCAATAGTTTACGCTTACGAGAAATATCCCCTCCATAACATTTTGCAGTTACGTCTTTTCTAACAGCCTTAACGGTTTCTCTTGCAATAATCTTAGACCCAATTGCTGCCTGTATTGCAATATCGAACTGTTGCCTTGGGATTAATTCCTTAAGCTTTTCACACATCTTTCTCCCAAGCGGATAGGCATTGTCGAAGTGAGTAAGAGCAGAAAGAGCATCTACTGGGTCTCCATTAAGGAGGATTTCTAATCTAACAAGTTTTGAAGGTTTGAAATCCAAGGGATGATAGTCGAAGGATGCATAACCCTTTGATATGGATTTTAGTTTATCATAGAAATCAAATACAATCTCTCCTAATGGCATCTCGAATACTATCTCAGCCCTATCGCTTGTTAGGTAGGTTTGGTTTTTAAGTATTCCTCTCTTATCAATACAAAGTGTTAGAATAGCCCCAATATATTCTGACTTTGTTATAATTGAAGCTATAATATAAGGCTCTTCAATAAAGTTTATATAATTAGGTTCAGGCAAACCACTTGGATTATATACATCAAGTATTTCTCCCTTATTGGTATGTACCTTATAGTTTACGTTAGGAACTGTTGTGATTACATCTATATTAAACTCTCTTGTAAGTCTTTCCTGAACAATCTCCATATGCAATAATCCAAGGAAACCGCAACGGAATCCAAACCCAAGGGCTAATGAACTTTCTGGTTCGAAGGTTAGGCTGGCATCGTTAAGTTGTAGCTTTTCAATAGAGGCTCTTAATTCTTCATAGTCATCTGCATCTACTGGATAAATCCCAGCAAAAACCATTGGCTTAACATTCTCAAATCCTGCAATAGCTTCCTTGCAAGGGTTTTCTACAGTGGTAATAGTATCTCCAACCTTAACCTCTTTCGAGGTTTTTATTCCTGAAATAATATATCCAACATCTCCAACAGATAATGTTGTTCTTGGCTCTGGCTTAAGTTTCAAAACTCCTATCTCATCTGCATTATATTCCTTCCCAGTGTTTACAAATTTCACCCTTTCACCTTTACTTAACGACCCATTCATAATTCTGAAATAGGAAATTATACCTCTAAAACTATTAAAAACAGAATCGAAGATTAGGGCTTGCAAAGGAGCATTTTCATCTCCCTTTGGATGAGGTACTCTTTCAATAATTCTTTCCAAAATCTTTTCTACTCCAAGTCCTGTTTTGCCTGAAGCGGGAATGATATCATCTATATCACATCCTATAAGGTCTATAATCTGGTCGCTAACTTCCTCAGGCATGGAATTTGGCAGGTCCATCTTATTAAGAATAGGGATAATCTCAAGATTATTATCAATTGCTTGATATAGGTTTGAGATTGTTTGGGCTTGAATACCCTGAGTAGAGTCGATAATCAATAATGCACCCTCACAGGCAGCAATAGAGCGGGAAACTTCATAACTAAAGTCCACATGACCGGGAGTATCGATAAGGTTAAGGTAGTATTTCTCTCCCTTATAAAGATATTCCATTTGGATAGCATGGGATTTGATAGTGATTCCTCTTTCTTTTTCAAGGTCCATATTATCCAAAACCTGATTCTCCATATCCCTTGAGGAAACAGTCTTAGTAAATTCTAAGAGTCTGTCAGCCAAGGTGCTTTTCCCATGGTCAATATGTGCAATTATACAAAAATTCCTGATATTCTTCATCTACTTATATTTCTTCTTTCTAATTTCTCTGCCCTATTAATAGCAACTTGCAAAGATACGAGAATTTTTAAAAACTAAGCATATACAAGGCTTAATCATTTCGATTAATCATGCACAATTAATATCTTGATATGAAATTTACATATCTTTAACCCCTGCTTAATTAACATCTAAGTTAAGAGACCTAACTCTTGATTCTACGAAAATGTAATTTGATTCTATTTTTTTAGAATCAAGAGTTAGTTTTCTGTAATTTGATTCCATTTCGCTGTAATTTGATTCCAATTCCCAATATTCCCCAAAAGCCACATAGCGTCGAAATTATGGTAGATTGCAATATAATTATTGGATAATAAATAACAAATCAGAATAATAAAAAGTTAAATACTCATAAATATTATGATATCTCAAAAATATTATTATACCTTTGCAAATCAAGATATTTCTATTAAATAAGAGATGAAAGAAAATAGAAACATAATAAATCAAATGCAGAACTTGCTCAAAAGAACAAAGCTCAAGCTTTCTTTGATGTATTTATTATGTGTTCTATCTGATAAAATTATAAATAAAAACTCATTCCCTTCACTATATTATTTCAATTTGCTAAGACAAAAGAAGATTCTTCTATTTTCCTTAGGGGCGTTAAGGGGAGTGATGTATAATTAATCCCTAACACATCAACAAACTCCCCATACTCAAGAAAACATAAAAAGCTTAATATAAATTATTTTCCAAGTTAGAGGAGTATTAAGTACAATCCAAATTGTAAAATCTTTATTGAACAAATAAAGAAAACAACACATATACCATACAACAAATATCTAAGTAATTTGTAGAAATTTCTGGAGATTCAGAAGTTAAACTTGGTTCAACATTAGATATTAGAATTGAATAAATAAAAAAAAGAAAAAGAAATGAAAACAAACGTTTATAAATTAGTAATAGGAGTAATTATTACTCTAATATCATTTAGTGCTTCTGCACAAGATTATGAGTATATTCCAATTGTAAAACCAGGTTTGCAAATTTGGACTCACGACCGAGGCTATGCTGGCCATGATGACGAAGCGTATAAGTTTAGGAGATATGCTCTTACTGAAGAAGATACTATAATAGAGAATATAACCTATAAAAAAATATATGAGTTTACAGATATAGAATTTAATCCACTTACTGCAGAATATTTTGGAGCAATGAGAGAAACACCTCAAAGACAGGTGTTTTTTAGAGGAGATTATCATTCAATTAATAATGAGGTATTATTATACGATTTTTCTCTTTCTGTAGGAGATACATTCGGTATGGTTTCTTTTTTTTCTCTTTCTGTAGGAGATACATTCGGTATGGTTTCTTTTACATTTGCAGTCGAATCTATTGACACTATTAATTATAACGGGATTCCAAGAAGAAAATTTACAATTAGGCCTTTCCCATATGATTTATTAGGTGGAGATTGGATAGAAGGGATTGGCAATCCAGAGGGGATATATGTGAGACCTTCTATTGGTCATACTGACGCATGGAGTGTAACTCGTTGTTATATTCATAATGGAGATTTACTTTACTCAAATTATTCACATGGAGGTAATGATTGCATAACCCCTTTAATGGGAATTGAAAGTATAGTAGAAGATAATTCAATAACCCTTTATCCTAATCCGACAAATACCGAAGTAAATATCAGTTCGGAGAGTATAATTAATTCAATAGAGATATTTAATTCACTTGGGCAGAGGGTTTATTATAGTGTGGTAAATTCAATGGAGAAGACAATTGATATTTCTTCTTTTACCAATGGAGTTTATATTCTTGGGGTAAATACTGAGAATGGGGTTATTAGGAAGAAGATTATTAAGAACTAAATCTATAAGTTATGAAAACACAAGTTTATAAATTAGTAATAGGAGTAGTTATTACCCTAATATCTTTTAGTGTTTCAGCACAAGATTATGAATATATCCCTTTGGTTAAACCAGGATTACAATTATGGACTTGTGACAAAGGCTATTATGGATATGATGATCAAGCTTATAGATTTAAGAGATTTGCTCTTACAGATGAGGATACAATAATTGATAATGAAACGTATAAAAAACTATACTTTTATAGGAGTGTTGAATTTAATCCATCAACAGCAACTTATATTGGAGGCTTAAGAGAAAACTCTCAAAAACAAGTTTTTTACAGAGGGCTTAACGGATATAGAGATATGGATGACAGTCCTAATGGAATACAAGAACTAAATGAGATGATATATGATTTTTCTCTTTCAGTTGGAGATACGCTCCCTATAGGATATTTCAATATGAACCCTCAAATTATTTTGAATGTTGCAAATATAGACACTATAAATAATAATGGAATAGAAAGAAGAAGGTTTACGATACAAACTATTGGAGGTAGTATTGTTGGTTTTTGGATTGAGGGTATTGGAAACAGAGAAGGTTTGTTCTTCCCTTTTCATATAACTACTGGTGATTTTTGGGGGAATACTCGTTGTTATATTCATAATGGAGATTTACTTTACTCAAATTATTCACATGGAGGTAATGATTGTATAACCCCTTTAATGGGAGTTGAAAGCATAGTAGAAGATAATTCAATTACCATTTATCCAAATCCATCAAATAGCGAAGTAAATATAAGTTCGGAGAATATTATTAATTCAATTGAGATATTTAATTCACTTGGGCAAAGGGTATATTATAGTGTGGTTAATTCAATGGAGGAGGTAATTGATATTTCTTCTTTTGTAAATGGGGTTTATATTCTTGGGGTTAATACTGAAAATGGGGTTATTAGGAAGAAGATTATTAAGAATTAGGATATCTTCTTTGTAGTAAAGAAATGAATAAAATTATAAGGGAGTTGAGCAATTGAAATCAACTCCCTTATTTTATTCTTTCTCTTTTTTTGCGTTATCTATTCTCTTAATAGAATAGAAGGTTATTAAGGAGATTGAACAGATTAGATTAAGAATGCTTAGGGTTAAAAACATTTCGTCTTTTACTATAAAGAGTCTGTATAAGATAAATGCTATTACTAATCCTATTGCGATAAAACTCTTTTTATTAAGATATTCCATAAGTCCCTCCCATAGTGCAACACCAAGAGAAAGCAGTAAAGGGATTAATGAATAATAAAATACAGAACTGTAATCGATAGTGCTTGTATTGGTAAGAGACCTTAAGACAATAACAAGGGTAAATCCAAGAATTATGTCCATTAAATAATCTAAAGTTTTAGTTTTCATATTTAGCAAGTTTATTTTGCAAATATATAATTAGTTTCTTTTTCTTCCAAATTTGAGGTTATTATTTATATATTTAAAATCTCGGTTTAGTGGCGGAAAATTAGTAATTTTGCAATTAATTATATGGAAACAGGAAGAGTAATTAGAACTACGGGAAGTCATTATACTATAAGGTCAAATCAGGGAGAAATACTTGAATGTCTTATAAGGGGGAATTTTAGGGTTAGGGGAATTAAAACCACTAATCCTGTTTCTGTTGGAGATGTTGTGGACTTTATACCTCCAACAACAACATCATACGGAGTAATAACCAATATCCACCCAAGGAAAAACTACCTAATACGTCGTTCAACCAATCTTTCGAAACGTTCCCATATAATAGCATCTAATGTTGACCAAGCATTTTTAATTGCAACCCTTATCCTTCCAAGAACTTCAACAGGATTTATAGATAGATTCCTTCTTACAACTCAAGCATACGATATTCCCACAATAATTATCTTTAATAAGATTGACCTATATGATACGCAGGTAAGGGAATATGCTAAGGAGTTTATGGATATTTATCGAAATATTGGATATGATTGTATCGAGACCTCAGCCCTAAGAGGAGATAATATAGAATTGATTAAAGAAAGGATGCAAGGCAAGACAACATTATTATCAGGACATAGCGGAGTAGGGAAGAGTGCATTGATTAATTCAATTGATAATAATCTAAACCTAAGAACAGGAGAAATATCCCAATATCATTTAAAGGGGAAGCATACAACAACCTTTGCAGAAATGTTCCCACTTAGTTTTGGAGGAGATATTATTGATACTCCCGGAATTAAAGAATTTGGAGTCTTTGATTTTAAAAAAGAAGAGATAGGATTATATTATCCAGAGATGAAAATGCGTTTAGATGGTTGCAGGTTTTATAATTGTACCCACGAGCACGAACCAGGATGTGCAATTAAAAAAGCTGTGGAAGAAGGAGAAATAAGTATGGAAAGATATATTAATTACCTTAAAATCCTAAATGGAGAGGAATTAAGGATAGAGAAATGGGAGGATGATTAGATGAGGGTTGTTGTTCAAAGAGTAGAGAGAGCAAGTGTAGGAATTGATAATAAATTATACTCAAGTATAGAAAAGGGTTTATTAGTTCTTTTGGGAATTGAGGATGAGGATGGGGATAATGATATTGATTATCTATGCAAAAAGATATCTAAACTAAGGATATTTGATGATGAGAATGGAGTAATGAACCTTAGCGTTAAGGATATTAATGGAGAAATCCTATTAGTAAGTCAGTTCACCCTCCATGCAAGTACAAAGAAAGGAAATAGACCAACCTATATAAGAGCATCAAAACCCGATTATGCAATACCTTTATATAAGAAGTTTATTTCTGAATTGGAAAAAGAAACAGATAGAGAAATTAAGACAGGAGAATTTGGAGCAGATATGAAGGTAGAGCTTATTAACGATGGTCCTGTTACAATAATAATAGATACCAAAAACCCTGAGTAATGGATAAGACAATAATAAATATAATTGCATTTATAACAGTAGTAATCACAATGATTCTAATATATGTTATATTGCGAGTACTGCCTAAATATATTAGAGGCAAAAAAAAATAAAACAAGATGGAAACAATATTAATATTATTCGGAATTACAGCAGTAATACTTCTTCTATGCTTTGCATTTTTTGGAGTAAAGATGTTTTTCAAAAAGAATGGAGAATTTAAAAAAGGTTGTAGCTCAGCAGACCCTTATACAGGAGAGAAAACCTTTTGCCATTGTTCAAACAAATCAGTATATTCAGAGTGCAAGGAAGGCAAGAAATATAACCCTTTGGATATAAATAAAGAATTATTAGAGGAAACTAAATAAGAAAAACATTAGAGAAAGCAAGATGATAAAGATCTTAACAATAATTGGAGCAAGACCACAGATAATTAAATCCTCAGCATTATCAAGAGCAATTAGTGAGGAGTATTATGATAGGATTCAAGAAGTAATTCTCCATACAGGACAGCATTATGATGAAAACATGTCAAGAGTTTTCTTTGAAGAATTATCAATTCCAAAACCAAAATATAATCTAAATGTAGGCTCTTCTTCCCATGGAGTACAAACAGCCAAGATGATTGAGGGAATAGAAAAAGCACTAATAGATGAAAGCCCGAATGCAGTTGTAGTTTACGGAGATACTAATTCAACCCTTGCAGCAGCTCTTGCAGCATCAAAACTCTTAGTCCCAGTAATACATATCGAAGCTGGATTGCGTTCATTCAATAAAACAATGCCGGAGGAGATAAATCGTATTATGGCAGACCATGTTTCCACCCTTTTGTTTTCTCCAACCCTATCAGGGATAAAAAATCTTTTAAACGAAGGATTCTCAATGGAAATACATGAAAAGCCAAATATGGATTTCCCTAATATCTATCATTGCGGCGATATCATGTACGATAATACTATTTACTTCTCTCAAATGATAAATGAGAGTATAGATAAGATAAAAGAATTCTTTCTAAAGTATAAGAAGGATTTTATCCTTTGCACAATTCACCGTAACGCAAATACCGATGACCCATATAGATTAAATTCAATATTTAAAGCCCTCTTGGAATTAGCAAAAAAGGAAAGAATAATCCTGCCACTACATCCAAGAACCAAGAAATATCTTAAATCTAATCTTCATCCAGAGGTTTATTCCCAATTAAGCAGAACCAAGAAAATTGAAATACTTCCTCCACTTCCTTTCTTAGATATGATTTACTTGGAATCCACTGCCAAACTCGTAATAACCGATTCGGGAGGAGTACAGAAAGAAGCATATTTCCTTGAAACACCTTGTATAATTCTAAGACCAGAAACAGAATGGGTAGAGATTGTAGAGAATAATTGTGCAAGATTGGTCGATAGCGATTACGATAGAATAATAAAAGAAGCAAATTATTATATATCAAAACCACCTACCAATTATCCAAAGATATTTGGAGATGCAAGAGCAGGTAAATTTATTTGTGAACAGATAATAAAATATATTTAATCATGCATAGTATAGAGAATCTCCAAGAGAGAATAGATAAATTGTTTATAACCACAGAGGATAATTTCTTTAATAAGTCCCTTAATCAAGAACCAAAGGAATTATACGCCCCTATCCAATACGCAATAAGCCAGAAAGGAAAGAGGATTAGACCCCTTCTAACCCTAATGGGAGCAGACCTGTTTGAGGGTGACCTCCTTTTAGCAGAATATCCAGCATATTCAATAGAAATACTTCATAATTTCACCCTATTGCACGATGATATTATGGATAATTCTCCACTTAGAAGAGGGGTTGAAACAGTTTATAAGAAGTTTGGAACAAATTCAGCTATACTTTCAGGCGACACAATGTTCGCTCTTTCCAATTACTATATAATTAACTCAGCGGAGTTTGATAAATTATCTACTTCGGAGCAGAGAATTGAACTTTTAAAGGAATTGAACCGAGCCTCCGTTGAGGTATGCCAAGGGCAGTCGATGGATATGAGTTTCGAAACAAGGGATAATGTAAGCATTGATGAGTATATTGAAATGATTCGTCTTAAAACCTCAGTTCTCTTAGCCACTTCCCTTAAAATGGGAGGAATATGTGCAGGGGCGAGCAAACAAGACCTTGAATTGCTTTACCAATTTGGAGAATATATAGGAATAGCCTTCCAATTGCAGGACGATATACTTGATTGCTGGAGCAATTTAGAAGAATTTGGAAAGGTAACGGGAACCGATATTGCGGATAATAAGAAAACTTTTCTATATCTAAAAGCCCTCGAATTAGCAAGCCCTGAAGACAGAAAGGAATTAATAGATTTATATTCCAAACCAATAGAAAAAGAATATAAAGAAACAAGGGTAAGAGAGATATATGAGAAATTAGATATCCGAAGAATATCTAAGGATTTAATGAAAGAGTATAACGATAAGGCAAAGGAAAGTTTAGAAAAAATCTCTGTAAATGATGAGAATAAGACAAATCTTATTAAATTTGCAGATAAGTTAATGCATAGGAATAAGTAGTATTCTTATCACAAGAGTTCTTTATTTCATCATAAGACTTCTATATTTCGTCAGGAGAGTTCTTTATTTGGAATTTAAACTTCTATATTTGCTTATGTAAAGCCGGTTTACAGACTTGTAAAGCCGCTTTACAGACTTGTAAACCGGCTTTACAAGCGGGATTAAGAAGTCTGGTTATAGAAAAAGGAAGTTATAGGACGAAATATTGAAGTTATAGGACGGAGATTAGTATAAACAATATAAAAAAATAGACTTATGCCATTATATTTTAAAAAGAAGATAAAAGTCAATGTTAATGGAGTTACCGTTGATAAATATGTAGCTTATATGCATAGAGGAGAGATAGTTACTATTAAATTAATTGCTGAAATGGTTGAAGAACAATCTGGTCTTACTGGAGGAGATTTGGTCAATGGTTTCTATCAAATGTTAGAAATTGCTGGTAATTTGTTGACAGTTGGTCATAGAGTTAATTTAGACCCTCTTGGAAGTTTATTTCCTGGATTTAATGCAAAGGCTTGCGATACTCCGCAGGAGGTAACAGCTGATACAGTAACAAGGTTTTATCCATTATTTAAAGCATCTCCGGAATTAAAAAGCAAATTTAGCGAGGCATCGTTTCATCTTAGAGATGATATTGTAGTTGAGGTTAAGTATAAAAGAAAAGAAAGAAAAGAAAATACTGAAAACGAAATTTCAGTTGATACAGAGAAATAATAAATAAATAAAAATATTAGGAATGAAAGATTTTAATAAGGAATTTAAGCTTTACGCAACTAAACACAGAAATATTAATAGTATTACATACTCTCGTTATGCTTCACATTTCGAGAAGAATGCTTATATAAACCCAACAATTATTGAAGAGCGTCAGTTAAATGTTGCTCAGATGGATGTTTTCTCTCGTTTGATGATGGAGAGGATTATATTTTTGGGAACAGCAATTGACGATGATGTTGCAAATATAATTCAGGCACAATTATTATTCTTAGAGAGTGTGGATTCAAAGAGAGATATACAAATCTATCTAAATTCTCCTGGAGGATATGTTCATGCAGGATTGGGAATCTACGATACTATGCAGTATATTCGTCCTGATGTTGCAACAATTTGTACAGGTCTTGCAGCCTCAATGGGTTCTGTATTGCTATGTGCAGGGGCTAAGGGCAAACGTTCATCGCTTGAACATTCAAGAGTAATGATTCACCAACCACTTGGAGGAGCTCAAGGGCAGGCATCGGATATTGAGATTGCAGCAAAAGAGATAATCAAGACAAAGAAAGAACTTTACACAATTATTTCAAAGCATAGCGGTCAAACAATTAAAAAGGTAGAATCAGATGGAGACAGAGACTTTTGGATGACAGCAAAAGAAGCAAAGGAATATGGAATGATTGATGAGATACTTATTAGAAACTCAAAGGATGAGTCGAAATAAAATTTTATTTATACTTATTCTACTGGCAATTTCTTTTTCAGCCAAGGCACAAGAGAGATTATTAAGCAAGAAGATAGTATATGAGGTAGAAATCCTTAGTCCTAAGATAGAGAATGCTGGGGCTAAGGATTCTATCGTTTATAATTTCCAGGTTG
Source organism: Bacteroidota bacterium (assembly GCA_023415495.1). Taxonomy (GTDB): domain Bacteria; phylum Bacteroidota; class Bacteroidia; order Bacteroidales; family P3; genus UBA10566. The sequence goes on from JAEZKK010000010.1 coordinate 59,203, forward strand.
ATAGAAGATTTTGGTGGGAGAGTATTGACCTTGTCTTGGGAAAGATTAAAAATGATAGCTTAATTAATAGGTTAAAGAAGTCTTATTTCCAATATTATAATGATAGTTTAAACTCTAAGCAAATAGAACAAATATTTGAGAATGAGATTAGGGCTATTAAGTTTATGGAAGAATGGTATTATAATCAGGATAATCTATTAATTGAGAAAAAGGTATTAGCATTTAACCCTATAATTAAAAGAGATTCTATTATAATTATTGATTTAGGAAATAAGGATACTGAGATGAAAACCACTCAAGGGTTTAGATTTGAATTAGGTTGGGTATATCCAAAGAAAAGCGATTTGAAATTAGATACTCTCTGTGTTGTAAGGAATATTCAATTCACTATACCAATTTATAATAAGACTCCTTACCATTGGTGGGATTCTCATTTAGAGCCTGAGTATTCTTTCCCTTATTTTAATTCCTTTATTAATTCAGCTCAAGAAGGGAAGATAAAAGTTTATTCTCAGCCAATATCCTCCGAACCTCTTGCACGTTTGGATATTAAGAAAAGAAGGGATTATGAGGTTTCGACAACATTAGTGCTTGAAGATAAGAATTCAAATATTATTGAGAAGGATACTATAATCAAAACTCAGTACACAGTGGATAATATTACCTATCTAAGATTTGGAGAGGAGTGGTATTTTGATAAGAATACTTTTTCCTTTTCCAAGAATGTGAATTATATTTCTCCAATGATAGAAATTCTTGGTTTGGATAATGAGTTAAGAGGCTTAATGCCTATTTACTATATTAGAAGAAAGGCGGGATTATGATAAAGAGAGTCGTATTATTTTTTCTTCTTTGCATTTCTCTTCTTCAACTTTCAGCACAAGACTATTCAATAGAACATGAATACAGAAAGGTTGGAGTGTTTAATCCAGAATGGGAAATGTACCAAGTTCTTAATCCAAGAAAATTTGAACATATTACTGGTTATTTCCGAGAAGAGTTAGCCAATATAATAATTGATGGAGTAAAGAAGAAAAATGTTAAGATATATGATAAGAGAAAAAGAGAAATGAATTTCGATACTCTTATTAATTCTCTAATAGAATTTGAGAAAAAAGCCTCAGGAAAGATAGTCCCAAAGGATTCAATCTTAGATTATATTATTCCTTATATCTCTGAATATGAATTTGAAGAATTTGTAAACTATAATTATAAAACTCTTAAGCTTGAGAAAAAAGTAAAGGCATATAGTCCTATAATAATAAGATATAAGGATTTCTTAGCAAAGGATATTGACACCGTTAAGTTTAATATGTTCTGGATATTCCCAGAAGAAACTACTACTACCTCAAGCAATGATTTCTTAATTCCAGATACTATTCTCTTTCTTCATTTGCTTAAATATCCAGTCTTAAATCCATTTACTACAAGTATTTTTGAAAAAGCAAGGTCAAGACATCCTTCTATCCTTCGTTCAAACGGTAGCAAATTTCTTTCTCCTAAGGAAATTGATGACTTATTTGTTGAGAAATCGAAGGTTGCAGTCTATAATGATGAAACAGGTTTGGAAGAATTTAAGGAAGTAGTTACAGATATTATCCCAGAGGATATTAAACATCTTAGAGTGGGAGAGGTTTGGAGTATTGAGCCAAAAAGTTTATTGATTAAGAAAGAAGTGAAATTTATTATACCATTATTAGAAACCGATAAGGGTTTTAGAGAATTAGGAATTAGAATAAATGAATAGAGAGAAACTATCTTTAGAGGCATTAAATAGAATAAGTCCAAAAGAATTTCAAGAATTGGACAAACTCCCATTGGTAATAATACTTGATAATGTAAGAAGCATGAATAATGTAGGTTCTGTATTTAGAACCTCTGATGCTTTTAGAATAGAAAAAATATATCTTTGTGGAATTACACCAACTCCCCCTCATAGAGAAATACAAAAGACAGCTCTTGGAGCAACAGAAACAGTGGCTTGGGAGCAAAGAAACTCTACTTTAGAACTTGTTAAAGAGTTGCAAGAAAAAGACTATATGGTTTATTCAATAGAGCAGACAAAAGGTAGTGAGATGTTAGATTCCTTTACTCCACAAAGAGATAAGAAATATGCATTTATATTAGGAAATGAGGTTGAGGGCGTTGACCAAGAGGTAGTAAACTTTTCTAATGGAGTAATTGAAATACCTCAGTTTGGAACTAAACACTCGCTCAATGTTTCTATTACCTGCGGAATAATTATTTGGGATTTCTATTCCAAAACAAAAACTTAGTGATATATGTCTAAAATGAGATTTATTGCCTTAAACGAGCTCTCAACCCGTAAGCCAGTAGAGGTTAAGCTTCCTTCAAATAAGCTATCGGATTATTATTCTTCAAGAGTATTTGATAGAAAAACAATGCAGGAATATCTTCCAAAAGAAGCATATAAGGCAGTTGTGGATGCTATCGAGAACTCCATTCCAATTACAAGAGAGAAGGCAGATTTGATTGCCAATGGGATGAGAAATTGGGCTAAGAGCTTTGGGGCTACTCATTATACTCACTGGTTTCAACCCCTAACCGAAGGAACTGCAGAGAAACATGATGGTTTTATAGATTTCAGCGATGAGGGAGATGTTATAGAAAGATTTTCAGGCAAACTCTTAATACAACAAGAGCCTGATGCTTCTTCTTTCCCTAATGGAGGAATTAGAAATACCTTTGAAGCAAGGGGATATACAGCTTGGGATGTATCTTCTCCAGCTTTTATTGTAGATGAAACCCTTTGTATCCCAACAATATTTGTTTCCTATACGGGCGATGCACTTGACTACAAAACTCCTTTACTTAAGGCTTTAAACTCTGTTGATAAGGCAGCAACAAGGGTTGCCCAATTATTTGATAAGAATATTAATAAGGTTAGTGTTAATCTTGGGTGGGAGCAAGAATACTTCCTTGTCGATTCTGCTCTCTATAATGCAAGACCTGATTTATGCTTAACTGGTAGAACATTAATGGGACATTCCTCTGCCAAGGACCAACAATTAGATGATCATTATTTTGGCTCTATTCCTCCAAGGGTTACTTCCTTTATGAAGGATTTGGAAATAGAATGCCATAAATTAGGAATACCTCTAAAGACAAGACATAACGAGGTAGCCCCAAACCAATTTGAGCTTGCACCAATATTTGAAGATGCAAATCTTGCCAATGACCATAACCAATTGGTAATGGATCTTATGAAAAGGATAGGAAAACAACATAATTTCTCTGTACTCTTCCATGAAAAACCTTTTAGTGGAATAAACGGTTCAGGAAAACATAATAACTGGTCTTTACAAACTAATACTGGAATTAACCTATTTGCTCCAGGTAAGAATCCTAAGGCAAATATGTTGTTTATTACCTTTATTGTAAATGCAATGATGATGGTTTACAAGAACCAAGACCTTCTTAGAGCCTCAATAGTAAGTGCTACCAATCTTCATCGTCTGGGAGCAAATGAGGCTCCTCCTTCTATTATGTCTGTATTTCTTGGAAAGTATCTTACAAAGATGTTGGATGAATTGGTTGAATATGTCGGAGATAAGAAAATGACTCAAGAAGAGAAAACAGCCTTAAAGCTTGGAATAGGAAGGATACCAGAAATATTTATAGATAATACAGATAGGAATAGAACATCTCCTTTTGCATTTACTGGAAATAGATTTGAATTTAGAGCGGCAGGCTCTTCATCCAATTGTGCTGCTCCAATGATAGTTATTAATTCTGCTATGGCACATCAATTAAATATTTTCAGAGATGAGGTAGATGAGCAGGTTAAGAATGGGCTTGGAGTAGAAGAATCTGTTTTTAGAGTTTTAAAGAAAATGATTGAGGAGTCAAAATCAATTTGTTTCGAGGGAGATGGTTATTCTGAGAATTGGAAAGAAGAAGCTACTAAAAGAGGATTGACAAATATTAATTCAGTACCTGAGGCGATTTTAAAATACGAAACTGAGTATTCTAAAGAGGTTTTAATAGGAGAAGGGATATTAAACGAAAGGGAATTAAAGAGCCGTATTGAGGTAGAGATGGAGAAATATGTAAAGAAGATACAAATTGAAAGTAGGGTATTGGGTGATTTAACCATTAATCATATTGTACCTACTGCATTGATTTATCAGAATCGTCTTTTGAAAAACCTTTTAGGGATGAAACAGATTTTCCCAGAAGAGGAGTTTGACCAATTATCATTAGCAAGAAAGAATCTTGTAAAGGAAATCTCCGAACATGTCACTTCCATTAAGGCAATGGTTAAGGATATGACCTTAGAGAGAAAATATGCAAACAGAATTGAAGATATTAGAGAGAAAGCCTTTGAATACGAAAAGAAGGTATTCCCATATCTTGAGGCAATAAGAGAGCATGTAGATGCATTGGAAATGGAGATAGATAATGAGATATGGCCTCTACCAAAATACAGAGAGCTACTATTCTTATAATAAAAAAAGCAGTCAGAAAGAATAACTCTTATGACTGCTTAAGAAAAGATGAAACTATTATTTACTCTAGGTTAGAGCCATTTTTATTTATATTCCCAAAGAGATTCCAACACTATAAGGATATAACACCATTTCCTTATTGTCTTTAAATATTGGAGTAAGAGAATATTTTACGTAGAAATTAATGCTTGACCATCCAAGTCCTGCTTGTAAATCAAGCTTCAATGGTTTGAAATTATCATAGTTCTTACCCCATTCTTCTGTGATTTTTGCATTAGGAATATCATACTTTCTCTCAAAACCTGTTGACGAGTTTCTGTAATTTATTCCCAATATTCCTCCTGCATGAATAGAGAATTTTTTATAGAAGAAGTATTGAATGTGGATAGGGATTGTAAAGTATCGAGCACAAATATTGCTTTTTGAATTAAATATAAATGGGTCTGTCTCATAAGCAAGCCTTTTATCTCCGTTGGTTTCAGTTATCTTTACATTGTTTTCAAATTTAAAAACATTTGACTCAATTCCTATTCCTGTGTATAATCTTAATTTGGAATTGATATTATATTTAAACTTTAAACCAAAATTCCAAGAGTCTCCCATTCTTAATTTATATTCATTATTAGGAGAAGAAAATAAATCATCAATCTTATTAACTCCATTCGACCAATTTAAAACCCCATAACCAAAAGTTAAATCAATACTCACCTTGTCTTTCCCTATATTCTGAGCTTTTATTTTTTCGCTATTCTCATCACCACTCTTATTTCTATTATTAATATTTAAAGGGATAGGAGTTGAAATGCCTAATTCTTTAATCTTCCTTTCTTTTGTGGTATTGATTTTATAGTCTCCTTTAAAATTAACATCATCATATTTATATCTATCCAAAATTTCTATTTCTCCGTTTATCTCTAATTCTGATGTTCCATTTCCTTGTAAAATCAATTTATATGCTTTTAGATTTTTAAAGCTTGCTTTTGCAGCATTATTTAAAGAGACTTCAAGTTCACTAACTTCTACCTTATTATTAAATATTAGTTTAGCATTATTGAATAAATAATAAGAGCGATATTCTCCTTTAATTTCTGAATCAATAGTAACTTTAGCACCTTCTTTTAAAGTTATATTTCCAATGTCTTTTTTAAGAGTTAATACCAAGTCAATAGGATATTCATCTTGAATAATCAATTTGTTCTTTTCATATCCTTTTATTGGATAATTAGAAATATATCCCTCTTTTATATTATCCGCAAATATAATTCTAACGTTAGCATTTTTACCAATAATAAGGTCTGCTTTATTTGGGTTCCATGAAATTGATGTCTCATAACGTTTCTTATCAGAATTTGTATCTGCGATTGAAATAGTATCTCCCTTAGAATTTATTATATTACCTTCATTGTCTATTTTTAAAGGCTCTCTTAAATGATTTGATCTGCCTGTTAATCTCTTTGAAAAATAATCATCATCTTGAATAGCTAAATTATGATACATAAGAGAAGTAGAATTATAGTCTCCAATAAGTTTAGCCCCCTCCCCTTGATTCATTATCTCAATTTCTTTTACACTGCCATTCAAATCTATTATTGAGCCTTTCTCCATATTAAAAATAGCTGCATTTGCATTAATTGAATTAAATTTTATCTTTGAATTTTCTTGTGCAAAAATGTTTAATAAATCAAATTTTGCTTCTCCTTCTATTATAATTTGTGAGTTGTCCCATATATTAAATGTTCCAGCACCTTCTGTAATAATATCTTTACTTATAGTTACATTACCATTCCCTCTAAAATAGTAGGTGTAAACATCATCTGCTAATTCTAATGTAATTCTAAATTTGCTAAAGTCCTTTGGTTTTGATTCTTCATCTAAATATAAATAAGGGGAACTTATTTCAAAAACATTGTTCTTTAAGACACAAAAACCAGATAATTTATCTTTTTCATTCTCTTTCATGTCTCCAGTTAAATAGATAGCATTTTCTTTCCCTGATTTAATAGTTACAGGAATCTTTGCCCATATTTTGATGACTTTTATTCCGTCTCCAAAAGATTCTGCATTCGTTGAACTATTTTTTATTACCTGCTTAATGGTTATTTCCTCTTGTGAAAAAGAACTTAAGCTAAATCCTATAAATAGGGCTGCTAATAATATAATCTTGGTCTTCATATCTTTATTTCTTTAATTAATTATTTCTTTATACATAAATTTATTCCAGAATCATCTATTTTTACATTCTCTTGTAAGTATGCAATAGAATTATTAAAATCATTCAATCCCTTCTCAAATTTATTTTCAATCTTATTTTTAATTTGATTTACATACTTATTTCTTAGAATAGGATGAATATCATAATTATTCTCTGGAGTGTCTTTATAAACTATCAAATTATCAACCTCAATAATTCTTTCTGCTTTAATGTCTTTTGATTCGCTTTCCTTGTATTCAATAAGATTATCCACTTCATAAACAATTAAAGAATTAGAATTTATTATGATATTTTTAGGATTAATATCTCTTTTACAAGTATCTAAAATATTCACTTTTTTTTCAGTTCCCATTCCCTCTACCTTCTCCCTTTCAGGTATATTCTTCTTAGCAATTGTTTGGATTTCTTTAATTACTCTTTCTATTACTCCTCTGTCTTGAGCTAAAGAAGAATTATTAATAGTTGGGGTTGATTTATCGTTATGGATTATCAATGAAAATATAATAAAGAGTACGAAAATTGAGGCCACACTTGAGTAAACAGCCCAATTAGGTCTATGTATTATATATTTCTTTAATTTTGTTTTATCATTATATGTGATAGTTTCATCAGGAGTTAATACCAAATCCTTATCATAAGAATCTAATTCTTTTGTAAGGCAAGGATTTTCCTTTAAGAACCTTTCCAATTCCTCCCTATCCTTTTCCGAGATATTTCCTTCAATCAAATCAAGGAAATAAGCCTCGTAATTATCTTTATTAATCATAATCCAAATTTTTTAATCTATTATATTATCTATCGAAACTATATACTCCTTTAATGTTTTTCTTGCTCTGAAAATATAAACCTTAACCTTTTCCAAACTTATATCTAGTATTTCGCTAATCTCTGCGTAAGAATACCCTTCATAATCTCTTAGAAGAATTGCTGATTTCTGAATGCTGGGCAAGGTTTCCAAAGCAGAGTTAAGAATTTCCTTAGCATCGGAATAAGTATTCTTAATCTCTCTGTCCTGACTTACCTCTTTTTTCGAGATTTCAATTTTTCTAAATTGGTCAATCATATTATGATAAGCAATAGTAAAAACGTATGACTTAGACTTCTCAAACCCTATTTCCTCTCTTCTCTCCCATAATTTCAAGAAACTATCCTGCATAATATCCTTTGCATAATCCGAGCACCTAATATGTTTAAGTAAAAACCTATACACATTATCAGCAAATAAATCAACGCAAATATTATACTCTTTCTCCGTCATTTAGTTTTAAGTTCCATAAATACGACGTACAAATATATCGAAAAGTTACAAGAGAAATGAAAAAACTTTAGAAAAGCAGGAAATAAAGACACTGTATAATGCCATTAAATGGACGATATAATGGCATTATATCAGTTTAGAATCAAATTTCCTTAGTTTAATACTTAGTTTACTGAGTTTTAAGTAAGGCTTTAGGGATTTGAAAAAGAAAAATAATAATATTTTGTTAGAATCTGATTAATAGGTATATTTGCAAAATAAATTAAACCCTTTTTAGCATGAAAAAGATCAGTATTTTATTAGCCTTTTTGAGTTTTTCATTAGGAGTAATGGCTCAAAATTCATTTTTAAACCAAGGATTCGAATCTTGGACTGGCAATATGCCAAATGATTGGAAATCTTTAAATATTAGTAGTCTAAATTTATGTGATATTTCCAAATCAACCTCATCTCATAGTGGGAATTACGCAGTGGGGATTGCTGCAAAACCAATCTCTCCCCTTGTTGCTCAAGCTCTAAACACCTTATTGGGAATCGAAATACCTTCAGGCACAATTATCCCTGGAATACTTACAAACGCAACTCTTAATCCTTTAGGTTTAACTGGTTTATTAGATAGCACCAATGAAATGGATCCTTCTATTTTCTTGAATTTACTACAAAACGGATTGGCTTTAACCTCAAAACCTCTTAGTGTTGATGGTTATTATAGCTGGAATAGTCCTGATGAATCAAAGGAATATTTTAAACTAATTGCATTTGCTACTGCCACAGTAAATCAAGAAAGAACGATAATTGGATTTGGTTATTATCCATTAGATTTTATGAAAAAACAAAGTAAATCAACTTATACCAACTTCTCTTTACCTATTAATTATATCAGTAATGATGCTCCAGAGGAATTGATATTTATTGCTATGGTTAATACAGACAGCACAAGTACAGTATTTACAAAACTTCTTTTAGATGATCTGACAATTACTTCTGATGTTGGAATAAGCAATTTAGAATTAAACAATTCTCAAAAGCATATCTACCCAAATCCAAGCAATGGAAGTTTTAAATTAAATGCAAATAACTGCTCATATAGTATAGTAAATTCTTATGGTCAAGTGATTAAGAATTGGGAAAACTATAGTGAGAATAAAGAATTGAGTATTGAAAATCCTGGAGTTTATTTTATAAGAATTAAAAAGGATGATAGGATTTACACAGAGAAACTAATAATTAACTAAGAGTTGATTTGAAAAAAATTTATTACTTATTAATACTCACCATCACTCTAAGCTCTTGTGTAGGAAGCTATTCCTTCACAGGAGCTTCTGTTGGCTCTGATACAAAAACCTTCTATGTTGAAGAGTTTCTGAATCGTGCAGCAATTATTCAACCAATTCTTGCCTCAGAATTGACAAACGAATTGATAAAGAAAGTCAATTCCTCAACTTCTTTGGTATTTAATGAAGATAATGCTGATTTGGTATTTAAAGGGACTATAACTGCTTATACAATTAGCCCAACTGCAATCCAAACTGACGATAGGGCTGCAAAGAATCGCTTAAGTATTACTGTAAGGGTTAGTTATAACAACAAGAAAGATAAGAAGATGAGTTTTGACCAAAGCTTTACAAGATTTAAGGACTATGATAGTGGATTATCTTTGAGCGAGGTAGAGGAAGCTTTGATTAAGCAGATAAACGAAGAGATAGTTGAGGATATATTTAATAAAGCCCTTGTTAACTGGTAAATGATTAAATACCTGAAACATATTAACCTTATTGGCTGGTTGCTTGGCATAATAGCATCTGTTGTTTATATTATCACAATGGAACCAAGCATTTCGTTCTGGGACTCGGGTGAATATATTTCTACTGCATCCAAACTCCAAGTTGGGCACCCTCCTGGAGCTCCCCTTTATCAGGTAATAGGAGCTTTCTTCTCCATATTTGCCTTTTCCTCTCTTAAACTAATCCCGATGCTTATTAATTCCATATCTGCAATTAGTGCTGGGATTACTATAACATTCTTATTCTGGATTATAGTAAGGCTTTTAGATAGGTTTACAAAAAAACCAATAGGGAATATAATTGCTGGAATAATTGGAGCATTGACCTTTGCATTTACCGATAGCTTTTGGAATAATGCAATAGAGGCTGAGGTGTATTCTCTCTCTTTATTAATTACTACAATAATCTTTTGGGCAATTTTGAAATGGGAAGCAAAGCCTAATAACAAATGGCTAATATTTATTGGATTCTTATTAGGATTATCCATAGGTGTTCATTTTCTATCCCTGCTTGTTATCCCAACCCTTGTAATGGTTTATTATTTTAAGAAATTCACTCCAAGTACTGGAGGGTTTATAATTAGTATTATAATTTCCTTTTCATCTTTAGGGTTTTTACTTATAGGCTTTATTCCAGGAATTTTAAAACTAATAAGTCTTAATCCTCTTATTTCTTCAATATCAATTGCAATATTCTTTATACTGATAATATTCCTAACTCAATATTTCAATAAACCTTTGCTTAATACAATTAGTCTTGTATTTACTTTCTTTATAATAGGGTTTTCAATATTTTTTGTTTTAGTAATAAGAGCTAAGAGCGATACTCCAATCAATGAGTATAAGCCAGATAGTGCTGAAGGTTTAATCTCTTATCTTAATAGGGATGCTTACGGAGAAACACCTTTGGTTTATGGTCCTGCCTATACTGCTCTTCCTCCTAAGGGTTTTGAAATGACTTCTAACGGCTTAAAACCAGAGTTTGACCCTCAAATGATGATGTTTTTTCCAAGAGTTTGGAATTATAATAACCCTTCTTATGAATCAGGATATATTGATTGGATTGGGCAATGCCAAGACTCTGTTGTTATTGACTCTGAAATAAGAGCAAAACCTTCTTGGAATCAGAATCTAAAGTTTTTCGCCTCCTATCAAGTAGGATATATGTATGTCAGATATCTATTATGGAATTTTTCTGGGAAGACTAACGACCTTCAAGGCTATGGTGATAATCAGAATGGGCAATGGAAAACAGGAATAGAGCCTATTGATTTACTTCTTGGAAGAAACACAATCACTCCTCCTAAACATAGGCAAAGTGTGGCTAATAATTCTTATTTTGCAATCCCACTAATACTTGCTTTAATTGGGATATTCTATCAAATTGGCAAAGATTCCAATGCCTTTGTCTATACTTCATTGCTTTTCTTACTTACAAGCATAGGAATTATTATCTATTCAAACGAATATGCTTATCAACCAAGGGAAAGAGATTATATTTACACTACATCTTTTATGGTTTTCAGCATTTGGATGGCAATGGGAGCCTTTGCAATTAGCCAATGGATAGTGAATATAATAAGAGTAAAGAAGCCAAGATATGTTTTACCCTTGTTTCTAACACTTCCAGCCCTTGTTTTTGCAAATAATTTCAACGACCATAACCGTTCAGATAGATATACTGCTTATAATTTTGCAGTTTCCTTACTTGGTTCTTGCTCTGAGAACTCTATACTTATTGTAAACGGAGATAACGACACTTTTCCTCTATGGTACTGTCAGGAAGTTGAGAATATAAGAAGAGATGTAAGAGTAATTAATCTACAACTTCTAAACTCTCCAGAATATATTGAAAATCTGCAAAGAAAGGTTTACAATTCCGATAAGATTAATTTAATTGCAAATAAGGGAATCTATTCTGATAAAAATAGAATTCTTAGTTTGATTAATACAAATAATAGAAGGATGCCATTAGATGGAGCTTTGAGGGAATTATACTATTCTAATGAGAAAATTGATTTACTTGGATTAAGTCTTTATACCATACCTACAAATAAATTCTATATCCCAATAAATCAAGATACAATAGAATTCAATCTTAAAACAACTGAACTAATACGTAGCACATATATTTTATTAGATATTATTGCAAGTAATGTTGATAATAGAGATATTTACTTCTCTCTTTACTCTATGGACGATATTCTCCAACTTAACGATTATCTCCAGCTTGAAGGCTTTGCATACAAACTTCATAAGAAGAAGAATAAAACTCAAAATCTTATATTAGAAAACAATATAGGAATAGTAAATACTGATAAGATGTATGAGAACTTTATTCACAATTATTCTTGGAAGAATTTCTCTAAGAAAGGTATTTATTATGATGAATTAAATCGGAGTATAATTGAAGAATTTGCAAAAAACTCCTCGTTATTAGCCCATGGATTACTCTCGGAAAACAAGGATGCAAAAGCTCTTAGCGTAGCTAACCTATGTCTTAAAAACCTCCCTGCTGATTTGCACTATTATCCTTATTCTCTTTCAGAACTTGGATTGGTTTATAGTATTCTTGGAGAAGATTCTATAGCTAAAGAAGTTAATAATACGGTTTTGAATAGTTTTTCATCTGAGATTAAATATTATTTAAAGCTTAAATCATCTCATCAAGCACAGGGAAGACTTAGGGAAATGAAACTAATTCAGAGCTGGATAAATATATGTGATATTTCTGAAAACCTTGGGCTTGAAGAAATGAGAATACAATATGCAGATGCCCTATTCCAATATCTTAGCTCTTATGTACTAACCCTATATGAACAGCTGTATAGGCTTAAAGCAAACCCGTATTATTATGATTCTGAGATAAGCCAAATTATTGAGTTATTAGATGAGATTCACTCTTTTGCAAAAAAATACGAAGAGCCTCTTCCAAAAATTTCTTTAGACAATTCAATTTAAAATACAATTATTATCACCAGTTAATTACCAATATATGAACACAACAACTAAATTAGAGATTAAAGATTGGATTTTGGCAGCAAGACCTTGGTCCTACACAGCATCAGCTATGCCTATTATTACTACACTTAGCTTTCTTTTAACTACGAATCCAAACTCAGTAATAGAAAATTGGCATTTAGCAATATTAAGTGTTATTTCAATTATTCTACTTCACTCCTCGGGGAATCTAATAAGCGATTACTTCGATTTTATTAAAGGAGTTGACAGAGAAGGTGTATATGGTCAGACAATATTGGTTGAAAAGAAATTCAAACCAAATAGTATTAAGATTTATGGATATGTTTGTCTTGCACTTGGTTCTTTAATTGGGCTTTATATTGGATTAAACACTCATTTCTTAGTTATAATTATTGGGGGGATAGGATTTATCTCTTCTCTTTTCTATTTCTTCTTTAAAAAGAATGCTTTGGGAGATTTTCTAATCTTCATTAGCTTTGGATTTTTACCTGCTATTGGAACAGGATATATGATAGAAGGTGAGTTAAATCCTTGGCTAATGCTATTAAGCTTACCTGTTGGAGCAATAACTATAGCTATACTCCATTCAAATAATACAAGAGATATAGATGATGATAGTAAAGCAGGCATAACAACATTAGCTTCTTTTCTTGGAGTAAAATTCTCAATCTATTATTATGCCTTTTTAGTTATTATACCTTATTTGGTTATTATACTAATGGTTGCTTTAGGCGTTATACCTTATTTTTGTTTATTAAACCTAATTAGCTTTCCAATTGCATTAAAGAATATTAAACATATGCAAAGAGCAAGGATTAGCCATCACGAGATAGGCTCACTTGATCAAATTACAGCTCAACATCAACTAATATTTACTCTTGGGCTTAGTATTACTTTAATTATATCTTATCTATTATGAGCAAATCAAATACTAAGCTAATTATTGGTCTTATAATAGGGATAGTTTATTTCTTTATTATGTTTTCTCCACTTACCTCTGGAAATATAAATTTTTGGTTGGTAATGAGTTTAACTGCTATAACCCTAAGCTTATATACCTTTTTAATTGGTTGGAGAAAAGAAAAAAAACCAATAATTCGATTTGACCTTAAAAGCATTGCTTTGGGGATTATTTCTGCTGGAGTGCTTTGGGGTATATTTTGGCTTGGTAATTTTTTCTCTGAAATAATCTTTCCTTTTGCAAAAGAAAATATAGGTAGTATTTATAGTATTAAATCTGGATATAATCCTTTAGTTATTTCTTTATTACTTGTCTTTTTAATAGGACCTGCTGAGGAGATATTCTGGAGAGGTTATATTCAAAACAAGCTTTCTCTTCGTTTTGGGAAGAATATAGGTATGGTATTATCTGTTTTAGCATATACTTTAGTTCATATCTGGAGTTTTAATCCTATGCTAATACTTGCAGCACTTGTTGCTGGAGGGTTTTGGGGATTAATTTACAGATTCAAACCAAATAACCTTGGCCCTCTAATCATTTCACATGCTCTTTGGGATGTTTCTGTGTTTATATTGTTTCCTATCTAATTAAATAGTCTATCTTTTGTAATATTCATAAGGTTTTTTCATCTAAATAGATAATAAAAAAGATAATCTATGGGTAGAAATATAATAGAAAATAATTATCCTGTCTTGAATATGAGTTGTGCTGGCTGTGCACTTGGCTTGGAAAAGATGATTAATTCTTTAGAAGGAGTTAATAAGGCAGAGGTTAGCTTTGCATCAAACTCAGCCTTTATTAGTTTCGATTCGTCAGTAATAAGTATTGAAGAAATTCGTAAAGAGACAAAAAAACTTGGCTTTGATATTCTCCTTGATTCAAAAGAGGGAGAAAACCAAAGAGATGAAATAATCATTAAGGAAAATAAAAAGCTAAGGGTAAAAACATTTGCTTCAATAATTCTAAGCATTCCAATTGTTCTAATTGGGATGGTATTTATGAATATGCCTTATGGAGATTATATTTCTTGGATTTTAAGTACTCCTATATTATTTATTTTTGGAAGAGATTTCTTTGTAAAAGGATTTAAGGCAATAAGGAATAAGTCTGCAAATATGGATACACTTGTAACTTTAAGTACTGGTATTGCTTATCTATTTAGCGTTTACAATATATTATTTAAGGATTTCCTTATATCCAATAATATAACTCCTCATATTTATTTCGAAGCAGCCTCAGTGATTATAAGTTTTATCCTCTTAGGTAGATTATTAGAATCAAAAGCAAAGGGTAACACTCAAGATGCATTGAAAAAACTCCTTAAACTCCAACCTCGACAAGTTAGAGTAAAGCTTGATAATGATAATATTATAATTAAGGATATTGAGGATTTAAAGATTGGGGATATTGTTGTTGTAACTCCTGGCGAGGCTATTGCTGTTGACGGGGAAGTAATTTCTGGAGAAAGCTATGTTGATGAGTCTATGCTAAGCGGGGAGTCAATGCCAGTTAAGAAAGAAAAGGGGGAAATGGTATATGCAGGAACTATTAATCAAAAAGGGAGTCTTTACTTTTCTTGCTTAAAACTTGGGAATGAGACCTTGCTTTCTCAGATAATTGAAAAGGTAAGAAAAGCTCAAGCCTCCAAACCTCCTGTTCAAAAACTTGTGGATAAAATTGCTTCGATATTTGTTCCAACAATTATTATTATATCCATACTCAGCTTTGCTCTATGGGCAATATTCTCTCCCTCAAGTATTCTTACTCATGGTCTTATCTCTATGGTTACAGTATTAATTATTGCTTGTCCTTGTGCACTTGGTCTTGCTACTCCTACTGCAATTATGGTCGGAATAGGTCTTGGGGCAAATAAGGGTATTTTAATTAAAGATGCTCAAAGTCTTGAAATTGGCAAAAAAGTTGATACAATAGTTTTCGATAAAACAGGGACACTTACTATAGGCAAACCAAGTCTTAATGATGAACTTTGGGCAAAGAATATTGAAGAAGAAAAGAGTAAACTAAGAGATATATTAGTAAGTATTGAAAAACATTCTGAACATCCATTATCTGGAGCTATTATTGAGAATTTCCAAATAATGAATAACTACGATATCTTTGAATTTGAAAATATTCCTGGCAGAGGCATTAAAGCAAAGATAGAAGATATTATTTATTTTATAGGGAATTATAATCTTATGAAAGAAAATAATATCTCATTAAATAAAGTATTTGAAGAAAAGGCGGAGTCTTGGAGTAAGGAGGCTAAGAGTTTGATTTATTTTGCTAATGAGAAAGGTATAATTGCACTTTTTTCAGTGAGTGATAAAATAAAACCAAGCACACCAAAGGCAATTAAAACATTAAAAGAAAAGGGAATTGAGATTTATTTACTATCAGGAGATAATGAGAATACTTCAAGAGCAATTGCCAATAAGATTGGGATAGAGAACTATATTTGGGGAGTATTGCCAGAGGAGAAGGCAGACTTTATTAATTCACTTCAACAAAAAGGAAAGGTTGTTGCTATGGTTGGAGATGGAGTAAATGATAGTGGAGCGTTGGCTCAAGCAGATTTAAGTATTGCAATGGGGAAAGGCAGTGATATTAGTATGGATATTTCATCTGCAACTATTATTTCATCCGACCTTGAAAAGATTCCTATTCTATTAAATCTCTCAGCAAAAACTATAAAGACAATTAAACAAAACTTATTCTGGGCATTTATTTATAATATTATAGGGATACCAATTGCAGCAGGAATACTCTATCCAATAAATGGATTCCTTTTAAATCCAATGATAGCTGGAGCAGCAATGGCTCTAAGTAGCATTAGTGTCGTTGCCAACAGTCTTAGACTAAAAAATCGTATGAAGCAAGTTTAAAAGAAACAGAATCAAAACACCTCAAATTAGATCTAAGAGATAGAAAACCAAGTAAGAATAGCAAAAAAGTTTTTCTTTTTGTTTGGTAGATTGAAAATAAGTTTGTAGGTTTGCAGGCATAATATTCTCATAAATTTAATTTGAGTATGGAAATATTGATTACAATTATATTAATCCTTTCTATTCTGATTATCTTTTCAACAGAAAAAGCAGAAAGGTTTTTGTATTCTCATATTCTCCCCTTCCTGACCAAAATTAAAATCTTAGAAAAACACAAGAATAATAATTATTCAAAATTCAACCCAAACCCTGATTTAGATGTTCTTCGCAATCTATTATTTCTTTTGCTTTTGCGAGAACATCATTACTTACAGCGTTGCGTTACAGGCAAAAGTGCTTGTGCTTGTAACCAAATAAATACACTGTATGTGTAAGAAAGCACAGCGTCTTTGGAAGGATAAGGTTTGTAAACCTCTTTGTTGAGGCGAGGTCAACGATTGAAAATATCATAACACGATATAACTAAAAATCCACAAACCACTATTTATACATTATAAATTACAATGCTTTCTATTGCATTAATAGTGTAATGAAATTATTTAAAAGAATACATATAATTTTAAAACACAAAAGAAATGGAAATGAAAAGATTTATTATTTACTTCCTCCTTATTTTTACATCCCTGAATGTTATAAGTCAAGAAATAGTAATTGATATTGATACGTCTTTAGTTCAAAGACTCAATAGAAAAGCCTTTTCAGAATTTGGTGAGAGTTGGAAATATTTAGGACAACAAAATTATATAAGCTATAATGTTGAGCAAATAAAATACTTTGAGGATAGAACAGATACTATATTAATAAGTATATACAATAATAACTCTAAAAAGAAGAAGAAAAGGTATCTTGCATTATCTGTAAATTCTAAAAGATTCGATTATGAAGAAATATTTAAGTTGAAGAAAAAAGATATTATTATTGTAGATAAGAATAATAATGAATTTATATATTCAGAATATGGGAAACACCCTTTTTGGGTAAAAAACTATACAATTAGAAATACTTATCTCGCAGATTATCTTTTTAATGTCCCATACTATAGTCATAGAGCTTCTTTACGAACAAAAATTGCTACTCTTCCTCATATTGGTTATACTAAGGATAGTGTAATAGATGGTAAGAACTATAAGTTTTATTATTATAGAACATATCATATTTTAGGTGAGAATTGGCATTTCCAGTACTTACATTCTCTATGCTTTAATTCTGAAAATATTCTTGAGGGTATAGATGTGCAACTTCTTGTTCCAAACTCAGAATATTCAAAACAGTTTATTCCACATAGAATAACTTATAAGTTTACTGACTATTCTTTTGAAAAAAAGGATGAAATTGTAGATAGTTTATTTAATCCTGATAATAATATATATGCTAAATATACAAAGCATAATGATAAAAATCCTGCTTATTCCTCAATTAAAGAAAATACAAAAGACACCATTTTGACAGATTACTTATTGGACTATCCTATTGTGAATCTAAAAGGAGATACAACAACGATAAGAAAAGAGGAAGGATGGTTATTATTAGACTTTTGGTTTTTTGGCTGTAAATCATGTAAAGAATGGATTTATAGTCTTAAGCAACAGAGGGATAGTTTGGGATATA
>JAEZKK010000009.1 GCA_023415495.1 Bacteroidota bacterium
TATGTCATTTATTAGAAACAAAAATCTAATAAAAAGAAATTTTTGGTGGCTATAGCGTAGGTGATCACCTCTTACCATTCCGAACAGAGAAGTTAAGCCCTATTGCGCCGATGATACTGGACTAACCTGTCTGGGAAAGTAGGTAGCTGCCAAGACCTACAAATCTAACCCTTAATCTTTATTGATTGAGGGTTTTTTTATGTATATAAGTAAAAATCATTTGATCCTCAGCCTAAATAATCAGATAATTGACCCTTAAACATCAGATGATCGACCCCCAAACATCAAATGAATCGACCCCAAACATCAAATGAATTTTAATAAAATCATAATTAAAAATTTACGCCCTGATTTAGGATTTTAATCTAATCTCCATATCTTGATAATCCGATCTCCATACCCTGGGGATAAGATCCCCAGATGTTAAACATTAGATTACTAGCCATAGATATCTGATTAATATCTATAGAGATCAAATCGCTATTATTAGAGCAACTTTATGAAGAGTTTTTGGGATTATGTTGATTCTTCACAGATAATTTTACCAAATGATTAATTTTCATCCATCTTTTGAGTTAAAAACTCAGTAAATAATTATATGTAAATAAAAATATCGTATCTTTGTGGGTTGATATTTGCAACTTGAGATGATTATTCTCGTAATAATAGTCATAATAAAGAGTTGTATAAATGAGTTTAATGAAAAATTTAGCATATGAATCTAAAGGGATTGTCATTATTTTTAGGAGTTTTATTAATTAGCATAAGCAGTTTCTCTCAAAGACAAAGTATTACAGAGAAAGCTGACGAAGCATTTTATGCTAAACAGTTTACTTATGCGATAGAATTATACCAGGAGGCCTATTCTGATGTAAAGCTCAATAGACAGGAAAAAGACAGAGTTTTGTTTCAATTAGCAGAATCTTATAGATTAGTTGATGATAAAAATCAAGCTTTAAAAACTTATAAAAGACTTGTTACTGCTAAGTATTTTGTTACTCAGCCTAAGATTTATCTTCATTTAGCAGATATGCATAGATTCTATGGAGAATGGGATGATGCAGAGTTTAATTATAAGGAATACTTAAAGTTGAACCCAAAGGATGAATTGGCTCAGAGAAGATTGTCCTCGATTGCACTTGCAAAGAATTGGATGAAGAATCCAACGAAACACGATATCAAGAATGAAAAGAATGTAAATACTGAATGGAATGATTGGGCTCCAAGGTTTTTAGACTCAAAAGATAATACTTTAATAACCTTTACTTCTTCAAGACCTAATGGACAAGAAGACGAAAAAGATATTTGGACAGGTGAGTATTTCTCTGATATATATACAACCCAAAAATTAAAAACCGGAGAATTGGCTGAAGGGTTATATTTCAATGATGCAGCTGTTAATACCGAATTTAATGAGGGGGAAATGGTAATGATTCAAAGTGGAAAACTTAAGAATTACTATTTCACAAGATGTAATCTTTTACCTAATAAAGAATTGAATTGTGCTATATATTCTAGACCTATTCAGCCAGCAAAGGGTAAGGCAAAACAGAGAAATACGCAAAAGGATAAAGGGAATCAAGAAAACACTATAGAGGAATCAAATCAAGAATTTATAAAACTAAACCTTGGGGATACTATATATAATTACTTACATCCAGCTGTAACATCTGATGAACTTACAATATATTTTTCTTCAAATAGACCTGGAGGTCAAGGGGATTTTGATATTTGGAAAGCTACACGTAATTCAATTAATGATCCTTTCTCAAATATTATTAATTTAGGGAAAAATGTAAATACAGAAGGAAAAGAACAGTTTCCAACACTTAGAACAGATACAAGATTATATTATTCATCAGACGGATTGCCAGGGCTTGGAGGATATGATTTATTTTATACTGAATTTCAAAATAACGATTGGTCAGAACCTGAAAATCTAAGATACCCTATAAATAGCCCATATGATGAAATTGGAATAGTGTTTAATAAGAATGAAGATGAGTCTATAGCTGCAGAGGAAAGTGGATATTTTTCTTCAAATAGAGAAGGTGGAATTGGTGGGGATGATATATATTCATTCTATAGAGCTCCTTTATTATATACATTGAGCGGTAAGGTAAGAGATGATAAGAGTATGCAATTTGTTGAAGGCGCAAAGGTAAAACTAATTGGTTCGGATAAATCAAATATTGAAACTCGTACAAATAGAAATGGGGAATATTTGTTCGATAAAACTCAAGTAAAATATAATGTTAACTATTCAATTCAAGTTTCTCAAGTCGATTATATGAATGAAGAGGCAAAGGAATCGACAGTAGGGCTTACTACCAGTAAGGATATTATAAGAGATTTCAAATTAAAACCGATTCCAAAAGAACCAGTAGTTTTACCAGAAATCAGATATGATTTAGGAAAATGGGATTTATTAGACCAATATCAAGACTCTCTTTCAGATTTATTAGTTGTTTTAGTAAATAATCCTTCTTATGTAATTGAATTAGGTTCTCATACAGATATTAGACCTTTCCCAAAAGTTACTAATGATACATTATCACAACATAGAGCAGAGTCTGTGGTAGATTTTCTTTTTGCAAGAGGAATTGACAGAGATAGATTAGTAGCTAAAGGTTATGGAGATAGAGTTCCAAGAACCCTGACAAGAGATACTGAAGTGGAATTTAGAGGAAAGAAATTTTTATTTCCTAAAGGTATTACGCTAAGTGAAGAGTATATTAATAAACTGAGAACTTACGAAGAAAAAGAGGCAGCACATCAACTAAATAGAAGAACAGAATTTAGAATCCTTAGAACAGACTTTGTCCCTGCAGAGTTACTTGATAGCATAGAAGATGCAAAATCCAAGGCACCTATTGTTGACCTTGTAAGAAATACAAAGCCACTTCCAATAACAACAGTACCTATTATATATAAGGAAAATAATATTCCTCTAAGTATGATAAATGGTAAAAAAGCATTATTGTATATTATTCTTAATGGTGCAAACGTCCCTGCAATCTATGATGAGAGGTATACAGAGGCAGCAGCATTGGATTGGGATGTAGCAATGACAATGTTATTAACAGGAAGAATCACAAAGGATGATTTTAAAGAAAAAGAAAAAGCATTTGATAAGCAAGGTAATATATTAGACAATTCAATTCTTATTTTTAAGACTGCAGATATTGGAAAGCATCATGCTGATAAATATGAGGTGATAGTTAAGAAAGGGATGAATCATGAAATGTATATCAACAAAAATGGGATAGCTAATTTTGGAAGATTTACATTTGATAGAGCAAATGGAGAATTAGTGTTTGAGAAGTAGTTTAATGGATATTAGATTAGAAAATAAACTCGGTTTCACACAAATTAGGGAGATAATAAAAGAAAATTGCTTGAGTAAAGGAGGAGAGGAATTAGTCGAAAGAATGCATTTCTCAAGCAATTTTCACTCAATAAATAACTCTTTAAATCTGACTGAAGAATTTAGAGAGATTTTAGTTAGAAATTCTCTTTTCCCAAACGATAATTATTTTGATATGAGAGAGGAACTTGAAAGATTAAAACTTTCAGGTACTTTTATTGGGCAAAGGGATTTAAATGATTTAAAAGGTTCATTAATCACTATAAATGAGTGTTTGAAATTCTTTTCTCAAAGTGAAGAAGATAATTATACCAACCTTAAAAAATTATCACAGGATATTTATATTGAGAAAGAAATTATTAAGTATACATTCAGATTACTTGATGATAAGGGCGAGTTTTTAGATAATGCTTCTGATTATTTATCTATTATTCGTTCTAATAAAAGAAAGAAAATATTCGAGGTAGATAAGAGAATACAAAAAATATTAAGTCAATCAAAAAAAGAGGGTTGGACATCGGAAGAGGCAGAAATCACATTAAGAAATGGAAGGAGTGTAATACCAGTTTCTTCAACAAATAAAAGAAAACTAAAAGGATTTGTTCATGATGAAAGCTCTACAGGACAAACTTCTTATATTGAACCTGAGGAAATAGTAGAATTAAATAATCAGGTTAGAGAACTTGAAATAGAAGAAAGAAGAGAGATAATTAAAATTCTTACTGAGTTTACAGTTTTTCTTAGACCATATATTGAAGACTTGATAAAAGCATATAATTATCTTGCTAAAGTCGATTTTATTAGAGCTAAAGCAAAATTTGCTCTTAGCATTTTAGCTGGTAAACCCTTATTGGAAGATACTCAAAGAATAAATTGGTTCGATGCACGTCATCCCTTACTCCAAATATCATTAAAGAAGAATAATAGAGATATAATCCCATTAAGAGTAGAATTAAATAGAGATAATAGGATACTTATTATTTCCGGTCCAAATGCAGGAGGTAAATCAGTTTGTTTAAAAACCGTAGGTCTATTGCAGTATATGCTTCAATCAGGCTTATTAATTCCTATTCGAGAAACATCTGAAGTGGGAATATTCAAATCAATATTTATAGATATAGGTGATGAACAATCATTAGAAAATGATTTAAGTACTTATTCGTCTCATCTTTTAAATATGAAAAATCTATGTTTAAAAGCGGATAATAAGACTTTATTCTTAATAGATGAATTTGGAACAGGAACAGATCCAAGTATTGGAGGAGCAATTGCAGAATCTATATTAGAGTTTTTGAATAAGAAACAAGCTTTCGGAATTGTAACAACACACTATTCAAATCTAAAACTTCTTGCTCAAAGAGAAGATAATATTATTAATGGTGCCATGCTTTTTGATCAAAAGAATATGAGACCACTTTATAAGCTTTCAATTGGAATGCCAGGTTCGTCTTTTGCTTTTGAAATTGCACTAACAATCGGACTGCCTGAGTCAATAATTGATTCAGCAACAGATAAAATTGGACTCTCTCATTTTGAATTTGAACAAGAATTACAGAATTTAGAATACGAAAAAGGAGAGATAAAGAAGAAAAGTCAGGAGCTTAAAATTGCTGATGAATTGCTTTCTGGAGTTATAGAAAAGTATAATAATCTAAGCCAATCCTTAGAAAATGAAAAAAGAGAAATACTTAAACAAGCAAAGAGGGAAGCTAAGGAAATAATTATTAATGCAAATAAGAAAATAGAAAATACTATATCTCAAATTAAAGAATCAAATGCCGATAAGATAAAAACTCAAAAACTAAGAGATGAGTTAAAAAGTGATTTAATCGATATAGAAAAGGATATTCATAAGGTAGAAAAACATAAACAAAATAAACCGAAGGATATTGGAGTTAAATTAGATTTATCACCTATTCAAATTGGAGATATAGTTAGAATTGGAGAGGATAATATATTTGCTGAAGTAGTTAGAATCAATAGGAATAAAATAGAGGTTATTAGTGATTCTATCAAAATGAGTATAGATAAAAACAAAGTAATTAAGGTTGATAAGAAAAACTATTTAAAACAATCTGCAAATAAAAAGTCTAAATCAATAATTAATTCATCTATTTTTGAAGATATCAATGAAAAAAGAAAAGAATTTTCACTCCAATTGGATATAAGAGGATTAAGAGCAGAAAAAGCCTTACAAGAAGTAGGTAAATTTATAGATGAAGCAAGATTATTAGGGGAAAGAGATATATCAATACTACACGGCAAAGGAGATGGTATTCTAAAAACTATTATAAGAGATTTCCTTAAAACTAATTCAGAAGTGGAGTCTTATAAATCAGCAAGAATAGAGTTGGGAGGAGAAGGCATTACTCAGGTAAAACTAAATTAAAAGAACTCGAAATAAACAAAACACAAATATTTGTGTCTATTGAATTAAATAGAAGAATTTTAAACAATAATAAATATGAAAACAAAGATTAAATTATTAATGAGAAGTATGATTATCATACTAATGATACTTTTCTTGTCGCCTATTCAAGGATTTTCACAGATTGGCCAAAATATAGGTTTTACTAATGGGAATTATGATTTTTGGAAGGGATATCAGGCCACAGCGACTAGTAGTACTACTACTAAAACATATTCAACATGGGTAGTAAATAATAATCCAGCACTGATAATGCATAGTGGTCAGAATTGTTTTGTTATAAATACTCCAACATCAACTGCTATGGATTTCACTGTTCCTACCTTAAGAAGAGTTCCTACACATTGGGGTTACACCCACTCTACTCAAATCAATACAAATAAATCTGGAGCCAATGCAAATAAATTATCATATGATTTAAATGTTACAACTCAAAATTGTCTTGTTACATTTAATTATGCCATGGTATTACAATCTCCTGGACATAGTGGATATCAAAATCCTTTTTTTAGAATTGAGGTTAGATTAATTAATTTTGATGGTACTGAAGGAAGCTTAGTAGACCCTTGTGCTCAGTTTGAACAAGTTGGTCAAACTCCAGCTCCTCTTGGTTGGACTACTTTTTCTGGAGGAATTTGGAAAGATTGGACACAGGTATCAATGAACCTATTGGATTATGAAGGACAGACAGTTAGAATTATATTTATCTTAAGTGGTTGTTCTCCAACTGCGCACTGGTCTTATGGTTATGTAACAGCAAAGGTTGGTCCAGCAGAATTATCAGTTAACGCATGTGGAGATGGAGATACAGTAGCAGTAATAGAAGCACCTCCAGGCTTTGAAAAATATGAATGGATATCAAGAACCTCAGATATAACAGCCTATCCAAGTGAATTTGCAACAGGTCCAATAATAAGTCAATCACAAGCCACAGCCACTATACCAGCAAATAACAAATTAGTAATACGTCAGGGAGATGCTTATGCAAATCATCAATATTTTGTAGTAAAGCTTACATCTCCAAGTTCAATGCCAGGAGTTCCTGGTTGTGAAGCATATATAAAAGCGAGGGTACAAAGTATGAAACCAACCCCAGACTTTGATACAATATTAAACTGTGATTTAGAAGTAGAATTTGTCGATCAAACAGTATTTGGTTCCGGCTATAACTCCGTATCAGATACAGTAATCTATACCTGGGATTTTGGAGACGGGACAACAGCAGTATATAATAGCTTTGATCCATTAACACAAGTAAATCAACAACCAAAACATCAATATACAGCATCAGGACCATACACAGTAAAACTAACTGTAAGTGACCAAAACTGTGTATCAGTAAAACAAAAAAATATAATAGTTCCAGCAACTCCAGACTTTAACATAAAAGACTCAATGATATGTATAGGAGCAGAAATGACAATACCAATATTAGATAAAAGTATGCCAGCAGCCATATATGAATGGAGAGAAGGACCATTAGACACAGACCCAGTAGTCCACGTAGGAGACACATACACCAGAACCTTTACAGCAGATCAAACATTTTGGGTAACAGCATCAGAAGCAAATACAGCATGTACAAGAACAAAACAAGTAACCATAAGCGTACAAGGCTTTCCAGAAATAGAGATAAAAGGCGATACATTAATATGTCAAGGCAATTCAACCACTCTCACAGCCGTAGATAACTCAGGATTAACCCAGGCAATGCAATGGACACTAAACAAGCCATCAGACCCACCAGTTATGACAAACCCAAGCGTAAGTCCAACATATACCTTTACCCCAAATGCAAACACAGTAGTCTATCTAATAGCGAGGACATCACAAGGATGTATGAGCTGGAAGAGCGTTAATATAACAGTTGTAGACCCAATAGTATATGCAGATAAGTATAAAGTATGCCCAGGAGATGAAGTAACCCTAACAGGGGAGAGAGCTTTAGAATACAGTTGGACAGCCGACCCAGAAGATCCAAGCCTAACAACAGAGACAAGTCCTGACCCAGTAAAGGTAAATCCAGAAGAAACCACAGTTTATACAATGCGAGGCTATGGACAAACAGGATGCTACTCAGAAAGAACAGTAAAAATAACAGTAGTACCAAGACCAATAGCCAAGATAACCTATTCACCAGAATTTATAGACACAGACAACCCAGTCTTATCATTAAAGGACGATTCTCAAAACGGAGCTAGTAGCAAATGGGACATATCAGATGGGACAACATCCACAGCAAGAAGTCTCACCCATAGATTTAGAGACGTAAGTGGAGAAAACATATCAGTCTTTCTAACCTCATATAACGAAGTAGGAGCACATTGTTATGACACAGCCTCAATCACATTACCAATAATGTTATTCTCAGTATGGGTGCCAAACGCATTTACCCCAGATGGAGACGGACAAAACGATTATTTCTTCTTCTATAGCTTGAATGAACTAACCGAAGTAAAGTTTGAGATATTCAATCGTTGGGGAGCCAAGGTATATGCATTTGACCAAACAAAATTCCAAAGCTATGAAGGAATGGATAGGAAATTAGGATGGAATGGAACCTATGAAGGCAAAGATGCCCCAGTAGGAGCCTATACATGGAGACTAACCTATAAGAGACCAGGAAATAATAGAGTATACGATAAATCCGGAACAATAAATATTATTCGATAGTCAATTACATAAATCAATAATAATAAAATGCCCATCTATTAGCTTAAAACTAAATAGATGGGCATTTTTTAATTTAGAAAAGAGAGAAAATAAACGAAGAAAAGACACAAAAAAAAGAGTAAATTTCAACCATAAATGAAATAATTTACTTATCTTTGCAAATAGAAGGGAATGAGTTCGTTAATTCCAAACAAAATCACTTGATTTTCTAAAACTACATTATGGTAGCTACCAT
>JAEZKK010000012.1 GCA_023415495.1 Bacteroidota bacterium
AGGAAGTAGATGCAAGTACAATAGTAAGGGCAAAGTGCAGGTTTTATCCTTCACCAAGCTTTATGAACGACCTTGCAAAAACATCCTTCAACCTTAGAGACCTTGAAGTTAAGGGATACCAACCAAAAACCCCTGTTGTTACTCCGTAACATTTTTAACTTTTAAATTTTAAGTTTTAAATTGGGGTAATACCTTGCTGGGAGTCGGATTAAGTTTCGACTCCCTTTTTTTGTCGCTTGTCGTCATTGCAAAACTTATACGCTTGTCGTCATTGCGAGGACGTAGGACGAAGCAATCCAGAATACCCGCATTACTCTACAACACTGAATTGCTTCACCTTCGGTTCGCAATGACGCAATGTAGATTATAATTGTATCACGAAAGTCCCCTTTAGGGGATTTAGGGGTAAATAGGGGTAAAAACCCTATTCCTCAATGATTTCAAATAAATCAAATGGGGTTTCGTCGTAGTATATTGTTTTGGTGTAGGGGTCTATTGAGTAATAGTATTTTTTGTCTTTTTCTTTGCCTTGTTCAAAGACATGTTTGTTCATTAGGAAATTAAAGTAGTATTGGGCTGTTTGGATTGCATTTTCTTTTGATAGGTTATAGAAAGTGTTTGGTGTGGCTTCATTTAGGGTGTATTCTGCTACGTTTTTATTGTCTTTCTTTACTATGCTTCCTTGCATAAATGGTAGGTAAGAGCTGTTGTTGAAGAATAAAAGTTGGGATAGTGAGTCTTCTTGGTTATATCTTACCCATGTGTTAAAATATACTCCTGTAAGCTCTTTTGTGAATTTTAAGTTAGTTTTTTCGTCTTTTAGGGTGTCGGTATAGTTTACTTCTTCTAATTCTATTTGGACAACATTTAATCTATGAGTGTTTTGAGAGTAGGTATTAAAGATGGTGTCGAAACCTACTTCTATTATTATAAACCCATAGTCTTCCAGATTTCTTAATAAGTTTTCTCTGTATATGCTTAGAATTATTGAGTCATTTGTATTTGAAATAATTGTTTGGTATTTTTCCTTTAACTCTTCTTGGATATCAAATTCTAAATTATCGAAATCCTTTATCTTTCGAATCTTGTCGCTGCTTGACAAAAGAGTAGGAGTGAAGGACACATAGATTGTATCCTTGCTTTTTTTAAATGCTTGTTTTAGTTTGAAGTCCAAAGCATGTTCTTGTGAATATGACTTTGAACTTATAATAATTAAAAGTAAAAGAATGGTTTTAAATCCTTTTTTAAAATAATTCGCCTTGAATGAAATCATCACTAATTAATTTTTGATTATTATCTAAAGATATTTCCTCCTCTTGGGATTCTTCTTCTTCAATCTCTTCTTCTATATATTCTATAGGCTCCAGTATATTAATCTTTGTAATTTTAAATTTACTTAGCCTTTTGCCCTTAGCCTTATAACGCATAATGTCGATAAACTCGCTTATATCTATTACCTCATTATCCAATTGTTTATCCTTCTTTTCGTCTTTTTGTTCTATCTCTATTACAGGTTTCCAATCATTTAAAATATAAACAAGGCTTGCTCCATCTTGTTCTTCCAAGATATTAATTATCTTATCTGTTTCCTCAATTAGAAAACGTTTGATAAAATATGTAGTCTTATCCTTGTCAAGATATATTGCTGTATAGGGTTTGTTTGGATTGTATTTTTCAATAATAAGTAGGTTGTTGTCGAAATGGGTGCTTAAATCATAACCTGTAAGTCTGTAATTCCCATCAGAATATATTGATAGTATTTTCTCTGCTCCTGAGAAACTTCCTAATAAATGTCCTCTCTCTTCTGCATTTAGTTTGTTGATGCTTTGGTCAAACCATATCTTTCTTGCACTAAGCGTAGATACTCCTTCTCCTTTTTTTACTACCTTTCTAACTAAATTATTGCTTGCAATATTTCCTTTTGAACTCTTACCTTTAATAATTATATCTGCAAAATCTATATCAAGAGTTAGTTTTCTTAGCTTTGGTCTTGGTTTGAAATAGAGAGTTATTACCTCTGCCTCACCGTTAGGGTTAGCACTTAGATATAATATCTTACTGCCCTTTGTATTGCTTATAAGTAGGTATTCCTTATCTCTAATAACTCCCGTAATATTAAATCTCTTCACAAATGCCTTTCCAAAGGCTCCATCCTGATAGATAAGGTTATAGATCGTTCTATCATCATTTTTTCTAAAGACATCTATGTGTATTATATCTTTTCCAAAGAAATCTTTTTCCTGAACTTTTTTCACTATAAACGTTCCATCTCTTCTTATGGCTATAATATCGTCCATATCAGAACAATCGCAAACATAGCTATCGCCTTTTAGCTTAAATCCTGCAAATCCCTCTTCGAAATTGCAATATAGCTTTTCGTTTGCAACTGCTACGGCTTGAGCCTCTATTATATCAAAGTTTCTAATCTCAGTTTTTCTTCCTCTACCTTGACCATATTTCTTTAATATTCTTTCAAAATAGGATATAGCATATTCGATTAAAGAGTTTAAGTCTTTCTTAACCTGAGCTATATCATCCTCAATGGCAAGTAGAATATCATTGCTTTTGTCTGAATTAAATTTGGATATCCTATCAATTGGAATCTTTCTTAGTTTTAGAATATCTTCCAAGGTTACTTCTCTTATCAGGTTCTTTACAAATGGTTTAAGTCCTTCAAAAATTGTAGCGTTTATATCATCATCAGTCTTACAAGGTTTGATTTTTTCATATACCTCGTTTTCTATAAAGATTTTCTCAAGCGATATCCATTGCCAACGTTCGTTAAGCTCTTCTAATTCAATCTCTAATTCTCTTTTAAGAAGACTAACTGTGTTTTCTGTGTTTTTTCTAAGGATTTCCTTAACTCCAAGAAATTTTGGTCTGTCTTCATCAATTACACATGAGTTTGGAGAGATTGAAACCTCACAATCTGTAAAGGCATATAGTGCATCTATTGTTTGGTCGGGCGATGCATCATTTGGTAATTGAATAATAATCTCTACGTTTTGTGCAGTATTATCGTCAATCTTCTTTATCTTTATCTTATTTTTATCATTAGCCTTGATTATCGAATCAATTAGTTTACTTGTTGTAACTCCAAACGGTACTTCTGTAATAACAAGTGTTCTTTTATCCTCTAATTTAATCTTGGCTCTAACCCTGATTTTTCCCCCTCTAAGTCCATCATTATACTTAGAAACATCGACCATACCACCTGTTTGGAAATCTGGGTAAATCTCAAATTCTTCGTTTTTAAGTATTGAAATAGAGGCTTGGATTAGTTCGTTAAAATTATGTGGAAGTATTTTGCATGCAAGCCCAACTGCAATTCCTTCAACACCTTGAGCAAGTAGGAGAGGAAACTTTATTGGAAGAGTTTCTGGCTCTTTGTTTCTTCCATCATAAGATGGTATCCAATTAGTAGTTTTTGGATTAAAAACAACATCTAAAGCAAATTTGGTTAGCCTTGCCTCAATATACCTTGAAGCTGCTGCACTGTCGCCAGTCAGGATATTACCCCAGTTTCCTTGACAGTCAATTAGTATTTCCTTTTGACCAAGCTGAACAAGTGCATCACCAATGGAAGCATCGCCATGAGGATGATATTTCATAGTGTTACCAACTACATTAGCAACCTTATTATATCTTCCATCATCCAATTCCTTCATTGAATGTAATATTCTTCTTTGAACGGGTTTTAGCCCATCATTAAGGTGTGGTACAGCTCTTTCAAGTATTACATAAGAGGCATAGTCCAAAAACCAATCCTCGTACATTCCTTTAACTGAAGTGGTCTTATGAGTTGAGGGTTTGTTAGTTGTGTTGTTTTCTTCCATAGTTTTTTTTAGAATTCTACTTTTGGTGCATTTTCTGCTCCAGCTTCTGATTCAAAATATGCTTTTCTTTCAAATGTGAACATTCCAGCTATAAGGTTGGTAGGGAATCTTCTAATAGTTGAATTATAAGCATTTACTACATCAGCAAATCTTTGTCTTTCAACAGCTATACGGTTTTCTGTTCCCTCTAACTGAGATTGAAGTTCAAGAAAGTTTTGATTAGCTTTTAAATCTGGATATCTTTCCACCACAACCATTAATCTATCTAAAGAAGACTTTAATGTTTGTTGACTTTGCTGGAATTTATCCATTGCTTCTTGACTCATATTATTAGGGTCAATTTTTATTTGTGATGCTTGGTTCCTTGCTTCAATAACCTGAGTAAAGGTTTCTTGTTCATGCTCAGCATATCCCTTAACAGTGTTCACTAAATTAGGGATTAAATCCAGACGTCTTTGGTATTGGCTCTCTACCTTAGACCATTGTTGGGTGCATGCTTCGTCTTTTTTAACTAAGCCATTATACTTAGAAACCACCCAAATAATTGAAATAACAATAATACTAATAATTGTTATTAAACTAATTGTTTTTTTATTCATTTCGTCTATTTTTAAATTTTATATTTTAATTTTTAAATTAGAAACGTCCACCACCGCCGCCACCGCCAGACATTCCGCCTCCCCAGCCTCCGCCACCAGAGAATCCTCCAAATCCACCGCCACCTCTACCCATGCCAGCACCCATTATGGCTCCTCCTGCAGCGTAGGAACTTCCTTTTGGAATAATATATTCCTTAGTAGTTATTTTACCACAGTTCTTACAAGTATAGGTCTTTTGACCTTTTCCATTATGAAAAGCAGACGGATTCTTAATAATTTTATCATCTGTTTGTTTTGTTGTCTTAGCATTGCAACTATTGCAAACTGTATAGGATGTAAGTCGGTTATCGAAAGAGTATACAATTGTGTTATGACAATTACCGCATAACCAAACATCGTAGTCCTTAGATTTTAAATTTTCTTCTACTATTTGAGATGCACTAAGGTACAAATCGTCTTCTTTCTCATTTAATAGATGCATTGGGTTACTACATTTATTACAGTTAATCTTAGTTCTCCTTACTTTTGGTCTAAAAAATAAGCTATACCAAATCACTATATATAGTAGCATTATTGGGAATAATACGCCAATGATTTTCCAGCTAAAACTTGCTTTATTAAAGGCTGATATTTTCTCTTCTTTTTCGTAATTGCCAAATGGTTTAGTTTGCTTAGAAATTTTTATTGTTGAGAGGATAATAAATATTAGTGTTAATGCAATATAGAGTAAAAAAAATGTAGTAAAATTGACTGAATCTTTCTTTGCTAATCCTTCAAATCCATTTGTTCTAAATTCTTTAATAATAATATTTGAAACTTGCTCAACACCTTTTATCATCCCATTATCAATATCATTTTCTTTAAAATACGGATTCATATAATTATTTACAATTCTTGTGGAAATAGCATCGGTTAAGGCTCCCTCAAGTCCATAACCTGTAGAAATAAATGTTTCACGATTATGCATTGCCAAAATAATTATTGCACCGTTATCTTTGCCCTCTTGTCCAATCTTCCATTTGTTAAATAGTTCCATAGCAAGACCTTGAGCAGAATAAGTTCCAATATCATTAATTGCTATTACAAGTATTTGTGCTGAAGTTTCATTTTCTAATGCCCTAAGCATAGAATTAATTTTATTTACTGCAGTCTCGGAAAGTAAATTATCTTGATTTGAAACGTAACAATCTGCACAATTAGCTTTAATATCTTTAATGCTTTCAGGTGTAAAAGTTTGAGAATAAATGTTTTTACTGCCAGAAAAACTACTTAATATAAATAATAAAAGAAATAAAATATATCTCATCTTGACTAATTTGTAAAAGAATTTTGTTTTTAAACTAAATCGACCCACAAAGATAGTAAATTTAGATGACTTGTTGAATAAACTGACTTAAATAAATTATTATTTTCTGGATAATGATATTTTTCATAGCTTTGCATACTCAATAAAAACAGAAAATTTAATTTATGAATACAGAAGAAAGACATAAATGCGTGATTATTGGCTCAGGTCCTGCTGGCTACACTGCTGCAATCTATGCTTCAAGAGCAGATTTGAATCCAATATTATTTGAAGGTATGCAACCTGGAGGTCAATTAACTATAACTACAGAGGTTGATAATTTCCCTGGTTATCCACAAGGAATAACCGGAACAAAATTAATGGAAGATTTAAAATCTCAAGCTCAAAGATTTGGTACTGATATAAGATATGATATTATTAATAAGGTTGATTTATCAAAAAGACCTTTTTTATTAGTTACTGATTCAGAAATAGAGATTTTGGCCGATTCTATAATTATTGCAACTGGTGCTTCAGCAAAGTGGTTGGGCTTAGAATCAGAGGAGAAATTTAGAGGTTTGGGTGTTAGTGCTTGTGCTACTTGTGATGGTTTCTTTTATAGAAATCAAGTTGTAGGAGTTGTAGGAGGGGGAGATACTGCATGTGAAGAGGCTTCTTATCTTGCTAATATTTGTAAGAAGGTATATATGTTTGTACGTAGAGACGAACTTAGAGCTTCAAAACCAATGCAAGATAGGGTTATGAAAAATGATAAGATAGAGATTATGTGGAATCATAAACCTATTGAAGTGCTTGGAGATAATAATGGAGTTAATGGGGTTATGCTTGAAAACACTAAAACAAAAGAATTACAAAAAGTCGATTTGACAGGTTTCTTCTTAGCAATAGGTCACCATCCAAATTCAGATATATTTAAAGGACAGATAGATACTAATGCTGAAGGTTATATAATAACTAAGAACGGAACTTCGCATACAAATATTCCAGGTGTGTTTGCAGCTGGTGATGTTCAGGATTTTACCTATCGTCAAGCGATTACAGCAGCTGGTTCTGGTTGTAGAGCAGCTATTGATGCTGAGAGATTTTTGAGTGAAAACGCATAATATATTTTTATTATTAATATTAACTTCAATACTTGGGTATAGTCAAAAGGATACTAATACCCAAGTGTTGGATACTTCATATTTTTTAACAAGGTATAAGCTTTATCCTATTGAGAGTAATACTCTATATAATATTGATAAGGTTCAAGGCGAAGTTCATATTACTAATTTTATCAACAAACACTCAGAACTCTTTTATCAAGGTTTATCTACTGAGGGTAGTCCTCATGCTCAAATAGGCTATTCCATGTCTGGGATTAGCGATTTTGAATATCAACCCTCAATTTATCCAACCAAGCTTTTTACAAAGGATAATATTAAGTTCTATAATGTAAAGAAACCGTTTACAGAATTATTCTATTCCAATACTTTAAATAGCTCAAAGTATTTCTCTGTAAAACATGCTCAAAACATATATAAAAACCTTCATATTGGGTTAGAGTATAATGTGGATTATTCAACTGGAAGTTTTGATAAGAGCAGTACAAGAAACCAATTCTTTAATATTACTTCAAGATATAAAGATAGTTTAGAAGTATATGAAGCTCTTTTTGGATTAATTAGAAATAGAGCATTGCAAAACGAGAGTGGAGGAATACTTTCCGATTCCTCATATCTTAGCAATGAGTTTAGCTCTCAAAATGCCTATCCTTTATTACTTAATTCAGCTTCGTCGAAATGGAAAACCTTCGATGTGTTTCTAACTCAGAAATATAATTTTCTTAAAAAACACAGTAATAAAGAGTATTTAAAGGGTTTGGCTTTACTTTATGATTTAAGTTATTATAGTTTTACAAGAGTTTTTTCTGAATTAGAACCTAATACCTATGATACCAACTATTATAGTAATACTCTTACCAAGGATTCTCTTTCAAGTCAAACGATAGAAAACCATTTATATATTATAGATTATAAATTCAATAAAATAGGACTAAAACATAATTATTTTATATTTCAAGACTCAATAAATCAAGAAAAAGCCTCTGTTTTTACTCCATATATTAATCTTGGAATAGGAGATGAAAATCTTTCTTTTGAGCTGTTTGGAGATTATAATTTATCTAATTCAAGATATAATAATGATTTCAATTATGGATTTGAAGTAAAAATTAATAATAAACTCAGTTTTTCAAATCCATTAATAATTAAATTAGAAATTCAAGAGAAGAGCGTCGAGCATTTCTTTTTAAACTATTTTTCCAATAACCATAAATGGAATAATAATTTTAAGAAGTATGACAATCTAAATGTTAAACTGAATTATTCAATTGAAATTAATAAGAATAATAGTATTATTTGGGAGTTGGATTATTATTCAATGAAGAATATTATTGTTTTGGATGAATTTCTAACTCCTAAACAATATAATAATAGGGCTAACTTGTATCAATTATTTGCTAAACATAAATTCTCATTTGGTAGATTCTTTTTAAGTGGTATTAGTAATATTAATTATATAGATAATGAAGAGGCTATTTCTCTTCCTGTTTTCCAAACAAAACAAAGAGTAGGAGTGAATTTCCAAATGTTTAAAAAGAAGCTTGACACTTATATTGGATTTGATTTTAGATATAATACTTCTTTCTATTCCGATGCATATTCTCCTTCGCTCGGAGCCTTTTATAATAATGATAATAGAGAGGTTGGTAATTATTTATATACTGATTTCTTTATTCAAGCAAAAATTCAAAGGGTTAGTTTGTTCGTTAGTCTAACTCATCCATATTCAGGTCTTTTTGGATATGATTATTACTATACTCCAAATTATCCTCAAGAGAATTTGAATTTCCGTTTTGGTATTTCTTGGAGATTCTTCGATTAATTATACTTATTTATTTGGTTTGTATAGGTTTTTTTTAATACATTTGCCGAAAATATATTAGAGATGAACTATAAAAAATTATTAATCACATTAGCTTTTTTCTTAGGAATGGCTTTTAATTCAATGTCAATTCCTGCAGATAAAACTCCAATTACAATTAAACAACCTAATGGTAAAACCCTAACCTTTATTCTACAGGGTGATGAGAAAATACATTGGGGAGTTACTTTGGATAATTATACTATATTGACAAATAAAGAAGGTCATTATGTATATGCAATCTTAGATAAGGAGGATAATTTAGTCCCTTCAAAAGTTTTGGCTTGTAATGAGGGTGAAAGAGATGAGGATGAGATTAAGTTTCTTAGCAAAGTAAAGAAAGGATTATTTTTTAGTCCTAAGCAAATAGAAGAAGCTAAAGCAAGATTTGAAGGTAAAGAACCTTCAAAAAAAAAAGTAAAAAGTGCCGATTCTGGTCGTGGCTCACAGGTAGGGAATAAGAATATGTTGATAATCTTGGTGAATTTCCAAGATAAGGCATTTACTCATAGTCAAACAGATTTTTATAATAAATATAATACAGTTGGTTATACTGCAAATTTTGCTACTGGTAGTGCTAAGGATTATTTTTACGATTGTTCAAGAGGTCAATTAAATATTGATTTTACTGTTGTAGGTCCCTATACCGTTTCACAAAATGCAAACTATTACGGAGAAAGTTCTTGGTGGCATGATGCAAACCCAAGAGAAATGGCAAGAGAGGCTGTATTATTAGCTGATTCGGATGTGAACTATTCTAACTTTGATAATGATGGGGATGGAGAAGTTGAGTTTATACATATAATTTATGCAGGAACAAGCGAAACAGAATCTGGTAATTCTAATGATATTTGGCCTCATTCTTGGAACTTTGAATTAGATTCCACTTTGGATGGGAAAACTTTCTTCAAGTATTCTTGTTCTAATGAAAGAAAACCTACTGGAGAAATGAATGGTATAGGTACAGCCTGCCATGAGATAGGACATGACCTTGGATTGCCAGACTATTACGATACAGATTATTACCAATCAGGCGGAACATCAAATACCTTAGGTTATTGGGACTTAATGGATGCTGGTTGTTATAATAATAATTCTAATACTCCTCCAATAATCAATGCTTTTTCTGCTTATAAATTAGGTTGGATGGATATACCTGAGCTTATTCCTGGTGATTATTCAATTCATGCTTTTGCCGATACTGCTCAAGCATATAAGATTACACTAACTAATGATGAGTTTTTTATTATTGAACATAGAAGGAAAAAGAGTTGGGATACATATCTTAAAGGAGAGGGATTGGTTGTTTATCATGGAGATAATAGATTGATTGACCCTTGGTTTACAAATCGAACTAATACAATAAATGTAAATCCTGCTGATAGAGGATTCTATTTTGAGCCATCTTCAGGTATTTTAGGAGATGTTAATTCATCAAATCTCCCTTTTTCTAATTTAACTAATCCTGCTTTTACCGATATTACATTGGCTAAAACAAAATTAAAAGACGGAACAATAGTTAATACTCCGATAACCTATATACAATATCAGGACAGTTTAATAACATTCAAATACCAATCCACAATTGGTCAGATTATAAATAAAGGACATTCTGTACATTCAACTGATAGCAATAGGGCAGAGGTTACTGCAGTTGTTGCACATTGGGGAGGTGCATTATTATTAGATAAAGGATTTATTTGGAGTAAAGATACTTTGAATTTAAACTATGAAAATGCAAATATAGTTATTGATTCTTCATCAGACAATCCATTTACAACCTTATTAACTCAATTGCCAGGCAATGGAACAAGAGTTTATTATAAACCTTTCCTAAGATATCCTGATTATATTGCTTATGGAGAACATAAATCCTTACTTTCAAGAGGAGATGAAATAGGTTTAGATTTAATTTCAAATGAGATAGAGTTTAATATCTATCCAAATCCAGCTAATAACGCAATTTGGATTAGTGTTGATAATTTAAACAACACAAGTTTTGAGGTTTATGATATTCAAGGGAGAGAAATTATTCACAATACTAAGCTTAATTCCACACTTACTTCATTAGATATTTCAAACCTTAACAAAGGGGTTTATATTTTCAAACTTAATACTCCTAAATCTTCAAGCATTAAGAAGTTAATTAAAAACTAAACTTATAATGAGGATTATTCCCTATTTATTAATTGGGTTATTAGTGCTTTCGTCAAGTCTATTTGCTCAAGAGAACAAATCAGAAATTATTTTAAGTTCAGAAGTAATTACTGATATTAAAACAAAAAATTTAGATAGTAGATTAAGTGGAATATCTGGCACCATTAAATATTATGATAATATAATTGCCCATAACGACCACTACTCTTCAAATCTATATATATTGGATTCAAATTACATTATTATAGATTCAATAATTACTAATTTGAATTTTAATGACCTTGAGGATATTACTCAGGATGATAATTATATTTATTTAGGTGATTTTGGGAATAATGCAAAAGGCAATAGGCAGGATTTGAAAATATATAGAATTGAAAAGTCTTCAATTGAAAAGAGTAAACTCAAAATCGATACAATTTTCTTTACCTATTCTAATCAAACAGATTTTAAAGCATCAAGATACTCTAATTGGAGTGATTTTGATTGCGAGGCAATGATTTCTATTGATTCTTATTTGGTTTTATTCTCCAAGCAATGGCTATCCTATGGAACTTCGATTTATTTTCTCCCTAAAACTCCAGGAAATCATATTGCAGAGTTGAAGAAAAATATAGATATGGTTGGCTTAATTACTGGGGCAACTTACTTAAAGGAAACTAACGATGTTTATCTTGTTGGTTATTCAAATTTACTTATGCCATTTGTATTAAGAATATATGATATTAAGGATAAAGAGTTTTCAGAATTTAAAACAAGTAAATTCTCCTTACCTCTTGTAGCTCACCAAGTGGAGTCGATAACTCATATTAGCGACTACAAATTTCTTATATCAAATGAATACATATCTAAATTCATTATAACTATTCCACAAAAGACTCATATTATTGATTTAGAAAATATAATTAAACATCAATAACTTAAATAATAACTTAATAACTGAATAATTATGATGAAAAAACCTTTATTCTTTTTAATCTTTATTTGCATTGGTTTAGTATCAAGCTCGCAAATAATCAATACAAGGAGTTATAAACCAAATTTCTTTCAAACTCAAAAGAATACTCCAAACCATAAATCAGCTCAATACATGAGATTGGATAGTATTGCATCACCTGCTTTTAAGATTGATTTTCGTTATCAATATGTAAATGATATTTATCAGTTTCTATCGATAGGAGAGATATTTACTGATTATTTTGATTCTGATTTTAACTACAAACTGGAAATTGAATACGATTCAAATTATAATGTAATTAAAAACAAGGGATTTTCCTACTTAAATAATCAGTGGAAATATACTGCTTATGAAGAATTCATACAAGATTCTCAAGGAAGAGATTCTATAAGAATAAATGGGAACGATTTGTATGGAGATGGTTTTGTAATAGGAGGGAAAGGCTTTTTCCATTATAATCCAAATGGACAATTAGTAGAATATCTTCAAAAAGTACATATGGGTAATAATGTTTTTGAGAATATTACTAAGGATAGTTTTTACTATGACAATGATAAATTAGTACTTACCTTGGGTTATTATTATGAAAATAGTGATTGGGTGTTAACTTATAAGGAAGAATATGTTTATAATCCAACTTCAGAACTCTTGTCTAATAAATTAATATACTATTACGATGATGTAAACAGTTTGTGGATAAATGGAAGCAATTATAATTGGGTTAGAAAACCTGATGGTAGAGTAGTGGAAAGAAGTATTTACGGAAGAGGTTCAGGAAGCAATTGGACAAGTCAGCCAATAGATAAATATGAATTCCTCCTTAGTGATGATAATGGAAGATATCCATATTTGCCAACCTATACAATGTTTAATGCTAACTGGCATGATTGGTTTGACAGAGATGTTAATGGAGAATTAATTATTATTCTAAGAGATTATTGGTGGACAGAAAATCTTAACGATGGCCTTCTAACATTTATAGATTCATCTGAATATTATTATTCTCATAGTAGTATTGGTTTGGATAAAATCTCTAACGAAGAAGAGATAAACATTTACCCAAATCCTACTAAAGATTATTTGACCTTCAATGATAATACTAATAAGAACATTAATTCTTATAGAATATTCAATGCTCTTGGTTATAAGGTTGAAGAAAGCAATATCCAAAGCAATAGAATCTCTATTGGAAATCTAAGCAATGGAGTATACATATTAGAGTTAGTTTCAGATAAAAATGTTATCTA
This sequence comes from Bacteroidota bacterium, assembly GCA_023415495.1. Classification (GTDB taxonomy): domain Bacteria; phylum Bacteroidota; class Bacteroidia; order Bacteroidales; family P3; genus UBA10566. Next base: position 13,068 of record JAEZKK010000012.1, read on the forward strand.
TCGAAAGAAGTTTATAGTTAATAAATAAGAATATTGTATTAAACTGAGAGTTGGAAATCTCTTAATACATCGTTTAGGGAAGTCTTTGTATCGGTCGAAGGCTTCCTTTTTCCTATTATTAAGGCACAGTTTACATTATAATTCCCTGCTGGGAACTCCTTAGTAATGCTTCCTGGAATTACAACAGAGTTTTCTGGAACGAATCCCTTATATTCTTTAGGCTCTGGGTTGCTAACATCAATTATCTTAGTACTTTTTGTAATTACAGTATTTGCTCCAAGTACTGCACCCTTCGATACAATTACTCCTTCTACAATAATACATCTTGAACCAATAAAACAATCATCCTCAATAATAACAGGGCTTGCTCCAACAGGTTCTAAAACTCCACCTATTCCAACTCCACCACTAAGATGAACATTCTTCCCTATTTGAGCACAAGAACCAACTGTTGTCCATGTGTCAACCATAGTTCCCGAGCCTACATAAGCTCCAATATTCACATAAGAAGGCATCATAATAACACCCTTTTCTAAGAAAGAACCATAACGAGCAATTGCATGAGGAACGACTCTAACTCCAAGTTCTTTATATCCTTTCTTTAAAGGAATCTTATCATAGAATTCCATTGGACCAACCTCGTAGGTTTCCATATCACAAATAGGGAAATACATTATAATTGCTTTCTTAACCCAATCATTAACTACCCATTTCCCTTCTTCTTTCTCACAAACCCTTATTCTGCCTTTATCTAACTCTTCAATTACCTCCCTTATTATTTCTCTTGTAGAGCTATTATTCAATAATTCCCTATTCTCCCAAGCCTCTTCAATTATTTTTACATTCATACATTTATTATTTGGTACAAAGATAATAATAAATCAATAAATGGCATAGAATTGAACGAACATTAATTTGTTTTCATTGTTATTAAAGATGAATTCAAAAATAAATAAAACAAAAATCTAATAAAAGGTTACTATTACGATTTTTCTTTATATATTTGCAGATTGAAACTTATTTTATAAACTAAAAACAAATAGAAAAATGAAAAGAATTATGATTTTATTCCTAGCAGTAGGAATGTCAGCAGGAGTAATGGCTCAAAGAATCCAATACCCAAGCAATTTACAAGACAAAAAGTCTTCTACACTTACTGAGCAAGCTTATAAAGTGCAACGCTCTGATTTATCAAAGGCAGATGGTTATATTTTACCTTCATCAATTGGTAGTCCTTGTGCTACAATAGACAGTACAAAGATTTATTTAGATCAATACGGTACATTTGTTACTGGTTCTAATGTTTATGATGATAGAGGATATGCTCAACAATACACAAGAACTCAACCTGTAAGTGTAAAAGGTATTGGAGCTTTCTTATTATTTGTTGACCAACAATTTGGTAATGATAATTTAACAGCTAAGATGTATTCAGCTTCAAGTGCTGGAATAGGTACTGAATTAGCTTCTAAATCATTTACTTCTTCTATTTTAACAGATCAACAAATTGGAGAGTACCAATTTATGTTCACAACTCCAGTTTCTTCTTCTAATTTTGCAGTAGCTATTTCAGTTCCTGGATTAGAAATTAACCTTGTAGACACTACTGTTGCCAATAATTTTGTAGTAGTTGCTTCTACTCCTTCAGGATGTGCTGCAGGAGATAAATCTTTCTCTTTAAGTGCAGACCAAGATGGAAATTATTCTTGGATTACTTTGAGTACTTATTATAATGATAGAGATTTATTTATCTTCCCTATCGTTGACTTAAGTGTTGGTTTAACTTCAGTTGATGTTAATGAATTATCTTATGTTTACCCTAACCCTGCTAAAGATGAAGTTATTATTGCTTCTTCAATCGAAATGAACAAGGTTGAAATCTACAATATGGTAGGACAAAAGGTTTACGAATCTAACGCTGGTGGAATTTCTGCAAGAGTTAATGTTGCTAATTTCAATACTGGTTCTTACGTAGCTAAAATCTACACTGAAGCAGGTATCGCAACTAAAAAGATTATCGTTGAATAATTAATAAAACATTAAATTTCTAAGGGTTTCCATTTGGAAGCCCTTTTTTTATGCCCAGTTAATTGAAAATTATACGCCGAATCTTTTAATTTATACGCCGAAAAAATAATTTTTTTCGGCGTATAAATTATTTTTTTCGGCGTATATTTTTTCCCATGTTTTTAAGAAGACTATTTAAAGGCTTTATATATTATCTCTACCTAAATAGTATTTATACATTCCAAAATATTCTATTAGTATAAACACATTTCCTTTAATAGATCTAAGAGATATCAGAATAGATCTAAGAGATAGAAAAATAACTCTAAGAGATAACAAAATAGATCTTAGAGATAGTGCCGTGGAATCAAAAGATAGGAAAATAGAATCAAATTCTACGGAAATAGAATCAAATTCTACGGAAATAGAATCAAATTACATTTTATTAGAATCAAATTACAATAGGGGGTATGCTAACTCTAATTAATATTTTTCGGCGTATAATTTATCCCTTAACTTTTTGCCATAAATATAATCCCTATAAATTCTTATGGATAGGAGGGTTTTGTATATAGAATATGTTTTTACATTTGTAATCACTAAGCATATATTTAAGTAATTCACAAATGTAAATAGGTAAATACGGTTTACAATTGTGTATTTATCATTTACAATTAAGAAATAGGGTATTTATGTTTTAATTCTAAGATATATCTCATGTTATATTAGATATAATATTGCTATTCTGTGTATATAGCTTATTATATAAAGTAATAGATAAGCATTTTAGGGGTTATATCGATTATATTAAGCATAGAGACTTAATATATCTATATACCTAATATATAGATAATAATACCTTGTATTATGATATGTAACTTTATTAATTATTAAACGTATTAGTATTTACAAATGTAATATTATTAATGTAAATAGAAATTAAAGTAAATTGATATTACAAATGTAAACAGTACACAAATGTAAACAGTATGATTCAGGAAAGAATTTTATTATTGATGAAGGCTCAAGGAATGACGCCAACACAATTTGCTGATGAAATAGGGATTCAGCGTTCAAGTATTTCTCATATTCTATCTGGAAGAAATAATCCAAGCTTGGATGTTATTCTTAAAATACTTGGTAGATTTAAGGAAATTGACTCAAATTGGCTTATATTAGGTAAGGGTAACCTATTAAAAGAAAGAGATTTGGATAATTCTCCTACATTATTTAATCTTGATGAGGATGAAGAGATTATCGATAAAAATCTAAAAGAAATTGATTTAGAGGAAGAAGAAAAAGAAAAAGAAAAAGAGATTAAGACTAATAATATTGAAATACAAGAAAATATTATAGCAATGCAAAATCCAAATTCTCAAAGGTCAATTTCTAAAATAATTATCCTTTATAATGATAATTCTTATGAGGAATTAGTTAAGAATTAGTGTGAAAAGAATATAAAGTCAAGAAAACTTATATGTTTTGGTAATTATTTTTTATCTTTGCATTTAGATTAAAACTGAAATATAAATAAATACTTGATTTTATGCTTTTTGCCGATAAAGACGTTTTAGAGTTCGAAAATAAAATTCATCAGGCTAAAGATATTGTTTTGCTTACGCATTTCAATCCTGATGGAGATGCAATTGGCTCTTGCGTAGGCTTATACCACTATCTTAAGACTAAGAATAAAGAATTACATATTATATCTCCAAACGAATTTCCTCACTTTTTGGATTATTTAATTGAAGACGTGCCTTATGTGCTTGGTTCAAAAGAGACTGATAAGGCTAAGCATTTATTAGATAATAGCGATTTAATAATCTGTTTAGACTTTAATACTTCCTCAAGAGTAGGAGATGCACTTAGCGAAACACTTAATAATACTAAGGTAGATAAGATTCTTATTGACCATCACCTCAACCCTGAGAGTACTTATAAGATTGTTTTTTCTCATCCACCTTCTTCCTCAACCTGCGAAATTGTATATGAACTAATACTTCATCTAAATCAATATAAACCATTTCTTAATAAGGATATAGCACAAGCGCTTTATACAGGAATATGTACAGATACAGGTAGTTTTAGTTTTGGTTGTAATCATAGACGTTGTTATGAAATTGTTGGAGATCTGGTAGAGAATGGAGCTGATGTGGAATTTGTACATCAAGAAGTATTTAATACTAATAGTGAAAACAGATTAAGGCTATTGGGTTTTTGCTTATGTGAGAGAATGACTGTTATTGCGGAAAAGAAAACAGCTTTTATTTATCTTTCCAAGTCTGATTTAAAGAGGTTTCATTTTCAAATAGGAGATACAGAAGGAATTGTAAACTATTGTTTATCTATTAAAGGAATTGAGTTTGGAATCTTGGTAACGGAGAGGATAGACAGGGTAAGATTATCATTTAGAAGTAAGTATGATTTTGATGTAAATAAGTTTGCAAGAGAGTATTGGAATGGTGGAGGGCATAGAAAAGCATCTGGTGGTCATGAATTCGATACGCTTGAGAATGTTGTAAAGAAACTTAGAGAACAAATTAATACTTTAGAATTATAATGCAAAGAATTAAACTTTTAGCCTTATTTTCAGTGTTAATATTCTTATTTGGATGTGAGAAATATAATAACCACCCTGCATTTGTATTTAGAGAACAAAGAGAAATAAGTTTGAAGAAATCTAAAACAGAGAAAGTAGATGAGGCTTTAGTTAAGACCAATCAAGTTATTTCAGAAAAAGAAAAACAAAAAATTAAGGGTTTTGTAGAAAGAAGAAATTGGAAAATGAGTAGTTTGGAGAATGGAATTCTTATCGAAGAAACTACAAGAGGTGATGGTGTTAGACTAAAAGATAATGATGCAATTGCGATTAAATACAAACTCTTTTTGATAGATGGAAATATGATATATAATTCTGATAAGGATGGTTTAAAGATTATCAATTTCTCTTCTCCAAGTAGTGATATTGAAGTAGGATTAATTCATGCCTTAAAACAATTAAGTCTTGGCTCAAAATCAAGAGTTATTATCCCTTCATTCTACGGTTGGGGACTATATGGAAATGGGGATAAGATACCTCCTCATTCTACTTTAATATATGAATTAGAGGTTATTGAAAAGAAAAGTTTGTAAAGAAGATAAATAAATATACAGGGAAAATGATATTTAATAATAATAAGTTAGGAATTTATGCACTTTCGATGTTTATATTACTTACAATAGTAAGTTGTAATAAAAAGGCAGAGAATGAATTTGTTCAAAATCAATATGGTTATGCTTTTAAACATTGTGTAAAAAATTCCGACAGCCCTAAGGCAAGACTTAATGATATTCTCTTTGGAGAGATGAAAATAATGCTAAATGATAGTTTAGAGCTGTTTAATAATTATGGTTCACCTGAGAGATTATTTAAAATCCTTAATCCAAAGAAAGGAAATATTGATGAGTTTCTATTAAATCTCCACCTTGGCGATAGTGCAATTATTGTAGCTCCAGCTGATAGTATTTCAAAATATGTTGCAGGTATTAACTCTAATCATAAGGATAAGATTTACTTCTATATTAGTGTTTCTCAGATAATATCTAAGAAAGAAATGGATGCTAATGAATTAGAACAAAAGCAACAAGATATTATAGAAGATTCTATTTTAAATCAGTTTGCAATCTCAAAGAAATGGAAGGCTGAAAAACAAAAGAGTGGATTGTATTATATTTCAATTAAGAAGGGTAGTGGCAAGAAACCTGAATTTGGTCAAACCGTTAAAGTAAATTATAGCGTTTCTACTCTTGAAGGCAAGATTGTTGATACAAATATTAAACCTATTGCAGAAAAGGCAAAGATTTATTCAAGCAATAGAAAATATGAGCCTTTTGAATTTGTTTTAGGAGATGAAGGAGTAATAGCTGGGTGGAATGAAGGAATTAGTTTGACTAATGTTGGTGGAAGTTCAAGACTTTTAATCCCATCCAAGCTTGCCTATGGGTCAGAAGAGTACGGACCAATAAAATCTAACTCTTCATTAATTTTTGAAATTACATTATTAGAGATTGAAGAATAAAAAACTCAACAACTCAACGAATAAACAACTCAACATTTAAACGAATAAACAAATAAACAAACATGAAAAAAGTAGTATTATTATTAATTACAACAGTTTTTGCACTTAGTGCATACTCTCAAAAGATTCCTGATGGATATTCAAAAGATAAGAAATCTGGAGTGATTTATAAGGTAGAGGTTAAGAACCCTCAAGGTAAAAAAGTAGTGAATGATGATTTAATCATTGGTAAGTTCTGGATTTCTTTTGGAGATTCATTAGTAAATGATGGAAGCAAGATGGATTCTCAACCGATTGTAGCTGCAACTATGGATGCCAAGGTTTTTAAAGGAGATTTAATAGATGGTTTAATGTTAATGAGAAAGGGAGAAAAATATACCTTTGCTTTTCAAAGAGATTCTATTGCTAAGCTTTTCCAACAATTACCTCCTTATTTCACAAAGGATATGTATGCTTTCTGGACTATTCAGATTGATGATTTAAAATCAAAAGAAGAGGTAATGAAAGAAGAGGCTCAAATGCAAAAAGAGCAAGAGAAACTTATGGCAGAAAGAAAGCTTGTGGCTGATTCTTTAAAAAAGATTGAACCAAAAATTATTAAAGATGCAATCTCTAAATATGGTATTCAAGATACATTAAGAGATGGTATATATTTTAAACAAGAATTTTTTGCTAATAACAAAGTAAAAATTGAAAAAGGGGATAAAGTAAGAGTTCATTATATTGGCAAATTCGTAGATGGTAAATTATTCGATACTTCGGTTGAAGAAGAAGCTAAGAAAAGCGGAACTCACCAAGCAGGTAGAAAATATGAACCTTTGGAATTTACAATTGGACAAGGAATGATGATACCAGGTTTTGAAGCAGGAGTTAGAATGATGTCTCAAGGAGATAAAGGTCTATTATTAATTCCTTCTGCTTTAGCCTATGGCGAAAATGGTAGGGGAGAAATACCACCTGCAAGTCCTTTGATTTTTGAAATAGAAGTTGTTGAGATAATCAAAACAAATCAAAAGTAAAATTTGTAAATTAATATTATTACCCCTTGTGCGAGAGTAGTTTTATTCCGTTCAAGGGGTTATTATTAGAAGAAAAATAAAAAACAAAATTATAATGGAATTAAATCTAAACAAGCCTATTGTCTTTTTTGATATTGAAAGCACTGGACTAAATGTTGGTAGCGATAAGATTGTTGAAATATGTTTATTCAAGGTTTATCCTGATCAAAGAGAAGAGGTAAGAACATATCTAATTAACCCAGAAAGAGAGATCCCTCAAGAGGTTATAGAAATTCATGGCATAACAAATGAAGACGTTAAGGATAAACCAAGCTTTAAAGAAATTGCTCATGAGATAAATAATTTTATTGGCAATAGCGATATGGCTGGTTATAATTCAAATAAATTTGATGTTCCGTTATTAGTAGAAGAGTTTTTGAAGGCAGGAATAGATTTCGATATTAGCAATAGGAGTTTTGTTGATGTTCAGAATATATTCCATAAAATGGAGCAAAGAACCCTAAAGGCTGCATATAAATTTTATTGTAATAAGGATTTAATTGATGCTCACACTGCAGAAGCTGATACAAGAGCAACCTATGAAATATTAAAAGCTCAATTGGATAAGTATAACGGGGTTGAGATTGAAACAAATAAAGGAGAGAAGATTAAACCTATTGTTAATGATATGAAGTCTTTATATAGCTTTACCAAAAATTCTAATTGGGTTGATTTGGTTGGACATATTGTTTATAATTCTTCAAATAAGGAATGTTTTAATTTTGGGAAATACAAGAATCAATTAGTTGAAGATGTATTTAAGAATGACCCAGGCTATTATTCATGGATGATGAATGCAGATTTTCCAATGAGTACAAAGAAGATAATTACACAAATCAAACTAAGGGGATTTGGAAATAATTAAAATCAAGATATAATGAAAATAATATGTATAGGAAGAAATTACATGGCTCATATTAAGGAGTTAAACCATAGTGTACCAGAGAAACCAATCTTCTTCTTTAAACTTGATTCTGCTCTATTGCAAAAAAACTCTCCTTTCTATTATCCTGACTTCTCAAATGAGATACATTACGAAACAGAAATCGTTGTTAGAATAGATAAGATAGGAAAATCAATTTCACCAGAATATTCTCATCTCCATTATTCCGAAATAGCTCTTGGCTTAGACCTTACTGCAAGAGATATCCAACGTTATGAGATAGAAAACTCTCTCCCATGGACATTATCTAAAGCTTTCGATTATTCAGCTCCAATAAGCAAGTTCTTCCCAATAAGCGATTTTAGTAATAATATCCAAGATATAAATTTCAAGCTTTATAAGAATAATGAATTAGTTCAAAATTCAAATACAAGCGATATGATTTTCACAATAGATTATCTAATTTCCTATATTTCTCAGTATATAAGTCTAAAGGTAGGAGATTTAATATTCACCGGAACCCCTCCAGGAGTAGGAGAAATAAAAATAGGAGACAAACTCCAAGGTTATATCGAAAACAATAAAGTCTTAGAGTGTGAGATAAAATAAGATAAACTATTATCTTTGCTTTAACTTTGAAAAATAATTATTAGTATGGAAGAAATAAGTAAACAAGATATTCTTATATATCAAAATAAAGAAGGTAATATTAAGATAGATGTTCATTTGCAGGATGAAACTGTATGGCTCAACCGCCAACAAATCTCCAACTTATTCAATCGTGATGTAAAAACCATAGGGAAGCATATTAATAATGTTTTTGAAGAAGGTGAATTAGATAAGAATTCAGTTGTCGCAAAATTTGCGACAACTGCCAATGATGGAAAAATTTATCAAGTAGAGTACTATAATCTTGATGTAATTATTTCTGTAGGTTATCGTGTGAAATCTGTTCAAGGGACACAATTCCGTATTTGGGCTACAAAACGAATACACGATTATATTGTTAAAGGTTTTACATTGGATGATGAAAGACTAAAGCAAGAGGGAGGAAGGAATAGATATTTTGAAGAATTATTGCAAAGAATACGTGATATTCGAAGCAGTGAAAGAAATTTCTATCAAAAAATTACTGATATTTATTCAACAAGTATTGATTATAGAAAAGATGTTGAACTAACAAAACATTTCTTTGCTACTGTACAAAACAAAATGCATTATGCAGTGCATGGAAATACTGCAGCTGAGCTAATTCATAATAGAGCTAACTCAGAGAAACCCTTTTTAGGATTAACTAATTTCAAAGGTAATTATATAACACAGCGTGATATTATCTTTCAGAAGATGAACTAAATCAACTTAATCTTATTGTTTCAATGTATCTTGACTTTGCAGAATTACAAGCTACTAATGGTAGACCAATGAAAATGCAAGATTGGATAAATAAATTGGATGACTTTTTACGAATAAGTGAAAAAGAACTTCTTAACAATACAGGTAGTATTAGTCATCAACAAGCATTAAATAAAGCTCGTTTAGAATATGAAAAGTATCGCAAAGCCGAAGATAAAAAGTATATTTCAGATTTTGACCGAGAAATAAAGAAATTGAAAAAATAAACTTATTATCTTTGCCAATTATTAATAAGAATTATATTCAAAATGAAACATTATTTACTTTATTTCTTGCTTTTATTATCGCTTTCTTCTTTTTCTCAGGTAAATGATTTTAAGGTTAGGGTACATGATAGGACTCATCTTAAATCAAAGGGAGAGTATTCTAAAAAGGTTTATTTCCCTTCAAAAAATAAGAATCTTTCAAATATAAGTCTTATTACTATGAATCTTACATTGAATTGTCCTGAGGGAGGTTGTAGTGATTGGGATTATTCAATTAGTGTATTGCTTCGTACTACTGATAATGGAGATACAGTAAAATACCAATTGGGAAGAATGATAACCCCTTATAGTGGAGCATATAATCAAGGAGATAATGCAAAGAGTTGGAGCCCTAATTGGGAATGGGATATTTCAAACTATTTGCCTTTAATGAAAGATAGTGTTGATATTGTTGTTGTTTATGAAGGTTATCAAGATGGTTTTTTAGCCACAACTGATTTTGTATTTTATAGTAAAGAATATTTTTTTAAGGGGCAAAAGAATAATACAATTAAAACTCAAAATATTCACTATGGTTATTTTCCTTATGGTAATATTGAAAAACCAATTGATGATTATGTAACTCCAAAAGAAATTGTTCTTCCAAAAGGGACAAAGAGAGTATATGCAAGAGTAATGATTTCAGGACATGGGGCTGATTCAACTAATGCAGCTGCAGAGTTTTTGAAGAAAGATTTTTATTATAAGGTTAATGGACAGAAGATAGCAACTCAAGCAATTTGGAAGGATGATTGTGGATGTAATCCAATTCAACCACAAGGAGGAACATGGATATATAATCGTGCAGGTTGGTGTCCAGGCACAAAGGTTAATGAATATCTTTACGACCTGACTCCATATATAAAAGGTAATAAGGCAGTGGTAGATATAGATTTTGAATATTATAAAACTCCTCAATTAGAACAACCAGGTTATCATATCTCTCATGATATATTTTTTAAGAAATCAATTAATTATTTGATGCTTGAAGAACAGGTAAATAAACCTATTGATGATTTACCACAAAAGATTACTCTTACATATAAAACAAATAATGATGCTTCAAAAAATAAGGTTAGTATTACAGAATTGCTAACAGGCGATAAAATCTACGAAAGAACCCAACTTGAAAATAATAAAGAATACAACGAAACAATATACCTTAAAGAAGGTGAATATAAATTATTATTTACTGATTCTGATTGTGATGGATTATCGTGGTGGGCAAACAGAGAGCAGGGTAATGGTTATGTTTATATTTATAATGAGGATAAATCAAAACTATTAGAAGCTTTTGAACCTGATTTTGGTTGTAAGATTGATTATGAGGTTTATGCAGACAATTTATCTAATGATGTAAAACATAAAAAATCTAAACTAATTAAAGTTCCAGATACTAAAGCTAAAACTTATACTTTTGTAGTGTTTTTGAAAGATGGAATAGAGGAGGAGTTGGTTTTGGAAATTAAGAATAGAAAAACAAAAGAAGTTATATCTAAAACTGTTTACCCAAAAGCAGATAGATTTCAAATAGTTTATGATTATTCTGTTCTTGCAAAGGGTAGTTATGAAGCAAGAGTAAGCACTAACACATGGAGTGAAACTCGAGCTTTCTCAATTAGAAATTAAAAATCATTTAAAATAATATTATTATGAGCGAACTTATCAATAATTCTGAAAGCAGAAAAGCAAAGCTAAAAGAATTGATTTTAAAACTCCACAAAGGAGGAAATCAAGAAGAAGTTAGACAAGAACTAATAAATAGCTTGGAGCAAATTCCTTATTCGGAAGTTGTGGAAGTTGAACAAGAGCTTATTGAGGCTGGATTACCAGAAGAAGAAGTTCTTAAACTTTGCGATGTTCATGCAGCTGTATTGCATGGAAATGTTGATTTATCATCTTCAAAAAATATTCCCGAAGGTCATCCTATCGATGTGATGATTAATGAAAACAAGGAATTGAAAATAGTAGCTAATAAGGCTTTAGATTTGATTTCGGAAATAGAAAGGAATAAGGGAGAAAATATTGAAAAGGATATTATTAGTTTACGAGGTTTCTTTAATGCTCTTTATGATGTTGATAAGCATTATAAGAGAAAAGAGTATTTGATTTTCCCATATCTTGAAACTGCAGGAATTACAGGACCTCCAAAAGTTATGTGGGGAAAGCATGATGAGATTAGGGAATTGATAAAAGGAGGAATTGAATTGTTATTAACTCCAAATATTTATTTTGAAGAATTGATAGCTTCTTCTGAAATTATTCTTAAACCTGCTTGTCAACAAGTTATTGATATGACAAAGAAAGAAGAAGAAATTCTTTTTCCAATGAGTTTGGATAAACTTACAGAAGAAGATTGGTACGAAATAGATAAGCAATCTTTGGAAATTGGTTATTGTTTATATGACCCTCAAGTTGCATGGACTCCTCTCTGGGCTAAGGGAGAAGATAAATTAGCTCAAATGAATATGAAAGAAGGTAATATTCAATTGCCATCAGGCTCATTCTCTGTAGAAGAACTTCTTGCTATTCTTAACCATTTACCTGTGGATATGACCTTTGTAGATAAGGACGATAAGGTTAAGTATTTTTCTCAAGGTGCTGAAAGAATATTTATTAGAAATCGTTCTATTTTAAACAGAGATGTTCGTCTTTGTCATCCTCCTGCAAGTTCTCATATTGTAGAGAAGATTATTGATGACTTTAAGAGCGGAAGAAAATCTCAAGCTCCATTTTGGATAAAGATGGGAGATAAATTTATTCATATAGAGTATTTTGCTTTAAGAAATGAAAGAGGAGAATATCTTGGAACATTGGAGGTTTCGCATAATGTTCAACCATATCGCGACCTTGAAGGAGAACAAAGAATATTATCATACTCTAAATAAGCTATAATATGGAAAATAAATTAGTTATAAGTCCAAAGACTAAGGTTTTGCAATTGATAGAAACTTATCCAGAACTTGAAGATGTATTAATAGAGTATGTTCCTGCTTTTAAGAAATTGAAAAATCCAGTCCTGAGAAAGACTGTTGCTAAGATAGCAACCCTTCAGCAAGCATCTGTAATTGGTAATGTAAAGATTGAAGAATTGATTAATACTCTTAGAAAGGCAGTTGGAGAGGATTTGATAAGTATTGAGGAAAATGAAAACTATAATACTATTAAACCAGAATGGTTTGAAGAGAGTAAGATCCTTCATTCAATTGATATTAGGGAAATGCTAAATAGGGGAGAGCAGCCTGTTAACCAAGTTATAACAGAGTTAACCAATCTTCCGAAAGAAGAAATATACAAGGTTATTTCTCCTTTTATTCCAGCACCACTAATAGATAAAGCCAGCAGTTTAGAAATCAAGCATTGGATAGATAAAAAAGAAGAAGAAGTATTTGAAGTTTATTTTATTCGATAAATTCTTATAAGGTTAAGCTTGATTTTATTATTTATTAGTATAAAAATCTTGGGCTTTGATTAGGGCTTTGGGGGTTCCTACGTCTAACCAGATATCTTTATCGTGGATAAAATTGTTTATCTTATTTGTTTTTGATATTTCTAAAAGGCAGGGGATTATTGAGCCCTTTGGATTTAAGTATTGAATTAATTCTGGTTTTATTATTTGAATTCCACTAAAGGCTAATTGATTATATTCTTCTGATGGGTTGCTTATAATTCTTTCATTAGTTTTAATGTTTTCCCACCCTGAGAGTTGACCTAAGGAATTGAAAAGAAGATAACGAGAAGTATTTCTTTTGCTAACACAAAGAGTAGAAAGAGACTTATTGGCTTTATGATGGTTTTCAAGTTCTAAGAAATCGATAAAGGAGAGTATATCAACATTATGAACTAATATATCATGTTTGACAGAGAATAAATCCCTTGCTTTGAATAATCCTCCAGATGTATCAAGAAGTTCTTCTTCATAAGAGATAAGTATTTGTGCAGGATAATTCTTTTTTTCAATATGCTGAATTATCATTTCAGATAGGTGATGAACATTGATAACTATATGTTTTATCCCATAAGATATCATCTTTAAGATATTATGTTCTAATAGGGTTATAGAGTTTACCTCTACCAAAGCTTTGGGTATGGAATTGGTTAAGGGTTGTAGTCTTGTGCCATATCCAGCTGAGAAAATCATTCCTTCCATAAATACAGTTTTTCTAATTATTTAGTGGATATTCTATCCTTGTGTGGTAAATGCTTTGAAGTTTATGTTTTAGAAAACCCTTGATAGTGTCGATATCCTTAAAAGTAATTTCAGCATTTGAGAACTGGTCTTCTTTTATTTGAATATCTATAATATTATCAACTAAATCACCAATACTTTTCTCCGTATAAATCTTAAGACTCCTTGAAGCTGCCTCAACAGAATCAACCATCATTACTACAGCTGTTTCTTTAGTAAAAGGCTTAGGACCTCGATAAGTAAATAAATCTTCATCCAATGGCTGGTCGGGATGTTCTTGTTTTTGTTTATTATAGAAAAACCTTGTCTTGCTTGTTCCGTGGTGAGTTCTAATAAAATCCACTATCTGCTCAGGTAGTTTTGAACGATGAGCTAATTTAATTCCATCCAATACATGGTCAGTTATTACCTTTGCTGATTCCTCGTAACTAATCTCTGTATGAGGATTAAAACCAGTATTTTGATTTTCAATAAAGAAACTCGGCATCATTATCTTTCCAATATCATGATGAAGAGCTCCAACCCTTGCTAAGAGTGCATTTCCTCCAATCTCATGAACTAATTCCTCACTAATATTAGCTACTTGAACACAGTGCTGGAAAGTACCAGGAGCTTTGATAGATAGTTCTCGAAGAATCTTTGAATTAGTGTTAGAGTATTCCATAAGAGTGATTTCTGAAACAAATCCAAATAACTTCTCCATTAAGAATATAAGAGGAAAAGCGAAAAGAGTTAGGGTTGCATTCATAGCAAAATGAGCAAAACGATAGAAATCTATGTTTTTAATATCATTATCATGAATAAGAGTGATGGCAATATAAATAATTGAATAGGTAATAAAAATTATAACTGATAATTTAAAGAATCCAGCTCTATTCTCAAGGTTTTCCATAGAGATAATAGACATCATACCAACAATTAATTGATAGAAAACAAATTCAAAACTATTAGGGACGGAAAATCCTATAATAATTATACTTACAAGAAAAACATAGAGAGCAGCTCTTGAATTAAAAAAGGTTCTAATAATAATTGGGGTTAGGCAAAGAGGAGTAATGTAGATATAGTTAGGATTAAGTTTTATTATTAATGCAGTAAGAGCCACCATCATAATAATAACAGAAAGGATGAAGATAATCTTTCGGTTTTCTTCATATATCTCTTTGTTTATATGTTTAAAGAAAAGAAACATAGCAGAAATTGCTATTACAATAAGGATAAACTGACCTAAAAGAAGAGTGAATTTTACTTTTTCAGTATTATTAACTCCTTCGTATTCTGTTTTAAGGGAATTAAGAATTTGAAATTTCTCTTCATCAATCTTTTCATCCTTAGCAATTATTAAATCTCCTTTTTTGATTAATCCCTTTGTGTGAATAATATCATTTAATTGGTTTTGTAGAGATATTTCTGTCTTTTCCTTATTATACTCAACGCCTTCCTTTATATCCTTTACCTTGGTTTCAATAGCATAATTATCTTTTATCAGAATAACATCATCTTCTTGAGATAATCTCTCTAATTCTTTAATGTTTTCAAATTCATCTCCAATAATATTAAAATATGGTTTATGATTCTTCTTTATATTCTCAATCTCTTTTTCAATTTCTTGATTAGATTTTTGAATTAGAAAGTCGAAAGGAGAGTAGAGATTAGCATTTTTCCAATGAGTATCCTTAGTAAATTCGTATTGAAAGTTTGGCTTATTAGGGAATATACTAACAATTATAGCACTTGCAATTAGAATAAGGAAACTCTTACCAATAACTGGTATATATCCTCTTAGTCTTCTTTTGAATTTCTTTTTCTTTTCCATTATCTTTTAGTTATTCTAAGCAACCCTTTGCTTTCTTTGTGAGTGAGGAACAGAATATAAAATCATTAAGTTCGTTATTATCAGAATGTAAAACATTATCTTTGTTCCCTCTCCACCAAATCTCTCCTTTATGAATATAGATAATATTCTCTCCGATCTCAAATACAGAATTCATATCATGAGTATTAATAACTGTTGTAATATTGTATTCATGTGTTATTTCAGAGATTAACTGATCAATAAGGATTGAGGTTTGTGGGTCTAAGCCACTGTTTGGTTCATCACAAAATAGATATTTTGGTTCTGTGGCAATAGCTCTTGCAATAGCTACCCTCTTTTTCATCCCTCCACTTAATTCGCTTGGCATTAGTTTATTAATACCAGATAGATTAACTCTATCCAAACAAAAATTCACCCTATTAAGCATTGTTTTATAGTTCTGACGATGAAACATTAAAAGAGGAAACATAACATTATCTTCTACACTCATTGAGTCAAATAAGGCTCCAGCTTGGAATATCATACCCATATCCTTCCTTACATCAATCTGCTCGTTAGTACTCATTTGATTAAAAGGTCTATTATCATAAAGAATTATTCCTTTTTCAGGTTTAAACAATCCTACTAAGGTTTTCATTAGTACAGTTTTCCCGCTACCACTTCTACCAATAATCAAATTGCATTTACCTGGAGAAAAACTTGTATTAATACTCTTCAATACATCGTTATCTCCAAACGATTTACAAACATCTTTTATCTCTATCATCTTATTGTACTAATTAAATAAACTTGTAATTAAAAGATTGAATATCATGATTACCATACAGCTTTGAACAACTGCTTTAGTACTTTGTTGACCTACCTCTACTGAACCTCCCTTAATGGTATAACCTCTATAGCAAGCAATTGAAGACACAATAAGTGCAAATACTGCTGATTTAGTTAGAGCATAGACAATATCAATAGTTGTAAACTCTAATCTAATCCCCTCTACATAATGAAATATTGAAAGACTCCCTTCAAGAATTGCTCCCAAAGCTCCTCCAAACAAACCCGTGAAAATACTAATAATTGTAAGAAGTGGAAAGAATATCAAACAAGCTATAATTTTAGGTAAGATAAGATAAGAAGGGGTATTAACTCCCATTACTTCCAAAGCATCTATTTGTTCAGAAATTCTTTGAGTACCTATTTCGCTTGCAATACGTGAGGCACATTTCCCTGCAAGTATAAGAGAGATAACTGTTGGAGAAAATTCTAATATTATGGATTTCTTAGAAGCATATCCAAACACCCAAGAAGGATAAATAGGGTTATTTAAGTTTACAAGCATTTGCATAACTACAGCTGCTCCAATAAAAATTGATATAACAAATACAATAGGTACTGAATCAACTCCTAATACCTGCATTTCAAATATCATCTTCCTTCGAAATACTCTAATATTCTGAGGTTTTTTAAATGCCTCTTTCATTAATAGAAGGTATTCTCCAAATTCTTTAAAAAACAAAGTAATTCCCATTATTCAAATCTTATACCATCCTTTGAAATAATTATTTTTCTCTTGCTCTTATCGGTTTGTCTTATTATTGCATCGGACAATTCATCTTCTATATATTTTTGAATTGTTCTCTTTAAAGGTCTTGCTCCATATTGTTTGTCAATCCCTTTTTCGATAATCAATTCCTTAATATCATTTTCAATTAATAATTCAAAATCAAGAGTATTAAGCCTTTTCTTTAGAATTTCCAATTCTATATCTATAATCTTTATTATATCTGATTTCTCCAATGAATGGAAGAAGATAATATCATCTATTCTATTTAGAAATTCAGGTGCAAAGGTTTTCTTTAGGTCATTATTAATAATCCCTTCCTCTATTTCTGAAAAATTATTCTCTATTGCAGTAGTAGAAAATCCAACTCCAATACCAAAATCCTTTAGTTTTCTACTGCCCACATTGGAAGTCATGATGATTACAGTATTCTTAAAGTCAATCTTCCTGCCCATGGAATCGGTCAAATGTCCCTCATCAAGGATTTGAAGAAGTATATTAAACACATCAGAATGAGCCTTTTCGATTTCGTCAAATAATACAATAGAGTAGGGGTGGTTTCTTACCTTTTCAGTAAGCTGCCCTGCCTCCTCATATCCTACATATCCTGGAGGAGAACCAATAATTCTGGATACAGAATGTTTCTCCATATATTCGCTCATATCCAACCTAATGAAATGGTTTTCTGAATCAAACATATACTTTGCAAGTTCCTTTGCTAATAGTGTTTTTCCAACTCCAGTAGGTCCTGCAAAAATAAAACTTCCTATTGGTCGGTTAGGGTCTTTAATACCTGCTCTTGAACGTCTTATTGCTTTTGATACCTTAATTACTGCTTCGTCCTGACCAATTACCTTTCCCTTTAAAGCATTCTCCATTTCAATTAGCTTAAGTGTTTCGTCCTGATTTATTTTTTGGATTTTAACTCCACTCATCATCGAAACTACATCAGCAATATCTTCTTGAGTGATTAAAACTGGAGATACATCAATACTTGCTTCCCAATTCTTATAATTAGCCTCAATTTCCTGAGAAAGCAATTCAATATTATTCTTATATAGTGCAGCTTCCTCGTAACGAGTTTCCTTAACTGCAAGTTTTTTCTTTGATTCTAACCCTCTTAACTCTTCTTCTAAGTCCAATATATTCTTTGGAATCTTTATATTACTTACATGAGCTTTAGCTCCAGCTTCATCCAAAGCGTCTATTGCTTTGTCGGGCAATAATCTATCATTTATATATCTTTCTGAGTATTTAACACATGCAATAATTGCCTCTTGGGAGTAAATTACCTTATGATGCTCCTCATATTTTGATTTTATATTATTGAGGATAGTTATTGTCTCATCGAAGGTAGTAGGTTCTATCATAACCTTTTGGAATCTTCTTTCCAAGGCTCCATCTGTCTCGATATTCTTCCTGTATTCGTTTAGGGTTGTTGCACCTATACATTGAATTTCTCCTCTTGCCAAGGCTGGTTTGAAGATATTGGACGCATCTAATGCTCCTGAGGCATTTCCTGCTCCAACAATAGTGTGGATTTCATCAATAAAGAGGATAATATCCTTGTTTTTCTCCAATTCTCCAATCAATCCCTTCAATCTTTCTTCAAATTGACCTCTATACTTTGTTCCTGCAACAACAGAAGCCATATCAAGAGTGTAAATAGTTTTCTTTAAAAGAGTATAAGGAACTTTTTGGTGGAATATTCTTATTGCTAAACCTTCGGCAATAGCACTTTTACCTACTCCTGGCTCACCAATTAGAATAGGATTGTTTTTCTTCCTCCTTGTGAGTATTTGTGCAATCCTTTCCATCTCTTTATCCCTCCCAATTATTGGGTCTATCAAACCCTTTTCAACCATTTGAGAGAGGTTTTTTCCGAAATTATCTAAGAAAGGTGTAGCTGTTTGTTTTGTTTTCATTCCTTCGCTCAAAGATTGTAAACCTGTTGCGTTTTGCTCTAATTTTTCCTCAAGCATTTTCTTGAAAATATTCTCCTTCTGCAAATCCTTACCATCTTGTTTTTCCTCATATCCATCCTCGTCCTCCTGCTCATCTTTCTCAATATAGATATTATTCAAACTCATATCTCCACCGTTATTCTTATTTATCCAATTATGAATGATTTCATAAGTCAAACCATGGCTATAGAGTATATTAGCTACAATATTATTCCCTTCCTTTAGAATTGAAGCTAAAATATGTTCAGTACCTATTGCATCTGCCTTTACAAGCGATGCTTCCAAGAAAGATAGTCTAATAATTCTTTCGGTTTGTTTCAAAAGTGGGATATCCTTATCCTCATTTATGGGAGAATATAGCTCTTTCTTATGTATAGTTTCCTCGATTTCTTTTTTTATTAGCGTAGATTCAATCCCAAAATCCCCCAAAATTTGCATTGCTTTACAATTTTGTTCTCTCACCATTGCCAAAAACAAATGCTCTGCACCAAGGAAATCACTGTTCAAACGCAATGCTTCATTGCTACTTATCTTAATTACATTCTTTGCGTGTAATGTAAATTTAGCGTCCATATTTATCGATTAATATTTTATCAAAAGTACCATTTTTTATTGATTTATCACCGCCTTTGTTCTATATTTTTTTCAACAATCAATTGTTAGTACTTCTTTTTGAAAGTCTTTGAACATAAAACCAGCATGATAAGTTAAATAATAAACGTCTTAATTCCAATATTGTTTTATTCCTGATTATGATACCTAATTCCCATCTTATAAATCTTGATATAAAACTATCGTAATTAGACTTTAAACTATTGTAATTTGATTTCAACTCAGAATAATGCCATTATTTCCCTAATATAATGCCATTATTTGTCCGATATAATGGCATTATTCCGAGCATATAATGGCATTATATTGGGCATATAATGCCATTATATGAGATTCTAATTTGATTCCATTTTTTCCTTATTTGATTTGGCGAGTTTAAAATGCTTATCTGAGATTTTTATTTCTTATTTTCTTCTCAAATATTCTTTTTTATATTCGTTTAATATAAATGCAATCCGTTTCCAGTTTTTTTCGTAACTTTGTAACTTAATACTAATATGGATTTATTTAAGTAAGATAATAAAAATGTATTCAGAAAACGAAAAGATTATTAAGGTAAACATCGAGAAACAAATGAAGTCAGCGTATATTGACTATGCTATGAGCGTTATTGTTTCTCGTGCTTTGCCAGATGTGAGAGATGGTATGAAGCCTGTTCATCGCCGTATTTTATTTGCAATGAACGAAATGGGGATGGTTTATAGCTCACCTACTAAAAAGAGTGCAAGAATCGTTGGGGAGGTTTTAGGTAAGTACCACCCTCATGGAGATTCATCAGTATATATGGCTATGGTTCGTTTAGCTCAACCCTGGTCTGTTAGATATAAATTAGTTGAAGGACAAGGTAATTTTGGTTCCATCGACCAAGACCCTCCAGCAGCTATGCGTTATACTGAGGCAAAACTTGCAAAGATAAGTGATGAGATACTTGCTGATATTGATAAGGATACTGTAGATTTTCAAAACAATTTCGATGATAGTTTAAAAGAACCAACAGTTCTCCCAACCAGAATTCCTACCTTATTAATTAATGGTACTTCTGGGATTGCAGTAGGTATGGCTACAAATATGGCTCCTCATAATCTTACAGAGGTTATTAATGGAACTATTGCCTATATTGATAATAACGACATTACAATTGAGGAATTGATGAAGTATATCAAGGCTCCTGACTTCCCAACTGGAGGAATAATCTATGGATATGAAGGAGTAAGGGATGCTTACCATACTGGTCGAGGTAGTATTGTAATGAGGGCTAATGCAAGTATAGAACCAGCACCAAATGGTCATGATCAGATAATTGTAACCTCAGTTCCTTATCAGGTAAATAAATCTGAAATGATTAAAAAGCAGGCTGTGCTTGCAGATGAGAAGAGAATAGAGGGAATTGCTGAGATTAGAGATGAATCAAATAAGGATGGAATAAGAATAGTTTATAGATTAAAGAAAGATGCTATAAGTAATGTAGTATTAAATAAACTATTCCAATACTCAGAGCTTCAAACCTCTTTCTCAATTAATAGTATTGCCCTTGTGCATGGAAGACCTAAAATGCTTAATCTATATGATATTCTAAAGCATTTTGTTGACCATAGAATAGATGTAGTAGAAAGAAGAACAAGATTTGAACTTGCTGAGGCAGAAAAGAGAGCCCATATATTAGAGGGTTTATTAAAAGCTCTTGATTTTATTGATGAGATTATTTCTATTATTAGAAGCTCTCAAACTGTTCAAGAGGCAAGAGATACTATGACAGAGAGATGGGGATTTTCGGAATTGCAAACAAGAGCTATTGTAGATATGCGTCTAAGAGCTTTAGCTGCAATGGAAAGAGAAAAACTCCAGGAAGAATATGACGAGTTGATGAAATTCATTGAAAGATGTAAGAATATTCTTAATAACCATAATGTTTTAATGCAGGTTATCAAGGATGAGCTTATTGAAATTCGTGAAAAATATGGTGATGAAAGATTATCAACTATTGAATACTCATCTTCGGATTTCAAGATTGAGGATATGATTGCTGATGAAAATGTGGTAATAACTATTTCTCACTTGGGTTATATCAAAAGAACACCATTAATAGATTATAAGGTTCAAAACCGTGGAGGAAAAGGTAGTAGGGGAGCTGTTTCGAGAGATGAAGACTTTATAGAACATATATTTATTGCCTCAATGCATAATTATATGTTATTCTTTACCGAAAAGGGAAGATGTTTCTGGATGAGGGTATTTGAAATCCCAGAGGGTACTAAGACATCTAAGGGGAGAGCAATACAAAACCTTATTCAGATTCCACCAGATGATAAGATTAAGGCTTATATCAATACTAAAGACCTAAAGGATGAGGAGTATATAAAGAATAATTATATAATTCTATGTACTAAGAATGGAATTATCAAGAAGACTTCACTTGAGGCATATTCAAAACCAAGGGTTAATGGAGTAAATGCTGTAATTATTAGAGATAATGATGAATTATTAGAAGCAAAACTAACAAATGGAAGCAATGAAGTCCTTATGGCACTTTATTCTGGTAAATGTATTCGTTTCAATGAATCCACTGTTAGACCAATGGGAAGAAATGCATCTGGAGTTAAGGGTATTACTCTTGGAAATCCAAATGATTTTGTAATTGGCATGATTTGTGTTGAGGATAATGAAAAGGATGTTCTTGTTGTTTCTGAGAAAGGATATGGAAAAAGAAGTCAATTAGATGAATATCGTTATACTAATAGGGGAGGAAAGGGAGTTAAGACAATTAATATTACTGATAAAACAGGAAATCTTATCTCTATCAAGGATGTTGATGATAATAACGATTTAATGATTATCTGCAAAAGTGGAATTACAATTCGTCTTTCTGTAAAATCACTTAGAGTAATGGGTAGAGCTACCCAGGGAGTTAGGTTGATTAATATTAATGATGGAGATGAGATTGCAGCAGTTTGTAAGATAGATGTTGATGAGAATGATGAAGAAGCAATAATTGAGGATGGAGTAATGGTAGAGGGAATCGATGAGAATTTAGAAGAGAATATTGAAATTACACAAGAATAATAATTTACAAAACAATAAAACAGAAAATTTATATGAAAAAGTTTTTAACATTAGTTGTAGTTATTGCCATAAGCATGGGTGCAACAGCTCAAACAATGAAGGTTCAAAGTGCTTATTCAGATATGAAAAATAAGCGTTTAGGATACGCAGTAAAGAATATTGAAGATGCTATAGTACATGAAGACACTAAAAATGATGCAAAGACTTGGCACTATGCTGGTTTGATTTATGCAAGTCTTTTAGATGCAGCTGTGGATAAGGAAAATGAAAAGTTCTTTAAAAAGCAAAAGGTTAAATACACTGCAGAAGAATTAGCAGAAAAAGCTAAAAATGCATTAATCAGATCGATTGAGTTTGAAAAAGAAACAAAGACTTATGAATATGTAAGAACTAATCAAATCACATTAAATAACGTAATAATTTCTCAATTAGATTTTGCTCTTAATGTTTTTAATAATAAAAGGTTTGAAGAATCTATTCCATTATTCCAGGATATTGTTAACTCTTCTTTAGTTGTTGGTAAAGCTGCTGATGAAGTTTCTCTTAAAGCAAAATTCTGCATTGCATTGGCTTATGATTATACAAAACAAAAAGAAAAAGCAGCTGAAACTTATAGGGAATTAGTAAAATCAAATTCTAAGGAAGAGGCAGTTTATATTAATTTATTTGTACATAATAAGCAAGCTAAGGAATTAGATAAAGCTATTAATGTATTGAAACGTGGTAGAGTTAACTTACCTAATAACCATAAGATAATTGCATTATTAAGTGGTGCGTATCAAGAAACAGGTAATAAGGTTGAATCTGATAAACTTGTAAATGAATTAATAGAAATGGCTGAAAAGGACACTGTTCCAACAGAAAAGAGTCAAATCTATGTACTTGCTGGAGATGCTAAGAGAGATGGTGGAAGTTTAGAAGAAGCTATAGCTTTATATAATAAGTCTTTAGCAATAGATGACACGCAAATAGAAGCTAATTTCAGCTTAGGAGTATTATATTTTAATAATGCAATTGATAAATTAGGAGAAGCAAATAATGTTCCTCCAACAGATAGGAGTGGAAAGTATGAAGCATTAGTTGCAGAGAGTAAAGAAAAATTCAAAACAGCAATTCCATCATTTAAGAAAGTATTAGCTAAGAATCCAAATCACTATCCAACATTAAATGCTTTGAAAACAATTTACTCAAGATTAGAAATGAAAGCAGAATATCAAGAAGTAAATGCTAAAATCGACGCAATTATCAAAGCAAGTCAAGCAGGAACAACTAACTAATAAATTACTACAATTCAAAAATAAGATATAGTAACGCATTAATTAGGGAGGAATTTATAAATACAAATATAAATTCTTCCCTTTCTTATTTCACCTTATACTTAACATAATCGATATTATCCGATTTTGATTTTATTTATTTTTATCAGCTAAATATGATTTTGTATTGGTATAATCTATTATTTATTGTAACTTTGTAGCTTAAATATCTTTAATCAATATTAATTTGTTATACTATGTTTAAAACGAATTTTATTTTTCTATCATTGTTTTGTTTGAGCATGATTTCATATTCTCAAATAATTCCAATAACAACTGAGGATTATTCCCTTAAAGCTTATCCGAGCAAGGTCAGATACCAAAAATTTGAAACCGACACATTATATAGACAAATTGATAAAAGAAAAAGTTTTATTGATGACTATGAGATTACATTTAATGAAAATAGAAAACTAACTAGTAAAGTAAATTATATTGACGGACAAAAAGATAGATATTCTGTTGTTTCGTATAATGTGAATAAATCGATAGATAAGGAAGAATTATTTGAACCTAACGGAAAGATTGTTTCGACTGTATCTTATAATTATGCATATCTTGGGCGCCTTTCTGAAGTAATAACTGTGGAATATCCTGCTTCTTTAGGTGGAGCTAATAAAATGGTTAAGAAAGAGACATATAGATGGAATAAAAACGGACAATTAGCTGAGTATTCTATATATGGAGATGACCAATCGATACATAGGACTACTGAATATTTCTATGGACCACAGGATAGTTTAATTTATACAATTACAAAGTACGGTTACAATAAAAACGTTGAGAAAACAACTTATAAAAGAGACTTTGCATTCTATGTAAGTGAAGTTATAATGTATAGAAACGACTCTCAAGTAAGAAAAGAAGTTTATCAGAGAGATGAGAATTACAATATTATTAATAAAAAGGTTTATAACGGAAAGAATAAACTAACTTTGGAATATAAGATGACTTATGACCAACACGGATTTATCACTTCTGAAATAGGAATTGATAATAAGGGAGCTTGGGCTTTGGAATACTATTATAAGTATGAAAAAGATAAGTTTTTCAATTGGACAAAGAAGACTACATATGATGGATGGGAACCAAAGTATATAGAAATAAGAGAAATAACCTATTCAAACAAGGACCATTTCTATGATGATTTGAAAGACGAAGATGCTAAGAAAGTAGTTCGCGAGCGTTTAGAATAGCTGCTTGAGAGATAATATCGCCGGAAAGCATAATTGCAAGTTCCTCAACTCTCTCATCATTATTTAGTAAAACCATAGTAGACACAGTATTATTATTTACTGTGTCTTTTTTTATCTTAAAGTGATTATTCCCCTTAGCTGCAATTTGTGGAAGATGAGTTATGGATATGATTTGGAACTTTTCGCTAATCTTTCTCATAATTTCTCCAACCTTTGAAGCAATATCGCCACTAACACCTGTATCAATCTCATCGAAAATTAAGGTTAGATTTTTTTCATTCTCCGATTTATTTTCTGCTTCAAGTGCTTTGATGGCTAACATTAGTCTTGAAAGTTCTCCTCCTGAAATTACCTTGGATATTTCTTGTTCAACACCGCCTTTATTTGCATTGAAAAGAAATTCAATATTGTTTTTCCCAAAATAATTGAAATCTTTGGAATTTGTGATATTAGCAACGAGTCTTGCATTCTCAAGTCCCAAATTTTTGAAATAAGGAATGATATTTCTAAAGAGCGAATCCTTGGCTTCCTCCCGGTAATTGTTCAGTTGCTCGCAAATACGTGTTAAATTCTCATAAAGAATTTTTTCTTCTTTTTTAAGTTCTTCTACCTTTATTTCCAGAGAATTATCTTCAAGTAGCTTATTTTCGATATTTTCCTTAGTTTTTATCAGCTCCTCCTCTCCTTCTACTCCATGTTTCTTTTCTAAGCTATAAATTATATCAAGTCTTTGGCTTAAATCTTCTAAACGCTGCGAATCGAAATTAATATTATCGTTGAAATTCTCCATTTCATTAAAAATATCCTTTAGTTCAATATAGCTTGAATCAATTCTATTTGAAAATTCTTCAATTGATTTATGGTGATTTTTAATTCTTGAAAGATTATTTCTGATTTGTAGTAATTGATTTAAAATTCCTATGTTTTCATTATCAAGACTAATTAGACTTGATGAAAAATTGGTCTTAATTTCTTCCGAATTGCTGATTAGCTCCAGCTCCATTTCTAACTCTTGCTTCTCTCCTATCTTTAGATTTAGGTTTTCAAACTCTTGAAACAAAAATTCCAAGTAATCCTTCTCTTTTCTATTCTCTAAAATCTTCTCATCCAATTCTTTTATCTCAGATTTCAGAGAATTATACCTATTATAAATTCTTCTATATTCCTTAAAAATCTCTTTATCCTTAATAAAACTATCAATAATCTTATACTGGAATTCGGTTTCTTTTAGTTTTTGAGTTGAATTTTGAGAGTGAATATCCATTATCTTCTCTCCTATCTGTCGCATAATATTAAGCTGAACAGGGGTGTCGTTAATAAAGGCTCGAGACTTACCATTAGGAGAAATTTCACGTCTGAAAATTGAGTTTGTATCAAAGTCTAAACCATTGTCTTCAAATTCTTTCTTTAGGTTTATATCAATTATAAATTCAGCTTCAACAATACATTTTTTTTCCTTGTCCCAAAGCACATTTACATCAGCTCTTGAACCCAAAACAAGCCCTAAGGCTCCAAGCATTATTGATTTTCCAGCACCAGTTTCTCCAGTAATCACAGTAAAACCAGAGGAAAACTCAACATCAAGTTCTCTTATTAAAGCGTAATTTTCAATCCTTAAACCTAAAAGCATAAACTCAAATTTCCTATTAAAATCAATGACAAAGATACAAAAATTATCCAATCCTAAATCAATAAAAACACTCAATAATATTGATTTTAAACTCCTGTATTCCAATATAAAACAAATAGAATCATATTTCAATCTCACATAATGCCATTAAATACTCAATATAATGCCATTAAATCAACGAAATAATGCCATTATTCTTGTGATATAATGCCATTAAATGGGGGATATAATGGCATTATATTAAAATGTAATCAAATTCTATTAGTTTAAAACTTGATTCCATTAGTCTGCTCTTTGATAATATTTAGTTTTGATATGAATTAATTTTTCGCTTACTTTGCATAGGATTTGGAAATTCAAAATACTATGATAAAGATTTTACATACTGCTGATTGGCATCTGGGTCAGACCTTTTATAACTATGATAGGAAATGGGAACACAAGGCTTTTTTGGATTGGCTTATAGATAAAACCGCAGAAATTAAGGCTGACGTTCTGTTGATTTGCGGTGATGTTTTCGATAATCAAAATCCTTCTGCCGAAGCTCAAAGTCTTTACTATTCTTTCTTAAAGAAAATTACAGATATCAACCCAGAACTTCAGATAATTATAATTGCAGGAAACCACGATTCAGCCTCAAGATTAGAAGCTCCAAATCCACTGCTTGAAACCATGAATATAACGGTAAAGGGTTTGATTAATAGGGACGAAAATGGGGAGATTGATTTTAATAATTTGATTATACCTCTAAGGAAAGGCGGTAATGTGTTGGCTGTTCCATATTTACGCCAAGGCGATTATCCAAGCTCTAAGGAATATGGACTTGGAGTTGAAAATATGTATAAGGAATTATACCAAAGGGTTAATAAGGATGAAAGACCTATAATTTCGCTCGGTCATCTCTATGCAATAAATTCCTCTATCAACGAAAACGATAGGTCGGAAAGGATAATAATGGGAGGATTAGATTATATAAACTTAGATGTTTTTGATAATGAGATAGATTATTTAGCTCTTGGGCATTTGCACCGTCATCAAAGAGTTGGTGGTAAGGAAAATTTCAGATATTCTGGCTCTCCCCTTCCAATGTCCTTTGCCGAAAAGAATTATAAGCATGGAGTAGTTTTGGTTAATTATGATAAGGAGGCAGAGATTGAATTTATCCCCTATCCTTCTCCTATTGAGTTGATTTCTATACCTGATAGGCCCCAAGAATTGGAAGAAGTATTGGAAGCAATTAATACCCTACCCGAAGGAAAAGTAGATGAGATGACTTCTTTTTTGGAAATAAAGGTTTTGATTACTGAGGTAAATCCAGAAATGAGGATTAGCATTGAGAATGCTTTGAAAAACAAGAAGATTAAGCTTTGTAGAATTGAGTCAATCCACCCTAAGAGGGATAATAATAGCGAAGGGAAAGAGCCGCTTAGTCAAGACTTAAGGAGTATTGAACCTATGGAGATGGCTTTGAGTTATTATAAAAAATTATATGATAATGAAATGCCAGAGGACTTAGAAAAAATGCTTAGAGATTTAGTAATAAAAACCAAAGAGGAAATTTAGAAATGAAAATATTAGCAATTAGAGGTAAGAACTTAGCATCTCTTGAGGATGAATTTGAGATAGATTTCCAAAAAGAGCCCCTCCTCTCCTCTGGAATTTATGCTATCACCGGCAGTACAGGAGCTGGGAAATCTACAATACTTGACGCAATATGTCTTGCTTTATTTTGTAAGACTCCTCGCTTTCAAAACATCTCGGAAGTTGAGATGGTCAAGGATGTTGGAGATAATAAAATCAATCAAACAGATATTAGGAATATTCTAAGAAGAGGCGCTGGATTTGGATATGCAGAAGTTGATTTTCTTTCGCTTAGCAATGAAAGGTATCGTTCAAGATGGGGTGTTAGAAGAGGGAGGGATAATGCTAAAAGTGCTTTACAGAAATATAGTTTTTCTCTAATTAATTTAGATACTAAGTATCAAGAGCAGGGAAGAAATACAGAATTGATTTCAAAGGTAAGTGAGTTGATTGGGCTTAGTTTCGACCAGTTTAAAAGAGCAGTTATGCTTGCTCAAGGCGACTTTTCTACATTTCTAAAATCGAAAAACAACGAGAAAGCTGAATTATTGGAAAAGCTTACGGGAACAGAAATCTATTCTATAATATCTAAGAAGATTTATGAGAACTACAAGTGTGCTGAAAATGAGATTAACCTGATTAATGAAAGACTTAAAAGTATTAATATACTTGAAAAAGACGATTATGAGGCTTTAAAAATATGTAAATCGGAATTAGAAAATAAGATTAAAGTAATTGAGAATGAGCTTAGCATAATTAAAGAAAAGAAAGCTTGGATTGAGGAAAATCGAATTAGGGAAGAGAGGATGAGGCAAGCAATTGCAGAAAATGAAATTGCTGAAAAGGATTTCTTAGATGCAGGACCAAGATATGAATTTTTGAATTTAGTTGAAGGAGTTCAAGAGATTAGGGATGAATTTAATAATAACCTTAATAATAAAAAGAATTTATCTCAATATAATGAGAGTTTATTGAATTTCAATAAGGAATTAAGCTCTAAGAAAGAGGAGTTGGAATTAAAAACCAAGGAATTAGATTCAATAAATCAAGAGTTTAGGGAATTGGAAGAAGAGTTTAGCAAGGTTTCTGTTGAGATAAAAAAAGCAAGGGAAACAGATATTAATATTAAAAATGAGAACAAGGAATATTTGTCTATATTAGAAAATCTTAAGCTAAATCAAAATAGAGAAAAAGAGTATTTGCTTAGTATAGAAAAAGATTCTAAAAGCATTGAGGAAAAGAATATTGAATTAGATAAAATAAAAACTTGGTTTGAAAAAAGCATTACTTATCAACCAATAATAGAAAATTTCAATTCTATTCTTTCTAATGTTAGAAATCTAAGTCAAAGCAAGAAGAATATAGATTCCTTTTCAGAGTCTTTAAATACGAGCAATGATTTATTAGATATTAAAACAAGACAACTTGAAGAGAAAAAATTGGAAGAGAAAGAGTTGAATAATATTCTTCCAACTGAGGTAATAGAATTAAGAAAGAAATTACTGCCATTTCAGCCCTGCCCTGTTTGTGGTAGTTTGGAACATCCTTTTGATAATATCACCTCCCAAAGTCTTGATGAAAAAACTCTTATCTCCAAAAAAGAAGGGATTAAATCAGAGATTAATAGTATTGAAAAAGAGATTAATGCAATTAAAACTAAGATAATTGAACTTAAGACAAGGATTGAGGAAAACACTAATAGTTTTAATGAAAACAATTCAAGAGTTTCCACTCAATTATCTGTAATTGAGAATTGGACATTGGATAATATTGAAGAGAAACTAAATATTTTCAAAGCCCAATGGGATAAAAAGGTTAGTGAAAAAGATAGCGTTAATAAGGAAATTACAGAGCTAAATCTAAGAGCTTCAAATTCTAAACAAGGATTGCTTGAAATTCAAAATACATTAA
The DNA here is from genome assembly GCA_023415495.1 of Bacteroidota bacterium. Taxonomy (GTDB): domain Bacteria; phylum Bacteroidota; class Bacteroidia; order Bacteroidales; family P3; genus UBA10566. Next base: position 43,562 of record JAEZKK010000012.1, read on the forward strand.
AGGATATCGAGAGGAATGAAGAGATTAAAAAGCTTTATTTGAATACACTTAAAGAGGAAAGAAAGAAAATTTTAGAGGGAAGGGATGCTGATGAAATTGAGAATGAGTTTAAAAAGAATATTGAAAAGAAGAAGAAAACTCTTGAGGGATTAAATAAGGGAAAAGAGGATATAAATAATAAGATAAGTACAATTCAAGGGAATATAAATCAGATTAGCTCAAATATTGAGATAAGTAATAATATTATTGAGTCAACAAATTCCAATATTCTTTTATTTTTAGGCAGCAGAGAGGATAATCTGAAATTCTCAGATTTAGAAAAACTTATGGAAAACTCTCCTGCTTGGATTAAGGTTGAAAGAGATAAATTGGATAGTATTAGAAATATAAGGAATTCAAGCATTGAGATTCTTAAAGAAAGGAAGAATTTGGTTGATGAGCATAGAAAATCTGATAAAAAACCTATGGGAAATGAGGATGAAAGAGATTTATCTATTCTTTTTGAAGAAAAAACCAATGAAAAGACTGATGGTGCAAATATTTTAAGCGATATTACCCTTAAGATTAAAACAAATGATGAGAATATTAAAACTCAGGAAAAGATTCTAAAGGAAAAAGATATTAAAGATAGGATTTACACTAATTGGGCAAAGTTAAACAAGCTATTTGGTTCAGCTCAAGGTGATAAATTTAAGGTAATTGCCCAAGGATACACATTGGATTTACTTTTAGATTACTCTAATTACCATCTCTCTTCGCTTAGCTCTCGTTATATATTGCAAAGGGTTTCAGAGGGTAGCTTAGCCCTTGAGGTAATTGATAAAGATATGCTTGAAGAGGTTCGTTCTGTTCATTCTCTCTCAGGTGGGGAATCTTTTTTAATCTCTCTGGCTTTGGCTCTTGGGCTTTCATCCCTTTCCTCCAACCAAATGAGGATTGAATCTTTATTTATCGACGAAGGCTTTGGCTCCTTAGATGCCGATACCCTAAGAATAGCAATGGATACCTTGGAACATTTACAAACCTCACAAGGAAGAAAGATAGGAGTAATATCTCACGTAGGAGAAATGACAGAAAGAATTTCTACACAAATAAAAGTAATCAAGGACAGAAACGGTCGCAGCAGAATAGAGATAGTATAATTTATTCCTTAATAAACTTCCTATGAATTACTCCTTTCTCTGTTTTTAATTCAATTATATACATTCCCTTGTTTAAGGCGGATATATCAATAGTTTTATTCGTAGTATTTATCTTTTCTTTATAAACCCTTTGCCCAAGTGAATTCAATATCTCTATTGAGTTAATAATAAATTGAGAGTTTATATTTATCTCTTTACTGCTTGGATTAGGATAAATCTCAACACTTCTATCAAATCCTACCTCTGAGAGAGAACTTGTTGCTATTTTAAGGATTGGAAAAACATACATTTCGTAAGGTACTTCCATTGTGTCATGCCACATAGTATGTTCTTTCTCCATAAGCGCCTGAAGTATAGGTTTCCAATTTCCTGCATTATCTCCTACCAAAACAGGAAATTCTCTAACACCACCGTTACAATCTTCTAAATCTTTACATACTGCCCGAAATGAAAAAGGTTCATGAGACCCAACATAGTTTTTTTCGACAAAAGTAATTCCAACATAAAAGACTGGACTTATTACAGTAACTATACTATCAAACAAGGCTTCTATATATCTTCCTGTCCAAGAATAATATTGTTGTTGGAAATGATATATTTTAGGTATCATTGTATCATATCTTACTTGAGCAAGTACATTATTTAGGGAAGAGTCTCTAATTTGTAAATATAATGGATGCGGCAAATCCACTGGATTGGCTGGTCTGGTATCATGTACGAATGCAGCAATTCCTCTAATAGATATTGCAGAATCAATATAAAACGGTTGAGCTATAATAGTTTTATCAGGGAAAGGATCACAATTCCAATGCATTCCATAATGTTGATCGAAATCGTTTGTATCATAGCAACCACTTGCCATATAACGAGGAAAAAGATAATCATCAAGATATAAAGGTCTTTGACCTGATTGTCCTATTGCAGTTAAACAACTTATTGTTGCTAATACTGCTATTATTATGTTTTTCATATTTAGTTGCATAGTTATTGCTTTTTTAATTCATTAATTCTAAAAATATATTTTAAAGCGTTTGGTTTATCTTCAATTTAATGATAAAGCAAACGCTAAATCGTTACGAATTTATTTTTGCAGATAAAATAGATTGAAAGATTAATATATAGGTTTAATGAATGTTTTTTGCTTTGGAATATGTGCAAGAGATTTTGCAATAGAATAGTTAGTACTATTACGAAAGTAATGGTACAAAGGTTTTGCAAGAATGGATAAATAAATGACAGCATATCAATACTGTTTTAATTATTTGGCAAAGATAGTATGTTTTTTTACTTAATACAAGTAAAAACGTAAAAAAGTTATTATTAATTCTGGAAAAATGTAATCAGAAAACAATTAATTCTAATCTGAATACATTTTATTGTAATTTGATTCCATTTTGAAAATACTTAATTATAATTTATTGAAATAAAAAAGGGGACTTAAATGAATAAGTCCCCTAATTGGTTTTATACTAATTGTATAATTATTTCTTAATCAATTTAGATGAAGTTACTTGTCCATTATTAATTAATTGTACTGTGTAAACTCCTGGGTTAAGATTAGAAATTGAAATGCTTTGGTTGTCGCTCTTTACATTATCTTGTAAAACAACTCTACCAATTGCATCATAGATATTTAATTTAGCACCTTGAGCACCTGAGATATTGAATAAATCATTTGCTGGGTTAGGGTAAATACTATAATTATTAGTTTCAATATTATTGATTCCAGACACCTGTCCTAAGAATTTGATATTATCAACCAAACCGACGAAAGCATCAGTTGAATTTAAGATAAATGCAATAAAAACATCTTGTCCATCATAAGCAGAAAGATCAATTGTATGTGTTGTGAAAGCACCAGGAACTGAAGCCTCAGACCATAATGTTGTAGTAAAAGCAGATTTGTCTTTAGTTGTAGTTGATATTTTTACTGCCATGCTTTCTAAGTATGAAGGATCTTTAGATTTAACATCGAATTGAAGATAATTTCCAGCAGTTAAATTCATCATAGGAGTAATCATCCATCTGTCAGCAGGTGTAACAGTAGTAAACCAAGAAGGAGCTCCAGCATAGTATTCAACACCATCAAATGAAATTACATTCCAACCATCGTTAAATAAGCCAGAGATATTAGCATCTACAGTATTTTGATCATTATAAATAGTGAAAACATTTGGCATTTGTCCGTCTTGGAAATCCCAAGTAACTGTAGGATCTGGTAAATTAGAGTTTACAATATTAATAGCAACAGTATCTCCACTTCCAACCATTGAAAGACTGAAATTATAAATAAAGCCATCAGATAATACTAAATCGTTACCTCTTCCGCCTCCAGCAATCCACATTCTGTCTCCAGGAGTTGGATTAGTAACTACCCAGTCAATTGTTCCAACAGGTACATCAAGTGTAACACTTGAACTAAGAACTATATTAGTTGTAGTTAAAGCTCCATCTGCATTTGTAGGAATTTTATATTCAAACTCAGCATAAACAGTAGCATCAACATCTCCAGAATCTGTTAAAGCACCAATTGCAGGTATTGTAGTACCATAAGCTGTAGCATCAGCATCCATTAATAATTGGTATCCTGTACCGTCTCCCCATATATCTCCTGCAGTTAATACAATTCTAGAATGGCCAGCTGGGATTGGATCTTTAGGTGTAGATACTTTAACTGTTGTAGGAATGTGGTTAGGGTTTACCACTTGTTTTTGTCCTTCAGCTACAGAATTAGATCTGCTGCTCACTACTTGGGAATTAGCTATTCCAAAGCAAAGAACCATTCCGATAAAAAATAAACTTTTTTTCATGTGTTTTTGTTTTTTTATCCAATTTTTATCTTGGATTTGATTAATTAATGTTTAATTCTATTGGCAAATATAGGAGTTTTTTTAATACCAAAATCACTTTTCTCTTTTTTTTTGTTTATTTATTATTTTCATTATATTCTTATTGAAATTTAATCTCTAATTTTTCCTTTTTCTAATATGATTATAATAAGTATCTTTGCAGATAATTTCTATCAAATTACTTTTATGGCAAAATTCGATATAAGAGAGGTTTTTCAACCAAAATTATTTACGATGATTCAAAATCGTAGCATTACTAAAAAGTCTTTAATATCTGATATTATTGCAGGAGTTATAGTTGGTGTTGTTGCTATACCTCTTGCAATTGCATTTGGTATTGCATCAGGTGTTAGTCCTCAGCAAGGTTTAATAACTGCAATTATAGCAGGATTTATTATTTCTTTTCTTGGAGGTTCAAGTGTTCAGATTGGAGGTCCAACAGGTGCTTTTATTGTAATTATTGCAGGGATAATTTCTCAGTTTGGTTTTACTGGACTAATAATAGCTACTGTTTTAGCGGGGATAATATTAGTAATAATGGGGCTTTTAAAGCTTGGAGATGTAATTAAGTTTATGCCCTACCCTATTATTGTAGGATTTACTTCTGGTATTGCACTTGTGATTTTCTCCACACAAATAAAAGATTTTTTTGGACTAACTGCAGTAGATGGGAGTGATTTAGTTGTACCTTCTGAATTTATTGATAAATGGGTGGTTTATTTCAAGAATTTCTCAACAATTAACCCTTGGGCTACATTAATTGCAGTTGTAACTCTTATTATTGGTTTTACTTGGCAAAAAATTAATAAGGTTATTCCGGGTAGTTTAATAGCTATTATTCTTTGTACAGTATTAAGTATTGTATTAAAGAATTATTTTGGAATTGAGCTTACAACTATTGGAAGTAAATATCCAGAGCTTGCTGGAGGTTCTCCTCTTCCTAAGCCTATTGCTCCAGAACTTAATATGACAACAATACGACTATTACTTTCGCCAGCTTTTACAATTGCAATGCTTTGCGCAATTGAATCCCTGCTTTCTGCTATGGTTGCTGATGGTGTTATAGGGAAAAAACATAACTCAAATACAGAATTAATTGCACAAGGTGCTGCAAATATATTTGTTCCTTTTTTTGGAGGAATACCAGCAACAGGAGCAATAGCAAGAACCATGGCTAATATTAATAATGGTGGTCGTAGCCCAATTGCAGGTATAACTCATTCAATATTCTTACTTTTAATTTATCTATTTCTAATGCCACTTGCTTCACATATTCCTTTTGCATGTCTTGCTGGAATATTAGTTATTGTTGCATATAATATGAGTGAATGGCGTTCATTTAAATCTATCCTTAAAGATCCAAAGAGTGATGTAGTTGTTTTATTATTAACCTTCTTTCTAACTGTTGTTTTTGACCTTACAATAGCAATAGAAGTAGGACTCCTTTTAGCTGCAATTTTGTTTATTAAGAGAGTTATGGATACTTCTGGAATCAAGGTTGTGGAGAATGAAATTGCAAGAACAGAGGATAGGGAAAATACTGATGTTGAGTTAGAGAAGATAAATAAGAATATTGAGATATTTGAAATAGATGGACCTTTCTTCTTTGGTTTAGCAAATACTTTTGATGATATTAGCTTATCTACTAAAACACATAAACCAATTATAAGAATTATTAGAATGAGAAAAGTGCCTTTTATTGATTCAACAGGTATAAAAAATTTAAAATCACTTTGCAAGCGTTCTAAAAAAGAAAAAATACAGGTTATTTTATCAGGGGTTACTCGAGATGTTTATGATACCTTAGATAAATCAGGTTTTATTGAAAGTTTTGGGAGAGAATTTGTATTTGATCATATTTCAAAAGCATTAGATAAGGCGGAAGATATTATTGAGAAAACAAATAAAAATTAGAATTTCTAATTATGATTTTTCAAAGGAAACACTATGTATATTTATCAGTATTAAGCCTTTTAGTTATTCTACTAAGCTTATTAGGATTAGCAATTGGCAGTGTTAAGGTCGATATTTTAGCATATTTCCTCAATAGTGCTGACCCTACTTCAAACTATATAATAACTAATATAAGACTTCCAAGAGTAATTATGTGCTTATTGACAGGAGCAGGATTAGCTGTTTGTGGCTCTGCTTATCAGGCAATATTTCGCAATCCTTTGTCTGACCCTTATATCCTTGGTGTTAGTTCTGGTGCTTCTCTTGGTGCGTCAATTGCTATTGTCTTGGGGCTTGAAACATATTTCTTTGGAATAAGTGGATTTGCTTTTGGAATTGCATTGCTGACTGTTTGGATAATCGTTCGTTTGGCTTCTGTTGGTAATAGACTTCATAATACAACTCTTTTGCTTTCTGGTATTTCTATTAATTTTCTTATGGCTGCTATTATCTCCCTACTTATGATAATGAATAAGGAAAGTATGGATAAGATAATTTTCTGGACTATGGGCTCAATGTCTTCTGTAAGATATAATGATTTATGGATAGTTTTTGCATTTGTATTTATTGGGGTAATAGTAATTAGAATATTTGCGAAGGAATTGAATGTGCTTTTAACTGGTAACGATACTGCAAGAAGTCTTGGAGTGGATGTTGAAAAAACAAAAAAGATAATATTATTTTTCTCAACTTTAATGATAGCTGTTATTGTTTCTTATTGTGGAGTTATAGGTTTTATTGGTTTAATAGTTCCTCATATTACAAGATTATTAGTAGGTTCGGATAATAGAAAGATAATACCTTTCTCAATATTTGGAGGTATGATTTTTACTCTTTTGGCAGATATTATTTCTCGCACACTTATTCCTCCTGGAGAAATCCCACTTGGAGCAATTACCTCAATTGTAGGAGCTCCATTCTTTATCTTCCTGTTGTATAACGCTAAAAAGAAACTAAACCCATGATAATAGAAGTAAAAAACCTTAGTTATAAGGCAGGAGAAAAAACTATTTTATCCGATATTAACTTTTCTTTAAAAGCTGGTGGTTTTTATATAGTCTTGGGAAGAAACGGTTCGGGAAAGACTACTCTTTTGAAATCCCTTTCTAAAAGTATAATTATTGAGGATAAAAAAGTGTTTATCAATAATGAGGATATTAATAATTACTCTCCAAAACGCTTGGCAAAACAATTGTCAATAGTTCCTCAACATACCGAATTCCTTTTCGATTTCTCTGCTTTTCAAATTGTAATGATGGGAAGAATGCCTTATCAAAAACTATTACAAACCGATTCATCAAAGGATTTTGAGATTGTAAAGGAATCGATGCAAAGCACAAATACATGGCATTTAAGAAATCAATCAATAAAACAATTAAGTGGTGGAGAATTGCAAAGAGTAATTATTGCAAGGGCTCTAACTCAAAAGACTCCAATTATTTTGCTCGATGAACCTATATCCAACTTAGATATTAAACATCAGTTTGAAATAATGGAACTATTGAAAAAGATTAATAATGAAAGACAAACAACTATATTCCTAATCCTTCACGATTTAAATCTTGCATATAAATACGGAGATGAAATACTTATTATGGAGTCTGGTAAGCTAAAGCTATTTGGCGATAAACAAGATATACTTAACACTCAAAACATTGAGGATATCTTTAAAGTTAATGCAAATATAGTTGATAATTCATATATCAATATTACAAAAATATAGTTTATGTATAGATTTATAAAGTTTTTCTTGTTAGCTATTATCATATTTTCTTTTTCTTCATGCAATAAGAACTCAAAAGATAAGAACAATAGCAATCAAGACTATATTCTTAAATTAAAAGATACTTATGGTCAGGAAATAAAACTAAAAACCCTTCCAAAAAGGATTATCTCCCTCTCACCTGCCATTACTGAACTTGTATTTGAATTAGAATCGGGCTATAAATTAATAGGTAGAACTGATTTTTGCAATTATCCAGAGGATAGTGTTAAGAATATTCCAACTGTTGGAGGGATAAATAATGCGAGCATAGAAATGATAATTAGTCTTAAACCTGATTTAGTTATTACCTCTTCAATATTTACCAAATCAATGTCTCAAACTATTCAAAATGCAGGTATACAAATAATATCTCTTCCTGAGAAACCAGAAATTCAAGGATTGTATGAAACACTAAATACACTTGGAAAGATTTTGGATAAAGAGGAGAAATCGAAAGAGATAATTGATAATTTCAAAGCTTCTTTAAATAATATTACTTCTTCACGAATTAATAAATCAATAAAACCTAAGGTTTACTATGTAATCCAATATGGTGTTGGAGGAGATTTCTCTGCTGGGGAAAATACTTTTATTAATGAGATAATAGAACTATCTGGTGGAGAAAATATTGCTAAAAAGACTAAGAATTGGAGCTTTTCTAAGGAAGAGATATTTGCTAATCAGCCAGATTATATTTTTCTAAGAAAAGAGGATTCAGCACAATTTGTAAAGACTCATCCTTACAATACACTCAATGCAGTAAAGAATAAAAGAGTCTATGGAATAGAAAGTTCTTGGATGGATATTCAATCCTCAAGAACTTTAAAAGCAATAGAATATATCTCTAATATAATTAATAAGTAGGATTATCTTAAAACCAATTCAACTATATTCTCAATATGATGAGTATGAGGGAACATATCTACTGGTTGAATCCTTTTAATATCATAAAGGCTTGATAATTGAGAAAGGTCTCTTGCTTGTGTAGCAGGATTGCAACTAATATATACAATGTTTTTAGCCCCAATTTCCAAAAGCATATTTACAACCTTCTCTCCCATACCAGCTCTTGGAGGGTCAGTAATTATCAAATCAGGTTTTCCATGCTTTTCAACAAATTCCTTATCTAAAATCTTTGCAATATCCCCTGCATAAAATTCCGTATTTGTTAATCCATTCTCTATTGCATTTGCCTTTGCATCCTCAATAGCCATATCTACATATTCTATACCCACAACCCTATTTACATAAGGAGAAACAAAGCTTGCAATACTACCAATACCTGTATATAAATCATAAACAGTCATATCTTTGTTTAGATTAGCAAACTCAGCAGCTTTAGAATAAAGTTTATATGCTTGAAGAGAATTGGTTTGGTAAAAACTCTTTGCTCCAATCTTAAATCTCAACTCCTTACCTCCTTCCTTAAAGGCTGGCATATATTCTGTTATATGGTCTTTACCTTTATAAACAAGGATATCCTGGTCGTAAAGAGTATCGTTAAATTTTGAATTAATACAATACATTAAAGAAGTAATCTCTGGGAATTTGATTCCAAGAGTTTCTAATAAAGGAAAGATTTCATCACTCATTTCTGCAAAAACAACAATAACCATTAGCTCATCCTTGTCGGTAGAACGAATAATTACATTTCTAAGTAGTCCTGAATGATTTCTAATATCGTAATAGCTAAGTTTTTTCTCTAATGAATATTCTCTTAAAAAGTTTCTTATTTGGTTGGAAGGTTCTCTTTGTAGGGCACAATACTTAATATCAATAACCTTATCGAAGAAACCTTGAATATGGAATCCAAAGCCTTGTCTTGGAATGTTTTCCTCTAAGGTTTTAATTTCTTCTTCAGTAAACCATCTTTTAGTAGAAAAAGTGAATTCGAGTTTATTCCTATAATAATAAATCTTATCAGAGCCAATAATAGGTTGAGCTCCACTTATATCAATATGTCCTATTCTTGAAAGATTATCTAATACTTGTTGCCCCTTAGCCTCTAACTGATATTTATAGTCAAGCATCTGCCATTTACATCCTCCACAAATTCCAAAGTGAGGACATTTTGTTTCAATTCTATTTGGAGAATACTTATGGAACTTAATAGCTCTTGCCTCTGCATAGTTCTTCTTTTTCTTTATAATCTCCACATCAACAATATCTCCAGGGACAACAAAAGGAATAAAAATAACTAAATTATCAACCTTAGCAATGGCTTTCCCCTCTGCTGCAATATCAATTATTTCAATATTCTCAATAAACTCTCTTTCTCTCGATTTCTTCCTTGCCATAAGATTAAGACTAATATATTATACATAAAAAAAAGAAGCCCTTGCCCGATTTTATCCAGCAATAGCTTCTCTACAATTAATTTAGTTATGCTAAAATGAATTATCTTTCGTCAGAAACAGTAAGTTTTCTTCTTCCGTTACGACGACGATTTGCCAATACTCTACGACCATTAGCTGTTGACATTCTTTTTCTAAATCCGTGTTTATTAACTCTTTTTCTGCGTGAAGGTTGGTATGTTCTTTTCATCTTATTACTTTGTTTTTCTGATTTTCAGTTTGCAAAAATACAAATTATTTCTAATCTAGCAAACAAAAATGCCTATTTTTTTATTTTTATAAATGTTTTTTACTTGACTCTTTAGTATTTCAAAAGATTGCCTTATATTTGCAATTCGTTTTAAGAGTAAAAACACGAAGAAAACAAATGGATAAACACTATATAAATAGATTAATGCAATTAAGAGATGAAGAATTTGACCTTCAGATTCTCTTAACAGTTTCTCGTTTAATAGAAAGATATCCATATTTCTCTCTTCTATATGTTTTTAAAGTAAAAGCTGAGAAAGTCTTAAATAGAGATTATTCAAATTCTCTTTCACAAGCAAGTGTTTATTTTTCAAATCGACTTAAATTAAAGGATATTATCAATTCATCTAATCATAATAATATTATTCATACTAATAATGAAGAAAATGAAATTGAAGAAATTGATAATCTCACTAAAATCAATCAAAAGATTGATGAATTAAAAAAGGACTTTGAAAATATTGGATTTGAAAACAAGATTACAACAATTATTCCTGATATTATTAGGGAGATTGATTCTTATTCAGAACCTGATTTAAGTGATAACCCAACCAAGGAAGAATTAATAGAGAGATTCCTTCAAATAGAAAATCCAAAGGTAAAATCCCTTGAATTATCCCCAATAGATGAGATTTCTGTAAATGAAATTGTAAAAAAAAGTGTGGATAAAGAATTTAAATATGTTACTGAAACAATGGCTGATATCTTCCTAAAACAAGGTCATAAGGAGAAGGCAATTGAAATTTATAACAAATTAATTTTGGCTAATCCAGAAAAAAGTACTTACTTTGCAAATCGAATTGAAGAAATAAAAAGAAACTAAAATAACTAATTGTATATGTTCGTTGTTATATCTGTTTTAATAATTATAGTTTGTTTAATACTTGCTTTAGTAGTATTAGTACAAAATAGTAAAGGTGGTGGATTAGCTGCAAACTTTCAATCTCAAAGTCAAATAATGGGAGTTAGAAAGACGGCAGATTTCTTAGAAAAAGCTACATGGGGTTTATCAATAGCTCTTTTAGTACTTTGTCTTGCTGCTACTTTTATGTTACCAAGCAATAATATACAAACAAATCCAAACACTGAACTAAATCCTAACGCTGTGCAAACTACATTACCGACTGCACCGGCTGCACCAGCAGCTCCGATTCAAAAATAATTTTAATAATTATTTTTTCATAACTTGGTTTTTAGAGCTGTCAATTAATTTTGGCAGCTCTTTTTTTATGTCTAAATATAATCTTTGTCTGACTTTTTGTCAGCAATCTACCCTATTTCTTATTTGGCATATTTTTTAATAGAAGAGGATTTGTGTTAGTAATACACAGAGAATCGAAATAAGAAATTTATAAATATACTAATAACTAAAAACATTAAACACATGGGAAACATTAACGTAAAGCCATTAGCTGATAGGGTTTTGGTAAAACCCGCAGCTGCAGAACAAAAAACAGCAGCAGGTATTATAATACCAGATACAGCAAAGGAAAAACCAATGAGAGGTGAAATCATTGCTGTTGGTCAAGGCAAAAAAGATGAGCCAATGACAGTTAAGGTTGGAGATAAGGTTCTCTACGGTAAATATTCAGGAACAGAAATCAATATTGATGGAGAAGATTTCTTGATTATGAAAGAAAGTGATATTTACGCAATTATCTAAAAAATCTAAGAAAGAACAACTAAGAAATTAAAACAAAAAGTATTATGGCAAAAGATATAGTATTTAATAGAGACGCAAGAGAACAATTACGCATAGGTGTTGATGCTCTTGCAGATGCAGTAAAGGTTACATTAGGACCTAAGGGAAGAAATGTAATTATTGACAAAAAGTTTGGGGCACCTCATATTACTAAGGACGGAGTTTCGGTAGCAAAAGAAATTGAACTAAAAGATGCTATTCCAAATATGGGAGCACAATTAGTAAAAGAAGTGGCTTCTAAGACTGCAGACCAAGCTGGAGATGGAACAACAACAGCTACAGTACTTGCTCAAATAATTGTAAATACTGGTTTAAAAAACGTAACCTCAGGAGCAAACCCAATGGATTTGAAAAGAGGGATTGACAAAGCAGTTACAAAGGTTATTGAAGACCTTAAAAAACAAAGCCGTGAAATTGGAGATTCTCAAGAACAGGTTAAGCAAGTTGCAAGTATTTCTGCTAATAATGATCCATTTATTGGTGAAATGATTGCTGAGGCAATGGATAAGGTAAAGAAAGAAGGAGTAATTACAATTGAAGAGGCAAAAGGATTGGAAACAACTGTAAATGTTGTTGAAGGTATGCAGTTCGATAGAGGGTATCTTTCTCCATACTTTGTAACTGATACAGAAAAAATGGAAGTAGTTTATGAAAATCCATTTATTCTTATCTATGACAAAAAGATTTCTAATATGAAGGAATTCCTACCAGTACTTGAAAAAGTAGTACAAACTGGAAGACCATTATTAATCATTGCAGAAGATTTAGACGGAGAAGCATTAGCAACATTGGTTGTTAACCGTTTAAGAGGTTCATTAAAGATAGTAGCTGTGAAGGCTCCTGGATTTGGTGACAGAAGAAAAGAAATGCTTGAAGATGTTGCAATCCTTACTGGTGGTACTGTAATATCTGAAGAAAAAGGATATAAATTAGATGAAGCAGATTTAGACCTATTAGGAACTGCAGCTAAGATTACTGTTGATAAAGATAATACAACAATTGTATCTGGAGCTGGAGAAAAAGATATGATTAATGCAAGAGTTAATCAAATTAAGGCACAAATCGAAAAAACTACATCTGATTACGACAGAGAAAAACTTCAAGAAAGATTAGCAAAACTTGCTGGTGGTGTTGCAGTAATCTATGTTGGAGCCGCATCAGAGGTTGAAATGAAAGAAAAGAAAGACCGTTTCGACGATGCACTTCATGCAACAAGAGCAGCACTTGAAGAAGGTATTATCCCTGGAGGTGGAGTTGCATACATTAGAGCAATCAAAGCACTTGACAATTTCAAAGGCGAAAACGATGACGAAACAACAGGTATTCAAATAGTACGTCGTGCGTTAGAAGAACCTCTTCGTCAAATTGTTGAAAACGCAGGAATTGAAGGTTCGGTAGTTGTAAATAAGGTGAAAGAATTAGAGGGCGACTTTGGATTCAACGCAAGAACTGAGGTATATGAAAATCTTAGAGATGCAGGAGTAATCGACCCTACTAAGGTAACACGTATAGCCCTTGAAAATGCAGCATCAATTGCATCAATGATACTAACCACAGAATGTGTATTATCAGAAATCAAAGAAGAAACCCCAGCAATGCCAGCACCACCAATGGGCGGCATGGGTGGAATGTACTAAATCATAGATTGATTTTAAAATAATAGATTTAAACTTTAAAGACCATCTCAATTTACTTTGAGGTGGTTTTTTTATTTGATATTATTCCGAATATCTCTTACCTAAAGCTTTTTTCAATTTCTTATCGTAATTGGTGAATTTCACCTCCTTAAGTATTTTATTAAGCTTTTTTGTAGGGGTGAAAACTATCTTTGTAGCCCTAACCTTATCGGGAGAAATATCTTCTGGATTTTCGTATCCATCGCTTGAAACTGCAATACTAAAAGTGCCGATTTCACCAAAAGAAACTGAATCTCCTCCTATTAATTTACTGATTACTACCTCCTCATAATTTTTCAGAGTATTTATAACATCTCCTCTGCTTAGCGAGGATTTTTCATGTATTAAATCTGATATCATTTCAAGATTTATTACATCTCCTCTTCTTGAACATGCATAATACAATTCTTTTTCTTCTCCTAAAGCAGTTATAAACTTTTTTTTCCAGGTTCCATATTTTTTTGACATAATTGAAACAGATTTATATGATTAATAAATATAATTCTAATATAAAACATAGATTCTTAAACTAATAAATAGAAGCTATATATTATTAACTAATAAATTGGATTATTATTATTATTAATAAAGTATTTGGGTTTGATAAATCAACTTTAAAGGGTAGATTAATCAAATCCTATGGGTAATTTAATCAAATAAAACAACATCAAGAATGCCATTCTTGAGCATTAAGAACCCCATTCTTGAGCGTCAAGAATGGGGTTCTTACATTAATAAAACTTAGTCCTTTTAACCCTAAGATTTGATTAATATAACCCTAAGATTTGATTAATATTAGTGAATAAACAAAAAAAAGCGTCTCAGAAATGAGACGCTTTAGTGTTTTATTCTTTTAAAAGGATTATCTTAGATTACTCCAAGTTCAATCATTGCATCTGCTACTTTGATAAAGCCCGCAACGTTTGCTCCTTTTACGTAGTTGATATATCCATTAGAAGCTGTACCGTATTTAACACAGTTTTCGTGGATATCTGTCATAATTTGTTTTAGTTTTGCATCAACTTCTTCTGGAGTCCATCCAAGGTGAGCTGCATTTTGAGTCATTTCAAGACCAGAAACTGCTACTCCACCAGCGTTTGCTGCTTTTCCTGGAGCGAAAGAAATTCCTGCTTTTTGTAATTCGTGGATAGCATCTGCTGTACATCCCATATTTGAAACTTCGCAAACTAATTGAACACTATTTGCAATTAATTGTTTTGCATCTTCAGCGTTTAATTCGTTTTGGATAGCACATGGCATAGCGATATCTACCTTAGCTTCCCATGGTTTTTTACCAGCGAAGAATTTAGCAGTTGGATATTTATCAGCAAATGGTGCAACAACATTATTACGAGTTTGTAATAATTCGTTCATATAATCTATCTTTTCACCAGAAATACCAGCCTCGTCATAGATATATCCATCAGGTCCTGAGATACAAACAACTTTAGCTCCTAATTCAGTTGCCTTTAGTGCTGCTCCCCATGCTACGTTACCAAATCCTGATAATGCAACAGTTTTGCCTTTGATATCTTTACCTATTTGTCTTAACATATGGTCAACGAAGTAAACTCCACCAAATCCAGTTGCTTCTGGTCTAAGGATAGATCCTCCCCAGTTACGACCTTTTCCAGTAAGTACTCCTGTGTTTTCTCTTGCAAGTTTCTTGTACATACCGTACATAAAACCGATTTCTCTACCACCAACACCAATATCTCCTGCAGGAACGTCAGTGTCAGGTCCGATATATTTATAAAGCTCAGTCATTAAAGCTTGGCAGAAACGCATTACTTCATTAGCTGATTTTCCTTGTGGATTGAAGTCTGAACCTCCCTTACCACCACCCATAGGTAATGTAGTTAAAGAGTTTTTGAAAGTTTGTTCAAATCCTAAGAACTTTAATGTGTCAGCATTAACTGCTGGGTGAAAACGCATTCCCCCTTTGTAAGGTCCAATAGCGTTGTTAAATTGAACACGGTAAGCTCTGTTTACTTGGATTTCTCCCTTATCGTCTACCCATTCAACCTTGAATTGAAAGATTCTGTCTGGTTCAACAATTCTTTCGATAATTTTGTAGTTATCATATTTTGGATTTGCAGCTACATAATCTTCGATAGTTTCTAAAACTTCGGTAACTGCTTGAAGGAACAATGGTTGTCCTGGGTTTTTAGCTTCAACATCAGCTAAAATCTTTTTTACGTCCATAATGCTTTATGTTTAAAAATGGTTGTTAAAAATTTTTTACTTCTCCTAATATATAGGAGTTTCAAAGAGCAAAATTAGTAAGTATTCTTCAATAAAAGAAATTATTTGATGACAAAATTCTCTTCGTCTTTTATATCTCTAATATATAGGTATTTATATATATATATTAAATCTAATTCTACTCAAAATTTACTACTTTATTTTTTTATTCTAACTTTGTAGAGTTAAAAAAGTAAATAATGGAGATTAGTTTAGAAGAAATAATTAGTTTAATCAAAGAGGATTTTATTTCTAATGGGAATGAAAATAGAGTAATAACTGATTTATTATTTGATTCAAGAAGGTTAAATAATGCTGATAATACTTTGTTTTTCTCAATAAATACTCCTTCAAATTCGGGGAATAAATACATAGATGAATTATACAATCAAGGAGTAAGATGTTTTGTTGTTGAGAAAAATACTTTTGATGACTTTGCCTTATATCCTTATGCTTGCTTTATAATTAGTGATAATCCAATCCATACTCTACAAAAGATTGCAAAAATCAAAAGAGATTGTTTTAAGAATAGAGTTATTGCAATCACAGGTTCAAATGGTAAGACAATAGTAAAGGATTGGATAATTCAATTAATAGATAAGGATTTAAGCATTTGCCATTCTCCAAGGAGCTATAATTCTCAGATAGGTGTTGGGGTTTCGCTTTGGAATCTTAGCAAAACTTATGATATTGGGATTTTTGAGGCTGGTATTTCCCAAAAGGGAGAAATGAGTAGATTAGAAGAAATAATTCGCCCTGAAATTGGGGTTTTTACTAATATTGGAGATGCTCATTCAATGAATTTCTCAAGAATAGAGGAGAAAATCCAAGAAAAACTTATTCTTTTTAAAAACTCAAACACAATCATATATCCAAATAACAACAATATATTAGATTCTGAAATAAAACAAATATATAAGGATAAGAGACTATTGGATTGGGGAAGGAAATCTGGCTCCTATCTAAGAATTATTGATATTCAAATAGTAAAAGGAGAATCGATAATAAGTTTTGAACTAAATAATAATAAGTATACCCTAAATATTCCTTTTACTGATGGAGCAAGCATTGAAAATGCAATTAATTCATTTCTTACATGTTTTGAGTTGGGAATTGATATAGATAAACTTATTCTTAGGTCGAAAAAGCTTCAAGCCCTTGAGATGCGTCTTGAGCTAAAGGAGGGAATAAATGGGAATCAGATAATAAATGATGCATATTCCTCAGACCTAATGTCTTTGGATATAGGATTAAACTTTTTAAATCAACAAAGTAATGATTTAGAAAAGGTATTAATCCTTTCCGATATAACTCAGTCATATAAGAATGAAAAAGAATTATTTCTCTCAATAAATAAGCTACTAATTAATAATAAGGTTAGTAAATTAGTAGGAATTGGAGAAGGTTTTATTCGTAATTCAAATCTAATTAAAATAGAAAATGAGGTTTTTCCAACTACAGAAGATTTTCTAAGACTTACCTCATTAAAGAATTTCAAAAACCAAATCATCTTGATTAAGGGAGCAAGGAGCTTTGGATTTGAAAGGATAAGTAGGTTCTTTGAGAAGAAAGCACATGAAACTGTTTTAGAGATAAATCTAAGTTCAATTACTCATAATACTAATTATTTTAAATCCAAGCTTAAGGATAATGTAAAGATAATGGCAATGGTAAAAGCTCTATCCTATGGATGTGGTGGAGTTGAGATTGCCTCAGTGCTTGCTTCTCATAATGTGGATTACCTTGCAGTAGCTTTTGCAGATGAAGGAGTTGAATTAAGAAATAATGGGATTAAGCTACCTATTATGGTGATGAGCCCAGAGAAAGAAAGCATTTCCAAGATAATTCACCATAATTTAGAGCCAGAGGTTTATTCTCTTGGGATACTAAACAAACTAATTATTGCTCATAAGGAGTATTGCGAGATTATTGATAATAAACCTATATCAATCCATATCAAATTAGATACAGGTATGCATAGGCTTGGCATGGAGAGAGAAGATATAGATTCTCTTATTAAGATACTTAAAGCAAACCCGCAAATACGGGTTAAATCTATTTTCTCCCATTTCTCAGCATCAGATAATCCTGAATTTGATTATTTCACCTTAGAGCAAATTAGCTTATTCAATGAGCTAAGCCAGAAAATAATGAAGGAGTTCGATTATAAGATTCTAAAGCATATCTGCAATTCTTCAGGAATATCTCGTTTCCCTCAAGCTCACTTCGATATGGTAAGGCTTGGAATAGGGATGTATGGGATTGGAGTGAACAAAGAAGAAGAGGCTAATTTAAAATACGTTCATAAACTAAAGACTACAATAACACAAATCCGAACTATTGAAAAGGATGAAACAGTAGGTTATAATAGAAACCATAAAGTAAAAGAGAAAACAAAGATAGGAATTATCCCTATTGGGTATGCTGATGGTCTTTCAAGAAGAAGGGGGAATGGAGTTGGCAGGGTTTATGTCAATGGTTATCTTGCTCCAATAATAGGGAATATATGTATGGATATGTGTATGATAGACCTTTCGGGAATTGAGGCATCGGAAAGAGATGATGTAATAATCTTTGGCGAGGAATATCCCGTTCATAATATAGCTCAGGAATTAGGTACAATAAGCTATGAGGTATTCACATCAATTTCTACAAGGGTTAAAAGAGTTTATTATCAAGAATAGTGAATTAGAGAATGAAGAAATACATATTACAAGCACTTGGATTAATCTCCCTATCATTAGCCATTTTAGGCATATTCCTCCCCCTACTCCCAACAACACCCCTACTCCTACTCTCCTCCTATCTCTTCCTTAAAAGCTCCGATAAATTATACAACTGGCTAATCAATCACAAATACTTAGGACAATACATAAGAGACTTTCAAATAGACAAATCCATCCCCCTAAAGGTAAAAATCCTAAGCATAAGCCTCCTATGGCTAACAATATCCACAACAGCAATATTTGTAATAGATAAGCTATGGCTACGAATACTACTTTTTGCAATAGCCACAGCTGTATCAATACATATACTTAATTATAAAACACGGAAATAAAAGAATCCTTACCCCAAAAATCGTTGTTCGACCCCGTCGGGGTCGTAGGTTGTTGATGTGGGTAAATTCGTTTTTATTATTATCTATAAACCTTTCACCCTTTCAGGGTGATTGATTGTTTGATAATTGATTGATATAATTGTTATCCGACCCTGAAAGGGTCAAAGGTTTATAGAAAATCCAAATAGATTTTTTTACGTTATCCGACCCTGAAAGGGTCGCAGGTTTATAGAAAATGCATATAGAATGTTTTTTTTCGTTGTCCGACCCTGAAAGGGTCAAAGGTTTATAGAAAATGCAATTAGAATGTTTTTTTTCGTTGTTCGACCCTGAAAGGGTCAAAGGTTTATAGCATATGTAAATAGAATGTTTTTTTTCGTTGTCCGACCCAGAATGGGTCAAAGGTTTATAGCAAATGTAAATAGAATGTTTTTTATCGTTGTCCGACCCTGAATGGGTCAAAGGTTTATAGCAAATGCAATTAGAATGTTTTTTTCGTTGTCCGACCCTGAAAGGGTCAAAGGTTTATAGAAAATGCATATAGAATGTTTTTTATCGTTGTCCGACCCTGAATGGGTCAAAGGTTTATAGCATATGTAAATAGAATGTTTTTTATCGTTGTCCGACCCAGAAAGGGTCAAAGGTTTATAGAAAATGGAATTATTAATATATCACATATCCAACCAATCAAATAAAAATTTTTCGTTGTATTCTATCTCGAATTTCTTTAAAAAATCTATATATTCATCCCTAAATAATACCTTTTTATGATGTTCTTTTTGATTAAATATATATTTACATACACTATCAATTTGTGAATGACTATATGAAAATGCACCATATCCTTCCTGCCAATTGAAATTTCCTCTAACAAGCTTATTCTCTCTTATAAATTCATTACTGGATTTTTTAATTTCTCTAACCAAATCGGATAAGCAACATGATGGTTTTAACCCAAAAAATATATGTATATGATCAGGCATACCATTAATTGCAATTAATTTCTGTCCTCTATTTCTAATAATCGCTGAGATATATTGGTATAATTTTTCATCCCATTTCCTGTCAATTAAATTTTCTCTGCCTTTAACAGCAAATACAATTTGGATATAAATTTGTGAGAATGTCCCTGACATAATAATTTATTTTTGATTATTAATATAACGATTTACATAAGAATTAGTTCGACCCCTTCGGGGTCGTAGGATGGGTGGGGATTATAATTTTTTTCTATAAACCTTTCACCCCTTCGGGGTGATTGATTGATGAAATATTTATAGATGTAATTGTTATTCTATAAACCTTTTACCCCTTCGGGGTGATTGATTGATTGAAATATTTATAGATGTAATTGTTATTCTATAAACCTTTCACCCCTTAGGGGTGATTGATTGATTGAAATATTTATTGATGTAATTGTTATTCTATAAACCTTTCACCCCTTCGGGGTGATTGATTGATTGAAATAATATTTCCGATATTAATCTTCGGGGTGATTGATTGATTGAAAAATATATAGATGTAATTGTTGTCCGACCCAGAATGGGTCAAAGGTTTATAGAAAATGCATATAGAATGTTTTATCGTTGTCCGACCCTGAAAGGGTCAAAGGTTTATAGAAAATCCAAATAGAATATTTTTTATCGTTGTCCGACCCTGAAAGGGTCGAAGGTTTATAGAAAATGCATATAGAATGTTTTTTTTCGTTGTCCGACCCTGAAAGGGTCAAAGGTTTATAGAAAATGCATATAGAATGTTTTTTTCGTTGTCCGACCCTAAAAGGGTCAAAGGTTTATAGCATATGTAAAATAGAATATTTTTTATCGTTGTCCGACCCTGAATGGGTCAAAGGTTTATAGCATATGTAAATAGAATGTTTTATCGTTGTCCGACCCTGAAAGGGTCGCAGGTTTATAGCAAATAATAATAATTCCCACATATCATTCCGACCCTGAAAGGGTCGCAGGTTTATAGGGTCGTAGGTTTTAGAATAGCTTAAAGGCGTTATTTTTGAACTATAACCTCGTCAAAATCTCTCCATTGTTTGCTTTCCGAATAATAGGTTCTATTGTAATCTATTGACATGGCAAAATAAACAATAAAATGGGAGCTATCTACTTTTTCATAATGTATTAGATCTGCTCCTTCACCACAACATCCTCCGATAGATCCTATTTCTTCTATTCTCAATTCAAGTGTCAAAGTTAAGGAATTATTTTATATGGTTGTTAGACTTTGGAAATTTTTATCAAGAAAGAATCTAACGAAATCAAATAAAAAAGTTTTTTTTCTTGATTTAAAAGTTTTTTTCTTTGATTTAAATGTCGGTATGGTAGCTACCATAGCAGTATTATGGTAGCTACCACAAGGGTGTTATGGTACCTACCACACGCCCCTTATGGTAGCTACCATAATGTTGTTTTTTAATTTATGGTGATTTTCTTTGGAAATAATGATTTCATTTCCTTGTTGTTGCAAAGATAAGCAAAATAATTGAAATAAGGCAGAAAATTTGAGTTTTTTCTTTTATTTCTTTTCAGGCTTAAGTAGACTATTATATAGTTTGTCGTTTTTAATTACAGATATTGCTTTTTGCAAGCCTTCGTCTGTGTCTTTTATTGATTGGTAGTAATAACTTACTCCATAAAGATTACGAGCTATTATTGCTTTTAGGGTTGCCTCAATGTAGATGTCTGATTTGCTCATCATTTCTCTCATTTTATTATCCTCTGCTATTGCTTTCTTTAATAGCTCTTCTCTCATTTCCTTATTGGATAATAGTTCTTTAGCATAGTTTTCGTAGTTATAATAATGGTTAACTGTGTCTTTTACTATCTTTTGTATTTCCTCCATCATCATCGCATTTACCCATTCCTTCTTAATCTCATTTCTTTCTATACCTTCTTTCTTTGCAAATGCTTCAAAATCCCTCATAAGGTTAAGACTTGGATATACATTATTATAGTCTTCAAATTTTGGATATTTCTTTAAAAAACTCTCTCTATTTTCTTCAACCCACCTCATAGAGAAATCGTTGAATATTCCTTTTGAACGTAGGTTAATCAAATAGTCCGATGCTCTTGAGGTGTCAATTGGTACAAATACATCTGGCATAATTCCACCACCACCGTAAACAATTCTTCCATTATTGGTTGTGTATTTGAGCGAATCAGGGAAGGAAATTGAATCAGCTGTAATTAATTCCTTGTGTTGATATCTTCTCATATAGTCGCTAAAGTATGAATCCATTCCGTCGTTCCATGGTTTTTGAATACATCTTCCACTTGGAGTATAGTAACGAGAGGTTGTTAAACGAATTTGTGAACCATCAGGCAGATTGAAAGGTCTTTGAACCAATCCTTTTCCAAAGCTTCTTCGCCCCACTATAACTCCCCTATCCCAATCTTGGACTGCTCCAGAAACAATTTCTGAAGCTGAAGCAGAAGTTTCATCAATCAAAACAACCAATTTACCTTCTTCAAAATTTCCTGGTACAGATGCTTTATAATCGAATTTCGGGCTTGATACACCTTCTGTATATACTATTAACTTCTTTTCAGAAAGAAATTCATCGCTTAGTTTAAAAGCTACATCTAAATAACCTCCAGTATTGCCTCTAAGGTCAAATATCAAACTCTTCATTCCCTTGCTCTTCAAATCCTTCATCGCCTCTAATACCTCTTCTAAAGAGTTTTGAGCAAACCTATCAAGACGAATATATCCAATCTCTTTATCAAGCATAAACCAAGTATCTACACTGACAATTGGAATCTTATCTCTAATGATATTAAAATCTATAAGACCTTTTCTCCCTTTTCTTTCAACACTAACAATTACTTTTGAGCCTTTTTCTCCTCTTAGGTTTTTAAATACCCAATCGTTTTTAATTGTATCGCCAGTTGCTATCTTATTATCAACCTTAATAATTTTATCCCCTGCCAATAGACCTACTTTCTCGCTTGGTCCCCCTCTAATTACATCCACAACATAAATTGTATCCTTCATAATTTGAAAAGAGACTCCAATTCCAACAAAATTTCCTTGCAAAGGTTCGTTCATTTTCTTTACTTCATCCTTTGAAATATATACTGAATGTGGGTCTAATTCTTTTAGCATATTGATTATTCCCTTTTCTACAATATTTTTCATATCAGGCTTTTCGGCATAGAAATTCCTTATCATATATAAGGTAAAAGACATCTTGTTTTCAGATGCTTGTATATCACTTTTGTCTGCCTGTTGGCTAAAGAGATTGGATGAAATTAAAAATAATAATAAAAAAATAAATGTTTTCATAACAATAAGTAGTAATTTTGTACGTTGATTTATCAATTCTAAGTTTGCAAAAGTAATAAAAAAAAGAATAATGAGTATTTACATCATTTTATTAGCTATTGGCTTAATCTTAAGTTTTGCTGGTTTATGGAAAATATTCCAAAAAGCCGGTGTAAAAGGTTATTGGAGCATAATCTCCCCTATTAACGGATGGTTTATCACAAAAATTATAGACAAGAAGTATTGGTGGTTTATTTACTACCTTATACCTTTTATTAATGTATTCGTAATCATGTTGATGATTATTGAAATAATGAAGTGTTTTAAGAAAAATGGTATTTGGATTCAGCTCGCTGGTGTTCTATTTCCTTTCGTTATTCTTCCATGGTTAGGTTTCTCTAAGAAAGAAGTTTATACTCATCCAAAAGACTTACCGGCTGTAAAAAAATCGGCTATAAGAGAATGGGTAGATGCTATACTCTTTGCTGTTATTGCAGCAGCTATTATTAGAATGTTCTTCTTCGAGGCTTATACTATCCCAACCTCTTCGATGGAAAAATCCCTTTTAGTTGGAGATTTTCTATTTGTATCGAAGGTTGCTTATGGTCCAAGAATTCCTAATACTCCTTTAGCTTTCCCACTTGTTCATCATACTATACCTTTATTAAATACTAAATCCTATTTGGATTGGATTAATTTAGATTATTATCGTTTCCCAGGCTTAGGCAAGATTAAGAGAGGAGATAATGTTGTGTTTAATTTCCCTGACGGTGATACCCTTTCAACAACCTACCAAAGTGCTGATAGTTATTATTCCTTGGTTAGAAAATATGGTAGAGATAGGGTTTGGAATTCTCCAAGTGATTTTGGGGATATTATTGTAAGACCTGTGGATAAAAGAGAGAATTTTATAAAAAGATGTGTTGGTTTGCCAGGAGAAACTCTTTCTATTGAAAATCAAATAATACATATTAATGGAAAGGCTATTGAGAATCCAGATGATTTTCAAATAACCTATAGGATTGAAACTGAAAATAATTACACACTTAATCCTAAGGAATTATTAAATATTGGTGTGTCGAACGAAGATATGCAATGGATGTATTTATCTTATTATATGAATTTGACTAAACCTCAAATAGAAGCTCTTTCAAATACTCCTTATATTGTAAGTGTAACCCCATTAGAAAATGACAATTTGAAATATTCATCTATAATAGAATCTACAAAGAAAATCTCTTCTAAAATTATTTTCCATCCAGAAATAGAAGATAAATCTGGGGTTTTGAAAATGTTTGGAGTTGAGGATAATGAAATAATAAATATGAAACTATTTGCTACACTCCCTCTTTCAAGAGAGATTAAAGATAAAATTGAAAAACTACCTTACGTTGAAAGAATTACTCCTGTTATTACTATGAAGGATTTTAAGGAGAAACAATTATTCCCACATAATAATTCAAATTGGAATGTTGATAATTACGGACCAATTACTATTCCAAGTAAAGGAATGAAGATTGAATTAACCTCTGAAAATATCGATTTCTACAAAAGGATTATTACTGCTTTTGAAAAAAATACATTAGAGGAAAGAAATGGGAAATACTATATAAACGGTAAAGAAACAAATTTTTATACTTTCAAAATGGATTATTATTGGATGATGGGTGATAATAGACATAATTCAGCAGATAGTAGGTTTTGGGGATTTGTTCCGGAAGACCATATAGTTGGGAAAGCATCTTTTGTTTGGCTTAGTTTAAATAAAGACTTTTCTGGTTTTAAAAGGGTTCGATGGAATAAATTGCTTAGAGGAATAAAATAAATTTCTTTTTTTACAACTTTTAAACAATTTATTTGTTATACTTACGTTATCAATTTAGAAAACAAAAATAATTTATAACTTAATACCAATAAGAAAATGGCAACAATTAAAATTTTATTAGCAGAGGATGATTTAAATCTAGGCCCTATTTTAAAGGCTTATTTAGAACAAAAAGGGTATCCAACTAAGTTAGCGACGGATGGTGAAATGGCTATTAATATGTTTCGTACTGATGAGTTTGACTTTATCATATTAGACGTTATGATGCCAGTTATGGATGGATATCAAGCTGCAAGAGAAATCAGAAAGTTTAATGACAGAATCCCTATTATGTTCCTTTCTGCAAAGAATCAGGAGCAAGATAAGATTAGAGGTTTTGAAGTTGGAGCTGATGATTATTTAACTAAACCTTTCTCTATGGACGAGTTATTGCTTAGAATTCTTGCAATAACAAGAAGAACACATGAAGAAAAACCTGAGGATAATATATTTACTTTTGGTAAATATTATAGCTTTGATTACAATAAACAACTAATTATTTTTAGCGGTAATGACGAGCACCCTTACCAAGAATTAAAACTAACAAGTAAGGAAAGCGAATTATTAAGAGTATTTGCAATGAATTCAAATCAAATTGTTGACAGAGGACTTGTTTTACAAAAGATTTGGAAAAACGATACATATTTCAACGCAAGAAGTATGGATGTTTACATAACAAAACTAAGAAAATACTTAAAATTAGACCCTGCTGTTGAAATTGCAAACCAACACGGAGTAGGATTTAAATTAGTATTTCCTAAGAACGTACAATAAATTATATTTTAATTTATTTGAAGGGAGGCTTAATTGTCTCCCTTTTTTTATACATTTTTGATTGGAATTCAATTTTTCATTGTATATTTGCAAGACGAATTGGTTCTAATTATTGTTTTGTTTCAATAATATGGATTAATAGGGAATTGGGTGAGAATCCCAAACAGTCCCGCTGCTGTGAGCTCCTTAAAATAAATTGACCATTCTTTTGCCACTGACATAAAAAGATAATGTTGGGAAGGCTGGTTCAATTTGGAGTAAGTCAGAAGACCTGCCAATTCTTATGATATAGTTTTTGAGCTTTCGAGGAAAGAGCTAAAGATAATGTAGAGAATTAATTCTTTTTTTTTCTTGTTTATTTCTCCTATCCTTTATAGTTCAAAGTTCAAAATAAATAATTATGGATTTGAAGTTTAAGCATTTTGGAAAACAAATTATTTTAATAATCTTACTTTTTATTAATCCATTTATTGGCTTTACTCAAGATACAATTAGAAGTATTGATTTGAATGAAATAAGCATTAGCGACAGCTCTAATAATAATAATTTCAATTCCAAGAGTTCTGGCTCCCATATTAATAAAGCTATGATTGAGAGGATAGAATCAAACTCTATTGGAGATATTACTAAATTTATTACAGGTGCAGTTCTTAAGGATTATGGTGGTATTGGAGGAATGAAAACTGTTTCTGTTCGTGGACTTGGCTCTCAAAATACAGGAATTGTTTATGATGGGATTAATATTAGCAATCAATCAAGTGGTCAGGTGGATTTATCTAAATTCTCTACAAATAATATTGAAAGTATTAATCTTGCAAATGCTCAAGGCTTCTCCTTACTTCAAACTGCAAGAAATCTATCCTCAGCAAGTGTAATGTATATTAATTCTATTTCTCCAGTGTTTGACTCTGCTCAAAAAATTAAACTATCCACAAGCGTTAAATATGGTAGTTTTAATTATTTCAATTATGGATTAAATACTGCTTTTAAATTATCTGAGAAATGGATACTTTCAACAGATATTGATTTAGTTAATACCCAAGGCAATTATCCTTATAAACTTAAATATGGCAGTAGCTCTAAAGATTCTACTTCAAAGGAATATAGAGAAAATGCGGATTATTTTGGATTTAGAGGTGAGGTAAATTTATTTGGAAAACTAAGGAAAGGAGATATTAAATTAAAAGCATATTATTTTAATTCAAACAGTGGATTACCAGGTAGCACCTCGCTTTATTACCTTCAAAGTAGTCAGAGATTATGGGATGAGACTTTCTTTACTCAAGGTGTATATACATATAATATAAATAGAAATCTAACATATAGAAATCATTCCAAATACCAATATACTATGACTCATTATCTCGACCCAGACTTTCAAAACTTTCAAGGCAAGAAGGAGGATAAGTATTTTCAGAATGAATTTTATACTAATAATGTATTAATGTATCGATGGAATAAAAACCTCTATTCTTCTATTACTAATGATATTATTTTTAATGCTATGAACTCTCAGTCTTCATTTAATATTTTGGCTGATAGAATAAGTAGTTTATCGGCAATAGTAACTTCTTATAATAATAATAAACTATTAATTACAGGGAATATACTACATAATTATGCCATTGATAATGCAGAATTATTTAATACTAATAATAGTTTTTCTCATTTCTCTCCTTTTTTAAGTATTGGTTATACATTTTTCAAATCCCTTACTCTAAGCTTTTTTTATAAGGATGTATTCCGATTGCCTACTTTTAATGATTTATATTTTAATATTGTTTCTGCTCCAAAACTTAAGCCAGAGAAGTCAAATCAATTTAATTTTCATATTGAGTATGAAAAAGACTTAGGCTTTTCTCCTTCTTTCTTTGTAAACTTTTCTTTAGATGCATATAAGAATTTAGTAAAAGACAAAATTATAGCAGTACCAAGCAAGAATTTATTTGTTTGGTCGGTTGTAAATTATGGAGAAGTTGATATTAAAGGTATGGACTTTCAGGCAAGCATTAGAACATATTTTAAATATTCATTAGATATTAGTCTTAGAGCTACCTACTCTATTCAAGAGGCTTTGGATATATCTAATAAAACAACAAATTCAGATTATAAGTATAACCAAATACCTTATACACCAAAACATTCAGGTTCTTTATTATTAAATATCATCCATCCAATCGCAGAGCTAACCTATACAATTAGTTTTGTTGGGAAAAGATATTCAATGATTGAAAATATTGATAGAAACATACTTAAACCTTACCAAGACCATGGGATTAGCATATCAAGAAGTTGGGAATTTAAAAAATACAGATTAAATACAGGATTATCTTGTTTAAATATATTAGGAAAGCAATACGAAGTGGTTAGAAATTACCCTATGCCAAAAACACAATTTAGAATAAACTTAAAACTTAATTTAAAATGAAAAAGTTCAATTTGATTTTAATTGCTATTGCAATTTTATTCACCTCTACCCTTACCTCATGTAAGGATGAAAAAGATAATGATAATATTATCGAAAACCTTGGGAAAGGTTTATTTGTACTAAATGAAGGAAATTGGGAAGCTAATAATGCTGCTCTTAGTTTCTTTGATAAATCTAATTCAAAAACGGAAGTTGATTTATTTGAAAAAGTAAATAACCAAGGTCTTGGAGATACTGGTAATGATATGATTCTATTTGATGGCAAACTATATATAGCCGTTAAAGAGTCTGCATCTTTGGTTGTTGTAAATTCAAATACGGGAGAATTGATTAAACGAATTCCTATATTGAATGAAGAAGGGAAAAACAGAATGCCTTCAAGATTATGTATTGGTGGGAGTAATATTTATCTAAGTACAATGGATGGGTATGTATTAGAAATCAACCCTTTTAATAATTTTATTACCAGAAAAGTAAAGGTTGGAAGAAATCCGGAAGGTTTGGCTTACTCTAATAACAAGCTATATGTTGCAAATTCAGGAGGAATGGATTACCCTAATTATGATTCTACACTATCAGTTATTGATGTAAATACTATGGTAGAATTAAAGAAAATAAATATTGGTGTAAATCCATACTCTGTAAAAGACCTTGGAAATAATAAGATAGGTGTTATGGTTACTGGTAATTATACTGATATACCAACTCATTTTGCCATAGTAAACACAAATACTGATTTAATAGAAAAGTCTACTGAGGTTAATATGCTTAACTTTGAAGTATTTGGAAACAAAATTCTTTATTCAAATTATCTATGGGGTTCTGGAAGAACTGCTGTTCATATCTACGACTATAATACAAGTGATACTTATGGAAATATATTCTTTGCAAATGGAGAACCTACTTCGGATATTACATATCCTTATAAAATTACTGTAAATAATAATGATAGTGAAGTATATATTTCAGATGCAAAAGACTATAGCCAAAGCGGAGAAGTTTTTGTTTATGATTTTCAAGGAAATTTCAAATACAAATTCTCAGTTGCAAATATTCCAAGTGTGGTAATTCCAAAGGATTAAATAAGTAATTAATAATTGAGATTTCAAACCAAAGAGAAGAAGGGGGATTTGGACATAGAGAAAGAGGATAAAGAATGATTTTAACATAAACAGCCGAAAACCTGCATTTTGATAACATTATGCAGGTTTTGCTGTTAAATATGGTTAATGCGATAAGCTCTTGAAGTTTGCATATTCCAAACCGTCAGTCCAAGAGAAAAGATATAATAGTTAATTACTCATAATAAATTTCTAATATTTTGATGAAAAACCTCAATACTCGTTCTTTTTGAAAATAAACTAAGCCTTTTTATTTTTTTCCTTGATATAATTTTATTTTTCCTTGATATCTTTTCGAAGAAATTCAGTTTATTTTCAAGTAAATAGCTATTTTATCCCAATAGAATTTGATTCTACGAAAATAGAATTTGATTCTACGAAAATAGAATCAAATTCCACCCGCGTAGAATTTGATTCCATAGCCCCAAAACAAGGTTTTTTACGCCTAAGACTTGATTTTGATTTCTTAATATTAACAGACCATATTGCAAAAGATTTTTCTATTGCGGAATTTGGGCTAAAAACTAATTTACGTGGTTTAATCTATGTTATCAAAGTCTTATTATTATCATTACAATAACGAAAAAGAGGAAAATTGTTGGTCATTTCATTATTAAGGAGTATTTTTGCAGTAAATTTGAAAACACATTTAGATTAATCTTATAAAACATAATAGAATGAGACCTAACTTTGCAAATATTGAATATAAATCAAATTCAATAGGTAACAGCTTTGAGCAATGGGAAAAACTCTCAAATATGGAAAAGAATTGGTTAACACCAGAGCAGATTCCTGTTAAGCCAGTTTATACTCCAATGGATTTAGAAGGTATGGAACACTTGAACTATGCTGCAGGAGTAGCACCCTTCCTACGTGGACCATATTCTACAATGTATGTAATGAAACCATGGACTGTTCGTCAATATGCTGGTTTCTCTACTGCAGAAGAATCAAACGCATTTTATAGAAGAAATATAGCAGCTGGTCAAAAAGGACTTTCAGTTGCTTTTGACCTTGCAACACATAGAGGATACGACTCAGACCACGAAAGAGTCGTTGGAGACGTAGGTAAGGCTGGGGTTGCTGTGGATTCAATCTTAGATATGAAGATATTATTTGACCAAATTCCTTTGGATAAGATGTCTGTATCTATGACAATGAATGGTGCTGTATTGCCTATTTTGGCTTTCTACATCATAGCAGCTGAGGAGCAAGGAGTATCGATGGATAAGCTTTCAGGCACTATCCAAAACGATATCCTAAAGGAATTTATGGTTAGAAATACCTATATCTATCCTCCAAAACCTTCAATGAAGATTATTGCAGATATATTTGAATTTACTTCAAAGAATATGCCTAAGTTCAATTCTATTTCTATCTCAGGTTACCATATGCAAGAAGCAGGTGCTACATGTGATATTGAAATGGCATACACATTGGCTGACGGCTTGGAATATATCCGTGCTGGTATCAATGCAGGTATGAATATCGACCAATTTGCTCCAAGACTTTCTTTCTTCTGGGCAATTGGTATGAACCATTTTATGGAAATTGCTAAGATGAGAGCTGCAAGAATGATTTGGGCTAAACTCATCAAACAATTCAATCCAAAGAATCCTAAATCTCTTGCTCTAAGAACTCACTCTCAAACCTCTGGTTGGTCATTGACCGAACAAGACCCTTTCAATAATGTTGGAAGAACTTGTATCGAAGCAATGGCAGCAGGACTTGGACACACTCAATCTCTACATACAAACGCTCTTGACGAAGCTATTGCATTACCAACTGACTTCTCAGCACGTATTGCAAGAAACACTCAAATCTACCTTCAAGAAGAAACCAATATAACACGCAGCGTTGACCCATGGGCAGGTTCTTACTATGTTGAAAGCCTAACTCACGACATAGCACATAGAGCTTGGAAACTTATTCAAGAAGTTGAAGAGTTAGGTGGTATGGCTGCTGCTATCGAAAGCGGTGTTCCTAAGATGAGAATTGAAGAAGCATCTGCAAGAAAACAAGCAAGAATCGATGCTGGTAGAGATACTATCCTTGGTGTAAATAAATACAGATTAGAGAAAGAAGACCCAATCGAAACTCTTGAGGTTGATAATACTGCAGTAAGAGAAGCTCAATTAAAGAGATTAGCAGATTTAAAGGCTAACAGAAACGAAGAGGAGTGTCAAGCATCATTAGATGCTTTATCAGAAGTAGCAAGAACAGGTAAGGGTAACTTACTTGAATATGCAATTGACTGTGCAAGAAAACGTGCTTCACTTGGAGAAATCTCTTCTGCTCTTGAAAAACATTATGGAAGATATAAAGCAAAAATAAATTTAATTTCAAACGTGTATTCATCAGAAACAAAAGATAACGAAAGCTTCAAACAAGCCGTTGAACTTTCAGATAAGTTTGCAGAATTGGAAGGACGCAGACCAAGAATTATGATTGCTAAGATGGGACAAGACGGACACGATAGAGGTGCTAAGGTTGTTGCAACTGGTTATGCTGATATCGGTTTCGATGTGGATATGGGACCATTATTCCAAACTCCTGCTGAATCAGCTCGTCAAGCAGTTGAAAACGATGTTCACGTTCTTGGAGTTTCTTCACTTGCTGCTGGTCACAAGACTCTTGTGCCACAGGTAATCGAAGAGCTTAAGAAATTAGGTAGAGAAGATATTATGGTTATTGTGGGTGGTGTTATCCCTCCTCAAGACTATGATTACTTATACAAGGCTGGTGCTGCTGCAGTATTCGGACCTGGATCGATAATTTCTGAATGTGCAATAAAAATACTTAACCTTCTTATAGAAATACGTAAATAGAAGGTCAATAATATTTAAAAGGCTACCATTTTTGAGTAGCCTTTTTTTAATTTAATTTTTTAATTCAAGTTTTATGGGTGGTTTTTTTGGAGTGGTAAAGCATGGAGAATGCTGCACAGATTTGTTTTACGGAACAGATTATCAATCCCACATGGGAACAAGACGTGCTGGAATGGCAACAATGGACAAGGAGGTAAATATCAATCGTTCTATTCACAGCCTTGATAATGCATATTTCAGAAACAAATTTGAGGGAGAGTTAGATAAATTTAAAGGCAATAAGGGTATTGGAGTAATTAGCGATACCGACCCTCAACCAATGGTAATGAAAACTAAATTAGGGAAGTATGCAATAGTAACTGTTGCTAAATTCAATAATTTAGAGGAAGTTGAACAAGAATATATTGCCTCAGGAGGTCATCTCTCTGAACTCAGCTCTGGGAAAACATCTCAAACAGAATTAATTGGATTATTAATATCTCAAGGCAATAGCTTTAAGGAAGGAATCGAAATAGTTTACCAGAAACTCAAAGGTTCTTTCTCTGCACTTCTCCTTACAAAAGACGGTATAATTGCTGCAAGAGATTATTATGGAAGAACTCCTGTTGTAATAGGCAAACATCACACTCAAGGATATGCAGTTGCAAGCGAAAGCTCTGCTTTTTCAAATCTTGGTTACGAAACAGAATATTTCTTAGGACCTGGAGAAATTTCATTAATCACTCCTGAGGGAATTACACAATTACGCTCTCCTAACGACACAATGCAAATATGCTCCTTCCTATGGGTATATTACGGATTTCCTGTATCGGAATATGAGGGAAAGAATGTAGATAATGTTCGTAGAAGATTGGGAAAGAATATGGCTGCAATTGATGATGTAGATGCGGAATTAGTTTCGGGTATCCCTGACTCTGGAGTAGGTATGGCATTGGGCTATTCTGAAGACACAAGATTTCCATATCGCAGAGCAATAACCAAATACACCCCAACATGGCCAAGGAGTTTTACTCCATTAAACCAAGAGGTAAGAGACTTGGTTGCAAGAATGAAGCTAATACCTAATAGAAAATTACTTAACGGAAGAAAGGTAGTATTTTGCGACGATTCGATAGTTAGAGGAACACAATTAAAGGATAATGTTGAAATTCTTTACGAATACGGAGCAAAGGAAGTGCATATGAGAATATCCTGCCCTCCCCTTTTGTATGCATGTCCATTTATCAATTTCTCAGCCTCTAAATCCGTTATGGAACTTATCACAAGAAGGATAATAAAAGAATTTGAGGGAGATGAGAATAAGAATGTGGAGCTATATGCAACATACGGCTCGCAGCAATACGAAAGGATGATAGAGAAGATAAGAAGCACCCTAAATATCACCTCATTAAAATTCATCCCAATTGACGAACTCGTAAGAGCAATAGGACTACCAAAGGAAAAAATCTGCACCCACTGCTTCGACAACTCAAGCTACGGACACTAACCCCTTTAATAATACAATAACGCAAAGCGTATCTATTACTTTATCTAAACAAATTTCGTCGTTTCACGTCATTGCGAGGACGCAAAGTAGCCGATATTATGTTTTATCGTTTAATTAGCCGATATTACAAATTATCGTTCAATTAGGCGATAATATAAATGTATCATAAAAGGAATTTTTATATATTTGCAAATTGATAATAATAAAAAATAAGCATATGATAGCTGTTATTACAGGAGATATTATTGCATCAAGAAAATTGGTTGATCAGAACAAATGGTTGTCGCCATTGAAAAATATACTGTCAACATGGGGAAATAGTCCCAAAGATTGGAAATTGGAAAGAGGAGATTTTTTTCAAATTGAAATTAATAATATTGATGAAGCCCTAAAAAAGGCTCTGCAAATTAAAGCTTTGATAAAAAATGTAAAACCCATTATCGCAAATAAAAAAATGAGTACTATAGACGTTCGACTGGCTATAGGTATAGGAGAAAAAAACTATTCAGGAGAAAGTATTTCAGAAAGTAATGGAGCTGCATTTATAAATTCAGGAGAAAAATATGATTTATTAAAAAAAGAGAATGTAACGCTTGGAATAAAAACTCCTTGGAAAGATTTTGATGAAGAAATGAATCTATACCTAAAATTAGCTGGTATATTTATGGATAAATGGACTATTTCATCAGCCGAGCTAATGCAGTTTATACTAAATAATCCAAATTCAACCCAAGAGGAGATAGGGAAACAATTAAACATTAAACAAAACTCTGTAAGTGATAGATGGAATAGAGCAAATGCTAATGAGATTTTGGAAATTGAAAAAATATTTCGTAAAAAAATTAATACTCTAATAAAATGATTAT
Source organism: Bacteroidota bacterium (assembly GCA_023415495.1). Lineage (GTDB taxonomy): Bacteria > Bacteroidota > Bacteroidia > Bacteroidales > P3 > UBA10566. The sequence continues at coordinate 78,196 of JAEZKK010000012.1, forward strand.
TCTTATCAAACTGATTATTGCACATTTTATTGGAGATTTTCTACTACAACCAAATTCATGGGTAGAAGATAAAGAAAAAAATAAGCTAAAATCATGGAAACTATATTATCATATTCTGATTCATGGATTCTTGTTATTAGTTCTTCTATGGGATTTTAATTATTGGCTTTTAATATTATTAATAATGGTTTCTCATGGTATTATTGATATATTAAAACTATATAATCAAAAAGAAAAAACTAATTCAAAATGGTTTTTTATAGACCAATTTCTACATCTTATAATTATTTTGGGTTTATGGTGTATATTTTTCAAACCAGAAATACAATTAGAATCATGGTATAAAAATACAAGTCTTTGGACTTACTTAGCTGCTATACTTTTTCTAACATTTGTGTCAGGAATATTTATTCGAGAACTAATGTCAAAATGGGTTAATGAATTAGATGACAAAAATAATGAATCTTTAAGTAATGCAGGAAAATACATTGGAATATTAGAACGCCTTTTTGTATTCTTCTTTGTAGTAATAGGTAATTTGGAAGGAATTGGATTCTTATTAGCAGCCAAGTCGATATTCCGCTTTGGGGATTTAAAAGACTCAAAAGACAGGAAGTTAACAGAGTATATTTTAATAGGAACATTATTAAGTTTTGCAGTAGCCATAGCAACAGGACAATTAGTACTATTATTAGTAAATTAATACTCAATAGTCGATTATTTTCACCTTCGGTTCGCAATGACGACAAAAAAAGGGAGTCGAAACTTAATCCGACTCCCAGAAAAGGTATCACCCCAATTTAAAACTTAAAATTTAAAACTTAAAACTGTTACGGAGTAACAACAGGGGTGTTTGGTTGGTATCCCTTAACTTCAAGGTCTCTAAGGTTGAAGGATGTTTTTGCAAGGTCGTTCATAAAGCTTGGTGAAGGATAAAACCTGCACTTTGCCCTTACTATTGTACTTGCATCTACTTCCT
>JAEZKK010000029.1 GCA_023415495.1 Bacteroidota bacterium
AAAAGTTTATAAATTCATACTCTATTAGTAATTACACAAAATACAAAGGGAAATATGTATTAAATAATGTGTTTTCAAAAAGTATTTCAGAAATAACACCTAAGTTTAAATTTGATTCCATAAAAGCTAATATAGGAGTAGAAGAAGGAATAACTGAAACAAAATCTATATTCAATGTCCATAATATATACTTTTCAGAGTCAGAATTTGGGGATAAAAGAGGGAATCGCAAAGAGATTAAGACCTTTGATGAGCTTAAGGAGATTGATGAATTTAAGATATTATTAATGGATGATAAGGAATATTCTTTTCAGTAATACTTAATTAGTATTATGAATTCAATAATCAAACTCAAGCCATAGACTTTTCGGAGTTTATGGTTTTTCTTTTTTATAGTTCGGAGTTTTTATTTCTCCAGAATATATAAATTCAATTCTTGGAAACTTCTTCTTTAGATATTTCGAGGGGTTGTAAATTATCTTGAACTTCTTTATTGTTCTGGCGGTTACCTCTTCTGCAGTATCCTTAGCCTCAGCCTCTATCGAAGGGCGGAAATTGCCTAAAGCTTGAAGGTGAACAGGATGTCCAATCTCCCAAGCCCAAATTATTACAGTTTCCAAAGAAGTTAGAACCCCAATAATATCACCCCTGCTCATGGTTGACATATTAGTAACAATATCTGCAAGTCCTTCTTCATCCAAAGGTTCCAAAAGTTTGAGTTTAGCAACATATTTCTCCTTGATTTCACCATTAATGGCGACTTTTCTCTTTTGTTTGTAATAATTAATACCCATAATCTTTTGTTTTTTAATTGATAATAATACTCTGTAATTAAGATATTCTACTCTATAACTTCTATAATTTACTTTTAAACTTCTATAATTTACTTTTAGACTTCTATAATTTACTTTTAAACTTCTTAGTTATACTATAAAAAACGGAATTTGTTACATAAAAAAACCGTTTTTTCGGTCTGTAAGACGGATTTATCAATCAAAAAAACGGTTTTTTTGAGTATAAAAAACGGTATTTTTATGTATAATATAGAAGTCTAAAAGTAAAATATCTTCTTTGTAGAGTAAAATAAAGAAGTTGTAGAGTAAAATAAAGAAGTTGTAGGGTGAAATAAAGAAATTAAAGGGTAAAATAACTAAGTCAAAATTCATAATAACTTAGTTTGCTTATAAAATTATATCGATTAAGGAGGCAAAGATTACAACCCACCCTTTGCATAATAAATATATTCAACAAAACAAAGAAAAAATACATATAAAATTTGGAAGCAAAGAAAAAATTCTATCTTTGCATGATTAAAGTAGTTTATTAACAATAAAAACATATGATTATGAAACCAATTAATTTAAAAAGACCAAGCATAATATTTGCCATTCTTTTTGCCATTCCTTTATTCTTTTCATGTGAGAATAACGATGAAGATGAATTTACCTTCTATGACACCTATATAGAGGGTTATATTAAAGACTATCACACCGGCGAGCCAGTCTCAGGAGTTGTTTTTGATGCGCAGTATTATAATGAATACTCAGGACGAGGTTGGTTCTCCCCAGATCCTTATTTTGCTAAAAATGTTGCTGTATCTAATGCCCAAGGATACTATAAAATAAGATGTCCCAAAGCATGGAAACCAAAAGGAGGTAAACAGTTTGATGATATAGTAATGATAAGAACATACGCAAGAGATGTTGAAGATTATAGTTTTTCTGGTTCAACAGGAACTCCTAACTACAAGAGATATGATTACGATAAAGAAGGTCTTAAAACAAAAAGTGTAAGAACAGATATGAGACCTGTTACTTATGGATATTTGAAAGTAATTCTTCCAAAAACAAGTAATCAAAACTGGGGCATTTGGGGAAATTATGAAGAAGAAACGTATGAAACATCTTATTTCAAACACCAATTTGTTTATAACGGAGAGTGTAATGATACAATGAATTATCTCTTTTTTAAGGTTTGCGTTTTGGGTGGAGAGATTGGCTGTGGTAATTATCCTGGTGTTCGAAGATATTTTTCTATGGAGAATCCAAGAGATACAGTAATTTTAAATGTTGAACAATAAATAATAGTCTTATGAAAAAGATAATAATAATACTTTTACAATAATAAGTTTAAACGCATATACTCAAGATTCTTTAAGTATTGAAATAATTGGTGATACGAGACCATATACAGAGATATTTAATAGTATGTTTAGAAATGTAAGATACGATACATTATCAACTAAAATACTTTATTCTAAAGTTATAATAACTTAGTTTGCTTATAAAATTATATCGATTGAGGGGGCAAAGATTACAACCTACCCTTTGCATAATAAATTTATTCAACAAAACAAAGAAAAATACATAAAAAATTGGAAGTAAAGAAAAAATTCTATCTTTGCAAGATTAAAGTAGTTTATTAACAATAAAAACATATGATTATGAAAACTATTAATTTAAAAAGTCTAAGAATAATATTTGCCATGTTTTTTGCTATTCCTTTATTCTTTTCATGTAAAAGTGATGATGAAGATGTAATTACATATTACGACACCTATATTGACGGCTACATTACAGATTATAATACCGGCGCACCTGTTCAAGGAGTTATCTTTGATGCTTATTATTTCTATTCGGATAGTCATGGGACTTGGTTTGGTCCAGAGCCTTATAAATCGCAAAATGTAGCTGTAACAGATTTCAACGGTTATTATAGGATAAAGATTCCAAAACATGGAGAGTGGGGAGCGTCGCCAACAAGAAAAGCAGTTGACTTTAATGGAATAAGATTGTTTCCAAGGAGTAATGACAGTTATAATTATGAAGATGCTCAGCTTATGTATGCAGAGAATAGTCTTAGTACAACAAACAAAAGAATCAATATTACACCTAAAAGTTATGGATATTTGAAGGTAATAATGCCTATTGATTATATTGAAAGATGGGCAATTAATTCTTTGGAAGAATCTACTTACGAAATGCCATTATTTAAGGGTCGATTTGTATTCAAAGAAATATTAAATACTGATAAAAAAAAGCTTTTTTTTAAAGTGCCTATTGAAAGGACAAGATTTAGTTATGGAGAATATTTGTTGCATGATTTTGACTTTATAATAAATAATCCAAGAGATACTGTAGAATTAATTATTGAATAATAAAATGATATCACATGAAAAAAGTATTAATTGCGATGTTGATTATTTTAACATCGAGTATAAGAGCATATACACAAGATACAGTCAATATAGAAACTATTGGAGAAAACAGACCATTTACAGAAGTATTTGATAGCTTATTTTGAAATGTAATGTATGATACATTATCAACTAAAATACTTTATTCTAAAGTTATAATAACTTAGTTTGCTTATAAAATTATATCGATTAAGGAGGCAAAGATTACAACCCACCCTTTGCATAATAAATTTATTCAACAAAACAAAAAAAATTACATATAAAATATGGAAGCAAAGAAAAAAATCTATCTTTGCAAGATTAAAGTATTTTATTAACAATAAAAACATATGATTATGAAAACTATTAATTTAAAAAGTCTAAGAATAATATTTGCCGTGTTTTTTGCTATTTCTTTATTTTTTTCATGTAAGGGTAGTGATGAAGATATTATTACATATTACGACACCTATATTGATGGCTATATTACAGATTATCATACAGGAGAACCAGTAGAGGGGGTTATTTTTGATGCAAAATATTTTGATGATTCAAATGTAGGATTGTTAGGAACAAGTCCTTATTATGCAACAAAAATAGCAGTTTCAGATGCTAATGGTTATTATAAAATAAAAACACCTAAAACGGGAGAATTTTGGAGTCAAGATAGATTTGTTGATTTTACTGGAATTAGAATAATTCCAAGAGCAACAGAAAATTATAGTTTTGAATTTGGAACATTTAATTATAAGTCAGATAGTCTTAAAGTTAAAAGTAAAAGAATAGATATTAGACCTATTACTTATGGTTATTTAAAAGTAACTCTACCGAAAACAAGTGTTCAGAACTGGAGTTTTTTAAATTATACAAACAGTGATTATGAAAAACCATACTATAAACCTAAGTTAATGATTACAGAAAGTTATAATGATTCATTAAATTATTTTTTATTTAAAGTTCCAGTATCAGAAGGTACCTTTAGAATAGGAAATAATGCTTGGTCAAATCCTATTCATTTTACAATAGAAAATCCAAGAGATACAGTAATAATAAATGTTGAAGAATAAACAATAGTCTTATGAAAAAGATAATAATAATACTTTTACAATAATAAGTTTAAACGCATATATTCAAGATTCTTTAAGTATTGAGATAATTGGTGATACGAGACCATATACAGAGATATTTAATAGTATGTTTAGAAATGTAAGATACGATACATTATCAACTAAAATACTTTATTCTAAGGTTATAATAACTTAGTTTGCTTATAAAATTATATCGATTGAGGGGGCAAAGATTACAACCCACCCTTTGCATAATAAATTTATTCAACAAAACAAAGAAAAAATACATAAAAAATTTGGAGGTAAAGATAATAATTCTATCTTTGCAAGATTAAAGTAGTTTATTAACAATAAAAACATATGATTATGAAAACTATTAATTTAAAAAGACTAAGTATAATATTTGCCGTTCTTTTTGCTTTTCCTTTATTCTTTTCATGTGAGAATAACGATGAAGATGAATTTACCTTCTATGACACCTATATAGAGGGTTATATTAAAGACTATCACACCGGCGAGCCAGTCTCAGGAGTTGTTTTTGATGCACATTATTTTGATGAATACTCAGGAGAAGGTTGGTTCTCCCCAGATCCTTATTTTGCTAAAAATGTTGCTGTATCTAATGCCCAAGGATACTATAAAATAAGATGTCCCAAAGCATGGAAGCCAAAAGGAGGTAAAAAGTATAATGATATAGTAATGATAAGAACATATCCAAGAGATGTTGAGGGGTATAGTTTTTCTGACCCGCAATATCTCCCACCTTATGCTTTCCCTTTCAAGGATTATTATTATTCTGAATACAGTCTTAAAACAAAAAGTGTTAGGACAGATATTAGACCCATTACTTATGGATTTTTAAAAGTAATTCTTCCAAAAACAAGTAATCAAAATTGGGGATTTGGATTTTATCCTGAAATTTATGAAACACCTTACTACCGACCTCGACTTGTAATTTATGATAGTTATAACGATTCTAATAATTATTTTCTTTTTAAAGTGCCAGTAGCAACTGGTAAAATTAATAATGGAGGGATATTAAATCGATTTACTATTGATTATCCAAGAGATACTGTAATAATAAATGTTGAAGAATAAATATCAGAAGTGCGGGAGTAAAAACCCGCACTTCTTTTATTATATAAAATCTTTGACGTTTATTGGACTTGGTATCATTATTTTTTGTATTTTTGAGCTCTTAAATTTGAAATTTAATAATTGAAATATGAAAAGAATATCTTTAATTTTTGCCGTAACTGCTATTGGGCTTTTATGGTTTACTCCTTATGGAGCAGTGGCTCAGGGCAAATCCAAACCCAAATCAAATAAGACCATTATGAAAAAGGATGGAAATAATTACCAATACGAAATGGTTGAGTCAGACCCTATGAATACAAGGATTTATACCTTGAAAAATGGGCTAAAGGTTTATATGTCTGTTGATAAATCAGAGCCAAGAATCCAAACCTATATTGCAGTAAGAGTAGGAAGTAAGAATGACCCTAAGGAAACTACTGGTTTGGCTCATTATTTTGAACATATGATGTTTAAAGGTACTGAGAAGATGGGGACTATGGACTGGGAAAAGGAAAAAATCTTGATTGAAAAGATTGAAGACCTTTATGAGGTGTATAGAAATGAAACAGATAATGAGAAAAGAAACGAAATTTATAAAGAAATTGACCGTTTAAGCTTTGAGGCTTCTAAATTTGCTATTCCAAATGAGTATGATAAGCTTATGAAACTAATTGGGGCAAGCGGTACTAATGCTGCTACAAGCAATGATTTTACTTATTACCAGGAAAATATCCCTTCCAACCAGCTTGAGAATTGGGCAAAGATACAATCAGACAGATTCCAAAACCCAGTGTTGAGATTATTCCATACAGAGTTGGAAACTGTATATGAGGAAAAGAATATGAGCTTAACAAATGATGGAAGAAAGGCTAATGAAGCAATGTTAACTGCTCTTTATCCTAACCATCCTTATGGACAACAAACTACCCTTGGTTCCACTGAGCATTTACGTAATCCTTCTATGAAGGAAATTAACAAATTCTTCGATAAATACTATGTCCCAAACAATTATTGTATCTCAATAGCAGGGGATTTTAATCCAGATGAGGCTATTAAGACAATTGAAAAGCATTTTGGAGATATTGCTCCTAAGGAAATTCAAGAGTTTAGTTTCCAATACGAAGAACCTATTAAGGAGATTAAAAAGGTTGAGGTTATTGGATTGGAATCAGAGAATACACGTATAGCATTTCGTATCAATGCAGGACAGACTTCAAGGGAGGCAATGCTCGCAGAATTGATTTCAAGTGTATTATATAATAGGAAATCAGGCTTATTGGATGAGAATATTAATAAGAAACAGCTCACTCAGGGCTCAGCAGCCTTTACTTATGGGATGAATGACTATACTGCAATAATACTTTCAGCATCTCCAAGAAAGAATCAAAGTTTGGAAGAAGTACAAAAACTATTATTGGAACAAGTAGAAATATTTAAGTCAGGGGCTTGGGATAATGAGCTATTGGAAGCAACAATAAATAATTACAGACTAAGCCAAATCAAATCTCAAGAAAGAATTACTTCAAGAGCAATGCTTATGGCAAGAGCATATCTTGCTAATCAAAATTGGGAAGAGGTGGTTTTTGAATTAGATGAACTTTCGAAGATAACAAAAGAAGATTTAATTTCTTTTGCAAAGGAAGTGTTTAAGGATAATAATTATGTTATTGTAAATAAACTTCAGGGCAAACCTTCAGAAATAGCAAAGGTAGAAAAGCCTGCAATTACTCCAATACATATTAATAGAGATGCAAAGAGTGAGTTTTTTAAAGAGATAGAAAATCTAAAAGTAGATGATATCCAGCCAGTATTTGTAGATTTTAAGAAAGATATGGACAGGATAATGCTAAGAAACTCTTCAGAAATACTATATGTAGAGAATAAAGAAAATAAAACCTTTGAATTAAGCTTTAGATACGATTTGGGTTCATTGCATAATAAGAGATTGGATTTAGTTTCTGATTATATCAATTATCTTGGAACATCGACTAAGACTCCAGAGCAAATCTCTTCTGAGTTTTATAAATTAGCATGTAGTTTCTCGATGAGGGTAGGAGAGGATATTACCACAATTTCTCTTTCAGGGCTTAGCGAAAACCTTCCAAAAGCACTTGCGTTATTGGAAGAATTGATAAATGATGCAAAGCCAAATCAAGAAGCATTAAATATTTTGGTTGAGAGAATAATTAAATCAAGAGAAGATTCTAAACTAAGACAAAATACTGTTCTTGCCGCTTTACAATCTTATGCACTTTACGGAAAGGATAGTCCATTTAAGGATGAATTAAGTGAAAAGGAATTAAGAGAGATTAATCCTAATCAATTAATTGAGGATTTAAAATCGCTTTCAAAATATAGACATAGAGTTTTATTCTATGGAGATACTCCAAAAGAAGAATTAAAAACCTTGATTCAAAATGTACATAAGAGCGGGAAGAAACTTATGAATCCACCAGTGGCTCTTAGAAAGAAACCACTTGAAACCAAACAGAGCAAGGTGTATTTTGTACATTATGATGCAAAACAATCATACCTAAGACAGCTTACAAGAGGAGGAAAATATTCAAAAGAGCTTTCTCCGGTGGTAAGACTATATAACCAATATTTTGGAGGATCTATGAATTCAATAGTATTCCAAGAAATGAGAGAGAAACGTTCCTTGGCTTACCAAAGTTCAGCCTCTTATATGTCTCCTTCTCGTTTGGATGATTTCTATATCAATCTATCACATATTGCTACACAAAACGATAAGGTTATTGATGCTTTTGATGCCTTTAATGAATTATTCGATAATATGCCAATTGCAGAACAAAACTTCAATTTAGCAAAGGATGGTTTGATTTCATCGTTAAGGACTCAAAGAATTTCTAAGATGGGAATTATCAATACTTATCTAATTGCAGAACGTTTGGGAGAAAAAGAGGATTCAAGAAAGGAATTATTTAATAAACTTCCTTCAATGAGTATTAATGATATAGTAGATTTTAATGCTAAATACGTAAAGAATAAACCAAGAACCTATATTGTACTTGGACATAAGGACCAGGTTGATATTAAGGCATTGGAGAAATACGGAAAGGTAGAAACTCTTAGTTTGGAAGAAATTTTTGGATACTAAATAGATTATGAAAAAAACGATTTTTATGAGCAAGATAAGTCTTGCTCTTTTTTTAAGCCTATTATCGATTAATAAGCTTGAAGCACAGATAAGCAATTGGTATGGAGAATTGAAGGTTCAAGGGACTACTCTCCCAATCACTCTTGAAATAGATAAGAGAAGCGATACTACAATAATAATGATGGGCTCTCCAGCCCAAACCTCAGAGATGTTTCCCGTTACCAAGCATAGATTGGAGGGGGATTCAATACTATTCACTATTAAACCAATGGGAGTTGTCTATAGGGGAGAGTATAATAAGGATAAGACTAAAATAAAGGGAAGTTTTAAACAAGGATTATTAGTTACAGATTTGGAATTTGAGAAAAAGAAGGAGAAATTTGAAATAAAACGTCCTCAAGAACCAAAGCCACCATATCCTTACTTGGAAAAAGAATTAAGTTTCCAAACCCCAGGAGTTGATTATACCTTTAATGGGACTCTTACCCTTCCTAACGAGAATGGGAAATTTCCTTGTGTAGTCTTGATAACAGGCTCGGGATTACAAAACAGAGATGAGGAGATTATGGGATATAAACCCTTTAAGGTAATTGCGGATTATCTAACAAGACAGGGTATTGCAGTATTCCGCTATGATGATAGAGGATGGGGAAGTAATAATCCTGAATTAATGGATGCTAATACCTACGACTATGCAAAGGATGCTCAAAATGCAATAAATCTTCTAAGAAATCATCCAAATATTGATAAAACCAAGATAGGAGTAATAGGACATAGCGAAGGAGGAATTATTGCTTCAATTATTACATCTATGGATAAGGATATTGCCTTTGCAGTACTTTTAGCAGGAACTGGTATGAATGGTTATGAGGTTTTAAAACAGCAAACCAAGGAAATACTTCAAAAGGAAAAGGCTTCAAAGGATGTGATTAATTATCAAATTCAGGCTTTGGATGAGATTTATAGATTAATCAAGGAAAACAAAACCGATGAAGAGATAAACAAAGAAATGAATTCCTTCTTCGATAAGGTTTATAATTCATTGTCAGAGAAGAAAAGAGGAGATTATCAGTTTAGTTCAAAGGCAGCAAGGACTCAGTTTATATCTCAAAGTTCAGGAAAATGGATGAGATGTTTTATGACCTTAGAACCTAAGGATTTTCTTGAGAAGATAAATCAACCTCTTTTATCTATAATTGGAACCAAGGATATACAGGTATTATATAAGTATAATATGCCAGCTATTGAAAAGGCAGTACTAAGCTCAGGAAATAAGAATTTTGAGAAATATTCAGCTAAGAATATGAACCACTTATTCCAAGAATGTAAGAAATGTACAATTGGAGAATATTCAGAACTTGAAGAGACATTTTCTCCAAAAGTACTCGAAAGAATTGCTGAGTTTATTCATAAGTATTCTAATATTAGATAGATTAATTTGGTCATCTGGTATATTTTGAGTAGTTTTGTACACTTAATAATATACCTTGGAAAAGGTCTATTTGAGTGTAAAGAAACAAATTACATTAATAAAAACATAATTTTCTATGGAGAAATTACTTCTATTAGGCGACGAGGCAATTGCTCAAGCCGCTATTGATGCAGGATTATCAGGTATTTTTGGTTATCCAGGCACTCCTTCAACAGAGATTACAGAATATATACAAGGTTCAAAAGAAGCAAAGGAAAAAGGTATCCGCAGCAATTGGGGAGCTAATGAGAAAACAGCTATGGAAGCTGCTTTGGGTATGAGTTATGCAGGAAAACGTGCTATGTTTACCTGTAAACACGTTGGGATAAATGTTGCAGCAGACCCTTTTATGAATTCAGCTATTACTGGAGCAAATGGAGGATTAATATATATCGCAGCAGATGACCCTTCAATGCACTCATCTCAAGACGAACAAGACTCACGTTTCTTTGCTGATTTTGCAATGATTCCAGTTCTTGAACCATCAAATCAACAAGAAGCTTACGATATGGTACACTATGCTTTTGATCTTTCAGAAGAATTCCATATCCCTGTAATGATACGTATTACAACAAGACTTGCTCACTCAAGAGCAGGGGTTGTTCGTCGTGCTCAAAGAGTACAAAACGAGATTAAGCTTCATGAAAATCCAAAACAATTTATTCTTCTTCCAGCAATTGCTCGTAAACAATACAGAGAATTATTGGCAAAACAAGAACCTTTAATGAAGGCTGCTCAAACAAGTGGTTATAATAAATTTATTCCTGGTAAGGATAAGAGTTTAGGAATTATTGCTTGTGGTCTTTCATATAATTATTTAATGGAGAACTTCCAAAATGAGGTTTGTCCTTATCCTATTCTAAAGATTACTCAATATCCTATGCCAGAGGAAATGGTAAATCAAATCTATGAAGAATGTGATTCAATTCTTGTATTGGAAGAAGGTCAACCTTTATATGAAAGATTATTAAGAGGATTATTAAACAAAGGGAAGAAGGTAATGGGACGTTTAGATGGTTCTATTCCAAGAGATGGAGAATTAAATCCAGCAATTGTTGGTTCAGCACTTGGACTTCCAGTTAGCAAAGGATTACCAATCCCTTCAATTGTTGCTCCAAGACCTCCAAAGCTTTGTGTTGGTTGCCCTCATATCGATTCTTATAATGCTATTAATGAAGCAATGTTAGAATATGGAGTAGGTAAGGTATTTTCTGATATTGGATGTTATACCTTAGGGGCTCTTCCTCCATATAATGCAATCTATACCACTGTTGATATGGGTGCATCAATAACTATGGCTAAGGGTGCTGCTGAGGCGGGGCTAAGACCAGCTGTAGCTGTGATTGGAGACTCAACCTTTACTCACTCAGGAATGACAGGTCTTTTGGATTGTGTTGTGGATAATGTTCCAGTTACGGTATTAATCTTAGATAATGAAACAACTGGTATGACAGGTTCTCAAGATTCTTCGGCAACTGGTAGAATTGAGGCAATTTGTCAAGGTATTGGGGTTCATCCTGATCATATAAGGGTTCTTAATCCTTTAAAGAAATTCCACGAAGAAAACCTTCAAGTGGTAAAAGAAGAGTTAGCTTACCAAGGAGTATCGGTTATTATCCCAAGAAGAGATTGTATTGTTGCGGCTAATAAGAAACGTAAGGCAGCTAAGGCTTAGTAATTAATTAAACACAAAATAAGAAAGATATGAAAATAGATATAATATTATGTGGAGTAGGAGGAATGGGAGCTTTAAGTACTGCTGCCATTATCTCAAAGGCTGCTTTGGATATGGGAATGTATATGAAGCAAGCAGAAACTCATGGTATGAGCCAAAGAGGAGGAGATGTTCAATCTCATCTTCGTCTTAGCGATAAGGAGATTGCCTCTGATTTAATTCCTGATGGACAATGCGACTTAATCCTTTCTGTTGAGCCAATGGAAGCCCTACGCTATCTTAATTTTCTAAATAAAGATACAGGTTGGGTTATTACTAACGAAAATCCTTTTATCAATATCCCTAATTATCCAGAAAAGGAAGAGGTAATTGCAGAGGTTAAGAAGGTAAAGAACTCAATAGTATTTGATGCAGACCAAATTGCAAGAGAAGCTGGTAACCCTAAAGGAACTAATATGGTTGTTTTAGGAGCAGCATCAAAATACCTAAGAATAGATATAGAAAAACTTGAAGATGCAATCAAAGATATATTCTCCCGCAAAGGAGAAGCAATAGTAAATGCTAATATCGATGCTCTAAGAGCCGGAAGAAAAGTAGCCGACAATATCTAAACAAAATATTCAAACAACAAAAAGGGAGGTCAAAAGCCTCCTTTTTTTTGTTTTCTATGATATTTCTTTATTTATATCTTTATAAATTTACTCTTAAATACTTTATTCTTTGCTTTGATGGTAAAGAAATATAAGCCACGAGAAAACTTGCTGATATCTACTCTTATTGAGTTTTGAGTAATGCCTTTCTCTATTAAATTACCATTTGAATTGTAGATTTCAAATTCAAATGGAGAGTTTTCTTCAATACTTAATACAATATAGTTTGTAGAAGGATTTGGATATACTCTAATATTATTACTATTTGTAATTTCTTCTATGGAAACGTTACGTTGAGTATAATGATAAACACAAGATGATGATAAATCCCATTGATCATTACAATTAAAAATATAATCTTTATAACCAGTTGTCATATTAAAGCTTGTGATATAATCAGGAACATAAGTATCTTCAGATGTGTAGTTGTAATCAAATTCATATTCAGTTTTAATATTATTAAACCATTCCTTCATATAACATTGAATCATTGTTTCAGATAATAAATTTCTATTTTCATCATATGTATAAATATATCCAACTTCTCCATCCCATTCTCCATCAGTAAATTTAAAAATAGAATCAGAAAGACAATTATTGTTTATATCGTAAGAATGAGATTCTTTAGTAAAATTCTCCCATTGATTGTTTCTCCATACTAATTCAATTTTGCTCAATAGATTATTTTGAGAATCATAGCTGTATTCATCCTTTCTTGAATTTATATTATAAACCCATTCATTATTCTCGTAAATATAATGAGTCTCATCTAAAAGGTTGTTATTAGCATCGTAATTCCAAATGGTTTTTCTGTTAAATACCCAATTTGAATTATTAATGTAATAGGAAATAGAAGCTGTTTTATTATTGTTATCATCGTATAAATATTCAATCTTTGAATTAGCGCTTAAGTCTAAGATTAAATTATTATTAGTATCATAACTATAAGTATTTGATGAGAAAATTTCCCATTGATTATTCCTAAATTTAGATACTACTTTTGAATTAATTAAATTATCTTGATTATAAGTATATCTTGTTTTTTCAACTGGAGACCATTTATTTCCCTCATTGTCGTAAGCTGAATTAAAGTCACTATATATATATTCAACTAATAAGTTGTTTTCATACTCATATGTTTTTCTAGATTTAAATCCCAATCCAAAATAATCATATATTTCCTCACTTGTAAGATTATTGTTTAAGTCATAAGTGTATAATATAGTATCATAATAATCAATATATGAAAGTATATTACCCCTTTCATCATAACTGAACTTTCTAAAAGTATTATTTTCGCTAGTAATACTATCTAAGCTATACTTAAAATTGTTTTCTTGAGAAAAGCCACTAATAAAGATTAGGCTAAATAGGAAGAAGAAAATATTTGTTTTCATAATCCTTTACATTTGAAATTAATAATTGATTTTTATATTGCAAATATAGACTATTTATCGATAATACCAATTTAAAAAGGATGAAAATAATTTACGTTAAAGACTATATCCCGAGTTTTTAATCATTTTCTTGTCTTCGGATACGTCGCAGCCGAGGGTTGTTAGCATATCTCCTACTATGGCTGAGTTGATACCTATATATAAAGACTTCTCCATGGCTTCCTTGCTTAGCTGGGCTCTTCCTCCTGCAAAGCGTAGATATGCTTTTGGGTTGATAAATCTAAACAGGGCAATGGTTCTTAGTACTTCTTCTTCAGTTAGTATTTGTTGGTTTTCAAGCGGAGTACCTTTAATTGGTTGAAGTAGATTTATTGGAATAGAACCTACCTCCAAACTCTTAAGAGTAAAAGCAAATTCAATTCTTTGTTTTAAATCCTCACCCATTCCTATAATCCCTCCACAGCAAATATCCATTCCAACCTTTCTTGCAGCCTTTAAAGTATTAATCTTCTGTTCAATTGTATGAGTAGAACAAAGAAAAGGGAAGTGGGAAGGAGATGTTTCTAAATTGCAGTGATATCTTACTATCCCATTTTTATATAATTCCCTAAGTCCAATCTCTCCAATTAATCCAAGTGAAGCACAAAGCTTTAATTGGGTTCTGCTTTTAAGGTACTTTGTAATCTCACATAATTCTTCCAGCTCTTTTTTATTTGGTTTTCTTCCGCTGGTTACTAAAGAAAATCGTTTAACCCCTTGTTTTTGGTTATATAGTGCCGATTTCAAACAAGTTTCCCTATCTAACAAATCATAAACCTCTGCCTGAGTTTTGTAATGAGAGCTTTGAGCACACCAAGCACAATTTTCACTGCAACGACCGCTCTTTGCATTGATAATTGAACACATATCGAAGGTTTTTGAGGCCATTTTCTCGGTAATAATATGAGAAGCCTCGAATAATTCGTTTATATCAGCTTTAGAGCCAAGGTATAAAGCCTCATCAAAACTAATATCCTCACCTCTTAAAACCTTTTCTTTTAAATCATTTACCATATCAATAAAATATTGCTGCGAAATGCAAAGATAGTAATTTATTTGATTTGTTTCAAATCCTCAACTATTCCTTTATAGTCTCAATCTCCTTTTTGAAACTATTAATTTTAAGTCTAAACCTTCTGAAATAAAGAATAGCCGCTATGCTTAAACCTACTGAGAAGCCAGCAAAAATGCTCCAAAACCCGATATCGAAAACAAATCCACAGATATAAGCAAATGGAAGGGCAATTAAAATATAGGAAATAAAAGCATATTTCATAGGTTTTGCAACATCGTTAATCCCTCTTAAAGCTCCAAGGAATAGAACCTGAGAACCATCTATTAGCTGAAAGAAACCTGCAACTATAAATAATACTTTTGCAATCTCCACAACCTTTTCATCGGGTGAGAATATCTTTGCAATCTCTCCCCCAAAAACAAAGAGAATAATAGCGAAGAAACCCATGGTTATAAGGGTTAGATGATATCCAGCCTTAAAGTTTTTCCAAATCTCAATATAATCTTTCTTCCCATAAGCATGGCTAATTAGCACTGTAGTTGCATTGGATAGCCCTGTTGCTATTAGAAATGTAGTTCCAACAATAGTTATTACAACATGATATCCAGCAAGTGCATACTTACTTACCCATCCCATCATTATAGTTATAAATAATAGGGATGAAAACTCAAGAAACATTTGCCCCGATATTGGCATTCCAAGCCTAAGTATAATTTTTTGGGTATTGAAACTAAACCTGCTCCAACTAAAGAATAGAAAGTATTTCTTAAAGGTCTTATGGTTAAGTATAAATATCAAAAATATAATAGGCATTATGGTTTTAGCAATAAGGGTTGCAATCCCTGCTCCAATAATACCCAATGCTGGGAATCCTAACTTACCATATATTAATAGGTAGTTAAGAATAATATTTATCACATTTGCAGTAATTGTAATTATCATTGCATTTTTGGTATTCCCTATCCCTTCTAAGAATTGTTTAAAGGTAAGGAAGATAAGGCTTGGCAGAAAAGATATGGAAATAATAATATAGTATGGTTTGCAAATATCAATAACTTCTTGGGGTTGTCCGAAATAACCCAGAAAGGGAAAGATAAGGAATAATATACCAATAATTATCAATCCAATTATAGCATTTAATGCTAAAGAATTTTGAAAAAGCATAGATATCTTCCTATGTTCTTTTCTTGCATAGCCCTGACCTGTTAGTGGGGTTAGAGCCATAGCAATTCCCATCCCGAAAACAAGTACGTTCATCGAAACCGAGCCTGCAAAAGCAACTCCAGCCAATTCCGTAGCACCCAATCGTCCAACCATAATAGTATCTACCATTTGTGTAAATGATTGTCCTATGGATGAAAGAATAATTGGAAGTGCTAAAGCGAAATTAGTTTTATAATAAGACTTATTCAAAAGCATTAAAATTCTTTTGTGCAAAGATACGAAGTTTATTTCATTCTTTTTTTGTATCTTTGCAAACACAAGGAAACGAGTTCTTTATTCCTTAAGAAAATCACCATAATTTCTAAAACTACATTATGGTACCTACCACACAAGCCTTGTGGTAGGTACCATAACGCCCGTGTGGTAGGTACCATAATGCTGCTATGGTAGCTACCATCCTGAGATTGTAATCAAAGAATAAAACTTTAAAACTTGATTTCATTACTTTATAACTTGATTCCATTTCACTGAAACTTGATTCCATTTTGATTTTACAAGCATTATTTTTAGCTATACTAATAACCAGCAAAAATAGATTCAAACAATAAGACTTTATACCAAGATAAACAGTCTATTATAGGGAGTAAAATAAGTTTATTTTGTGGGAACGGAGTTTTTTTGTAATTTTGGAGATTAAATATAATTATTTTGAGTAGGTTATGCAAACAATATTAATCTTGGATTTTGGCTCTCAATACACGCAATTAATTGCTCGTAAAGTAAGGGAGCTCAATGTTTATTGCGAAATTCATCCTTATAATAAGGTGCCTCAAATTACTGAGGATATTATAGGGGTTATCCTTTCTGGAAGCCCTTTTAGTTGTAGAGATAATGACGCTCCACAAATCGATTTAACTCCTTTTAAGGGTAAACTCCCATTATTGGGAGTATGCTATGGAGCTCAGTATATGGCAAACAAATTTGGAGGGAAAATTCTTCCTTCTCAAATTAGAGAATACGGGAGAGCAAAACTTAGTTTCGTTGATAATAGTTCCAGATTAATGAAGGATATCCCTGTGGATTCACAAGTGTGGATGTCTCACGGAGATACTATCTTAGAATTGCCACAAGACTTCAAACTAATCTGCTCTACCTCTCACGTAGAAAACGCAGGATATAAAATAGAGAATGAAGAAACCTATGCAATCCAGTTCCACCCAGAGGTTACACACTCAACTTACGGTCTAAAGCTATTAAGCAATTTTATTGTAGATATTTGCAAGGCTAAACAAGACTGGACGCCTTTGAATTTCGTAGAATCGACAATTAGCGATTTAAAGGCAGAACTTCAAGACGATAAAGTAGTATTAGGGCTTTCAGGAGGAGTTGATAGTAGTGTGGCAGCAGTGCTTTTGCATAAGGCAATAGGGAAAAATCTTCACTGTATATTTGTAGATAATGGACTTTTGAGAAAGAATGAGTTTGAATCCGTATTAGAATCTTATAAAGGAATGGGGTTAAATGTAGTAGGAGTAGATGCAAAACGAGAGTTTTATTCTGCACTCAAAGGACTAACTGACCCAGAACAAAAAAGAAAAGCAATAGGAAAAACATTTATAGAAATCTTCGACACGCAAGCAAACAAGATTCAAGATGTAAAATGGTTGGCACAGGGAACAATTTATCCAGATATTATAGAATCAGTATCAGTTAAAGGACCTTCAGTAACAATTAAATCTCACCATAATGTGGGAGGGCTTCCAAAATATATGAAGCTAAAGATTGTAGAGCCATTGAAAAGCTTGTTTAAAGATGAGGTAAGAAGGGTAGGAGCATCTATGGAAATTAAAAAAGACTTACTTGCTCGCCATCCCTTCCCAGGACCAGGCTTAGCAATACGTATACTTAGCGATATAACAGAAGAAAAGGTTAGAATACTCCAAGAAGTAGATAATATATTTATTCAAGGGCTTAGAGATAATGACCTTTACGACAAGGTTTGGCAAGCAGGAGCTATGCTATTGCCAGTGCAATCAGTAGGAGTAATGGGAGATGAGAGAACCTACGAAAATGTTGTAGCACTAAGAGCAGTGGAGAGTAATGACGGGATGACTGCCGATTGGTCTCACCTTCCATATACCTTCCTTGCAGATATTTCCAATAAAATTATAAATCAGGTTAAGGGAGTAAACAGAGTTGTTTACGATATCTCATCAAAGCCACCTGCAACAATTGAGTGGGAATAATAGTTTATTATTAAACAAAAACATTGCTTTATGATAAAGAGGTTATTTCTAATTGTATTTAGTTTCTATATTTTTATGCCTTTAGCTTTTTCTCAAACAGAGGAAAAAACTTATGGCATTCATACAGTTGAGCAGGGAGAAACACTTTATAGGATTTCGAGGAATTATTATTTAAGTGTAAAGGATATTACTGATATCAACCCTGGGCTAACTCCCCAAACTCTAAAGGCTGGTCAAACAATAAAGATACCTTATACAGTTAGAAATAAATCACTCTTAAAGCATAGCGATGTAAGCACAGTAATTACGTCCTTCGAATCGCCAGTACTTTATCAAAACCCTTCGCAAAGAGAAGAAGAACCCCAGCCAAAGAATAATAAAAAGGATTATAGCTCAAAGAAGAAACTGAATATAGCTATGATTCTCCCTATGGCTTATGATAAGATTCCGGATTTAGACTTCAATAAGTTCAATATAGAAGAAAAGAAAAGAAAGAAATATCATTGTTTTGAATATATCACTTTCTACGAGGGAGCAAGAATAGCCTTGGATAAATTGGAAAAGCAAGGTTATGCAGTATCATTATATGTATATGATATTGGAGAGGAAGACACCAAGGCTATGCAGGATTTGATTAAAGCTGAATCACTAAAGAATATGGATTTGATAATACCTTTAGTATTTCAAAAGAATTTCACTTTAGTAATGGAATATGCAAATAAGAATTCTATTCCAATTATTAATCCAATGAGCCAAAACGTTAGTATACTAAAGGATAATCCATATCTATTCAAGATACAACCCTCTCCAGCCTCGGAAGTAGAAACCACAATAAGATATATAAGGAATAATTTCAAAAATCCTAATGTAACCCTTCTCTATACACCAAATGCAAGCGAAAAACCCATAATGGAATACTATAAACTATTATTTGAAAAAGGAGGGATAACTTGGTGTATAATAGATTATAATCGTTTTTCTTCAAGAATATTTGAAAAAGTAGATAATACAAAGGATAATATATTTATATCCATAGTCGATAAGGGTAATCCAAAATTCAATGAGGCTTATGCCAATGAATTATTATCAAAGTTAAATGCAAATAAAAGACTTCCAGAAATTAGCCTTATTGCTCAAGCCTCATGGTTAGACTATCCAAGCATAGACCTTGCATTAATAGATAAATTTAATTTCCATTTCACCCTAAGCTATTTGAATGACTATACAAATAAGAACTTTGTAGAATTTGTAAAGGAATACAGAAAACATTTCAAGGCAGAACCAGATAAGATTTATGCAGCCATGGGTTATGATATTATGATGTATTTTGTGCCGGTAATGATAATGAAGGGGGATGATTTTATTGATGAACCAAACTACGATAATACTAAGGAAATGATTAATCCGTTCTATTTCTTAAGAAATGAAAAGAATAACGGCTATCAAAACAAAAGGACTGTTATATATAAGGTAGAGGATTATAAGATAATATCGGTAGGCAGATAGATTAAATAAGAAAAATATTAGGGGAAACAGAATGAATTTTAGGGTTAAAGAATTTATTAATACATTGAAGTTAGGAAATTTTAAAAGGATATTTTTATTAATTATCCTTAGTGGATTAATTCAAGGAGCATATGCTCAAACAAAGGATATTGAATACAAAACCACTTCAAGGACAAAGGACGATATAAGAAATGTAATAGAATTTTCTACCATAGATTTTGAGTCTGTTATTTATAATGTTAGTGTTAGTACAACAGGTTCTAAATCCAAGTATATTGCAAGATTAAAATATAGAGTAGATAATAGTAAATGGTTAGATTTATTAGACTCAAGAGGTAGGAGAATAGAGCATACTAATTTGAAAAAGGCGAATAGAAAAACATTTAAGGTTTTATTAGATAAGGAATTATTGAATAATAAAAAAGTAGAAATTGGATGGGATGTGATAATGATTAAAAAAAGAGGGAGATTGCCTGTTTTTAGTTTCCAATCCATTAGTCTTAAAGGAGAGTATGATAAATACAAGGGCGTTCCATCAGAAATAATACTCTTTAGAAAACCCGTTGATGACTATATCTTAATGAGGGATAATAATATTGAGTTTAATCATATTCCATTCCCTTTTACCTTTGCTCCAACACAAAGAATTTGGATTAAAGCAAAATACCTAAGAGATAATATTAATCTAAAATTCACTACTAAGGACTCAATTCATTTCTCGATAGATACAAGAAGTTTTATTATTGACTCTTTGGGAGAGAAGATTATTACAATTAGCTATAATCCAAAGTCAATAGGAAGGCATAAGACAGAACTTAAAATATCAACTCCTAAGCTTAATTCTGATATTATCCTAAATTTATCAGGCTCTTGCGATTCAAGGCAAGACTTTAATGTAAATAATTTTGAGCAAGAAGTAAAGGCATTGAAAAATGGCTCCAATTATCGTTTCCCTGTTTTCTCTAATATGTCTTATCAGTTTAGGTTAGATTATTTTGAAAGAGAATTATTGGATAAGGATATTAGTTTTAGATATAGATGGTATAAGGATGAGGAATTATTGCTTGAGATGAAGGACGAACTAAAATCGAATTTTAATCCTAAGAATAAAAACAAGAAAAATGAACCAATTACTCATTGTTTCCCTCTTGTCTCTCCTGCGTTTGCAAATGGGTTAGAAATATCCGTATTTACTAATGGAGGGAATTTAGATATTGAAGATATATATTTTGGTACTCCAAAGCTAAAGAAACTTATTGCTTCGGGCAATTGGTCAGATGCTAATAATTGGAGTCCTAAGGGAAGTCCAAGTATTGAGGATTTTGTTTCAATTCCTCCTGGCTTAAAAGTAAAGGTTAGTGAGGATGTTTATTGTGCTACCCTAATTTTGGGAGATAGCTCTAATGTGGAGATAGAAGCAGATAAGATGTTCTATGTTTCGGGAGATATATATTATGGAAAGAAATCTTGGTTTATTGTTCATCAAGACCTTCCAGAGAATAAATGGATTTATACCTCTTCTCCAGTCAATAATACCAAGGCTTTGATTTATTCTATGAGAAAGGATAATAATGAAACATGGTTAATGGAATATAATACTGGAGTTAAGAGTGAGATGAATGATTATTGGAGCGATTATATTGTAGACCCAAATCATAAAATCATTCCTGGTAAGGGTTATGCTGTACTTTCAAAGAAGCCTTTAGATGTTATTTATGAAGGAATATTAAATGATGCTCAGGTTACTTATCCATTGGTTTATTCTAAGGAAGATTCATGGAATTTAGTTGGTAATCCATATACTGCTCCTCTTAGTTCAAGAAAATTATTTAGCGATATAGATGGAAAGATTCAAGGCAATGTGATTTTTCTTTTCGATACCAAGAACGATGTTTATAATCCAGTAATTATTGATGGTAAGGAAGAGGTTGTTATTCCATCATTGCAGGGATTCTTTGTAGAGGCGTTGAAAACAAATAGCGAGATGATATTTAAACGCTCCCAACAATATATACCAAAGTCTTCTTCCTATTCTTGGACAAACCATAACTACCTTACTCTTAATATAAGTAATGGAGAGAAGGAAGAATATATAATTATGGGTATGATAGATGATGCATCCTATGGTTTTGATAAATATGACGCTCATAAACTCTTTGGTTCAAGTAAGGATACTCCAGAGATTTATTTTCTAAAGGACGATGAAGAGCTTTCTGTTAATGTTTTTCCAAGCTATCCTGCTATCTATGATTTGGGAGTTTACGTGGGAAAGGATTCAGACTTGGAATTAAACTTAGGAAATTTCTCTGTTCTCCCAGATAATATTCAGGTTTTTATTCACGATAAGAAAACCAATACCTATTCAAGTCTTTGCAATGAGAAATCCTATAATTTCTCTATTAAAAAAGGGAGTACAGATGAGAGATTCAGGGTATTATTGCTAAAAGGTATTAATATACCAGAACTTAATGGCGAAAATTCCGGAATCTATGTATGGACAGATAAGGGAGAAGTGAATATTTTTAGTGATTTTTATCATGATTTACATTCAATCAGAGTTTGGGACAAGGCAAATATGCTTGTTTATGAGCAGGACTACACCAAAGGAGTAAATCGTTTGGATTATAAATTCCCAAAAGGAGTTTATAATTTAGAGCTTGAGATTGGAGATAATTGGATTAAGGGTTTTATTATTGAGATTAAATAAAGGGTTTAAATCATGCTAAGAATTTCTTATTCAATTTTTATTCTTTTATATATTAGTATATCTGGTCTTTTTACTAATAAGGTTTTTTCTCAGCAAGATGAAAAAGCTCTATTACTAAAAGCATATAGTTATAAGAGTATTGATAGTTTGAATAGTTTTATCAGTGCTTTCGATACTTCCAGTATTTATGTAAAAGAGGCAATAAGGATTAGAAATCAAATGGCTTACGAAGAGACTAAGAAAGAAAATACTCTTGAGGCTTATCAGGAATTTGAAAAACTCTATCCAAATAGTATCCAAATCCATGAAGTAAAGAGGTGGATAACAAATAAGGTTCTTAAACTAACAATAGAGACAGGGGATAAGAAGGAGCTTACTGAATTATTGAAATCTACTAATGACCCAAGTATAATTAATAAGGCAGAGAAAGAGATAGAGAAAATTGTTTTTGAAAATGCCAGAGAAGCAAATTCTATTCAAGCTTATAATAATTATCTTGATAAATACCCTCGTGGAGATTATTCCAAATTAGCTAAGGAAAAATTAGAGGATTTGCAGTTTGAGGAGAATATTTCAAGCTATGAGATAGATGAGCTTATGTTTTTCTTGCTTAAATATCCTAATCATAGAAAGCATAGAGAGATTTACGATACTCTAATAAATATTACATTAGAAAGAAACTCCATCGAGGGGATGAATTATCTATACTATAATAATAGGTATGAGATAAATTTCCAACCAACCCTTATTGAGTTTGCTTTGAATTATACTAAGAATGGGAGAATTTCTTCTTATGATGATATTCTTTCAAAATTCCCTAAGCTAATTAATAGTAGAGCCTTTGCTAAGAGCCTTAAAGAGGCAAAGGAAATTGATAATATTCTTTCATTAAATACAATTGATGAGAGAACTTATAAGAAGTATCCTAATTATTTCAATACAATAGTAAATGATAGAAGTTTGGAATTGGTTAAGCGATACTATCTTTATTTAGTTTCTCAAAGAAAGCTTTCTCAAGCTAATAAGTATATTACTTCTCTTGAAGATGATTTCAGGGTTTATGAGTTTAAGGAGTTAATTAATAAACCACTCTCACCCAAGCCAAACAATATTAATATGAGTTTTACTAAGGATTCTTTGGTTATGGTTTATGCCCAAGAAAAGCTAAATAATTATGGTAAGAAAGACTTATATATAGCATTTAAAGAGGATAATTATTCCAAGAGTATACTATTGCCTAAGACTATTAACTCTAAATATGATGAGTTTAATCCAATAATTAGTCCTAAAGGGGATTATCTTTATTTCTATTCTGATAATGGAATGAATATAGGAGAATATGATTTATATATTAGCTTTAATCTAAATAAGGATTCTTATTTGGATTGGACTCAACCTATTAAGGTAAATACAATAGATATAAAGAATATTAGAAATAAGTATTCTATTGGTAGGGTTATTAATCAAGATAATAAACCTATTGAATCCTTAGTGTATATTGATGATTTAAATAGTGTAAGACCTATAACACGTTCTAAGTCTAATCCAATTAATGGAGGTTTTGCCTTTCTTAAGCCTGATAAATCTTTTACAAGTATTGGAATTAGAAAGGGGAGTATTCCTGTTCCCTCATTAGAGAAAGATAATATTACTCTAAAGATTCATGAGGTTGAGGATATGATAACCAAACATAAATTGCTTACAATTCCTTCTTTGTTCGATACCATTAATTGCGACAAACTAAGCAAGGCAAATATGAAATACCTTGAGTATTTAGCCACATGCCTTTCTGATATTGACTATTCATTAACTATTTCTGTTCATACTCAACACTCTTATAAGGATATGAACGACGAAGAGTTATCTTCTCTTCAAGCAAATATAATTAAGGAGTTATTAATCTCTTATGGAATGAAATCCTATAAGATAATTGTTGCTGGTTATGGTAAACAAAATCCTTTAATTGGTTGGGAAGGGAAGAATAGGATTGAGATTGGGTTTATCAATCTCATAAAAGAATAATGTATAAAAGGCCAATAATATTTATATTAATTCCCTTTATATTATTAATAATCATTGTAGAGGCATTCTTTCCTGTCTTCTTTCTCAATAATCATTACTCAATTTTCTCTGAGAACGAAAGCCAATACAAGCTTAGAATTATTGAGGAGATGTCTATTAAGAAAAAGACAATCTCCTATAAGGCAAGAGTAACCCATATTCTTAAGGATAGCATTTGGCAAGAAACCAAGGGCAAGGTGGTTGTTTATTTCAATAAAGAGGATTCCAACGCTTATAATTTAAAATATGGTCAGGTGATTATTTCAAAATCTCCTTTTAGGGATATTGAGAATTATTCTGGCTCTGATTTTGATTATAAGAGATATATGAAGCAAAGAAGGTATTACCAATTAAGCTTTATCAAACCTTGGGATTGGAAACTTACTGACGAAACTTCTGGGAATATAATTATTGCAAAGGCGAAAATTCTAAAGAATAATATTGAGGAAAGGTTAATAGAATCTGGCTTAGGAGATAAAGAATCCTCTTTGGCTATTGCTCTGCTTTTGGGAGATAAAACTCTTGTGGATAAAGATTTGAGAACTGCATTCAATTCCACAGGGCTTGCTCATATACTCTGCGTTTCGGGGCTTCATATTGGGATAATTATGCTTGTAATTGACTTTTTTCTAAAGTTGATTACTCTTGCCAACTATCGTTTATTTGCTCTAAGAAAGATAATTGTAATACTCATTGGCTTTTCTATTTGTTTTATAGTAGGACTTACTCCTTCAAGCCTTAGAGTTGCAACAATGATAAGTATATTATTTCTAACCAAACATCTCTCAAGAGGATACGACTATCTTAATATACTTTTCCTAACAGCCTTTATTTTTCTAATAATCGACCCTCTGATTCTCTTTAACTGGAGTTTTCAATTATCCTTTCTTGCAATACTTGGAATATCAGTATTCTCAAAAACAAAACACAAATTCAATTCCCTATTCCCCTTATATCTCCAACCAATAACAAGCATAATGGGAATGACCCTCTCAGCTCAATTCTTCGTATTACCAATCCTAATATTTAGATTCAAATCCCTTCCAACCTATATACTCTTAGGCAATTTGCTAATAGTCCCAATGCTTTCAATAGTATTAGTATTTATCCTTCTAATGCTAATAGTAGGCAATTCAGGATTCCTCTCCGAAATAATAACCCCAATCCTAAACTTCCTCCTAACACTAATGATAAATATAGTAGAATTTATAAACTCCCTACCATATTCCTCAATAAAGCTATAATAAAACTCCTTCCCAATAAAATAGAATCAAGAAACAAAGAAATAGATCTAATAGATAATATTACTGAATAAATAATTATATTTAGCTTTTTATTAGGCAGATTAAAAATAATGTTATACATTTGCAGGTGTATATGATATATAAATATGTCAATCAATGCATAAAGCTAATACATATATTTTAAGCAGTATTCTAATAAACTCTCTTTGCAATAGAGCAAAGGCGAGTAATCCCTTTCTATTACATAGCTTGCATTACACCTTAGAAACAAAATCAACAAGAAATATATCGTCAAATTCATTGACAAAACAATTAAGATTATATTCGTTTTTCAGAGGGAAAAGGAAGTAATCTCAGTTATTAACCCATTAAATCAAAACGAAAGGAGAAGTTTTAAAATCAATAATGGATAAGACTAAAACCATTAAAAAAAATAAAGTCAATATTTAGTTTTAGAAGAATTGATGATAAATCTTGTTTTTGTTTACTTAACCGCAGGAATAAAACTCTGCAAGAGAAAAGTATTTATTAATTTGAAAATTATTTAGACATGAAAACTAAATTTTTAAACCTAAGTTCTGTCGCCATAGTGGTCGTAGCAATCCTAAGCCTCGGACTATTCTTTTCTTGTGAGGAGAAAGTTGAGAAGAAGGATAATGATGTGAAGAAATGGGAATGTGTTTTGTCTGATGGAGTTAAAATAACACTAGAAATGTATGAGTTGGAAAACAAATACTATACTACTGTAAGCAACACTTCG
The DNA here is from genome assembly GCA_023415495.1 of Bacteroidota bacterium. Lineage (GTDB taxonomy): Bacteria > Bacteroidota > Bacteroidia > Bacteroidales > P3 > UBA10566. Next base: position 26,373 of record JAEZKK010000029.1, read on the forward strand.
CAGATGACATTATTATTTGGAGATAATTCTTGGCAGTATTATCAAATGGATGGTGACACAATGACGATTGTCCAAATAAACGATCAAGCAATAGATCTTGATTATAATCCTCCTATGTGGTTAATAAGCAAACCTTCAAATAATGTTATGACAATGGAATATTTTGGTGTTTTGCCTGATGATGCATCAATAAAAACTGAGTATATGTTTAACCTTAAATAAATTTGCCTTATGAAAAAGTATTTCTATTCATGCGGGATAAGCACAATTTCAAAAATTAGCACATTTGCTTTAGCAGTAATTATTGTATTAAGTATTGGTTTCTTCTCAGCTTGTGAAGAGAAAGACAAAGAAAATATTACAAATGATAAGGTAACTAATTTACAATTTACTAATTGTAAATATGACAAGAGTGATTCTAATGATTCTATTCAAGAAACGATTCAGTTAGAGTTTGTAGGCAACACTCTAAATGTTTTTCATCAAAACCTATATGTTCCTTGTGATTACGATACAATTTATATCAAGCCAACAATTACAAATAACACATTAACCATTTTAGAGCAAGGAAATAATGGTTTTGTAAATTGTGTTTGCCCAGTTGATTTATCATATTGTATAAATAATATAGATACTAATGCAATATCTTTAATCATCATCAATTGGGATACAGTATATAATAATCTAAAAAAGTAAAAGTAATAAAAAAATATTTTTATTAATCTAAAATGATTGTGATATGAAAATCAAATTTTTAAAACCAAGTGCTTTTCTCATAATAGCAGTAGTTGCACTTTTAAGTATGTCTTTCTTTTCGGCTTGTGAGGAGAAGGATGATGTTATAATTGTTGAAGGGACTGTCCTTTCCATACTTCATCCTTGTTATGGAAACAGTATTCTTATTTCGGTAAAAAATAATAATATTGGAGCAAATGGAAATTTTGATATTTCCAATGATTCTACATTAGAGTTTCAAAATGCAATTGGGATTCCTTTATTTTACAAATTCGATGATTCTACATCTATAAACTATCAAATGGCGGGTTTTGATAAGATCAAAAATCTCACACAAGATGGAAAAATAAAATTTGAATGTAAATTAAAATCATCTTCAGATGACATTTTGTTTGAAAGCAATGTCATTTGCCCTATGTTATATAGCTCTCCTAATGTCCCACTATATGTAGTTACAAAAGTTATTAATTATCAAAATTAGAAAATTATGAAAAGATTTTATTCGTGTGGGATAAGCACAATTTCAAAAATTAGCACATTTGCTTTAGCAGTAATTATTATATTAAGTATTGGTTTCTTCTCAGCTTGTGAGGAGAAGGAAGATACAAATAAAACAATTTCTATAACAGAGATTGATTTAAATACCGACGAGAGTGCTTTTAAAGATTATCTAAATGATAGAGAAGTTTATGTCGTAAATACTCAGGAAGATTATGAGGCTCTTCTTTCGCCTTACGTAACAGACTTACCTCAAATAGATTTTTCAAAACATTCATTTGTTATACTATGGAGCCAAACAGGTTGTTTACTTGATAAAACTTTAGATTTTTCTTCTAATTCTTCTAACTCTTATGATTTAAAAATCAATTTGCATTTAGGGGATTGTGCTTCTGTAGATTTCTGGTATTCGGCATTTTATACCCATTCAAAAATTGACACTAATAAAATAATCAATTTAAATGTAAACGAAATTAATTAAGTAAGATCATGAAAAGATTCTATTCGTGTGGGATAAGCACAATTTCAAAAATTAGCACATTTGCTTTAGTAGTAATTATTGTATTAAGTATTGGTTTCTTCTCGGCTTGTGAAGAGAAGGATGAAACAGAATGCTCCTTTAAAAATCCAGTAGCCGATCTTCCTTGGTTAAAAACTAAGGTAACCGAATTATCTCAAAGCCCTTTTCATGCAAGAATTTATCAATGTACTTATCAAACCAATAAGATATGTTTTATGGTTGAACCTTGTGTGGATTGTCCTGATGCTGGCTATACATTTTACGCCTGTGAGGGAGCTGAATTATGTAGAGAAGGTACTATTGTGGGAGGGAACCAGTGTGAAGGATTGAATATTGATAGAGATAATAAAATTCTTATTTACGAACAAAATAAACCAATAGAGGAATGAAACCCTTCGTGCGGGATTTGTAATCATGTGCGGTCGAATCTTAAAACTACTCGACGAAGATAAACAAAGAAAGAAAATCAAGCTATTTCTAATTGATACTTCTTGTTTGTGAAAGGAGAAGCCTTTATTTTAAACTTAGACTTCTTGTCTATAAATTTAGAGGCCTTTATTATCATATCGAAATGGCATTTGGCGACGACGAAATGCCATTTCAAAGCGACG
>JAEZKK010000002.1 GCA_023415495.1 Bacteroidota bacterium
TCATCATTACTCTTGCCGCAACTTCGGAAGCCGCTTTCTCTTGTTCTTCTGCGCCTTCAACATACTCCTTGATAATTTTTAGGACAGTGTCAATGCAATTGCTTACAGAAATGGCGGCAGATTGAATCTCGAAAATCTTGCACTCTAACGCCTTGAAATAAACCACATAAAATGTTGCTTCCCAGCTTGTTGGATCTTCAACAAGAATCATATCGTAATATTTAGCCGCATTTTCACCATTATTATCATCTTTAGCACGGCGTGCTATTTGATAGAGGTTCTTCAGTTTGTCTGAGCTATCAACCTTAACGGTACCAGTAACATCGACGGTACCCTCAATCATCATTTTCTTTGCTTCTTCGACTGAGTACTGTGTTCCGCAATTTTGGCAGACATACATACCTTCCTGCTTTATCAGATTATTACTACCGCACATTTCGCAAGTCAATCTTTTCATATTGCTCATCCTCCATTTGTATGTTTCCCCTTAGGCAGTTGCCAGCTAAACATGAATTGTACAATGCGAAGAAACGACTAATTCTATTATTACTCATCGATAATCAACTGGATTCAACAAACAATTAAAATTAAGCTTTCGTCATGTTTTGTATGAGTTTGATGAATTTCCCATAATCACAAACATTTAACTATATATAGATGGAATTGTCAAGCAGAGCAACAGTATTTTGTATATATATTGGTATTAAAGGCCGAAGAGGATTTCAAGTCTCAGCGCATCCGAGCATCTTGTTGATATTCGCTTTCGTATAACTGTGACGATCAGGACACACATCTATAAGGGAAAGAACGCGAAAACAACAAGGAAAGAACGTGGCTTTTCACCCCCTCCGAAGGTAATATACACACACCAAAACGGAGGGGGCACACACCATGAAAAACCAGCGCTTCGGTATCGAGATCGAACTAACCGGCATCACCCGTGAGGCTGCATCGAAAATCATCGCTTCCTACTTCGGGACAAGTGCCAAACATGAAGGCGGTTCTTATCAGGTATGGAGCGCAAAAGACCGTCAAGGTCGGACATGGAAAGCGATGCATGATGCCTCCATCAGCCCAAGACTTCAAAATGGGCAGATCGCTAGCCGTGAATATGCTTGCGAAATCGTGTCCCCGATCCTCAATTACGAGGACATCGAGTCTCTGCAGGAAATCGTGCGGCTGCTTCGCAAAGCTGGTGCCATTGCCAACGAAAGCTGCGGGATTCATGTTCATGTGGATGCGGCTCCCTTCACGGCCAAGCAGCTGCGCAACTTGGCGAACCTGTTTGCTAGCCGGGAGCAAATGATTGCTCATGCATTGGACATCAAGGCCAGCCGCCAGCGCTACTGCCAATTCTCCGAATCTCGCTTCATGGAGCGCATTAACCAGCAGAAGGCTCCTACCATGGATTCCTTTGCCGCTACTTGGTACAACGGGAACGACGAGCGGCTTATCCACTACAGCTCCACCCGGTACCGGATGCTCAACTTCCACAGCACTTTCTCCAAAGGCACTGTTGAATTCCGCTGCTTCAACGGAACCACCCATGCTGGTGCGATCAAGTCCTACATCCAGTTTTGCCTGGCGGTGACCCTTCAAGCGCTGACCCAGCGCAGCGCCACCTACCGCCCGGTGATCACCGATAATGAGAAATATGCTTTCCGCTGCTGGCTGCTCCGGCTGGGCCTCATAGGAGATGAGTTCAAAACCGCGAGGTTTCACCTCATGAAGCACCTGGAAGGAAACAGCGCTTGGAGGCATGTGGCTTAACCGCCACGCCTCCAGGGCCAGTAATCGTGACGATACAGACGCAATTACATACGCAAATGAACGTAGAATCAACCCGGAAAGAACGTGGCTATATCCTAATGCCAGAGTTAATATACAGACGTTCTAGGGGACACAAAAACCAAGGAGGTCAAGAAAATGATGTGTTTCAGAATCTACTACAGGCTGAGTGGGGTCATTGAAAAACGGAGCCGCATGGCCACGGTTCAGGCATCCAGCTTCGATGATGCCATCGAGGTTTTTGGTCAGAAGGTTGGGTGTGGAATGAACATCATCGCAGTGTTCAGGGGTTAAGGATACGACAAATTATGCGCTGTGCTATCGGCATTACGGGCAAAGGGAGGTACACATGAAACTCTATGCGGCTTATGGTTCCAACATCAACCTGGAGCAGATGGCTCATCGGTGCCCGGACGCAGTGGTCGTCGGGAAGGGATACCTACACAATTATGAACTGGCATTCCAGGGTACCCATGGGAATGGGGTGGCCACGGTGAAGCCCAAACGAGGCCGCAGGGTGCCCATCCTGCTCTGGTCGATCAGTGAGAATGATGAACAGGCGCTTGATATTTACGAAGGTTGGCCACGATTGTATCGTAAAGAGGTACTGCCAATTTCGGTGACAGAGTGGTTGGAGAATCAATCCCTCGATATACATGCACCCGGTGACACATTGGATGTAATGGTTTATGTGATGAATATCGGAGAGCCGAGTTCCCCCAGCCAACCATATTATCGCTGTATTATGAGTGGTTATCACACAGTCGGATTTCACCCTCGTTACCTTGAGATCGCGGCCAGGTCGGCGATGGATGCCGCTGTACAATACGAATAAAAACTGGTATATTATTAACGGTATTCTGCAAAACATTATACCAGCCTATGTGATCAGCCCTCCTTAAAAGGTGCTCTACATATAGCTGAAGATATACTAAAGGGAAGGTGATCGGAATGGAAAAAGTAAAAAACCTGATTCTGCATATAGGCGGGGAAACCTTTCTACTGGCGGCCCCACAGTTGACGAGGTCACAGATCCTGGATATCGAAAGTCTGGCGGAAGGCGCTATCGATGATTATTACAATGAATTGTCGGATATGAGCTCCTATCAGCTCTGTGGCTGGTTCCAGGACAAGGTCAAGCAGCTATATCAAATCGAGCTTGTAAATGTGTCCATAGATTATGAGTTTAAGATAAGGGAAAATGTATGACTAATGGGCTGCGCTACCAACGCAGCCCACTTTTTATGTATCGGATCGTTTATATGCGGTATTCAGATATATCTATGTATTTGTGCTCTGGAACTGATACAAAAAGCCTATACTTTCCGTCAGTTTCTCTAAATATTATCACATGCCAATAACACTTGCCGTTTTTTCTTTCAGTTTTGTTCATATTGTCTCTCAGCTTATCAATGAACTCAAATGGGATTAGGACTATTCCTTCATCATTATCGCAGCCAAAAGCAATGTATTTCTTTTTATAGGTTGCCAGATTTGTCGCGAAGTAAGAGTGATATCCATACCAGAACTTCTGTCTTTTTCCTGCTTGGTACGCTTTTGATATGCAAACAATGATACCTGCATCCATGTTGCTTGATCCGTAAAGGATCCTCCCCTTCTTCAGGAGTTGGTAACCTAGATGCTTCGAAGCTGCCTGAATACATTTGCTATATAACTGTGTATAATCCTTTGCAACATAGGGTTTAAGAAAAGCACCTTCTGTTTTATCCTCATCATCGTCTTCTGCATCAAGTTCGCTATCCTCGGATGTTAAGAAAAGAAGGCTTATCAGTTTGTCAACGCATGTATATTCTTGGGGTTTAAGCACTTCGTATATCAAGCTCATCGACCTGCTGTCATTCATCGATTCCTTGATCTGTAGCAATCTGATTAATGAATCGATACTGATGAGCCTAATTTCCCATGCAAATTTCGATCCTCTAATCTGCGCTTCGAGCTCTCCGGTGTCATATCTTCCTGCAACAATTAAGATAGAACAATTGTCATCGTTTGTCTTTCCTTCAGCTACCAATTTTTTCTTGTAGTCTTTTAAGGTTTGCAGTGATAAGCGATATGCATCAGTGGTTTTTGATTCAATAACTATATAATGTCCATCTGGTGTTTCCCATAGACCATCAAATCCATTCTGGCCATGAACACCTCTATAACGGCCATTCTGAACTTTGAATCCAAGTCGAGAGCCTATCTCATTTACAAGGTCTTGCAGTACAAACCCGCCATTTTCGATTTTTTCGCTCAGGCATTCATCGATATAGCAACGGATATATTCAGATGAGATTCTAGAGAAATAATTCCGAAGTTGTTCTGCCGTATCGGGATGTGTTATATTACCATCCCCAGCCCAACTGATGATTTGCTTTAGCTTTTTACTCAAGACATCGTCCGGATTGTTTTCCCAGTACCCTACCAAATTCATCTGTGTATTCCTCCTGTTTCCTTCTGGAAAGACGACGAGAAAATCAACAAACCAAAAGACGCCGGAGATATTACAACAAGAAAGAATACAGAATCAGATGGACAGATCCAAGGGTAAGTCTGATACATCTTTCAGCCGTTTACCATCAATGAGTACATGAAGCATATCAATTGCATCATCTGCTTTTGCATCTTTTACCGCATCAAGAAGCTCATACAAGGCAAAATGATAAACACAATCGATATCGCCTGTACCCAAGGCAATAGAGGCCAACCGGGATGGAAGGGGTTCACCAGTAACAACAACAATATGAGGCAGATGCCCTTTTCGGTTCCGAATGAGATTAAGAGCCTCTGTTCTGCTATTTTGAGCTCTATCACTTCTTATAGTCCATTTTGATGAAATGCTTGCATGAAGTATAGGCTTACCACCATTGCTCTTTCTTAAGTCGGCGGCTTTACATACATTTTCGTCTATTAGCATTTCATCGGCATTGATCTCGTTATCCTCGTATAGGTTTCGGTAGATAATTACATCTGGAGCGACCATATAGTCATTACCTAGCGCAGCAGCCAACTGGTTGTTTGTTTTTGTGAGCTCAGCCAGATAAGCTAGATGTTCATATTGTGCGAAGTCTGAAGTCTTTATGGGGCTGCGATTTCCAAGTTTCATGATATTCCATGTCCCAGGACGCAAATTTTGTAGATGCGTAAATGTTTCGGTTAAGAAAGACATATTGCATTCTTCAAACTTGTTCCCACTACTCTGAGCTTGAACACGCACACCAGTCTCAGCAATAAGCCTATCAGTTATTCCTTTAGCAATGCGTACTGAGAGAACATTGTCTTTATCTGCATTTGAAGGAATACCATATTCATTGACTGTCAGTATGCTACTCAATAAACGCTGATGATACGCTTTTCTTGAACTAACAATCAATGCATCCATAATTCAGGCACTCCTTTATTTTTTCTCCAACTGCTTTTGCAACAGGCGGCGGAAATGCGTTTCCGATCATTCGGCAAGCAGCCGTTTTTTTTGCTCCAAATGTCCATGTATCAGGGAACCCTTGAATCCGTGCTATCATTCGACTCGTAAGTTTAGGCATTCCACTAAAGTCCTTTGAAGGGGCTTCATCTGCTATACCTAATCCATCAACACCAAGTTCTGCCCACGCTTTTCTAGCTCTTACGGGTCCGAGATCAGGGCCACCGTGCTTTTTTGAGCCTCCAACAATAGTCGGAGCAATTTTGTCAGCGTGCTTTGCCCATTCCTTTGCTCCAGACCAACCATTTACGCGCATGAGATCTTCAATCACTTTTCCAACGGTCTTGGGTTTTTGAGATCCAACATCAGGATATAAGAACTTTCCTTGTTCATCTTTTCTAATCCCAACAATGACAACCCTAGGCCGAAGCTGCGGTACGCCATAGTCTGAAGCATTTAATAACTTGATTTGCACTGTATAGCCGAGATTTGTTATAGAATCCAAAATACTATTCCGGTATTCGCTAAACGATTGATCAAGAAATCCCTTGACATTTTCCAACATAATAGCTCGAGGATTGATTTCACCAATCAAGCGTATTGCTTCAGGAAACAGATCCCTATCGTCATCTTTCCCTAACTGCTTCCCTGCCTTTGAAAAGGGTGGGCACGGAACACCACCAGCAAAGAGATCAACGCCTCTAAATTTTTTTCCATCAGTGTTATGCACATCTTCATAAATCACCGGCCACTCTGGTCTATTTAGTCTAAGTATATCGCAATAATCCTTTTCATACTCAATTAATGCAACATGAACAAAACCTGCCATTGCCAAACCAAGGGCTTGTCCTCCCGCTCCCGCACATATCTCAACACAAGTCAACATTTTTCGTTCTACCCCTAAAACATTTTGCTTCAAAAGTATATATCATAAACGGGCTTTCATCAATCCTTTGTATTCAACTTGAGTAATATTAACTTGCGTTTGAGAGGCCATGTAGGTCAAGCAAACCAGCTTTAGACGTTATGATTTAGGCGTTATAAAATTCTGCGGTAGGCATTGTTCTAATACAAGATTCATTTACTCCGCATTTCAATAAAGCAGATTTTTTCTGAGTAGTCTCTGTATTAGAAAAACAGTAGATATTCCAAGAAGCATTTCTGTTTGTCACGTTATTAATAAATTCAAAATACGGAAGATCAACGCCAGAAATTGATAGACCAATAACATGTATTTCATCAATCGACTTTCCTCTTAAAGGAAATAACTTATACATATATCTTCTGACATCTTTGAATGTTTCGTTATAATAATTCTCAACCACTTGGCAAATGCTACTCCATTTTTCATCAAATAAGTCTTCAGCTTTTCGGCGCTTATCACGTATAGTTGTAATTCTTTCGATATTCCCGTGACCAAGTATTGGTTCATCATCATACTTATGCAAAGAACCATGAACATGTATAACTTTGGTCGGATCAATCTTATACACACTTTCCAGGGAACTTGTATAATTGAAAGTTATAAACAAAGCATCAGTATCATTATCAAAAAGCGTTGTCTTTGGTTGGACATCTCTTATCCGAATTGTTCTTACCCAGCTTTTAAGGTACTTTGCTAGCTGTTTTATGTATCTATACTCATTAGTAAAGTAAGCTACAAGTGTATCTTCTATACCAATATCACCACTTTCTAAGTCCATATCAATATTAACAGCCTGATCAATAATGGTATCTTCATCTATATTAGCAAGATTCTGTTCGAATTCATTCCATAATGTTTTTTGTATGGCATCAATGCTACTACGTGGATAAATGTCATAGTGTTCTTCAAAGGATTGTAAGAAAGTGTAGTTAATCTGCTCTAGAT
>JAEZKK010000008.1 GCA_023415495.1 Bacteroidota bacterium
GTAAAGAATGGATTTATAGTCTTAAGCAACAGAGGGATAGTTTGGGATATACTGTGTTAGAGAATAATGGAATTAAGATAATGTCAATAAATGCTTTATCTGATAATGTTGATAAGATAGAAAAAGAGATGATTAACCTTGATGCACAGAATTTTTCTTATCATGCAAAGGGGATAAACAGATACTTCTATATCGAGTCAATGCCTTATTATATATTAATTTCTCCAGACAAGAGAATAGTTTATAAGACAAAGAATTTAGGCAATTATTCTGAGCTATTAGAAAAGCTATAATGAATATGAATTATTCTGATAAATATAAAGAGGAGTTCAATAAGTTTTGGACTTCTCTTTTTACTTTATGAATAAATATTTCGAACAAGTATTTGATGTTTGGGGTATGATCTTTTGATGCTGAGGGTGCGATCTTTTGATGCTGGGGGTATCAGAATCAAAAGATGAGGGGGTCAGGATCAAATAATCGAGGGGTCAGAATCAAATGGTTTTGTTTTTTGTATCAAATTTTGGCATTTCAAGGAATTGAAATCATAAAATTATATAAATATTTGCTGATGTGAAATAATTTATTTATGGATGCGTTTTGTTGTTGTAACGTTGTTAGTATAGAGGCAGGACGAGCTTGTCTCCGAAATTTATTAACAACCAAACATTTTTTGCGTTATGGCACTAAAATTCATTAAGCAAAAAAGGAAAATCACCACAGGTTTCTCTCCTGGTGAGAAGTTTGTTGCGAAGATTTTGCAGGACGACGTAATCGACACCAGAAAACTTTCTGAGATTATTGCAGAAACTTCTTCTCTCTCACGAGGTGATATTCTAAATGTCTTGGCTCAATTGGAGACCGTTATCGGTTGGGCATTGCAGGAGGGAAATGCAGTTCAATTGGGCGACCTTGGACGATTGGTTCTTGGTATTAAGGCAACGGCTATGGATACACCTGAAGAGGTGGATGCTGGCACAGTAAAAAGAGTCTATGTGAGATTTGTTCCTTCAGTTTACTTTGTAAAGAAGATAAAGGAACTTAAAGTAACAATCCAAAAATTAGACTTTAAAGGCTTAGTTATTAAAGGTCAAGAAGAAAATCCTTAAACTAAGCAATGGTTTAACCTTTTAGAAAATGAGAAGCCTGTATTTCCCTCTACAGGCTTCTCGCTTTTTGTTTAGTAAATCTTCCGTCGTGCAGAGGTCGGAAATCCCGCGTGGCGGAAATAGTCTTAGACTAAAATACTAAAAGAGACGTTTTTCGTTTTTTTGCCGTATATTTGCAAACTATAAATTAATCTCCTTATTATGAATAAGATTATCATACATATATTTATAATTTCCACAATAGTATTTTGCTATAATGGAAATGCTCAAAATAGTAAAGCAAATCAAATAAATTTTAACTATTCTCTTGAAGGTATAAGTATTTTTACTGAATTACCACAATTAGAAATTGAAGAACTGAAAATAGAAGATTATGATTTTATTAATCTTAGAATAAGTAATGAATTTGGACTAAATAATAAATTAGCCTCTCCAAGCCTTCCTGTATATTATAGGATTATTGAAATTCCATTTGGAGTAGAACCAAGAATCATTATAAGGAATCAAAGAACTAATGAAATAGAATTTGACAATAAAAAGATATATCCTTATCAAGGTTCAAAGCCTAAAACAAATCCTGACAATAATTTTATTATGGATAAGAAGATTTACTCAAGGGATGAATTCTATTCTCATGAATTAGTTAGCATCGAAAATTTAGGGATTATGGGCTCAAGCCGATTAGCAAGGATAGCAATTTCACCTATTAGATATAATCCGATTAGAAATCTTATTGAATATACCTATAGTATGGATGTGGAGATAGTATTTGAAGGTTTTGACCTTGACAAAACTTTGGAAGTAAAGTCAAAATACTATAATCTCAGTCAAGAATTTCTAAAGAATAAATTAGGCGGAGGAATTGACTATATGCTTGGAAACAATACTATTATTAATCGCCCAAGAAAAATGATTATCCTTACTGACTCAATCTTTTCTCAAACACTTCAACCCTTTATCCAATGGAAAAGAGAATTAGGTATAGAAGTTATAGAGGTATACAGAGGAGTCGGGGCTGTTGGGACAACCAATCAAAGCATAAGAAATTATTTGAAATCACTTTGGGAAAACTCATCTGTAAATAATCCAAGTGCTGATTACTTATTGATATGTGGAGATATTGGTCAAGTTCCTTGCTTCTATGGGAATACAGATTCACAAACTCCAACCGACTTGTATTATGCAGAATATACAGACGATTATCTCCCGGAACTATTCTACGGACGCTTTCCTGCAAATACTCCAGAACAAATGCAAGCGATAGTTCAAAAGACTATTGAATACGAAAAATATAATTTTTCGGATGAAACCTATTTGAATAAAACTCTATTAGTGGCAGGTAAAGAAACAATGGCATTAGCACAAACTTGTAATAATGGTCAAATGAATTATCTGAAAAATAATTATCTAAGCCAAATAAGTAATTTAGATACTCTGGTTTATTATAATCCAAGCTCTGCCAATTATGCAACTCAAATTAGAGATAGTATAAGTAAGAATGGATATAGTTTGATTAATTATTCAGCCCATTGTGATGAAAATGGTTGGTCTCAACCTAATTACTCAGTATTCAATGTTAAGAACAATATAAATAATAATAGCAAGTATAGTTTCTATATTAATAATTGTTGTCTTTCAAGCAAATTTGACGAAGCTGAATGCTTTGGAGAGAGCTTAATTAGAGCAGAGAATAAGGGAGGAATTGGAGTAATTGGAGGAAGTAATTTGACCTATTGGTATGAGGACTACTATTGGTCGGTTGGAGCTAAATCACCTTCACTTAACTCTCCTTACGACTCAACTAAGCTTGGCACTTATGATAGATGGTTGCATTTGAACAATGAAAAGAGAAGCTTATGGACAATTAGTCAAGGAGAAATTGTTCAAGGAGGAAATCTTGCCGTTAGTCAGATGAACTCTGAAAAGACAAATTACTATTGGGAAATATATCATCTTTTTGGAGACCCAAGCCTTATGCCTTATTTAGGAATCCCTCAAAATAATTATAATAATCTTCCAAGCACAATTGCAAAAGGAGAAAATCATCTTAGCTTTACTACAAATAGTTATTCATTTGTAGGTGTTTCTAAAAATGGGGTTTTATTAGGTGCTTCTCAAGCAGATTCTAATGGGAATGTAGATATAAGTTTTCCTAATCCAATTTTAGATTCTGGCTACGTCAAGGTTGTTATTAGCAACCAATTCTATAAACCATTTATAGATTCTTTGGAAATTATTATTCCAAACACTCCAAGTATTAATATATCATCTCTAAAGGTATTTGACTCTTTGGATAATGAAGTAACCGAAATTAAGAACAATCAAACCTATAAACTATGGATAGATTTAATGAATCTATCTTCATTGGACTTGGATAGCGTTACTATCTCTATAAAAGACAATCAACTAATTAATAGTATTGATTCAAGTTTTTATATTGGAGCTATGCTTAATCAATCTCCATATTTAATAAATAAGTTATTAAGCTTTAGAACATCTGATGGGATTAGAGATGGAGAGATATTAAATCTTGAGCTTAAGATAAAATCTCAAGATAATTATACTAATGAAAGAATTTTTAAATTCAGAATCAATTCTCCTGAAATCAAATTAGAAAATCTTAATATTAGCAATGGAAATGGAGGCAATGTATTTAATATTGGAGACACGATCAATCTAAGTATTGACATCAAGAATTTAGGACATAATAATAGTAATTTTGGATATGGCAAACTAAATCAATTATCTCAGAATTTAGAATTAATTGAAGATTCTATTATAAATTTCAATACAATAGATTATAACTCTTATTATAGACTTGAATACAAACTAAGAATTATTGACAGCTCTTCTTTAGAATTTAGAATTGGAGCTTGGGCTGGCAATTACTATGATGTTAAATTATATTCTATAAATTCATTAAATAACGGGATTGAGAGCTTTGAAGCTAATAATTTCTCTTTCCTTGATTGGGAGAATAACTCTTCTAAACCTTGGGTAATTGATAGTGCGAGTTCAAATGTATATATGGGGAATTATTCTGCAAGAAGTGGAAAGATTTACGATAATCAGAAATCTACTCTTGTACTTAAGAGTAAAATAATTGCAAACGATAGTATTTCATTCTTTGTTAAACATTCTACAGAGAAAGACTATGATTTTTTCAGATTCTATATTGACAATAATGTTGTTGGTGAATATTCTGGAAGTTTGAATTGGACTAAGCTTAGTTTCCCTATTTCGGAAGGAGAGCATGAGTTTAGATGGGAATATGAAAAAGATTATTCTACATCTTTTGGACTTGATGGAGTATGGATAGACAATATTAAACTACCTTTATCTGGCACAATTACAAGCATTGAAAACAGAATTGAGAACACTAATAAGGAGGAGGAGTTCTCGGTTATAATATATCCAAACCCAAGTCATGGGGAAATTATTATCAACTCAGGGTTTGAGAAATTTGATTTGAAAATTGTAGATAATAGTGGAAGAATTGTAATGCAGATGAAGAATATTGTAAATAACCAAAGGATAGATTTATCCTCACTCAATTCTGGTACATATTTTATTATTACCAACTCAAAAGGCAAAAATATATCTAAGAAGCTAATCATTACTAAGTAATATAAATGACTCAAGATACAATAAGTACTATTCAGGAAATTGAGAATCCAATATTTATATTACCAGATTATTTATCTGGGATAAATGATAGCAATAATATTGGGTTCAAAACTTATATAATCAACACTCTCAACTCTAATTTAAAACCTCTTGTAGAGAGGAAATCCTTATTTACTCATAAAGCTATATTCCCTGACAAATACTTAACAGATAAACCTCTTTATAATAACTATTCTAATTCTTGGATATTTGCGATTTTCATTATTGTAATATCTACTTTAATAGTATTTACTAAAACAAATCCAAAACATAGTAGAGACTTGTTTTCTTATGGATTTTCTAATAAAAAAATACAAGCTCTTTGCAAAGAATCTGGCTTTATTAATGAAATTTCTTTATTAGTAGGACTTTTAATATTCGCCCCTATTTTTTCATTAATGCTTTACTCGTTTTTGGATTATTTTTCAGTTCTCGAGTATATAGGTTTAAACTCTAATATTTTAATTTACCTTATAATACTCCTTGGCTCTATTGCATTCTTCTTCGTAAAAAACTCTTTAATCTATATTTTTGGGGTTATTTTTAATGCAAAATATAAAGTCAAAATTTATCTTACAAATCAAATAGTTTTCTATGCAATTAAGGGAATTATTCTCATCCCTTTTGTCTTTTTAAGCTTTTTTCTTAAGAATAACACACCAGAAATCCTCCTGTTTTCATCACTAATTATCTTTTTCATCATATTTACTATCAGATTACTAAGAGGCTTCTATCTAAGTTTAAATGATTCTTTGTTTTCTAAAGTCTATTTATTTTTCTATCTTTGCACCTTGGAATTACTCCCTTTAGTTATTGCTTACAAATTAATTATTGGGTAGTATTTATTGAAAATTACTAAGAAAAATTTATGGCAAATACTACTATTAGTAAAAGGATTTTGATTTCTCAACCTTGCCCTGCGGATTTGGAAAAATCTCAATACAAAGTATTATTAGACAAACATAAGGCAGAACTTACATTTTTTAAGTTTTTCGATGTTGTTGGAGTAAGTAATAAAGAATACAGATCTTTTAAAATTCAAATTCTCGACTATTCTGCAGTTATTCTAACAAGTAAACTTGCTGTTGATAACTATTTTAGAATGGCAAAAGAGCTAAGATTGGTTATCCCTGATAGCATGAAGTATTTTTGTATTACTGAAAGCATTGCTAATTATCTTCAAAACTATATACAGTATAGGAAGAGAAAGATTTTTTATGGTAAAATACAATTCCATGAATTAATGGAAATAATCAACAAACATAAGGATGAGACTTATTTATTTCCTTGTGCCGAAGATACCTCATTAGATAATTTCCAACTCTTAGAGAAAAGCAATATCACTTATCAAAAAAGTATAATGTATCGCTCTGAACCAAAAGATTTGAGTAAAGATTTAGATATTAAAAACTTCGATATGGTTGTAATGTTCAGCCCTATTGGGGTGAAGTCTTTTATTCAAAGCTTCCCAGATTATAATCACGAAAAAATTATTTTTGCTGCTTTTGGAGCAAACACACAAGCCGCATTAAAAGAGGCTAAGATTAAAACCATGATTCCTGCTCCTACTATTAATGCCCCTTCAATGGTTATGGCTATTGATAATTTTCTCTGCATGGATGAAAAAGAAATGGAGGAACATAATATTAAGATGGAAGAAGAGTTTTTAAAGAAACCAGCCAAGAGAAGCTCTGCAGGTTTAAAATCTTCTAAGACAAGAGCTACTACAACTACAAACAAAACAAAAGCTGCACCTAAAAGCACCACAAGTTCTAAACCTACAAACAAGTAGGGAATGAACCAATTTCCTAAAAAAGAGAAACTATGTAGTCAAAAAGAAATCTCTTCCCTGTTTTCTGAAGGGAAGAGATTTTTAGTTTATCCTTTCTCAGTAAGTTATAGGCTTATTCCTAATTCAATTAATCCAATAATAAAGGTATTAATAATCTCAGGAAAGAAATATCATAAGAGAGCAGTGGCTCGAAATAGGATAAAGAGATTAATTAGAGAAGCGTATAGATTAAACAAAACAGAGATAAGTAATTTTTGTGCTGAGAACAAATACGAACTACATATTTCTATTTCATATATAGATAAAAAAACTCCAGATTTTAAGACAGTAAATAGTAATATCAATATAATCTTAAGCAGATTAATTACTAACTTGAATAATTCAAATAATAAATGATACTAAAGATATACTCCCTAATTAAAAAAATATTATCCTTGATTTTTATTGGGTTAATAAAGTTTTACCAAGGGGCAATATCTCCCCACACTCCTTCCTCATGCAGATATCTACCAACATGTTCAGATTATTCTATTCAAGCAATTAAGAAATACGGACCCTTTAAAGGTGGATTTCTCGCTTTAAAAAGAATACTAAGCTGCAATCCATGGGGAGGCAGTGGTTATGACCCTTTGAAATAAGAACTTATTTAGAAAGGCAAATCTCCTAAACTCTCAGCATCAGGATACTCTTCTAATATATTACTTAACCCTGGCTCAGAATGATTATTATTTACATGCTCAATATTATTTGTTCTTGTCAGAATCATAAAATTATCAGCAACAATCTCAACTACATGCTTCATTCTTCCTTCTTTGTCTTCCCATTTTCTGTAACGCAAACGACCCTCGATATAAACCTGCACTCCTTTCTTTAGAAATTTCTCAGCAATATCAGCAAGACCTCTCCAGCATACAATATTATGCCATTCCGTTTGCTCCAACTTTTGACCTTCCTTGTTTTTGTAAGTTTCTGATGTAGCAAGCGAAAAAGTTGCCTTTTTCACACCATCAAAAATCATAATATCAGGGTCTTTCCCCAAATTACCAATTAAAATAACTTTATTAACACCTGCCATAACACAAAATATTAAATATTTATACAACGTTGAATATGCAAAAATAAAGAAATGTTTTAATTAAAAGCAAGAATTTGAATTTTATTTTAGATTTTCACTCATTTAAACCTAATTTAAACAAGAATAAATTGAAATAGATTCTAATACCTGTCTTTTTTCTTCATAAGAAAAATCATTTATGCTTTCAATTGATGAAAAGATAAAAACATATCCTTTCATTCCAAAATAAGTTATATACATAAACTCTGACTCTATAGAATCAGATTGGATTAATTTCTCTATTGGATGGTCATATCGCATTCTTTGATAATATCTATTTGAACTGATAAAATAATAATAAGGGTGATTATTTTTATCCCATTTCTTTTCTGTGAATACTGTTCCTGGAGAAGATTGACTACTTGCAATAGTAAAATACGAAACAAGGGTATCTAATATATTATCTGGATACCTGCTTAAATATGAATCTAAACTATCATTCCTGATTAATAATGCAAAATAACTATTATCATTCTTTTGGGAGAAAAAGACTAATTCACTAAATCTAATCACATCTCTGTCTACATATTGCGGAAGTTTGCGTTTGTCTTCTATGTTTTTGTCAGTATACCATTTAGGTAAAGAGAACTTTATTTTCTTCCCATCCACCGTATAAGTATGTTCAACAAAATAATCTAATTTCTTCTTC
>JAEZKK010000025.1 GCA_023415495.1 Bacteroidota bacterium
TTGCGAACCTTCTTTTAAGTATTTAGGTAAATCTAATGGGAGACCTGCTCCTGAGAAAATTATATCTACCCCCTCACTTATTGAAGTCTCTACCATATCGGAATAATTCGAGAGTGCAACCATAATATTTACACCAATTACTCCATCTGTTTTTTGTTTTGCAAGTCTAATTTCCTCTTTTAGACCTAATATACTTGCTTGAAGATAATCATCTGATAAATTTTTATAACACAGACCTAAGCCTGCTGCACTTATAACTCCGATTCCGCCTTCGTTAGCTACTGCTGATGCAAGCCCCGATAACGAAACTCCAACTCCCATTCCCCCTTGAATAATAGGGACCTTTGCAATTAAATTGCCTATATTAAGATTTCTCATTTAAAATATTTATATTTGCAAAGATAATCTATTAATTTCTAATAGCCTTGTGATTAACATTTTTTCTTATATACTTGACACCTTAATACCCAGATATTGTTATTCATGCAATAATGTTTTAATTAGCGGAGAAAAGATAATTTGTTTGGATTGTTATAGTGAAATAGAGCTAAATATCAGCTATTTTGCAAGTAAAAACCATTTAGCAGAGAAGTATTCTATAAATAACACAGAGCATGAATTAGCACTATTTTCATATTCAAAAGGTGAGCCAATAAGTATGATAATTCCAAAATTCAAGTATAATGAGAATATCATCCTTGGCAAATTCATAATTAATCTGTTTGAAAACAAATTAAATAAGATAGAATGGTTTAAGGAAATTGACTATATAATTCCCCTACCCTTACATTGGTTAAAAAAGACAAAGAGAGGGTTTAATCAATCGGAAATAATAAGTGATTTATTAGGTAAAAAACTTGGCATACCAGTAAAGAAAAATATTATGATAAGATATAAATATACTAAAAGCCAAGCTAAAACTCCTTATAAAAAGAAGAAAGAAAAATTTCAGACCAAGGAATCAAATTCATTTAAGGTTATTAGACCAAAAGCATTAAAAAACAAACATATACTAATAGTAGATGATATAATAACGACAGGTTACACAATAAATAATTGTATTAACTCAACCTTAGGAATAAAGAATTTAAAAATTTCACTCTTCTTTTTTGCAGCAACAAAAGAAAGATTAGACTCAGACTCTCTTATATTTGCCAACAGTATATACGAACCTAAAAATAATAAGGAAATTATACCATAAACTTGGAATCAGTCCGAAATATTCTTTCATAATCAAAAACCTTTCCTTATTAGCCTTAAAATAATTATCGCTGGATAATCCTCCACTTAGAAAAGAAGAAATATATCTTCTTGTACCACATTTATCTTTTGATCTTTTCAAAGACTCCAATACCCAAGCATAGTCGGCAGCAATCTTATATCTTGTATCAAAATTTGGGGCAATACTCCTTTTTACTAAAATAGATTGATGACAAATCAACATACCCCATTTGAAATCCCTCCAATCAGTATCAATGTTTGGTTTTAATCTCCTACTCCCAATACGATTACCCTTTTCGTCAACAATCAAAGTCTGACCAAAATACACATCTCTATAATGAGTTTCCTTTGAGAAGAAATAATTCAGAATTTCAGAATCATTTATCATATCCCCAGCATTTAGAAACCAGAGATAATCGCCAGTGGCAAGTTCTAAGCCCTTATTCATAGCAAAATACAAACCCTCATCCTTTTCACTAATGGATTTTGTAACGATATCAGAATACTTATCAACAATTTTTAAAGTATCATCGCTCGAAGCTCCATCTACAATAATACATTCAATATTATCATAATTCTGTCTTCTAATGCTTTCAAGTGTCCTTTCTAAGACTTTCTCAGCATTGAAAGTAACTGTAATAATTGAAACTCTTGGGTTAATCATGACTGCATATATTATTTTTTGATTATTATCTTTGTTTCATTTATGTTTTTACCAATAATCTTTAATATATACTTACCACTGACTAGTGAATTTCCACTAATCTCAATCCTATTTTCTCCTTTAATTACTGATTTTTTATATGATTCTAATTCTCTTCCATTCAAATCGATAATAGAAATCTTAATATCCTGAGTTTTTGTTGCAATTAATTTTAAAATCCAATTATTATTAGTTGGATTTGGAAAAACAATTGAATTTAAATCATTTAGTTGTTTTTCAATTTCATTTAGTTTAAAATCATTTATACTTGAATCAATTTCCTCAACAGGTTTTCTATCAATTATATTTGTATCTGAGTTAATACAAATATCTACACATTTCTTAATTCTATTTTCTGTTGCAGAGCCAATATAACACACCTTATAACTACCTGGATTAAATTTATAATTAAAACTACTACTATCAGAAACCATTACTCCATTAATAGTCCAACGATTATAACTCCCATTATTTCTAACTTTAAAAGTATAATCATTAGGAAAATCAATATTTTCAACACTATACGAAACCTTAATTTCAGGGATATAATAAGTAATAATTAGTTCAGGCCATAGATCTTGGTTAGGATTATCACTTGAAGCAAAAGCCAAATTTCTATAAATTGAGATTTCATTATTCAATTTGAACATAAAACCATAGTTACTTGAAGGATTAGCAACCATATCCTGAATCATAGTCTTTAATGTATCAGAATTAATAGTATAATCCCAATTAAATTGAGAGTTTGAAGCAGGAATAAGTACAAAATTAGCAGTATCAAAAGTCGGTTGAGTATTCCAAGTAACGCTATCCTCCAACCAAGGAGAAGTAACCCTATGCATACTTGATGAATTATCTAAAAAATTCGAAGGTTTTCCAGGAAAAGTAGTATTTTGAACATTATTAACTCCATATAATTTAAATTCTACATTAGTAATAATAGCAGTTTGAGGGATATTACTTAATTCAGAAAATTTAATTAGAGTTCTTGTTGTTCCTTTATCACATCCAACAGAACCAAAAGTCCACATTGATGTTAATATAGTTTTTTCTTTTCCAAAATTCAAATAAGCAAAGGTTGCACTAAACCCATTAGGCAAACAATTATTTGCCAGTTTACTTATATGAGCATCAATTCCATTTATTGAATCAGGCTTTAATACAAGAGTGGTTTGCCCAAAACTTGTATTATATAATATAATTGAAATAAAAAGATATAAAAAACGTTTCATTTTAATTCAGTTAAAAGTTCGGTGCAAAATTAATAAATAATTTGAATTAAACAATATAAAAATAAAAAATTATTTCGATTTAAGTCATTCATTTAATGAATCTATTCCAAAACTTGTCAAATTCATTCTTCTCGAAAGCATGGCAGGCAAAGGGAAGAGCCATATTATTTAGCTTAAATAAATAAGAAGGAGATTTTTCAAATGCAAAAGAATATGCTAAATTAATATCAGGAATCTTCATTCCTTTATTAAGGTAATCGGATAAATAGATTAGAAAATAATCCTCATTAATCTTATATTTAAAGAAAAGAGTACATATAAATGAAATTATTAAATTCTTATAGATTGGAGTATTGAAACTCTTAAAATAATCAAAATAGAATTTATAATTAAGTCTATAATTCTCTTTTTTAGTTATCTCAATAAACTTCTGAATCTTTCTTAGAGATAACCCCCCGTTTCCTACCTTCCAGAGCCTTTTTCCCTCCTCAAAGCTCTTATACTCTTCGAACCATGGTGGTCCTATATAATCGTAATTCAATCCTGTCCAATAATCCAATTCATCTCTAAACACATAAGCATCTAACTGGTAAATAAGCATATAATCATAGTCTTTGAATCTTAAATAAAATTCCTGACTCATCATTAGCTTATTATACCCCCTTAAAGAAGAGAAATAAGATTTATCAAAATAAGAATACTCTATTTCCTTTCCCAGATTCTTTGATATTTCTTTATAAATGCTTAGGTCTAATTCTTGGAATGTTACTATATAAATATCATAGTTGCTTAGGGTTTTTAAACATTTTTCAAAGGATAAAACCTCAAATTTTGATAATTGCGATTTATAAACAGGAATTAGAACTGAGGTTTTCATTTCTTAAACTTCTTATTTGGAAACAAAAGAGAATAGAAGAAATAAGCAAAATCGTCTAAAACTAATTTAGTAAATTGGATGATATGTGGCATTCTTTTCATTCTCTTGGTCTTAAATCCAATCTCCTGCCTTTTCCACCTTGTAAAAAACTGATAAGTAAAGGCATCCTTTCTTAAAATCACAAAAATTGCAATTAGTGGGTGTTTAATAATAAATTTCTTTAACTCAGTACAACCAGGAGATTTAAATTTAGGGTCTCCCTCAACTAATTTCATTCCTAAATTTGAAAGCATTGCATTGAAAGTTTTCCAGGTAAAGAAATGAATATGAGTATCGTCAAGTAAACCTAATTTCCCATAATTAAAATCTCCATCATAAAGACTAAACACAACAGCAGAATGAGAAACATTAGGGATGGATAAAAGCAATTCCCCTTCGTGTTTTAGAAACTCCATAGCCTTAGAAAGTGTATGCTCAGGATTACGAAGATGCTCTAATACATCGCTTAAAATAATATAATCAAACTCTCCCTCAACCTCTCTGCACCAATTATCCTCATCTAAATTTCCAATTATTGTTTTTTCAGAAAACTCCTTTGTGTGCTTAGCCATTTCTGGGTCTAATTCAACACAGGTTACAGTACAAGAAAGATTATTTTTCAAATACTTAGTAATATAACCACTTGCAGAACCCAATTCTAAAACCCTTGAATTAGGCTTAATCCACTTTAATAATTTATGTTGATTCTTTGAGCTTATCTCAAATTTCTCACCTCCATATTTAAAATCTTCCATATTCTAATAATTTACTGTACGTTTAAATTTTCTGTAAAGAATTTGAAGAATGTTTTTCTTGTAAAACTCATTATATGTATACTTGTCAGCAAAAGTATTAATCTCTATTTTCTCTGGATGTGTAAGTGGTAGAATAGGTTGTGTTGGCAAATTCGAAAGTGGATTTTTCTTGTCTTTTGTGTGAGTAGAACTTTCACCAAACCCAATATTTGAAATTAAATTTGAGTTTGGGATAATATTTACCCCCCTATTTTTCCAAATACTAAAACTAAACTGATAATCCCATGTATCTATCCTATTCTTTTTCAAAAGCTCATACTTATCCAACCAAATCTCCCTCTCTTTTGCAGAAAAGCCATAGCTTTTCATCGCAATAACAAAATCATTCTTATTGATATTGGACATTGAAAAATCGTATTCTCTCCAAACCCTTGACCATGAAGCCCAACCCCAAATATGAGAATAAGCAGAAAAATAATATGAAGCATCTCCCCTTGTGTTCCCCTTTTGGAAATTATCCCCAGTAATTAACTTAATTGAATCATTATCCTTGTATTTTTCGAGCAATTGCTGACAATAACCAAAGAAATCCTCATGTGGCAAACAATCATCTTCAAGTATTATCCCCATTTCCTCATTTTCAAAAAACCAATTTATAGCACCACTAACAGCCCTTCCACAACCCAAATTTTCATCTCTAAACAAAGTTTTTAAATCACAAGACCAATCTATTTTATTAATTATCTCCCTTGTCTTTTTGCAATTCTCAATATCATTAGAATTATTTTTCCTAGGACCATCAGCAGCAATATATAGTTTCTTAGGCTTTTGTTTTCTAATCTCTTCAAAAACCCTAAGACTTGTATCTAATCGATTGAAAATAATGAATAAAATTGGGGTTGAAAAACCTTCCATACTTGGTTTATTTTCTTAGTTCATTATCAAAATACTCAATAGTTTTTACCAGCCCTTCATTTAGCTGAACCATAGGGCTCCACCCAAGCTTTTCCTTAGCAAGTGATATATTAGGTTGTCTTTGCATTGGATCGTCAGATGGAAGAGGAATAAAGCTAATCTTACTCTTTGAACCAGTAAGCTCGATAACCTTGGTAGCAAGCTCTAAAATAGTAAATTCATTAGGATTCCCAATATTTACCGGACCTGTAAATCCTTTTTCGCTTTCCATCATCTTCTTCATACCACTAAGCAAATCATCCACATATTGAAAACTCCTTGTTTGAGAACCATCACCTGCAACAGTAATATCCTGTCCTTTAAGAGCCTGAACAATAAAATTACTTACAACCCTACCATCATTAGGGTGCATCTTAGGACCATAGGTATTAAATATTCTAATTATCTTTATGTCAACATTATTTTGTTTATTATAATTCACAAAAAGAGTCTCAGCACAACGCTTACCCTCATCGTAGCAACTCCTTTCTCCAATTGGGTTTACATTTCCCCAATATGACTCAACCTGAGGGTGAATAATTGGATCACCATATACCTCAGAAGTAGAGGCTTGCAATATCCTTGCATTAATTCTCTTTGCTAAACCCAACATATTCAATGCACCTAATACAGATGTTTTTACCGTTTTTATAGGGTTATATTGGTAGTGGATTGGCGAAGCAGGACAAGCAAGATTATATATCTCATCGCACTCAATAAAAAAAGGAGAACAAATATCGTGGCGAATCAATTCGAAATATGGATTATCCAAAAGATGGACTATATTTTTCTTATTTCCAGTAAAATAATTATCCAAACAAATTACCTCATTACCCTCATTAAGCAATAGTTCACAAAGATGGGAGCCAATAAAACCAGCACCTCCTGTTACAAGTATTTTTTTCATTTTAATATCTAATTTGCTACAAAAATAAGGTTTTTATTTCTATTATCTAACTATTTTATCAAGTTTACAACCCCTTTCTTCTCAAAAACTAAATTTCCTGTGTAAATAGTTTTATATAAAATCCTCCAAATATAGGCTCCATTCATACATAACCCTCCTTTATAATACCCATCCCATTCCTTATTTATATCACTTGTTTCAAATATTTTCTCTCCCCAACGATTATAAATCTCAAAACTCAATAATATTATTTTTTCTCTTTGTGTGTTAATGCCAAAACTAATGTTATTTGATTCTAATGGAGTAAAACTATTAGGCATAAATATATCAACATCTGGATTTGTTATCAATACGGTATCACAAACGCTCCCACAAATAGACTCTACACAAACCACATAAACTCCTTGATGATAAACATCTAAAATTGGTGATGTTGAGCCAGTATTCCATTTATATGATAAACATCCAGAACAGCTTGCATCCAATCGAATAGGATATTTTTCAGCCGAAATAGAGTCTTCTGGGAAATTTGGCAAATGAATATCACTAATTACTTCTAAATTTAATGTAATCTTACTTAAACACTCCCCACCAAAATTATAATAAGTTTCATAAACGCCCCCTTCCCATACATTAAATCCGAAATCATTATAAACCTGCCCTTGACATATTACCGCATCGATAATAGTATCACTTGTATTATAAAGTTCAAGATAAAGATTAATTATACTATCACACCCATCAATACTTTGTTTTTCAAGCGTATACTTCCCAGAAGCATTTACATTAAAACCATTTAACTCATAGTTTTCTCCTGGACAAATTGTATCATAAATATCAATATTATAAGTACTAAGAGATTGAACATTCAACACATGAATACTATCAATCAAATCATTAGTTTTAAAAAGATAATGATACCAACCTGGGAAATAATAAGTATTATCATAGTAATCAATAGGGTATTTATTATCACACACATCAATATTAATAGTATCAATTATTGGATTAACAACCTTAATACTAATACTATCAACCGCCTTACATAGTTTTTTTAGAGCTATATTATCTATTGCAAAATCGTTTGCTCCCGGGATAGTATTCAAATCAATCATCCGTATTGATGCTATTGTATTTGCTCCACTATACCATACTTCTTTGAACTCATACCAATTACAATTATTATAAAGTAAAGTTAAATCACTTCCTATCGGCTGAGTGTTTATTTGAAACTGTAATATTGGATTTTGAATCGGTGTTGAGGTTGCACATATATTTAAACAATCCACAGAAAATTGGTAATAGGTATTAGGCTCTACAACTACATCTTGCTTGTAGAAATATGTATTTT
>JAEZKK010000031.1 GCA_023415495.1 Bacteroidota bacterium
TTTGAAGGAACAACTTGTTTTTGCAAAACCTCTTCAGACTCTAGATTTCCCTCCTGTATTTTTTGCATATAAGTAACAATAGTTTTGATGGGACGCACAAGTTTCTTGGAAAAAACAAAGCTTATAGCAAGACTTATAAAAAGTACTAAAACAAGTAAAAAAGCAATAAGTTGTAGGAGTTTTGTGTAGTCGTTTTTTAAAATAGATAAAGGTGCATCAATAATAATTGACCAG
Organism: Bacteroidota bacterium; assembly: GCA_023415495.1. GTDB lineage: Bacteria > Bacteroidota > Bacteroidia > Bacteroidales > P3 > UBA10566. The sequence continues at coordinate 235 of JAEZKK010000031.1, forward strand.
TCATTGCTGAGTTTGGCCATACTTGTTAAGTGAGCTTTGCTTGGAAACACGGAAGAGTTTTCTTGGAGGGAGTCTATCAAGGGAATATAGCCAGGATTAAGTTCAAAGGCATTGGTGCCTATTAAGTTAGGCGTATCTGATAAAATGATATTACCCTCTGGATCACAAATCATAATAGGAATAGATTGGATAGTAGCTAGGTTAATAAGTTCAGTGAAAACCTGTGTATCTAATTCACAGACAATAGCACAATGCGCTACCCCCTGTGGTTTGATGATAGCGTAAATAGATGAAGTATTATTATCAGTAGAACCATAGCAGATAAAAGTGCTAGGGGCTAGATTGGTAATTTGAGTCTTAAAATCCTCTTTTTGTAAGAGGTTTTCAAAATTTGTAGAATCTATGAGAGTTGTATAGACAATGCTGTTGTTGTTTAAGAGAGAGATGTTTTTTATGATGTTATAGTTGGAAGTGACGTTGGTTGATTTATTATTAAGATAAATTTTAAGAGAAGTTTTTTCTTCAGGAGAAAGAGAGTCATATTGACTAGTATATTGGATAATAGACTGATCAACAGACAAGCCGGCCATAACAATTTTAGTATTATTTACAAAGTAATCTATGTTGTATAGGAGCTGGTCTATAATTTTCTCAGAATAGGTGGTTAGCGTGCTTTCGAGGGTCGTAGTAGCTGTTTGAGTACTGATAGTTGTAAGTAAAACACAAGGTAAGATACTTAGGGTAAGGAAAATAGCAATAAGTTGATTAAATAGTTTACTCTTTGATTTGGTAAGTGTTGATTTTGACATAAATATAAGATACCTCCTGGAAAAAATATGATAATTTACTGAACAGTTGATAGATAATAAATAAGATTATTGTAGGTTTTTGCAAAAATAGGATACCATAATTAATAAAAATATGCTATATTTTAATAAATAATTTTATAATTTTTATTAAAAATATATAACCTTATAATAGAATATAAGTAAAAGATTTCTCTAATAGGTCATAAGCTTTGGCGAGTGAGTGGTGAACTTTATTTCTTGAATATGTGAAAAAAATATTATTAAATGGAGAGAAGAGTTGGAGTATTAATTGAAATAATTTAATAAATAATATAATATAGAGATTAGGATGTTTAATTTTATTAGATAAAGGTAGAATGATTTTCAAAGTAAGACCTATTAAGGGTAATGTATTGGAAAACATTCATTCTTTTTGTCTAGGGTAGTGGATAAGTAATAAATTTAAAGACAATATTCAAAATGGAAGATGAGTGGTAGAGATGACGATTAAAGAGATTGCAGAAATAGCAGGCGTTTCACAATCAACAGTATCATTAGCGTTGAATAATAAGGGAGCTGTAAAAGAAGATACTAAGAAGTTGATATGGGAAATAGCCAGTAAACATGGGTATGCTATAAGTAAAAAGAATAGTGAAACGAGAAAAAATATTTTACTTATAAAATACATAAATAGTGGCATAGCCTTTGAACAAAACGGAGATTTTATAGCACGAATTATTGATGCAATTGAAGGGGCTAGCAGTGAGAGAAAGTATAATATCATTATAAAAAACATCGCTGCAGACCAATGGGAAAAAGAAATAATAAGCATTAATTTTGAAGAGTATTCAGGGATGATCTTTCTTGCTACTGAAGCTCAAGATAGTACATTTAAAGAGCTACAAGCACTTCAGATTCCTATCGTTGTTTTAGATAATATGTTTGAAAATGTAGATATTGATGCTGTAGTAATGGATAACTATGGTGGCATCCGAATGGCCACACAGTATTTATATCAATTGGGACATAGGAACATAGGCTATATTGATAGTAGTATTAAATTTACGAATACAGTACAACGGCTAAATGGTTTTAAAAGAGCCATGGATGAATTAGGATTAAGATGTGAAGAACACAGTATTGTTGAGGTTATGCCAACCTTGGATAGGGCTTATCAAGAGATGCTGATGGAACTGCAAACAAAGAGGGCATTGCCTACAGCTTATATTGCTGGAAATGATACGATAGCGATTGGAGCAGTAAAAGCATTTAGGGAATTAGGGATTAGGGTCCCGGAAGATCTATCTATTATTGGTTTTGATGATATACCTTTTTGTATGATGCTGGATCAGACATTAACTACCGTACGTGTGAATAAAGAAATATTAGGAGAGTATGCAGTAAAATTACTTGATGAAAAAATAAATACTTATTCAGATGAGACAGTAAAGATTATATTAAGGCCTAAGCTAGTAGTAAGACAGAGTACGGGAATTAAAAATCCCATACACGATTAGAGATTTATAGAATATAAAAAAGTCTGTAATGAAATAACCTTTAGGTGATTTTATTACAGACTTTTTTTAATTTTAAAAATATTATTAAAATATTATTAAAATTATATAAAATTTAACTAAATTAGTAAGGGGTATGAATTAAGTAGTTTTAAAAGCAAATTAAATGAAAAAAGACTGATACTAGTAAAAATCAACATGGAATAACGTTATTTGATGGTATTTATATAAGAAATTATAAAAAAAATAAAATAAAAATTAAAAAACTACTTGATTTTTAATAAAAATTGATTAATATATATTTATAGAATGTAATTAAGAATATGAAAATAAAGAAAATGGAATGATGCAAATGACGTTAAAAGACATAGCGGAATTAGTTGGAGTTTCACCAGCAACAGTATCTTTGGCACTGAATAATAAGCCGGGGGTGAGTGAGCAAACAAGACAAACCATTATAGATTTAGCTCAACAAAGTGGCTATTCAAAAAAATTTAATAAAAAGAACATTATGTTTATTAAATACATAGGTGATGGAGCAGCAGTGGAACATAATGGTGATTTTGTGGCGCGAATTATTGATGCCATAGAAGAGACAGCTAGTCGGATGGGGTATGTATTGGTAATTAAAAACATACAATCAGGTGAACTAGAAAGAGAAATACGTGCTTTATGTTTTGATGAGGTAGTGGGCACCATTTTACTAGCTACAGAGGTAGAAGATATTCAAGGCACATTATTAGAAAGCATACCGG
>JAEZKK010000005.1 GCA_023415495.1 Bacteroidota bacterium
TCCTGATTTACACAAAACAGTTTTTTGAAAAAATTCTATCCTAATACTGTTTTTATACCCATATTTTATCTCCAAACACTAACTATCCAAAGCAAAATACACAAAATCGTAACCAAAAAACAAAAAATGGAAACCAAAAAAGAGAAAAATAGAATAAAGATTCAGCAGAATTTATTCAAAAAAATAAGGCTAGATAAAAATCCAGCCTTATTTTATTATATAAAGTATAGGTTTATTGAATTAGTATATTGAAAATATTATAGCCCCCTTCTATAACTCCACTATTTATTTCAAAGAATATTTCTTTCTGATTAGAATCTATTATTCTTATTGAACCCTTCTTTAATACAGATATAATTGGAGCATGATTTTTCAATATCTCAAATGATCCATCCAAGCCTGGTAATTGTATTAGGCTAATATCAGATTCATAAATTGTCTTCTCCGGAGAAATAATCTTTACTTTCATAATACTATGCTTGAGATTCTGCTAATAATTTCTTGCCTTTTTCAATGGCTTCCTCAATAGTTCCTACCATAGAAAAGGCTGCCTCAGGGTATTGGTCTACCTCTCCATCTAATATCATATTAAACCCCTTGATAGTATCTTCAATATTTACAAACACTCCAGGAATACCGGTAAATTGCTCAGCAACGTGGAATGGTTGAGAAAGGAATCTTTGAACACGTCTTGCTCTTGATACTACTAATTTATCCTCGTCAGAAAGTTCTTCCATCCCAAGAATAGCAATAATATCCTGAAGCTCTTTATAGCGTTGTAATATATTTTTAATCTTTTGAGCAACCTTATAATGCTCTTCTCCCACAACATCTGGAGTTAGAATTCTTGAACTTGAATCCAATGGGTCAACAGCAGGATAAATACCTAATTCGGAAATCTTTCTTGATAATACTGTTTGAGCATCTAAGTGGGCAAATGTTGTAGCTGGAGCTGGGTCAGTAAGGTCATCAGCAGGAACATAAACTGCTTGGACAGATGTAATGGAGCCTCTTTTTGTAGAAGTAATTCTTTCCTGCATTATACCCATTTCAGAAGCAAGCGTAGGTTGATAACCTACTGCTGAAGGCATACGACCAAGAAGTGCAGACACCTCAGAACCCGCTTGAGTAAAACGGAATATATTATCAATAAATAATAGAATATCTCTTCCACCTGTTTTCTCATCTCCATCACGATAATATTCAGCAAGGGTAAGTCCAGAAAGAGCTACTCTTGCTCTTGCTCCAGGAGGTTCGTTCATTTGACCGAAAACCAAGGTACATTTAGATTCTTCCAATGCTTTTGGATCAACTTTGGATAAATCCCATCCTCCTTCTTCCATTGACTTTAAGAATTCATCTCCATATTTTATAACACCACTCTCAAGCATTTCTCTTAAAAGGTCATTTCCCTCACGAGTTCTTTCACCTACTCCTGTGAAAACAGATTGACCTGAATACTTCTTTGCAATATTATTAATCATTTCCATAATCAAAACGGTTTTCCCTACACCTGCTCCTCCGAAAAGCCCAATCTTTCCCCCTTTTGCGTATGGCTCGATTAAATCTATTACTTTTATACCTGTATATAATACTTCTTGTGAAGTAGATAGTGTGTCAAATTTTGGAGGATCTCTATGAATAGGGTATGAATTTGTTGAGTCAACCTCTCCTATTCCATCAATTGTTTTACCTATTACATTGAATAATCTGCCATTTATATGCTCTCCAACAGGCATTGAAATTGGTTTTCCAAGGTTTTCTACAACAAGTCCTCTCTTCAAACCGTCTGTTGAATCCATTGCTATAGTTTTAACTGTTGAATCTCCAATATTTTGTTGACATTCTAAAATAATAAATGTTCCATCTTCCTTTACAACTCTTAATGCATCATAAATAGTTGGTAGTTTTTCATTTTCAGGAAAACTTACATCAATAACTGCACCTATAATTTGAGATATCTTACCTCTACTTATTATTTCCATAAGTAATATTATTTATACTTTCTATTTTTTATTCGGATTACAAGCTGCGAATTTACATTTTTTTCTAAGAATAAAGAAGATTTTCATGAAAAAGTTTTTCTTTAATTGATAAAGAGAGAATTATAATTTGAATGAATTGTTTATATCTTGGATTTTTATCAATAAAATCCTTTCAATAAACATATAAATTCATTATTATACGTTTATTCGTGGGTTTTTAGTAATTTTGCCTTCCTAAATTATGGAGGATAGAAATTGGAAATAATATCATTAGATAAAGAAATAGATTTTGGTTTCAGACCAGCAATTAGTGTGGGTATGTTTGACGGAGTTCATATTGGACATCAAAAGCTATTGAATATTCTTAAAGAGAAAGCTAATAAATTAGGCACGAAACCAATAATTATAACATTTGATAAGCATCCGCGATTAGTTTTAACTGAGCAATGGGGAGAAAATGCAATAAAATTACTTCAAACCTCGGAAGAAAGATTTGAGAAATTAGCATCTTTAGGGTTTGAAAAGATTATTACAATACCTTTTACTGAAGAATTTGCAAAGAAAACTGCTACTGAGTTTTTGGAATTAATCATTGATAAGTATTCAATTCAATATATCCTTCTCGGATACGACAATAATTTTGGAAATAAATCGCCAGATGAGTTTGAAAACATCCAAAAGAAAGCAAAAGAGAAAGAAGTTTTGATAGAGAGAACCAATGAATGCGAATACTATCAAGATATTAAAGTTAGCTCAACTCAGATACGCAAAGCTTTGGAAAAGGGAGATATAAGTTTGGCAAAGAAAATGCTTGGAGGGGATTATATTTTTAATGGAAGGGTAATTAAAGGAAATCAAATTGGGAGAAAGATTGGATTTCCAACTGCTAATGTTGAGATTGACCAAAATAAACTTCTTCCAAGATTTGGAGTTTATACTGTTCGAGTTAATATTGATGGAGTTTTTTATAATGGAGTATTGAATATTGGGATTAGACCTACTATTGAAAACTCTCCAATTGTGCTTGAAGTATTTATTATTGATTATTCTCAAGACCTATACAACAAAACAATTAGAATTCATTTCGTTGACTTTATGCGACCTGAGAAAAAATTTGACAGTTTAGAAGAACTTAGAAAACATATTGCTCTTGACGTTGAGCTAGCAAAGAAAATGCTTGGTTAGGTATGAGAAAACTTAAAGGTAGAATTTTATTATTAGTTTTATTCATTTCATTATCTTTTTCTGCATTTACTCAAAAAGAAGGATATTACAATAATTTGGATTCTGCTCTAAAAACTCCTGATAATGTTAGGATATTAGACTTAAAAAAGAAAAGGCTAAAAGAATTTCCCATTGAGATTCTCAAACTTAATAATCTTGAAAAACTAATTCTATCAAGGAATAGTATTTCCTTTGTCCCTTGCGAAATAACTAATCTAAAAAAACTAAAATATTTAGACCTTTCATCCAATAATATCGATGCTCTACCTGATAAAATGAGCCTAATGAAAATTGATAGTCTTATTTTATGGGATAATCCAATTAGGAAATTTCCAAGAGAATTTAGTAAGATTGGATTAGTATACTTGGATTTAAGAGCAATACAAATGAATAAGGAAGAGCAAGAGGTTATCAAATCTATTTTCCCTTATACAAGGATAAGAATGGATAACCCCTGCTATTGCAATCCTAGATAGTTTCTTCCTTTACTTCTTCTATTGTAATCAATCCTTTTGCATTAAGAATATTATACCAAGAGAAAAGTTTTTTCATATCAGAAACATATACTCTATCTCTATCAAAATCAGGAAGTATTTCTTCCATATACTGAACTATCTTATTATTATCCGATTTATGACTAATACATTCTCCACCATTTTCTTTAGAGTAAATTAGTTCAAAAACTTTTTTCAAAGGAATATCCTCTTCAAGAGTGAAAATGCTAATGTCTTCTAATGAGCTTATTCTTTCGTTAGAAAAAGCTGGTTGTCTTTTCCCATCTAATAGAGATTCTACTAAAGCACCTGTTTTAGTTTGTGATACCAATAAATACAATCCTGGTTTGCCTGAAATAGATAAAATCTTGCTTAAATCCATAAATTTCTTTTTTTTTCAAATTCTGTTTATAACGTTACTTCCTTTTCTCTTATTACTTAAATCTTCTTTTTATATATCAAAAACTAGTTATTAATTGACTTCAATCACCTCATCATCTATCTCTACAATATCTCCCCTTCTGATTTTAGCTCTTTTACGATAATCGACCTGATGATTGACCTTAACCAGACCATCTTCTACTAATTCCTGTGCCATCGCTCCACTTTGAGCTATTCCAACAAATTTCAAGAGTTGAATAAGAGTTATAAACTCTTGATTCTCTCTAATGCAAAAACTAATTGCCATAAAATATAAATTAATATGCTTAAAAAAACGAGTTGCAAATATACAATCTTTATTGAATAGATTTTATTTGTGTTTTTATGACCTGTTAATATTAAGAAACAAAAATCAAGTCTTAGGCGTAAAAAAACTTGTTTTGTTGCTATGGAATCAAATTCTACGCGGGTGGAATTTGATTCTATTTTCGTAGAATCAAATTCTATTGGGATAGAATAGCTATTTACTTGAAAATAAACTGAATTTCTTCGAAAAGATATCAAGGAAAAATAAAT
>JAEZKK010000022.1 GCA_023415495.1 Bacteroidota bacterium
CCTATCAGGCCCGCTGCAACGACTGCGGCGCGCGCGGCCCCATCGTTGAGGATGGGCGCTACGACGAGGAGGCCGGCGGTGCTGCCGCCCTCGCCGCCTGGAACGCGCGCACCCCCACCGCCGCGCCGGAGGTGCCGGAGGGGTCGGAGGGGGTGCGTGAGGCGCTTTGCTGGGCGATGGACGAGATAGACGCGCTGTCCAACCACATCAGCAAGTTTGCCTATCCGCAGGGCATGGCGATGGTCAATCGGGACGGTCAGATCGGCACCTATAGGAAGGCGTGCGAGGTCCGCGCCATGCTCTCCGCCTCTCCCCAGCCCGCCAAGCAGGGGTGGTTGCCCATCGAGACGGCGCCGAAGATCGACAGGCATGAGGTTCTGGCGCTCACCCAGTTCCCGTACGAGAAGGAGCCGCGTCGCCGCATCCTGTGCTGGAACGACGGCATCGGGAAGGCCGCTTACAACTGGCCGTGCTGGATGTGCTCCGTCACCACCACCAGCGTGCCGGACAAGGTCATCCTCGGCTTTCAGCCCCTTCCCCCTCCTCCCGCCGCCTCCGCAGGGGAGGGCAAGTGATGGCCCGGCGAAACACCCCTGCAGCCCGAGCCAGCGAGGCACGGCGCCGCGAGCGCAAGCGGCTGGAGGCCGAGGCCAAGCTCCGGGCCTTGCGCGAGACGGGCGCCAGCTGCGTCGTCTGCCGATCCTATCGGACCAAGCAGCCCTTTCCCGGATGGACGCACGGGGCGTGGTGCGCGGCGGACAGCGACTTCCACGGCTACGCCGTCGCGCAGAGTGATGGCCTGTGCCTGTCCTACAGCGCCCCCGCCGTGGAGGGCTGAGAGCCTTCCGCCGACTCAGTGACTTTGGTGCCAAAGGCACTCAGTCGCCCACCTCCCCCAACCAATGGAGCCCGCGAGACATGCGGTACGGTTCTGTGTGCAGCGGCATCGAGGCCGCATCGGTCGCGTGGCACCCGCTCGGCTGGCGCGCCTCCTTCCTCTCGGAAATTGAGGCGTTCCCGCGGGCCGTCCTCCAGCACCACTACCCGACCGTGCCCCTGCACGGGGACTTCACGACCATCGAGGCCGGACAGTATGACCCAATTGAGCTTCTTGTCGGTGGAACGCCCTGCCAGGACTTCAGTGAAGCCGGACGCCGAGCGGGCCTGGATGGCGAGCGTGGCGTCCTCACCCTCGAATATGCTCGCCTTGCTAAACGCCTCAGCCCCCGCTGGTTGGTTTGGGAGAACGTCACCGGCGTGTTCTCAAATAACGAGGGTCGAGATTTCGGAGCCGTCCTCGCTTGTTTCGCAGGATACCCAAGCGACTTCGCTTACCAGCCCCCAAGCGGAGGATGGCAGAACGCCGGCGTCGTCCCACCCGCAGGTCCCTTCCGTTACGGGCTCGCCTGGAGAACTCTTGACGCTCAGTTTGCCGGAGTGGCCCAGCAACGCCGTCGCATCTTCGTTGTCGGATATCTTGGAGACTGGCGCCCTGCCGCGGCGGTACTTTTTGAGCGCCACAGCCTGCAAGGGCATTCTCAGCCGAGCAGAACGTCGGGGCAGATCGTTGCCGCCCTTACTGCAAACGGCGTTGGAACTTGTGGCGCAGACGACAACCAAGGACAAGCAGGGCACCTCATTGCGCAAGCGGTCAGCCTGCGTGGTCGAGAGGGCGGGGCCCCAGCAGAGCTAGGCGGGGAAGTGATGCCTGCACTCCGCTGCGGTGGAGGCGGCGGGGACAAGCCGCACACCCTGACTGGTTCCGCTGTCCGCCGACTCACGCCGCGCGAATGCGAGCGCCTACAGGGCTTCCCAGACGACTGGACTTTGATCCCGTGGCGCGGGAAGCCCGCCAGCGAGTGCCCGGACGGCCCCCGATACAAGGCGCTCGGAAACTCCATGGCCGTCCCGGTGATGCACTGGATCGGCCAGCGGATCGACCGCGTGAACACGATGCTGGCGGCCGAAGTCGTCGCCGCCTGACCACCGCAAGAACGAGAGCCATGAGCCAGCCCCAGCAGCGCCCCCAGGCGAAATGCCCCGTATGCGGAAAGATGGTCACCGTGAAGGCGGGGAAGATCGTCACCCACGGCCCCGGTGAAGACGGGGCGTTTACCTGCCGGGGCAGCGGCCAGCCTGCCGCCCAGGTGGAAACCTAACGAGCCACCATGCGCCCTGCGTCCGTCACCAGCATCACCCCTGTCGTCTGCATGCCGTGGCACCTGCGCGGCAGTGAGGACGAGCCGGTGCAGGGAGCGACCTGCCGGTACTGCAGCCGAGAGGTCGCCGTGCCGGTCTCCCAGGCGCAGCGGATCGCTGCATGCATCTACTGCGGCCTCGACCGTGGCCTTGTGCCGGCGGAAGAGGTCGTCCCGTACTGAACAGAAACGAGAGGAAGCTAGACCATGGCCGACATCGAAGCCCTGAAGTCCGATGCCCTCCGGCTCGCCGGAAAAGCCACCACCTTCGCCGCTCACCTGCGCGCGGGCGAGGCGAGCGACGCTCGGCCAGACCCGGCCGACTACGTGGAACTGGCGGCGATGATCCGCCGCTTGGTTGAAGTCATGCCGGGAGACCAGGCCGGGGAACTGGCGCGGGAGTTGGCGGAGGCGCTGAAGGATGCCTATGCCGAGATGGAGGCTATGGGCGACGCCCTGAACGGGATGGACGCCGTGACGGCGGAGGGCGAGGAGCGGGCTACGCCGCGCTTCCAGATGGTCCGATCCGCCATCACCAAGGCCCGCGCCGCCAACCTCCTCCCCACCGAAACGACCGCCAAGGAGGGCGCGTGACCATGCGCCGCGAAGATGCTCTGGAGCGCGCCTACTTCAACATGCCGTTCGTCGGCCGAGATGAAGACGCCATCGCCGAAGACCTGATTGCGCAGGGCCTCGCCACGGCGCGGTCCCGCTCTGACTCCGGAGCGGCCCGCTGGATCGACCTGACGGACGCCGGCCTTTCCGCCCTAAAGCCCAAGCAGGAGGGCGCAAGCCATGGCTGACCAGCACCCCGGCATGACGCCGGAGCAGCGGGCGCGCGATATCATCCCCGCAAACTACCGGGCCGAGACTGCGTCGACCGGCGTCATGCCAAGCATGCAGATGGTGCTGTCAAGCCGGTGCGCCGGAGCGCTACGGGACGCCATAGCAG
>JAEZKK010000033.1 GCA_023415495.1 Bacteroidota bacterium
CCCGCACAACGGAAACAAAGTATGCTTTGCGTCATTGCGAACCGAAGGTGAAGCAATCCAGATTAATTATCTTAACAAAGGGTTTACATGACTCTCTGGATTGCTTCGTCCTACGTCCTCGCAATGAGGTGATACAACCATAATTTAAAATTTCCGTCGTACTGGATTCCGTCGTGCGAATTTGCAATTCCGCTCTTCTCTATTATTAGGATTTATAATCATATACTTATTCACACATATTATTTTATATGTTTCAAGTGTCAAAGTTATGGATTTATTTTTAAATAGGATAGATATTTGAGGAATTAATTGGAAGAGATTTTATTTTTATCAAGTTTAAACGAATTTTCTCTTGATAAAAAAGAATTTTTCTTTGATTTAAAAGTTTTTTTCCTTGATTTAAATACTGGTATGGTAGCTACCATAGCAGTATTATAGTACCTACCACACGCCCCTTATGGTACCTACCACATGAGCGTTGTGGTAGGTACCATAATGTAGTTTTTGGAATTTCTGTGATTTTGTTAAGGGATAAGGTTTTCATTCCCTTGCATTTGCAAAGATAAGTAAAATAATTGAATTATATTAGAAAATCCCCTTGAAATTCCATTTTATTTTGGTTTTCAAGGGGATTTTTGTTTTTATATCACTATAAGAATTGGGCTTACTTGGCTATTATCATCTTTTTAGATTTTCTCTTACCATCAAATTCCATTGTATAGTAATATATTCCCTGTGGAAGATTTTGTGCATTGAACTCTATTGAATTGCTTCCTTGTGGGTATTCTTTGTTCTCAGAATAGATTAACTTTCCTAAATTATCCATTATAAAGAACCTTACTGTTCCACTATTAGGTAGATAGAATGGTATCTTCGTGTTGTTTTCAAATGGATTAGGTATGTTTTGGTCAAGTGTAAATTCATCCTTAACCTCTACTTCATCTTCAAGTCCAATTAAACCTACTACCTTCCAAACATAGGTTGTATCATTACTCAAATTATAATCATCTTCATATTTTATAAATCCTATTACGTTATAATTCTTATTATCCTTTCTTGGGATAGTTTGAGTAAAGGTCATGTAATTGATGTATTTTGGGTTTGGTTCGTCGTAAGTCCAGTTAAAGTCTTGTTGGATTGGTGAAGACCAGTTGCCATCAACAACTAAATAAGCCTTAACTATGGATGGACCTCCAAGTATTCCAATATTTCTTGCTTGTAGTTGAACTCTCGCCTGTGTACTTGAAGTATGTTCAATAAATACTGTATCGGCAATTGCATCGTGGTAACCCATCCTAATAGAACATGTTGAATCATTAGTTGGATTATTATCATCAGGTACATTAACGAATGCACAAATACTTGTATAAGGAGCATTCGCTCTTGATAGAGTAGTAGTAAAATAATGGTATCCAAGACTTCCTGCTGGCAATGCATTATTCAATCTATAATTCTCTATCACTGCAGTATTGATATCTCCATTAATATAATACCCAACCTGAATACTGTCAACACTCATTGAACTATTATTAGAAATTGTAAGCTGAACTCCAATATTTGTAGGGTTAAAGTCATCTACAAGAATTTCTCTTGCTTCAATATCTAATGTAGATGTTGTACCATTAATTCTCTTATAAAGAGTATCATTATCATGATAGAAATCACCCACAAGTCCTGTCCATACCTTTAGGTTTGTAGCTCCAAAGAATGATTTAAATTTGTGCTTGAATTTGTATACATAACTTTCTGAATAGTATAAATCTGGTGTAAAGATAATTGTATCTCCATAGATTGTAGTTCCGTCAACTGTGTAATAAACTGGAAGACTTGATACACTTTGGAAACCTAAGTTTCTTATTAATATAGCTACTTCAATTTGGTCATTAGCAACGACGTTTTCATCTGGAGTTATTATTTCTATTAAAGCAACATCTTTTTCCAAAGGTCCTATTACTATATTATTGCATGCAGTATCATTATCGTTATAGATATCCGTTGGATTTAAACGTGTAAAGGCACAGAGTTGGAAAGGATTTTCAAGCTCAACATTAACGTATTTACCTTGTTTGAAGGTGTAGGTCATTGTATCTCCCATATTTAGTTGTGCATTATGAATTTCCTCACAAATTGGGATAAACATATCCTGAGCTTTATAGCAAATATCAAAATTATCTACTAAGTCCTTACCATAATTCCTTATTCTTACTTTTGGATAATAGTATGAACCATAATTAGGAGTTATAGATGGAGCTGTTTGAACAGATACTGCACCTACGTCCTGAGCTCCCAGGCCTCTTTCAAGTCTGAAATCATCTATTGCAAATCCATCGTTTTGATTAGTTCCTGATTTGAATACAAATCGGAATTGAACCTCATTACCCATATTATAAAGAAGGTGGTCAAGTGAGTATTGAACCTCTGTCCAATTTAGAGTTGATTCAAATCTATTAGAATCTCCATTATACCAATTGACACCGTACTTATCATTTTTCTTGCCCAAACGTTCCCATGTCCTATTCCAACTTAAGTATTCAACATACATAGATGCTCCAAAGGATAATGAACGACGAAGCATAAACTTTAATGTATCAGGCTTAATTATACCAATATCAAATTTTGGAGAGTATAGAATACTTTCGTTATTAGCTGGATATTGACCTGATAATTGAGTCTTCCAACAGTTTGGAGCGGAATACGCTCCTTTAATAACATTATTCATTGAATCAGGAGTTCCAAATTGCCAACAATTAGTAGGTAGGTTTGGATTAATATTTAATGGATAGAAATCATCATTATGTTGTCCATTTGCTTCATCAAATGTGGTTGTATATGGTATTTTATAAGTTTTGAATATATAAGAATCAATTCTTATTGTATCATTTGAATGTGCAACATCATTTAATGCATCAACAAAGGCTACAAATCTTGTTTGACCAAGATTTAGATTAACATTTGCAAGAGTTATAATTTGTCTGTCTCCTGATTGAAGATTACCAGCCCATGTATAAACTTGAATTGGGTCATCGTTAGTTTGCCATGTAATTGTAGCGGATGTTAGAGGTTGTACTCCTGTATTTCTTAGTACAACTGTAACATCATTAACTGGATTGACTAATAATGCAGTTGGAGAAATAAATTTCATTAACTCTGCATCATACTCTTGAGGATTTACTACTGTTACTAAATAATCCTCAACCTCTCCTGCAATTGGTGGTGTACATCCATCAAAATATGTAGAATCTCTCATCTGCCATAAAGTTATTCTCATTCTTGTTTGACCATTAAGAGCTGTTGTTGGCACTTCTATCTTTCCTTTCGAGAAACTACCAGAAATTACTCTTTGACTCATTACTAATTCATCATCTTCAAACATTCCATTACGATTCCAGTCAATAAAAGCTCTAACCCAACCCTCAATTACAGGAGCACCTGTCAACATTGAAGAAGGCTTTTCACTCATAACATACAATGAATCTGGAACCCCTTTGAATAACTTAACAGGTGATACTGTTTTAGTGAAATCTGTATATTTAACACCTGTTGCAGTAGAGGAATGGTCAAGGTTGCCTATCTGTACTTTAGTAATATCTAATGTATTTGCTAAAGTAGCAACAGTATTACAATATACCGAGTTGCCGTTCTTTGGTTTAACCATCCAAACAGCTGATGTGTCATTTTGTACTGCTGCATCTCCAGGAGCATTAACCCAAGTTCTAATCCTATAAGTTTTTGTTATATCATGTAAATTAGCTAAAGTATTAAATTTATAAACATAAGATGAGTCTCTTGGAATTATATCCGTACATGTCTCTGTTACTATTTGATAAGCACCTGTATCTGCAGTTCTTATTCCATAAGATACTTGGAAATTACTTAAAGGTTGTGTGCCGAAATTAGTAAGCCTAACCTTTATTGTATCAAAGAAATCTGGGTCTTCATTAAATGACATATAAACGAATCCTGTCTTAGGAGGATAAACAACCCCCTGGTTATCGAAACCAACCATAGAGGCATCAACATTTGATCTCGGATATAGATTTACCTTAAGTGGAACATATAAACTATTACATGCAAATCCCCCTGTTTGATTAACCCTTAAATAGAATGTGGAGTCAACAAACAACTGTGTTGTGGAATACTGTGTAGATATTCCATAATTATTATGAGTATAGAATGGAGCTGCATCTGTAGAATCCTTAAACCATTTAATAGCATATGAATCAGCCTGAGTAGCCCATGGTTTAGCCCATGTTCCATAATGAATTACTGTATCTCTTGGGATAGGTGGTGGTGGAGAAACCCTTGCAGTAACTGTAATATTTGTAGTTGTATCATTTATTCTAACATTATCCTTTCTTAAATACACATAGGAACGAACATTCCATGTAGTATCGTTTAATCCTAAAGGATAGAAATTAGCTTTCTTGTTAAATGTATAAGTAAATTGTTCATTCTTTTGTAATGAGTCTACTACTGGATTAGCATTATTATAAGGTAATAATAATAGTTCTCTCGATGCAAGGTCAGGTCTTCCTTCAACTTCATATCCTATCCAAATTGAATCTCCTGGTAGAACTGTATTTTCTCCAATACTCTTAACATTTACACTTATAGGAGTATTAAATAATTGACATCTTTCAGTAATTTGAACTGTATTTACTGCTTGAAGATTATACCCTGGTATTGTTAAGAAATTCTTATAAATTGTATCATTTCTTTGAATTGTATCATTTGTTGCACTTGTAAAAACTCCTATTGAAATTGAGTCAAATACATTAAAATTCAAAGGAGGATATAGTTTGTCAGCAAATGTAAATTCAGCTTCAGTTAAAGAAGGCATATTTAGATAGAAGGTCTCAGTAATCGACTCTATTACATGAGTTGTATCTCGCTTAAATTTAATCAATGCAGTTAGCTTAACACTATCCATTGTAAATAAACCAAAATTCTTAACTTTAGCTTTTACTGTCATTGGAAGTCCTTCAACATATCTCTTACTTTCAGGATCTAAAATATCTATTACTCCTGCATCGTAATCAACAAATTGATATTCATACGCTCCTATTGTTGGTTTTGGAGAAACTGGTCTAAATCTGCCTAAAATATCTAAGTAGATATCATCTAATGGCTCCGCTCTTCTAACTATATCAGTTGGATAATTTAGTTCAAGTAAGGAATCATTAATAAATGGAGCATAAGCCATTACAGATTGGGCATCTTGTCCATTTGCTGCTTGTAAAGCAGGAATATCAAGTTTTATACCAGTCCAGAATATTGATGCTACACCATTGGAATAATAATTATTATTATTTGACAAGCTTACTTGAGTTCCTGGGAATAATACATAATATGCATATCCTTTTCCACTATTAGATAAATTATTATTTAATACTCTTAATCCAGAACAATTCATAGACACACTAAGTGTTCTTGAGTTTGGACTGTTTAAACTTGGGAAGAGGCTTATTGTATTATAAAAAACATTTACATTATAAACTGTATCTAAATTAAGTCCTATATATGCAATTGCACTCATTGCTTTAGTTCCTGTCATCGACACAGCATTATTCGAAATTAATCCTGGATTGAAATTATCTCCATTATATCTCTTAACTTCAATACCTGTTCTAACATTTATACCATCTTTTAAATAAATATCATTATTTGAGATATCTAAACTTCCATAGATTGTATTTACAAAAATCCCTTTTGCATTATTTTGATTTGCATATTGACGAATCTTATTTCCTTTAATAGTAAAATTATTTACTTTATAAGCAGCAATTGCATCGAAAGAATAACCTTCAAATATATTATTTGTTATTATAAGATTATTTGTCGAATCATTTGCTCCCCAATTAGTAGTAATTCCTCTTGCTCCACTCACAAAGCGAGATTTATTAATTGTAATATTATCACTAATTCCATAAAGATCTAACAGCTTTGTTGTTTCTGTATGTGGCGTGGACTTTGGAATGCCAGTTAATACAAGTTTTTCTAATTTAATATTATTAGAGTTGTTAATCTCAATAACTACAGGTGATGCATCTGAGAATGCCCTAATAGATAAATTCTCAAAGTTGATATAAGATGTTTTATCAAATTTCACAATATATTTATCTGTAAGTGTATCTGTATCATAAATTATATATACATCATTAGAATCAGGAGAATTTCCTCTAAAAGTAATTGTACTAACATCACTTACTCCGATAATTGGAGGAATAACTATTTGTTCATTATAACCTCCAACTTTAGGATTAATTTCAAATACTACATTACCACAAACTCCTGATGCTTCTAAAGCAAGAATAGCTGAACCAATTGTAGGATAATCAGCATTTGCTCCCCCAATCGTTAGAGTTGTTGTTGAAGTGTTATTTCCAATACATGATGAGAAACTAAATGATGCAGAGTCATTATCATTGAATACTGTATCACATGAAATATTTGTCCAAGCAATAATTTCATTAATACCAGATATAAATATCTTATTTCCTATTGTTAAAACTGTATCTTTATTTGGCAAGATACTACCAAGATATTGATAAGGAGTTTGCAATTGTCCATTAACAGTCCATTCTATATCTGGGTTAACTAAAGTATCTGTACCATAATTTTTAATCCTTACTTGAATTGGAATTGGTATTCCAGACATTACGGTCGGAGTATTTGGATTTTCTATCGAAAGTATTCCTGCATCGCATGCAGGTGGTGGAGCTACTTTAACAACCACAGGAGTCCTTGGGCTGGAACATCCAAATTTTTCAAATGAGAATTTTGTATTTGGCCTATTTGGCGAAGAAATCTGCGGACTTCCTTGCCAATCACATACTGGAGTTAATTGCGAACGATAAACAATTACTGAATTAAATCCGGCATTTGTAAAGTAAGTTTGAGTAGAATAAGGAGTTGTTAATTGTTTAGATTCAAAACACACTTCTATAATCAAATTTGATATTCCATCATAATAAAATGGTGAACTAAAATTATAATTTCTCCAACCAGTATCGGCAGGGTTTGTTGAGCGTAATGTATCTGTAGTACTATAATAAACTTCCTGAAGGTTTGTTTGCCATGTAGTTAGAGTTTCTGCAGTAGTAGTTCCAATTTTTATTGTATAGTTTTCGTACTTAAAAGAGCCAACAATTTTAGCAATTCTAAATGCTAAACTATTGATATTACCCTCTCCTATTCCTAATGCAGTAAGTTCTGAATTTTTATACAAGTATTGTTCTTTAGCATATTTGTTAGATGGATTGATTGGTGATGGTAAGGCTGATAAAAGAGTAGAAGCTGTACCAATAATAATCGAATCTTTTGTTTGTAACATTTCTCCAACATAGAATGTATCTGTAGCATATAATATAGGTGTTTGGAAATTTGTCCTTCCTAATTCATTATATGTAGTAGGATTATTATACCATATTATTGCATTATTGGATGTTGTAAGAGTCGATAATACAGTAGATGTTCCATAAGGGATTGAATCCCCTGGTGATGATGGAGCAACTGGTGTCATTAGTGATTTCACAATAAGTGAAGAAGTGTCATTAATTCTAATAACATCTGAAGATAAATCAGCAATTGCTTCAATTTTAAAATCTTTATCCCCTAAATGAGATGCAAGATTAAGGGTTTGTGATAAAACATATGTGATAGTATCATTAGGATTAATAGTTATATTGCATGTATCATAAACTGTTAGTGTAGGTGTTGTTTGAGGCAATTCATATAAGTTTAATTTTATCGGAGTTGAATTTAATGGAGAAACACCAGTATTTGTTATTTTAACTTGTATTTCTTCATCTAATAAGGTACAAACTTCGTTTTTATTAACCCCAAGTATTTTCACTTCACTAATTCCTGGATCCACAGTTGGGATTCCACTAACTGTTATATTATATGGAGATTTATATCCAAAACATCCATTATCATAAGCTATTACTAAATTACTATCTAATGTCCCAATACTCATAAACTTATTAGTAGAAGCTGGAATCCAATTTAATGAATCCTTTGCATTTGTAGTATTTCTAATTATACCCGCAGATGTAGCTGGGAGAGTTTTACCATGCCCAGTCCATACATTAGCTGGGACATTATGTGATGTTCTAAATTTAACTCCATTAACAGTTAATGCATCTATAACATTACTATTAGTATCTTTAAGTAAAAATCCTACCTTTGAATTTGTAAGAAAAGTACCAGTTCCTATATATAGTGTTTTTGAGGAATCTGGAGAAATTTGGTTTGCATATTGTAATACTAATGCAGTATTAGCAGGAAGAATATAATTAGGGAAAGTATATGTACGAGTTATTGCAGGATTTAAACTATCCCCTGCAGCCCCAAATATGTACTCAATTTTATAATTTTTTAGGTTTATTGCTCCATTGCCTAAATTGGTTAACTCAATTGCACAGTTTTGATTCACCCATGCTGGTAAGTTTGGAGTTAATCCGTCAGGACTACCAGTTTTTGTAAATTGAATTTCAGAAATCTTTAATAATGGAATTTCTTGTTTTCTTGAAAAATAGAAAACTGTATCTGAATACAATCTTTGAGTCTGATAATTTTTTGATTTTAACACAGGAATATTATCATTAGATTTTAAAAACCAAAATATTGAATCATTTGAAACAATACTCATATTGATTGAATCACCATAATTAATTATTGCATTTTGAGCTGCTAATGCTGGCAGTTGGTGTCTTGATAATACATAACATTTTGCAGTATCGTTAGCTTTAATTGGGTCTACAGGTAATACTGAAAATGCTCTTACTTTAAATTGTTTATTTTGATTTGTTACTGAAAAATTATAAGGTAATCTAAACGTATATGTATAATCGACATTTGGATTAATGTCAAATTTTATAGTATCCTTTTGGTTATTTGTTACAGGTAGATTATCAATTGCAAACCACATTTGCATTTGTCCTTGGAGTATATTATTTTGACTAATATTAGAAAAGATAACTTTAATATATTCATTCCCTAATCCACATTCAGAGTATAAATCAGTTCCATCTGATGCTAAATCAAAATTACCTTTATCAATCCAAACCTTTTTTACAAAAATATTGCTTGGAGGTGGGTCGAACTGTAATGCACCAATACATGTCCCTCCTGTTAATGGTCTTAATGTATTATTAAAGTCATCAATAACTTCTGTAATACTAATACCTTTATAACATAAAAATGCATTAGAAGTATTTAATAGATTCCAAGAAGTAAATATTGGATTTTCCACGTAGGAATTTGTGTCTCCTTGGGATCCTAATAAGGTTTGCCATTGAGTAAGAGTAGTACAATTTACTGTATTAAGCCTCCACATTATAGAACTTGGTGTACTTACTTGTGTTGACTCTTTCCAATAAACATTATTGCTGAATTTTATTGAATTAGATGAAGTTGGCCTTGTATAAACTGCAAAACCATATCCATCACTTATCAGTATATTATTATTTACATTAATATTTGATATTGTTTGACCGGTAATACCTAAATTAAGACCATAAGAAACTAAATTACCAAGGTCTTTCGCATAAATATTATTATAGCCAATAAGTACATTTTCTCCGCTTAACATATTAATTGCGGATATATTTGTAATAGATGAACTATCATTATTATTAGAAATACTAATCTTATTATTAGCGATAGTAGATCTTGTTGTTGAAGAGAGAATATTTGACAATCCTATAGCATTAACATTATTTAATACTATATTATTCTTTTGAATATTGAAATTATTAGACGACTGAACTAATACATTGTATACTGTTGATGCACTGACAATACGATTATTATCAAATTTATTCCCAATAATATTAAGATTGCTTGTGTATTCTGAATAAATAGCATTTTCAAGATTATTTTTAAATTGGGAATTTTTTATCGTAATTCCAGAACTTAAATTCAAAGAAGAAGCCCCCTTTATGAATACTTGATAAGTGGCATTTCCATCAAAAGTACAACTGTCGATAGTTATATTATTTGCCTCTCCAACATATATAAATGAATTTATATTCATTCCTAATGTATTCTTATCAAACCTAACCTTTTTAAATTCTATGTCAGATGTAAGAGAGTTCATTCTTATTACATTTGTACTATTGAATATACTATCAGGAGAAATAAAATTCAAATTTTCAAATTTAAAATATTTTGCTCCTGAAAGATTAAATACATCATTAAATATTTTATCAACCTTAATAGTAACTTGTTGAGTAGAAGATGAACTTACAAACTTAACAAAATTCGTGTTAGATATTCCTGGTATATTAGTAGGGAAACTCAATGAATCTGAATACACACCTTGAGGTAATATTTTAATTGTTACAGGTCCTGAGACTCCACAACCTTGAAGCATTTTAAAAACTTCTTTGAAGCTATTGAACTTCCTGTCAGCAGTAAAACCACTAACATTACCAATAGCATATTCTCCACTCATTGGACCATTACAAGAAATTATCTCAAAATAGCCTGTATCATTTTTAGGTTCATAATCAATTTGCGGAGGTAATAATGTAGTCCATGATTTAAAATATCTGAATCCAGGAGCAAAACTAATATTAGAAGGGATTTGATACATAACAGAATCATCATTCAACAAAACGCCACTCCAAGTTCCAGCTGAAACATTTGCTGCATTATCTATTTTATAAACAATATTAGCTGAAGATAAATTATCAGTTCCAAAGTTTTTTAATCTAATTCTAATTGGTGTAGGGGTATTGGCTTGAACAACATAATTTGATGGTTGTACTAAGGTATTTGTAACCCCAATATCATATTTTAATTTACAATTATTT
The DNA here is from genome assembly GCA_023415495.1 of Bacteroidota bacterium. Classification (GTDB taxonomy): domain Bacteria; phylum Bacteroidota; class Bacteroidia; order Bacteroidales; family P3; genus UBA10566. The sequence goes on from JAEZKK010000033.1 coordinate 10,821, forward strand.
ACAAATCTAAATTTAAAATTCGGTCTGAAATTTACAGCTCCATCTCCTGCATTAAACGGAGCAAAACATGCACCTGTTGTTCCAACTCCAGTTTGATAGTATTGGTATGTAGTAGCTGCAGGGACTCCTCCTGATGCTCCAGGAGCTGGAATACATTCAATCTTAGTAACCCCTCCAACACTTCCTGGAGGATTATCCCAACATACTTTAATTAATAAATCACTTATTCCATCCCACATATAAGGTTGAATAAACTTCAAAACCCTCCATCCTGCTTGAGGGGACATTAAGCTTGCTGCATTATAGACCTGAGTAAAGTGACCACTATATTGATTATTAGGATCTAAAATAAAATTGCTTGGAACATTAGCAATATACACATTAAATCCATTCATTAAATAGTTAGCAGTGGCTTGTGTTACATTATAAACCAAACTTTCTATATGTCCTGCTCTATATCCAAGTGCATTTAATTCAGAAGCCCTATATCTCATTTGAGTTAGGTTTCTATTTTGATTTGTCCTCATCATTATCTCCTGACTTGAAAGACCAGTGGTTGCCATTGGAAATTCTCCAACAAAACCTCTAACACTTACAAACTCACTTAAATGATCGTAGACGTAAGGATATGTTACCCTATTACCAATATTATCATTAACAACTAACCTCCAATGTGTCAAAGAATCAAAACCATTAAAAGGGATCTTCCCTTCGTATGCATTATTACTTGTATTTAGAATCATTTGTGCTCTTTTTACTGTAGCATCATTATTATATTTATACTCTAAATAAATTGAATCAGGATTTGAAGGAGCAGATGAACCTAAGAATCTAAGATTTGCTGAAACTAATACATCATTACAATTAGGCAAATTATATAGATTCGGATAAGTATTAAATGATTGAATTTGAGGGATACGTATTGTATTTGAAGAAGTAGCAGCTTGAGTCAGTCTAATATCATCTAAATACCAACCTGCAAATTGATCAGCAGGCGGAGTTTGAGGTAGAATAAATCTAATTTTAAAACTGGTAGCCGTACCGAGACTATTACCTAAGTAAAAAACTTCGTTTCTCCAATATGATTTATCCAAGCTTGATTCAGGCACAGTAACTAATGGATCAGAATCTTTATAATAGTCAAGCTTACGGAAACTACCTGTAAAACTTGTTAAACCAGCTCCATATGAGGCATCATAAGTAGTTGGTGAAGTTGATGATCCAGAAGTAGATAATACAACCCAACTTAATCCATTATCTATAGAAATCTCTACCTTTCCTCCTCCAACTCCACCAGATAAGTTTTTAAGCATTGGAATATGAGAAAACTCTAATCTCACATTACAAGCTGGTGTTCTTGTAAAAGTAGGAGATGTTAAAGTTACTTGTGTTGTCGAGGGTTTTAACTTACAAGACTGAGATCCTGTTGCAGCTACAGCAGTATTAGCAGAAACATTTGCAGAAATTACCCAGTTAGAAGGAATACCTGATTCGAAATTTAAATGAGTCATTTGAATAGGTTGAGCTTTTAGTATAAATGCTCCAAAACTCATCAATAGTACAAATAATAAATACAGCTTTTTCATATGTTTACTTATTAATATCTTATATTTTTCAATTCTATACTCTTTATTATGCGTTGTTTAGCTAACAATCAAGCATACAAAACCCAATAAAAGCAATTGACAAATTTATGTAAAAAATCTTCAATAACAAAGTAAAAAGACATTTTTATTTATCAATTCAATTAAATGAACAATTATTATGATTAAAACGTAAGCAGTTTAATCATAAAAACACATTTAAATAATAGAAAAAACAACCGATTGATTAAGATATAATTTTTTTTTGTACTTTTGCTTCTTGTTAATTCATTTCTAATCCTAAATACTATGAATAAATTATTTATCTCCATTCTATTTTTTGTAATAAGTTTTCATACTAACAATACTTATTCTCAAAGCATTGAGCAAAGTTGCAAAATAATCGAATCTGAAATAAAAGATAACATATATCGTGAATTTGGAGTAAATTCAAATGGATATTTGACATATAAATATATTGACGAAAAGGGTTCTAACACCACTCTAACTATTGATTTAACAAAAGTCAATATTATGCGTGAAATTTCTTCAAGGGGTTATAGGGTTTATATTAGATGTATTGATGGAATTAGCTGTATAAACGAAAAAGGGAGAGTTGGGGATGATGAGACTTTTTATGCAGATTTCCCTAAAACCTACCTTCCCTCAGAGGACGAAAAAGGAATGAATATAATTTATAATCAATTATTATTCCTGCTTAAATTCGGGAACACTAATAGGTAAATTACAGAATCAAATTACAGCTAAATAGAATCAAATTACAAAAAACTAACTCTTGATTATAGAAAAATGTAATTTGATTCTATTTTTCTATAATCAAGAGTTAGTTATCTTAACACAAAGCTAAATTAAGCATAGGTTAAGTCCTGTGAATTATAATTTCAAAAACTAAGAAAACATATTCTTCATCTTTTCGAAGAAGCTCTTTTCTTTGCCGCTTGGATTCGGTTTGAAATTATCGCTTTCCTGTAATTTTTCAAGCATTTTCTTCTCTTCCTTTGTGTATTCCTTAGGAATCCAAACATCAACTCTTACCAATTGATCTCCTCTCTTATAACCGTTAATATCTGGCAATCCTTTACCTCTTAATCTATATACCTTACCTGAACTCATTCCAGGTTCAACCTTAAATTTGGCTGCTCCTCCAAGGGTTGGTACTTCAACGGTTGTTCCTAAAATAGCTTCTGAAACAGTTATATATGTTTGTAAACATACATTATTCCCATCTCTTTCAAAATGTTCATGAGCAAGCTCTTCAATTGAAACAATTAAATCTCCATTTATTCCATTTCTTGCACCAGCATTACCCATTCCTTCAAATGATAATTGCATGCCATCAGAAACACCAGCAGGAATATTTAATGTAATAACTTCTTCTTTCTTTACAATACCTTCACCATAACATGATGGACATTTATCTTTAATAATCTTACCCTCTCCTTGACAAGATGGACATACGCTTTGGGTTTGCATATTACCAAGAATTGTTCTTTGAACCTGTGTAATATATCCAGAACCATTACATTGAGAACAGTTAATAGTTTCAGAACCATGTTTTGCACCAGAGCCATGACAAGAATCGCAGGTAACATATTTATTAACCTTAATCTTCTTTTCAACCCCTTTTTCAATATCTTCAAGACTTAGTTTTATTTTAATTCTTAGACTACTCCCTTTATTAACCCTTCTACCACCTCGGGATCGAGAACCACCAGAGAATCCTCCAAACCCACCGAAACCTCCTCCAAATATATCTCCAAACATTGAGAATATATCATCCATATTCATTCCACCACCTGAGAATCCGCCTTGATTATCTACGCCTGCATGTCCAAATTGATCGTATCTTGATCTCTTTTCAGTATTAGATAAAACTTCATAAGCTTCCGCAGCTTCTTTAAATTTTTCTTCTGCTTGTTTATCATTTGGATTTTTATCGGGATGATATTTTAAAGCAAGTTTTCTATAAGCCTTCTTTAACTCATCACTTGTAGCAGAACGACTTACACCAAGAACTTCATAATAATCTCTTTTTGACATCTATATTATTTATTATATTGCAACAACTACCTTTGAAAATCTTATTACTTTATCAAACATAAAATAACCTTTTGTAATTTCATCTATTACCCTTCCTTTATCTTCATTACACTGAGCAGGGATTTGTGTAATAGCTTCATGGATATTTTCATCAAACAACTCTCCTTTGGCATTAATTGGCTTTACTCCTTTTTGAGTTAGAGTATTCATTAATTTAGAGTAAATTAATCTAAGACCTTCTTTTGTTGTATCTGAAATATCTTGATTATCTATATCCTCCATTGCTCTTTCGTAATCATCGATAATTGGTAGCAAATCCTTGATAGTATCTTCGGATGCAAATTTGATCATATCGAGTTTCTCCTTAGAAGTTCTCTTTCTATAATTTTCAAAATCAGAATAAAGTCTAAGATACTTATCATTCATTTCAATAAGTTTCTGTCCTAAATCTTCCACTTTTTCTGTTGATTCTGACTCTAAATCCTTCTCTATACTTTGAGAGTCTTGTTCATTTATCTCTGTTTCTTTTTCGATTTTATCTTGGTTGCTTTTCTTTTCCTTACTCATATTAAATATTCTATTTTTCATTCTTAACTTCTGATTAAACCCATTCAAATACTATTCCTTTTATCTATATGATGACAATTTGTCATTTTAAAATAAAAATATCTTTTGGCATTAACGGTCTTTGATAAAATCTATTATTAAACCCTTTTAATAATATCTTTTCCTGTGAAATATTATCAATATCATCTGCAAAAAACTCAGGATTATTGAAAGTAGTTATCTTTTTTATTTTTTTCTCTTCAAAATAAACTCTCATCCCAGAACCCTTTCCAATATTAACTCCCATTAATTCATTTTCCTCTTTTGAATCTTCATAAATAAAATACACACTCTCTGCATTCCCATCAATATCTACCATATATAATTTATTATCTTCAAAATATCCCTTCATAGTTTTTCCTTTTATCTGGTTGAATTTATCCAAATTAATAGTATCAGCTAATTGAATAACAAAGGAATTATTATATGCATCAAAACTATGTATTTTATTCTTTATTACCATCTTAATAGTATCGGCAAGGATTTGATTATCTTCATTCCAAATAACCGGAGAGCCTAACATATAAAGAGTTGAATCGCTAAAACTATAATCAATAATATCTGAGAATCCCTGTATATCACTCCTATAAAACTTTACACTATTAAAAGAATGTAGACTTTTCATATTCATAGAAGTATCATACTTAACTAATAATGTATCGCAATGAAGATAAAGAGTATCTTGGTCTTCGAAATATCTTACAAGAGGAATATTTGTGATATAAGTATATGGATTAAACTCATTATTATCAATATAAAGAGAATTTCCAGTAATAATTAAATTATTCAAACTGTCCTCAATATAAATATTTCTCAACCCATAACCAAGCTTAGTTGTAGAAGAATACTCAAAGGTATCTGCCTGAATTAATCTGCTATTATTTATTAATTGACCTTGTTTTGAAGAGAATGAAGTACTTGATTTTGTATTATACCATCCTTTTTCTGTATAAATATAAGTACTATCTTGATTTATAATATTTGTAGGTCCATAAAATGATGCGATTTTAGTATTTGAATTGTATGCCATAGTATCTGAAAAGATTTCTGTGGAATCTGAATATATTTCAACCTTATCAGTAAATATCACATCTTTATTATCTAAGAAATAAGTACCCTTAATGCTTTTTAAAATTGATTTATCATCATAAATTATAGCTTTATTAGTGTATCTTACAGTATTTAATAATCTTTCCAATACTAAATAATCTGTTTCAAGGATTAAGTTTTTATCCTTCATCTTGATTTTCTTTCCAATCAATTCAGCCACCTTAGTCTGACCATCATAATAAAGCTCATCCCCCCAAATTTTTAATGTATCTTTCTGATTAATGTAGATATTACCAAAAGCAGTAAAGCGATTTTCTTTTTCATTGAAAATCGCTGAATCACAATACATCTTCATATCTTCATGCTCAAACTCAACCTTATCGACCATAATTAGCTCATCGGGGAAAGAAGGCCTTTTATCACTCCAAGAAGCTTTATAATTTATCTTCTTTTGAGCATGGAGATTTGAGAATAAAATAAAAAATAGAATTAAGAATAAACTTAGTTTATAACGCATTTCTTAGAAATCATCGTCCATTTGGTCATACTCATCACCACTTGTTGCAAGACCTTGATATTTAAAAGATTTATCGTATGTAAGCTTAATTGTTTTAACCTCTCTTCTTCCCTTTATTTTCTCTTCTAAAACAACAAGGAAATATTGGTCTAATTTCCTATCAGTAACCATCCTTCTATACTTAATATCATATTCAATCTTTTGAATAAATGAGATTTTTGCATCTGGATACCTATCTTCTAAATCCTTTAAAATCAAACGTGGATATCTGTCAGGATTAACCTCAGATGTAACTGAAACTATTGTCCCATCTGGCATAAAAAGCGTCTCTAAATTAGTTCCTTGACGATTTTGGAATAATGCTCTATAACACGTATCTTCGCCCTTCCAGCTATCAATCTCTATTCTTGGATATTTCTTTTCAAAAGATTTAGTAACAAGCTCAGGAATCTTAACTTCTTCCAAAGACTCTGGTGCTTTAATATCTATCTTCTTTCCAGAGGCTTTTGAATCTCCACTCCCTGCAACCTTAACTGGATCTCCTGGCATTGCTGTTCTGTCAGCCATTTTCTTTTGATTTCTCTCGATATCCTCAGGGTTTAATCTTGCGATATAGTCTTTCTTCACAAAATCAGGATCAGGAGCATTAGTTTTAATCATTTTCCCTCTTGGATCAAAAATCATTTCATATTCTGTTTGTGCTACACCCTTCATTGAAATGATTAATCTATAATAATTATCTCCTCCAAAATCCTCAACATATTCAGATTTCTTAATTCTATAACCAGGATAATTATTGATAAAGTAATTAGCAACCAAAGTAGGTAATTCTTGTTCAGCAATATTGAAAATCGTGAACTGCCAATTCCCATTAGCAGTAAAGAATGCTCTTCCTGTTTGATTATCAATATTTATTTCAGCAACATATTGACCTGTTTCAAAGAACCAACCCAAAAGTTTATAATCATAATAGGTGTTTTCTAAACCCATTCTTACTTCTTGTGGCACATCTGAATTTCTAAGTTTTTGAGAATAAGCAGACAAAAATCCAGACAATAATAAAACTATTAATAAAAACCTTTTCATATTTATGTGTTTTTTATATATCAATTCTAAAAATAGTATCTTTTCTATCAGGAGAAGTTGAAATAATTGCAACATCTACTCCTATTTCTTTTTCAATAGTTTGAACATATCTCTTTAATTGAATTGGCAAACTATCAAAATCACAAATGCCATTTAATTCTTTTTTCCATCCCATAAACTCTGTTAAAATTGGTTTAATCTCTGTTTCATTAATATCGAATGGAAGAACATCAGTTATTTCATTTTCAATACTGTACTCAAAACAAGCACTAAATTTATTGAAACTATTTAATACATCAACCTTCATCATAAACAAATGAGTTACTCCATTGAGCATACAAGCATATTTTAACGAAGGAATATCAATCCAGCCACATCTTCTTGGTCTTCCTGTTGTAGAACCAAATTCATTTCCATTTACCCTTAATTTATCTCCATCTTGATTAAACAATTCAGTTGGGAAAGCTCCACTACCTACCCTTGTGCAATAAGCTTTACAAACTCCAAATACCTTACCAATTACTGTTGGAGCGACTCCTAAACCTGAGCAAACTCCTGAGGTAATAGTATTGGAAGAAGTAACGAAAGGATAAGAACCAAAATCAATATCTAACATAGAACCCTGTGCACCCTCAGCAAGGATTTTCTTTCCCTGTTTTAATGCATTATTTAAGAAGTATTCACTATCGATAAAATTCATTCTTTCTAAGGTTTCCAATGCCTTAAACCATTTCCTTTCATATTCATCGAAGGTTAGATTATCAATTCTAAAAGAATCGAAAGTAAACCCTAATGAATTTAAAAGTCTTAAATGAGAGTCTTTTAGTTTAGAATATTTATCTTTCCATCCCTCTAATTTAATATCACCTACTCTAAGTCCTTGTCTTGCAATTTTGTCAGTATATGTTGGACCAATTCCTTTAAGTGTAGAACCAATTTTTGTACTTCCTCTATAAGTTTCGTTTGCAATATCAAGCATTCTATGAGAAGGAAGGATTAAATGTGATTTTTTAGACACATATAGATTATCATTTACATCTACATCCTTTGACATCAAAGCAAAAACTTCTTTTTCAAAAATATAAGGTTCAATCAATACTCCATTTCCAATTATATTTATTTTATCTTTGTGAAAAATCCCCGAAGGAATAATATGAAGCACATGTTTGATTCCGTTAAATTCTAAGGTATGTCCTGCATTAGGGCCTCCTTGAAAGCGAGCAATAATATCATATTTTGGAGTAAGGCAATCAACAATTTTTCCTTTTCCCTCATCTCCCCATTGCAATCCAAGAAGCACATCAATCTTGTTCATAAGTAATAATAATCTATATCTGTAATTAAGTAAAAGTTATATTTTGGTACTAAACCAACATGCGAATTTACAAATAAATTTCCAATTCTGCACATATTAATTTTTATTTGTATGAAAATCGACTAAATGATTTATAGGTGATTGAATTATTTTTGAAATACTTAACCCAAAATCTCTTGAAGATTCTCTTAAAATATCCTCACACAAATACGCCACACTTCCAACGAAATTCAGGCTATACTTATTATAATTTGGATATAATAATATTTGATTTTCAAAGAAAGACTTAAAGGATTTCTTTAAAATCTCTCTAAGATATTTCTCTTCCTTGTTTTCAATAGCAAACCTTGCAAAGGATGCAAGAAAATAATTAGGACGAGTTTCTTTATATATTTTATCTAAGAAATAGGACTCTTCAAATGGAAATTGGGCATAGAATTTATCAGAAATATCTTTTGGCATTAATCCTTTTAAATAAGAACTTAAAACTCTTTTACCAATATCCGTTCCCCCTCCCTCATCGCATAATACATAACCAAGAGCAGGAATATTTTCAGTTATCTCAACTCCATTAAAAACACAGGAATTAGACCCTGTTCCAAGTATTCCACAAATCCCCTTATCTCTCCCACATAAAGCTCTTGCAGCTCCAAGCATATCGTGATTTATCTCTATATTAGAATTTGGGAAAACATCTTTAAAAACATTCTCCATTTCAAGTTTCTTAGACTTCGATGAACATCCTGCCCCATAGAAATATATCTCTAATGAAAACTCCTTAGGTATATCTATTTCCGAATTAATTATAGAGAATAGCTCTTCAATAGGTGTATTAAATGGATTAAGCCCTATTGTTTGAAAAGAAATTCTTTTATCATCCTGACCTACATATACCCAATGAGTTTTACTCGAACCGCTATCAGCTACAAGAATCATATTTTATTAAATAAACTTCACTTCCCTTAAAGCCTCTTCGATTTGAGAGAACGTGTATTCAATATCATTATCAAGACCAACAGAGTATCTTACAAGACCTTCGCTCATTCCCATTTCCTTTTGGTATTCTTCTGGAAGTTCAGAAGAAGTAGATTTTCCAGAACAAGAGAACAAAGTACGGAAGAATCCAAGACTTACCGCCAAATAACCAATTCCTTTTTCTTGCATAATTTCCATAAACTTATTAGCCTTTTCGCTTGTTCCTAAGTCAATAGCAATCATACCTCCAAATCCAAATTTCTCATTCATTTGATTTTTCATCAAAGTATGATCAATATGAGATGAAAGACCAGGATAATTAGCCTTAATTCCAATAGAATTAAACTTCTCTGCTAAATACATTGCATTTCTGCTATGTTGTTGCATTCTAATATGAAGTGTGTATAAGTTCTTTAAAATAGAGGTTGAACGGAAAGAATCCAATACAGGTCCTAATAGCATTGCTGTACCATCGTTTACATCAATCAATGAATTAATAAAATCTCCATCAGCACAAATAGCACCAGCAACACAGTCGTTCTTTCCATTAACAAATTTAGTCATAGAATAAACAACTATATGAGCTCCTAATACATAAGGAGAGAAAATCATTGGAGTAAAAGTATTATCGATAATAAGTTTAGCTCCAAACTCATCTGCAATCTTTCTTAATTCAGGAACATTAGCAATTCTAAGTAAAGGATTACTCATTGTTTCTGTGTATATCACCTTGGTATTTGGTTTACAAGCAGCTTTCACTTGTTCAAGATTGGTAGTATCTACAAAACTAACCTCAATACCAAATCTTTGAACATAGTTCTTTAAGAAAGCAAATGTACCACCATAAACTGTCATAGAAGCAACAATATGATCTCCTTTTTGTGCACATTGCAATAATGCACAAGTGATAGCAGCCATACCAGAGCCAGTTACCCAAGCAGCCTCAGTTCCTTCCATAGCTGCAAGAGCTTTTGAAAGAGCAAGGTTAGAAGGGTTCCAATGGCGAGAATACAAGAAATATCCTTCTGTTTCACCATGGAAGGTATCTGTCATTGTTTGCCCATAAGGGAAACAAAATGTTGCTGAATCATTTATAGATGGGTTAACTCCTCTTTCTGCAGAAGTATCTGCAACAGCATTAATAGCCATTGCTGGATCAAACTTTTTCATATATTATTTTATTTAATTGTTTTCTCTTTTTAGCAATTCATTGCTCCACAAACACTGATTACTTGTCCACTAACATAACTTGAAAGCTCTGAACCAAGGAATACACATACCTTAGCAACTTCCTCTGCCGAACCTCCTCTACGTAAAGGAATCTTAGCTTCCCAAGACTTTCTAACATCTTCTGGCAATTGTCCCGTCATATCAGTGATAATAAAACCAGGAGCAACAGCATTAGCTCTAATATTTCTTGAACCTAACTCCTGTGCAATTGACTTTGTAAACCCAATAATACCAGCCTTAGAAGCAGAATAATTCGACTGACCAGCATTACCGCTAACCCCTACAACACTACTCATATTAATAATAGAGCCGCTTCTTTGTTTAAGCATAATCTTTTGGCAAGCATGAGTAAGATTAAAAACCGATTTAAGATTAACATTCATAATCAAATCCCAATCCCCTTCTGTCATTCTCATAAGCAAATTATCACGAGTAATACCGGCATTATTAACCAAAATATCTATTCTTCCAAACTCTTTTGCAACCTCCTCAACCAACTTAGCACTATCCTCAAAATTTGCAGCATTAGAAGCATAACCCTTAGCCTTAATTCCAAAAGCATTTAATTCTGCTTCTGTCTTTTCCATATTTTCATCCTTACGCACATCTGTAAAAGCAATATTACATCCCTCTTGTGCATAAACCAAAGCAATAGCTTTACCAATACCACGTGAAGCTCCTGTGATTAGAGCAACCTTACCTTCAAGTAATTTCATAGTAAAAATGTATTTTTTTATTAAATATATTTGCAAAGTTACGTATTTAATTTGAATAAAGAGAAGAAACGCATAGACTTTTTTATATATACGAATTTCATATTTTGAAATAAAACATTACACCACATCATTCCCAATTGCTACATTTATAATTAACGTTATTGGATGTTTAATCATAGGATTACTTATAGGTCTATCCACCAAATACCATATCCTAAACAATGAGCTAAAATACCTATTAATAATAGGCTTTTGCGGAGGATACACAACCCTCCCCTATTTAAACATAAACATTCCATTTTAAAATTGAATGTTTTTTACGCTATTGACCCAGAATGGGTCGCAGGTTTATAGAAAAAGGGGTAAATCTATTTTTTCGATCTACCCCTTTTGTATATTTAGATGTATTTATTTTCTATGTGTGAAGAATAAATTTACTGATTAGAATAAATACTCCACCTCCGGCTAAGTAACCTATTAATGCCCAGATAGAAATCTTTTTTAAATACCATATAAAGTCTATCTTCTCCATTCCCATTACTGCAACACCAGCAGCTGAACCGATAATTAATATACTACCACCTGTTCCTGCACAATAGGCAAGAAACTCCCAAAACGCTCCATCTTGAACGAAATGATATAAATTAGGATCTGATGAAGCGGCTAACATCTCAGGTGTCGCTATTGGATACATTCCCATTGCAGCTGCAACTAATGGAACATTATCAACAATAGATGAGAGCAACCCGATTATTAGATTAATGATATAAATATCACCTATTTTATCTAAGGTCTTTGAAAGCAAATCCAAGTGTCCTGCTGTTTGCAAAGCTGCAACAGCCATAAGAATACCTAAGAAGAAAAGCACAGAAGGTGTGTCAACCTTTTGTAATACAGCTCCTACATTTAATTTGGAATAATTATCCTTATTTGCAACGTGCATAATCTCGGTTACTACCCACATTAAACCAAGTCCAAATAGAATACCTAAATAAGGAGGTAGATGTGTAATTGTTTTAAAAACAGGAACAAACAATAATGAACCCACTCCTAAAAAGAAAATTATATTACTTTGTTTCTTAGAAATTGAAGGACATGAATCATCAGCCTCACATAATTCAGGACGCTTAACTTCTCCCTTCATCATAAATGTAATAGCTGTTAATGGGACTATCATTGAAACTAAGCTTGGAATAAATGTTTCCATAATAATCTTAACAGCAGTAACATTACCCTTAATCCAAAGCATAATTGTAGTTACATCCCCAATTGGAGACCATGCACCACCTGAATTAGCAGCAAGAATTACCATACCTGCAAAAAACCAGCGTTCATGTTTATCATCAATTAGTTTTCTAAGCAAAGCAACCATTACAATTGCAGTAGTAAGGTTATCAAGAACTGCTGACATAAAGAAAGTAAGAATACTAATTACCCATAAAAGTTTTCTTTTATTTTTTGTAGTAATCTTATCAGTAATAATTCTAAATCCTTCGTGTCTATCAACAATCTCAACAATTGTCATAGCTCCCAAAAGGAAGAATAGAATCTCAGAAGTTTCTCCAAGGTGAGAAACAAGAGCATGGTGCTCGAAACCAGGTCCCATTAAAGCAAATACAGACCAAATAATTGCAGCTAATAATAAGGCTGATGCAGACTTATTGATTTTTAGCGGATGTTCTAAGGCTATAAAAGCATAGCCCAGAATAAAAATAATAATCATTAATGTAAAATACATAATCACTAAGATTTAATTAATTTGTTTTTAGTTTTATCTTTTGTTTTTTTGTCTTTGTTCAACCAAAGTTTTATTTTGTTTTTCCAATGCTTCTATTCTTTCTTGCCATTTAGACTTCTTTATTGGCTTATTTGAATTTCTTTTTAATGTGTCTAATACCTTTTGCTCATTAATAGTTTTCTTAATAACCCACACTTGTATAAAGGTAATACACATGGAGATAAAATAATAGTAATTTAATGCAGCTGAGAAGCTATTCAATACAAATAACATCATAACTGGCATTAAATACATCATAGTTTTCATTCCTGGCATTGAATTAGTGCCTTGTTGTTGTTGCATTGTCATCCTTGTATAGAAGATTTGAGCCACTGTCATAAGCAAACAAAACAAACTAACATGGGAGCCATAGAAAGGAATGGTAAATGGTAGATTTAAGATTGAATCATAACTTGAAAGGTCATCTGCCCAAAGGAAGGATTGCTGACGCAATTCAATCGATGCTGGGAAGAAACGGAACATTGCAATAAGGATAGGGAATTGGAGAATCATAGGTAAGCACCCTGCCATTGGATTAATCCCTGCCCTCTTATATAGAGCCATAACAGCTTTTTGTTTCTCCATTGCCTGTTCTTGCTTAGGGAATTTCTCATTTATTTTCTGAACCTCGGGCTGAATAACCTTCATCTTCGCAGTTGAAGAGAATGATTTATAAGCAAGAGGGAATAAAACTATTTTCACAAGAATAGTAAGTACAAGGATAATTATCCCCATATTCCAGTCAAACTGACTAAGGAAGTCAAATACTGGAATAATTGCGAAACGATTAACCCATTGCATTAGGAAGAAGCCCCATCCCAGAGGGATGATTCTTTCCATATCTATATCGTAATCCTTGATAACGTTATATTTATTTGGACCAAAGAAAAAGTCCATAGAATAAGCAAACTCGGGATTCTCTGCATCATAAGGAATAGAAACAGAGGTCTTCATTGTTCTTAGATATAATGAATCTTTTGCTGCTTTATCCTCATCAGTAATAGTTTGCATATGTGATGAAAGAAACTTCTCATTTTTTGCAATAATAGATGTTGAGAAGAATTGTTGTTTGAAAGAAATCCATTTAATTTCATAATCCTCACTCTTCTTATCATCCTTACCATTTTCTTTTAAATAATCAACTTCAACCTTCTTATCATCCTCATACATATAGTAAATAGAAGAGTTATTAACCTCTACCTTTCTATCCTTTTCCTGTTTTTGAAGAAGGGTTTGCCACTCAAATTCTAAGAAACTAAGGTCAGAGATTTTACCCTTAACATTTTTAAATGCAATATCATATCCTATTCTATAATCATTACCTCTAATAATATATTTAAAATCCATATAAGAAGTAGAGAGAGAATCAAGGCTTGCTCGGAATATTAAGATTAATGAGTCTCCTTCTTTTATATTTATAGGTTTTGTAAAATCGTGTTTAGAAACTAATTGAAAGTATAAATCTTTTGTTCTAACAATATTTTGCCCAACACTAAGATTCAAACCATATTGGTTGCCATTATCCTTAAATAATGTTACTGGTTGCTTATTATAAGTAAGATAATCTTTTAGAGTTACTTCTTTAATTAATGCTCCGTGAGTAGAGAATTTAATATCTAATAATTGATTAGAAATCTTTATCTCCTTTTCCTCACCCTTAGCATTTAAAGCAAAAGCACCAAAGGTAGATAAATCGTTTGATTCAATCAGAGAATCACTTAGAGAAATTGTATCAGTTGTTTTGTTTAAATCCTCTTCTTCAAGGGATTTGGCTAATTGGTTTTTTACATTAATAATCGAATCCTGCTTTCTTTTCGCCTCAGCTCTCTCCTCTTGGCTTGGAGCTGTCCATATTCCATAACCAATAAATACTGCAAAAATAAGAACCAGCCCTATCAGTGTCTTTTTATCCAACATATTAGTAATTTTATTTTTATATCTTTATTTGTCTATCTTTTAGAATTTGCAAAGGTAATAAAAATTATTATCTTGCCAAACGCATTGCAAAATGAGGGATATTTTCTTCGTAAAATCTTTGTCCATAGGTTTGAAATCCAAGCTTCTGATAAAATCCTATTACTCTTTCCTGAGAGTGTAGCATTATCTCTATTTTCTTTTCTTTTAATATATCTAATATATATTCCATTATCTCTTTACCAATATCCTTACCCCTAAATTCTTGTAATACAGCTACTCTTTCTATTTTTATCTTACCCTCCTTTTCTCTATATCTTAATGTTGCACATGGATATCCTTGATAATATGCTAA
>JAEZKK010000018.1 GCA_023415495.1 Bacteroidota bacterium
ATAAATTTTTATCAAGGAAAAAAATAAAAAGACTTGGTTTATTTCGAAAAAGGTCGAATGTTGAGGTTTTTCATCGAAATATTAGAAATTTATTATGAGTAATTAACTATTATTTCTTTCCTCTTGGACTGAGGGTTTGGAATATGCAAATTTCAGGAGCTTATCATATTAACCATATTTAACATCAAAACCTGCATAATGTTATCAAAATGCAGGTTTTCGGCTGTTTGTGTTAAAATCATTCTTTATCCTCTTTCTCTATGTCCAAAATCAATAGAAAAATTGTTTGATGATAAATTATGGAATTTCAATTAGGGTGAATCTTTGACAAAGTCAGGAAAAATCTTTTGAAGTTTTTCAAGGAGTAAACTCACTAATGCCGTTTTCTTTCGAGATATAATTTTCATAACTTGGCAACATATGAAAATTATATCAAGGGAAAATATCTTTAATTAGGAATTGTCTCTTGGAAATTACTTATTCTTTTTGTTGTATTGAAGTTGTATTCTGGATATTGAAATACTCCAAAGCATTTTTCTGTTTCTTCTTCTGTGTAATACCAAATACTTGCGTATTGAGAAATATCTTCTTTTAAAGAATCTAACTGTCTGAGATACTCAGCAATTGATTTATTCTCTCTAATATAAACATGTTTAATATCATCTATTATTGGGCTATGGTTTCGAGTTGAATCATGTTCGAATTCCAATATCCTTTGACCATATTTACTTATCCCAATTACTCTAAATGTCATGCTCTTGCCTATTGCTGGAATATTTAAAACATTTCTATCAGAAGCTAAAAATGGAATATTCTCTTTATTCAAGAAGTCGTTTAATATCTCTTTGATATTAGGCTTGCCTCTAAGTGATTTAAGCAATTGGATTGATTTTTCCTGACTAATTTGCCCTAATACCTTTTCCTCGTTTTTCTCCTGAGCCGATCTGCTAATAGGAGAGTATACTGCATAGTTTTCCTTAAAACCCTTAACCGAAAAAGTATAATAAGGAAGAACTCCAAGTGAGTTTAATTCTTGACGAAGTTTAATATTATGCCCCTTTCGAGAAACAGCAACATTATATACTAATTGATTAGTAATCCTCCATCCAATGGAAAGTATTTTTTCAATAGATTCTTTAGCTTTTGGAGTTATTTCTAAAGGAGTTTGGAAATGAGTTTGAATAACAAATTGCTCTATTCCTATTTTCAATGATTTTTCTCTAAACTCTTTAAGTATTTCTATTAGCTCATCATCAATCCTCATTGGCAGATATGCAAGCAATCTTGAGCCTAAACGTACTCTTTTAATTTCTGCATACTTTTCTCCATCCTCTCTATTTATATTTGCCAAGTGTTTTCTTTTAGCCATTCTATATATAGAGTCTAAGATATTCTTAAGAGTTTTATTTTTGCTCATTAGAGCATCTCCTCCAGTTAGTAAAATATCTCTTATTTGAGTATCGTTCTCAAAGTAATTCATTAAGCTATGAAGCTTTTTGTCCCATGACTCTTTTGGGGCTAAATTTGAAAGATTGAAATTAAGCCTTGAGGATTGAAAATCATACATTCTCTGACAAGATGCACAAAGCCCTCCACAAGCCCTTCCTCTTGTATCAGGAATAAGTATTGCAACCTCAGGATATCTTCTATGAATATTCCTCCCTTCTGGTAATAACCAACCAGCAGCATTAGGTTTGCCTTCTTCAATTATATCCTCTCTCTCCCATGCTTTAATATTTCCATAGGTTTCAATTAATTCTGAAGAATAAAGTACATAGCTTCTTAAAGAATAATCGTCAAAAGAATTATCAACGCATATTAAAGAAAGATAATAAGGTGTATAGAAAAAAGGCATATTCTTTTTCTTTGCCAAAGATAAAGTATCCATTATCTCTTTAGAAAGACTAAAACCAAGGAATTTATTTAATTCATTTGGGCTTTTAATTGCCATAGAAAGATGGAAACGATAATTCTCCCACCACTTTTCTACTTTAATATATTTCTCATTATGGCTTAAACTATCTTCAAATTGATATTTAGAAGATAAATCCTTTCTTTTTTCTATTTTCTCGATTAGCAGATTAATTATTCTTTTCTTATTCTCTTCTCTTTTATCTTGTATATTTTCATCTAAGCCGCTATCCCATCTATTAATAAATGTATCGAGTTTAAGTGATTTTTCCTTGTGAATTAACTTCTTCTCTAAGGGTAGAAATAAAAAGAATAAATCAATATATAAATCTTTAGAAACACTTTGGTCGATATTTTCATTCTTAAGAAAATCATATAGATAATTAAGTGTTTCTATCTTAATCTCTTCTTGTCTTGATAGCTCATAAACGTATTTAGAATTAAAATTAATCAATTCTAAAAGTAATTTTTTGTATTTTGAATCCAGTAATTTTGAATCTATAATTTTTTCTTTAAGACTTGCTATAAAGTCTGAAAAAATATTAGAATTAGAAACAAGTGAAACAAAATCAGGTAATTCTTGTTGAAATAGGGCTTTGATTTCTAAATATTCTTGATATACTATGTTCTTTATTTCCATTCTTGATTTGTATTCAGTAAATAATCAACAAATTACTATGTTTTTTGTTTTTCTTTTTTTGCTGCGGGGAATAGAATATTATTTAGAATAAGCCTGAATCCTGGAGAATTTGGAAATAGATTTAAGTCTGTTACAGGGTCTCCAATATAGTGTTGGTAATCCTCTGGGTCATGCCCTCCTAAAAAAGTCCAAGTACCTTTACCATAGGTGCCGTGAATATATCTTACTTCGTCGAAAGATTTGTTCTCAGCAAGAACAATAACATTTGATTTAAGTAGTTTCTTGTCAAAAGCTGTACTTTGTCCCATAAACCCTTTGACTATTCTTGTATGGTTTTGAGTTAGCATAGTTGGAATCCAATCCCATTTTGCTGAGAAGTCGAAAAGTACAAATAAATCATTCTTTTGATCAATATTTCTTGGTCTTCTCTCGGTTACGTCAATATTTGAGATTTCGTATTTATAAGGGTCTGTTTCAATCTTAAAATCTTTGAAAGCAAAACATTTTGAATAATCTAATTTGCTTTGAGCATTAATATCCATAGGGTCGCCATCAAACATATAATCGCAAATATCAACCCCTTCTGCAGCTAAAGCAATATCGTAAGAGTCAGGTGCAGAACACATGGCGAACATAAAGCCTCCCCCAGAAACAAAATCTCTAATCTTTTTCGCAACTCCTAATTTTAATTGACTAACCTTTGTGAAACCAAGCTTGACAGCCATTTCTTCGTTGTTCTTTACATCGTCGATATACCATTTTGCATTACGATAGGAAGCCCAAAACTTTCCGTATTGACCTGTAAAATCCTCATGATGAAGATGTAGCCAATCGTAAATTGGAAGAACTCCATTAATTACTTCCTCATCATAAACCACATCATAAGGAATTTCAGCGTAAGTAAGAACAAGAGTTACGGCATCATCCCATGGAAGTTTGGACTTAGGAGAATAAACAGCAATTTTAGGAGCCCTATGTAATTTAACAACATCCATATTTTCCTGAGGTTGGGAAATTTGATTGATTATTTGATTTGCTTGAATGTCGGCGATACTGCTATATGTAATCCCTCTTAGCTTGCACTCTCTCTCAATATTTTCATTATAAGGGATAAGAAAGGCACCTCCTCTATAATTTAACAACCAGCTTATTTCTATATTTTTATCTAATACCCAATAAGCAATACCGTAAGATTTAAGATGGTTTTTCTGAGTTTCATCCATGGGAATAAGAATATATAAAGCAAAGCTATTTAAACCAAGCAACAAGGCTAATGCTAAAATTACAATTCTTATATATTTTATTCTCATCGTTTACACATTAAAATTTTCTTTTAGAAAGGAGCTAAATCATCATCTTCTTTTAAATCCGAATTCATCTTGGAAGGGACAGTAAAGGATTGAGAAGAACTGTCAAAATCAGTATTCAAAGGCATTAAAGCTCCTCCTCCTATATCTGTTTCCAATTGGGTCGAATTTGTAAACTTTGCAAACTTAGCAATAAACCTTAGTCTTGCCTCACCTACAGCTCCTGAACGGTGTTTTGCTAAAATAATATCAGCCATACCCAATGTCGAACCCTTATCGTCACTATCCATTCCGTAATACTCTGGACGATAAATAAACATTACTATATCTGCATCCTGTTCAATAGCTCCAGACTCTCTTAAGTCGGAAAGCATAGGCTTCTTACTTCCTCCACGAGTCTCAACAGCACGAGAAAGTTGAGAAAGAGAAAGAACAGGTATATTTAATTCTTTTGATAACGCTTTTAATTGACGAGATATTGTAGAGATTTCTTGTTCACGATTTCCAAGTTTCATATCTGTCCCTCCATGCATTAATTGGAGATAATCGATAAATACCATTTGGATATCGTATTTTTGTTTTAATCTTCTACATTTTGCTCTAAGCTCAAAAATTGAGAGTTGAGGTGTATCGTCAATATAGATAGGAGCTTTTACTAATGGCTCGACACCCTTCTTAAGTATTTCGTTTTGCCAATTATCCAATTGGTCTCCTTTTTTCAATGCCTCACCAGGTATTTCTGTTTCAGATGAAATCAACCTCATCATCAACTCAATTGCAGTCATCTCAAGAGAGAAGAAAGCAACAGGGATATTAAAATCAACTGCCATATTTCTTGCTAAGGAAAGTGCAAAGGCTGTTTTCCCCATTGCTGGTCTGGCAGCTAATATAATTAATGTACCCTTATGAAAACCTCCAGTTAGTTTATCTAATTCCGTAAATCCTGTTGGAACACCAGTAGTTCTTCCACCAGATTTTTGAGCATCTTCTATTTCCTTCATAGCTTGGAAAACTAAGCTTTGAGTATCTTGGAAATCGCTACGGAAATTATTATCATTAATCTCCATTAGGTGAGTTTCAGTCTTATCCAAAAGATTTACAACGTCTGTAGTCTCTTCATAAGCCTCTTTAATGGTTTCTGTAGAAACTCTAATCAATTCTCTCTGAATAAATTTCTCTGATAATATTCTTGCATGGTATTCTATATGTGCTCCTGAGGTAACCTTAGAAGTAAGAGAAGAAATCTTATAAGCTCCCCCAACCATTTCAAGGCTTCCATTCTTTTTAAGCTGTTGCACAACAGTAAGCATATCCACAGGAGAAGAGGATTGGAATAATTGTCTAATTGCTTTGAATATTTCTCTATGTTCTGGATTATAAAAATACTCTTCTTTTATAATATCTATCGAGTTTGTTACTGCATCCTGATCCAATAACAAACCACCCAAAACGCTTTCCTCAAGCTCAATTGCCTGTGGTGGGATTCTCCCATTCAAAGTAAAAGCTTGTTCGTAAGTAAGCCTTTTGGTTTTTGTCTTAAAAGAGTTATTTATATTATCCATAGTCTGCAAAAATACATGATTTTTTTTTAATTCAAGATAGATTAATAGTTAAGAAATCCCTATTTATTCAGACTAATCATGTATTCCATTATCTGAATTGCATTTGTAGCAGCACCTTTTCTAAGATTATCTGAAACTATCCAAAGGTTTAGAGTATTTGGGTTTGAAAAATCTCTTCTAATCCTCCCAACAAATACTTCATCACTATTTTCAGAGTATAGAGGCATTGGATATTTGTTTTCCTTAATATTATCAACAAGAGTTACTCCTTTGAAATTTGAGAGCAAATCAAACACTTCGCTTAATTCAAAATCGTTGTAAAATTCAACATTAACAGCTTCGCTATGACCTCCAACAACAGGAACTCTTACAACAGTAGCACTAAGAGCGATACTATTATCATTAAAAATTTTCCTTGTTTCATTCAGAAGTTTTTCCTCCTCACTTGTATACCCATTTTCAAGAAAATCACCTCCATGAGGAAATAGATTTCTATGAATAGGATATGGATAAGCCATATCTGCTTTAGTATTTTTTTCTTCAGCATTTAATTGATTCAAGGCATTGACTCCAGTTCCTGTTACACTTTGATATGTTGAGATAATTATCCTTTTGATTTTGTATTTTTGATGTAATGGAGCAAGTGCCATAACCATTTGTATTGTAGAACAATTAGGGTTTGCAATAATATTATTGTTAGGCTTAATACTATTTGAATTAATTTCAGGAACAACAAGGGGAACGCACTCATCCATTCTCCAAGCCGATGAATTATCAATTACTTTACAGCCATTCTTTGCGAATAATGGAGCATAAAGTTTTGAAGTATTTCCTCCTGCAGAAAAAATAGCATAATCGCAATTAGCCTTTATTGCCTCTTCAATCCCAATTACTTTAATTTTTCTATTAGCAAAAATAATTTCCTTTCCTATACTCTTACTTGAGGCAACAGGAATGATGTCTTCATTTTCAAAACCTCTTTCCTCTAAAACCTTAAGTATAACGCTGCCAACCAAACCAGTAGCACCCACAACAGCTATCTTCATATTTCTTTCTTTTTTTCTATTCTTCTGAGAATGTACTTACATATTTCCTATATTCAGAGAAAACGTTAGCTCTTGATAAGAATCCTTCAAATTTACCTTTATTAACAACAGCTAATGTGTATCTGTCAGAGCCTTTAAACTTAGCAATCATGGATTCTAAACTTTCAGAAATATCTACAGTAAAATGTTCTGAGTATTTACAAAAGTCCATAACCTCAAACTCATCATAATACTCAGGTTTAAACATTAAATTTCTAATCTCATCAATCAAAACAACTCCTAAAAAATTATTTTCCTTATCCACAACAGGGAAAAAGTTTCTATTACTCTTTTCAATAGCCTTCACTATATCTCTTAGAGTTGAATCAGGTAAAAGCTTAATAAAGTTTTTCTCTATCAATTTTGACTTATTAATCAACCTTAGAGCATTTTTATCTTTATTATGTGTAAGAAGATTACCCCCAATGGCTAATTCTTCAGCATAAATTGAGTATTTATTAATAGGTTTTACAACTAAGTAGCATACAACACAAGCAATCATTAAAGGAGCAAATAAGGCATAGCCTCCTGTTATTTCAGCTAAAAGAAAGGTTGCAGTAAGAGGAGAGTGCATAATACCAGTCATAACAGCAGCCATCCCAACAAGTGCGAAATTACTCTCTTGTACTTCTAAGAGTCCACTCATATTGATAACCCTCCCTACAAAGAATCCAGTAAAACCACCAATAAAAAGAGAAGGAGCAAAGACCCCTCCAACCCCCCCAGAGGATGTTGTTACTGTAGTTGCAATAGCCTTTAGAAAAATAATAGCTAATAATACTCCAAGAAACATATATTTACTGTCCCTGTAAGGATAGAAGATTGAATTATTGAATATCTTAGTTGTATCCTCACTTAAAAGGTCATTCAAAGCCGAATAACCTTCCCCAAAAAGAGGAGGGAATAGAAAGATTAATACTCCAAGTGAAATGCCTCCAATAATTAGCTTCTTATACATTGAATATAATTTAAATCTTTTCGCTATCCATTTATTTATTTTGAGATAGTAGAGAGAAATAACAGCAGCAATTATACCTAAAAATATAAATCCAGGGATTTTAATTAATTCAAATGGAGTTGTAACTTGATAATAAAATTCTACTTCCTGACCTAAAAAGAAATAGGAAATCATAGCAGAGGTAATTGCAGATATTAATAGAGGAATAGCAGCTGTCATTGTTAGGTCTATCATTAATACCTCGAATACAAAAATTATCCCTGCAATAGGAGCCTTGAAAGCTCCCGCAATTCCTCCTGCTGCACCACAGCCTATCATAATGATTGTTGCTCTTTTTTGCAATCTCCCCAAACGAGCAAGATTAGACCCTAACGCACTTCCTGTATAAACAATAGGAGCTTCCAGGCCAACAGAGCCTCCAAAAGCAACAGTTATTGAGGAAGTAAGAATTGAAGAATAAGTATTATGGGGCTTAATTCTTCCATTCTTTCTACTCATTGCATACATAACCTTACTAACTCCATGGCTTAAATCGTCCTTAATAAAATATTTTAATAGGAGTACTGTAATAGTAATCCCTATCATAGGATAGACAAGAAAGAGGAAATTAGAACTATCGACAGAAAACCAAGCAGAGTCTGTTATAAACAAATAAGTATAATGTACAGTGTTTTTTAAAACTACTGAAGCCAATCCACAAGCAATCCCAACAAGCAATGCCATAAAGGTCATATACTGTAATTCAGTCAGATTCTTCATTCTCCAAATCTGAAATACTTTATAATAGTTCTTGTTTTGATATTCTTTAATTAGGTCGATTATTTTCATATAAGCCACAAATTTACTTCATTTTTTTATTTTAAGTCGTATATTTGCTAAAAAATTAAAGCAAATGAAGATTATATCCTATAATGTTAATGGAATAAGGGCAGCACTCACAAAGGGTTTGGCTCAATGGTTAGAAGAAGAAAAACCTGATGTAGTATGTATTCAGGAAACAAAAGCTCAAGTTGAGCAAATCCCTGTTTTGGAGTTTAATGCTTTGGGCTATGAATGCTATTGTATTTCTGCTAAGAAGAAAGGTTATAGCGGTGTTGCAATACTTACTAAAATCAAACCTGACCATATAGAATATGGAATGGGAATTGAAAAATATGATAATGAAGGCAGAATGATTAGAGCTGATTTTGGAGACTTGTCTGTCTTCTCTGTCTATCACCCTTCTGGAACTTCGGGAGATGAAAGGCAGGCTTTCAAAATGCAGTGGCTTGAGGATTTTGAGAATTATATAGAAGAACTATCTAAACAAAGACCTAATATGGTGATTTGTGGAGATTATAATATTTGTCATAGAGAAATAGATATTCACGACCCAAAAGGGAATGCTAAGAATTCAGGTTTCTTACCAGAGGAAAGAGAGTGGATAGATGGGTTTATTAATAAAGGATATATAGATAGTTTCCGTTTTATTAATAAAGACGTAAAGGATAGGTATTCGTGGTGGAGCTATAGGTTTAACTCAAGAGCAAACAATAAGGGTTGGAGAATTGACTATTGTATGATTAGCCAAAATATTCAAGACAGAATAAAAAACGCTGATATTCACGAAAACGTTTTCCACTCCGACCATTGCCCTATTAGTGTAGAAATTGGTTGAGATTAATTTAGTTTTTAGAAAAGAGAATTAGGGTTTTGCTGGATAGATATGTACTATCTTTTTTGTTTCAAAAAATTCGCTTGGGAAGAATTCATAGATATTATAAATCTTAATTCTCTTTTTCTTGTCTTTTTCAATTGGCAATAATTCCTCTTGTAAATCTCCCCCCTTTAAATAAATAATTCCATTATTTAGTTCGTGATACTGAATCTTAGAAATCTTGTTTTCTATCCATGAAAGAAATACAGGCATTGAAGTAACTGCTCGAGAGATAATGAAATCAAAATATCCCTTCACATTCTCAGCTCTAATTTGCTCAGCTCTTATATTCTCTAAGCCCAATTCCTGAGAAACTGCATTTACTACATTAATCTTCTTGCCTATGCTATCGACTAAATAGAAGTCAACCTCAGGAAATAATATTGCAAGAGGAATACCAGGAAAGCCTCCACCAGTGCCGACATCTAATATCTTAGTATTTGGTTTAAAACTAATAATCTTAGCAATGGAAAGCGAATGAAGAATATGTCTTTCAAATAAATTCTCCATATCCTTTCTCGAAATTACATTTATCTTCTCATTCCAATTATTATAAATCTCTAAAAGAGATTCAAATTGTTTTATTTGTTTCTCTGTAACAAAAGGGAAATTCTCCTGAATTATAGCTCTAATATTATTATTTGAATACATATAGTTTGAAATATCTTTATGCAAAAATACAATTAATCTCAAACTTTACAATATATCTAATTTCTTGCATCAAATAATAAATGAAGAGAGAGTTTTAGAGATTGGAATTTTTGATTTATATTTGCAACTTAATTACAAGTAAATTAACCGAGAAAAATAAAAAAGAAAATGGCAAAAGTAAAAGCATTTAAGGGGCTTCGCCCACCTGTTGAGATTGCTGATAAATTAGCAACCCTACCTTATGACGTAATGAATTCTGCAGAGGCAAGAGTTATGGCAAAGGGAAATGAGGTTTCATTACTTAGGGTTACTAAAGCTGAAATCGATTTAGCTGAAGGAATTGACGAGCACTCTCAAGAGGTATACGATAAGGTTGTTGAAAACTTCCAAATGTTTAAAGATAAAAAATGGTTGGTACAAGATAATGAACCAAAACTATATATCTACGCTCAAACGATGGATGGAAGAACTCAGTATGGTATTGTTGGTTGTGCTCATATTGAAGATTATTTCAATAATAAGATTAAGAAACACGAACTTACTCGTAAGGACAAGGAAGATGATAGAATGATTCACGTAAACATTACTAATGCTAATGTTGAACCAGTATTCTTTACTTATCCTGCTCATAAGGAAATTGATCAAATAGTAGGAAATATCGTAAATAACGAAAAACCTATCTACGATTTTGTTGCTAAGGAAGATGGTTTTGGACATCATTTTTGGGTAATTAACGACCAAAAGACAGTAAAGAGAATTGAAGAGATATTTGAAAACGAAATTCCTAATCTTTACGTAGCTGATGGTCACCACCGTACTGCTGCTGCTGCGAGAGTAGGATTGGAGAGAAAAGCAAATAATCCTAACCATACAGGAGAAGAAGAGTATAATTATTTTATGGCAGTTATCTTCCCTGATAACCAATTAAAGATTATTGACTATAACAGAGTTGTAAAAGACTTAAACAATCTAACAGAAGACGAATTTAAGGCAAAACTTGAGAAAGTATTCGATTTAGAATTAATGGGAAAAGAAATCTATGCTCCTAAGAAATTACACGAATTCTCAATGTACCTTTCAGGCAATTGGTATAAGCTAACTGCAAAACCAGGAACATTTGATGATAATGACCCAATTGGAGTTTTAGACGTAACTATTCTTTCTAACCTTGTATTAGACCAAATCTTAGATATCAAAGACCTCAGAACTTCTAAGAGAATTGACTTTATCGGAGGTATCCGTGGTTTGGGAGAATTATCAAGAAGAGTTGATAGTGGAGAAATGAAAGTAGCATTTGCATTATATGCTGTTTCAATGCAACAATTAATCGATATTGCAGATACAGGTAATATTATGCCTCCAAAAACTACTTGGTTCGAACCAAAACTTCGTTCAGGTTTAGTTATTCACGAACTTGTGTAAAGCACTAATATATAAGTGTTTTTAGATAATAATAGCTGTATGAGTATTACTTTTACAGCTATTATTTTGTCTTATTGTTTGATTTTAAAGAAAAAAGTTTTTACTTTGCAAAATAATAAACTTAATAATTATGAGAAGAATCAGTATTATTTCAGTCCTTATGGCATTAGTATTAAGCATAGGATTTATTAGTTGTGAGAAGGATCCAGATATAGATGACAGTCCTATCCCACAAAGTGGATTATATTTCAAGATGAAGCTTGGCGATGATATGATGTGGAGGGGGAATAACCTCCCAACAATGTATGCAAAGAGTGAAGCCCCAGGAGAAATGAATAAGTTTTTTGATTTTGTGGTGTGTACACAAAGCCTTACAGATACTAACGTAACAAAATTAGATCAATACTTAATCTTACACGTTAAGGTAAATCCTGATGGAAGTTTCTCAAATTATAATGTTCAATATTACGAAGACAGGGTTGTTGACCAATACCCAATTGAGTTTAGCAAGTTGATGTACTATAAATCAGGCAAACTTACCCTAACTGAGAATAAAGACAATAAGTTATCTGGAAAGTTTGAGGGTAAAATGCAAGATATCTACGACAATGAAGATATTCGTGAGATAGTTATCGAGTTCCAAGAGTTTCCTTTATCTCCTGCCAAGAAAAAATAAAAAACCCAAGAAGTTATGAATAAATTAAATGATTTAGGACTTATAATAATGTCAGTGATTTTAGGCATTGGTATTATAATTGGCGGTTATTTTATTTACAAAGGTCTAAAATCCTTTAGCGATAAGGATAGGATAGTAACGGTTAAGGGATTAGCCGAGAAAGAGATTGATGCAGTTGAGGCATATATTAGAATAAATACAAGTTTTAGTGGAGATTTGCCAAAGGAATTAATCACTAAGACGGATAAGAGAATAGAGGATATAAAGAAATATCTTAATCAAAGAGGAATAGACCAAAAGGATATTAAAATATCTGATATAACTATTTACGATTCTAAGGAATATTATAGATATGACTATCAATTAAAACAAAAAGTAAAAGTAGATAGATATAGTGCAAGCAAAACCATTACTATAACTACTAAAGATGTTAAGAATGCAGAGAAAGTCAAGAACGAAATAGATGTAGATCTAATCAATATGGATTTAAGTTCATCTCTAAGTTCAGATTATAAATTCCCAGAGCTAAACACCATTAAGCCTGCCCTAATTGCAGAAAGCACCAAGAACGCAAGAACAGCAGGAGAGCAGTTTGCAAACGATTCAAAAAGCAAATTAGGCAAGATAAAGACAGCCTCACAAGGTCAAATCACAATAGCAGGAACATACTATTACGAAGAAGGCGGAGCAAGCTCAGCCCCAGAAGAACCCTACAAACAAAAAGCAAGAGTAGTAAGCACAATAGTATTCTTCTTAGAGGATTAAATTTTTTCTATAGGCTGAAGAAAAACTTTTTAGTTTCTTAAGGTTTTTAATTTCACTTATAGAATTAGCTTTTTCGACATGTTCTATCTCTATCTACTTCTTTCATAAGTTCAATTAAGCCAAAATCTTCTTTCTCTTCATCAGAAAGAATTCTCGCCTTAATTTCCAACCCTTTTAAAAAGATAGTAAGTAACTCAAAATCTTTTTTATCCTTTACATTAATAATCATAGTTTTCATAATATCCTCCAATCTTACATACTTAAGACAATTGCAAAGATAATATAATTACACTAAGAATCAAAATATATCATTCTTAACCGCTAATTAATAATACATTTTGGATAAACCTAATCCTTAAAAAATAAACTCTCGGACAAAGAAAAAACAAGCAAAAAAAACAGTGATTTTCATACATAATTCAATTTTTTTTATTATCTTTGCAAATACAAGGAAATGAGTTCGTTGTTTCTTATCAAAATCACCCATTTTTGTAAAACTACATTATGGTAGCTACCATAATATTCGTGTGGTAGGTACCATAACACCCGTGTGGTAGGTACCATAATGGTCGTATGGTAGCTACCATACCGACATTTAAATCAAAGAAAAATTCTTTTTTATCAAGAGAAAATTTATTTTTATCAAGAGAGAATTCCATGAAGTCAAATATCCTTTCATAAAACCCAAACATTCGCAAAACTAAATCTAAGTTCTATATTCCTATTATTAAATAATATCATTAGTTATAAAAAAAATTGATTAAATAGATGTATATCAGTAATATGATACAAAAAATATGTAATATGTAAATATGTAAACCTATACATTATGCATGAATACATATTTATTCAACAAAGAATATCTCCCCATATTTAAATGATATGGGGAATATTCAATATTTTCTCCTTAAAGTAAGACAATTCAATAGCTGAATAAAGTCTTACTTTTTTAATTATATCAAATACTTTAATGTTGCTGAAAAACAAATTATTATTGCTGATTAAACAAATATTTATTATATTTGCAGGTCTAATTATTAAAACCAAAATATTATGAGAGTTTCTAAAGTAAAAGTAGGAAAAGAAATGGTATTAATGCACAGAACAGATAAAGAAGGTGCATTGGTAAAGGGAGAATCAAAGCAACCGAATACTTCTGAAATAATATGCCAGAAGAAAGATAGTTTTCATCTAAGCATATTAAACCAAACCCTAGTCAAGAAAAATAGAAATAAGGATTTGGAAGCTATTATTAATTCGGTAATTAAAGACAGGCAAATAAAATTAGAATCAAACAAATCTCTTTCTGAACTTGAAATAAAAAACTCTTTAACAAATAAGTTTAAAGAACAATTCTATTATAACAATAAAGAAGGTAGCAAGGTGGAATTTAATTTAGCGGCTCTAATTTTGAAATTCTATAGTACACGAGATGTTAAAGAACTTCAACCTTACAAAGATTGGGTAAATTGGCATATTGATTTTAAGTCGGAAAGATTGGAAAAATCAATTATCGGAAATAAAATTAATTTTCAAACAAAAAGGAAAGATACGCTAAAAGATTTTGAGCAAGAGTTAATAATTAATGGGAAAATCAATATTTCTAATATAGCATTATTATATAGGATTGAACAATTAATAAAGACATTTGAAGAAATTATGGCTCTATACTTTATGCAAGTAAATAAAAGAGACTTTCATCTGAATTACAAGCTTAAATCCGCACTTCAAACTCATCAATCAAATTTATTTTCCATTCAGTTAAACAGAGATAATCTAAAGTTATCATTGTTTAATATAGAGGTAACAAAATATCTTCAACATTATTTCCCTATCAAAGCAGAAGACAAGAGGAAGACTGATGATGATATTAAATATTATCTGCAAGAAAAGATAATAATTAATACAATAAGAAATCAAATAGAAAATGCTGTAAGGTCTAATTTAATAACTAAAGGAAAATTCAAAGCTCATGATATTGAATTGGATAATATCAATTCCAATATTTTGACAGAAATAAAAATCAAAGATGCATTTGTCCTGAATTTAATTGATGCTTGTGCATTCGCTGCAAATAATATTAGAAATATTGTTGATAAAGAACAAGAAAAAGATATATTAGGAAAAAAATATTTTGTTCCCAGTTTGAATAAACACAAAGAAGATAAAGAGTTATTTAAACTTTTCTTTGAATCCGAATTCGATAATAAAAATGAAAACTTATGGGCTTTGCGAGGCTCTGTTCAACAGATAAGGAATAAGATTTATCATTATAAGATAAATTCTATAGGTGAAATTTTTAATGATGACACATTTGAAACCCAATCAAATATAAATTCTTCTTATGTGGATACCACGTTTAAAAATTATTTAATAACTGAAATTGGAAACATTCCGAGTCTTATATCAGATAAGTTTAATAAAAACAATATATTAAAATATTATAGCTATGATGAATTGAATGTTATTCTTGGAAAATTAAAATTTAATCTATGCCGTCCATCTGAAAAGTTTATACCTTCGTTTAAAAATGTATTTGATACTGCAAGAGTATTGCCTAATAATCATTATTTGAGTGTAAAAAACTATTTTTCAAAAGACAAATGTATAAGTGAAGAACATTATCAAGCTTGCCGTTTTATAGCCAAACAGATTTATAATTATCAATTCTTAAATCAATCAGTAGATGATAATGAATTTAGAGCAGTAGTAAATGAAATAATAGAAAGTTGCAAGAAAAATGTTGCAAATACGAAAAATATAAATAAATATGCTTTTCATGAAATTGAAAAGATGGAAGAAGCAGATACAAGGATTGATTATCTGAAAAAGATACATAGTCAAATTATCTTAAGTAATGCAAATAAGGACGACAAGACAGAAAAAAGTAACTTCGAAAAATTCTTGCTCTATATCTATATTAAATTATTTGATAATTTTATTGAGAAGAATTACAAGAATTTAATTGTCTTAGATAAAACCTATACACATGAAAACGGAGTAATCAAAAAAGAAAAAATAAATGTAGAAAATATTCTGACTATTGATGATGATAAAAAAGAAGAGACTGCTAAAATTGTAAAATTCTATATTTTTTGCAAATTGCTTGATTCAAATCACCTTAGTAACTTAAGAAATGAAATAATAAAATATAAGGCAATATCAAATAAGAACGATTCAATATCAAATAGATTAGGAAGTAGTCTTTCAATTGATAATCTTCTTTTTATTATTGAAATGTGTTTATTGAGTGTTGATAATAATTATGGAAAACCAAATGAAACCTACAAGAAATTTATTGTCGATAGAATTAATACAGGCAATTTCTATTCTGCACAAGATAATGAAACACTGATATTGCATTCAAATATTGAACTGTTAAATAAATATGGAACTATCTCCATATTAGAAAAATTAGTATCGCATAATGGTGGCAAATTTAAGGTAGCACAGCAAGACTATAATAACTGGGAAGAAAAGAGAAAAAATATTGAAGGGAAACAAAAAGAATTAATAGAATTGCATAATAAATGGTCACAGGTACAAGAGAAATTGAAGGGCCTTAAAAAAGAAGAAAACGAAAAAAGGAAGAAAATACGCAAAGAAGAATATGAAATTAAAGATAAATACAAGAGTATTGTAACTGAGATTACAAGTTTTAATCAATTGGATAATAAACTTCATTTCGTTACTTTGAGGAAAATACACAATCTTACGATTGAAATATTGGGTCGCTTTGTAGGATTTACAAACATGTTTGAAAGAGATTTTCAATATTTGGATGAAGAATTAGATTCAAAACTTAAATTTGATAACGGTTTACCATACGATCAATACATACCACAAAAGTATAATAAATTCTTTTTAAGTGCAAACTATAGAGATACAAGAAATCATATTGCTCACTTTAATTATATTTCCAATAAGAGTATTAAATATTCAATGATTGATATTGTTAATAAACTTAGAGAATTATTATGGTATGACAGAAAGCTAAAGAATGCTGTTGCTAAGTCGATAATTGATATTTTTGATAGAAACGGAATGGAGCTAAAATTGAAATTTAATATTACGGAGCATAAATTAGATATTGGTTATATTAAACCTAAGAAGATTTATCATTTAGGAACAAAAAAAGGGGAGTATGAAATAGCGACAAATCAGGTTTCTGAAGAGTATTGTGAAATGTGTGAAGCCTTATTAGGAATGAAAAAATAAGGATTTTATATTCGTTATTTGATAAAAAGTGATATCTTTGCAGGGTTGAAAAAGACTTAAAGTTCAATATTGCTTTATATTAACATAAGGTATATTGGAGACTATCCCAAAATGAAAGGGAACTACAACCATATAGTTCTCTATCTAAAATTTCTTCCATTGGAGACTATCCCAAAATGAAAGGGAACTACAACACTCGCAGAAAAGAGCTTATCTACCTCAGAATTGGAGACTATCCCAAAATGAAAGGGAACTACAACACAACATAATTTTCACTATCTATAACTATAATTGGAGACTATCCCAAAATGAAAGGGAACTACAACACAGATGATTGAGTAGATGTAATATCTGAATTGGAGACTATCCCAAAATGAAAGGGAACTACAACGATTAGATTCTTATTTTTATCGTTTGTTGTATTGGAGACTATCCCAAAATGAAAGGGAACTACAACCAATTTAATAGGGTCAGGAGACATAATAAAGATTGGAGACTATCCCAAAATGAAAGGGAACTACAACTGATTAAATGCTACTGTAGGGGTAGTATTAATTGGAGACTATCCCAAAATGAAAGGGAACTACAACAAATCTTCTATTGTAATTATGAATTTATGTATTGGAGACTATCCCAAAATGAAAGGGAACTACAACCAGTATCAAAACCAATCCTTATTATCGTTTATTGGAGACTATCCCAAAATGAAAGGGAACTACAACAACCTGATTGAGTTACTTCTGCAATGACAATTGGAGACTATCCCAAAATGAAAGGGAACTACAACTAAAGGACAATTGCTTATCATCGCCATAAAATTGGAGACTATCCCAAAATGAAAGGGAACTACAACTTACAAAATGAAAGGGTAGCACCTGAATAAATTGGAGACTATCCCAAAATGAAAGGGAACTACAACATCAGTCCAGATGTTTCTTTTTGCTATTTTATTGGAGACTATCCCAAAATGAAAGGGAACTACAACGACATAGCATATAGCTTGTCGCAGATAATATTGGAGACTATCCCAAAATGAAAGGGAACTACAACGAGACTCAATAGCATCAAAAAGTATTTGAAATTGGAGACTATCCCAAAATGAAAGGGAACTACAACTCCCAACCCATTTTTTCACCAAAGAAATTAATTGGAGACTATCCCAAAATGAAAGGGAACTACAACTTGCTTTTAATCCTTCTTCACAAGCATTATATTGGAGACTATCCCAAAATGAGAAGAGACTATTGCTCTTGTTATTGAGGGATAGTCTCTTTTTAATCTGAAATCTTCTTGTTCTTGCTCTGAAATCTTCTTGTTTATGGTTTGAAATCTTCTTGTTTATGGTCTGAAAGTGCCACTTTTAAGGTTGGGAAGTGGCACTTTTAAGGTTGGGAAGTGGCACTTGCGAGGGTCGGAAGTGGCACTTCTGAGCCATATAAGTGGCACTTCTGAGGGTCGAAAGTGCCACTTTGGGAGTATATAAGTGGCACTTATGAGTCATATAAGTGGCACTTATGGGGTATGAAAACTAAGTTGTTGAGGTATGAAAACTAAGTTGTTTGAGCATAAAACTTCTTTCTTTGCTCATAGATATTTCTTAATTGCTTAAATCCAATCTTTCTTATTGGAAATGATTAATTTTATATCTTGTATTTTCGAAGAGTTGGATTATAAGTTTACTGCTTTTTCTACTACATTTTTACTACTTCCTGCAAAAAAAATCATAAGTATATATTTTATCAATGAATTTATTATGAATAAATACTTGCACCATTCTTTAAAACATTCTCTGGGAATGGACTTTTTTACTATCTTTGCCAATCAAACCAAAAGTGGTTTGTAGTTTTTTATTAGAAAAATAGCGTTAGCTATTTGTTCTTGTTTATTGAAACCTCGGAAATTTCAAAAAACACAACAAAGAACGGATATGTTTACGCTCGTGTCATACGGCATGGGCGTAACTTGTCTTGTTGTGTGGGCTTCCGAGGGCCTCAATGAACGGATGAGTTACATAACCCATGCTTTTTTTGTAACTTTCTTTGAATAAATAGCCGATGCACTAAATACAATTAATGCTATGGCGAAATCTTTAATCTTTGAACTTCCTAAAATTGTTGAAGAGGGCAGAAAGGAAGCGGAAAAAATCCTTGAACGTTTAAGTACTGCAAATAAAATTGGTCTTCAAACCAATGAACTTGTTATTCCTGCAAAGGATAGCTCTGGGCTTTGGAAAGGACAAAACACCCAAGAAGTAAGCAAAGATTGGATTAATAGATTAATTTATGGGGATAATCTCTTAGCCATGCAAGCACTACTTGCAGGAGATGAAGCTTCGCGACTTCCTTCAATGCGAGGAATGATAGACCTTATTTATATAGACCCTCCATACGATAGCAAGGCAGATTACAGAACAAGTGTTAAACTCCCTGGTGCTGACCTTTCACAAAAGCCAACAGTAATAGAACAATTTGCTTATGCAGATACTTGGAAAGATGGTACTGTATCTTATCTTAAAATGCTTTACCCTCGTCTTGTTTTGCTTAAAGAACTTTTAAGCGAAAGAGGTAGTATTTATTTACATATTGATTGGCATGTAGGACATTACGTAAAACTATTGCTTGATGATATATTTGGAAAGGAGAGATTAGTAAATGAAATCATCTGGTGCTATACTGGACCTGGATCTCCATTTATGAAGCAATTTAACAGAAAACATGATAATATATTCTGGTACTCTAAAACAAATAATTGGATATTTAATCAAGATGATATAAGAGTTTCTTATAAAGATCCAAATCAAACTTTAAGAAAAGCTTTCGATTCAGGAAGAGGAATGAGCGAAGAAGAAATACAAAGATATAGAGAAAGAGGGAAAGTCCCTGAAACTTGGTGGGACGATATAGCAATTGCTGTGCGTTCCAATCAAAATCTTGGTTATTCAACTCAGAAACCTATAAAATTGCTTGAAAGAATAATTAAAGCAAGTAGTAATGAGGGTTCTATTGTTTTAGATGTGTTTGGGGGTAGTGGTACAACGGCTGCTGTTGCTGAAAGGTTGGGAAGAAGATGGATTACTACGGATATTGGGAAACCTGCTATTCTTGTAATGAGAAAGAGATTTATTGACCAAGATGTTAAGCCTTTCCTTTATCAATCGATTGGGGATTATCAAAAAGAAGCTTTTAGTAGTAGCAAGCTTTACAAAAGAGTTGGGGATTTAAGTCAAATTGTTATGGGACTTTATGGTGCTTTACCTTTTGGAGTAGAGGAATTGGCTGATAGGAATATTGGATATATTAAGAGTAGTCGTACTTTGGTTATTGTTGATAGTCCAAATAAACTTACTGGAAAGGCAACAATTAAAAGAGCTGTTGAGGCAAAGAATACTGTTTTAGGAGGAGGTTGGAATAAGGTTGTTGTTTTAGGATGGAACTTTGCTTATGATATTTCGGAAGCTATTGGAATTTATAAGGATGATGTTGAGGTTTTGGTTATTCCTCCTGACCTATTAGATAAATTAGCCTCAAAGAAAGAATATGCAAAATTAGTTCAGTCAAAGAATATTCGTTTCTCTACCTTGCAATATCTAACTATTAAACCTATTGAAGTAATTAAAACTTCTAACTCAGAAGATAATATTAAAATTAGGTTGGATAATTACATATTGCTTTCTCCTGATAATATTCCTCTTGATGATAAAGACAAAGAAAAGCTACAACATATTATTGAAGAAGATCCTTTGGCTTTAATTGAGTATTGGAGTATTGACCCTGATTACGATGGGATTACTTTTAGAAGCTCTTGGCAAGACTATCGAGGAAATACTGCCAATGATAAAGATGATTTGCATTGTGTTTATATGGCTGACTTGTTTGTTCCCGCAAAAGAGAATAGGCAGGTTTGTATTAAGGCTGTGGATGTTTTTGGTTTTGAATCAATGATAATTGAAAAACTTTAGGAGTTATGGCAAAGAAACAATTAAATGGAGATATTCCATTAGAATTAGCAAAGAGAATATCCCAAGAAGTAAATAATGCTTTTAATGATGGTTGTTTATTTGAACAAGTTACTCCTACAACAAGAGATTTAATAAAATTTTGGTTTTGTGAGCCACATACCGAAACAAGAAATATTAATTTCCATGAGGGACAAAGACAAAGTATTTTAAATACAATTTATCTTCATGAGGTTTTGAAGGTAGAGAATGTTTTGGATATTTATAATAGGGTTGCTGAAGACCTTTTGCCTTTTGTCAATATGGTTGATTTAAAGAAAGAGAAATACTCCTACCCTAAGTATGCTATTAAGATGGCAACAGGAACAGGGAAGACTTGGGTTATGCACGCTCTAATGATTTGGCAATTGCTCAATGCAAAACATGAAGAGCAGTATAGTAGTCGTTATACTAAGAACTTTCTTATTGTTGCTCCTGGCATAATTGTTTACGATAGGCTTTTAGATGCTTTTAAGGGAAAGATTAAAGAGGGAACTCAAGAAAGAGATGAAAGGAAGAATGATTATTATTCTAATGAGGACTTGTTTTTGCCTCCAGCCTACAAAGAAGAAATAATTAGTTTTATTCAGAACAACACTGTTACAAAGGATGAAATTGGTAAGAAGATTACAGGAGAAGGTTTAATTGCTATTACCAATTGGCATTTATTTTTAAGTAGAGATGAAGAGTTAGAAGATGAAGAGTTGGAAACAGATGTATTATATAATGGTAGAAGTGTTATCAAAGACCTATTGCCTGCTCGCCCTAGTTTGAGTGCAGGAAACTCTTTAGAACAATTGGATAGACAGTATTTGAGAGGAAATGAGTTGGATTATTTGGCAGAGTTACCAAATCTAATGGTAATTAATGATGAGGCTCACCATATTCACGAAAACAAAGTTAATGGAGAGATTGAAGAGGTTGAATGGCAAGAGGGATTAAATTTTATTGCAAGAAATAAGCTTGATAAGTTTATGCAGGTTGACTTTTCTGCTACTCCTTACGATAATGTTGGTTCAGGGAAAAATGCTACTAAGGTTTTCTTTCCTTATATTATTACTGATTTTGACCTAAAAACAGCAATATTAAAAGGGTTTGTGAAAACTATTCTTATAGATAAAAGACAAGAGATAACAGATTTACAAGGTTTGGACTTTAAGGCTGTTAGAGATGGTAAGAAAGTAAGTTTGAGTGAAGGACAGAGATTAATGCTTAGAGCAGGATTGAAAAAGCTTAGAATATTAGAGGATGAGTTTGTAAAGATTGATGACACAAAACATCCAAAAATGCTTGTTATATGTGAAGATACAAGCGTTACTGAGCCTGTTGAGGAGTTTCTTATTCGAGAAGGTTTAAATGGAAATGATGTTTTAAGGGTTGATAGTAATCGTCAAGGAGAGATTGGAGAAAAGGAATGGAAAGTATTAAAGGAAAAGCTTTTTAATGTTGACAAATATTCTTCTCCAAAGATTATTGTTTCTGTTCTTATGCTTAGAGAAGGTTTTGATGTTAATAATATCTGTGTTATTGTTCCACTTAGGGCTTCTACTGCTCCTATTCTCTTAGAGCAAACTATAGGGAGAGGTTTACGTCAAATGTGGAGAGGTAAAGAATATGAAGAACAGAAAATAGAGAATAGGATAAGGGTATTTCAGCAAAAAAAATCACCTCTTTCTTATATTGATATGCTTTCAATTGTTGAACATCCTGCTTTTATGAGTTTCTATGATGAATTATTAAGTGCTGGTGTTGCAGGTATTGAAGAAAGGGATTTGACAAATAAGAATGCAATTGGTGATATTATTAAAGTTGAGTTAAAAGAAAACTTTAAAGACTATGATTTGTTTTGGCCTATTGTTATAAAAGATGTTGAAGAGGAGATTAAGCCTTTGGATATAGATATAAGCAAATTGAATTCTTTTGAAAGTTTTTATTTGAGCGATTTACAAAAAGTAATTAGCACAAAAGGAGAAAGTTTTATCTCAAAAGAAATTACTGTTGGTACTCAGTTTGGCAAATATGAGGTAAATGCAAATCTGTTTAATGCTCAAACTTATAACGAATATCTTCAGAAGATTTTAAAGATAATTACAAATAGAATAGATAAAGAAGGGAAAAAATCGAAAAGAGATTATCCAATGCTTCAGGTTAATGAAGTTGAAATTATAAGAGTATTAGACAGGTATATTAGAATAAAGTTATTTAATCAATCATTTGATCCTTTTGTAAATTATAACTGGAAAGTTCTTTTAGCTAAAAATGGAATAGTAACTCATCATATTATTAAAGAAATGAGTAAGGCTATTTATGAAATGCAAACAAATGTTGATATTTCAGAAGCTATTGTTGAAAAAAGATATTTCTCAGAAGTAAATACATTGAGAATAAGGGAAAATTACTCTTTAGATGTTTCTAAAACTATATTTGATAAATTAGGCTATCCTTCTAATAAAGGGGGATTAGAGAAAACTTTTATTGAGTTTATTGATTTGGATGCAGATGTTGAAAGCTTTATCAAGATTAATGAAACTCAACATAGGTTTTCTTCTATTTTCTATATTAGGCAAGATGGCTTATTATCTAATTATTCTCCTGACTTCTTAGTAAAGACAAAGGACAAATATTATGTTATTGAGACTAAGGGAGAAGATAAAAAAAATGATAGCAATGTTAAACAAAAGCAATTAGCTACTATTGAATGGTGTAAGAAAATTAATTCATTAAATCCAGAATTTCGAGATAATAGAGAATGGGAATATATCTTATTAGCAGAAAATGATTTCTACACTTGGAAAAACAATAGTGCAAGTCTAATTGATATTTGTAAATACGCAAAGGTTGTTGAAACTGCTGTTCAAGGTACTTTGTTTTAATAATATTATCACTAATACTTTACTGCTTTTTCTTTTTTGCTAAGCATTAGTATTCCAAGGAAGGTTATAAGTCCGTTTAGGACTAAGAGTTCGAAGTCGAAGCTGTAGTTGAACCATGCTTGGGAGTTAACATTTAGGATAAAACATAGGATTGGGGAGATTATGCATATTATTGGTATGTATCGGTCGGCAGCTTTTCTTTTGGTTAATAGTCCAAAGGCAAAGAGCCCTAATAGTGGTCCGTAGGTTATTGAGGCTACTTGGTAAAGCATATCTATTAGATGGTCGTTTTGGTGATGTCCGTAAAATATTATTACTCCTACGAATACTAAGGCAAAACTTATATGGATTATATGTCTTATTCTGGTTTTCTTTCTCTCGTTATAGTCCTCTCTTTTCTCAAGGTTAAGAAAATCGACCGAAAAGGCAGTGGTTAGAGAGGTTAAGGCTCCGTCAGCAGAAGGGAAGAGGGCTGAGATAAGTCCAATGATAAATACTACTCCTGCAATTGGTCCAAGATGTTCAAAGGCTATGGTTGGGAAAAGCATATCTCCTTTAATGTCTATTCCTTTTTGTGCAGAAAAGATATAGAGTGCAGCTCCAAGCATTAGGAAGAGGAAGTTCACAAAGAAAAGAGTTATACTAAAGGTTACCATATTCTTTTGGGCACTTTTAATATTCTTGCAGCTAAGGTTTTTTTGCATCATCTCTTGGTCAAGTCCTGTCATTGAAATACAGATAAACATGCCTCCTAATATCTGTTTCCACCAAGCAAGCCTGCTTGCATTATCGGTGATAAAGATTTTAGAGTAATCGCTTTCCCATACTGTTGATAAAAGTCCAAAGGAGTTCATTCCCATTGCTTTTGCTACCATAATAAAACTCATCACAAGGGCAGCAAGCATAAATGTGGTTTGGAGAGTATCTGTCCATATTATTGTTTTAATTCCTCCTTTGAAGGTAAAGGCGAGGATTAGAGTTAGGAATAATAATACAGTTAATTCAAAGGGAATTCCCCATGAGGAGAAAACAAAATCCTGCAATACTATTATTACTATAAACATCCTAAGTGAGGCTCCAAGTGTTCTGGAAAGGAGAAAATAGAAAGAGCCAGTTAGATGTGATTTCTTGCCGAATCTTTGTCCAAGATATTGGTAAATGGATGTTAGATTAAGTCTATAATACATTGGCATTAGCACAAAGGCAATTACCATATAACCTATAAAGAAGCCGAAAACGGTTAGCATATAAGTAAAGTGTCTGTCGTTTACCCAGCCTGGAACGCTCATAAATGTTACGCCAGAAAGGCTTGCACCTATCATTCCATAGGCTACAACAAACCAAGGTGAACGTTTATTGCCGGAGAAGAAAGATTGATTATTGGCTTTTCTTGCAGTTAGATAGGTTATAAAGAATAGTAATAGGGTGTAAAGTACAAAAGCCCAAAAGATAATTTGTTCCATAGAATTTGATTATATTTGCAAAGCAAAAGTAAGACTTTTTTCTAAGAAAAATACAATATATGGAATATCCTTCGGAATTAATTGAAAACGCTATAAATGAATTATCACATTTGCCGGGAGTTGGTAAACGTTCAGCACTTCGCTTTGCATTGTACTTACTAAAACAACCCGAAACAACTACAATTAATTTAACTAATTCCATATTGAAATTAAGACAAGAGATTAAGTATTGCAAGGAGTGTTATTCACTTTCCGATACTGAGGTTTGTTCTATTTGCTCTCATCCAAAACGAAATCATAGTGTAATATGTGTTGTTGAGAATATCAGAGATGTTATGGCTATTGAGAATACTCAACAATTCTCTGGGGTTTATCATGTTTTGCAGGGAGTTATTTCTCCAATAGAGGGTATTGGGATAGGAGATTTGACAATAAACCAATTATTAGAGAGAGTAACAAAAAATAAGGTAGATGAGGTAATACTTGCACTTCCAACAACAATGGAGGGCGATACGACAAGCTTTTATATTAATAAACTAATTGCCTCGCATGTAGAAAAGATTTCAACTATTGCCAGAGGAATTGCAATAGGAGATAATATTGAGTTTGCTGATGAGATAACCTTAGGACGTTCAATTCTAAACCGTATGCCTTTTTCTCAAATTCACAATAACAAATAAATAAAAAATATAATGAGAAGGATACTAATATTAGGAGCAAGCTCAGGCTTGGGGAAATATCTTGCTAATGCATATATAAATAAAGGAGATATAGTAGGAATAGGAGCAAGGAGAGTTGAAGAGTTAGAGAAAATCAAAGCCCAATCTCCACAAACTGTTTTTTCAAAAGAAATAAATGTTAGCATTCCAGAGGCAAAGGATAGGGTAGAGGAATTAATCCAGGAGATGGGAGAAATGGATGTTTTTATTTATTGCTCTGGCTTTGGTAAGGTTAATCCAAGTTTAGATTTCGAAATAGAAAAGAATACAATAGATGTAAATATAAATGGATTTATTCTTTTGGTAAATTATGCTTACAAGTATTTTCAAGATAAGGGAGAGGGACAGATTGTAAATATAAGCTCTGTTGCTGCAACAAGAGAGTTTGGAGCCTCAGCTTCTTATTGTGCAAGCAAGAAATTCCAGCTAATGTATTTTAATTCGCTTAGGAAGCTTGCAAGAAACGATAAATTCAAATTAACAGTAACTAATATTCAACCCGGTTTTATCAAAACAGATTTCTTAGAAAGACAGAACTATCCATTGGTAGTTAGCTTGGAAAAAGGAGGAAGATTGATATTTAGAGCAATTGAGAAGAAAAAAGCAAGAGCATATATACCTGGATTTTGGAGGCTAATAGCTTTTATTTGGTTATGTATT
This sequence comes from Bacteroidota bacterium, assembly GCA_023415495.1. Classification (GTDB taxonomy): domain Bacteria; phylum Bacteroidota; class Bacteroidia; order Bacteroidales; family P3; genus UBA10566. Next base: position 26,601 of record JAEZKK010000018.1, read on the forward strand.
CCAAATATTATTTGGAAGAGAATGATTTAAAAATTATATTTGCACAATAAAAACTACTTTAAAGGAAAATATGAATACTATAATTAATAAGAAAGCTAAAAAGCCAGCAATACTTGTGCCCTATGATTTTGGTCCAAAGTCAATCTCCGCTTTGAGAGAAGCAATAAAGATTTCAAAATATATTAATGGGGAGATATTTCTTTTAAGCGTTGTAAGAAAAGGAGATTTCCTTTCAAATCTTTTCACAAGTGATAAAGAAATCAGAAAGATGTTTCGAAATACTACCCATGCTCTAAAGGAATTAAGTAAGGATATTAAGAAACAAACAAGAAAATGCCCTCAAATTATTGTAGAGCAAGGAAATCCATCAGAAGTTATCTTAGAACAAGCCTCTATTATTAAGGCAGAATACATTATAATGGGAAAGATGGAAAAGAGTGCAGGGAACTTTAATTTTGTTGGACCAAAAACCCTCCACGTAATTACAGAAAGTCCATGCCCAGTAATAACAGTAGGGGAGAATACAATTTCTGAAAAAGGATTCAAGAATATAGTTCTTCCAATCGATTTAACTAAGCAAAGTCTTGAAAAGGTTGTGAAATCTATTGCTTGGGCAAAATATTATAATTCAAAAATACATTTAGTTGGAGTATTGTCAGGTGGTATTAGTAAATCCAAGAGCAGGATAAATGCTAAGATGGAAAAGGCAAAGAAAATTATAATGAGTGAAAAGATTGAATGTAGTGCGGAGATTTATGATAAGAATAATAATAATTTGGAAGATATTATACTTGAACACACTAAAAAGGTAAATGGAGATTTACTTATGATAATGACTCATCAAGAAGTAGGCGTCTTGGATAATTATATTGGGGCTGTTGCTCAGAAGGTTTTAAGGCAAGCAGATGTTCCAGTTGTGTCATTTAATTCCAAGGCTATGGGTAATAGGTTTGATTTTATTTCAGCATTCTTACCAATAGAGATGCTATCTAATAAAAAGGAATTAGAAAAACTTAAGGGAGAATAAAAATAATAATGTGCCTTCGAGAGGATTCGAACCTCCATTGTCAGAACCGGAATCTGATGTTTTATCCGTTAAACTACAAAGGCACATTATTCTTATTGTTTAGTTATTTAATTATTTTACAATTGTAAGCTCGTCAATCAAATTCTTAGCACCAGCATACTTATCTATAATAAATAATACATAACGTATATCTACATTAATACAACGTTGCAAGTCTGGATTGAAAGCTATGTTTCCGCTCATTGCTTCCCAGTTACCATCAAAAGCAATACCTATTAACTCGCCTTTTCCATTTACAACAGGAGAACCAGAATTACCTCCAGTTATATCATTATTAGTGATAAAACAAACAGGTACAGTTCCATTAACTTCATATCTTCCAAAATCTTTTGAATTGTATAATTCTTTTAATTTGCTTGGAACTCTAAATTCATCAACATCTGGATTGTCTTTCTTCATTATTCCTTCAAGTGTTGTATAATAATCGTAAGTTACACCGTCTTGAGGTTTATAGCTCTTTACTTGACCAAAAGTATATCTTATTGTACTATTAGCATTTGGAGCAAAATGTTTCTTTGAATCCATTTCCATAACTCCTTTTACAAATAATCTATTTGCTTTATTTAGTTCGTTATATGAATCTTTTACTGTTGATAATTTCTCACTTAAATTATTAGTGAATTGATTAATTAAAATATAAAGAGGATCATTTACTATATCATTATAAGTAGGATTTTCTAATAGTTTATTAACCTTTTCAGCACTTGTCATATTACTCTTACTAAAGATATCATTGCTTATCTTCTTAAAATCATAGCTCATCTTAAATGCATAGTCTAAAAAGTCTGTGTTTTGTTGCTTAAGAGGAACATTTTGGAAAAAGACTTCAAGACCAGCTGCTAATAGTTTTTCTTCAGTATTGTAATTATAATCCTTAAAGATTTTATCTAAATTAGATTTCAAAGATGAAATTAATTCTTTTGATTTTGCAGAATTGCCATTTGCCTTTAATTCATTTTCCAAAGCTCTAAAACTTCTTGCAATCGTTGCAGCAGATGTACCTCTTAGTATTGCTTCGTTGGTATAGATTCTTAAATAATCATATTGGTTAGTAACGCTTAAAGCATTTTCCATATCTTTTAAAACATTACTATACTTTGCTTTCCTATTGTTATCCTCATTTACCCAAGAGGTAAATCTATTTTCAAGTTCTCTCTTTGTGCTAGGTACATCAAGGTCTTGTAAACATTTTGTTTGACCAATATAGAATTTCCAGTAGTTGGATAATTGTGCAAATTTACTTGCATATTGAATACGAATCTTTGCATCAGATTTCATATCCGCTTCCATTACTTCTCTTAAAGCAGTTCTTGCTTTAACTACAGAAGGGTTGTAAACATCAATTGCTTGTTCAACGCCATAAGAAGATAAAAAACGATCAGTTCTGCCTGGGAATCCTACTACCATAGTAAAGTCATTATCCTTTACGCCTTTTAAAGATATAGGTAAATGATGTTTTGGTTTAAGAGGAATATTATTTTTAGAAAATTCAGCAGGTTTACCATTAGCATCTGTATATACTCTAAATATTGAGAAATCACCTGTGTGTCTTGGCCACATCCAATTGTCAGTATCAGAACCAAATTTTCCAATTGATGAAGGTGGAGCTCCAACCATTCTTACGTCTTTAAATCTTTCGTAGATGAAAAGAATATATTGGTTGCCATCGAACATAGTAGCAATTTCTGCTTCGTAATGTGTCCCTTCAATAACCTTATTAGAAATCTTTTTAATGTTTTCTCTAATTAAAGAACTTCTTTTTTCTTCATTCATTTCTTCTGTAACACCTTCCAGCACTCCCTCAGAAACATCTTCCATTCTTATAAGGAATTTCGCTGTTAGCCCTGGACAAGGTAATTCCTCTTCTTTAGAATAAGCCCAGAAACCATTCATTAAATAATCATGTTCAACAGTAGAATGTTCTTGAATTTGTGGATAACCACAGTGGTGGTTGGTAAATAAAAGACCTTGGTTAGAAACGATTTCTCCAGTGCAACCTCTTCCGAATTGAACAATAGCATCCTTTAGAGAAGCTTTGTTGATATCGTAGATTTGTTGTGGAGTAAGTTTAAGTCCCTTAGCCTTCATTTCCTTATAGGTCTGTTTGTCAAGGAACATTAATAACCACATTCCCTCATCAGCCTTTGCCAATGGACTAAATACTAATATGCTTAATATTAGTACAATTAATTTTTTTCTCATGTTTAAAAGTTTAAGTTTGTATTTATTTTAATCTTTATTTCCTTATTTATTTAGTCTTTCTACATAATCTTGGAAATTATATAGTTTTCTTTTGTATTTTTCATCTTCAAAAAGTTCTGAAGATATAATAAAATCAGCAGTTGAACGATTTGAGGCTGTTGGAATATTATACATTACAGCAATTCTAAGTAGTGCTTTCACATCAACATCATGAGGTTGTTGTCCCATTGCATCCCAAAAGAAGAATAGATAATCTATTTTATCTTCAGATATTAATGCTCCCAATTGTTGGTCTCCTCCCAGAGGACCACTTTTAAGTCGTTTAACTCTTACATAATCGCGTGAAGAAGAAGAAAATCCTTTATTGACTTCCTCTTCAACCAATTTTCCTGTAGTACCAGTACAAATTAAATTATGTTTGATTAGTTTTTTCTTATTGAATGCAACCCATTCAACTAAATCGTTCTTGCAATTGTCATGTGCCACTAAGGCTATTGTATACTGTTTTTTCATTTTAGTAGATTTGATTTTCGTTTATATTTAAAAATATCATTGAATCCATTAAGCATCTCCTCAAAACTCTCATATTGTTTTTTATATGTTATACCCACGCCTTGAGTATAAGGAGTAATATTATATTTTGTGAAATCATTTGCATTTGAACGATTAAATGCCTTAAGTCGGAAATTCTCAGTAATTTTATATTCAGCACTTATATCGCCTAAGAAAGAACCTGCATTTTCAGCACCTTGCATATCCTTACCACCAAAGACAAAGTCTCCCACTAAATCCCAACGACCAATACTTTTAGAAAGGTTTACATCTACTTGGTCAGAAAATGTTTCAGTACCTGGAGTGTAGTTTACACCTACATCTACAAATTTAATCATATTAGAAAGCATGCCTGATATTTGTCCAAATGCCACTTCAAAAGCGGAAGAAGTAAGGTCAGTATCTCTAAAACTATCACTTACCCCTCCTGTACTAACATAGAATTGCTTCATCACTAAGAGAGAGACTGTTTGTTCTAACATTTGCTTCTCATCGTTCTTGTCTATAGTCATAAATAATTGATCTATTGTTTGCTGATCAGTATTTGGAAGTCTTATATCAAATTTTGGCTTAGGGTTCATCATACTTCCAGAAAGCATTATCACACTTTGTACATCTACAGGTTTTGAATACTTGCCTATATCAAGTATTGGTGCAAGAGAAGCCTTTGTTTTATAAATAGCTTCAGCATCTATTACTCCTAAAGCTGGGTTTCCATTCCATTCTATCCTCCCCCCTTTTTGAATAATAAAGTTCTTTTCAACCAAGTTCATTAATACCATATTAAAAACTCCAGAGGAAATGTCAACACCACCATACATATTGAATTTTCCTTTATCGTCTATCTCTATCTTTAACTCGCCCTCTCCTGAAGCTGTTAAATCCCCTCTTAAGTTTGTAAAATTCAAAGGCAATGATATTTCGGCATCTGGATTAACTTGCAAATTCACATCAATTTTATATTCCATTGCTTTATCGTTTAAAGCCTTATTTTTTATAGGAATAAACTTTTTATCCTCACCTGGTAATGGTTTTTCTACAAACTGGATAAATGAACCTTGAGTAACTGAAGTTTTTGAGGAGATTGGAATTGTTAGTTTTGTACCCTTTTCTGTTTTAGCATTAACATCTATCTTTAAGAAATTCAAATCACCTTTTAATACTGCAATAGCAGAAGTAAAAGCGGAACCAAAATACATTTGATCTGTACTTGGGTTTGTATTTAATACTCTTACATTATTTGCTTTTGCTGTCAAATCGATATTAAACTCTTGAAAATCTTTATGTGTTATTTTCCCGTTTAAGGTTAATGGGTTCTTATTTATATCAAGTAGTGAAAAGTTATTTAAGATGAAGATATTATTGTCTAATTTAATAGTGTCAGAAAAATAATACTTTGTATTTATCATATCAATATTAATTTCTCCTTTTCTACAATAAAGTTTGCCTTGGATATTTGGTTGTTTAAATGTTCCTCTAACAGATATATTATCTCCACTCAAATAGCCTTTGAAATCAGAAGAAAAGCTTGAAAGATAGTTTTCTATTATGCCTAAATTAAAATCCTTCATACTTAGATTTAGATTTAGGTTATTTACTAAACTTTCAGGATAAATATATCCCTTAACTGATAAAGGCATATTTTGTTCATTGTTTTTCCCTTTATATAATACAGAAATATCAACAAAGAATTCATCTAATGATAAGGTATTTGAAATATCTATATTTGCTCTTCCTAAGAAATGATTATTTATTTGAAGACTATCAATAATTAAATCACAGGTTATTGAAGGACTATCCATTAAATTCTTAAGATTAATCTCTTCGTTCAATCTCCCTCCTAATTCTATCCCTGCGTCTTTTAATAACATATTAAAATATGAAATATCTACATTATTAAAATCTATTTTAAGATTATCGTTTAATTTTTCTGAGATGAAGCCATTAATATTAATATTTTCTTTTTCTTTAAATAGCTCGAAGTTCAATATAGCTATTTTTTCACCATTAAAGCTAATTATATGTTCATTATTAATAAATGTCCTATTTCCCAATAGTTCTAATTCGGAATTTTCAAAGCTGCCTTGGAGAATCCCATTGCGGATTATTGAATTAAAATTCAATCTTCCTTGAGTAGGAGTTTTAATATCTTTGTCATTAAATAATGCTGAGAGATTTAGATTATCCTTTGTGTTTTTAAGATTAATATTCAAGTTTTTTAGATAAATACTATCAGTGATATTGAATTGATTACTTAAAATATTGGTTTGTAACTGCTCTTGGTTTATTTGTGATTGAAGAATTATTTCTCTAAAGTATATACTCCCAATATGTAGTTCATTTGTCCCAACACTTAACTTAAGATTTTCATCCTTATTTATGCTTGAATAAATAAATGTATTTTCACTAATAGCAATATTTGGAGAGAAGAGAGCAAACAATGGCTTAGGTTTTTTAATTATTGTTGCTAACTCAAACTGAGATAGGATTTTATGCTCATTATTATTTTGTAAAATACTATCATAATTTATATTTTTGTTCTTATTTAGATTAGGAACGTACTTGTCTATTAAATAACTAATATCCTTCCCTAAACCAATAAAATCATATTCGCCAATCAAGGAAAGGTCTAAGATATCAGAATTAATAATTAGACTATTAATAGAATTATTATAGCTAAGCTCTGCATCTAAATTCTCAATTATATGGTAGCCCTCCTCCATATCGAATCTGAGATTCTTCAATTCAATATTCCCTGCAAGTGTTTTCGGGTTAATATCCTTTATGTCAGCAATTAATTGTGTGGAAAAAGTTGTAGTGCTATCATGGAAACTAAAGAGATTCATTTCTTTAGGATTAGCACCAGAAATACGAGACTCCAAGTATAATTTTACATTATCCTCCAAATTCACTGTTGCTATGCCATCCATTTTTAGAGAATTGTCATTAATAAGAAAGTTAGCATCAATTTCTTTGTTGAGCATTTGGGCGTTAACAAAAATTGTATCGTATATATTCCCCATAAGATTTAGGTTTCCAAAACCACCCTTTAGTTCAGCACTTAAATTATCAAGACTATTCCCAACAACGAATGCATCAATATCCAAATTCTTTGTGTTTACCCATTCTAATTCAAAAAGAGTTGAAACATCGAAATTCTCTGATATTAGTTTTAGCTTATACCCTGTTTCGCCTCCTTGAGGAATTGATGCCCCGTTAATACTAAGTTCTCCAATATCGGTTATAAGATTTCCCTTAGCATTAAAATTGCTAATTAAACCTTCAAAACTTCCTGTGAAATTTATTTTTCCAAGTTTATCAACCATTTCAGGAATAGGGAGGTTGCTTAATAATTCTCCCAATCGCATACTTTTATATTCCTTGTATGAGGTTGTGATTTCTTCAGCTATTATATCATATACAGTATTTTCAGGAGATGGTAGTCCAATGATTGAGCCTTTTGCTTTGACCTTAGTAAAATTACCAGAGCTTAGAACAAAATCTTCAAATTTTAAATCATTCACTTTCCCAGAAAACTTGCCCTCTATTTCTGCTTTTTGATGGAATCCCCTAATGGTCTCAGCCCAGTAAGTAGCATCTTTCATACCTGCAATACTTCCTTTTTCTATTTCTCCCTCACAGTAAACAGAATCGATAAAAGAGGAATAGGTTTTCCAGCTTGTTGTATTCATTTTTACAGAGAAATTCAAAATAGAATTAGCAGTAATAATCTTAGCTTTTTCAGCTCTTATTTCTTTTGAGCTTACAAGAAAATTCCCTTCGATGTTTTTAACTTCAAATGATGAATGTTCTTTGGCTTTAAAGTTTTTAAAGCTAAGGTTAATAGAATCTCCAATCACAATAATATCTCTAATATCTGCATAAATATCTCTAAACCTCATATTGTTCAAAGCAACTAAATCCTCTGGATATTTTGTTAAGTTGTCCTTGAGTCTTAAGGAGAATTTCATATTATCCATTTTAATTCTATCCACCTTAACTACAAAATCTACCTTGTCTTTTTTCTTATCCTTAGGTTTGTCGCTTTTGAAATAATCTAAGATAAATCCAAAATTCAATTCACTATTTTGAATCTCAAGTTTGAAATCAGTATTTTTAATATTTACATTGCTGATATTAATCCCTTTTGCAGAAGGAAGACCTTTAAGTTTCACCTTTACGCTTTCACTAAAGAGTATTGTGTCTCCTTTTCTGTCTTCAAGATATACATCAAATAGCTCAACACGGTCAAAAATATTTATATTAACTGCAGAAATTCTAAGTTCTGTTCCCCATTCTTTTGAGAAATAATCGCTTAGTTTACTTGCTAAAAGGGATTGGAAAAAGCTTGTGTTAATGAGGGCGATAAGGAGATAAATAACGAGTAAAATCCCTAAAAAAGAGTAGGCTAACACTTTTAGGGTTTTCTTAATATATCGTTTTTTATTGTGTGTTTTCTCCAAATTCATTACTTTTGCAAATATATTACTTTTTCAAGAATAATCAATCGAAAAACTTTAACTAAATTAAGGTTTTAAACGAAAACAATTTTATGTCATATATATTAGCCATTGAATCTTCTTGCGACGATACCTCCGCAGCTGTTATTAATAACTTTCATATAGCCTCTAATATTATTGCTTCTCAGAGTGTTCATCAAAAATATGGTGGAGTTGTGCCTGAGTGGGCGTCAAGAGAACATCAGAAAAATATTGTTCCAGTAGTTGATACCGCACTTAAGGAGGCAGGAATAACCAAGAAAGATTTGTCAGCAATTGCTTTTACTCGTGGACCAGGACTTTTAGGCTCCCTTCTTGTTGGAGTTAGTTTTGCAAAAACTATGTCCCAAGCATTAAATTTGCCTTTAATTGATGTAAATCATCTTGAGGCTCATGTTTTAGCTCATTTTATTAAGGCAGAAACAGATTCAAGAGTGCCGGAATTTCCATTTCTTTGTTTGTTAGTAAGCGGAGGAAACACTCAATTGATATATTTGGAATCGCCATATAAGTTGAAAATTATTGGGCAAACAATCGATGATGCTGCAGGTGAAACAATCGATAAGGCTGCAAAAATACTTGGATTGCCTTATCCCGGAGGACCTCATATAGATAGGCTTGCAAAACTTGGAGATAAACATGCTCTAAAGTTTTCTTCATCAAATATGCCTAACTATGATTATAGCTTTTCGGGAGTGAAAACCAGCATACTTTATACTCTTAGAGATAAGTTAAAACAAGAGCCAGATTATCTTGAAAAGAATATAAATGATATTTGTGCCTCTGTTCAATATAATGTTGTTTCAACCCTTGTTTCTAAGCTTGAAAAGGCAGCTAAGGATCTGAATGTAAAAAATATAGGGATAGCAGGAGGGGTGAGTGCTAATTCATATCTTAGAGAAAGATTAAAAGAATTGGGAGAGAAAAATAAATGGGAGGTTTTTATCCCCGAATTTCAATACACTACCGATAATGCAGCTATGATTGCTGTTGCTGGATATTTTAAATTCTTAAACAAAGATTTTGCCGACTTAAGTCTAACCGCATATACTCGCTAAATTAAATTATATCAAGTATGAGAATATTTTTAATTGGATATATGCTATCGGGCAAATCCACCGTTGGGAAGAAAATTTCAAAAACTTTGGGTTTAGAATTTATTGATACAGATAAATATATCACACAAAAGTATCACACAACGATTAATGAGATATTTGCTACAAAAGGGGAGGAGTATTTTAGAGAAATAGAAACTCAGACACTTTTAGAATTAATTCAAAAGGATAATGTATTAATATCAACAGGTGGGGGGATGCCTTGTTTTAATAATAATATCTCATTAATAAATCAAAATGGGATTAGTGTTTATCTCAAATGTTCTCCATTGACTATACTTCAAAGACTTCAAACTTCCAAAACCTCTCGACCTATTCTTAAAACTAAATCAACAGACGAGTTGTTTGATTATGTTCATAAAAATATAGCTGAAAGAGAAGTATATTATAATCAAGCAAATTTGATTATAAAGGGAGAAAGTCCAAATCTAAAGGAGTTAATCTCACAAATTCAAAATTTATAAACTAAGAGATTTATTTAGAATCAAGATTTAGAGAAATAGATCTAAGAGATAGAAAACTAACTCTAAGAGATACGAAAATAGATCTAAGAGATAGAAAAATAGATCTAAGAGTTAGTCCTCTTAACACAGATGTTAATTAACTATGGGTTAAGAAAACTCAAATAATCTTGTTATTCAAGTATATTTATTGACTTATATTTTAGGTTTTGGTTCACTTGGATAAATTCTGTATTTTTGCAATTCTAAATTCTTATAATTATGAATCTACTTTCTATAGTTTGGGATGTAAGTCCTGAAATTTTTTCAATTGGAAGTTTATCTGTTCGTTGGTATGGAGTATTATTTGCTCTTGCATTTGTGATTTCATACTTTCTTATGAAAAAGATGTTTAAGTCATCAGGAGTTAATTATGATTATTTGGAAAAACTCTCAATTTATATGTTCGTCTCTGTCCTCTTAGGTGCAAGACTTGGTCATTGTCTTTTCTATGAGTTCAACTATTATATCAGTAATCCATTGGAAATGTTGCTTCCATTCAGAATAAATGATGGTAGCTGGGAGTTTATTGGCTATCAAGGCTTGGCATCTCATGGTGCTGCTATTGGTATTGTAGTTGGAGTGATACTTTTTCAAGTAAAAACCAATATCCCTGCCTTTTGGACCTTCGACAGATTAGTAATTGCAATTTGTTTTGCAGGAGCATCTATTCGTTTGGGTAACCTAATGAACTCAGAAATATATGGACATTACACTGATTTACCTTGGGGATTTATTTTTGTAAGAGATAATCAATCCCTTGCATCTCATCCAACTCAATTATACGAAGCTTTGGCATATATTGGCTTAGGAATACTTCTTTATTTCCTTAGCGTTAATAAGAAAAAAGTATTCAAACAAGGTTTTGTTTTTGGCATCTTCCTTGTCGGTCTTTTCTTAGCTCGTTTTCTGATAGAGTTTGTAAAGAATAATCAAGAGAGTTGGGAAGAAGCAATGGCTTTCAATATGGGTCAGTGGTTGAGTATTCCATTTGTACTTGTTGGAATTGGGTTGATAATAATTACTATAAAGAAAGATATAGGAAAGAGTTTAGATATAAGTAAATTAAAAAATATTCAAACAAAGAAGAAATGAAAAAACTAATTTTAGTGCGCCATGGCGAAAGTCAATGGAATAAAGAGAATCTATTTACAGGTTGGACTGATGTGGATTTGAGCGAAAAAGGAATAAATGAAGCAATTGAGGCAGGAAAGGTTTTGAAGTCAAAAGGATATCGCCCTCAAATTGTATTTACTTCTTATCTTAAGAGAGCTGTTAAGACCATGAATTATATATTAGATGCTATGGATTTGGATTATATCCCAGTTGAGAAATCATGGCGTTTGAATGAGAAACATTATGGAGCTTTACAAGGATTAAACAAAACAGAAACAGTAGAGAAATACGGTGCAGAGCAAGTATTGTTATGGAGAAGAGGATTCTCTGTTCAATCTCCAGCACTAAGTGTAGAGGATTCAAGAAGCCCAATGAATGATATTCGTTATTCCGATGTAGATCCTCAATTACTACCTCTAACAGAATCATTAGAGGATTGTATAAATAGACTTATGCCTTATTTTAAGAATGACATTCTAAATGCATTTAAGAATAACGATGAGGTTATGGTTGTAGCACATGGTAATTCGCTTAGAGGAATTGTAAAAACATTAAAGAATATGTCTGATAAAGATATACTTGAATTTAATATTCCAACAGGAATCCCTTATGTTTTCACCCTTGGAGAGAGTCTTGAACTAATAAAAGATGAATTTATTGGGGATGAGGAAACAATAAAAAAACTTATGGAAGAGGTTGCTAACCAAGGCAAAAAGAAATAAGTTAAATAGATTTAATAGTACTTTTTCGTCTTTATAATGAAAAAGTACTATTTTTGCATCTGTAATTATGTGGAGAGATTTGAATTGCTTGCAACCACAAAAAAAAATGCTAAAAACATTCTTTTATTATAAGAAAGTTTTCATTAGTAAGTCTTTTTTAATCTCTTTTACCTTATTTACAGGCAGGGTAACTGCATTATTATTTATACAAATTATAAACTTAAAAATAAGAGAATTATGGCTTATTATTTTACTTCTGAATCCGTTTCAGAAGGACATCCAGACAAGGTAGCAGACCAAATATCTGATGCATTATTAGACGAATTCCTTCGTCAAGATGAGAATGCTAAAGTTGCATGTGAGACCATGGTAACTACGGGACTTGCTATTTTAAGTGGAGAGGTTAAATGCAATGGTTATGTAGATGTACAGTCAGTTGCAAGAGATGTAATCAGAAATATTGGATATACTAAGGGAGAATATATGTTCGAGGCTTCTTCTTGTGGAGTTATCTCTGCGATTCACGAACAATCGAGCGATATTAACCAAGGTGTTGAAAGAGCAAATCCAGAGGATCAAGGAGCAGGAGACCAAGGTATGATGTTTGGTTATGCTTGTTCGGATACAGAGGATTTTATGCCACTTAGTTTAATCCTTTCTCATCAACTTGTTTTTGAATTAGCAGAAATAAGACGAGAGAATAAGGTTATGACTTATTTAAGACCAGATTCAAAGAGTCAGGTAACGATAGAGTTTGAAGATGGGACAAATAGACCAATAGGAATTAATGCAATTGTAGTATCTACTCAGCACGATGATTTTGACTCTGAAGAAAAGATGCTAAGCAAAATCAAGGAAGATGTTAGGAACATATTAATCCCAAGAGTAATTGCTAAACAAAAACGTCAAGAGATTAAAGATTTATTTAATTCTGATTATACTCTTCATGTTAATCCTACAGGTAAATTTGTTATTGGTGGACCTCATGGAGATACTGGACTAACAGGTAGAAAGATTATTGTTGACACCTATGGTGGTAGAGGAGCTCACGGTGGAGGTGCTTTTTCAGGAAAAGATTCATCTAAGGTAGATAGAAGTGCTGCTTATGCAGTAAGACATATTGCTAAGAATATGGTTGCTTCTGGTATTTGTGATGAGGTTTTGGTTCAAGTTGCTTATGCAATTGGAGTTGCTCAGCCAGTAGGATTATATGTAAATACCTACGGAACTGCTAAAGCAAAGAAAGCAAGTGGTGAAATGATGAGTGATGGTGAGATTGCAGAAATTATAAATAAGATTTTTGACCTTAGACCTTATTCTATAGTTAGTAGATTTGGACTTAAAAATCCTATCTTTGCTCCAACAGCCAAATATGGTCATTTCGGACGTACTCCATATAAAGAAATGGTAAAGGTATTCCAAAATGGAAAAGAAATAGAGAAAGAAGTAGAATTCTACACATGGGAAAAGCTTGACTACGTTGAAAAAATAAAACAAGCGTTTAATCTATAATCTATTTCTTATAAATAATTACTAAAATTCAAAGAGGCTGAAAGAATTTAAATCTTTTAGCCTTTTTTTTATTTCTATTTGTAATCTACTAAGGCGGCGGCTCCTAATAGGGCTGAGTCGTTTTCGTTTAGGTGTGATAGTTCTATTTCTATTTTCCCTTTATAAACTGTGAATAAATTCTCTTCAAAATGTTGTTTTAATGGTTTTAATAATAAATCATTTGTTTTGGTAAGTCCTCCAAATAGAAAGATTTTCTCTGGTGAGGTTATTGCTACTGCATTAACAAGACCTATTGCTAACATCTTTGCAGCTATATCAAAACATTTTAATGCAATTTTATCTCCCTCCAATGCTGCACTATGAATAGAAAACCCTCCAATTGTTTCTTTTGGAATCTTTCTTAGAACTGAAGGAATTTTGACTGTTTTTAATAGTTCGTGAGCTGTCTTGGTTATACCGGTAACTGAGGAATATGTTTCTACACAACCTTTTCTTCCACATCCACATAGTCTTCCTTCAGGTTGAACTATAATATGTCCTATTTCACCTGCAAACCCATCATTCCCATATAATAATTTTCCATCAACTACAATCCCGCTTCCAACTCCCGTTCCAAGTGTGATTATCATAAAGTCCTTTAACCCCTTAGCTCCTCCATATCTCATTTCTCCAATTGCAGCAGCATTAGCATCATTTGTGATAATTACTTTTTGAGAATAACCTAAAGCAATAAGTTCTTTCTCTATCATATCTTTAATAGGAATTATTCCTTTGAAGATTAGATTTGGAGCATGTTCTATTGTCCCACTAAAATAATTAGCATTAGGAGCTCCGATACCAATACCTTTTACATCGTTTGGAGATTCACAATATTCGATTAGATTTACTATTGTTTGAACTATTTTATTGAGAAAACCATCTATATTGGTGAATTTCTGAGTCAAAAGATATCTATGTTCAATGACCAAACCATTCTCATCGACCAGCCCAAAAACAGAATTAGTTCCCCCAATATCAATTCCTATTGAGTATTTCATAACCTTTACTTATTTATTTATCATATCTTTCATAGTATAGAATCCTTTCTTATTCTTTAGAAATTCAGCAGCTAAAACAGCACCAAGCGCAAACCCTTTACGGTTATAAGCTTTGTGAGTTATAGTGATTTGATCTATATCCGAAATATAATTAATTGTATGATTCCCAGTAACGTCTCCAATTCTCTTTGAATAAATAAGTAATTCATTATCCTTATGTGATTTTTCTATTCCTTCATCTATCATATCCCTTTCTTCAATGCAGCTCCACTTTGTTTTTCTATCAATATTATCTATTATGTTTTCTGCAAGAGTAATTGCAGTTCCGCTTGGAGCGTCGAGCTTTTGAGTATGGTGAACTTCTTCCATACTAACATCATAAGAGGGTTGATTGTTCATTAGCTTTGCAAGAGCTTGGTTGATTTGGTTGAAAATATATACTCCGATACTATAATTAGAAGCAACGAACATTGACTTATTATTTTCTTGGCAATAAGTGCGAAGTGAAGGAAGTTTATTATACCAGCCAGTAGTTCCAACAACAATAGGTATATCCCTATTAAAGCATTCCATTATATTATAATCAGCCAACATAGGTATTGAAAAATCTATTGCAATATCTACTTCTTTTCCCTCAAGTGTCTTCCATTGATAATCATTATCAATAGTATGAACTATTTTGTGGTTTCTTTCTAATGCAATCTCCTCAATCATTCTACCCATCTTGCCATATCCTATTAAGAGTATATTCATTTTAGTTTTGTTTTTTAAGTTTAATATTTTTCTTTTAGTAAATTCACTATTAATTATTTGTTCTAAATTCAATTAGTTTTATTTCTATTCTTCTTTCATTCATTGCATCCAGCCTATATATAGAATTAATTTTTTCTTCTCTATTATTTGGATTAGGACTAAGGCTTTCAATTTTACCAAGTCCAAGTGTCTTGATATTAAGAAAAGGAATAGAATCCTCAGCCATTGTATCCATGTATTTTATTAATACTCCTTTATTCCATTTTCTTAAATAATTTACTAAAGAGTTTATCCTTCTTTCAGATAGTGAATAATTGTATAAATCATTATGAAGAGAGGATGAATAACCCCTAATTGAAATATTTATTTTCTCTCCTTTATTTAGTTTTTCCAAAACAAAAGCAAGCATTAAATCCAATTTGTCCATTGATTTTCTAACTTTATTTTCAAAGAAATACTCTATACTATCTATTGCATTTGTTTCCAATGAATCAATTAGATTCTTGGAATATTGTGCCTTATAATGATTAGACAAAGAAATATATTCATTAAAGCATTCCTTATAATCAATATTTGTTGTCTTAGAAATAGAATTTGGGTTTGGTTGATCATTATGAAAATATAAGCTTAGAGGGAGGTCTAATGCTGGGATAAAAGGATTAGATTTCTTAATAATCTCAATTATTGGTTTACTTTGAGTTTCTATCTTATAAAAACGATAAATATCATAACAACAAGTCTTGTTCTCGTCAGAGAAAGAACCCTCTCTATTAGATGTGAAATACCCTTTATTATCTTTGTCGGAAATAAAAGGATGAGTCTCATTGGCTGGTGAGTTAATAGGAAGTTTAAGATTCTCTACATTCTGCCATCTTTGTAACCAACCCTTAGCTCTGAAAATATCATAACCTCCGTATCCAAAATGATAATCACTGCTAAAATATAACTCTTCATTTTTTGAATCATAAAAAGGAGTTATCTCGTTTCCAAGAGAATTAATTCCTACTCCAAGATTTATAGGCTCCATATCAAGGCTATCAATATTTACAAACCATATATCATACCCTCCAACACCACCAGGACGATTGGAAGAGAAGTAGAGGATATTTTCATTGCCTTTACGTACAAAAAAAGGATGAGTATTATTATATCCTTTGATATTAATTAGTTTATTAAGTCTTTTAGCCTTTGACCATTTCCCTTGTTTAAATTCAGAATAATATATCTTACAAATTGCATCATCGCTTAGTTCATTACATATAGTGAAATAAGCCCTATTATTTAATGTATCAAAACATAGATTAGATATGTTTTTATTCCTTTTGTTAATTCTTTTCTCTTCAAATATCAATCCTTTTGAATGATAATTACTATCTACTAAAGAGTAATGAATTTTATTTGAAATATCGGAATAATAAACCTTTCCATTCCTGTCTTTATTTTCTTTATAAATAAGACTTGTGTAAAATAAAATACTATCATTAATTAGAAAAGAAGAGGTTTGAGAAGAATGATTATTAATGTTTTTGCCAAGATTTTCAATTATAATCCCTTCTAATAAATAATTATTCTCAATTATCCACTCAATCCTTTTCAACTCTCTCTTAGCTTCCTTATATATATTCATAGGAGGATTACTCTGGATAAGTTTTTCAAGAATTTCCTTTGCATAAATTGAATTTGAATTTTGAATTGAAACCTTTGCTAAGTTTAGGTATAAATATGGGTAGTCTTTATTCAAATCCTCATTTTCAAATTCGCTGATTAGCTTCTCATACCAATACTCTGCTTTGTCGTAGTTCTTAGCCTTTTGGCAGGCTAAGGCACATTTATAATAGAGTCTTGAGGGGGTTTTAAAGAATTTTCTTGCTATGGTATAGTTTTCAATTGCCATTTCATAGTTTCCTCTTTCCATTTCAATATCTCCTTGCTTTTCATAAGCTAATTGGTATTTTTCTTGTCCTAAAGCAGAATTAAAGCTAAGGAAGAGAAAGCCAAAAAGAATAAAGTAAAGAGTTTTGAAGTTTAATGCCATAGCTTTTAGAATTGAGGACATGGAATTGAACTTGAGGTTTGACGATATTTGAATGCATTAAAAGAATATAATATCCAAAGCTCAACTCCTCCATAGGTGCGTGAAGCTGGAGTAAGTTTAGAGAGATTGATATCGTAGGATAAGCCCATATTAAGATTATTATATTGGTATTTAACCATTGCTATCAATGCATCAATTACTCTATAATAAAGTCCAAGGCTTAAAATCTTTTGTTCAAATATTGTTTGAGAGTAGTTTAGCTTTAAATCTCCGCCAACTATGATTTCATTGTACTGGTTTTGTTTTTGAAATAAAATGCTTGGTTTAATAGAGTAATTATCGCTTATAAGTATTAAATCTGAAAAGTAGATATTGAATTTTAAGGGGATTATTATATCGCTATCCTCATAATAAGAGAACTTTGGTTTATTGATATGGTAGAGGGCTATGCCTGATTCAATATGATTAAACTTATTTGGTTTAAAAGCCCAATGCAATCCTAAGCCCAAGTCGAATGTATTTATACTATTTAGTAATACTCCTTCAAAATCCTCATTTTCTCTGCTAAACTGTGTTTTATCATAGTCATAACCCCAAGAGGAATAGCTGCCAATCAGCCCAAAGGATATGATATTGTCTGTTTTATTGCATAAAGATTTATAGTAAGCACTCGATAAACTTATTGTTCTTTGACCATAGTTTAAACTCCCAGCAATATCAGAAATAAGACTAATGCCTATTCCAAGTCCTTCTTTCCTTGCTCTATTATAATATGGAGACATCTCAAGGCTAAGCAAATAAGAATTATATCCATTGCTAACTGTTGACCATTGATTCCTAAAAACAGAACCTAATCGAAAGCTATTACTTGTAAAACCTGTATTTGCTGGGTTTAGAAATAGGGGATTAGCATCGAAGGTGGAAAAATGAACGTCTTGGGAATAGAGATTATGGGATGAGATTGAAAAAAGCAAACAATAACTACTAATCAGAATCCTGGCAATTCGATTGAAGTATTTGTTTATCATATAATTCAATTCTCTTTCCTTCATTTAAAAGATTAGTATTATAAATCAAATTATTGAAATCTATCATTCCAATTATTTTTCTAATTATTCTACTCTGCAAGTCTTTCTAATTCCTCTCCTTGAAGACGAAATACTGTCCAATCCTCAAGAGGTTTTGCTCCTAATGATTTATAGAAATCAATGGAAGGAGTATTCCAATCCAAAACTATCCATTCAAATCTTGTACATTTCTCTTTTACAGCAATTTTTGCTAAATGTTTCAATAAGTCTTTTCCAAAACCCTTACCTCTATATTCTTCCAATACAAAGAGGTCTTCTAAGTATAGCCCAGGTCTTCCCATAAATGTAGAGAAATTAAAGAAATAGAGTGCGAATCCTATCTCTTTTCCATTCAAAACAGCAAATACTACCTTGGCTCTTTTCTCAACAAAAATAGAATTATATATTGTTGCCTCATCTGCTACAACCTCGTGTGGAAGCTTTTCATAAATAGCAAGCTGCTTAATAAACCAAAGTATTAACCCCGAATCTTCTGCCCTTGCTTCTCTAATCTCAAATCCTTCCATAGTGTTTATTTCAACTTAGCATTAATTACTGCGTAATCTCTATGGATTAATTCTTTGATTTTTATTAATCCATCCTCAAGGGCAAGGGCTGCAGCCTTGCGTTGAAACTCATAATAACCGTGATATGCAGCCATATTAACCTTGGCAGTACCTCTCTCATTAAACTTGGCTACAAGATTATTCTTTAAATCATAAATCTCAACAATAACTTCCAATTCAGTCTTATTAGAGCACATTGGCATTCCAAAAGCATTAGGAATACCTACAGTAAGCCCCGATAACCAGCTCCACCTATAGTTATTCTTCTTATAGGCATCTCCAATACGAATAACTATATGCCCTGTCTTCTTGCGAGATGGGTCCATAATATTATTAGTTACATCATTAACCCAAATATCGCAGGCATCTTGAACTCTCTTCTCTGCGGTATAGAGTTTAAAGCCGTAATTTACCTCAAATACTCCTCTCCCATAAGGAGATTCTGGTGAAGTAGAGCCATCTAATGAATACGAATTAGCTCCATAAGCATTCTCGAAAGAGTGGAAATCGAACCATATTCCCATCCTTGGTAAGAGGTTGGCATTCTGAAAGTCAGGTTGGAAATCCGATGGTTGAATCGATTTACAACCAGTAATTAATACAATTATTCCAATAAGTAATAAAGAAATCCTTCTCATAATAACATTATTTATTCCAAAGTACAAATATACAAACTAATATTGTAAAATCTTGAATCCTACGAAAATTAATCCAAAAACCCTCACAAAGCAATTAATCCAAAATAATATAAACCAAATAAATAGAAAGAGTTTAATTAAATAATAACCTATTTATTTAATTAAAGTAAGTAGAGACATACATTATATATCACAAATGAAATGGGATTCTATAGTCAATGATTTCTCTCCAAAATATATTGATGTATTAAATGTGAAATAAAAGGGACAAAAACCCTCCTTTATGGTATTCATTAGAAGAAATAAGGATTGCAATTGTTTTTTTTGTATTTAATTTAATATTAAATATGCTTTCTGAGTTTGTAAACTTTCTTGTTATCATAGACTTCGTATATAATGCTTCCATCATCTTTTTTAAACTCTTTCAGTTTTATATCTATAATTTCAATATCTTGTGAAAGGATTAATTCTATTTCTTCGCCTTTTTCAATAAACAAACAATAGCAAGAATTAAATCCAAAACAATTATCGTCATCTATCCAATTAAATACTAAAGAAAAGTCAGTAAGCTCCCATTCAAATTTAATATTTTCATTATCTGGTAATATAACATATCCTAAACCATTTGAATTAAATTCTACCATAAAATAAGTTTGATTGCTTTTACCCATTTTAGAATATAATTCCCATTTACCGATGATTATATCCTTTGAAGGTTTGCCATAAATGGTTAATATTACTTCTCCTTTTGAAACATCAAGTTGTTTTAAACTATCATCATGAAATAATTCCTCAAAAGTCATATTGTATATTTCTTCAATTGTCAATCTTTTACTTAAAGTATCACTTTGCCCATAAATATCAAATGAACATAATAATACAGTAAATAATATAATCCATATACTTTTCATGACTTCTTAATATAAATTTCTTGTTTGAAAAAACCATTTAGAATAATATTTTATATGCCCAATACTACTCTTATGGATAGTTAATAGTCTGTATTTGTTTGTATCAGAAAATTGTTTGTTCGTATGTTTAGTCCCTGTAAATTCTATAAAATAGACTTTTGTTATTATTTCTATTTTCTCTTTGGGCAACAAGCGAATAGTAGTTTCTTTAGGATTAGCTGGCTCACAAAATATATCGTCTTTATTTGTAATTGTATCATTGTCCGGGGTTATTGATTCTATGAAAAAGGATAGAAATAATGTGTCTGGAGAATTATTGTAAACATTAAAACTTAATGTATCATTATTATAAAAGTTGATTTGTGTTTCAATTAATACTCCTTCAGTATTTTGACAATACGTAACAATAGAAATAGAGAGGCTTATAAATAATATAATTGTTGCTTTGATTTTCATTTGTAATAAATATTAATTTTATCGCAAAGAAGTACTATTTGTCTTTTTTTCTGTATTGTGTTAGTAGATTGTATATCATTATGGGAGTAATTATAATGATATAAATTATTAATAGTTTTGAATAAAAAAGAACATACTTTAAATCCTCAATGCTAAACACTTCATATGTTATATTTATCATCCCATTTAAATAAATTCCAATAAGGGAGTAAAGTAAAAATAGAGAAAACAGTATAATTAATACAAGTAAAACTATTTTTGTCGATTTAAGGATATTATATTTCATCTTATATGTTTCATTTTTAATACTATATTTCTATTGCTTAGGGTTTAGGGCTTTTATATCTGGTGGGGTTGTGCCTTTTGGGGGTCTTGGGTTGGGTCTTTGTTTTACTACTATGCCTTTTGGTGGGCGGGGAGTTCTTTCGAATTTCATATCCTTTAGTTTGGCGATAATCTTTTTATCAGGGCGGAAACAAAGTTTTGAGAATCTTACCTTTCTTGGCTCAACCTCTTTTTCAGTGTCAAATCCGTCGCTGGTTAATGCCACACTAAATACTCCTATTCCTTTAAGCTTTAGGCTATATCCAGTGGTTAGTTTTTCTCCTATCGAATCGGAGAGTTCCATTAAAACAGAAACTACAGAGCTTTCCTTAACGGCGCTTCTAATGCTAATTTCTTTAGCCAATTCTTCCAATTCAATTAGACGTGAGGATTGAGAAGAGGCAAAGTATTTCTCTTGTTGAGTACCATCCTTAATAAATCTTCTCTTTACAGTTCTGTATCTATATGCCATAATAATTATGATTTTAATTCTTTATTATCAAGAGCCAAAGTTAAGGAATTATTTTTATATACAGTGTGTTTTTTTGGAAATTATATAAAGAAAGAATTAAATGAAGTCAAGATAAAATTAAATGTAATCAAGAAAAAAAGAATTAAATCAAAGAAAAGAAGTCAGTATGGTACCTACCACATGACCATTATGGTACCTACCACACACCTGTTATGGTACCTACCACACGAGTGTTATGGTAGCTACCATAATGTAGTTTTACAAAATGGGGGATATTTAATAGGGAATAACGAGTTCATTCCCTTGCAAATGCAAAGATAATAAAAATACTTGAAATAACAATTATTTTTTATTGGAATTCATCGTTAATTCATAGATTTTAATTGTCTCTACGGCTTGTTTTACATCGTGAACCCTAAGGATATTAGTTCCGTTTAATAGGGCAATCATATTTAGAGCTGTTGTGGCGTTTAGGCTTTCGTTTGGAGTTATATTAAGTGGTTTATAAATCATAGACTTTCTTGAAATACCGGTAAGAATAGGGAGATTAAAGACTTTAAATTCCGATATTCTCCTTATTAATTCATAGTTCTGCTCTATGGTTTTCCCAAATCCAAAACCAAGGTCTAAGATTACATCCTTAACTCCTAAATCGTATAAATTATCTAATTTCTCTGCAAAATACTTGGAAATATCAAGGTATAAATCCTCGTAATTGGTATTCAATTGCATTTGATTTGGTTTGGCAGTTGTATGCATTAGGATATAAGATGCATTAGTCTGAGCAATTGAATTAAACAAATCCTTATCGAACTGACCTCCACTAATATCGTTTATCATATCAGCTCCATTATCCATAACCTCTTTTACCACGCTTGACCAAACAGTATCGATTGAAATAATAGTTTGAGGAAATCTTTTCCTAATTTCTTTTAATACTGGTATAATTCTGGAAATTTCCTCCTTCGGGCTTACAAGTTCAGCACCAGGTCGGGTAGAACAAGCACCAATATCAATTATTTCTCCTCCATTTTTGATAATTTCCTCAGCTCTTTGTATGGCTGTATCGAAATTATTATACTTTCCTCCATCGTAAAAAGAATCTTCAGTAAGGTTTAATATACCCATTACCAAAGGTTTGTCAATATTGATTAGCCTTCCATTAATATTTAGTGTGGTTTTCATTTTGGCTATATGAAGTTTTGTTTGTAATTTTATCGTTTCATTTAAGATAATGCAAAGATAGATAATTATGAGTAAAACAGATAAAGAATTTGACGAAATAATAAGAGTTTGTAGGGATTTATTTGAAGCAAAACTAAGGGACTATGGTCCTTCGTGGAGAGTATTAAGACTATCATCTCTAACAGATCAAATCTATATTAAGGCTAATAGAATCCGTTCGGTTCAAGAGGCAGGAGTAATGAAGATAAACGAAGATATATCCTCGGAATTTATAGGTATAATCAATTATTCCATTATTGCATTAATCCAATTAGAATTAGAGAAGCAGGATAAAGAAAAAGAAATTCCTAATCAAACAATATTAGAGCTATACGATGAGTTTTCTAATAGGGCAAAGAAACTTATGCAAGATAAGAATCATGATTACGGAGAGGCTTGGAGAGAGATGAGAGTTAGCTCTATTGTGGATTTGATTCTTATGAAGATAATGAGGTTAAAGCAGATTGAAGATAATCAGGGCAAGGTCTTTGTGAGTGAGGGAGTGGAGGCTAATTATAATGATATTATCAATTATGCTGTCTTTGCCAGTATTAAGATAAGAAATTAGTGTTTAATTAAAATATTGTATTAGAGTTATGAAAGTATTAGCAAGGATTAGTAGAATTATTATTGGACTTGTTTTTATATTTAGTGGTTTTGTTAAATCTGTTGACCCTTACGGAACTGCTTATAAAATTGAAGAGTATCTAAATGTATTTGGTTTAAACTCCTTGGTAAATTCGATGGATTGGTTGCCGATAGTATCATCAATAATCCTTTGTTCCTTAGAATTTGTTATTGGCATAATGTTAGTTAGTTTTATATTTAGGAAATATGTGAACTGGATAACGATTTTGATGATGAGTTTCTTTACTGTTCTAACCTTTATAGATGCTTTAACTAATAAGGTTTCTGACTGTGGATGCTTTGGCGATGCAGTAGTACTAACCAATTGGGAAACCTTTTTTAAGAATGTGATAATAGATATATTATTAGTAATTGCAGTAATATTCGACAAAAGAGAAACACAAAACAAATTAGAGAGGCTATATTCCAATACCTTTACCATATTAGTAATTGTCTTTGTTCTTATATTTTCTATTTATAATTCTGTTTATGAACCTATGGTAGATTTCCGAGCATGGAAGATAGGCAATAGGATTGTTCCAAGCATAGAAGACCAGAAACCTCCAATATCTTATGTAGAGTATAAGAATAATAAAACTTCAGAGATTAAAGAATTTGATATGGATGAGCTGATGTTGGCTTATCAAAACGATACTGCTTTTGCTGAGAATTGGACTTTTGTTAATTCCAGAGTAGTTGATTTCAATAAGGTTAATGCTGATGGTTTCTCAATGCAGGGCTATAATTCTACAGGAGATGAGGCTTTAAGTATATTATCGAGCAAGGATACTTTGTATTTAATTACCATACCTTTTTTGGATGATGTTTGTCCTCGTTCGATTGAAGTAGTAAAGGGTTTGTATTCAAAAACAAATTCTCTTGGACAATCAGCATATATACTTACAGCTACTTCTCAAACAAGATGGGAAGAATGGCAGAGAAAGAATGATTTAGAAGATGCAATACTATATTCTTCCGATGATAAGGCTATAAAAACTATTATGAGATCATCTCCTGGTATAGTTATGATGAGCGATGGGGTAGTCTTGGATAAATGGTCTTGGAGGCTTTATTCAAATTAATTTATAAAATAAAATGTTGAACTTTATCCTTAAGAGAATATTCTATGGTTTTTTAGTGATTTTGGGAGTTGTTGTATTAGTTTTCGTACTCTTCAATATCCTACCGGGCGACCCAGCTCAAATGATGCTCGGTCAACGCTCTGATCAAGAAAGTATAGATATGATAAATAAGGATTTAGGATTAGATAAACCTCTTTCAACCCAGTTTCTATACTATATAAATGACTTATCCCCACTTTCAATCCACAGTAAAAACTCTGAGAATGGTTTCTATTTGGATAATGAAAAATATAACTATCTTAAGCTATTTGTAATTGGAGAAAGTGTTATTGTAATAAAAAAACCATATCTTAGGCGTTCTTATCAAAGCAAAAAAAAGGTTTCAGAGATAATGTCTGAGGCATTTCCTAATACTATTATTCTGGCTTTAGTAAGTATGAGTTTTGCTTTTATTGTAGGAGTAATATTAGGAGGTTTGGGTGCTATTTTCAATGGGACAATCTTCGATAAGCTTATTCTCTTTGTTTCTACAATAGGTATGAGCCTTCCTTCATTCTTTGCAGCCATACTCTTTGCTTGGTTTTTTGCCTTTGTTCTTTCTGATATAACCAATCTTTCAATGTTTGGTTCTCTTTATTCAGTAGATGATATGGGTAATGGTCAATATCTTAACCTAAAGAATATAATACTTCCAGCTGCAACCTTAGGAATAAGACCCCTTGCAGTTATTTCCGAGCTAACCAAGAGTTCTATGCTTGAGGTATTCTCACAAGACTATATTAGAACAGCAAAAGCAAAGGGCTTAAGTAAGTTTCAGGTTATTTATCATCATGTTTTCAAAAATTCAATGAATTCTGTACTTACTTCAATTAGTGGTTGGTTTGCTTCTTTATTGGCTGGAGCTGTCTTTGTTGAATATATATTTGATTGGAAGGGTGTAGGCTCAGTAATAGTTGATGGTTTAGAAAAATACGATTTCCCAGTAGTTATGGGAGCATTATTAATAATATGCCTTCTTTTGGTTTTGGTAAATATTATAGTAGATTTACTATATGGTTTACTGGATCCGAGGGTAAGGCTTACAAAATAAAACAATAAATATATGAGAAGAAAAATTGTAGCTGGTAATTGGAAGATGAATCTATCTTTCTCCCAAGCAGATGATTTGATTAATGAAATCATTGACAAATTAGAAGATATGGAATTAGAAGAAGATAAAAGAGTTATTATCTGTCCTCCTTTCCCATATCTTGAACTTCTTTCAGATTCAACAGTAGATACACAAATCGACAATGGTGCTCAAAATGTGTCTGCATACAATAATGGAGCATATACTGGAGAGATTTCTTCAGAGATGCTTTCAGAATTAGAAATTGACTATTGTATAATAGGACATTCTGAAAGAAGAAAGTATTTCAATGAGTCTAATAAAGAGATTTCTGAAAAGCTTCAAAGATTATTGGAGAAAGAAATTACTCCAATTCTATGTGTAGGTGAAAGCCTTGAAGAAAGAGAAAGTGGAAAACATTTCGATGTAGTTAAAACTCAAATCGAAGAATCTTTATTAGTACATCCAATGGAAAATATTGATGATGTAATAATTGCTTATGAACCAGTATGGGCAATTGGTACAGGAGTTACTGCTACAAGTGAGCAAGCACAAGAAATGCACGCATTTATACGTTCATTATTAAGAGAAAAACATGGAGAAGAGTTCGCTGATGGAATTTCTATTCTATATGGTGGATCTTGTAATGCAAAGAATGCAAAAGAATTATTCTCAAATCCGGATGTTGATGGAGGATTAATTGGTGGAGCTGCTCTAAAGGCAGATGACTTTATTGCAATTATAAAATCTTTATAAATGAATTATATCGAGATTAAATTTAAGATTGATCAGGTTGCGGAATATTTCGATATTCTGCAATCTGATTTATGTGATATTGGCTTTGAAAGTTTTCAAGACGTGGAAGATGGTTTCTTAGCCTATTGTCCAGAAAAAGATTTCTCTCAAAACGAATTAGATAATCTAATACAAGTGTTTTTGGAGAATAATCCAAGTGTTGAAATAGAAACAGAGGAAAAACTTATTGAAGATCAAAATTGGAATGAGGAATGGGAGAAGTCATATCCTGCAGTTTTGATAGACGATTATTGTTATGTTCATGCTCCTTTTCATGATAAGAAACAAGATATTCAATTTAACATTGAGATTGCTCCAAAGATGTCTTTCGGAACAGCTCACCATCCAACAACATTCCAAATAATAAGTCTTCTAAAAGAAGAAGACTTAACTAATAAGGATGTAATGGATATGGGAAGCGGTACGGGGGTTTTAGCAATTCTTTCTAAGCTTAAAGGTGCTAATTATGTAGAGGCTATTGATAATGATACTTGGGCTTATGAAAACGCTAAAGAGAATGTCGAGTGTAATATGGTTGATATAACAGTAAGGCTTGGAGATGCAGGTAGTTTAGATAGGAAATACGATGTGTTTATTGCAAATATAAACCGTAATATATTATTAAGAGATATAAAGATATATTCTAATTACACTCTTGATAATGGTCTTTTAATCTTAAGTGGCTTCTATACTGAGGATAATGATTTAATAATAAAAGAAGCTAATAAATATGGTTTTGAATTAATCAAAGCTATTTCTAATTCTAAAGAAAATTGGTCAGCTTTAAAACTGAAAAAAATATAATATGATATACAAGAGGATAATTAGTTTTGCATTTTTTCTTATAATAATATCTGGCTCTATCTTTTCTCAAGGTAGGTTTAAATCCTTTAGTGGGGATATGGATGATTATATTAATGAACTTACAGAATTCTATAAGAGTGACGTTAATATGAAAAAGGATGCTCAAAAGGAGTATGAGGAATTGATATTTAAATATACTGAGGTTTGGAATTCCTTACCACTTCAGCAGAAGAAGGATGTTATCAACCTATCTAACCAAATGTTAGCTAAAAGAGTGAGACCATTACCAGGGTTTTATGAATTTATTCAGACACAGTTAGGATTTGCAAAATATAATTATACTCCAGAGAATTTCAATCAATGGTTTAAGGGTATGGATTGGATATTAAAGAATTCCACAATAGGTAACTTTAATAATGCAATTACATCTTCCAATAATCTAATTAATAATAATTCTCTTTACACTTCAAGAACAATTAACTGGAGCTTTAAGAATGGTAATTTTACTATTAGAATTGATACCCTAAAAGGAGTCTATGCTGATTTTTCTCAAATTGATTTAACATATTCTTCACAAAAAGATTTTAATACCATATACGAAACTAAAGGAAGGTTTTATATTGCTGACCAGATATTCGAGGGAAAAGGAGGAAAGATAGATTGGACAAGAGCAGAGCTACCTAAGGATATGGTTTATGCAGAACTTTCCGATTATATTGTATCATTAAAAAGAGCAGCAATAAGTGCTGATAGCGTAAAATTCACAAATAAAGAATACTTCCAATACAAATTAATTGGGAGATTAGAAGATGTATGTTCGGATAAGGTAGGGGAGGCAAATTTCCCAAAGTTTACTTCATATAAGAGAGAAGAGATTATAAAGAATGTTTTCCCTAATGTAGATTATGTAGGAGGTTTTACTCAACAAGGAGGAAAATTTCTTGGAACAGGTGATGCAATTGAGCCAGCTTCTCTTGTATTTAAAAAAGATGATAAAGTGTTTTGTAGGGCAAAGGCAATTGTCCATCCTTTCTCAAGAGATGGTATAACAACTAAGGATTGTCAGATAACCTTCTATATAAATAGTGATTCAATTTATCATCCAGGTATATTGATGAAGTATAATAAAAGCTCTCAAGAAATAGCTTGTATAGATAATAGAGAGGGAATTTCTGGAAGCCCTTGGGTCGATTCTTACCACTCAATAGATATTTACACCGAAGCTGTATATACTAATATAAATTCTAAAGAATTTGAGTTTGGCTCAATTAAAAGTCCTACTAATGCAGTCTCCTTTGCATCCTTTGAATCTAATAATTATTACACACTTGCAAAATGGGAAAAGCTACAAGGAATAAATGATATAAACCCTTTATATAGAATAAAAGCATTTACAGATAGATTCAACAAACAAAATATTCCAGTTAGAGAATTTTCGAGATTCTTAAATGTAGATGAGGCTCAAGCTGAAGTATTATTAATGAATTTAGCTATAAACGGGTTTATATCTTATGAAGCTTATAGAAAAATGGCATTTGTTAAGCCTAAACTCTATGATTATATTTTAGCTAATAATAAGAAAAAGGATTATGATAATATTCGTTTAGTATCTTCAGTTAAAGGAGGAGTTAATGCTGTATTAGATATAGAAACAATGGATTTAAAGCTAAATGGGATAGAACGTTTTGCTTTGAGTGAAAAGCATTTTGTAAATATAGCTCCAATAAATGGAGAGATATTAATGAAAAAGAATAGAAGTTTTGCTTTTGACGGACGGTTATTAGCTGGAAGAGTAAATTTAGGAGGAAGAGATTGCTTCTTTGATTATGAGAATTTCAAACTAACCCTTCCAGCTATTGATTCACTTGCTTTCTATGTGCCACTTTATGAAGATACAACAAAGTTAGTTAATGTTCAAACCCCAATACATAATCTAAATGTTGAGATATTAATCGATGCTCCAAATAATAAGAGTAGTATAAAAGATATTCCTGGCTATCCTGTATTATCTTCTTTAAAAGATTCATACGTTTATTATGATAATCCAAAAATACAAAATGGAGTTTATTCCAGAGAGAAATTCTATTATCAGGTTAAGCCTTTTAAACTTACTTCATTAATGAGCTTTAAGACCGATAGTATTGAATTTGCTGGATCATTAAAATCAGCTGGGATTTTCCCCGATATAAATGTACCATTAAAGGTGATGAGAGATTATTCTCTTGGATTTATTACAAATACTCCAAAAAGTGGATTTGATGCATACGGAGGTAAGGGGAGATTTTATAATAGAGTGGATTTAAGTTTGCAAGGTTTGCTTGGAGCTGGTAGTTTAGATTATATTGCTTCAAATTCTCAAAGTAAACTTTATGTGTTTATGCCAGACTCAATGAATGCGGTAACTGATAGGTTTATTACAAAATCAACGATTATTGGTTCAGGAGAATTTCCAGATGTAAATAACACTAAGACAATTCAAAGATGGTATCCATATCAAGACTATATGATTGTGGGACAAATGGCAGAAGAATTTGCAATGTATGGTAGTGAGGCAACTCATAATGGTTATCTGAGAGTTAGCCCTTATGGTTTAAGAGGAAATGGAATAAACAAAGCAAACGAAATGATAGTTGAAAGCAAGAATTTCAATTATAAGCAAGATTACTTTATTTCCGATACATCTAATTTTACTTTGAAAACATTGAATAATCAGGAAATTGCATTTAAAGCAAACGAGGTAAAGAGTAACGTAAGCTTTAAAAACAGAAAGGGAGACTTTACATCATTGGATGGAGTGAAGTTATGTGATTTAACCTATATGCAGTATAATTGTTATGTAGATAAATACACTTGGGATTTCGATACAAAAGAATTAGCATTCCTTGATTCTCAAAGCTTAAAGGATGGAGGAATGGGAGCTAAACCAATTAAAGAATTAGTAGATTTAGAACAACCAGGAGTAAAACTAACTTCCACAAATCCACTGCAAAAGAATCTTAGCTTTAATTCAATTCAACCATTATTGAGTTTAAAAGATAATAAGCTTACAGCTAACCAAGTATTTATTATTAAATCAGCTGACGCAGGAATTAAGCCAGAGAATAATAGAGTGGTGATAAGACCGGGGGCACAAATGGATACAATAGAAAAGGCTGAAATATTATTTGATATAGAGACTAAAAATCATTTAGTTTATAATTCAAGAGTTTCTGTTTTTTCTTCTGAGTTCTATTCAGCTAATGGTTATATCGACTATGTGGATGAAAACAAGAAGAAACATTCTATATTCCTAAATAAGATATTCCCTGAACAAAAGATCACAAAGGCAAGTGGAGTGATTGAAAAAGATTACCCATTAGAACTTAGCTCACATTTCAATTATTATGGGAATATAAATATAGCTCCTAAGGATACTAATTATTTCTATGATGGATATGTAAGTCTTACTCATAATTGTGCAACAGAATTAGCTTGGATGAAATTCCAATCTCAAATAAATCCATTAGGTATATATATTCCAATTACTAAGGCTCCTATTTCGGATGATGGACAAAGGATAACTTCATCAATACTTTATAATGAAAAGAATCTCGAGCCAAAAACAGCTTTTTTAACTAAAGACAATGAATCAAATGCATTTATTACTGTTGATGGATTCCTAACATATAATAAGAATTCTAACCAATATGTTATAGCATCTATGGATAAGCATGAAGATATGAAGAGTTCGCTTGAGTCTTTTATATCTTTTGATAAGAGTACTTGTCAAACAATAGCTAAGGGTAAGATTAATATTGGAATGAGCAATCAAGGAGTATTGACAACCGATAATTATGGAGAAATTAAAGCAAATAACTCTGACCAAACTGCTACAATGTCAATGAGCTTCGGTATTAAATTTCCTTTTTCTGAAAAAGCATTAGATTTTATGGGAGTTGAGATATATGAAGATTTAAATCTTGGAGCAATTGAATTAGAAAACTCAAGATATCAAGAATACCTATTAAGCAAATCTCCAGAAAAGGGACAAGACTTATATGATGATTTGCTAACAACTGGAGAATGGAAGACTATTCCAAAAGAATTGGATTATACTCTTTTCTTTACTAATGTTAATTTCCAATGGGACCCTGTTTTCCGTTCATACGTTTCATACGGAGATTTAGAGATAGCAATAATAGGGAAGTATCAAGTAAATAAGAAAATAAGAGCTAAGATAGAATTGATTAAAACTTCAATTTCACATGAGTTTAGAATCTATCTTGAACAAAATCTTAACTCATGGTATTTCTTCACTTATAATGGCTCAGCAATGAGTGCTATTAGCTCTAATGAGATTTTTAACGATTATATAAAAGAAGTTCCTAATAAGGATAGGGAATTTAAAGGAAGCGATAATAAGATTTTTACTTATAGGCTTGCAACACCTAATGAGAAAAGAAATTTTATTACCAAGCTTCAAAAGATTGATTTAGAGAATAACGAATAGCTAAATAATTTAAACTTATAAGACTATGATGATGACTTTTTTAGATTACTCACTTTTAGTAATAGGAGGAATATTGGCCTATATAGTAGGCTCAATCCCTTCTTCAGTTTGGGTGGGTAGAAGATTTTATGGAATAGATGTTAGAGAGAAAGGGAGTAAGAATGCTGGAGCTACCAATACTATTAGAGTTCTTGGACTACTACCAGGAATATTTGTACTTTTTGTGGATACTCTTAAAGGATGGTTTGCTGTTTACCTAGCAAACTTCTTTGGACGTTTCTATACTGATATTTGGGGAATGATAACAGGAGCCGAATACTTAACTTATTTCAAATTAGTATTAGGTGTGTTAGCCGTAATTGGGCATGCTCTTCCTGTTTTTGCAGGTTTTAAAGGTGGTAAAGGAGTTGCTACAATGTTAGGTGTAATTATTGGAATCTTTAATCCATTACTACCATTAATCTTAGGGGTATTCCTTTTTACTTTTATTACTTCAAAATACATTTCTCTTTCTTCAATCCTTGCCGCAATATCTTTCCCAATCTTCTATATAACTTGCGGACATTGGCTTAACTATCAAACTTACCCAATATTAATTGGTTTTACTATTTTTGTATCCTTATTTATCCTCTATACTCATAGAAAGAATATTATAAGGTTGAAGAATAATGAAGAACCTAAGTTTACTTTTAAAAAGACAATTGATGAATAAACAAACAAATAATTAAATATTAAAATGAAAAAAACACTATTTACTATGCTATCTGTAATAACATTATTATCAGGTTGCACCAAGGGAGATTTAAAAGATAATCCTCTTGTTAAGGAATGGAATACCCCTTTTGGTACACCTCCTTTCGAGTTAATCGAATCGAAACATTATCTTCCTGCTTTTGAAGAAGGAATTAAACAACATTCAAAAGAGATTGAGGATATTATCAATAATAAGGAAGAGGCTAATTTTGAAAATACAATAGCAGCATTTGACTTTAGTGGACAGCTATTAGCAAAGGTTTCAGGAGTATTCTTCAATATGACAGCTGCAAAAACAGATGCAGATATACAAGCTATCGAAGAAAAAGTAGGACCAATGATGTCATCACATAACGATGAGGTTCTTATGAATAATAAACTATTCGAGAGAGTAAAGAAGGTTTATGACAATAAAGACAAAGAAAATCTTAATCAAGAACAAAAGGCATTATTAGAGAAAACGTATAAGAAATTTGTTCGCTCTGGAGCCTTATTAGATAATGAAAAACAATCAAAACTAAAGGAAGTAAACAAAGAGATTACTGCTTTAGAATCTAAGTTTGTATCTAATTTGCTTAAAGAAACCAAATCTTATGAATTAGTTGTTGATAAGGAAGAAGACCTAAAAGGTTTGCCAGAATGGTTGATAGCCTCTGCTAAGGAAACAGCTAAGAATAATAAAAAAGACGGTAAATGGGTATTTACACTTGATAATCCTTCAGTTTTCCCTTTTATTACATACGCTGAAAATAGAGATTTGAGAAAAGAAATCTTCAATGCAAGAATAAATAGAGGAAATAATGGAAATGAAAACGATAATAAGGAAATTATAACTAAGATAGTTAATCTAAGAGCTACTAAAGCTGAGCTTTTAGGATATAAAACCTTTGCTGATTATGTACTTGAGGAAAGAATGAATAAAACTCCAGGTGAGGTTTATAAGTTACTCGAAGGACTATTGGCTTATTCTATTCCAGCAGCACAAAAGGATGCTAAAGAATTGCAAGCATTATTAGAAAAAGATCATAAGGGAGAAACTCTTGAGGCTTGGGATTGGTTCTATTATTCAGAAAAGCTAAAACAAAAGAAGTTTAATTTCAATGAAGAAGAAACAAGACCTTATTTTGAGATAAATAATGTACGTCAAGGATGTTTCGATGTATTGACAAAACTTTTCGGAGTAACATTTACACAAAGAGATGATATAGCAGTTTACGAAAAAGACGTAACAGTATTTGAATGTAAGAACGAAAAAGGAGAGCATTTAGGAATTATGTATTGGGACCCATTCACAAGAGCTTCAAAGGTTGGTGGTGCTTGGTGTAATTCTTATCGAGAACAATATGTATATAACGATAAAAAAGTAACCCCAATCATTACCGTATGCTTCAATTACGCAAAATCACCTTCTGGTAGAACAACCCTAACAGCAGAAGAAGCCTCAACAGTATTCCATGAAATGGGACATGCAATCCATTGTCTATTATCAGACTGTCAATATGTTTCTACCTCTGGCACTTCAGTTCCAAGAGATTTTGTAGAATTACCTTCTCAAATACTTGAACATTGGTGTTCTAAACCAGAGGTATTGAAAATGTATGCTAAGAATGAAAAGGGAGAAGTAATTCCTGATGTATTGATTAAGAAAATAGAAAGCGTAGGAGCTTTCAATGCTGGTTTTTCTATGAGTGAGCGTTTTGCAGCAGCTTATTTGGATATGGAATATCACGTAATAGGTTCAAAAGATGAGATAAAAGATGTCCTTGCATTTGAAAAGAAGGCTATGGACAAGATAGGACTTATCTCTCAAATCCCACCAAGATATCGTTCTACCTATTTCTCACATGTGTTTGGAGGAGGATATGCAGTTGGATATTACTCTTATGTATGGAGCGAAGTATTAGATGCAGATGCTTTCCAAGCCTTTGAAGAAACAGGCAATATATTCGACAAAGCAACAGCAGACCGTTTTAAGAATGAAATACTTTCAAAAGGTTCTACAAGAGATGCAATGGATATGTACAAAAGCTTTAGAGGGAAAGCCCCAAGCATAGAAGCAGTTCTAAAGAATAACGGAATGAAAAACTAAGTCTTAAATACAAAAATATAGACTATTCTAAAAATAGACCTAAGAGATAGTTTTCTATCTCTTAGATCTGTTTTATTGAATAAATTAATAATAATTGATTGATAATTATACTTAAGACAATCATAATATTAGAGTAGCCAATTTAGCAATAAGCATTACAAAAAAATAGTTGGATGTTAGATAAAAATAAAAACTTGATATGAAGATAAAATATATAGTTTTATTTGTACTTATTTTAGGGATAAGTCTTAGTACAAAGGCGCATGATTTTTTATCAGTTAATGATAATGGAGATACTATTTATTATAATATTACATCTTCTACTAGTCCTTTAACTGTATCAGTAACTTTTAATAATAGTGCTGGTTATTCTAATGGTTATACTGGGGATATTTCAATTCCTGATTCAGTATTTTATAATAATACATATTATAAAGTTACGATGATTGACATAAATGCTTTTTTATATTGTACACAGCTTACTTCTGTAAATATCCCATTATCAGTTACTTTTATTAATAATAATGCTTTTACTGGTTGCACTGGATTAACTTCAGTAGTAATACCAGAAAATATTATTAGTACCGGTTCCCAGGTGTTTAAGGATTGTACTTCATTGCATACTGTATTATTTAATGCAATTAATTGTAATTTCATGGGATATATAGGTAATTATGCAGCTTTTTTAGGATGTAATAATTTACAGACAATTATAATCGGAGATAGTGTTACAAAGATTCCAAACTCAATTTTCGTAGGCTGTAATGCAATAACATCAATTTCTATCCCTGAATCAGTCGTATCAATAGGTAATTATGCATTTAGCAACTGCACTGGGTTGACATCTATCAATATTCCTTCATCTGTAAATTCAATTGGAGAAGGTGTGTTTTCTGGATGCTCTGCATTACAATCTATTACGATGTCTCCAAATATAATAAAAATTTCTAGTTATACGTTTAGTGGTTGCACTTCACTGAGGTCAATTGAAATCCCAACTAATCTAACATATTTAAGCGATGATGTATTTTTAAACTGTATCAACTTAGACACAATTTATTATAATGCTATTAATTGTATAATAGTTGGAAATACATTTTCTGATAATGTATCTATTAGTGCCTTTATAATAGGTGATAGTGTTCAAAGAATTCCTGACCATGCTTTACAGAATTGTACTGATATAGAAAATGTTGTAATTCCTCCATCAGTTATTGCAATTGGAAATAATACATTTCAGGGTTGTATAGGATTAACTTCTGTCTATATTCCGTCTTCTATTGTATCAATTGGAAATTATGCATTTCAAGGTTGTACAGGACTAACATCTTTTAGAATTCCTTCATCTATTACTTCAATAGGAAATTCAGCATTCAAAGATTGCACCTTATTAGATACCGTTTATTTTAATGCTATTAATTGTACAAATATGGGTACTTCTACTTCTACTGTATTTTCTGGATGTAATAATTTAAAAACAATTATTATTGGTGATAGCGTAACTCGAATACCAAATAATGCCTTTAATAATTGTTATCAATTAAAATCTATTTCATTTAATAACATAATATCAATTTTAGGTAATAGTGCATTTTATAAATGTAAAAGTTTAGACTCAATAATTATTCCTTCATCAGTCAAAAACATTGGCACTTCTTGCTTCGCATTTTGTGATAGCTTAAAATATATTAGTTTGCCAAACTCTCTGAAATCATTATTAGAATATACTTTTCAAGGATGTTTATCATTAAAATCTATTCACCTGCCAACATCATTAACCTATTTAAATTATTCATTATTTAGTGATTGTATATTATTAGATTCAGTAATATTGCCTCCTAATTTAAGTTATATAGGAAGTTTGCTCTTTGAAAATTGCACAAATTTAACTCATGTAGTATTTCCTAATAATATGATGAAGATCCCATCCGGTATGTTTAAAGGTTGCTCAAACTTACAAACAATTAATATACCCTCTTCTGTAATTAGTATTAGTGATTTTGCATTTATGAACTGCACCTCCTTAACTTCAATAAATTTACCAAATTCACTTTCATCAATTAGCGCTAATTTGTTTAAAAATTGCACTGCTCTCTCGTCGATCACCTTCCCAAATTCATTATCAAGAATATTTGGGAATGCATTTGATAGTTGTATTTCATTATCCAAAATTATTATCCCTAGTTCAGTAAATAACATATTTGGTTTTGCTTTTAAAAATTGTTATAATCTTGATACTATTATAATGAATAATCCAAATCCTCCAATAATTGACTTTACAAGTTTCTCAAATGTACCTAATAATGTTTTTATATCATTACCATGTAATTCATATCTAAATTATAAAAATGCAAATTATTGGAGTAGTTTTACTAACTTTAAAGAATTTGACAATTGTCTTTATTCAATAAATGTATTATCTTCCGATCTTACATCTGGAATTGTTACTGGTTCTGGAATTTATACTTTTGATACAATTACAATTACAGCAATTCCACTTCAAAATTGTTCATTTCTAAGATGGCAAGATGGAGATACAAATTCGATAAGAACAATTATCGTTACAAAAGACAGCAATTTTACAGCAATATTTAAGCGAGTTGTTTATTATAATATTTACGATACCATATGTCAAGGTCAAACCTATCCTTTCTTTGGAAATAATCTAACTACAGAAGGGTTCTATTCTCATTCAATTGTAGTATCTCAAACAAATGATAGTATAATAAACCTTCACTTAAAAGTAAATCCAAGTTATTCATATGATATTTTCGACACCATTTGTCAAGGACAAACCTATAATCAACATGGATTCAATACTAATATTTCTGGACTAAATACACTAAACCTCCAAACAATAAGTGGTTGTGATAGTATTATTATTCTTTTCTTAACCATCAACCCTGCGTATAGTGATACAATTAATGCGATAATCTGTCAAGGGGAAATATATTCTGAAAATGGTTTTAATGCTGATAGCAGTGGTTTATATACATTAAATCTTCACTCAATTAATGGTTGTGATAGTACTATTTATTTAAATCTTATTGTAAATGAAATCACTACACCAAATAATCTTACAATAAATAATATCACAAACTTTATTGAACTTAGTTGGCAAGGAGAGGGGGAAAATTATATTATTTATAGAAATAACGATTCATTGGCAATGACAGCAACAAGAATATTTCAGGATAGTAATGTTGTGGATGGGGTTAATTATTGTTATACAATCAAAGCAATAAATGATAATTGTGAAAGTGATGTTTCAAATCAAATATGTAAAACATTTTCAGATATAGAATTAATTATATATTATGATTATAATTTATTACTTTATCCTAACCCAGCAATAGATAAAACAACATTAAAGATAGATGGATTAGAAAATGATGTAGAAGTGCATGTATATGATTTTACTGGTAGAATAATAAACACATATATTATGGGTCCAACAAAAAGTAAATTAGAAATAGATCTTAAGAACTATATAAAAGGGATTTATAATATTAAGATAATAAATTCAACTATCAACATTACTAAAAAACTAATTGTATATTAATTATTATACTAAATAATTGTTGAAGGATTATCTTTATTGGAGTAAATCCCAAGCTAGAATAAGATAAAAAAATTAGATACTGCGATAAAATAAATGCTTTCTGTATATATTTTTTAATATGTATGTGAGTATTTTTTATGTAGTGTTTTTGGTGATTGAGTTTATCTATTTATAAATACATATTCAGAGAGTAGCGAAATAGAATCAAATTACAGTTAAATAGAATCAAATTACAGAAAACTAACTCTTGATTCTAAAAAAATGTAATTTGATTCTATTTTCGTAGAATCAAGAGTTAGTTCTCTTAACACAAATAACACAAAGGTTAATTAAGAATAGGTTATAGAATGTAAAATTAATCCTTAGTTTTCCCGTAGGGACATTTCTATTAGTTGGTTTAATACTTCTTTGTTTAGGGTTTCGAGTTTGTTGAAATTAATGCAGCCTCTTCCTAATTTTACTTTACCAAGTTGTTTTGCTACCTCGTTTATTTCTGGGGTTTGCAACTCAAGGTTTAGATATAGTGAGATATAGTTCTTTCTTGGGGAAAATCCTAATCGAAACCATTCTACTTCTCTTCCCGAGGGTGAGGAGACTATAAAATTCTTAAAACCAATTATGCTATCTCCCCATATTTTGCCTTCTTCTTTGGTGATTTCTGACATTAATTTATAAATCTCCAATGAGTCTAAACGCTTTTTCTCATCTTCAATATTATTCAAGAAATCCATTACCGAAGCTTCGCTTTGTCGTGTTTTTATCTCTGCTAATTTTGCCATGGTGTGCTTATTTATTTGTTGCTAATTACGTTTTTTCAATTTAATAGGTATTCTATCATTGCTAACCATGCTCAAATCCTTTGTATTTTCTACAAGAACAAATCCTTTTTGCTTTTGCGGCTCTTGTGAGAATTTTATTTCTTTTAGTTTTTTGACTAATTTTGAATCAGAGCGGAAAGTAAGTTTTGAGAATTTGATTTTGTTAGTGTCAATCTTTGTTTGGTTATCAAATCCTTCGCTTGTAATAGCAACTCCAAAGGTGCCAATTCCCTCGAGCTTGATATTATAACCATCACATAGCTTATCGCCCATTAGTTCAGCAAACTCATTTAATACTTCAATTACTGCCTCTTGTTTTGCGATATTCTTTTCGCTAATTATCTGAGCAATTTCTTCTAAGCATAAAGTCCCTTTGGTTTTAGCAACTGCGAAATATTTCTGGTGAGTATCACCGTCTTTTACATATTTCTTTTTTCTAATTCTAAATAAGTATGGCATATTCTCTCAAAAAAAGGCTGCTAAGTAAAATAGCAGCCTTATATTAATAATTAAACTTTATCTTTTATTTAATTGGGTGGTCTTCGTGGAATTTCTTCAATCTTATTTCCAAATCAGGAAGAAGTTCGTGAGGAACTAAAGAAACGCAAGCTCTTACACCTTCGCCTCTTGTACTGCCAGTAATACTTAGTGAGATTGCACTAATACCGTAATATACAAGTTCGTCTAAAAGTTCTACTCCAGTCATACCAGGATATCCAAAGGTAAAATAGAATCCATCTGCAATATCAACATCTAAATCCTTATCGTAAACAATCTTAAATCCGTTGTCAGTAAAAGATTTCTTCATAATATGAGCCTTTTTCTCATAGTCCTTAAGACCTTCGATAAAATTAAATTTACCGTCATTAGCTGCTTTGAATAATGCTGTTAATGCATATTGTGGAGAATGAGCAGTTCCAGAGGTTAAAGCATAAAGAGCTCCAAACACCATTGCTCTACCAAAGTTCTTTTGTGCAAAGTATTTTTCTAATAGCTCTGATTCAAAATTATATAACTCAGGGCTGATTATCATTACTGCAATTCTTTGACCGGCATAGCTAAAGGCTTTTGAGCCAGAAATCAATAATAGATATTTCTTAGCCCAATGCCCTGCTGAGGGTTGGTAAGGTGCCACTCCTGGCTTTGAATAATCATGTCTAAAGTCCATAGCAAAATATGCTAAGTCTTCTATTACAACAGTATCGTATTTATTTGATAATTCTCCAATGATTTGTAATTCTTCTTCGTTAAAACAAAACCAAGCAGGATTATTAGGAGAGGAATAAAGAATACAAGCAATATCTCCCTTTGAAAGATATGATTCAAGCTTATCTCTTAGTTTGTCTCCTCTATAGTCATAAACATCGAATTGTTCGGTTTCGATTCCCATTATTCTACATTGTAGTTTTTGGACAGGGAAACCTGGATCGATAAATAACACCTTATTTTTAGTTGGGTGCATTTTGGTTAATGTCAAAAAGGCTGCATAACCTCCTTGCATAGAACCTACAGTAGGTACACATGAATCCTCAGGGACATCTAAGTTAATAAAGTTCTTTACGAAGCGAGAAGTTTCTTTTTTCAATTCAGCTGTTCCATAGATATCAGGATAAATTGAAGCAACACCATCTCTAAGGGCTTGTATTTCTGCTTCTATTCCAATTTGAGAAGCAGGAATACCAGGAATACCCATTTCCATACGGATAAACTTTTCGCCAGTTGCTTGTTCTACATCATCTATAATCTTCTTAACCTCACGTATCGAGGCTGCTCCAACTCT
Organism: Bacteroidota bacterium; assembly: GCA_023415495.1. Lineage (GTDB taxonomy): Bacteria > Bacteroidota > Bacteroidia > Bacteroidales > P3 > UBA10566. Next base: position 67,296 of record JAEZKK010000018.1, read on the forward strand.
CTTAGTCTTGTTTTTTGAGATAATCTCGTCTACGAGTTCTCTGTTGAATGGTATATTTGATTGCATAATAAATTAAAATGGTTTATTTGTATTTTGATTGTTAGTCTGACGAATCTGTTCGTAACGGCTTGTATTAACAGGATTTATCTCACTCATGAGTTTGATGACCCTTTCTTTTTCATTTTCAGGAGCTCCCTTATAGATATTAATAATTTCATCTGCCTTGGCATCTAAGAAATGTTGAACGCAAATCAAGTTAATCTTTTCTCTATGTACTTTCTGAAGACTTTCTAAAGCGGAAAAGATATTGTTTCTTGCCTCACTTTGAGCATCTGTTGACATCATATCCAATCCCATTCTATGGTAAAGATACCAAGCATCGTGAATATATCTATAAGCTGAGTTATTATAGTTTTCACTAATCCAATACTTGTTTTTAGGTGGGGTCTCAAATGATTTCCATCCCTTTTGAGCGCTTTTTTGAGCTGCACTTACAATGTTTTGCATTGTTTTAAAATACTCCCTTCCACCGTTAAGCGAAAAAGTATTAGCATCAAGTGCAAGAAAATAGTATAGATAAAAGCCAAGAGTTGAGGTGAGGTTGTCGTAATATGTGTTTTCTTCGAATTCAAGATTTGCAGTTTCGACAAATGTAAAGAAAAAGTCATTCTCCTGCCAGTTAAGTAGAGTAGTTGTATAGGAAGAATTATAGACAGGGCGTCTTAATTGAATGTTTAAGTCTCCTTCGTAATTGTCTTGAGATGGATTTTTTCTAATTGTAATAGAAATTGTCCCTTCAATCTTTTCTTCGGTTTTGTAGTTAAATTTTGTCCATTTTCTTGAATTAACAAACTCGTTGAGGGCTGTTTGCATATTATCATATATCCTTCTGTCTTGTCCTTGAACCTGAGAATTCACAGAAACATTTACCTTAAACTCTTGAGAAAAGGAGTTTAAGGACAAAAATAATGCAGTAAATAAAATTAATATTCTATTCATGTGAAAAAAATCCTATTGGCAAAGATAGTAAAATCTTTTGTATTATAAGAAAGTAACGAGTTTTTTTACAATATCTTGTGCAACCTCTTCTTTTGATTTCAAGCTAAGGCTTAGGATTTCATCCTTATCAATTATTGTAACCTTATTGGTTGGAGTGCCAAAACCAGCTCCCTTATCGTTTAGAGAGTTCAGCACTATAAAGTCAAGATTTTTTGTATTGAGTTTTTTCTTTGCATTTTCAATCTCATTATCAGTCTCAAGTGCAAAGCCAATTAGAATTTGCCCATCTTTTTTCTTTTCTCCAAGACTTTTGAGAATGTCTTTAGTAGGGCAAAGCTCAATATTCAAAGAGCTTTGAGTTTTCTTTAGTTTATTTTTAAACTCTTGTTTTGGTTTATAGTCTGCAACAGCTGCAGAAAGTATTGCAACATCTGCATCAGGGAAATACTTATTTGTCTCCAAAAACATTTCCTCAGCACTTTTTACATCTATTCTTGTGATATCTTTATTTTGAGTAGTAAGAGAAACAGGTCCAGCTATTAAGATTACTTTCCCTCCCTGTTTTGTGATTTCCTCTGCTAAGCAAAACCCCATCTTCCCACTTGAGTGATTACCTATAAATCTTACCGCATCAACCTGCTCATAAGTAGGACCTGCGGTTACTAAGACTGTCTTACCTTTTAATGGCAGGTCTTTTTGGAAATACTCCCTTATCCTCGAAAATATATTCTCAACATCCTCCATTCTCCCTTCTCCATCATACCCACAGGCAAGGTTGCCTAAGGTAGGAGAGATAAAGTTAGCTCCAAAAGATTTTAGCTTAGAGATATTTGCTTTTACTGCTGGATTATTATACATCTTTGTATTCATTGCAGGAGCAATAAATACATCCTTATTGAATGCAAGCAAAGTAGTTGAAAGAGCATCATCAGCAATACCATTAGCGTATTTACCAATAATATTTGCTGTTGCAGGTGCTAATACAAACAAATCTCCCCAATCGCTAATTGATATATGCTCGGTAGAATAATCAATTTCTTTTGGAAAGAGCTGGTGGTAAACAGAGTTGTTTGATAATGTTCTAAGGGTTGTAAGAGTAACAAACTCTAAGGCGTTATTTGTTGCAATAATTTTTACCTGAGCACCTTCCTTTACTAAAAGCCTGATTAGCAAAGGAATCTTATATGCAGCAATGCCTCCACTTATGCCAATAATAATTTTCTTATCCCTTAGCATTTTTTTATTAGTCTTTCTTTTCGATAACTTGATTTACATCGGTTATCATTTCCTGAACTATTCCTTTGCCGTTTGCTTCATTACGATATACTAATTGGTCGTTTAGATATTCATGAATAGCAATTAGGGTTGGTTTTGGTAATTGTTCGTAGAATCTTGCTATTTCGATTTGTTCTCTATTTTCAAATACCTCTTCTAAATTATCATTTGAACCAGAAAACTCTTCTATCTTGCGATATAATTCATGTTTTAAATCCAATGATATTTGGTCTGCACGTTTAGACAAAACTACTACAGATTCGTAAACATTATCAGTAAGTTTAACGAAATCATTTAAATTACGTGTTTGAGTTGTTGTGTCTGCTTTTACCTTTTTATAATCCATGATTCTATAAATGATTTATTTTTATTTTATTTGTTAAATTCTGTATTTATAATCTTAGTCAATTCTCCTGCTTTGGATGAATTAGGGTAAAGAGCTATGAATTTATCATAATCTGCCTTTACCTCATTAAACCTTTGTTGCTTCTTATCCTCAATACTGTTTTGAGCAAATTTTATTCCCGACATTACTAAGTAATACATTGCATCTTGGCGATATTTTGCATCAGGATAATGGTGAATAAAATTTCTAAGTGAGTTTTGAGCTGATTGGAAATTACTGGTTTTATAATAATTATAAGCTATCTCATATTCTTTTCTAATTATCTTCTCTCTTAACTCGTCCATTAGCTTATTAGCTTCCGTTACTCTTGGCGAATTAGGGTATTTCTCAATATAGACCTGGAAATCCTTTAATGATTCGTAAGTAAGAGTTTGGTCTAAGGAGTATTCAGGACTTTCTAAATACTTGCAATAAGCAGCTTGGAACAAAGCCTCTTCAGCATCCTTTGAGTAAGGAAACCACTTCACAAAGTTTTGGAATTGATATCCAGCAGAATAATGATCGCCTGAACCTAAAAGCGATTTAGCATAGTAAAGATTAACCGACTCTGCCTTATCTCTACCTCTGTAATACATTAATAAGTTCTCAAAAAGTTGAGAAGCATGGTAGTAATCTTTTTTGTCATATGCTTCCACAGCAGCCTTGTACTTAGCATCATGGTCGTTACTGCTTAATAGTTTTTTATGCTTGCTTGAACATGATGAAAATACCAAGCCAAATCCCAAAAATAATAATATTAAAACTTTAAATCTCATAAGATTGAATAATGAAAATAATGCTTACAGAACGTGCAAAGATAAAACATATTTTACAAATGACCATTTTTTTGGGTTTAATTATTAATTTTGCAGATTAAATCACTTATAAATTCTATGGCAAAAAGGAAGGGCAGCAGAAAAGCAAATACTACAAAAACAAAAGGGAAAAAGAGAATTGGAAGAAAGATTTTTAAATTTATTTCCTATTCCATTCTTGGCTTCTTTATTTTTTCAATACTAATAACCATTGCATATCGCTTTATTAATCCTCCACTTACAATATTGATGGTAAGACGAAGTATTGAACAAAGCTTTTCTGATAAAAGAGATTTTAGATTTAAAAAGGATTGGGTAGATTTGGATGAGATTTCTCCTAATATGGTTAGGGCAGTAGTTTCGACTGAGGATAATTTATTTTATAGACATAATGGGTTTGATTGGAAAGCTATTGAAAGAGCGATTGACCATAATAAAGTAAGTAAGAGAAAGCGAGGAGCAAGTACAATTAGCCAACAAACTGCTAAGAATGTGTTTCTTTGGCCTGGGAGAGATTGGGTAAGGAAGGGATTGGAAACCTATTATACTGTATTAATAGAATTCTTTTGGTCTAAGGATAGAATAATGGAGGTATATCTTAATGTAATTGAGTTTGGAGATGGAATATATGGCATTGAGGCTGCCTCTAAACATTATTATGGTAAATCAGCCAAGAGATTAAACTACACTGAAGCAAAGAAATTAGCAAGATTATTGCCAAGTCCAATTAAAAGAGGGAAAAAACTATCAAGAAACTAATAGATATAAGATAAATATTAATGTGGGATACTTACCTTAAAGGCTTTGAATCATATCTTCTTTTAGAGAAATCCTATTCAAAAAACACCCAAGAGGCTTATTTGAGGGATTGTAAGAGATTGATTGATTATTGTCAGGAATCTTATCCAAATTTATTACCAAAGGAATTAAAATTCTCACATATCAATAAATTCCTAACCTCATTACAAAAACCAAAAGAGGAAAAAATCATTAGAATTAGCTCTGTAAAGAGAATAGTCTCTGGAATTAGAGCCTTTTATAAGTATTTAATAATCGAGAATATTGCAGAAACAGACCCTACGGAATTAATCGATTTGCCAAGACTTGATGAGAGATTACCGGTAGTATTAACCAATTTGGAGATAATTAATCTGATTGATTCAATAGATAAATCAACCTATAGAGGAGAATGGATAAATCTTGCAATAGAGATAATGTATGGCTCTGGTCTTAGAGTTAGTGAACTTATTAATCTAAGGATTTCTAATATATTTTTTAAGCAAGAGATAATTAAGGTTATAGGAAAAGGGGACAAGGAAAGATGGATACCTCTTAATAAACTTGCTTTAAAAAAGATTAAACTCTTTGTTAGAAATACTCGTTCGAAAATTGCACCTAAATCAGGTTGTGAGGATATATTGTTTTTAAATCAAAAAGGAGGGAAGCTATCCAGAATAGCAGTATTTCAGGCGGTCAAAGAAATAGCAGAGAAAGCCAATATTAAGAAGAATATTCATCCACATACATTTAGACATAGTTTTGCAACAGAGCTGATAATTGGAGGGGCGGATATAATGGTAGTAAGGGAATTGATGGGGCATGCTAATGTGTCTTCAACTCAAATCTATACACATTTAGATACAGAAGAACTAAGGGAGACAATTATCCTTTATCATCCACTTTATAATAAGAAAATCAAAGAAAGAGAATAATGTTTAAAGATTATATTCTAAGAATAAGTAAGAAATGGTGGAAGGCAAGCTCTATCTTCTTTAAGATAATGATACCTGTAAGTATTTTAATCAAAATATTGGAAGAAACCAACCTTATGCCTTTAATTGGAGATGTGTTCCAACCTTTGATGTATCCATTAGGATTGCCAGGCGAGATGTCTTTAGTATGGGTAACAGCAATGATTTCTAATATCTATGGAGGACTTTTAGCCCTTAGCAGTATTTACGCACATAATCCTTTAACAATTGCACAGTTAACCACTCTAACAACCCTTATCCTTTTTGCACATACTTTTTTAATCGAAATACCAATTTGCAAGAAGGCAGGAGCAAGAATCCTACCAATATTTTTAATCCGCTTCCTTGGAGGATATATCTTTGCAATACTAATTAACCTATTCTATGCCCTTACCAATACAAACCAAACCATAGTAGATATCCCGATAATTACACCCCAAAACTTAAGTCTAAGCACTTGGGCAATAGCGGAGGTAAAGAAATACTTAATAATTTCCATTATAGTCCTTTCGCTTATAATACTATTAGATATATTAGAAAAGATAAAAGTAATAGAGCTAATAAATAAGCTATTATATCCCGTAATTAAGATACTTGGAATAAGCAAGGAAGTAATGCCTCTAACCCTTATCGGGATGACCTTAGGGCTTGCCTATGGAGGAGGACTAATAATAGCAGAGTCGAAGGAAAAGAATATCCCAAAGAAAGACATATTTATGAGCCTTGCCCTATTAAGCCTATTTCATTCAATCATCGAAGACTCCCTACTAATGATAGGAGTAGGAGCCGACTGGTTCGGAGTATTTATCCTAAGATTTATATACTCAATAGCCCTAATGCTAATCCTCAAAAAACTAATAAACCACATCCCCCTAAAATACCTTGTCGATTAATAAATAAACATCGTTTCACGTCATTGCTTCGTCCTACGTCCTCGCAATGACGTGAAACGTGTAAGAATTGGCACGCAATGAACAATGGAGCAAATAATATCCAAACAAAAAGGGGAATGCAATTACACACTCCCCTTAATTTACAAATTACAAATTACAATTTTAAAAATATAATCCCTATCGAACAATTAGTTTCAAAGTCTGATTAACACTCTCATTAACTATCCTAAGACTATAAACCCCCTTAGCATAACCAGATAAATCAATTTCCAAATCATTCTTGCCTTTGTTTAAACTATGCCTTTGAACAATCCTACCCACCATATCATAAACCAAAACATCAGCCTCAGTGTTTAATCCTTCAACATCTAATATTGCCTTTCCGTCGCTTGGGTTTGGATAAAGTTTAGTTCTGATGTTATCCGTTGTTTGAACACCTTCTATCGATATTAATTTATTTGTTGCATAGTTTGAACGAATACTATTTACTTCTTCTTTTGATTGTCTTGTATCAATTATTATTTCAATTTGATAATATACATAACCGTTTGGAGCATTCATATCGGTATAGGATGTATTATTAGATGAAATAGTAGTTAGGTATTTCAATGAATCAAGAGTATTTATCCCTCTAAAGATATTATAAGTAGAATAATTTACCCCAATATAAGGAGTCCAATTTAATTTCCAATTACTTCCTGTATCTTGACTTAATGTTAAGTGCATAGTTTTATGTAAAGGACTTAATTCAGATTCATTTAAACATGTGTCATTTGTTGAAATTTTATACATATATGCCTTGACGTTTGGGTTTGCATTTTTATCTATATACTCACTGATGGAATCATAAGGTATAGTTACAATCAAATCATATTGTCCTGTGATATTTGTTTCTCTATAAATGTTATAATGATTAACTACTTCATTTTTTTTCCACTCTATTACATTATAATTGTCGTTATTTACACTAACCTTTTTTAATTGAACCTTAGGAGCTTTTCTTACTACTAATTTTAAATTTATAATACTATCACAACCATTAATAGTTTGGAGGTTTTGAGTGTAAAAGCCCGTAGTATTTTCACTAAATCCAAATTGATTATATATTTCTCCTTCACAAATATCTGCAAATATGGTATCATTATATCTTGGATGAACAGTGAGGTCTAAATAAGTTACTTTATCAGGACCAAAAAACGTTTCTACACTATCGGTATAAAAACCAGAATTACTTTCATTAAATCCAAATTGATTATATGTTTCTCCTTCGCAAATCTCTGCATAAATAGTATCATAGCTTTGGTCAACTTTTGTTGTTACATATCCATAACCAAAATGAGCTGTAGGAGAACATCCTGCCAAAATATAATTTATTCTAACTGTCTGACCAATGTAATCTTGTAAATTTATTGCAACTTGTGACCAATCCTTCCATACAAATGTCTTATTATTGGTGTCTAACTGATTCCATCCATTTGGTGCAGGCATTTGTCCTACTTGTTCAAATTTTGAGTTTGGAGTAAGTAAAATACTATCATCCCCATTAGTTTTAATTAGTCTTGCTTCAATAATAAAGAATGGATTTAAGTATCCGACGTGACCAGGAGAGTCATATATTAAAGCGTAATTAAAGATAATTAGACAGTTTTGAGAAGTAATATTTAAATCGTAAGATAATTTATTTACATTTGCTCCTCCTAAATCAGTGTTTATTTGTGAGGAATGTGTGTACCCTAAATGTGTAGGAACTCTTTTGAGTGTTGGAATATTCCAATCCATTGCTGGAGTAGAGGGAGAATTAATTATAAAACAAGGTTTTGTTTTGCTAGTAGAGGTGTGAGTAATTAATGAAGGATTATTATTCTGTGTCCATGCAGAAAACGATAAAGAGTATGTTGAGCTATAATTAGTTGCTTTGTACCCTATCCAATTTGTATAATCTCCTAAAGAAAAGTCAATATTTTGAGCTGTTTGTGCCTTTATATTATTAGAGAAAATAGTCAAAAAGCTAACTATTGCAATAATTAAAATCTTTTGGAATACATTAATTGTCTTCATTATCTATATATTATTTGTTTATCTAATGATTAATTTACGAGTGATATTAACTTCATTATTTACAATGTTAATTGAATAAATACCCTTAGAATATCCAATTAAATCAATATCTAATTCTTTTTGTCCTAGATTGATTATTTGTTTAAATACAATTTTTCCAAGCATATCATAAACCAATACATCTGCCTTAGAGTCTAATCCTTCAATTTTCAAAATTGTTTTTCCCTCGCTTGGGTTGGGATAAAGTTTTGTAGATATATTATCCGTTTGAATCTCTTCAATACTCACATTTTGATTTGTGGCAATATTTGAAAGGATTTTGTGTGAATCGGATTTTAAATTATTTGTATCTTTAATTATTTCTATTTGATAATATACTATTTGGCTTGGGACGTTAATATCTGTGTAAGATATATTGCCTGAAGAAATTGTTGTTAAGTATTCTAAGGTGTCTGGTGAGCTTATTCCTCGGTAGATATTATAATATAAATAATTTACTCCCTCATAAGGATTCCAATATAGATTCCAATTATTTCCAATACCTTGACTTATTGTTAAATAGATTGTTTTATGAAAAGAACTTAATTCGGATTCATTTAAACATGTATCAGTTGTTGATATTTTGTACAAATAAGCTTTATCACTTGGATTTGAATGTTTGTCAACAAACATACTTGCTGAATCATAAGGAACAGTAGCAATTAAGTTGTAGAAAAATGAAGTATCTCCTTCCTTGTATATATTATAATGATTTACCTTATTATCTTTCTCCCATACAATTACATTATAATCCTTATTAACAGTAACTAAATCCAATTCAATTTTTGGAGGTTCAACAACATGTAAGTTTAGTTGAATAATACTATCACAACCATTAATTGCTTGTAAATATCTTCTATACTTTCCATTTGTATCAGCAATAAAACTAAAGTCATAATCACTATACAGCGTTCCTTTACATATTGTATCATAATACTCTGTTTTAAAGGAAGGAATAACACTAAGATTAAGAATAATACTATCGCAACCATTAATAATAGTATAAACTCCAGCAGAATCAATATTTGCTCCATAATCGGTATATGTACTGCCTTGACAAATTGAATCATTTATTATTTGAATTGTAATTAATTCATTATAATTTGTGAATGCATTCCAAAAAGCTGATGATTGATAATTTGAGATAGAATGACATGGGACATAAACTGGAATATTATTATTTACATTATAAAAACTATTATATGTAATAGATATTGGTTGAGCTGAATTACACGTAATTGAAGTTAATCCACTACAATAAGAAAAAGTATGATTTTCAATAGAAGTAACAGAACTTGGAATAGAAATAGAAATTAAATTAATACAACTATAAAATGCTCCAACACCAATTGAAGTAACAGAGTTTGGAATTGTTATTGATGTCAGTTCAATGCAATTATAAAATGCACATAACCCAATTGAAGTAACAGAGTTTGGAATTGTGATTGAGGTTAATCCACTACAATCTTTAAAAGCATAATTACCAATTGAAGTAACCTTATAATAATTACCATTATAAAGCACTGAATCAGGGATTGTAATCATTCCTGAATATTCGTTAAAAAAAGATTGATCATAAACCCCTCTAAATGTTACTGCAACTGTTTTTGGAGATGTTGTGGTTGAAGTGATTTTATAATAAATAGTATCTCCGTTGTGTACTACTGAAAAATCATGAGCTTGGGTGTTGAGGGTTATTGATGTTATTATTGCGAATAAAATTAATAATGATTTTTTCATGATAATGCATTTAAATTAGAGGTTATTAAATTGTTATATATGTTGAGTGTTCTTCTTTTATTTTGTTTTCTGGATAATTGCTATGATACTATTCAAAAATAAATTCTTATCGAACAATTAGTTTCAAAGTCTGATTAACACTCTCATTAACTATCCTAAGACTATAAACCCCCTTAGCATAACCAGATAAATCAATTTCCAAATGATTCTTGCCTTTGTTTAAACTATGCCTTTGAACAATCCTACCCACCATATCATAAACCAAAACATCAGCCTCAGTGTTTAATCCTTCAACATTTAATTTAGCCTTTCCATCGCTTGGGTTTGGATATAGTTTAGTTGTAATGTTATCCGCATAAACTCCTTCAATCGAAATCAACTTATTAGTTGCATAGTTTGAGCGAATACTATTGTTCCCTCCTGTTTTTGATTCTGTTGTATCAATTATTATTTCAATTTGATAATAAACATAACCATTAGGAACATTAATATCAGTATAGGAAGTATTACTTGTAGATATTGTTGTTAAGAATTTCAATGAGTCAAGAGAGTTTATCCCTCTATAAATATTATATGTAGAATAGTTTGTCCCAACATAAGGAGTCCAATTTAAATTCCAATTACTACCCATCCCTTGACCAATAGTTAAGTGCATAGTTTTATGTAAAGGACTTAGTTCAGATTCATTTAAGCAAGTATCAGTCGTTGATATCATATAGATATATGCTTTAATACTTGGATTTGAATTAGTATCAATAAACATACTTAGTGAATCATAAGGAACAGTAGAGAGCAAATCAAATTGATTAGCTATATTTCCTTCTCTATAAATATTATAATGATTAACAATCTCATTCTTATTCCACATAACAACATTATTATTATTGTTATCAACTGTTACCATATCTAATTCAATTGCAATAGGCTCAATAAATTTTAAATTCAACTGAATAATACTATCACAACCATTTATTGTTTGTAATTGCTGAGTATATATACCTTCTGTATCTGCCCTTAAATTAAAACCATATTTATTATATAACTGGTTCTTACAAATTGTATCATAATAAATTGTATCGTAACTATTTTTTCCAATTATATTTGTAAAAACACTCCAATATGCATCTGTTTGATAATAAGAAGCACATGGAACTAAAAGAGGTATTGATTTATTTACATTATAAAAAACAAAATCACCTATTAAAACTGGTGGATTTTTAGCATTACAAATAATAGAAGTCAAACCATTACAACCATAAAAAGCACGATAACCAATTGAAGTAACAGAGTTTGGAATTGTTATTGAGGTTAATCCATAACAACCATAAAAAGCATTAGAACCAATTGAAGTAACAGAGTTTGGAATTGTGATTGAGGTTAATCCACTACAATTTTGAAAAGTATTATTAACAATTGAAATAACAGAGTTTGGAATTGTAATTGAGGTTAAACTAGTACAACTACTAAAAGCATAAGCACCAATTGAAATAACAGAGTTTGGAATTGTAATTGATGTTAATCCACTACAATTAGAAAAAGCAGAAGCAGAAATACTAATTGTTCCACTAAGAACATTTATTGATGTATTTGCAGGCATTGTTCCTTTACATTTATATAATACATTATTAATATATACTAAGCCATCTGGCTTGTTATTGTAATAAGGAGTATATAAAAAAGCATTAGAACCAATTGAAGTAACAGAGTTTGGAATTGTGATTGAGGTTAATCCAGTGCAACCTTCAAAAGCGCTACTACCAATTGAAGTAACAGAGTTTGGAATTGTGATTGAGGTTAATCCATAACAATAATAAAAAGCAGCATCACCAATTGAAGTTACAGAGTTTGGAATTGTTATTGAGGTTAAGCTATAACACCTATAAAAAGCAGTACTACCAATTGAAGTAACAGAGTTTGGAATTGTGATTGAGGTTAATCCACTACAATTATAAAAAGCTAAATCACCAATTGAAATAACAGAGTTTGGAATTGAGATTGAGGTTAAACTAGTACAACTATTAAAAGCATTATTACCAATTGAAGTAACTTTATAGTAATTATTATTAAAAAGCACTGAATCTGGAATTGAAACTGCTCCTGAATATTCATTTGAAAAAGTGCTATAACTGCTCCCTCTAAATGTTACTTCAACCGTTCTGGGAGATGTTGATGATTTAATTTTATAGTAAATAGTATCTCCATTATAAACTGCTGAAAAATCTTCGGCTTGGGTGTTTAGATTTATTGCAAATATTATTACGAATAAAATTGATAATGATTTTTTCATGATGAGTTATTAAGTTGATGTCTATTATTCAATTGCAAATATATAAATTATTTTTGATTATTAGTGTATAGATAAAGAAAAATAGATCTAAGAGATGGGAAAATAACTCTTAGATCTATTCTCGTATCTCTTAGATCTATTTTTTTATATCTAAGAGTTAGTTTTCTTAACTCAATTGTTAATTAACTATGGGTTAAAAGGTTACTTTGTTTGTCTTTTGGTTTTGTATTCTGGTTTTGATTTTAGTAGATTTTTATCTAATACCTGAATTCCTACTCTTCTTTCTATTGAATTTATGGTGTAATAGTCTATACCTAAGGCGTATTTTTCTCCTATCCAATCTTCTAAGCAGTTATGAATCATGTATTTCATATCGGAATAGTCGGTTATAAAATCTACCTCATTATTATATTGGTATAAGTCTTGGTCATAGGTGAATATTTCTCCATAATAACCACCATAACCATAGTCGTAAAAGTCATTATGCCAATAGCCATAACGGTCAATTGCCTCTGTTTGCTTGTTGGTGAAGTACTCTACTCTTGCATAATCGACCTTCTTAAAACTATTGCACTCCAAATAATATAGTAGGGTATTGTTAGGATTGGTCAATCTTACTTTTGATGATGTTTCTTCCAATACTACAAGACCGGAATACTCTAAGTCATCGATAAGTATATCAAAGTTTTCTCCCATAAAACTGTAAAGTTCAAAGGGCTTCTTGTTTAAATTGCTTACCTCAATAAAGGTGTTTTTCTTCTCATATTCACATGAGGTAAAAAAGATAGCACTGAAGACAAATGCTAAGAGAATAAAGATTTTACTTTTCATAAATCGTAATTATTAAATGTATAAATATTTCATTTTCTATTTGGTTTAATTTCGCAAAGGTAAAGAAAATCTTTTTCACTACAAATATCGTACCAAAAAAATATACCCTTTGTGGATATTGAAAAATACTTTGGGTATTTATTGTTATAAAGAAAAAAAAATGTATTTTTGCAAGCTCAAATTGTTTATAGAAATAGGGATGAGAACTAATAATGATTTTGTAATTAATTTTAGTGGGCTGTCGAATGGAGAGCACGTATTTGATTATAAGATAGACTCTTCCTTGTTTAAGGAGTTTGAGAATGAAGATATAGTTGGGGCTGATATTGATGCAATAATTACCCTTTTGAAGGAGGAAAACATGCTTAGTTTTCGTTTCAATTTCAAGGGGAATATGGTTGTTTTATGTGATTTATGCCTTGATGAATTGGAAATTGATATAGATTCTGAGAATAATTTATATGTAAAATTCTCTGACCATTATACAGAAGAGGGCGATGATATTATTGAGATTCCAGTTCTTGAGCATAAGATTGATTTAAAGGAATATGTGTATCAGTATATAATTCTTGCAAAGCCTATGAAATGTTCTCACAAAGAGGGAGAGTGCGACGAGGATATGTTAGAAAGGTTAGCTCAGCTTAATACAGAGATTATTGCCGAGGAAGTAGATCCAAGGTGGGAGGCTTTGAAAAATATAAAAATAGATTAGTAACAAAATAAAATAATAAGAAAATGCCAAATCCAAAACACAGATTCTCTCAAACGAGAACAGCAAAAAGAAGAACTCATGACAAGGTAGAAGCAGTTAATGTATCAACTTGTAGCAATTGTGGAGCTGCTACTCTTAGCCATAGAGTTTGTCCAGAATGTGGATATTATAGAGGTAAATTAGCAATAGACAAGAGCACAAATTCTTAATCTAATTCCTTATTTACCATGAGAATTGGATTAGATGCAATGGGGGGTGATTATGCTCCAAAAGCAATAATATTAGGTGCTATCTTAGCTCAAAAAGAACTTTCGTCTGAGGACAGAATTGTTTTAGTAGGGAAGAGAGATATTATTGAGGCTAATATTATTGAGAATGGTGCAAGGGTTGAGGATTTTGATATTATCGATGCCCAGGATGTAATCGAGATGCACGATAAGCCAGTTAAGGCATTATTGAAAAAGCCTAATTCGTCCATAGCTGTTGGATTTAATAGTTTAAAATCTAAATCTATCGACTCTTTTGCAAGTGCTGGTAATACCGGTGCTATGCTTGTGGGAGCAATGCAGAGTGTTGGTCCTGTGAGTGGCGTTCTTCGTCCGTGTCTTGGAGCAGTTTTGCCTAAAGACAAGGAGGGAGTTACTCTTTTGGTTGATGTTGGGGTTAATCCTGATGCAAAACCAGAGGTTTTATACCAGTTTGGACTTATAGGGAGTGTTTACTCTCAATACGCTTTGGGTATTAATAATCCAAGAGTAGGTTTATTGAGCAATGGAGAAGAGGAAGAGAAAGGGAATATTCAAGTTCTTTCTACATACCAATTGATGAAGGGTAATAATCAGTTTGATTTTGTTGGTAATGCAGAACCTATAGAAATATTTAAAAACAATATAGATGTTTTAGTATGTGATGGTTTTGTTGGGAATATTTTATTGAAGCATACTGAAGCATTTGCAAGAACAATTGCTAAAAGAGGATTAGTCGATGAATTCGTGAAAAGATTTAATTACGAAATCTATGGAGGACTTCCACTTTTAGGGGTTAATGGTACTGTGATTATAGGTCATGGTATCTCAAATGAAAAGGCAATAAAAAATATGATTTTTCAATCTAAGAATATATATGAATCAAATATAAATTCTATAATTGAAAAGGCTTTATTGACAAATAACTAATTAATATGACAAAGATTAGAGCTGAAATTACTGCAGTAGAGGGTTATGTACCTGATTATATCTTGACAAATGAAGAGTTAAGCAAGATGGTTGATACTACTGATGAGTGGATAATGACTCGAATTGGTATCAAAGAAAGACATATATTAAAAGGAGAAGGAAAAGGAACTTCCGATTTAGGAGAAATAGTAGTTAAGAGGATTCTTGAATCCAAGGATATCGATCCTTCGGAAATAGAATTAATTATCTGCTGTACAGTTACTCCAGATATGTTATTCCCAGCAACTGCAAATATCATTGCTGATAAATGTAATATAAAAAATGGCTTTGGATTCGATTTGAATGCAGGTTGTTCAGGCTTTATTTATGGGCTTACAACTGCTACAAAATACATTGAAAGCGGTTTTGTGAAAAGAGCAATTGTAGTAGGAGCTGAGAAAATGTCCTCAATAGTAAATTACCAAGACAGAGCAACATGTCCAATCTTTGGAGATGGAGCAGGAGCTGTATTGCTTGAGGCAACAACAGAAGAGTTTGGATATATGGATGGACTTATGCAAAGCGATGGAGTAGGGCGAGTTCACCTTCATCAAAAAGCAGGAGGTTCTGTTAAACCACCTACACACGAAACAATAGACGCAAGAGAACATTATATATATCAGGAAGGTCAGCCAGTATTTAAGTGGGCTGTAACCAAAATGGCAGAAGCAACAGAAGAAGTATTAAAGAGAAATAATTTAACTGCCGCTGATATAGCTTACGTTTTACCACATCAAGCAAATCTTAGAATTATTGATGCAACAGGTTCAAGACTTGGATTGCCAGAGGAGAAAGTATTAAGAAATATTGAAAAATACGGAAATACTACCTCTGCAACTATTCCTATGTTAATGTGGGAGAATATGCACAAATTTAAAAAAGGAGACAATCTAATACTTACTGCCTTTGGAGCAGGATTTACCTGGGGAGCTATTTGGCTAAAATGGGCAATCTAAAACTTTGTTTCTTAGGAACTGGAACCTCGCAAGGTGTGCCCGTAATAGGGTGCAATTGCGAGGTTTGCTCTTCTAATGACATTAGAGATAAGAGGCTTAGAACTTCTTGTATAATAACCTCTGACCAAGGTACTCAAATACTAATTGACTCTGGTCCTGATTTTAGAGAACAGATGTTAAGGCATAAGGTTTCTTATTTGGATGCAATACTAATAACTCATTCTCATAGAGACCATATTGGAGGTTTGGATGATGTGCGTTCCTATAATTACCTTCAAAGCAAGGCTATGCCTATCTATTCCAATGCACATACCCTTAGGGAGCTTAAGACCACTTATTCCTATGCTTTTCAAGATATGAAGTACCCAGGGCTTCCAGCCTTCGACCTTAAAGAAATAAATAAGAATCAAAGCTTTTCTATAAACGAATTAGAAATTATACCAATAGAAGTTATACATTACAAACTCCCAATACTTGGTTATAGAATAGGGAATATAACTTATATAACAGATGCTAAGACGATTTCTAATACAGAAATCAAAAAAATAATTGGTACAGAGATCTTAATAGTAAATGCACTAAGAGAGGAAGAACATTTCTCCCATTTTACTCTAAGTGAGGCTTTGGATTTAGTTGAGATAGTAAAGCCTAAGAAAGCTTATTTTATTCATATAAGCCACAGCATGCTTCATAGTAGAATCCAAGCAAAATTGCCAGATAATGTGTTTTTGGCTTATGATGATTTGGAGATAAGTTCGAACTTTTAGTCCTCTTCTTTGTTTTTTTATTATCTTTGAAGTCTAATTAAAAACTTTTAAACATGAAAACAAGATTATCTTTCTTATTTTTATCACTATTGTCAATTTCACTACTTGCTCAAGAGAAGGATTTTAATTTCCGGTTTGAAGCTGGAGGTAATCTCTCAAATATTGTAAGCTACAAGCATAATATAAACAATAATAGTAATTTCCTTAATGGAGATTATAAGCTTGGATACCAAATAGGAGGTTTTATTAACTACAATTTCGGGCATTATTTCTATGCAAGCTCTGGTTTGAACTTTATTACAAAAGGTTTCAATTCTAAGAATGTACCAATAATGGATAGCAATGGAGTAGAAATCCGTAGAACAGATTACTCAACATCTCTAATCTATATTCAAGTACCAGTACAGCTGGGTCTAAGATTCCCGATAAAAGATAACCATGATATTGATGTTCTCGCTGGAGGTTATTTTGGATTTGCTGTAATAGGGAATGAAAAATTTGAAGATGAGAATAATAATATTGTAATAAGAAACTTCTTTGACGAGCTATATATTATAGGTTCAAATCGTTTCGATGTAGGTTTGAAATTCTCAATAGCATATAATTTCTATAATATGTATATTGCAGCTACCTATGATTGGGGGATGTATAAATTTATCTCTCATGAAGTAGAAGATTTGAACAATGACCTAATTGATGATAGTTATAAATATCATGCAAAAAACTCCACAATAGGACTATCATTAGGAGTTAAGTTCTAATAGAGACAAAATCAATATTAGAGATTATAATAAAAGAAAACTCACCCTAATAAAAGAGTGAGTTTTTTTGATTTAAATAAAGTTCAACTATTATTTAGCTTGCGAATCAAGCGGAGTATAAGTTCTTGCTGCAAGTTCTTTGTCTAATTGATAAAGACCAAAGCCGTTTTCTCCAATCATTTTAAGAGCATCTATCAGCCCTTGAGCAGTTTCTTCTTCCTCAACTTGTTCGTCGATAAACCATTTTAACATCGATTGTGTAGCATAATCGTTTTCAGCAACAGCAAGAGAGTAAATATCATTTATCAATTTAGTAACCACTCTTTCATGAGCCAAAGTGTCTTCAAACATAGCTAAAGGGGAGTCCCAATGAGTTTGAACCTTTTCAATTGGCTTAAGAACTGGTCTTGCACCTCTTGAAACCATATAGTTGAAGAATTTCATTGCGTGGTCCTGTTCTTCCTTAAACTGGATAGACATCCAATTTGCAAACCCAGGCATTCCTTTACCTGCAAAATCAGAGCTCATTGATAAATAAAGATATGCAGACCATAATTCTGCGTTGATTTGCTCGTTAATAGCTTCTTCTAATTTCTTACTTAACATAGTTATTTGTATTTATATTGTTTATAATTAAATTTCAATACTGCAAAGATACAATATATTAAATCATTTGTCAAGATAATTATATTAATAATGTGATAGAAAAAACCTATACTTAATCAATTATATTATCTAAATCATCCTCTCCTTCTATTTCCTCTTCAATATCTATCTCCTCATCTTCTATTTTAATACAAATCTTATCTAATAAAGAGATTGCCTTAGGATGGGACATATTAGCAGCAGTTTCCAATCTTGAGCAAATACTTGAACCAAGTCTTTGAAGTCTTTTACCGGAGTTACTTCTAATCAAACATAGTGCATAAATATAATGAGCATCTGGATTTTGGTCGTTGAGGCTTAGGCTTTTGTCCAAATCCTTCAAAGCTCTCTTATAATCTTTTTGAATATAATAAGTCCTTGCTCTATTATAATAAGCATCGGAATGTCTTGAATCTAATTCAATAGCTTTTGTGAAAAAAGGTTGAGAGGCTGCTCCATGGTTTGACCTAAGCATAGCAAGACCAAGATTATTATGAGTGTAGGGATGCTTTGAATCTAATTCCAATGTCTTTTGGAAATCGAAAATAGCATTAGCATAATCCTCTAATTTAGTATGTATTATTCCACGATAATTATAAGCTGAAGCATAGGTATTATCAAGTTTAATAGCATGATTTAAATCATTCAATGCCGAATTATTATCCCCAATAAAATTCTTAGCAATACCTCTTAGATAATAAATTTCCTTGTCCTTATCATTATAATAAATAGCCTTATTATAATCCTCAATAGCTCCTTTAAAATCCTCAGTAAAACCTTTGGCAATACCCCTTCGTTTAAACATCGCAGGGTTATTAAAACCATTACTTTCCGCAGAATTATAACTTGAAATAGCACTCAAATATTCTTTTCTTAATAACTTAATATTCCCATAAAGATAGTATAGATAAGGATTATATTTCTCATTATCCATACTAACTAAAAGTTCGTTATATGCTTTGTTGAAATCTTTTTGAGAGTAGTAGATAAAAGCCATTATAGAATGTATTCTTTTATCATATTCATCCTCATAAGTCATTTGATTAAGGGTGTTCTCTATTTTAGATAAGTTTTTTGGGGTAAAGAGTTCGAAGACTGGGATAAAAGACTCAATATCCTCTTCATAAGCTTTGAAAAGATAGTAAGTAAATTCCTCTGTACTTGAGATACTATGATAATAAGCCGAAAGAATAACTAAAAGCCTATTATCTTCCAAAGTTTCACTGTCAATCAAATAATGAATATCTCTTGAGTAATTTCCTAATTCCTTTTCGTTGAAATTATCTATTATTCTTTTTTCAATTTCAAATGGCTTAATAGTATCGTAGTTTTGAGAATTAGCATAATTAGCAATAAATACTAAGCTAATAACTAATAGATAAGCTCTCCAAATCCTTCTCTTATTATTTCTATATCTCCACATGTTAGGTCTACAACTGTCGATTTATAATTGTTTCCGATTCCCTGGTCAATTACAAAATCTACCTTGTCTTGATATTCCTCATAAATTAACTCAGGATGAATATAATTCTCCTCTTCCTCACTCTCAGTATTAAGCGAAGATGTAATAAGAGGATAATCTAAGAAATCAACGATACTTAGAGCAACATTATTATTTGGTATTCTAATCCCAATAGTCTTTCTCTTTGTTTGGAGGATTTTTGGAATCTTTGTCGAAGCCTCTAAAATAAAAGTAAACTCTCCAGGAGTATTATTCTTAAGGATTTTGAAGGTATTATTATTGATAGGTTTGGTAAATTCCGAAGCCTGACTAATATCTTTACAAACAATAGAAAAACAGCTTTTCTCAAACTTCTTTCC
Organism: Bacteroidota bacterium; assembly: GCA_023415495.1. Taxonomy (GTDB): domain Bacteria; phylum Bacteroidota; class Bacteroidia; order Bacteroidales; family P3; genus UBA10566. Next base: position 87,245 of record JAEZKK010000018.1, read on the forward strand.
CTTTAAATTAGCAAGCCTCTCAGCCCCTTTTAAGTTCCCCAGCTTGGCAGCAAAAGCATAAAGAGTATCGGTAGGGTAGATTATTACACCACCTTTATCCAAGCAAGAGCAAACCTCTTCCAAGTGTTTTTTGTCAATTGTATCCGAATATAATTTTATAATCATAGTGCAAAGATAATCAATTCAAATGAAAAATGAATTAAAGAAGTAAGAAAATTGAATCAAGAAAGTGAAAAATAGAATCAAAAAAAGAGTGCGCACGACAGGATTTGAACCTGCACGTCGTAACCGACACCACCCCCTCAAAGTGGCATGTCTACCAATTCCACCACGTGCGCTAATTAAACCCCTAAAAGGAGTATTCTTTCGATTTGGGAGTGCAAAGATAAAAAAAATATCGTATATTTGCTCCTTCATTTCAAAATTTATACACATTATGGTCAATGACCAACCAATAATATTAATGATTGAGACTTCAACCTCAATTTGTTCAGTATCTCTTTTCAAAGCTAAGGAGTTATTAGCAATAGTTGAGATAGAAGAAACAAATGCTCATTCCTCCAAGTTGTCTTTAATGATTGAGGAAGTAATGGAAAAAGCTTCATTAAAATATTCAGAATTAAACGCAATAAGTGTTAGTAAGGGGCCCGGCTCCTACACCGGATTAAGAATAGGAGTGTCGAGTGCAAAAGGACTTGCTTATTCCTTAGATATACCTTTGATAAGTATAGAAACCTTAAAGATACTACATATTGCATGTATGGAGAAATACCCCAATAATAATACTATTCCAATGATAGATGCAAGAAGAATGGAGGTATACTCAATAATCTACGATAAGGAAGGAAAAGAAATTAAGAACTTAAGTGCAGATATAATTGAGAAGGGGATATACGAGGAGTATTTAAAGGAAGATGAAAAGTATATTATAATAGGCGATGGTGCAGAGAAATGTAAGGACGTATTTGCAGGAGATAAGAGGATGGTTTTTGATTCTGAGATAAAACTCTCAAGCAAATATATGGGTGAGATGAGTTTGGCAAAGTATTTGAGAGGAGAGTTTGAGGATACAGCCTATTTTGAGCCATACTACCTTAAGAATTTTATAGCAGCACCCTCAAAAGTAAAAGGACTTTATTCTTAATTTTAAATTGTTAATTTGTAAATTGTAAATTGTAAATAGATTAATGGGAAAAGATAAACTAAGGAGATTTGCTGAGAACGAAACCTTCCCTAATATGTTCCAAGCTCAGTACATAGATTTGGAAAGAGAGAACGGATTTTCGCTTAAAGGAGAATGGAGAAAAGATTTCTTTAAGAACAATAATCCAATAGTATTGGAGCTTGGTTGTGGGAAAGGAGAGTACACAGTAGGGCTTGGAAGAAAGTATAAGGATAAGAATTTTATAGGAGTAGATATAAAGGGAGCAAGGATGTGGAGGGGTTGCAAAACCTCGATAGAGGAGAATTTAAACAATATAGCATTCCTAAGAACACATGTACAGATTATAGATAAGTATTTTAGTGAAGGTGAGGTTGATGAAATATGGATTACCTTTTGCGACCCACAACTAAAGAAACCTAATAAGCGACTAACAAGCCCAAGATTTCTTGATATATACTCAAGGATACTAAAGCCAGGAGGGATAATACACTTAAAAACCGACTCACAAGAGCTATATCATTACACCCTTGAAGAGGTCTTAATCCCTAATAATTACAAGATTCACTATAAGACAAATGATCTTTATAGTACAGACGATATACATGAGGTAAAAGAGATAAAAACCTATTACGAGAATATCTACCTTAAGGAAAACAAGCCTATCACATATTTAGAGTTTGAGATAAATAGGTGAGAATTAAAATAAAAACAATAAAACAAGCGTTAGAAAAAACGCATTAAATAAGAAATAATTAAATTAATCAATTAAATACACATAACGAATGAAAAAAATCGCATTAATTTTAGCTTTAGTAATAGCACCATTTATTCTAAAGGCACAAGACAATTCTGAAGCAGAAAAAATCAACAAATGGATTCAATCTTATAACGAATTAGTAGCAAACAAGGATTGGTCAAGCATCCTTAGCCAACAAGGTAAAACAAAAGCAGAATTGCCTGAATGGGATTTGGTATATTACTACGTAGGATTTGCAGACTATAACCTAAAGAACTACCAAGACGCAGTTATGAACTTCTCTATCTTTCTTGACAAGAACAGTACAATGACCGATGAAAAGAAAGATATGATAAAATCCTCATTACTTAGCCGTGCAGAGTCATTTGCTCAAATCAAAGACATACCTTCATCAATTAAAGATTATGATAAGTATCTAAGCTTAAGCCCTGGAGATGTTCAAGCAATGTTAAGCAAAGCTAATGTATATCTTAATGCAAACGATTTTGAGGGATATATCAAAGAACTTACCAATGTAATCAATATTGAGCCAAGCAACAAAACCTATATCTCTAACCGTGCAGGGGCTTATGCAAACATAGGACAGTGGGCAATGGCGATAGAAGACTATTCAAAGCTAATCCAATTAGACCCTAATAATAAGGACTTCTACTCAAACAGAGCATTTGCAAACTACTCGCTTAAAACTCCAGAAGGATACCAAGCAGCAGTAGCAGACTATAATAAAATAGTAGAAATGGGTTTTGCAGACGAACAAATCTACACCTCGTTGACAGTATTAAATAATGCTTTAAAAGATTATAATGCAAGTATTGCAGCGTATGATAAGCTATTAGAACTAAAGGGAGGAAGTGATATTGATATATTGTATAGTAGAGGAACAGCAAAATACAATAACAAGGATTACAAAGGCGCAATTGAGGATTTTGACAAGGTTATTGAAGCAAATCCAGAGCATATCAACGCACTAAAGAGAAGAGCAACCTCCAAAACACGTTTGGGAGATAAAGCAGGAGCACAACAAGATGCAATCAAGATTAAGGAATTAGAAGGCAAATAAAAAAAATATTAGGTGGTTTTGGCAAATCTTCATAACTTTGCTCATTGAATTTGCATAAAAATAAAACAATTGAAATATGAATAAAGAGAGACTATTTCCCGAATTTCCAGAGGTATCGACCAAGGAATGGGAAGAGGTAATAATGGCTGACCTTAAGGGTGGCGATTATGAGAAAAAGCTTGTATGGAAAACCTTAGAAGGGTTTGATGTAAGACCATACTACAGAGCTGAAGACCTCAAAAACCTTGATTTAAGACCTTCAACAAAGACAGATAATAATTGGGATATAAGACAAGATATCTACGAAGAGGATTTAACCACAGCTAACGCAATAGCACTTGAGGGGTTAAAGCGTGGAGTAAACTCAATAGGGCTAAACGCTACTAAGGTAGTGAAAGTAGAAGACCTACAAGTACTACTAAACGGAATAGATTTAACTCAAGTGAAGATAAATTTCCTTGAAGCACGTTCTTATTCAGAGCTTATTGACCTATTCATATACTTCCTAAAGAAGGAATCAATTGATATGAGCAAGGTAAGAGGTTCGTTGAACTTCGACCCATTTGGATACGCCCTTATCAATGGAGAGTTCTGCACAGACTTAAATTCTGTTTACGAAAAGGGAGCCTATATCCTAAAAGTAATTAGAGAGAATATCCCAAATTTTGATGCAATCAACGTAGGAGGAAATATTTTCAATAACGCAGGAGCATCGATAGTACAGGAACTTGCATACACAATTAGTGCAGCAAACGAATACCTATACAACCTAAACCAAAAAGGATTAGAAATACACTCAATAGGCTATAGAATGATGTTCTCATTCGCAACAGGGTCTAACTATTTTATGGAAATAGCAAAAATCCGAGCAGCAAGGATGTTATGGCGTAAGATTATCGAGCAATACAACCCTAAATGTAACTCAGCCTACGACCTATTCATATCAACAGAAAGCTCATACTACAACAAAACCATCTACGACCCATACGTAAATATGCTAAGAACAACAACCGAGACAATGTCAGCAGCAATAGCAGGAGCAGACTCAATCTCAGTATATCCATTCGATGTAGCATTTAGCGAGAATAACCCTTTCTCAACACGTATAGCCAATAACCAACAAATCCTATTAAAAGAAGAATCGTACTTAGACAAGATAGTAGACCCATCAGCTGGTTCATACTATATCGAAACACTAACCGATTCAATAGCAAAACATGCATGGGATATGTTTAAGGAAATAGAAGCTAAGGGAGGTTTTGTAGCAGCTATCCAAAGCGGATTTATCCAAGACGAGATAGAGAAAACTCACGCTAAGAGAGCAACAGATGCAGCAATGCGTAAGACAGTAATCTTAGGAACCAACCAATACCCTAACCTTAACGAAAGAATGGCAGACAAAGTACAGCCAGAGTGTTGCGAAAAAGCAGATAAGAATGATATAAAACCTCTTACTTGTAATCGTTTAAGCAAAGACTTTGAACTCTTAAGATTAGAAGTAGAAAAGAGTGGAAAAGCTCCAAAAGTATTCTTACTAACCTTCGGAAACTTAGCCTTCCGCAAAGCAAGAGCAGGATTTGCAACCAACTTCTTTGGAGTAGCAGGATACGAGATAATCGATAACCTCGGGTTCTCAACCCCAGAAGAAGGAATAAAAGCAACCCTTGACGCAAAAGCAGACATAGTAGTGCTTTGCTCCTCAGACGAAGAATACTCAGAATGGGTGCCAAGCGTAACCGCAGGATTAAAAGGAAAAGTAAACCACATAATAGTAGCTGGCTATCCAACCGAACAAGTAGAAAACTTCAAGGCACAAGGCGTAACCGATTTTATACACGTACGCTCAAACTGCTTAGAAAGCCTAAAGAAATACAACAAAGAAATCTTAGGATAAGAAAAACAAATAAAAACCTTAAAACCAAATAAGCTGTGTAGTATTAATTTATTACACAGCTTTTTTTATTAGTGCCAACATTAGTGCCAAGTTCGGTGCCAAAACGAAATTACACCTAAGAAATAAAGATTTGTCAAGTTAAATACAGATAAACTTTTGAGAAGGAGATTTTTATTAATCACTTTGAGTAGTAAAATAAAGGAAAGTAACAGACGCTAATATCTAATAAAAAAGCGAAAGCGATAATCAATAAAGACATCGCTTCCACCTTAAATGTTTTCACAACGGAATAATCCTTATTCAACAAGGGGAATAAATAAAAAATAAGTTATTGTTTTGTTTTTAAAAAAATAAAACTACCTTTGCAGTATAAAAAATAGCCTCACGGAGTACGCAAGGCTTAGATAACTCTTCGGCTTATAGCCTTATTGTGAAAAGTCTTTCAATTTTGTATTAAGATGCAAAGATATGATAAAAAATGATACTAAACAAAAAAAATAAAAATAAATGGAAACTTTAGGATTAGATTTGGGTACTAATTCAATAGGTATCTCTAAAAGAAACACAGATTTAGGTAGTAATCTATTCGATCAACTTGAATATTTTGGAGTAACAACCTTTAATAAAGGTGTTGGAAATAGTAAGTCAGGAGAATTCTCATACGCATCAGAAAGAACGAAACACAGATCATCTAGAAGATTATATCAATCAAGAAAATATCGTATTTGGGAAACCTTAAAAATATTAATTGAATATGGGTATTGCCCTTTATCTGATGAAAATTTAGATAAATGGAGAAAATATGATAAAGAAAAAGGATTAAAAAGGAAATACCCTATTAATGCTGTAAAGTTCGAACAATGGGTAAGATTAGATTTTGATAATGACGGAATCCCTGAATATTCCAGCCCATATCAATTAAGAGCAGAAATTGCATCAACGCAATATAATTTAGATTTAGAGATAAACAGATTAAAAATTGGCAGAGCATTATATCATATCGCACAAAGAAGAGGCTTTAAAAGTTCTAAGGGTGAGACTTTAAAAGAAAGCCACGAAAATGAAATATTGGACGAAAACTCTTTGAAAAAGTCTGAAGAGAAAAAGGCAAAAGAGTTAAACGAGTTTATCAATCAAAAAATAGGGGATAATATATCATTACCAACTGTTGGTTGTGCTTTCTATGAAATTGAGAGAACAGGGCAAAGAATCAAAAAAGAATATCAGGCAGTACGTTCACAATATCAAGAGGAAATAAAATACATCTTTGATTTTCAAAATGCATTATCTCTGGAATCTGACTTTTATTACAAAATAAACAAGGCTATTTTCTACAAAAGACCTTTACGTTCACAAAAGGGATTAGTCGGGAAATGCACTTTAGAACCAACAAAATCAAGATGCCCAATTAGTCATCCCGATTTTGAATATTTCAGAGCTTGGAGTTTTATAAATAATATTCAATTTAGAAAAGGAGAAAAGGAGAATTGGGAAAACATCAGTCTTGATGATAAGAATGAATTGTTCAATGAAAAGTTTTTAAGAGTAAAGAACAACTTCAAATTCGAAGAAATCCGTATTTGGATAGAAAAGAAATATAATATTTCACTTTCCACAAAAGACAAAACTATAAATTATAAAGATAGGACAAATGTTTCTGCCTGCCCAATTAGTGCAAGAATAAAAAATTTATTGGGAGAAAACTGGAAAGAGATTATTATTGAAGCTAATAAAACTAGAATTGACAAAAAAACTGGAGTAGAGAAGAGAGTATCATATAATTGGGAAGATATTTGGCATGTATGCTTTAATTATGATGACGAAGAAAATATTGTAGAATTTGCCCAAACAAATTTGTTGTTTGATGATAAAAAAACAAAATCTTTTATTAATCTTTGGGTTGCTATACCACAAGGATACTCTATGCTAAGTCTTAAGGCAATAAGAAACATTAATAGATTTTTAAATAGAGGATTAATTTATTCTGAAGCAGTATTATTAGCAAAGATACCAGAGATTATAGGAGAAGAAAAATGGGTTAATATTAAAGATGAATGCATTTCAAATATTGAAATAATTTCCAATTCTAATAAAGAAGAAAAAAGAATTCTTAATATAGTAAATGCTTTAATTGCCGAATATAAATCTTTAGAATTTAATGAACAATTTGCAGCTCACTCTAATGATTATAAATTAAAAGAAGAAGATTACAAAACAATAATCGAATATTGTAAAGAAAGCTTTGGCGAAAAAACATGGAATAAAAAAGATGATGATGAAAAACAAAACGTTATAAATGATGTGGCTTCTAAATACCAAGCTTTTTTTGATAATTCAAGAAGAGAATTTTATAAACTACCAAAAATCGGAGATAATCTAAGAAAGTTTCTATCCGATAATTTTGAATATCTTCATTGTTCTAATAATTTACATGATAATTTAACTGGTCTTCCATGTAATTGTCCTGCTTGCAAACAACTCAATAAACTATATCACCCATCTATGATTGAGTTCTATAAGCCTTCTCGTAATAAAACAATTGATTATAATGGAAGAATCCTCTCTAAAAAGTTATTAGAGTCACCTAAAATTGGAGCATTTAAAAATCCTATGGCGATGAGAATGCTACATATATTAAGAAGGAATATAAATAGTCTTTTATTAGAGGGCATAATATCTGAGGATACTAGAATAGTTATTGAAACGGCAAGAGATCTAAATGATTCAAATATGAGATGGGCTCTTGAACAATATCAAAAAGAAAGAGAACATGCAAATGAAGAAATTAAAAAAGCTATTCGTGAAATTCAAGGCCTTGAACAAGTAAACGATTCTGATTTTGAAAAGGTAAAAATATTGATAGACCAAAATGATATTCCAGAAACTGGATTGATTAATAATGAGACTTATATTAATCCCCATAATGACAAGAAAGCAAAAAGTAAGATAGAAAAAGCTGATAAATTCAGTATTGATGTTACCAAATATAAACTATGGCTAGAACAAGGTTGTAGATGTATTTATACAGGGAAGGTAATATCTTTAAGTGATTTATTAGGAGGAAATCCAAAATTCGATATTGAACATACTATACCTAGAAGTAAGTCTTTAGATAATTCTTTAGAAAACAAAACTATCTGTGATTTACATTATAATAGATTTATAAAAAAGAATATGATTCCTAGCTCATTACCAAATTATGACAAGGATGCTAATGGATATTCTGCAATTCTTCCTCGATTACAAGTATGGAAAGAAAAAATTGAAAGACTAGAAAATAATGTTGAATATTGGAAAATAAAATCAAAACATGCTCAAACAAAAGATGTAAAGGATACTGCTATTCGTCAGAGACACTTATGGCAAATGGAGTTGGATTATTGGAAAAGAAAATTAGAAAGATTTACAATCACAGAAATTACAAGTGGATTTAAAAATAGCCAGCTGGTAGATACTCGGCTGATTTCAAAATATGCAACCCTATATTTAAAGTCAGTTTTTAATAATGTTGATGTTCAAAAAGGAAGTGTTACTGCAGATTTTAGGAAAATCATAGGAGTGCAAGGCTTTGAAGAAGCTAAAAACAGAGACAAACATTCACATCATGCAATAGATGCAACAATTTTAACCCTTATTCCTTCATCAGCAAAAAGAGATAAAATGTTATCTCTATGGTATGAAATACAAGATAAAAAGGATAAAGAAGATATTTCTGAAATACAAGAAAAATTAGATAAAGAAGTTCGCTCATTAAATATTGGCTCTATAAATAATTTTGTAAATAATATTGATGAAAACATATTAATTAATCAAGTGTCAAAAGACCAAGTATTAACTCCTACTAAAAAAAGAGCAAGAATAAGAGGAGAAAAAGTTATTCTTAAAAATGGTAGGGAAAAATGGATTAACGGAGATAGTATAAGAGGACAAATACACAGTGAAACATTCTATGGAGCGATAAAACTTGCTAAAAAAGATGAAAAAGGTAAAATAGAAAGAGATGAAGATGGTAAAATCATTATTGATGATAAGCTAATGTATGTTGTAAGAAAAGAATTAAAGTATAAAAAAAATGATACAGATTCTGGCTTTAAAACGTGGGAAGAAATAGAAAAAATAATTGTTGATAAGCATTTATATGAAAAACTTAGACGTCAATATGGTGACAAATCATTTAAAGAAGCTAGCGAAGCAGGAATCCATTTAACTGACAAAAAGGGAGTAAATAGAAAAATAAGACATATTCGTTGCTTCGCAACAAAAATATCAAGCCCATTAGCTATTAAAAAACAAACATATTTATCAGATAAAAGTCATAAAAATTACTATTATACAAGCGGAGGTGACTTATATGCAATTTGCCAATATTCAAATTGCAACGAGAAAGAATATGTAGTATATGGACTATTTGATATATGCGAAAATAGAAAAATGGGAATAGAGGACATACCTTCTACAATCCAATCTAAGAAAAAGACAAATCTAAATTTGGATTTTATATTAAAATCAGGAATGCGAGTTTTTTTACTTGATAAAAATGAAACTATCGAAGAAATAGAATCAATAATTTCAAAAAGACTATACATATTTGAACGTCCAGAAAGGGATAATAGAATAAATTTAATTCATCATTTATGTGCAAAAAAAGATATAAAAGAAGAAAAAGTAGATAATTACAATTGTCTGCCTCAAAAAATCAGAAAAAGTATTAATTCATTAAAACTATTGATAGAAGGAAAAGATTTTATTGTTTCTCCTATTGGGAAGATTATATTTAACAAATAAATACCACTTTAATAAATAGTTTATGATTAAACGCACACTATGTTTTAGTTCTGGGGCTTATCTTAGTCTTAAGGATAAACAATTGGTTATTGAGTTGGCTGAGGATATCACAAAGACTAAAAAGACTGTGCCTATTGAGGATATTGGGGTTGTTGTGTTGGATAATCCTCAGATAACAATTACCCAAGGGGCTATGGTGTCTTTGCTTGAGAATAATGTTGCTATTATTACTTGCGACCAAAGACATCATCCTTTGGGATTGCATTTGTGTTTGGATGGGAATGATATTCAAAGCGAGAGATATAGAGAGCAGATTCAAGCAACGGAGGCTTTGAAGAAGAACCTTTGGCAACAGACTATTATAGCTAAAATCCAAAATCAAGCTAATGTGCTTAAGGAATTAGGTATTGATACAAAGAAGATGGTCTATTGGGCAAGGGAAGTGAAATCAGGGGACAGTGAGAACCACGAAGCAAGAGCAGCAGCCTATTATTGGCAGAACCTCTTAGAGCAAGATAATGCTTTTAAGAGGGAGCGATTTGGGGAATATCCAAACAAATTCTTTAACTATTCATATTCGATTCTAAGAGCAATTGCAGCACGCTCATTAGTTGCCTCAGGACTACTCCCAACTCTAGGGATATTCCATAAAAATCGATATAATGCTTATTGTTTGGCTGATGATATTATGGAGCCATACAGACCTTATGCCGATAGGGTAGTGCTTGAGACAATAAAGAAATATCCCGAAATACAAGAAATGACAAAGGAGATTAAATCCTCTTTATTAACATTGCCTGTAGTTGATGTTAAGATGAAGAATGCTACAAGACCTTTGCAAATTGCGATGGGAGAAACTACAGCCTCATTGTACCAGTGTTTTTCGGGAGAAAGGAGATTAATAAAATACCCAATTTTAGGTGCATAGCAGGTTTAATGCATATAGAATAATGTGGATACTCGTATTTTTTGACCTCCCAACTGAGACTAAGACTAACAGGAAAGTATATAGCGACTTTCGTAAAGCACTTATCAAAGACGGTTTCCAAATGTTTCAATTCTCAATCTATTTGCGTCATTGTGCATCAAGAGAGAATGCAGAGGTACATATTAAAAGAGTAAAGAAAATCCTGCCTAAGTACGGACATATTGGGATACTATTGATAACCGACAAGCAATTTGGGAATATGGAGCTTTATTTTGGCAAACAACCATCAGCATTACCCGAAATAGGACAACAATTAGAGATGTTCTAATATTTTTTTCCCATTGTCTGATAATTGATGCATTTTTATATATTATTAACAGATTAAGACGTCTGAATTTGTCTCAAAAATCAACAAAAAAACAATAAATTGAGCTTAAAAAATCAATTTTGTTCAAAAATAATTAGCCAATAAAGCCCAAATAAAAGAGGAAATAGAATCCATAAAATCCCAATTCCTCTCACAAAAAACAAGCAATAAATTAAGAAAACATAGATTCTAAAGCCTATTGCAAATAGCTAAACCTCAATCCAATAAACCCCTTAACGTTGTTGCTTATACGCAAAAATACAAAATTGAAAGCAATTCACAACACTGACATAACCGCAATGATATAGCCGTGTGTTGTTGCTTATACGCAAAAATACAAAATTGAAAGCAATTCACAACATTAGCGATACTCATAATGTTACTATTAAGTTGTTGCTTATACGCAAAAATACAAAATTGAAAGCAATTCACAACTTCATTGCTGGAGGCTCATTATAGCCTCCTGTTGTTGCTTATACGCAAAAATACAAAATTGAAAGCAATTCACAACGCAGCAAGTGCAGTGTACAAGGTTCAGTTTGTTGTTGCTTATACGCAAAAATACAAAATTGAAAGCAATTCACAACCAAGTTTAAATTATCATTTAGGTACTGACTGTTGTTGCTTATACGCAAAAATACAAAATTGAAAGCAATTCACAACTCTGTTAAGAACGTAAAAGACCAAGAGAACGTTGTTGCTTATACGCAAAAATACAAAATTGAAAGCAATTCACAACGTGGCTGGTAGAATGATGCAGGAGAATAGGTTGTTGCTTATACGCAAAAATACAAAATTGAAAGCAATTCACAACCATTAATAAAATCACATTGACAATAGAAATGTTGTTGCTTATACGCAAAAATACAAAATTGAAAGCAATTCACAACGGTGCTTCGATCTTAGTAATTTAGTTTAAGGTTGTTGCTTATACGCAAAAATACAAAATTGAAAGCAATTCACAACGTGCCTGGAACTACCGAAAATCCTCCCGTTGTTGTTGCTTATACGCAAAAATACAAAATTGAAAGCAATTCACAACCATACGCAAGGACAGAATGCTAATAGTATTGTTGTTGCTTATACGCAAAAATACAAAATTGAAAGCAATTCACAACTACTCAATAAGAAATAACAAACTTTTAATAGTTGTTGCTTATACGCAAAAATACAAAATTGAAAGCAATTCACAACTGCCAATGGCATTCCCAGTACAAACAAGATGTTGTTGCTTATACGCAAAAATACAAAATTGAAAGCAATTCACAACACTTCTTTACACATAACAGGGTATAATTTAGTTGTTGCTTATACGCAAAAATACAAAATTGAAAGCAATTCACAACTACCGCAGCTAAGGTAAAAGGGAGTATAGCGTTGTTGCTTATACGCAAAAATACAAAATTGAAAGCAATTCACAACCATAATATAATTCTATTTGTAATTTCATCCGTTGTTGCTTATACGCAAAAATACAAAATTGAAAGCAATTCACAACGGGTTAAAGACTGCCATAATGGACATGACCGTTGTTGCTTATACGCAAAAATACAAAATTGAAAGCAATTCACAACTTAAATAATTAGAGAGTGCAAGAAGGTTCAGTTGTTGCTTATACGCAAAAATACAAAATTGAAAGCAATTCACAACTGTGTTTTTGTATCATATTTGTAATTTTTAGTTGTTGCTTATACGCAAAAATACAAAAATGAAAGCAATTCACAACTATATGATATGTTTATATATCCTAAAGTAAGTTGTTGCTTATACGCAAAAATACAAAATTGAAAGCAATTCACAACAAATTAATCATTAACATTATTATCTATGCGTTGTTGCTTATACGCAAAAATACAAAATTGAAAGCAATTCACAACACGGAAGATATCAATATTCAAACTATTACAGTTGTTGCTTATACGCAAAAATACAAAATTGAAAGCAATTCACAACCAAAGGATGTTTTATGTTCTTGGAAGTAGTGTTGTTGCTTATACGCAAAAATACAAAATTGAAAGCAATTCACAACGTGATGAATAAATTAGTTCCAAAGCAATTTGTTGTTGCTTATACGCAAAAATACAAAATTGAAAGCAATTCACAACGTGGGCGAAGCCCACGACCAAACGACAAAAGTTGTTGCTTATACGCAAAAATACAAAATTGAAAGCAATTCACAACTAATGAATAGCAATGTATATAAGGTCATAGGTTGTTGCTTATACGCAAAAATACAAAATTGAAAGCAATTCACAACATCAACAAATCCACTATCAAAACTAATAGTGTTGTTGCTTATACGCAAAAATACAAAATTGAAAGCAATTCACAACGTATTGTCCTCTGGTTTCTTACATAATGAGTTGTTGCTTATACGCAAAAATACAAAATTGAAAGCAATTCACAACGAATGGGATATTACTACTAACACTTCTGCAGTTGTTGCTTATACGCAAAAATACAAAATTGAAAGCAATTCACAACATAGAGCTATTAATATTTCTATCTCCACCCGTTGTTGCTTATATGCAAAGATACAAAATTGAAAGCAATTCACAACGGTAGGACCAAGACTAATCTTGAAGATATTGTTGTTGCTTATATGCAAAGATACAAAATTGAAAGCAATTCACAACTCTCGTACATCTGGTACAAATGGTACTAAGTTGTTGCTTATATGCAAAGATACAAAATTGAAAGCAATTCACAACATAACTTCTTTTCCTAAATGAATTGACTTTGTTGTTGCTTATATGCAAAGATACAAAATTGAAAGCAATTCACAACGTAGCTGGCAATATATTATCTTACGTTGCTGCTGTTGCTTATACGCAAAGATACTAAATAGAAAGCAATTCACAACTGATGGAGACCCTTATCAATCATATGAATTGCTGTTGCTTATACGCAAAGATACTAAATAGAAAGCAATTCACAAATAGATGGGTTGGGTTGAAACCAACCCATCCGCTGTTGCTTATACGCAAAGATACTAAATAGAAAGCAATTCACAACTCCTGGGCGAGGAACTCAAGTTGACGGTTCCATAGGTCAAAATACTTAATTATTTGGTTGTGGTTAGAGTTCTTGATGTCTAAGATTATATCTCTTATGTCCAAGAATATTTGCTTCATTTTGTTTTATGTATTATGATATCTAATTTCTTTAAGATCTCTTTTTCTGTTTTTTCTGCAAGCTTAGAACTGTGAGCCATAAATTGACGTTTAGGCATTCTGAACCCTCTACCTCTACCTGCTCGAAGCCCCTCGTTATGAACTGCAGAATAAGGCAAGTCGGAAGTGATGGTGGCGGTATTGTTAGAATATTTTGCTTTTTCTTCGTTTAACTTCTTTCCATTTCTTTTTCTCAAAAGCTTCGTTCTGAAAATTCTCCTTAAAGTGGTCTATAGCCACCTTGCCAGCTATGCGTGGAGCATCCTTTTTAGCAAAGGTTTTAATCTGTATTTGAACAGCATTTAAATGTTTTTTAAATTGGTCAGGGTTCATTTTTTTATTTTTTACTTGACTTTTTGTGTTTTATGTTGTATCTTTGCAAATAGAATGAGAGAGTTATTACAGCAGAGGACTAAATAAACCTTTTGTGATGAGTAATTTTCTCATTCTATTTTTCTGAGATAGCATACAGCCAATATGTTCCATTTATATGCTCTCGAACATTAAGCAACCACACTTTTTCACTAAACTTTATTTCCCACTTGCAGTTCCATAGGTTGCCAGGGAAATTATCTTTCCAAAATGGATGGTCAGCTGGTAGGACTTTTCCGTAGAATAAAGCTGTTGCTTATACGCAAAGATACTAAATAGAAAGCAATTCACATCTTTTTATAGGTTTTTAACTTGACAAGGGGTTTGGTTTGTTGTATATTTGCAATGTTTTTATAATCAAATAAATTACTTTTCTCAAAGCTGTGATAGCTTAGTTAGTTAAATTTTTTTTGCATGTCTGAAAGGGGATCTTAGTTGATTCCCTTCTTTTTTTGTCTTATTACTTTTTTCGTTTGTTTATTAATGAGTTATTTGTTCCCTAAAAAGTTTTATAGGTTTTTAACTTGACAAAGGGTTTGGTTTGTTGTATCTTTGCATTATGATATTATAGCTGTGACAGCTATTTGGGTTAATAAATAAAAAAGAGAAAGGAGGGGCAACCCTCCTTTTGTTGTTTTTAAGTGTTGTTGTTTTATGTGTCATTGAAGTTTTATAGGTTTTTAACTTGACAAAGGGGTTTGGTTTTTATTTATTATAGCTGGGATAGCTACATAATTAATTAAATTATATTAAACTGATGAGAGAAGGAGTGTGTTTTTACTCCTTCTTTTTTTTGTCTTTGATTTGTTAATAAAACTAACTCTTAGATCTATTTTTCTATCTCTTAGATCTGTTTTTCTATCTCTAAGAGTTAGTAATCTGTCTCTTAGCTCTGTTTCTCTCTGATTTATCTTTTCTTTTATGCAATTGATTTTATATTTTAGAGTAGGGGTTAGTAGTAGGAGTAGGGGTTATTTTGAGTTTTTAAAGTCTATTCGCTTTTTATTGTTTTCTTGGTTTTTGGTGGGATATATTGTTTTGAGTAAATATGTTTAAAATCGTGTTTTAACCCCTACTCCTACAATAAACCCCTACTCGGTTAGGGCAGGGGTAATATTGAAAAGAGGAAAGTATCAAATTAGCTTATACTATAATTTCGTCTTTTTTGTTGTCTCGGTTCTTTTCTATGTCCGATTTCTCGCTTAATAGGTATTTCTTACATCCATTCGACTTCCTAACTTCTAATTTTAGTCTGCTTAATGCTCTTCCTATCTTTAGTGTGTTTATCTCTTTTTGATTGATAATATGCTTCCTTTGGATGATATCTAATACTTCTGTGCTTGTGTAATATTGAGGTCTATTATGTGTTGAGGTGTCCTCTTCAGATTCTGGGAAGTTGAAATTAAGGTTGAGCATCTCTAATACAGGGTCTGTTGTTACAAATTCTTCGTTTTTCTTCTTTCTCTTCTCTATATCTTCTTTTGTTTCCCAATACTTGAAATTATCCTTATGCAATGCAAGTGCTTGTGCATAGACTAAGTCTATATCTATTTCTGCTTCATAGTCTATTTCAGTCATCTCATGTGCCCAAAATCTTCTTTCTCCCTCTTCTCCGCTAAGGAATTGTTTGTCGTTGAGTGTTGCAATAAATGAAGCGTTTCTTACGAACTTTTTCTGTTCCTTTCCAAAATGTTCTCTTTCTTGGATGGAATCTCTTGTGATAACTTCTTTTACGTCGTTAAATTCATTTCTATTGTATTTTGATAGCTCTTCTATACTTATTAGAAAATTCTGAGATAGTTTGAAGTTAGTGTCCTTATGTCTTAGTGTTAATGGGCTTTGGGTGAAATAGTCCTCCCATTCCTTAGGTACTAAGAGTTTGATAAATGATGTTTTACCTATCCCTTCTTTTCCTAATAGAACAAGGCAATAATGATTTATAGTCTTAGGATTTAATAGTGTTGCTACTATTGCTACTAAGTATTTTTTCAAATCTTCTTTCCATTCTTCCTGGTTGGTGGTCTTGACCTTGTCGGCTAATTGTTCTATATAATCCACTCCATCCCAAGTGGGCAATGAGTTTAGCTTTTGGGTAAAGGGGTTGAACTTCTCTACCTCGTTGGTCTTTAGAATCCTGCTAATGCTTATTTTGCGAGCTTTCTCGTTATGGTTTGTGATATAGGAATAGATAGTATTATCCATAATCAAATCGTATGTTACCCAAGTTTTTTTGTCTGATTCTTTATCTAATATCTCAAAACAATTCATTATATCGTTAAATCTTATCTCAAATCGCTTGTGAAAGAGTTCGAGTATAGCATGGTTGGAGGTTTCTCCTGTGTTGATAATTATGTCTTTCTTGGTATTGTTTTTTCTTTTAGCTTTCTTGGATGTAGAGGCTGATTTTAATGTTTTTTCAAATTCCTCATTACCTAATCCGCTGTACTTGCTATTAGAAAACTCTCTTATTGTTCCCTTGTCATACCCTGCTGCAAAAGCCTTTTGACAAAAACCATAGAGAGAGTTATTCCTATTGCCTTCTTGGTTAGGGCTCTCGATTATATGATTTTCGTATATCTCCATTAGTTTATCCTCGTCAATGCTAAAACATTGAGAATCCTTGTTGTAATATGCCTCTGGGTCATGGCTTAAAAAACATAGCCTTGGGATATCCTTAACCGATGGGTCGGATTTGATAGAGTATTCCCCTTCAAAATAATTGCTAATTTGATTAAACTTATCAGCATAGTATTTCGATAGCTTCTCATACTCCTTGTTCTCCAACATTTTTTCTACCTTCTCGTCTTTCTTAATTTTTACAAAGACTTTCAATCCATCACCGCTTGGGGAGGTAAACATAAGGTTAACTAATTTGTCTTTCTTTAGCCTCTCCTTAATGCGATTAATCTTTTGAGGATTTCCAATATGGTCGAAGTCCATCCCGCAAACATATTCAAAGGTATTGATGTTTTCGAGGGTTCTCCTGCCATTAAATGTGGCAGCATAGGTGAAGGCTGGTAGAGACTTTTTTAGCTCCTCATATTGCTTTTTATCCCCATTTGCCTTAGCTTCTCTTATCTTCTCAACTTTTACTTTGTTAGTTGGTGCGATAATCATATTAACTAATGCCCTCGAATCTAAATAAGTACTTGGAGTTGTAAGATTAAAAAATAAATTTACTTTATTCATCCGTCTTGGTTTTATATTTATTAATTATTAATTCTGCAATTTCTTCTATTTCCTCTAAGGTATATCTTCTTTTCTTAACCTGGGTCAATAGTCCGAACTCTTTTCTCAATCGATATAGGGTTGATTGAGAGATTTGTAGCTCCCTAAGCACATCTTTCTGTGTGTATCTTGGGATTTTTTTGTTTTCAATAATCATATTTGGTTTTTTATTTATTTGATTTGTGTTGCACTTTTCAATATCAATGTATTACAAAATTACAAATAATCTTTGAAACACATTAGCTTGTTTTTAATGAATTTCAAACAAGTTTTCAACAACTAATGTTATTAACATACTAAAAGAGCTGATAACAAAATAGATATAATATGATTTATATTTAGTTTATTTATTTATTTTAGCATTGTTTATAATCTATTTTATTTATAAAATTCCACAACCAGCAAATAAATCAAAGACAAAGATATTCTTATTAATTCAAGTGAAGTCAAGTAAAGTCAAACGTATATATATCAATGATATATCAAATAATATTCGTATCTTTGTAAATAGAAATTAAGGGGGTATTTAATGATGTTTTTGAATTAAAATCCGGAGTTTATTCCAAGATATTGAATTAATATATTAACCTGATTTCTATAAATTATATTAGTTACAAACCATTAAAAAAGTAAAGTTATGGCTATCAGTTATGTAAGAGTTAAGCGTAATATTCACACTGGGTTCAATCCAGGAGATAAATACCTTGCTCAAATTTTTAGAAATGCAGACGTAAGTATGGATGAATTGTGTACAGAGATTACACAAAGCACTACTGTCTCTTATCCAGATGCATTAGCATGTTTAAAAGCTTTGGAAATCAATATTTCAAGGCATATATTAGCAGGGCGTGCAGTTAAGTTCAACCTCTTAGGCTCCTTTATCCCTGGCATTCAAGCCAAGGCAATGGATACTTTGGAGGAAGTTGATGCAAGTACTATCTCAAAGGCAAGATGTAAGTTTTTCCCATCTCCAGCCTTTATGAAAGACTTAGCAAAGACCTCATTTGTTCTTAGAGATATTGAGGTTAAGGGATATCAACCAGTTACTACTACAACTACTCCGTAAGACTTTTAAATTTTAATTTTTAAGTTTCAAATTGGGGGGCATTTAATTATGCTCCCTTTTTTGTTTTCCCTTTTTTTCGCTTAAAATAATTATCTTTGCAAATTGAACTGAATAATAATTTTTATGCCTAAACATAGAAAAACCTTATTTTATTGGCTTTCATTGGCTTTTATTGCAATTGCTTTCTATCCCTTATTCGCTTTCTTAGGGACATTACCTCTTAGACTATGGGATGAGAGCCGATTGGCTGCCTCTGCTTATGAGATGCTTCATACAAATAATCCACTAATAGTTACATTTAGTTACTTGCCCGACCATTGGAGCGTTAAACCTCCTTTTCTAATTTGGGTTCAAGCTATTAGTCTTAAACTCTTTGGAGTAAATGAAGCCGCAATAAGACTTCCCTCAGCCCTTGCAATCCTCTTTATGGGAATTATCCTAATTTATTACTCCTCAAAGCTTAAAAAACCATTCTTAGGATTCTATGCCGCTGTGGTTATTATATGCTCTAAGGGCTTATTATACTATCATTGTGGGAGAAATGCTGACTACGATGCAATGCTTTGCTTTTTGATTATCTCCTATGCAATTGCTTTCTTTGTGTATCTAAACAATAAAGAAAAGAAATACTATTATCTCTTTTTCGCTTTTCTAATCTTAGCAACACTTACCAAAGGAGTTCAGGCACTTATCCCTCTTCCTTTCCTTTTTATTTATACTCTTTTCCAAAAGGAATTTATTAGTTTGATTAAGAACAAGGCTACATATTGGGGTATTGGAAGTTTTGTATTAGTTATTGGAGGGTATTATTTCGGTAGAGAATTATTTGACCCTGGGTATTTGAAAGCAGTTTATGAGAATGAACTTGGAGGAAGATATCTAACCCCATTGGAGGGACATAAGGGAGGAAAGGATTTTTATTATAAGGAATTAAAAGATGGTCTCTTTACTTATTTCTTTTGGTTGGCTCCAATAGCTTTTGTGATTAATCTAATAACAAAAGACAAGGTAATCAGAAATCTTAATATATACTCATTTGGCGTAGCTGCCTTTATATTCCTAATTGTAACAATAGGTCAAACCAAGCTTACATGGTATGCTTTCCCTATCGTCCCTTTCCTTGCAATCCCAATAGGTATTAGTCTCTATCGACTACATTTACTTATTAACAAGATAGATAATAAACTAATATCCTCTTCATTAATACTTATAGCTTTTATAAGCTTTTTCTATACTCCATATAAGGAAATAGTTCAACATGTAACCCTTCCTAAAGAGCCTGAGTGGGCTAAGCCTTATTATTCCAGATTTGATTTAATCAGGCAGGTAATCAAAGGAGATTTAGTTTATAAAGAGGGTTTTACAATGATTCAAAACGATAATTACCAAGACCATCTATTCTATAAATACGCAATGGATGAGAAGGGGATTAAGAATCAAGTTGTATGGGTAAAGCATTTAAGAGTAGGGGATATTGTCCTTGTAAATACTCCAGAGATAGATAAGGAGATTTTAGAGAGGTTTGAGTATGAAACCCTTTATTATCATATTCAAAGCAAGATTATAAAACTAAAGCAAGAGAAGAAAAAATTAATCATAAACTAATATGGAAATTTCAGCAGTAATACCGATATATAATGAGGAGGGGAATATCCCGCTAATGTATGAGAGGATGAGTAAGGTATTGTCTCAAATCAGTAGTGATTACGAGATTATATTTGTAAATGACTTTAGTAAGGATAGTTCTTTAAATATGATTAAGGATTTGTCTAAAAAGGATTCTCATATTAGGTATATTAGCTTTAGCAGGAATTTTGGGCATCAGATAGCTGTATCGGCAGGGCTTGATTATTCTAAGGGGAAGGCTGTTGTGATAATAGATGGAGATTTACAAGACCCACCAGAGCTTATTACTAAGATGTATGAGAAGTACAAGGAAGGATATAAGGTAGTATATGCTAAAAGAGCTTCGAGGAAGGGAGTTAGCGTATTTAAGAAGATTGCTTATAAGTCTTTTTATAGGATATTGGATAAGCTAACAGAGATTAAGATTCCTCTCGATACGGGAGATTTTAGACTAATAGATAGGGTAATTATTAAACATCTCCAGGATATGCCTGAGAGAAATAAGTTTATTAGAGGACAGATAGCTTGGATAGGATATAAGCAAACCTTTGTGGAGTATGATAGAGATGCAAGATATAGGGGAGAGACAGGATATTCCTTTAGTAAATTAATGAAGCTTGCCATAGACGGAATTACAGGGTTCTCTTCCAAACCTCTTAAATTTGCAAGCTCTATGGGAATTATAGTTTCTTTCTTCTCCTTCCTTGTAATAGTCTATGCTCTTATTTCCCAATTTGTTTTCAATACTCCTTTAAGAGGTTGGACTTCTTTGATAATATCTGTTTCCTTTATCGGAGGGGTTCAGTTAATAACTATTGGAATAATTGGAGAGTATATTAGCAGGATGAGTAATGATATTAAGAAACGTCCCCTATATATTATAGAGGAAAACACAGAGAGTGAAAACAAAGAGAGTAAGGAAGAAAACAATTAGAAAAAATTAATTATATGATATATACAGAGAAAGATAAGAGATTTAAAAGATATAATGTAACTACTGCACTGCCTTATGCTAATGGTCCCTTGCATATAGGTCATTTGGCTGGGGTATATATTCCTGCTGATATTTATGTAAGGTATCTTCGCTTAAGGGGAGAGGATGTAGTATTTATTGGAGGAAGTGATGAGCATGGAGTGCCTATTACTATTAAGGCAAGAAAGGAAGGAATTACTCCAAAGGATGTGGTTGATAGGTATCATAATATAATAAAAAAATCATTTGAAGACTTCGGAACTTCCTTCGATATATATTCTCGAACCTCTTCTGAAACCCACCATAAGACTGCCTCAGACTTCTTTAAGAAACTATATAATGAGGGGAAATTTATAGAACAAACCTCATTACAATACTACGATGCTGAGGCTAATCAATTCCTTGCCGATAGATATATCACCGGCACCTGCCCTCATTGTTCTAATGAGAAGGCTTATGGCGACCAATGTGAGGCATGTGGGACAAGTCTTAATGCAACAGATTTAATTAATCCTAAGTCAACTCTAAGCGGTTCTTCTCCTATTCAAAAGGAAACAAAACATTGGTTTTTGCCTTTAGACAAGTACGAAACATTCTTGAAAGAGTGGATATTGGAAGGTCATAAAGAGTGGAAGAGCAATGTTTATGGTCAATGCAAGAGCTGGTTAGACCAAGGATTACAACCAAGAGCGGTTACTCGCGATTTGGATTGGGGTGTGAAAGTACCTATTGAGGGAGAAGATGGAAAGGTTCTCTATGTTTGGTTCGATGCTCCTATTGGTTATATTTCCAATACCATTGAGTTAATGCCTCAGGATTGGGAAAGGTATTGGAAGGATGAGGATACTAAGCTTGTTCACTTTATTGGTAAGGATAATATAGTATTTCACTGCATAATATTCCCTACAATGCTAAAGGCTGAAGGTTCTTATATCCTGCCTGAAAATGTTCCAGCCAATGAGTTTCTAAACCTTGAAGGGGATAAGATATCTACCTCAAGGAATTGGGCTGTATGGTTACACGAATACCTTGAAGACTTTCCTGGGAAGCAAGATGTATTGAAATATGTTCTATGTGCCAATGCTCCAGAGACCAAGGATAATGATTTTACTTGGAAAGACTTCCAGACAAGGAATAATAGCGAGCTTGTTGCCATACTCGGTAACTTTATAAATAGGACTATGGTGCTTATTCATAAATATTTCGATGGAGCGACTCCCGAAAGAGGAGAGCTTAATGAAATTGATTTATCAGCCATTAAAGAGATATCAACATATCCAGAAAAGATTGGAAGAAGTATTGAGAGCTATCGTTTTCGTGAGGCTTTAAATGAGGCTATGAACCTTGCAAGGCTTGGTAATAAATATCTTACAGAGTGTGAGCCATGGAAGACTATAAAGACTGATATGGAAAGAACCAAGACCTCTTTGAGTATTAGCCTTGAGATATGTGCTAATTTAAGTATTCTCCTTGAGCCTTTTATGCCTTTTACCACTAAGAAGATTCAAGATATGCTTAATATAAACTCTTTGTCTTGGGAGGATGCAGGTGGGGTTAATCTAATAGAAAAAGCTCATAAACTAAATACTCCAGAGCTTCTTTTTGAAAGAATTGAGGACGAGGAAATACAAAAGCAGATTGATAAATTACTATCTACAAAGAAGGCAAACGAAGTGGAAAATACTGTTGCATCGCCTCAAAAAGAGAATATCTCCTTTGAGGATTTTGCCAAGATGGATATTCGTACTGGTACTATTATTGAGGCTGAGAAGGTTGCTAAAACTAAGAAACTTTTAAAGCTTACGATTGATACTGGCATTGATAAGAGAACAATTGTTAGTGGTATTGCTGAATACTTCGAGGCAAAAGATATTATTGGGCAACAAGTATCGGTTCTTGTAAACCTTGCCCCAAAAGACCTTAAAGGCATTGAGTCGCAAGGAATGATACTTATGGCTGAGGATGCCGATGGCAAATTAGTCTTTGTTTCTCCTACACAAAAGGTAGTTAATGGAGCCGAAATAAGATAATATATAAATATTTCAATTATGAAAAGAACATTATTTTTAGTATTAGGGTGTTTAACTCTTATTAATTTTTCATTGAGTTCGCAAATCCAACTTCCTTATTATAGTGGTTTTGACGATGACTCACAAAAAGCTGGTTGGGTTGAATATAAAACTGCAGCTACAACTTTTAGCCATTGGTCTTATGCATCGTTTGGTGCATATTCCGACCCAAATTCCATAACCCACGATTATTCTCCTTCAACAGGAATAACATTAACTGATAACTGGTTTGTTTCTCCTGGTTTTTCAATTAGTGGTCAAGGAAGGTTAGATTCAATAAGGTATAAATTTTATGGTTTTTCATCTCCTGAGACTGGAGATACTATTGCAATATATATCCTTAATGGCTCGCAAAATCCAGATTTAGCAGATTCTAAACTTCTATTATTTGATTTTAGAGGAACAGAATATAATAATGATTATACTTATCATATAAAAAATAATATTGATATACCTTCATATAATGGGTTAAGCTACTTTGCTATTAGATATAGAAATACTAATTGCAGTTTAAAGTGGTTATCTGTTAGCTTCGATAATATTTCTATTAGTGGGACAAATAGTGGATTAAATGATATTGATATCATCCACAATGTTTCTATTTATCCGAATCCTACACAAGATAAAGCAAAATTAAATATTGAAGGCTTAACAAATGATGCTGATATTTTTGTTTACGATATGATGGGAAGGTTAATGAAGAGTTATAAATTAAACCAAGGGCAAAATACATTAGATATTGATATGAGTAGTCTTGAAAAAGGAACTTATAATGTAAAAGTAATTTCTGAAAAAGTTATTGCAACAAAAAAACTAATAGTCAATTAATAGAAAAATAAACTGATAATAAAAAGGAGGCTAAATCTTGTAATAAGATAGCCTCCTTTTTGATTTTTATATCTTTCAATTTTATTTGAGCATTGATTCTATTTCTGCTTCTAATTCTTTTGGGGTTGTTGGTGTTTCGAAACGCTTAATAGTTTTACCGTCTTTTGAAACTAAGAACTTTGTAAAATTCCATTTAATTTCATTTCCTTCGAGAAACTCTGGAGAGTATTTCTTTAGGATTGATGATAAACGTTCCCCCATTTCTTTATCCTTAAAACCTTCAAAAGGTGCGTTCATCTTAAGAAAATTATATAATGGAGCTGCATTTTTTCCATTTACATCTATCTTCTCAAACATTTGAAAGCTAACTCCATAGTTTGCTTGACAGAAGGCTTTTATATCCTCGTTTGTCCCTGGCTCTTGAGCAAGGAATTGATTACAAGGAAAGCCCAAAACTACTAATCCCTTATCTGCATATTTTTTGTTTAACTCTTCTAAGCCTTTGTAATGAGAGGTAAATCCACATTTACTCGCTGTATTAACTATAAGGATTACCTTCCCCTTATATTTTGAAAAATCAATTTCATCTCCTTCGAGTGACTTCATCTTGAAACTATAAAGCTCAGATTCCTTATTTTTCTTCTTATCTTTGTTTATTGTTAAACTTGTAAAAAGAATTAATGCAGACAAAATAATTAATGATGTTTTAAATATTTTCATTGCTTATCGGTTATAACATTGATTCAATGTCGCTTTCTATATCCTTAGGAGAAATTGAGCTTTCGTATCTCTTAACACTGTTTCCATCCTTAGAAACTAAGAATTTGGTGAAGTTCCACTTAATCTCATTTCCTTCAAGAAATTCTGGTGAGTTTTCCTTAAGGATAGAAGAAAGCTTATCACCTACCTCTTGATGAGGGAAACCCTTGAATGGAGCCTTGTCTTTTAGGAATTTATAAAGCTCAGAGGCATTCTCCCCATTTACCTCAATCTTTGAGAACATTGGGAAGCTAACTCCATAATTAACAGAGCAAAACTCTGAAATCTCTCCGTCAACTCCAGGTTCTTGACCAAGGAATTGATTACATGGGAATCCCAAAACAACCAATCCTTTGTCTTTATACTTCTTATAGAGTTCTTCCAAACCCTCATACTGACCTGTAAAACCACATTTACTTGCAGTATTTACTATTAATAGAGTCTTGTTAGAGTAATCAGAAAGGTTAATTTCCTTACCATTAATTGCCTTTAATTTAAAATCATGAATCCTTGCCATATTAGTTTTTTGTATTTAATTAATTAATTTATTCGATTTACTGACTAAGAAAACAATATTATAATTCTTTTGTTCAGTCTTGCAAAAATATATTCTTTTAGCTTATTAAACAATTTATTTTATCTATGCTTTGATAATTAATATTTATAATGTACATTTGCATAATGCAATTAATAGTAAATTATTATTGCTGCAATCCTAAGTAATTAAAATGATTGTCTGATTATGAATGTATTAAAAAAGATTTGGAGGTTTTATTACCAAGGGTTTAAGTCAATGACACTTGGTAAAACTCTATGGGCAATTATCCTAATAAAGCTTTTTATTATGTTTGCCATCCTAAAAGTCTTCTTTTTCCCTAATTTTCTTAGTTCTAAAGGAGACAGCCCTATTGAGAAAGCAGATTATATAGTTGAAGAAATGGAAAAGAGAGTAAATAATTAATAATTAATATAAGAAAAGTATGGAAGAATTAGTACTATGGTCTCGAGCACAGTTTGCTCTTACGGCAATGTATCACTGGTTATTCGTTCCCCTAACCCTTGGATTGGGAGTAATTATAGGGATAATGGAAACCATTTATTACCGAACCAAGGACGAGGCTTGGAAGAAGATAACTAAGTTTTGGATGAAGCTATTTGGGATTAATTTCGCAATAGGTGTAGCTACAGGGCTTATATTAGAATTTCAATTCGGTACAAACTGGTCTAACTACTCCTGGTTTGTAGGAGATATCTTTGGAGCTCCACTTGCTATTGAAGGTATTATGGCGTTCTTCTTAGAGGCTACCTTTATAGCTATTATGTTCTTTGGATGGGAGAAGGTATCCAAAGGTATGCACCTTACTGCTACATGGCTAACAGTATTTGGAGCTTCAACCTCTGCTCTTTGGATATTAATTGCTAATGCCTGGATGCAATACCCTATTGGGATGAGCTTTAACCCTGATACAGTTAGAAATGAGATGAATGATTTCTGGGCTGTTGCTCTATCACCTATTGCTATTAATAAGTTCTTCCATACTGTAACCTCTTGTTGGGTTGTTGGGGCTGCTGCCTGTGTTGGTATTAGCTCTTGGTTGATTATTAAGGGTAAGGATAGTGATTTAGCTAAGAAGAGTATAAAGATTGCAGCTCCTTTTGGAATACTTGGAATCTTATTAACTATCTATAATGGTGATGGCTCTGCTTATCAAGTAGCTCAAAAACAACCTATGAAACTTGCTGCTATGGAAGGTCTTTATAATGGACAAACTCAGGCTCCACTTGTTGCTATTGGGTTTTTAAATCCTCATGAAAAGATTATGAATAATGAGGTTGAGCCATTAAAATACGATATAAACATCCCTTATGCTCTTTCATTCCTTGGGTTTAGAGATATTAATGCCTTTGTTCCTGGGATTAATGATATCCTTAAGGGTGGATATACCCAAAGAGATGGGACTATTGCTCTTTCGACTAAGGAGAAGATGGAGAGAGGGAAGCTTGCTATTTTGGCTTTAAGCGACTATAAAAAGGCTAAAGCTGACGGGAATACTTATATGCAGGACAAGAACCTTAAAATCCTTGAGGCAAACTACGATAATTTTGGATATGGTTTCTTAAAGGATGAGAAAGATATTATCCCAAATGTATCGCTTACCTTCTATGCCTTTAGGTTTATGGTAATCTTCGGCTCTGCATTTCTTGGGCTTTTTGCCCTATTATCTTATATGAGCTTTAAAAACATCCCTTACGAGAAATACAAACTATTGCTATGGAGCTGTGTTTTCTCTATTCCTTTGGCTTATATGGTATCGCAAAGCGGGTGGATAGTTGCTGAGGTTGGTCGTCAACCATGGGTTATTCAAGACCTTATGCCGACTTCTGCAGCAGTTTCTGCGGTTAGCTCTAATTCCGTAATTACCACATTTATTATCTTCTGTGTATTATTTACAGTTATGTTGATTGCTGAGTTAAGTATAATGTTTAAACAAATTAAGAAAGGGTTTTAGTTATGGATTATAATTTTTACATACAGTATTGGTGGTTTATTATCTCCTTATTAGGTTCTGTTTTAGTATTTCTTCTCTTTGTTCAGGGAGGTCAAACCCTTATTCCTACGATTTCTAAGAACGATTTGGAAAGGACTATGCTCGTTAACTCTTTAGGAAGAAAATGGGAGTTTACCTTTACTACTCTTGTTACCTTTGGCGGTGCTTTCTTTGCTGCCTTCCCTCTTTTCTACTCCACTTCGTTTGGAGGAGCTTATTGGCTATGGATGATAATTCTATTTTGTTTTATTATTCAAGCTATTAGTTTTGAGTTTAGAAAAAAGGATAATAATGTTTTAGGAACAAAGACCTACGATAACTTCCTTTTAATTAATGGTTATGGTGGCAGTTTCCTTTTGGGAATTGCTGTTGCTACATTCTTCACAGGAAGTGAATTTAGTGTGAACAAGGAAAATATCACTAATCCTTTTATGCCTATTATCTCCCAATGGGCTAATTCTTTTCATGGATTAGAGGCTATTACCAATCCTATTAATATTCTTTTAGGGCTTACAGTGCTAATGCTTGCTCGTACAAATGCTCTTCTTTATTTTATTAATAATATTAATGATGATACGATTAGAACAAGAAGTAAAAAGCAATTATGGATTTGTGGCACGGGATTTGTTATAATGTTCGTTGCATTCCTTTTGGTAATATTTTTAATCAAAGGTTATGCAGTTAACCCACAGGATGGAGTTGTGTTCCTTCAAAAGAATAAGTACTTTTTAAACTATATTGAAAATCTATGGTTATTAGTTATTCTTCTTTCTGGGGTTGTTCTCGTTCTTTTTGGACTTATTAAAACTCTTTTCTCTAAGAAACTATTTACTAAAGGGATATGGTTTGTAGGCTCTGGAAGTATTTTGGCTGTATTGAGTTTGTTTTTGAATCTTGGGTATAATAACACTGCTTATTATCCTTCAAGCTTCGATATCAACTCCTCACTCACAATCTACAATTCTTGCTCAAGCCTCTTTACTCTAAAGACAATGAGTGTAGTATCTCTACTTATACCAATAGTTTTCGCATATATATTCTATGCTTGGAGAAAGATTGATAATAAGCCAATCACTAAGGAAGAGATGCAAGAGGGTGGACATAAATACTAATTAAACAATAAAAAAAATGAAAAGACTAATTACTTTAACAGCATTATTGGTACTAAGTATCAATATTTTTGCTCAAGATTTAATCGTAAGAAAAAACCCTAAGGCTGAGATTGAATGTAATATTGTAGAAATCGGGGAGGATTTGGTTTACTACACCGCTTATCTTGGTGGTGAGGAAAGAAAATTCAGCATCGATAAGAATAATATTATCTATATCAAGTTTGAAAATGGAGAAGTATTGAATATAGAGAACTCTATGTTTGGTAAAAACCAATATCAAGACAATACTAATAATGCAATTAAAATCAATTTTCTTTCTCCACTTTATGGAATAACAGCCTTTGAGTATGAAAGAAGCATTTCTCCTGGTCAAAGTTGGACAGCTGGCTTTGGAATCTATGGTTTGGGAATAGAATATATGGATTCAAACCCTTTTGGTTTAACACTTAACGGTGGTTATCGTTTCTATCGTTCTCCAGACTATTATATGAGAAAAATGAAATATGCTCATATCCTAAAAGGCTCTTATGTTATGCCAAGAATTGGTCTATCTCTTATTAACACTGAAGTACAAACCTTTAGTCAAGCAATGAACCAATATGGATATATGGACTTTTATTATGATACAAAGAGAATAAATATAGCAAGTATGAACCTTATGGTATTCTTTGGTAAGCAATGGGTATTCTCAAATAGATTTCTAATTGATTTTAGTTATGGTATTGGATATTCATTCTCAAACTTCGACGAACATGATTACCATAATTACGATTCTTATAGCTTAGGAGTAATGTATAATTCAGGAACAAGCTTTTCTAATACACTAAGCTTGAAATTAGGTTATTTATTCCACGACAAAAAACAAAAAAAGGACATAATCCCTCAATTATAATATAGTTTTCTTAACCTATGGTTAATTCACATTTGTGTTAAGAAAACTAACTCTTAGATATAGAAAAATAAATCTAAGAGATAGGAAAATAGATCTAAGACTTAGTTTTTTATCTCTTAGATCTATTTTATTATTTAGCCTAATCCGTAGATTAATTATTGAAAAAAGATTTGGTAATTCAAAATTTATTTTGTAGATTTGCAGCGTTATATATTATTTATTTATTTAAATCTATTAATTATGAAAAGATTAGTATTAGTATTAAGTATTGCAGTTATGGCTGCATTATTAATGTTTGGCTGTAAAGGCGAAAAGAGTGCAAGTCCTACGGATGTAGTAAACAGTTATTACCAAAATATCAAGGATGGTAATATTGAAAAAGCTCTTTCATATACTGACAAAACAGATGATGAGATTAAGACAGAAGCTGCTAAATTCGAAGGTTTTCAAATCAAACTTAACGAATATAAAATAGTTTCAGAAGAAATCTCAGAAGATGGACAATCGGCTAAGGTTAAGGTTGAATATTCTATTAACTCAGCAATGAGCGATAAAGAACAAAAGGATAAAGAAACTGTTGAGCTAAAACAAATTGAAGGAGTTTGGAAGATTGTTGACTAATCATACTCTTAAATTTTTATTTCTAACTATTACGATATTACTCTTAGGCTCATGCAAAGAGGTTAAGGATATAAAACCCGAGGAATTAAAATCAGATTTAAGGACAGGAGATATTGTCTTTCGTCGAGGTATTAGCCCTCAGAGTGATATCGTATATAGTTTGGATAAAAATTCAATTTATTCTCATATAGGGATGGTTTTATGGCATAATAACCAATGGTCTATCATCCATTCCGTACCTAATGAAGCTCCAAAAGGGAAGAAAGACAGAGTGAAAATCGAAAAGATAGAGGAGTTCTTCTCTAAGGAAAAATCAAAGTCTGGAGCTGTGTATCGTATGGATTTACAAGCTGAAGATACGATAGTGCTATATGATTTATCAATGGAAATCCTTAAAACCAAACCTCTTTTCGATAATTCATTCTCTGTTGAAGACACCCTGAGCTTTTATTGTACGGAATTAGTATGGCATCTTTATAAAAAAGCAATTAACAAGGATTTAACCGAGAAGAGAAGACATAAATTCCCTCTTTTCCCACCTCTAATCTTGTGTTCCGATATTCAAAAATACCCTGACCTTAACCCAATATTTGAGTATTAAAAAAAAGAGAGCTACAAGTAGCCCTCTTTCTTAGTTTAATAAATTTTATCTTTCAATTATTCAAATGAAAGAATAGCTTCTTTGATAATTTCAATAGCTTCTCTTAATTGCTCTTCGGTGATAACCAATGGTGGAGCAAAACGTATAATATGTCCATGAGTAGGCTTAGCTAATACTCCCATATCTCTCATCTTTAAACATACATCCCACGCCTCTTTACCATTCTTAGGACGAATTACAATAGCATTCAATAATCCTTTTCCACGAACAAGCTCAATCATATCTGATTTAACCTTACTCATTTCTTCACGGAATATCTTTCCTAAATACTCAGCTTTTTCAGCAAGTTTTTCTTCCTTTACAACCTCCAAAGCAGCCATAGCAACCTTGCCAGCTAAACAGAAACCTCCAAATGTAGAGCCATGTTCGCCAGGTCCTATAGTTAGCATAATTTCATCATCAGCCAATACTGCAGACACAGGGATAACACCCCCAGAAAGAGCCTTACCAAGGATAACTATATCAGGTCTAACTCCTTCATGCTCGATAGCAAGAAGCTTCCCAGTTCTTGCAATACCTGTTTGAACCTCATCAGCAATAAATAATACATTATGTTTCTTACATAAATCGTAAGATTTCTTTAAGTAGCCATCATCTGGTACAAATACTCCAGCCTCACCTTGGATAGGTTCAAGCAAAAATGCTGCTACGTTTTTACCATGTTTTTCTAAAACCTCTTCCAAAGCCTTAGTATCATTATAAGGTATTTGAATAAAACCAGGAGTAAAAGGACCAAACTGACCATAGGAATCAGGGTCACTTGACATAGAAATAATAGTAATAGTTCTTCCGTGGAAATTACCCTCGCAACAAATAATAATCGCTTCGTTTTCTGGAATACCTTTTACTTTATATCCCCAACGACGTGCAAGCTTAAGAGCAGTCTCATCAGCCTCAGCACCAGTGTTCATAGGTAATACCTTATCATACCCGAAATACTCGGTAATATATTTTTCGTAAGGTCCTAAGGTGTCGTTATAAAAAGCTCTTGAAGTAAGAGTTAGGGTTTGGGCTTGGTCGCAAAGAGCCTTAACAATCTTTGGATGGCAGTGTCCTTGGTTAACTGCTGAGTAAGCAGAAAGGAAGTCGAAATATCTTTTTCCTTCAACATCCCATACAAAGGCACCTTCTCCTTTTGATAATACTACTGGTAGTGGGTGATAGTTATGAGCTCCATAATGGTGCTCCATTTCAATCAATTCTTCTGTTCTGGTCATGATTAATATTAATTTTTAGTGAATAAATTTGGTTTTAATAATTCAATTTTGTAATGTGCAAATATAGCAATATAAATGAATCTACCAAAGATAAAAACAAGAAATATGCTATTTAAAAATAAAGAATTTACCCACTAACACCAAACCATTTCGTAGCTAATTTATTATAGCTTTCATTATTCCCAATTTAACTTATTTATCTCTTCATTTAATAAAACTAATTGACCTATTATTTCCTTGAATGATAATATGTTTTCTCCATATATCATTGTTTGCATTTTGTTATAATCTTTTTCCCAACTATCAATCAGGTTTTCTGGTGGGATTATATTAATGGATTTTGAAGTAAGTGTATCATAATTAAAGCCACTAATTGGTATAAACATACTACGATGTGAAACTATTGAATTAAACAAATCTTGGTTAGTTAATGCATTAATTCTAACGGAAGAATTCATCATTCTTGCTAAATCATATAAATGACGGCTCATTCTTTCAACTCGTATATTATCAGTGGATTTAGAAAATTCTTCATGAAGCAAGCATACTTTTTCCCAAAAGGTTCTTTCAGGAACAACTACTATAATCTCAAAAGGTTGTTGAGAAAAGGCAGCATTTGAAAAATACTTATCAATGAATGATTCTATTCTTACTTTTTCAATAGGTTCTTTCATTGAACGTCCACTGACTTCTAAAATAACCGTATTTTTTATATATTTATCTGTAACAAACACAGATTGATATTCCACAAAAACTCTCTCAGGGTCAACTGTTGTAATAGGAGTGATGTCCATTGAAACAGAAAACAGATTATGAGGAATACCATTGTTCAACATACTTTTATGTAAATCAAACTGTAAAGTTTCTCGAATAAATTTACATGTCTTTTTTCTTAACTCTTTACTTATTTGTCTAATAGTAAACGAATCCCCTGTAAAACCAAAGTACTCCCTATTAATAGCAATATCTACATCTTCAGAAAAACGTTCTATTAAATTCCAGCACTTGCTTAACGAAGTCCCTCCTTTAAAAGAGATATTATCAGCATATGGTAATTCGAATAAAGCACGCAAAACAGCAGTAACCCATAAGTCTTTTTCAATAATAACTTGTGGTAAATTGGTTTCATTATGCATTTGATTGATTAATTCAATCTTTTCTTTATCAGGCAGCTGTAAGAAAATCATAATGATAAGAGTATTTTACGAATCCAAACAGGTATTAAGGTTATATCTGCTTCAAATTCCTGTTTAGTGATTTTTGAAAAATGTTCTTTAATAACCCCTAATTGATTTTCTGAGATTTTACCTTGTCCAATCTCTCTTAACGCTGATACAATAAGCATTAAATGTTTAGATTTAAATGACAATCGTCTCACTTCAGAAGTATGTTTAAATATAATTGTTTTACCATCTCCAAGATTTATTTTTCGTGAAGCTCCATCAGTTAAATAAATAACATTTGCTGGAACCTGTGTAGATAAGTTTAGTAGATTAAGAGCATGTAATCCTGTAGGGACAATTCGGGCTTTATAACGTTTAGCTATTGCAACTGCAATTTCTTCAACAGTTGGTTTGCCCGAGATTATAACTCCATATAGCTCTTTTTCAATTTTAGGATACCAATAAATACCATTAGCAAGCCTCATAATTAAACCTGAATATGTCAAACGTTGTAATGATTTTTTTATAGCCTCAGGAGTACCTAATTTAGCAAAGTCATCAAGGAAAAATATTTTTCCACGCTTGTGATTTTTTATCTTGTATTCTATTTGATTTATAGTCATTTGAACTTTATTTAATTATATATTTTGTCCCCGATTTATCACATATCGGGGACAAAGTTACAACAAATAATCAATAAAAAGAGTGTTTTATAATAATTATTTGTTTGTAAGTTTTCTATATGTAATATAGTCGGAGAGATTCCATTCTAATAGGTTTTGGGACTTATATTTATTGATAAAATTATGCTTCTTTAATTCTATTTCTTCAAAATAAGTTTCCTCGCTCCAATAATATGGATGGTTTTTAATGCTTGGAAGAGCTTTGTTTTGTAAGGAATCGATTATTTTTAGTTCATTCTCTGTCTTGATAGTGTATGGTAGGGAGGAATCCTCAAGCTTAGCCATAAATCTATACTCTATAAAGGATTTGTCATAGTTTGCGAAATTATACTTGGCTATAATAATATTCCAATCAATAAAACTTGAAATTGAAATTATAATAATTGCTACCATGCTGTTAATTCTAAGTAAATAGAACGATGTTTTACTTTTGGTTATCTTTATAATAATAGTAATTAAACCAAAGATGGCTAATAGTAGGAAGAACAATACTGCTATTCTCTTATATGCTAATCCAAAATAAGTCATATACCAATAGTTACGAATTATTACCGAAAGTGCAAGGACTATGTTTTGAGACAACCAGATTAGAGTTAATTGTTTAATATGTTTATTCTTTGAATAGAAATTCAAGTTATCTTTAAAAAGAAATAAGGAAATAAGTGCAGAGAAAAGAATAGCAAATATCAATATCCATGTCCCTTGATGAACAAATTCTTTTAAAAACTCTCCATCCCATTTAAAAAACCACACTGTCTTTATATCAATTATATTAAACAGAAGTAGAAGAAGATTTAATGCAATAAGTGTAATTATACCCATAATATTTTGGGTTTTAAGCCCCATTGTACTAAAGCTCATGATGTGTCTAAGCCTTTTCCTCTCAAGCTTATCCTGGGATTTATTATCAATGGTAAGCAAACCTATTGACTTAGACTTTCTTAATAATATGTTTATTATTATAACTCCTAATACAAAGACCCAAAACAAGGTTGTATTTGTGTTATCAAACCAATTGCTAAATATGCTAAAGAATGGCTGTAATGTATTAGCAAACTTAGAGCTTGCACTTAAATATAGAATTAAAAAAAGAAATAGAATAGAAAATGGTATAATTCCAAAAAGGAGTATTTTAGTAAAAACATTAGTTAGTTTGAGTTTCTCTTTATTTGTATTGATATAGTTTTGAGAGGAAAAATGGGTTGTAAATAGACGAATTATTGTTTCAATAAATGAATGAATATAAGACCTGAATTCCTTGAAGACTATTAGTGTACTAAAGGAGAGCATAAGAACAAAATTCATAAATATTGTCCAAGGAGTATTAATTACGACAACCATTAGAGAGCTAATAATTAGTAATATGAGAATTGTTTTACTCAGAGGGTTAAGCCTCACAGGTTT
This sequence comes from Bacteroidota bacterium, assembly GCA_023415495.1. Classification (GTDB taxonomy): domain Bacteria; phylum Bacteroidota; class Bacteroidia; order Bacteroidales; family P3; genus UBA10566. The sequence goes on from JAEZKK010000018.1 coordinate 122,597, forward strand.
ATGTGTATAAAACATTGTTGGAATAATAATCCATTCAAAAATTATTAGATTAATTCCTAATGAATTACGGTAAAATAATAAAGAAAAAACACTTGCAAGAATAAGTGTTAAGGCAATAAACTCTCTTCTTTTCATAATTAAATATTTTAAATATATTATATCGTTGATAACGTAATATGAAATAAAATATTATAACCTTAGAATGAACTAATTATTCAAACTATCTCCCAATATGTCTTAAAGCTTTGAAGAGGATGTTTAGGTCGGTTTGGATTGAGTAGTTTCTTGCGTATAGAAGGTCGAGTTTGTTAAGGGTTTTCTCGTCTATCTTTGTAATATTTATCGCATCCTTTGTGTTTAGTACTCCTTTTCTAATTTTTGGCAAAGCCTTGTCGTTCAAATTTGATGAGGAATATCCTACCCATGAAAGCTTGCCTATAAATACCAAAAATGCATTCTTCCAAATACCAAAAGGTTTTTTTAGAAATGGCAGTAGAATAGGAGAGAAAATTAAAATTAGTATTGAAGAAAGGAAGTCGAAAAGTCTTTTATTTCTTCTATTATCCTCATTAGCTATTGAATTTATCGAAACCACATAAAGGTCGGAAGGAGTATTGATAGTGTTAGAACCTATAATAAAATCACTTGAAGGAGGAGCAATAGTAAAGCTAAGATTAGACTTTTGCAATAAAGCCATATAGCTAATAATACTTTGTTGGCTAAGGTCTTTAGCACAAAATATAACCTCATTGATTTGATAAATCCTAATAATTTCCTCTATATTGTCAGTACTACCTATAATATTAGGGTTTTGAGTTTCGCTCTTTGAGCTTTCTACTAAGCCAATAAACTCTGCCTTAATATCAGTCGTCCGAAGCAAATCAGCAACCCTAATAGTCTCCTCATCCTTACCAATAATAACATATCTTCTGCCAAAGTTTTGCTTCAATGACCATTTACCTGTAGATATAAAATTAGCAATATAACGGATTAGAATAATAATAAACAAAGAGAGTACAGCTCCTAAAAGCACTAATGCTCTTGAATATCTAAGCTCTTCTGGTAATAGGGAATAGAACACAAGAATTGTGACCATCCCGAAAAACACTCCTGAAACAATTTTCTGAATCCTTACTGGTTTAGAATACCCTCCAGAGAAATAAACAGAAAGAAGCCAAATGAGAACATAGATAGGGACAACAGCATATATATACTCTTTGGGATAATAGTTTGCATCATTCCAAATATTTACACTCCACCATTTCTCTAATAAAATATAGCCAATATAAACAGAAAGAAAATCTATTACTGGTAGATAAAGCCCCTTGAATAATCTTGTAAAGAAAGAAAGGCTTGCTCTAAACCAAATTGCTAATTTGATAATAATAGAGAATATAGCATTTTGCTTAGAAGAGAGATGTTTCTTGGCAAATATTGCCATAGCGTTATAGAAGGTATAAACATAGTTTAAAGAGCCTTTTTTTGTGCTTTCTCCCTTATAGTGAATTATCCTTGCCTTTGGAAAATAATAATTTTTATATCCCCCTTTGGTAATACGATAAGAAAGGTCTATATCCTCTCCATACATAAAATAATCCTCATCCAAAAGCCCTACCTTATCTAAACATTCCTTACGCATAAGCATAAAAGCTCCAGCTAAAACATCAACTGGGTGTACCTCATCATAAGATAAATGCCCCATATAATAGCCCGCAAAGCGTTTGGAATTAGGGAAAAACTTAGTAAGCCCACTCATCTTGCAAAATGAAACCCAAGGAGTTGGGAAGCCTCTTTTACTCTCTGGCAATAGCTTACCACTACCATCAATCATCTTAACGCCTAAGCCACCACAATCGGGAGTTGAGTCCATAAACTCTATGCATTTCTCAAAAGTATCCTCCTCAACAACAGTATCTGGGTTAAGCAATAGGATATACTCGCCCTTAGCAATTCTCATTGCCTGATTATTTGCCTTTGAGAAACCAACATTTTCCTTATTCTCAATTAATATAACCTCTGGAAATTTCTCCCTAAGCATCTTAAGAGAGTCATCCACAGAATTATTATCTACTACAAATATTTCAGAGTCTATATTCTTACAAGCATCCCTAACCGAGTATAGACAATGCTCAAGAAAATAAGCTACATTATAATTTACGATAACAATTGATAGTTTCATTAGTCAAGAATAATAGTGTTTTCCGATTTGCAAAGATAATTTTTTTAAACAATAAACGGAAATGAAAAATGAAAAAGGTATATTTGCAAATTAAAATGATGAATATATGGGTATATTAAGATGGATTACCTCCATTGCTGGAGCCTTACTTGGAGGAGGTATACTTGGAGGTGTTATTGGCTATGCAGCAGGGTCTTTCCTTGAAAAACTAATTAGCAAGGAATACCAGGGAGTAAGCAAAGAGGCTGGAGATTTCTCAGTTAGTTTATTAGTTCTTGCTGCCTCAGTAATGAAGGCAGACAATAGGGTTATGCGTTCGGAATTGAATTATGTAAAGGATTTCCTAACAAGACAAATGTCGGAGGAAATGGCTCAAAACCGTTTAGAAATACTTCGAGAGCTATTGAAAAGAGATATTGATTTGACTGAGGCTTGCCATAAGATACGCTCCCTTATGACATACTCATCAAGACTTCAACTCCTACACTTCTTGTTTGGAATTGCTAATGTGGACGAGGCTTGCTCTCAAAAAGAAAGAGATACAATTAACGAAATTGCTTATCTTTTAGGGATGAGTAGTGCTGACTTTAAGACCATAGAGGCAATGTATTTCAAGAGTAAGGATTCATCTTATACTATTTTACAGGTTGATAGAAATGCTACTGATAAGGAAATTAAGAATGCATATAGAAAGCTTGCAATTAAGTATCACCCTGATAAGGTTGCAAGTCTTGGACAAGAAGCTCAAAAGGCAGCAAATTCAAAGTTCCAAGAGATAAATAATGCATACGAAGAGATTAAGAAAGAAAGGAATATTGCCTGATTATGATAAGTGAATACTCCCTATGGTGGTTGATACCAATATTAATTATTAGTGTATTAGCAAGTGCTTTACTCTATTATTTTCCTAAGAAGAAACTATTTACAAAAAGACAAAACATAATACTTTTCTCTCTAAGGTTTCTCTCTGTTTTTCTTATACTATCATTGATTATATTCCCAATTATCAATAATAGAACCCAAAGAATAGAGAAACCAATAATAGTATTTGCTCAAGACAATTCCTCATCTATCCTTAAAACAAAGGACTCTATTTATTATAAAGAGAAATACAAAAAAGAAGTAGAAAAAATTATAAGGGAATTAGACAAGGATTACGATATAAGATTAATAGGTTTTGGAGATAAAACAAAGGAGATAAAATCATTATATAAAGAAATAATCTATAATGATTATGCTACTGATATAAGCAATCTATTTAATGATATTGAAGAGAAGTACTACAATTCAAATCTTAGTGGAGTTGTTTTGTTAAGCGATGGTATAATCAATAAGGGAGGAAATTCTACACATTTTTCAAAGGAATCTTCTTACCCAATCTATACAATAGCTCTTGGAGATACAACACAAAGAAAGGATTTAATGATATCCAACCTAAGGTATAATAAGTTTGCCTTCTCTGGCAATCAATTCCCTTTAGAGATAATTATTAACGCCTATAAGTCAAAGAATAATTCTTCAAGAGTAAGTATATTATCCCAAGGCAAGACTATTTTTCAAGAAAGGTTTAATATTGACGAAGATAATTATTCAAAAACCTTTACCCATTTACTTCAAAGCACAACTCCAGGCATTAATAAATTTACTATAAGCCTTGATATAATTGAGAACGAAAGCATAATAGCAAATAATAAGAGGGATATATTTATTGAAGTATTAGACTCAAAACAAAAAGTATTAATACTTGCACAAAGCCCTCATGCTGATATTTCCTCAATAAAGCAAAGCATAGAGAAGAATGAGAACTACGAGGTGGAGAGCCAGATATATAAGCGTCTTGCTGATAATATAAAAGACTATAGTCTTGTTGTTCTACATCAAATTCCTACTAATAACGCTCAAGATCTTAAAGATATAGAAAGAATTAGAGAATTAAATATACCTATATTGTATATTATAGGTTCTAAGACCAATCTAAGCAATTTCAATAAGCTAAACACTGGAATTAGGATAACTACTCTTAGGAATAACCAAAACGAGGCATTAGCCAATTATAATACTAATTTCTCTCAATTCTCAATAACTAAAGAAACTCAGGAAATTATCTCCGACTTTCCTCCCTTGCTCTCTCCCTTTGGTAATTACGACATAGGAGGAAACCTTAATATATTAGCTTATCAAAGCATAGCTAATGTGAAAACTAAGTATCCACTAATTGCTTTTGCTAATAATACCTCCAACAAGGAAGCATTTATAATAGGAGAGGGAGTATTTCGTTGGAGATTGCAGAACTATCTAATAAGTGAAAATCATAAAGCATTTGATGAGATAATTTCCAAGACTATACAGTATATTACTATAACCAAGAACACCAAGCCCCTTAGACTAATACATAATGAGATTTACTCCGAAAATGAACCCGTAAATATAGATGCAGAGCTATATAACGAAAGTTTTGAGCTAATCAATACTCCAGAGGTAAAGCTTAGATTAAGGAATAAAGAAAGAGGAAGCTTTGAGTATGATTTTGGCAAGACCAATAATGCCTACCACCTAAACCTTGGATTATTACCTTCAGGCACCTATGAATTAGAGGCTATAACTAATTTTGCTAATAAAACCCTAAAGGACAATTCCACCCTAATAGTATCCAGCCTTAACCTTGAGGAGATAGATTTAAAAGCAAATCATAACTTATTATTTAACCTCTCGAACCAAAGCTCAGGTAAGTTTTACACAAAAGACAATATGCAAGAAATAGTAAAGGATATAAAAGCAAACAAAGAAATACTACCTGTAATATACACCGACACTAAAAGAACAAGGTTAATAGATTTATGGTGGTATATGGGGATAATTATATTACTCCTAAGCACGGAATACTTCCTGAGAAAATACTTTAACGGAATATAATATTAGGATTTCTTTAAACACATTTGTTTACATATTAATACCAAAGCAATAAGTTTAAATTTATATCAAGAAAGAATTTATTAAAGTCAAACTTTAAAGTTTTTTTCTTTGATTTCAAAGTATTCTTCTTTGAATCCAATCTCACTATGGTAGCTACCATAGCAGTATTATGGTAGCTACCACACGACCTTTATGGTACCTACCACACGCCCCTTATGGTAGGTACCATAATGTACTTTTAGAAAAATAGTGATTTTCTTTAGGAAATAACGAACTCATTCCCTTGCACATGCAAAGATAAGCAAAATACTTGAATTATCGAGTAAATTATAGTTATTTTTTCACTTCCTTTCTAACCCTATTTATTCTCTTTAATAGTAATGTTTATTAATAAAAGAAAAAGCCCTGAAGGATTATTCAGGGCTTTTCTAATTGTTGTTTATTAGAAACTATCTTTGGATTTGTCTTTGTTTTGATGAGTTTTTATTATCAGTTTTTGTTTCCTTTTTAATTTGAACTCTCTTAGTTTCTGAATTAGTTTTTTTATTGTTAGCTTCTTTCTTTATAGTTCGATTAGTTTCCTTTTTTGTTTCTCTACTGCTTTGAACATCTTTGGAGCTTCTTGTTGTTCTTTTTGGTTCAACTCTTTGCTCTTGAGGAGTCTTCTTATCTGCATTTACATTTCTTCTTTGAGTTTTTGAAGGATCGTAAACAGGTTCCTTTAATCTCGCTTTAGGTGGGTTAACTCTCTTGAATGGAGAGCTTTCTTGTTTAGTTGTAGTAGTATTATTAGTACGAGTATCAATAATCTTCTTGTCCTCAACCTTTCTTGGTTCAATTAGCTTTATCTCTTGTTTTGTATTATTATTAAGTGTTCTTGAGAAAGTATTTGCATTTTCCTTGTTTCTGGAAATAATCTCGCTCTTGTTCTTTAATTCCTTATCATTAAATCTAACACTTGAATTTTCATTCTTAAATTCTCTATCTAACTCTTCGTCTTGAGGTAATTGAGAAAGTAAGGCTTTTTCGTTTTTGTCGAAATAGTTATCGTAGTTTAAGTTCTTGAAATTACCTGTGTTTCTTCCAGAACCTCCTTGGTTAGTTAAATGACCTGTTTGAAGTGAACCACCTGAGGTGTTGTTTGGATTAAATTGGCTTCTTCCACCTACTTCACTTCCTCTTCCACTATTATTATTACCACTATTATTACTATGATAGTAAGGAGAGTTATTATTTCCATAATTATTGCTATTGCCTTGGTAATACCTATTATAATAGCTGTTATAGTTTCCGTGATAATGGTTGTTTGGGTAACGATTTGGATTATAGTATGGATTTCTTCCATAGCTTCTACTCCAACCATAATTATTATAGTAATAATAGTCCCAATACATATCGCAGTCGTCAATAACTCTTAGAGCATATTCTCTTGCTCTAAGTGAATAATGAATTGCTTTATTATAATTTCTTCTTTGCATTAATCTATATGCATAGTCGTTATAATAAACAGCTCTTGAGAGCATTTCACCTTGCCAATAGTCGTAGTAATTGGAGATTTCATAAGCCTCATCGATAATAAAGGCAGTTTTGTTAATTACCTTCTTTGTATTGCCTTTATTAAATCTAAAAGCGTTAGCCTCTTGACTAAAAACAATTAATCCTAATATTAGTACACCTAACCTTAAGGCATTTCTAACTAATTTTTTCTTTGCTTTCATTGTAGTATTTGTTAAATTAATTTCTTTTAATACCCTAAACACAATAAGCGTGCCAAAAGACTATAATCAATATTGTCTATTAAAAAATATATTTATCTATATCCTTTTCCTCAATCTGTTTTTCACAAAGAATAGCAAGCCTTTCAATAGAGTTTTTCAATTCTCTAACGTTTCCGCTCCAATCTCTTTCTTGTAATTTTTTGATTGCTCCTTTTGTGATTTTTGGAGTCTGGATATTTGTTTCTTTGGAATAGGAGTCTAAGAAATAATCAATCAATAAAGGAATATCTTCTTTTCTCTCTCTTAGGGCAGGAACTCTTATAACTATTACTGAAAGCCTATGATAAAGGTCTTCACGGAAATTCCCCTTCGATATCTCTTCTTTTAAATCCTTATTAGTAGCTGCAATTACTCTAACATTAACAGAAATATCTTTTTCACCACCAACTCTGTTTATCTTGTTTTCCTGCAAGGCTCTTAAAACCTTTGCTTGTGCAGATAGGCTCATATCCCCAATCTCATCCAAGAAAAGAGTCCCTCCATCAGCCTGCTCAAAATTACCCTTTCTTTGTTTTATTGCTGAGGTAAAAGCTCCTTTTTCATGTCCAAACAATTCGCTTTCGATTAATTCAGAAGGGATAGCAGCACAATTAACCTCAATAAAAACATTATTCTTTCTTTGGCTTATTTGGTGAAGTGCTTTAGCAACTAATTCCTTACCAGTTCCATTTTCTCCAGTTACAAGCACCCTTGCATCAGTTAGCCCAACCTTTTCAATAAAGCCAAACATCTCCTTCATAGGCTTACTTTGCCCAATTATTGAATCAAATACATTATTATTAGATTTGTCTTTTGAGACTTTTGCTTTATTTACTTTATTGTTTTCATTTCTTTCTATTACTGTACTTGGAGAGTTTTCATTAAGAATACTTATTAATTTATTCAAATCAATAGGCTTCTCAATATAATCAATAGCTCCTTTTTTCAAACATTCCACAGCAGTTTCTATAGTCCCATGACCACTAATCATACAGAAATTAACCTCTTTTGCTTCCATGCTCTTGGATAAAACCTCAATCCCATCCATCTTAGGCATCTTGATATCACAGAACACAAGGTCATATTCATTCTTTAATATCATATCCAAGCCATTCTTTCCATCCACAGCTTCCTCAACACTATGCCCCTCATATTCTATTATATCTCGCATAGAATAGCGGATAGACTTCTCATCATCAATAATTAATATCTTCATAATTCTTAAATCATCATTTTATTATACGCCATAAGCCAACGCATTGGAATCTCATTATTTAGAGCTGTTTTATAATCCTCATAGGAGCAAGGTACAAGATAATGTTTCTCGTACTTGATTAGTTTATCATTTGTGCAAGGAACCTCCATCCACCATCTCTCACTTTTCTTACTCTTATAGAATACTATAACATGAGAGTTATTATTTATCGATACATGGAATTTCTTATAAGCACTCTTATCTTTATATGGGAAATCATGTTTTCTCCATAGGTATCCATCGATAAAATACCATATTGCATGAGCTATAACATGAGCGGTTTGCCCATCTCTATCATATCTTGGATTAGCCTCATAGAACCCAATTGAAGTACATTTATCGCTCATCCCAGCATATCTAACTAATTTGCAGAGTTCCTCTCCGTAAAGCCCATGAGGAGAGGCATTGCCATTACCAGGAGCATCGCTTTGACGAACACTTCCTATATCCACATTTACCATATCGGCATTACGTATAAGAGGTTCAATATTATCAATATTATCCTGAACCTTACCTAAACGAATAGTCTCGAAGAAGAGATTATTCATAAGTTCTAATATGTCCTTATCAACAAAATAAGTTTGGTGAGAGCAGGAGGTAAAATTAAATACATAATTAGGCTCTCTACATACCATATTCATTATATGATTCTGCGAATTAAATACATCCATATCCCCTCCAAAGTCTATTCTTGAGTCAATATTAAATATATTTATTATCTGTCCAATACTTTCATAACCCTTATAATTACCATAACATATATCACCGCTTCCTCCAAGAATAATAGGAATAACTCTATATCTTAATAATTCCGAAATTACATCACCCAAGGCATGATATGTGTCGTTTGGAGTTTGCCCTATTCTAAGATTACCCAAGTCAATTATATTAATATTATCTCCATGTGGATATAAATCATAGAGGTGTTTACGGATTTGATTAGGAGAAAGGCTTGTCCCCGAATTATTTACTGCATTTCTTTCTTCTCCCACACCCAAAATAGCAAGAGAGGCGTTATCTAAAGATGGGAAACCTTTAATATTGCTATTAATATGGATACTATGACCTAATTTAATATTAATTTCATCTTTGAAAAACCTAAAATCTTCTATGTTAATTGGTTCAAAATAAATACTTAAATCCATTGTCTTGCATGTTTAATTAGCTTGTAAAATTACAAAAATAATTTGAATTACCTCTTAGCTTAACATCCACTTAACATAAAGGTAACCGAAAAAACACATATTCTTTACTCTCTCTTAATACTGTAGATATAATTTTGCAGTGTGAAAAGAAAGAAATAATCACATTTATAAAAGATATAAATTAATTAGAAACAAAATTAGATAATTAAAACAAGAAATTAAGATGAAAAAGAAATTACTTTCAAGATTATTATTAGTAGGTTTACTTTCCTCAAGTTCAATAATCGCTTATTCTCAAAACGTAGATGAGAAAGAATTCAAGGAAATCAAAGAAAATGTAGAGAAAAACACTTCTAATATTAAGAAGTCTCAGAAACTAAAAGTTTCGGGATATATCCAAACTCAGGCTGAGTTTTCTCAAATTCAGGGTTCAACCAAGACAGGAGCAAACTCTGGAAAATACTCTTCAGATATTGATGGAAAAGATGCAGAATACTTTACTCGTTATGGTATCCGTCGTGGAAGGATTAAATTCGAATATTCAGAAGGAATTGGAAAATCAGTTTTCCAATTAGATATTACTGAAAAGGGAGTAGGGTTTAAAGATGCTTATTACCAAATTACTGATCCTTGGGTAAAGATGTTCTCATTAAAAGCAGGTATTTTTGATAGAAGTTTTGGTGATGAAATTACATATTCTTCTTCAAGAAGAGAGTCTCCAGAGAGAACACTAATGTATCAAAAGCTTTTTCCAGATGAAAGAGATTTGGGAGCATTGTTAACTATTTCAGCACCTAAGGGACATGCATTAGAGGGTTTGAAACTCGATGCAGGTTTGTATTCTGGTAATGGAATAAGAGTGGACGATAATGGGAAAATGGATTTTATAGGTCATTTGAAATACGATAAGACCATGGATGATATTAGTTTTGGAATAGGTGCATCATATTATAATGGTACAACTAATAATGCTGACACCCTATTCTATAGTGTTGAAAATGCTTTGTGGACTGCTAAAAAGGTAGAGGCTAACCAGCTAAACAAAAGAGAATATATTGGATTCGATGCTCAGTTTACTGCTGAAACCTTTATGGGAATTACCAATATTAGAGCTGAATACGTATTTGGTACCCAACCATCTCTAAGTTCTGATTTTGGCTCTCCTAAGAGTAATACCTATAATCCTGCCTCAGCTTTCAATTACAATAGACATTTCTCAGGCTATCATGCCTACCTTGTTCAAGATATATACCACACTCCATTAGCTTTAGTGCTTAAGTATGCTTATTTAGATGCTAATAATGAATTAAAGGGTGATGAGGTAAAAAATAAAACAGATCTAAGTAATACTGCTATGGGATTTGGTCTATTATGGAAGATTAAACCAGAGTTAAGACTCCAAGCATATTATGAAGCAAATTCTAATGAATTGTCTAAGAATGTTGCAGGCTATGATACAGATAGAAAGGATGATATTTTTACACTAAGATTACAGTATAAATTCTAATTAAATAAACAGATATATTAATAATCAAAACAAAGATAAAGAAATGAAAACAAATAAAATTTTATTAGCAATTGGAGTATTAGCAATGAGTTTTTCAGGTTTAAATGCTCAAAAGATTAAGGGTTCGGACACAGTACTACCACTTTCTCAAAAAGAAGCAGAGGCTTATGGCAAAAAGGGAGGTAAGGTATCGGTAACAGGTGGAGGCTCAGGAGTTGGTATTGCAGCTCTTATGGATGGTTCTACAGATATTGCTCAAAGCTCAAGAAAGATTAAATTCACAGAAAAAACAAAAATGAGTGAGGCTGGTAAACAGGTAAGAGAGGTAATCGTTGCCTACGATGCAATTGCCGTTGTAGTTAATCCTAATAATAAGGTTTCCCAATTATCAAGAACCCAATTAGAGGGTATATTTACTGGAAAGATAAAAAATTGGAAGGAAGTAGGAGGAGACGATATGAAAATTATAGTATATTCAAGAGAAACTTCTTCTGGTACTTATGAGTTCTTTAAGGAATCAGTTCTAAAGAATAAAAACTATGCTTCATCTGTATTATCAATGCCTGCAACAGGAGCAATAATCCAGTCAGTTAAGCAAACCAAGGGTGCAATAGGCTATGTAGGGCTTGCATACCTAAATAGTGAAGTTAAGGCTTTAAAGGTTTCTTATAATGGAAAGACATTTGTTGAGCCAAGCGTTGCTAATGCAAAGAATAAAACATATCCAGTAGTAAGACCTTTATATTACTATTATGAGTTAAAGAAAGAGAAAAAGGTTAAGCCTTATATCGATTTCGTACTATCAACTGAAGGTCAAAAAATTGTTCAAAACGTTGGATATATTCCAGTAAAGTAGGCAAAGAAACAAAATGAAAATGAAGAGCAGAAAGTATTTCTGGGAAAGCCTTTGGGAAGGGATTTTAAAATTAAGTGGTAGTGTTACAAGCATAGCAATTATCCTAATTATAATCTTCCTCTTCTCTGAGGGCTTTTCATTATTTTCCTCAAAGAAAATTGAGGACGGATATTCAATATTAGTAAATAAAAATAATAAAATAGAAGATGTTTCTTCTTCTGAAATAAAGAAGGTCTTCGATATGGAGATTGTTTCTTGGAAAGAGTTAGGTGTAGATAACAATGAGGATGAAATAACAGTTTTTCGAATAGATAATATAGAAACATATGCAACAGAAGAGGAAATGATTTTGATAGAGGAGGATGTTGCTAATGTTGGAAAAGTAATAAGCAGGATATTGGAAGATAATTCTGGTATGATTGCTCAAGTTCCAAAGGATATGATAAATAAAGACTTTACTCAAAAAGAAATAGACCTTGGACACTTTAGCATAAGGGAATTCTTTACACTTAAAGAATGGTTTCCTACTGCTTTACCTGTACCACAGTTAGGCGTTATGCCAATAATAATGGGTACTCTTTGGGTAAGCCTTGGAGCAATCCTCCTTGCACTTCCCTTTGGGCTTGCTGCCTCTATCTATATGGCAGAGCTTTCCAATTCCAAGGTCTATAGATTTATGAAGCCAATAATAGAATTACTTTCAGGTATACCCTCGGTAGTATATGGTTTTTTTGGATTGATAGTTATTGTACCAATGATACAAAAAATATTTAATCTCCCAGTTGGAGAGAGTGGATTGGCTGGAAGTATAGTCCTTGCAATAATGGCGCTTCCAACAATAATCACTATTTCCGAAGATGCACTTAGGAGTGTTCCCAGAGCGATGAAGGAAGCCTCCTTAGCACTTGGAGCAAATAAGTGGCAGACTATTCTTAAGGTTAGTATACCTTATTCAATTAGTGGAATAACAGCAGCAGTAGTTTTAGGAATAGGCAGAGCGATAGGAGAGACCATGGCAGTATTAATGGTAACAGGTAATGCTGCCGTTATGCCAAAAACACTATTAGAACCTCTAAGGACAATACCCGCAACAATTGCAGCCGAATTAGGAGAGGCACCAGCAGGTGGAGCTCACTACCAAGCTCTCTTTGTATTAGGAGGAATATTATTTATAATGACTCTTTTGATTAATCTATTTGTGGAATATATATCTTCAAAGAACAAGTATAAGACTAAATAATAAAGACAAAAGAATTATGGAATATATAAGAAGAAAGAAGATAAACCAGGGATTGATGTTTTGGGTATTTAGGGTAATGAGTATGATAATAGTAGGAATACTCTTTTTAATCCTTGGCTTTATTATCTATAATGGAATTGGAGCAATAAGCTGGGACTTCCTTACCAAGGCTCCAGAGGATGGAATGACAAGTGGAGGAATAATGCCAGCAATTATAGGGACCCTATATCTAACCCTTGGAGCTATGCTATTTGCATTTCCAATAGGAGTTCTATCGGGAATATATCTTAACGAATATGCCAAGAGTGGTTTCTTAGTGAAATTAATTAGAACAATGACAAATAACCTTGGTTCAATCCCTTCTGTAGTCTTTGGTCTCTTTGGAATGGCATTATTTGTAAATAAATTAGGCTTTGGAGACTCAATAATAGCTGGGAGTTTAACCCTTGGACTATTAGCCCTGCCAATAGTTATACGCACAACCGAGGAGGCATTAAAGCAAATAGATGACTCCTATCGACATGGTTCCTTAGCACTTGGAGCAACCAAACTTCAAACAGTATATAAAGTTGTCCTGCCTATGGCATTCCCAAATATAATTACAGGGCTTATACTTTCAATAGGAAGAGTATCGGGAGAGACTGCCCCAATTATGTTTACAGCAGTTGCTTACTTCTTGCCAAGTTTGCCAGATAGTGTTTTTGACCAGGTTATGGCATTACCTTATCACCTTTATGTGATTTCTACCTCAGGGACTGATATCGAAACCTCAAGGGTTATGGCATACGGAACAGCCTTTGTTTTGGTAATGATAGTTTTAATTCTCAACCTCCTTGCAAATGCATTAAGAAGGTATTTTAGTAATAAAGTAAAAACAAATTAAGTATATAATGTATAATATAGAAACCAAAGATCTGGACTTTTATTATGGAGACTTCCATGCTCTAAAGAATATATCAATGGATATCATGAGCAATGAGGTAACTGCTTTTATTGGTCCTTCAGGGTGTGGGAAGTCGACTTTTCTTCGATTATTCAATAGGATGAATGATTTAATCCCTGATATTAAAATGAGTGGAGAGATATTAATTGGGGGTAAAGATATTTATTCAAAGAATATTATGGTTGACCAATTAAGGAAAGAAGTAGGTATGGTATTCCAAAAACCCAACCCTTTCCCAAAGTCAATATTTGAGAATATAGCTTATGGGCTTAGGGTAAATGGGATAAAAGACAAGACCTTTATTGAGGAAAGAGTTGTGAAAGCTCTGAAAGATGCTGCCCTTTGGGATGAGGTTAAGGATAAATTAAAGGACTCTGCATTTGCTCTTTCAGGGGGTCAACAGCAACGACTTTGTATTGCAAGAGCCCTTGCAGTAGAGCCAAAGGTTATTCTAATGGATGAGCCTTGTTCGGCACTCGACCCAATATCGACTCTAAAGGTTGAGGAATTAATAATTGAACTAAAGAAGGAATACACAATAATTATTGTTACTCATAATATGCAACAAGCTGCCAGAGTAAGCGATAAGACTGCTTTTTTCTATCTTGGAGAATTGATAGAGTACGATTTAACAACAAAGATATTTACTAACCCTGAGGTTGAAGCTACACAAAACTATATTACAGGACGTTTTGGGTGATATATAATAGTATTGAATTAGAATTAATATAAAAGAAATAGATTATGTCAGCATTACATATAGATAATGAATTAAATAAATTAAAATACTCCTTAAACCAAATGTGGGATATTGTTGAAAAACAATTAGACAAGAGTTTTATGTCAATAAGCAATTATGATTTAAGCCTTGCAAGGGGAGTATTTACAAGGGAAAAACTTGTGGATGCAATGGAATTGAAGATAGATTCAGAATGTGAAAACTTTATTGCCCTAAATAATCCGGTTGCAATTGACCTAAGACTTGCACTATCATATATCAAGATAAATAATAATTTAGAACGTATTGGCGATTTTGCAGAAGGCATTGCTGGGTTTGTAAGCAATAGTATGAGTGAGAAAATCCCAGAGGAATTGGAATCAAGTCTAAGATTAAGAGAGATGATAGCCTCTGTTATGGATATGTTCTCCTTAGCTAAAGAGGCATTGGATATGGAGGATTCTCAAATAGCAGAAAAGGTATTTGGAATAGATTATATTGTGGATGAGATAAATTCAAACAGTATAAAAGTATTAGCAAAGGCAATCAAAAGCAACCCAGATAAGGCAGAGGAATATCTTCGATTATTAACAGTAATAAGAAAGATAGAAAGAATTGGAGACAGAGTAAGTAATATTGCAGAGGAAATAGTCTTCTATCTCGATGCAAAAGTATTAAAGCATAGCACCTCACAAAAGAAATAATTATTTAGAGAAACTAAAACAAAATTAGTGATTATGGAGAATATATCTAAAATCTTGATAGTGGATGATGATGAGGATATACTTGAGCTCTTATCCTTTAATCTTAAAAATAATGGTTTTGTAGTAGAGAGTGCAAATAATGGTAGCCTTGCTATTCAAAAGGCAAGAGAGTTTTCTCCTGATTTAATACTTTTGGATATTATGATGCCAGAGATGGATGGAGTAGAGGCATGTGGTGAGATTCGCAAGATAGATAAGTTGAAATCCACAATAATAATTTTTCTTACAGCAAGGGGAGAGGACTATTCTCAATTAGCAGGCTATAGAGCTGGAGCAGATGATTATATTACTAAACCAATTAAACCTAAGCTCTTGATAGCAAAGCTAAATGCTATCTTAAATATGAAAAGAAGGGAAAACTCTCTCCCTCCTTTAAAATCCAATGAATTAAGATACGATGCTAATATGATTTATCTAAGCACTAATGTTGCAATTAACGAGGATGCTTATTCAGTTTTAAAGAATAATATTGATGTCAAGCTTACCAGAAAGGAATTTGAGCTTTTGAACTATCTAAGGAAAAAACCTTTCAAGGTAATCTCTCGAGAGCATATTCTCTCTAAGATATGGGGCTCAGATATTATAGTTGGCGAAAGAACCATTGATGTACATATTAGCAAGATTAGAGATAAAACAGGCTTGGACAATATAAAAACAATAAAAGGGATAGGTTATAGATACGAGTCTTAATAAACCACTTAAGCATAATTAACCCATACCTAATTAACATTTCTCATAACAAAACTAACTCTTAGATCTATTTTCCTATCTCTTAGATCTAATTTTCTATATCTAAGAGTTATTTTTCCATCTCTTAGATCTATTTTCTTATAATAGAACTCTCTTTATTTATAAAGGATTTGTTTGGTATTATTAATTCATTCTATCTTATTATAGATAAAATCTTTAAACTAAATTGGAGGTTTGGGTGTTTATATAGCAAGATTCAGAATATAAACCAAATAATTAGATTTAATATGTTTAATGAATATAACCCAATTAATAAGTTAATGTTTCAGGTTATCGATAATCATGGGAAGATTATTGATAAGAAATTAATGCCTAAAGTTACTGATGAAAGAGTGCTTAAGGCTTATAAGGATATGCTGTTTGCTCGCACAGCCGATTTGCAGATTGTTTCATATCAACGTCAAGGTAGAATTTATACCTATCCACCAAACTATGGTCAAGAGGCTATCTCAGGTGCCACTGCAGTTATTATTGAAGAAAAGGATTGGCTTGTGCCAGCCTTTAGAGAAATGGGTGCAATGTTGGCAAAGGGAGTTACACTTAAAGAATTATTCCTTTTGTTTATGGGATATGAAGATGGTAACGCTTATAAGAATGCTAATAAGGTCTTGCCTATTAGTGTACCTATTGCTTCTCAATTACTCCATGCATCTGGTATTGGATACGAGATTAAGTATAATAAGAAAAAGGAATTAGTTTATGCCTTTGTTGGAGATGGTGGTACATCGGAAGGAGATTTCCATGAGGCTGTGAATTTTGCAGGAGTATGGAAGGTACCAGTGGTATTTATTATTCAAAACAACCAATATGGAATTTCAACTCCAACAAGAATGCAAACAGCATCTGAAAGTTTAGCTATAAAATCAATAGCTTATGGAGTAAAAGGAATTCAGGTTGACGGTAATGATTTCTTTGCAATGCTAAGAGCTCTTGAAGAAGCTAAGAAGGCTTGTGAGAATGGAGAGGGACCAGTATTGATTGAAGCAGTAACCTATCGTAAGGGAGCTCATACAACAAGCGATGACCCAACCAAGTACAGAACAAAAGAAGAGGAAGAAGAGTGGGATAAGAAAGACCCATTAAAGAGATTAAAGCAATATCTAATTGATAAGAAACTTTGGTCAGATGAGGAAGAAGAAAAGATAATTGAAGACTTTAAGAAAGAGGTTGACAGGCAGTTTATAGAAGCTGAGAATTATTCAGAATATAAGGCTGAGGATATATTTAAGTATATGTATGCTGAAATGCCTCAAGAGCTAAAAGACCAAGAGCATAGACTAAAGGAGTTCTATCGTTGGAAAGAAGAAAGAGTTTCACAAACCATTAAGAAGTAAGAGTTATGAAAGTAATGAATATGGTGGGTGCCATTAATGATGCACTCGATATAAAATTAAAAGAAGATAAGAATGTAATAGTTTTCGGAGAGGATGTTGGAGTTGAAGGAGGAGTATTTAGAGTAACAGAAAATCTTCAAAAGAAATACGGAGCAGAAAGAGTTTTTGACTCCCCACTTGCTGAAAGTGGTATTGTTGGAACAGCAATAGGTATGTCAGTAGCTGGTCTTAGACCAGTTGTTGAGATGCAGTTTTGTGGTTTTATTTATCCAGCAATGAACCAAATAATAAGCCATGCCTCAAGAATGAGAAATCGTTCTCGTGGTAAGCTTGAAACACCAATGGTAATTAGGATGCCTTATGGTGGAGGTATTAATGCACTGGAGCATCATAGCGAAAGCATGGAAGCCTTATTTGGACATATTCCAGGACTTAAGGTTATTGCACCTTCTACTCCTCATGATGCAAAGGGAATGCTTATTGCTGCAATTGAAAGTAATGATACTATCCTTTATATGGAGCCTAAGAGGATTTATAGAGCAATTAAACAAGAGGTAAGTGAGGAAAAATTTACCATCGAGCTTGGAAAGGCTAATGTAATAACTCAGGGAAAAGATGTAACAATTGTTAGCTTTGGAGCAATGATTAGAGAGGTTCAAAAAGCAATGGTTATGGCAAAGGAACAAGGAATTAGTGTTGAGTTAATTGACCTAAGAAGCATTTATCCAATAGATAGAGAGACTATTAGAAACTCTGTTAAGAAGACAGGTAGAATAATAACCGTTACTGAAGGACCAAAGAGCTTTGGATTGGGAGCAGAGATTGCACAAATTGCAATTGAAGAAGCCTTCCTTCATCTTGAAGCACCTCCTGCAAGGGTTTCTGGTTACGATGTGATTGTACCTCTTCCGAAGGGAGAACATCACTATATGCAAGATGCATACAAAATACTTTATGAAATTGAGAAAATCGTTAAATACTAAGGCAATATGAGATATATATTTAAATTTCCTGATATAGGAGAAGGTCTTGAAGAAGGTGTAATTATTCAATGGCACGTAGATAAGGGTCAAAAGGTAAAGATGGGTGAAAGCTTGGTAACAATGGAAACTGATAAGGTTGTTACAGAAATTCCTTCCCCAAGAGATGGAGTTATTGCTGCAAGATATGGTAGCGAAGGCGAAACAATCAGGGTTGGAGCTGCCCTTGTGGAAATAGAATTAGATGGAGATGAGGTAGCAATAAACCAAGTAGAAGAGAAGCCAAAGGCAGAAAGCGTTGAAGAGGAAGGAGCTGGAGTTGTAGGAACCTTAGAGGTTGCTGGTAATGATTTTGTGTTAACTGCAAGTAAGGAAGGAGTTAGTGAAGAAAAAGAAACTAAAACAAGACAATCAAAAGCACTCGCTACCCCAGTTGCCAGAGCAATGGCTAAGGAGATGGGTATTGATATTAATTTGGTAAGAGGAACTGGTCCTGCTCAAAGAGTTATGAAGAATGATATTCTAAACTATTCTAAGCAAGATTCAAAACCAATAGTTTCAAAACCTTTAGCAAGTGATAATCTATTAGAAGAAAGACTTGAAATAGAACCATTATCTCAAATCCGTAAGACAATTGCTAAGAATATGATTCAAAGCAAACATAATGCAGCTCATATGACTGTGTTCGAAGAGGTAGAGATTTCGGAATTGGATAGAGTAAGAAAGAAATATAAAGACTATTTCAAGGATGAGAATATTAGAATAACCTATCTTGCTTTTATAGTTAAGGCTGTTGCTTTAGCATTAAAGAAACATAAATCACTGAATGCAGAGATGGATATGGATAAGGGAGTGATGATTTATAAGAAATACTATAATATTGGAATAGCTGCTGATACAGAAAAAGGCTTAGTAGTACCGGTAATTAAGAATGCTGATAAGTTAAGCGTTAAGGAGATTGCTTTGGAAATACAAGTTCTTGCAGATAAGGCAAGGGATGGAAAACTTAGTATGGATGATATGAAAGACGGAACATTTACAATTACAAGCTATGGAAGTATTGGAGGATTATTTGCAGTTCCAGTGATTAATTATCCTCAGGCAGGAATACTTGGAATAGGTAGAATTAGTAAACAACCAATAGTTAAGGATGATAAATTAGATATTGGACTTATGCTTCCACTTTCTTTAAGTGTTGACCATAGAATTGCAGACGGTGGAGAAACCTCAAGATTCCTAAATAGGGTTATGAGTTATTTGAATGAGCCTGTTGGCTTATTAATAGATTAAAATTAAGGAGGAAAAGATTATGTATGATTTAATAATAATAGGTTCAGGTCCTGCAGGCTATGTAGCAGCAATTAGAGCAGCACAGCTTGGAATGAAAACCGCAATAATCGAAAAAGATAGGATAGGGGGAATGTGTTTGAATTGGGGCTGTATTCCATCAAAGTCTATATTGGAGAGTGTTAAGCTTTATGATAAGATAAAGAAAGATGCTTCTAAATATGGTATTGAAGGGATTGAAAAAGGAGATATTAGTTTCAATTGGAATAAGGCAATAAAGAGAGCTGATTTGAATGTAAAGAAATTAACCTCTGGAATAGAATACTTATTGAAGAAAAACGGAGCTGAGATCATTACTGGCTCTGCAAAGATAATTGATAAGAATACTGTTTCGGTTGAGAATAGACATTTGGAAACAAAGAATATAATTATTGCAATAGGCTCTACTTCCACAAGGATAGAGTCGAATATTGATGGTTTGGTTGTTGAACCAATGGATGTTTTCAAGGAAAGAGAATTGCCTGAGAATATTGTGGTTTATGGAGAAGGACCTGTTGCAATTGAACTTGCTCAAGCTTATTCTTTAATGGGAAAGAAAGTATCAATTCTTTTAGAAACCAATACCTTTATGCCACTTGCTGATGATTATCTTAGCAATTATATTCAAACAAAACTGAAGAAAGACAAGATTAAAATTATCAATAATAGCTCTGAGATTTCCATTAAGGATAATTATAAGGATGGAATCTTAAGGGTAGATGATGAGGAAATCCCTTGTGAATTAATTGTAAATGCTAGAAATCGCATGGCAAATTCATTAGATAGTGATATAGAATTTGAGTTGGATAATGGATTTATTAAGGTGGATGATAATCTTCAAACATCAATAGAAGGAATTTATGCTATTGGAGATGTAAATGGTAGAAGCCATTTTGCTCATATTGCTTCTGCTGAAGGTTTATTTGTTGTGAATATGCTAAATGGAGTAAAGGAAAAGCTCGACTTAAGCAAGTTCCCAATGAATATGTATTCTCAACCTGAGGCTGCACAGATTGGTAAAACTGAAAATGAACTAAAGTCAATGGGTGTTGATTATAAGATAAGCGAGTTTCCACTTTCTGCTAATGGGAAAGCATTAACAGAGAATTCAAATGAGGGCTTTATACGCATTCTTTCAGAAAACAAATATGGAGAAGTTATGGGCGTACAGATTGTTGCCAATAATGCAACCGATATGATAAACGAGGCATCGGCATATATGCAGTTGGAGTCCACAGTTTACGATATTGCAAAAACAGTACATACTCACCCAACAATTTCCGAAGTATTTATGGAAGCAGGATTTGAAGCTGTTGACCATGCTATTCACAAATAATTCCCTGACTGACATGAGTACTCAACCTGTATTATACGCTTATAATTTACCTGACTACACAATATTTGAATCTCCAAAGGATTTCGACTACTATATTGGAGAACCTGATAATATTTATATTGTACTTGGAAGATCCAATAATATTGAAGGAGCAATAAATTGTGAGAATGTAAAGAAAGACGGAATAATTACCCTAAAGCGTCCCTCAGGTGGAGAGTCTGTTATCCTTAGCCCTAATATGCTGATATTCTCATTTAAACAAAAGAGTGACAAGATTCAAAACCCTGCCAAACTCTTTAAATTAATCAACTCAAAACTAATTGAGAATTTCAGCAAATTGGGGATAGAGAACCTATATTCAAAAGGAATATCCGACCTAAGCATAGGAGAGAAGAAGATTATGGGTTCATCTATGTTTACCAAGAATAAAACAATATTCTACCATGGAGTTCTGAATATTTCGGAAGATGTGGAGCTAATAGAGAAATACCTAAAGCATCCATCCAAAGAACCAGACTATAGAAAGAAACGCTCCCACCGAGAATTTGTATCCTCCCTCCAAAGAGAAGGCTACAACCTAACCAAAGAACAACTAACCAAAGCAATAGAAGAATCTATTTTGCAGATAAAGGAAGAATTAATAAATATGTAGGGGCAACCGCAAGGGTTGCCCCTACATAGAAATCTGAATTAAAATTTATCGCATTTAATTCTATTTCTAAAGAAATCTATCTTGGAAGTTATCGTTAGACCAAAGAATTGGTAAAGGTCGTTTTTCTGAGGATTTCCCCTCATTTCTCCTGCGTTATTATAATATCCGTTAATTATCTCGTTGCTTCTATCACTTGCTGCAGCAGATAATTCGTTTGAGAATAAGGTTAAATCATCTCTATCCACATAGTTCTTGCTTACATCGTCAATATAGTCGGTAAAGGTCAGCCTAAGCCCCCAATCAAGCCCAATACATATATAACTATTTAAGCTAAATTTTACTCCAAGCCCAAAAGGAATAGATATTTGCGTAAGTGAATAAGGTGAATCATATCCTTCCATCCCTTGTCCTTCTGTCGATAGGGGTTGAAGCTCTACCCATTCTATTCTTTGAGTAAGAGGGTTAAATATTTCTGTTTTAGGATTCATAAAGAATACTCCAAGGCCACCATATAGATAAGGTGTTATCCTATGTTTGCGACTTCCAGTTTGGTAGTCAAAGAAATTAAACTCACAGATTAAGGATAATTCAGTAATATTTGACTCAAAGCTTAGGTTTCTAATATTATTTTCGAAATCAGAGTCATAAGCCCCAAGTTTACTGAAGCTCGCCCCAGCTCTTAATACCCAACGAGGATTGAAATTATAACGATAAATCCCCCCAAGCATAAAATTTGTATTATAAAAATTGTATTTAGGATTAATATCCCCAATATAGTTGCCTCCACCTATAATAATCCCAACCTCACTCTTTTCTTTAAATTGAGAATAAGAGCTTTGGCTAAGTGTTAAGGCAATTAATACAAAAATTATTCGCTTCATAAATCTATTTTAAGTTGATTAAATGATTATTATAGACTGCAAAATTACACATTTATTTCTTTATTTCCATTATTTCCAAGTTTTCAGCTCGCTTATCCTTTATCTCAAAACGAATTAAGGTAGAAACCTGATGGAAGCCATATTTCCCCGCAGCACCAGGGTTGATATGTAAAAGATTATACTTCTTATCGTATATAACTTTCAGGATATGAGAATGACCGGAGATAAAAATATCAGGTCTTGCCTCCTTAATAATCTCCTCAATATCCTTTTCATATTTGTTAGGATAGCCTCCAATATGAGTAAGTAGGAATTTCATACCCTCAACGCTAAAACTCTCAATCTTTTTCAGCCTTCCAATCAAATCAAACCCATCAATATTCCCATAAACAGCCATAACAGGTTTAAAAACCTCTAATTCATTTAACACATCCTCAGAACCAATATCCCCAGCATGAATAATAAGGTCTACATCCTTAAAAAATTCATAGATTTGATTAGGTAAAACACCATGAGTATCCGAAATAACACCAATTTTCTTCATTTTCTTAAATATAATCTCTTCTTATTACCTACCAAAACGAAGAGAAGAAGTATTTATTTTTGATTCTAAACTTTTATAATTTGATTCCAATCTCATATAATGCCATTATACTTGCGATATAACCGCATTATACTTGTAATATAATGCCATTAAATGAATGATATAATGGCATTATATTGAGATGGAAGTTTGATTCAATTTTTTTATTGCTTAGAATTACCACTTTAAACTTTGATTTTGTGATTTTATTTTTTACTTTTTTCATGTTTTTACTTGCATTAAGTAAAAAAACATACTATCTTTGCCAAATAATTAAAACAGTATTGATATGCTGTCATTTATTTATCCATTCTTACAAAACCTTTGTACCATTGCTTTCGTAATAGTACCAACTATTCTATTGCAAAATCCCTTGTACATATTTCAAAGTAAAAAACATTCATTAAACCTATATATTAATCTTTCAATCTATTTTATCTGCAAAAATAAATTCGTAACGATTTAGCGTTTGCTTTATCATTAAATTGAAGATAAACCAAACGCTTTAATATGTATTTTTAGAATTAATGAATTAAAAAAGCAATAACTATGCAAATAACTATGAAAAAAATAATAATAGCAGTAATAGCAACAATAAGTTGTTTAACAGCAATAGGACAATCAGGACAAAGACCAAAATATTTCGATGATTACCTCTTTCCTCGTTATATGGCAAGTGGCTGTTATGATACAAATGATTTAAGTAAAAGTAGACAGAATAGATTTTGGAGTTGTAATACTTTCCCTGCAAATGAAACAATAATCGCTCAACCATTTTTTATTGATTCATCTGTTTCTATAAAAGGTATTGGAGCTTTTGTTTATAAACCTTATTACGTAGGTCCTATTTATGATGATAATTTTCGATATTTACAAATTAGAGATTCCTCTTTGAATAATGTTCTTGCACAAATAAGATATGATACAATGACACCTAAATCATATGTTTTTGTAAATCAACCAAGTTTATCATTTGTCAATAATTATATTGAAGCGTTATTTGACAGTGCAATTACTGTAACTGGTCGTGTTTTTTATGTGACAATAACTTTTTCTACTGTAAATAAACTTTGCGATGAATATAATCTCGCTTTTGGTTCTGTATTTAGAAATCTCTACTACTGCAATACCGAGAATGACTTTCCTGTATTAATAGGAGGAGAGCAAGGAGGTTGGAAACCTATTTTGCAATCTCTTCTAATTAATCTTTCAACTCATCACAATATTTTAGATTCTACAATTGTTCCTTATGAGATGCATGTTTTTCCAATTCTTAATAGGAAGACAAGTTCTTTGGATGAAATAGATATTGATAATAAAGTTGAGATTTATCCTAATCCAAGCAGTAAAGAGATAAATATTTCTTCTCAATATATTATTAACTCAATAGAGATATTAAACTCGCTTGGGCAAAGGGTTTATAAAGAAAAGATAAATACTACGAATAAAACTATTGATATATCCGCCTTAAACAAAGGAATTTATATAATTGAATTAAAAACAGAGAAGGGAGTAATTCATAGGAAGTTTATTAAGGAATAGGATAGCTTATGAAAAACGTAATAATAGCAGTCATAGCAATAATAAGTTGCTTAACTGCAATAGGACAATCAGGGCAAAGACCTTTATATTTTGATGATTACCTCTTTCCACGTTATATGGCAAGTGGTTGTTATGATACATTGGACCTAAGTCAAGCTAAGGTAACTTCATATTTTTTTAATGCCTCTCCACTCCCAAATAACGAAACTATTATAGCACAGCCATTTTTTATTGATTCATCAATTTCCATTAAAGGTATTGGAGCTTTTGTACACGGTAGTCTTACATATGCAGGTCCTCCTTATATAGATAATAATAGATATTTACAAATTAGAGATTCCTCTTTGAGTAATGTACTTGCTCAAATAAGATATGATACTATTATAGTGCCAAAATCATATTTATTTGTCAATCAAACTTCTTCACTCCCATATTATATTAAATATATTGAAGTATTATTTGACAGTGCAATTACTGTAAATACTCCGGTATTTTATCTGACAATTACTTTCTCTACTGTGAATAAAATATATGATGGTTATAATCACA
Organism: Bacteroidota bacterium; assembly: GCA_023415495.1. GTDB lineage: Bacteria > Bacteroidota > Bacteroidia > Bacteroidales > P3 > UBA10566. Next base: position 147,807 of record JAEZKK010000018.1, read on the forward strand.
GTTTTGGTCAAGTTAGTAGGGTGAAAAAGAATTGTAATGATAGAGATGATTTTCCTGTATTAGCAGGAGGAGTAGAGGGAGGTTGGAGGCCTCTTATACAGTCATATATAGAGAATTCAAATGATCCACGTATTCAAGATTCTTCGTGGGTTCCTTATGAGATGTTAGTTTTTCCAATACTTAATAGGAAGACAAGTTCTTTGGATGAAATAAATGTTGATAATAGAGTTGAAGTTTATCCTAATCCAAGCAGTAAAGAGATAAATATAAACTCTCAATTTATTATCAACTCAATAGAGATATTAAACTCACTTGGACAAAGGGTTTATAAAGAAAAGATAAATACTACGAATAAAACTATTGATATATCCGCCTTAAACAAGGGAATATATATAATTGAATTAAAAACAGAGAAGGGAGTAATTCATAAGAAGTTTATTAAGGAATAGCAAAGTGTTTTTGAATTGAGTTACGTTATTTGAAAAGATGGCTACTTAAGATGATTGTAAGTATATTATAAAAAGGCAAGTGAGAATTATTCTATTTGCCTTTTTTTTCGGATATTTGCAAATCTAATTTTTTTGAATTTCTATGATTAAGAAGATTTACTCTTATATCCCAATATTCCTTTCAATGTTGTTTTGGGGAATGAGCTTTATCTGGACTAAGGAACTGCTAAATAATGGGTTTAGTCCTATTATTATTATTACTCTTAGGCTTGTTATCTCATCAATTCTATTATTTGTTATCTTCAAATCACTTGGGAAATTAGATAAGATAGATAGAAAAGATTATAAATTATTTATGTTGCTGTCTTTTTTCGAACCCTTTCTTTATTTCTTTGGAGAGAATTGGGGGCTTCAATACCTTGACCCAAGCATTGGCTCAATAATAATTTCAACTATTCCAATCTTTGTTCCTTTTGGATTGTATTTTTTTCATAGAGAGGCTCTTTGCTGGCAGATAATAATAGGAGTTATACTAACAATTATTGGGCTTATGATTATAAGTATATCTCCAAGTGCTAAGATTAGCGTTAGTGGGAAAGGAATTGGTTTTATGTTTCTTGCTGTGTTTTCAGCTGTTGGTTATAGTGTCGTTCTTCATAATGTAATAAAGAAATACAAGCCAATAACTATTACCACTACTCAAAATATTATAGGCTCTATTTACTATTTGCCATTTTTCTTTGTCTTTGAATATAAAAAACTCTCTACCTTGAGCTTTGCCTGGCATAACCTTTATCCATTATTAGCTTTAGCAATATTATGTTCTTCGGTAGCGTTTATATGTTTTTCATATTCAGCAAAGAAACTGAGTATTTCTAAAACTACTGTATTTACAAATGCAGTACCGATTGTAACAATTTTGTTTGCAGTATCTTTAGGAATGGAATACTTAACTTTGAACAAGTTTATAGGGATAATGGTTGTTCTTTTAGGCGTATTTTTAAGTCAAATAAATTTTAAAAGCAGATTTAGTTATGAAAGTAAAGGTAGGGTTAGTACAGACAAGCTGCACTAATAATAAGAATGAGAATATAGAAAAAGCAATTCAAAGTATAAGAATTGCGGCTCAAAAAGGAGCAAATATTGTTTGTTTACAAGAATTGTTTTCTTCCTTGTATTTTTGCGATGTAGAGGATTATGAGAATTTTAAACTTGCAGAACCAATACCAGGTGCAACTACCAAGAAATTTCAAGACTTAGCTAAGGAATTGAATGTGGTGATTATTGCTTCTTTATTTGAGAAAAGAGCTCAAGGATTATATTTTAATACAACTGCAGTAATAGATGCAAATGGTGAATATCTTGGAAAATATCGTAAGATGCATATTCCAGATGATCCAGGTTATTATGAGAAGTTTTATTTTACTCCAGGGGATAGTGGATATATGACCTTTTCTACAAAGTTTGGAAGAATAGGAGTATTGATTTGTTGGGACCAATGGTATCCAGAAGCTGCAAGAATAACTTCACTAATGGGAGCTGAAATACTATTCTATCCAACAGCTATTGGTTGGGCAAAATCTCAAGACGAGGAAACAAATACAGAACAATATAATGCTTGGCAAACCATACAACGCTCTCATGCAATTGCAAATGGAGTTCATGTTGTAAGTGTAAATCGAACAGGAGTTGAAGGAGAAATGCAGTTTTGGGGAGGAAGTTTCGTTTCCAATCCATTTGGAACAGTAATGTATCAAGCACCACACCTTGAAGAAGATATTAATGTTGTAGAAATAGATTTAGAGAAAACAGACCATTACCGCACTCATTGGCCATATCTAAGAGATAGAAGAATTGACTCCTATCAGCCAATAACTAAAAGATATATTGATAATGAATAATATGAAAACACCAAAAGAATTAGGATTTTATTTTCCTGCTGAGTGGGTTAAGCATGCTTCAACTTGGCTTTCTTATCCTCATAACGAAAACTCATGGCCTGATAAGATAGATACAATTTTCCCTTACTATAATCAATTTATTAAAGAAGTAGCTAAGGGAGAGATAGTAAATATTAATATCCTTGATTCAGAAATGAAGCAAAGGATTGAAAGGGAGTTGGAAGAAATTGGCGTTGATATGTCAAAGATAGTTTTCCATAATTTTAAGACCAATGATGCTTGGTGCAGGGACCATGGTGGAGCAATACTTTTAAATAAAGATGGACAAAAAAGAGCTTTGGTTGATTGGGACTATAATGCTTGGGGAGGAAAATATCCTGCAGAGCTTGACAATAAAATTCCTTCTCAAATGGCAGAATATCTTGGTTTGGAAGTTTTTCGTCCAAATATAATTATGGAAGGAGGGGCTGTTGAGTTTAATGGTAAGGGTACTTTGATAACAACAAAGGCTTGTCTTTTAAATGAAAATCGTAATCCAAGCCTAAATCAAAGTCAAATAGAGAATAAACTTATAGAGTTTTACGGAGTAGATAATGTTATTTGGCTTGAAGATGGAATTGAGGGAGACGATACTGACGGACATGTTGATGATATTACAAGGTTTGTAAATGAGGATACTGTAATAACAGTTGTTGAAGAGAATAAGAGTGATTTTAATCATGCTCCATTAAAAGAGAATCTTAATATTTTAAACAAAGCAAGACTTGAAAATGGAAAACAATTAAACGTTGTAGAGCTTATAATGCCTGAAACAGTTATTTGGGAAGACCAACGTCTGCCTGCATCTTATGCTAATTTTTATATTTCCAATGAAGCAGTAATTGTTCCTGTATTTAATTGCAAGAATGATAATAAGGCTATATATACCTTGGAAGAATGCTTTAAAGATAGAAAAGTTATTGGAATAAATTCTCTTGATATTATTTGGGGATTGGGTTCATTCCACTGCCTAAGCCAACAAGAACCTCAACTATGATAAAAAAACTTATTCTGATTATTCTATTAATTCTTAGTTTTAATTCTTTCTCTCAAACTAATGAAGTAAAGGAAGAGCTGAAAAGGAATTATGATACTGTTTTGTCAGAAAGTGAAGGTTTTATTGGTGTAGTAAAAAATGGTTTGCTTGGATTTGTTGATATAAATGGTTTAATTCATATTTATCCAAGCTATGAATATAAAAAGGAATTATTAGATTTACATCATTTAATTTATTTTCAACCCTATACTTTTAAGGATGGCTCAGCTATTATATGGGAAGATGGTGATTATCGTTTAATAAATAAATTAAGTCAGAGGGTTTTTGGAGATACAGTAAAGATAAAAGGAAAGGCAAATAATGCTGTTATTCTTTTTAAAGATAATAAGTACGCCATTTATAATGCTTCAGGGGTAAAGAAGACAGATTTTGAATATGATATTATAAAAGATATACTTGTTTCAAATCTTCTAATGTATAAAAAAGACAATAAGTATGGACTTTTAAATAATGAGGGGTTAGTAATTTATAACCATATATTCGACACACTCTTTATTTATAGAAATCATAGAAATAAAACCTTTATTAAAGGGAAGATTGGGACTAAAACAGCAATCTTGGATACTCAAGGCAAGGTAGTCTTTCAACCATATTACCAAGATGCATTTGTATTAGACGGGGACTTTGTTTTAAGCAAGGAAGATGGTAAGTATGGGATAGCAACTACTTATGGTAAAGGAATTCTATATACAGAATTTGATACTGTTAAAATGACTCTTTCATACGATACCTTATTCCATGGTATAATTGGCGATAAGAATATGATATTTAATTCTAATAGCCAATTAATTCAATATTTCGATAAAGACACAAATATAAATTATATTATTGATTTAATTCAAGCTAATCCTTTTTCTTGGATAATTGAACCTAAAGCATCTGTAGTTAGACAACTGGGTTATGATACTTATTATGCAAACGTAGATTCAAAACCTATTATAGTCAATTCAAATTCTAAAATCTTAGAACCAAAACCTGTTTTAAATATTTTACCTTCAACTGTTAATAATATTGATTTAGAAAGATTGATATTCTATGGAGAAAATAAGCTTTTAGGTTTGGCAAATTATAATGGAGATACTATAATAGATCCAAGATTTGAAGATTTGAAGATTGTTATAAATGGAAGTATATACGCTTTTAAATATCAAGGGAAATGGGGTTTGATGAATTCAAATGCAGAAAGTCTTACTTACGCACAATACAAAGCAATTACTTCTTCTTTCTATAATGGGAAATATTATATTAAAGCTATTAATTTTGAGGATAAAACCGCTCTTTATACTGAAAAGGGAGAATTATTATTCCATGCTTATTATTTTGATATTGAACCAACACAATTAGAAGGCTATTTTTATGTTGTTGAAAATGGAGGTCGGGGAATTATTGATTCAAGAGGTAATATTATTATTAAACCAGAGTTTGATGAGGTAAGTGTACATGATGATACAATTTTTATTGCAAGAAGAAATAATGAATTTCAAGTGTTTAATAATCTTAAAAATCTAATTTATAAAGGTACGAGTTCAATTATTGATGTATATAACTCTTCCCTAATAGCAATCGAAAATAATAAAATCATTAGGATTAAGATTAAGAATAAGGTTTTAGAAAAATCAATTGAAATTATAGGTGATAATAATTTTACTTCTTTCTCTCAAGGTTTAGATACTCTTATTATTGCTCAACAAAACAATAAATGGTTTTTTGTAAATAGAGAAACCTTTAAGGTGATAAATACAAAATCATTCTCCTATGCTTCTCCATTTTATAATGGATTTGCAATAGTAATAGAAAATAAAAGATTGATTGTTATCAATAATAAGTATGAGGAAGTCTTTTTTGTAATGAAAAGTAATGATGAGGCTGAATTATTAAATAATGCGAGGTTATTGTTTAATTCTTTTTCAAATAATAAAGACCACCATATAATCAAACTAAATCAACATTTTGGAATAATCAGATTAAAAATAATAAAATAAGTAATATGAAAAGATTAGTTTTTACTTTAGCATTTTTAGGGATATCAGTAATTGGATTTTCGCAATCCTTTTCTTCAATGTATTTGAATAATATTCCACAAAATAACAAGAAGCCTATAGTATATTATTCTATACCTAAAACAGAGGTTGTTTTTGAAATTACAGTACAAAAAGCCATTCGCAGCAGGGGAGTATATTCCCAAAGTGCACATCTTTTAGGCTTGAAAAACGTAATAACAAAGGATGAAATAAAATATAAGATTAAAGATATAAAAATATGCTCTAAACCTATTTCTAATCCTAATAATCAATTTGCGATGATAATTGGAAAAGGGGTAAGTGTTGAAAAGTCTGAGTTTAACACTTTAGAGAATATTATTATAGGGGAACATAAGACTAAGGAAGTTTTAAATTTGAATCAAGAAAAGATAAGTTCAAAAACAGAGGTTAATAATTCTTCTTCAATTGAAGTAAAACCAATTATCGTTAAGGAATTGTTGAAGGACGGTAAGTTGGAAAAGATAACATTAAACCCAGCAGAGGTTGTTGAGAAAATTAATTTATTAAGAGAAAGACAAATAGAAATTCTTTCTGGGCAAATAGAAGGTACGTATATAAATACTACTGTAGATTTTATGTATAAACAATTAGATGAAATAATTGAAACTTACTATTCTTTATTTACTGGAGTTGAAACAATTGAAGAAGAGGTGTTTTACTATAGTCTTGTCCCTGAAAAGCCAATTATTCCCGAGGAAGACTTAATGTTAAAACTTTGTCGTTTTTCTGAAATAAACGGCTTGTCAAGTGCAGAAATTCAAAATAATGATCCAATTGTAATGGTAAAGTTCTCTACAAATAATTTTACCAAGAGTATTGGTAATTATGAATCTTCTAAGGAAAACAGTGCTTCTAATAATTCATCAAAGAATATTGGTATTTATTATTCAATCCCTGAAAAGGTTAAGGTGAGTATTGAAATTAATAATAGAGTTTATCAATCAATTTTAGATATTAATCAATTTGGAGTAATTTCTACAATGAACTCGATTAAATCGAACATAAAGTTTAATCCAAATTATGGCTCTATCGAATCGATTTATTAATTAATACTTTATGAATTAAGTTCTTTGTCGAGAAATTCTTGAAGTCTGGATGGAGATATATTATGTTCAATAATTCCTCCTTTTACTACTGATATTCCTCCTGTCTGTTCTGAAACAACTACTGCTAAACTATCGGTTTGTTCTGTAATCCCTATTGCAGAGCGATGTCTTAATCCGAGATTTGCAGGGATTTGACTATTCGAGGATACAGGCAAAATACATCTTGCTGCAAGAATTCTATTCCCACTAACTATAACTGCTCCATCGTGTAGAGGAGTATTCTTAAAGAAAATAGTTTCTATTAGTTGTGAGCTTAATTCCGAATTTATAATTTCACCTGTTTGAATAATAGACTCTAAATCATTGAAACGAGAAATTACCACCAATGCACCTGTTTTTTGTTGAGAGAGATGTTGGTAGGATTGAACAATAGCTGTTGAGTTAAAATGTTTTTTATCTTGATTTTCTATTCTCCACCAAAGGAATTTTCTTCTTTTCCCATTACTTATACTTCTGGTTCCAAGTAATAATAAGAATCGTCTTATTTCTGGTTGAAATATTATAATTAATGCAATAACCCCAACGGAAATAAATTGACCAATTATCTCTGAAAGTAATCTCATTTGGAATAAATTTACGATTTTCCAAATTATAAATATAATGAAAAAGCCCAGAAAAATATTTATAGCATTTGTTCCCTTAATTAGCTTGTATACAGAATAAAATAGAAGTGCAGAGAGAAAGATGTCTAAGGCATCTACAAATCTAAAACTTGGGAGTGTATCTATTATTAAATTAATCATAAGTTGAGTAGTCATTAATTAACCAAGTACAAAAATACAAATAAAACTTTAGATATTTCTTGTTTTTTCTTTATAGATTCGAATAAATAAAATATATTTGCAGATTAATAGTTATCTAATTAGTGTTATTAATTTTCGTAATTCATAAAGAGAGCATCTTGAAAACATTTTATAAAGGCATTTATGGTTTAATATTTATATTATCAATATTCTTATTGTTATCTTCCTGTTCTACAAAGAAAAATAAATGGTATAATAGAGCATACTATACAAGTGTAGCACATTATAATACTTTGTGGAATGGTCATGATGCATTTAGACAAGGGATTAGAACTATAAATACAACTCAAAAGGATGATTATTCTCAAATACTGCCTATTTTTAAAAAAGGAGACGACCAAATAACTATAAACATTAAACCAAATATGGATAGAGCTATTGAGAAAAGCTCTAAATCAATTAAGAAACATTCAATGTTTATTGATGGGAAGGAAAGAAATCCTGAAATTAAAAAAGCATATTTACTAATAGGGAAATCAAGTTTTTATAAGAAAGAATATAAGGTAGCAAATGCAACTTTCAAATATATAATCAATACTTATAAAGATAAAGATATTGCTTTTGAAGCAATGATTTGGTTAGGTTTTACTTTCTCAAAAGAGAAGGATTATTTAATGTGTGAATCAACCTTAGACCAGGTCAAAAATCGTATTAATGAGGGTAAGGCTCCTAAAAGTTTAAGGAAATTTCTTTATTCTGTTTATGCTGAGAATGCAATTGCACAGGGTAAAAATGCAAAAGCTTTGGAATATATCCAGTTAGCAAGAAAGTATTCAAATTCAAGAAGCTTTAATACAAGATTAATGTTTATTGAAGGTCAGTTTCATTTAAAAGCTAATAACTTAGATCAGGCAGGTCGATTATTTTCTAAAACCTCAAAGAGAGCAAAAGACTTTGATATGCAATTTGCATCTCAATTATTTCAAGCAATGTGCTATGATCCCAAAACCTCAAATAGTAAGAGGATATTAGATAAATTGGAAAAGATGTCTTTGGAAAAGAAGAATATAATGTTAAGAGATCAGATTTATTTTACAATTGGAGAGATATATTTCAAAGATAAAAATGTAGATAAAGCATGTGAGTATTGGGAGAAATCGGTTAATAATTCTGTAAATAATGATAACCAAAAGATTTCCTCATCTATAAGATATTCTGATGTGAATTTTGAAATTCTTGAAGAATACGAAAAAGCATATATTTATTACGATACGGCCTTATTTGTAATGAAAAAAGATCATCCAAATTATAATAGGGTTTATTCAAGACAATTAGTTTTGGAGAATTTGGTTAAGAATCTTAGAATAGTAAATCGTTGGGATAGTCTTTTAGCTTTATCTAATCTTACTGAGGCAGAATTAAACCTTAAGATAGATAATTGGATTAATACTTTTAAAGCAGAGCAGGAAAGGATTAAAAAAGAAGAGCAGGCAAGACAGGCGATGCTTCAAAATGCTAATGCTGCTAACCCTTATGCATACCAACAACAGCAAAGCTCATGGTATTTCTATAATAATAATACAGTTCAAGCTGGAAAAACAGAATTTATTAGAATATGGGGTAATAGAAAGCTTGAAGATAATTGGAGATTAAGTCAAAAACAGCAAGAATTTGATTTCGATATTGATTCTGAATTAGCAGATGGAGAGATAGAAGATAGTATTTCTGATAGTTCAGGAACTAAAACTTCGGTAAAATCTAAAAGTTTAGACAAACTATCAAGAGAGTATTATACTCAGGATATTCCAAGGACACAGCATCAAAAAGATTCGGCAAATATTGAAATATCAAAAGCCTTATTAACTGCTGGGTATATTTATTATCAAGGTTTGCAAAATAATGGTAAGGCAATTTCGACCTTCTTAGAACTCCAGAAACGTTATCCAAATTATCCTACAACCTTACCATCTTCATATCATTTATACAGGATATATGATAATATTGGACAAACTCCTAATTCAAATTATTATAAGAACATCATATTAAATAATTATCCAGAAAGTGATTTTGCCTATATGATTAAAAACCCAGATTATTGGCAAGAAGTATCTAAACAAAATATCGAAGCACAAGCATTGTACGAAAAAGCATATAATGCATATACATCGGGCAAATATAATCAAGCAATAGAATTATCAAAAGATGGAATTGACAGCTTGGAGTATGGTCCTTATATTCCAAGAATGCTTTATATTGAAGCTTTAGCTAAAGGTAAACTCTCGGGTATGGATACACTTATACAAGAATTAAATATGATAGTTTTTAATTATCCAAACCATGAAATAACTCCTGTGATTGAGAATCAACTAAAATATTTAAGTGCCAATTATAATATAGTTAGTCAAAATCTTGCGTATAAACATACTCCTAAGGATGAAATAAAGAATAAGGAAATAGAAGGTAAGGATGAAAAAGATGAGATTAAGGAAATAAGTCATGAAGATATAATTGATCATACAGTTTCTCAAGATGATATTTTAGATGCAGAAAGTCTAATATATCGTTATAGAGATATGGAACATTTTTATGTAATATTGTTTGACGATGATAAGGTAAACGTAAGCGAAATAAGAACTGCATTTTCCGATTTTAATACTAAGTATTTCACTGCTGATAACATTAAGCTGACAAGTTTGTTATTTACTATGTCAAAGCAAATGATTACGGTCAATAGGTTTGAGAATATTGAAAAAGCAATGCAATACTATAATACTATTATAAATTCAAAAGAATTATTAGAAGGAATTAATCCTGATTATTATACTCATTTTATTATTTCAACGCAGAATTATCCAACTTTCTATAACAGAAAGAATATTCCTGCGTATAATAAGTTTTTCAGGATATTCTATTTAGAAAAAGAGAAAAATAAAAAATAAATATACTATGGCAAAATCAGCATACGAAAATGAAACAAATTCTATTAATATCATTAATAGTAAAACAAAGATAAAAGGAGATATCTCGAGTGAGGGCGACCTTAGAATAGATGGAATAATTGAAGGAACCCTTGTTATTAAAGGCAAATTAGTTCTTAGCCCTACAGGGAAGATAATTGGTAATATTACTTGTAATAATGGTGATATATCAGGAAGAATAGAAGGGAATATCAATACAAAAGAATTATTGACATTAAAGGCTAATGCTAATATATTAGGAGATATTCAAATTGGGCAATTATCAATAGAACCAGGAGCAGTTTTCACTGGGAGATGTTCTATGAATAATCAATCAAAATCAGAGATAAACATTCCTGTAAAATAAAATATAAAATGCAACAGAATCCACTTGTATCATATATAATTAAACTAACTTTTTTTTCAATAGGGGTTAGCCTTATTGGTTTGTTTTCACTATTATTTTTATCAAAGGATTGGATATTTGATTCTATTCCGTATTTAATAATTCTCTTTTATTCTATTACTGGGATTAGTTACACACTTATATATCTTACACAAAAAAGTAAAAAGATGAGATTTGAAAACATATTTATGATAACTAAATTCTCAAAATTACTAATTTACATCATTGTATTAATAGTTGCAATTCTATTACCTGTAACCAATATCAAAGCATTCCTTTCTTCATATGCAATACTTTATATTTTATATACAATATTCGATACAATAACATTAAATCAATTAGCAAAGAAATTAAAATAATAGAAGATATGAAACTTAAAACCTTATTATTTATTGGAGTATTAGCTACTCTAACATCAATTATATTCTTCTCTTGTAAGGAAGAAAAAGACGATGATTTATTAGCAGGTAAATGGGTAGAGAAAGATATCCAAAGCGATACATTAATAGAAGATTGTGTAAAGAAATCCTATATAGAGTTTTCGGAATATGTATTAGATATTAGAAAGAGAGTTTATTCTTTCAATAATATATGTGATACTGTTGAGAGAGTAATAGGAAATTATACAATAGTAGGGGATGTCCTAACAATTAAGGATACGATGAATGTAACTTATGAATATACTATTGATTATATTAATTCTGATTCTATGAGAATCAAACAACCAAATGTATTAGGTGGATTTGACTATTATAGATATCTTAGAGTTAAAGAATAAACTAATCTTTAATAAAGAAAGCTTTAGAATCACCCCACTCGTTATATCTTATTTTATGATTTATTGCAAGGATTTTCTTTTCTAAATTATTCTTAGCATCAATAGGTCTATCCTTAACATTTTGTTTATTTGGATAGATTAGATAGTTTTCTCTGTATTTTAAAGGAGTAAGATTTGGCATCATAATATTAGCTCCTGCAAGTATTGCTTTTTCTCTGCCCAATGGGTCTAAGGTTTGACAGGCAGTAGCCGCAACCATATTTATCTTAGGCATTAATAATCTCAAGCAGGCAATCATCTTTAGTGTTAAATCCATTCTCTCCTTATCTGATTTCAATTCTCCAACAAATTCGTAAAGAGGAGTTTCGTTATGAGGAATAAAAGGACCCATTCCAACCATAACCATCCCCATATTTTTCATAAAGAATAAATCCTCAGCAAGTATTTCTAAGCTTTGAAAAGGCAGACCAATCATAACCCCAGAACCTGTTTGATATCCTTCTTTTTTTAAAGCCTCAATCCCTTTTATTCTCTCTTCATACAAGTGAGATAAATTCTTAGGATGTATCTTATAATATAATTCTTCTCTCGAGCTTTCTATTCTTAATAAATATCTATGAGCCCCTGCATTAAACCATCTCTTATATACTTCCTGGCTCTGCTCTCCACAAGAAAGTGTTATTCCAAGCTTATGATTATGTCTTTTAGCTATCTCCGAAACCAAATACTCTATTTTATCTGTAAATTCCCTATCAGACCTTTCCCCCGACTGGATAGCTAAAGAACCTAATTGCATCTCCATTGCTAAATCTGCGCATTCAAATACTTCCTCATCGCTAAGAGTGTATCTAGGAACATTACTATTACTACATCTAACTCCGCAATAATAACAATCCTTTTTGCATCTATTTGAATATTCTATTAGCCCTCTTAAATATACTCCATTCCCAACCTCTTTTAATTTTACTTCTAAAGCTTTTTTAAGGAGTTTATCCATATCTTCACCCTCTAAACCCAAAAGAAATATTAGTTCTTTCTTGGTAAAATCTTTTTTATTTAATAGTGTTTCTAATTTCATATTCAATGTTTTCTATTTTCTATTATTCAATTAATATTCTTTTTCTGCTTGTTTTATTTGCTATACTTAGAAATATTCGTATTTTTGCAGTGGGTAAGTCTTACACGACCAGCTCCCTTTAAACATCCCCAGGGCAGGAATGCAGCAAGGTAATAAGGTTGTAGCGGTGCGATGTAAGTAGCTTACCCATTTTTATTTAATGCATTATGATATTTCCTCGCATTAATTAAATGTTCGTTATAAGTTTTGGCAAAGGCATGGTATCCTGAGAAATCTTCCTTAGCACAAAAATAAAAATAATCATGTTTTTCATAATTCACAACAGCATCAATAGAAGATATGCTTGGAATACATATAGCTCCTATTGGTAATCCTATGTTTCTATAAGTATTATAAGGAGAATCGATATTTAGCATCACTCCAAGAATCCTCTTTATCTCAAAGTCTCCAATAGCAAATTTCACAGTAGGGTCTGCCTGCAATAGCATGTTTTTCTCCAACCTATTAATATAAACTCCAGCTACTCTTTTTTTCTCATCATTCTTATTTGTTTCTTCCTCAACAATGCTTGCAAGAATGATTATCTCTCTCTTATTTAAAGGGTGATTCTCAATATTTCTCTTATCCCAAAACTTATTTGATTCCTTATACATTCTACTTAAAAATCCTTCGACACTAATATCCCAATAGACCTCATAAGTATTAGGGATTACTATACTAAGACTATTTAATGAATCAATCCCAAATTGTTTTAAGTATTTATTATCATTTAATTTATCTAATAATTCCTTATATGAAAAAGAAAGCTCCTGAGATATTTTATTAGCAAAATCTTCCTTGGTTCTGCTTTTACCAATTACAAGCCTTATCGGGTCTTGTTGTTTTCTTGATAGTTTCTTAATCACCTTATTTATCTTCATCCCATTTTCTAAGATATACATTCCTGTCTTAGGGGTATTGAATCTATAAACTTTAGAATACAAATCGAAAACAAAGGAATTGAAAACTATATCCTGATTCTTTATTTGCTTTACCAATTCAGCTTTAGTCGTATTAGGTAGAATATATAGATAAACTTTATCCTGTGGAGTACTGATTTTGGAGTTCAATATATAGAATCCCGAAAGAATTATGGTTAAGAGTATAAAAGTTATTGGGATAATCCAAAAGAGATTGTGTCTTATGAAATTATTACTCATAATAATGATTTGCGTGTTTGAAATTAAAGATATTTTTGAAATACTAATACGTCTATAAAACTATTATTTTTCTTAATCCATTGCTTAAGACAAGAAGTCTTTTGAAAACCTACATTACTAAATAGTTTTATACTGTTATGATTATCCTGAGGAACGAATGCATATAATTGATTAAGATGAAGAATTTTTTTAGAGTATTTTTCTAATTCAATAATTGCTAATGATGCAATACCTTTCTTACGATGATTATTATCAATTAAAATTCCAATACCAGCTTTCATATTATCAGGTTCAAAATCATATAAATCTATACATCCGACACATGCAATACTTTTATAATTATCCACCACCTCAATTAAATCTATCATAAAACGAAATTGTTTTGAAGTGTAAATATCTTGGTTTTGCGTACTCATCACATAGTTTTCTATAGCATATCGTGAAAATGGAGAACGGTTTGAGCTAAGATTCCAAAGCGAAAAATCATTTTCCCATTCATATATTCTGTCAATATCCGACAACTCAACAGCTCTAAGTCTTATATCCATATTTTCTACCTATTAATTAAAGTACAAAAATAAGCAATTAAAATGATAGAAATTGTAATAGATATTACAAAGAATGGGTATGTATAGTAAATTAAGAATTTTTTGATAGGTTTGATTTCATAAATACTAATAAAAGCACTAACTTTGCAAAAAATTTAAAGTACAATAAATCAGACGTTTTTATGATTACAAAATTAGATCAAATTATTGAAGCTGTTAAGGCTAAAGGAAAGAAAAGATTGGTTGCAGCTTATGCAATGGATTCACATACAATTGGAGCTGCATCTATGGCAGCAGATTTAGGCATAATTGATGCAATACTTGTTGGGGATGAGGCTACTATCAAGAAGGTATGTCAAGAAGAAGGAATAGATGTAAATAAATTCCAAATTGTTCAGGAAGCTGACGAACAAGGAGCAGCAAACCTTGCAGTTCAACTTATCAACGAAGGTAAGGGAGATATCCTGATGAAAGGGCTTTGCTCCACAGATAAATATATGAGAGCAATCCTTAACAAGGAAAGAGGATTAATGCCAGGAGGTAAGCCAGTTCTTTCTCACGTAACTGTTTTTGAAGTGCCAACATATCACAAACTATTAATTACTTCTGATGTTGCAATAATTCCAGCACCAGATTTCAACCAAAAGATAGCAATTACCAACTATGTAATCAAAACTGCAAAGGCTCTTGGTAATGATAATCCAAAAGTTGCTTTGATTGCAGCTACCGAACAAGTATCAGTAGGAATGCCAGCATGCGCTGAAGCTGCTTTAATAGCTGCAATGGCAAATAGAGGACAAATCAAGGGAGGTATTATTGATGGACCGCTTGCAATGGACGTAGCAGTAGATATGGAAAGCGTTCAAATCAAGAAATTGAAATCAGAGGTTGCAGGAGATGCAGACTGTTTAGTATGGCCAACAATCGAAGCAGGAAACGTATTCTACAAAACAGCAACTAAATTTGCAGGAGCAGAATTAGCAGCAATGGTAGTAGGAGCAAAGGTTCCATGCGTACTATCTTCAAGAGGAGACAGCACCAAGACCAAAATGTATTCAATAGCACTATCAGCACTTTCTTGTAAATAATCACAAGAAAAACCAAATAAATAAAAAGACGTAGATTCCCCCAATCTGCGTCTTTTTCTTTTTAAATAACAAGATTTGATATTGAGACTAAGTAGTTTTGTATTTAGACTTCTAAATTCTATACTAAGACTTCTAGATTCCATCTGTAAAGCCGGTTTACAGACTCACAAAGCCGCTTTACAGACTTGTAAACCCGCTTTACAAGCTTGTAAACCGGCTTTACAGACAAGGACAAGAAGTCTGCGTATAAAAACAAGAAGTCTTAAGATAAAAACAAGAAGTCTAAGGACGGGATTAAGAGATTATTTGTTGGAATTAATAATATATTAGATATGCTATTAATTAAATGTTATATTGATGTATTTTAGATAATTCTCGCATTTTTAGTGATGAGTGTTTAGTCTCGTTTTCTACTAATTCTTCATATTTATATACCGGTTTTTCAACAAAAAGGTCTCCTCCAATTGTTTCAAGTTTATTAATTGTTGCTTTAATTGCATACTCAGATTGGTCAATTCCTATCCAATTTCTTCCATATTTTTGGGCGGATTTTAAAGTAGTCCCTGAACCACAGAAACAATCAAGAACGATACTATTTACATTGCTTGAAGTTCGAATAATTAAATCTAATAAATCAGAATTTTTTTCAGTTGGATATTTTGGATATTGAGGGTCTTTGTATTCCCATATATCCTGAACTCTTTTTCCTTCTCTTTCATCTGCAAATATTATTTTTCTAGGATTGCCAGTGGATGACCATTCTATTAACCCTTCTTTATCCCATTTTTCTAATGTTTCAACATCAGTTCTCCAATGTCTACCCTTAGGGGGCATTATTCCTTTGAATGGCAAATTTGACTTACCATTTTCGGTCTCACCTGGAGCATGAATCGGAACTGAAGTATATCTTCTTCCATATTTATCGATTTTTGGAAAGAGCTTCTCAAAATCTTTTTCTGTATATTTTTCTCTGGGTTCATTCCATATAGGATTGTTTGACTTAGTATAAAAAAGAATTAAATCTTTTATATTCCCATAACCAACTCTATTAAAGTTTTTGGGATTACACTTAATTCTTGTAATATCATTTCTAAAATTTTCAATTCCAAAAACATCATCCATCGCTATTTTTACATAATGACCAATTTTATAATCAATGTGTAAATAAATTGAACCTTTTTCTGATAGTAATGCTTTTAATAAAATAAGTCTTTCCTTAATAAATGAAATAAATTCATTACCAAGCAATTTATCAGAATAAGCCAAATCTCCATTCCTTGAGTTGCTAATAGTAGAAGCCCTCCCATCAGTTATTGTAAAATTTCCCCCAGTTGCAAAAGGGGGATCAATATAAATTAAATCGATCTTGCCCTTTAATCCTTTTTCGGTAAGCAAGTAATTCATTCCTTTTATATTCTCAGATTTTATTAGTAAGTTTTCCATTGTTATATTTGATATAGAAAATCTCTTAAAACAAGAGCGCTCATTATATTGTAATCTTTGTAAGTTTCTGTAATTGATTTGTACATTTTATTATTACTATTAATATACAGAATACCATCAAGTATTGCTATTTTAATTGCATTTATACCTTTACTTTCAATAGTACTAATCGCATCATTAAACTGTGCATTCTGATGACCGCCAAAATCAGTTAGAAATTTTGCTTCACCAATTACATATTTTTTATTGAATCTCCCAACAAAATCTAATCCTTTATTGTGATTGTAACCTAAATGCTCTTTTGCAAAATTCATCATGGCATTATCTCCTGCATCTAAAATTGCATCTTCGTCATTTTCTAAAAAATCACTCAAAGTTACAGGTTCAATTCCGAGTGATTTTCTTTTCATCCAATCTTTAAACATTGGACCTATTTGTCTATTTGTTTCTTTCGGTTCGCTACATCTTTCAAAAATTTTATCAAGCCCCATTTCATAAAGTCTGCCACAAATCCTATTTATTGTTCTAGGATTTCGTTCAATTGCCGAACTATCTCTTTTCAAATACGCTATATAACTATCTTTAATTGGAAAAAGTTCAAACTTTAATAATTGTCTGATTAATAAATCATTGTTCTTTTCTTTAAATGATTTTTCAACTTCTTCCCATACATTTTTATTAATATCCCTTATTCCTTCTGGAATTGTCGGATAAACTTGAAATAGATCATCAAGATATGACCTTTGATTTGCATATTCAACGCTAAGTTCTGTCCATTTGTTCATATTGCAAAAATAACATATTAAATTTGATTTTGGAATCTTTGTATGTTTTATCGTTAGATATATGCATAATCAATTGGTTTATATACTTCTTTAAAACTTCTCTTTTTCCAACTTTAAGTAGTATATAATTGTTCTTTTAATTGTTTATCCACCGGCAAAGTTATATATAATTTTTTAATTCTATGGGGTATATGGTAGAAAATCAACTAAAAGATTGTTTTATTCTTTTATTTGGGTTAATTGTACTACTTTTGCACCGTTTTTCATGACAAATAACTTAACAAATTTCATTGAATTATGGGTATAATTAAAAACGAAAAATTTCTTTCGAAGCAATGGTTTATTGCTTATTCTTACGTTATTATCGGAAGCCTTTTGTTTGCTTTTGGTAACGTACTTTTTGCATCTCCTTACAAGTTGGCTCCTGGTGGAACTTATGGTATTGCAACTGTTCTTTATCATCTTTTTGGATGGAAGATTAGTATTTCTGGACTTTTTATGGATATTCCGCTTCTATTGATTGGAACTTGGGTATTGGGACCTAAATTTGGAATTAAAACGGTTGTATCAACAATTGCAATTGCTCTATTTATATGGGTTATTGAAACCTTTATTGGAGTATTTCCTTTGATTCATGATGGTATTTTCTCTGCCGATATAGCACAAGGAATGAATAATTCTGCCTTGATTGCTCTTGGAGATGGGACATTCTTTATGCCGGATTATTTTCTTAATACTTTGGTTGCGGGTCTTATCTATGGTTTAGCAATTGGTTTAATATTTAAGAGTGGTGCAACATCGGGAGGAAGTGATATTATCTCTATGATTCTTAATAAGTATACAAAGATTTCTTTAGGAACTCTTGTAGTTATTGTTGACTCAACTATTACTATTTCTACCTTATTTGTTTCTAACCAATTCCGTTTACCTATTTATTCAATTTTACTTATTGTAATTGAAGGTAAGGTTATTGATATGGTTGTGGATGGTATTAAATCCTATAAGACTATATTTATTGTTACAAATAAGCCTGATCAAGTTAGAGATGCTATTTGTAAGGACCTAAATAGGGGAGGTACTTGTTTTAAAGGGACAGGTCTTTATCAGGGTGCTGAAAGAAATATGATTTACACAACTGTTTCGAGAAGCGAGTTTGTTAGGCTTAAGGAAGGAATACATGAGATAGATCCAGAAGCATTTATAAATATTATTGACAGTAGTGAAATTATGGGTAGAGGGTTTAAAGCCTTACCAAATGCAAGAGTAAATTAATGAAATGGAGTATTTAATTACTCCATTTTATAACGGGTAAACACATTCTCGGAATTGATTTTGATAGGGTTGTTTTCCATCCATTTTAAGAAACTATCATATTGTCCTTTGTTTTGTGTTATCCATTTTGAGGCCTCAGTTGAGTTGCCATAAGCAAATAGCCAATAATTGTAGGCCTCAAAATGTCCGTTATCTATAAGCTTCTTATGATAGTCGAAAAGAAGATTTTTAAAAGCGTGGCTTTGTGTATAGAAATTTCTAATAAATCTTGTTCTAATATCTACCAAGGTTTTAATATTAATAAGTCTCTCTCCCTTGCAAGCCTTTAGCAATGCATTATGATAATTATCTGGGAAGAGATTAGGTCTTTCCGGGCTGTCGGAATAAATAATTGTTGGGTCGTTTAGGCTAATATTAATACCTGAATTAGAGAAAGTAATTTCGTCATGAAACACATCGTAAAGTTTCTTACTCATTTCTTGAGTTCTAAGAGTGTTTCTTTCCAATAACATAAATAATTCTCCATACATTATACCCCAAACCTCTTCGCTTGAGCCTAAGAATATATTTGCAGCTCTAAAATAGTTAGAAGAATACTCTGGGTCTTTTAATATGCCTTCTTCATAATAAAACAAAGCCCTTTTATAATTACTATTCTTATAACTAATATTACCTCTTTCTAAAAACAAACAACCAGCATTTGGATGTTTAGCAAATCCCTTATCATAAATAACCGTTGCCATCCCTTCGTCGTTGCTTTCATCCCAAAGGTTACCTAATAGTTGATAAACATCGGCTGGTATACTATCTTTTTCCATAAAAGGAGTGAGTATTTCAATTGCAGATTTATACTCTTTAATTAAATAATAATTCCAAGCAAGCTCGTAAGTGTATTTAATCTCTTCCTTAGGGCAAAGAGCAATTGCTTCTTTGAGATATTGCTCTGCAAGAACGTATTGTTTACTTTCAATACTTTGCAATGCATTATCAAAATTCTCCTTAGCCTTTTGGCAATCATCCTGACTAAAAGCCATTAGGCTAAATGTTATTGAAGTAATTAAGGTAAGTGCTTTTCTCATGTTTAATTAGTTTTATAATGATACAAAGATAGTAAGAATAATTTAATTTCAAATTCAATTTTTTCTATGATTATTATTCTTCCACCAAAAGAATGCTGAGTTTTGTTTTAGTTTATCTTGTTTTGTTTTTGCTGAATAGATTTTCTTTGCCTTATTCTTCCCCTGTTTTGGATTTAGAGAGATAATATCATACCCCGTATAATAGGTTTCTGTTGCAATAGTCATAGGAGTAGGGGTGAAGTCCTGAACTTGTTCAAGCTTATAGCCAAGAGATTTTGTTTTTTGAGCAAGAGCTTCCATATCCTTTAGGCTACAAGAAGGATGTGAGGAAATAAAATAAGGAATTAATTGTTGTTTAAGATTATACTTCCTATTATAATTATCAAAGAGATTTTTAAGTTCAATAAATTGAGAAAAAGAAGGTTTACGCATTTGCATCAAAACATTATCCTCAGTATGCTCTGGAGCAACCTTAAGCCTTCCACTAATATGGTTTAAAAAGACTTGCTTAAAATATTCTTTGGAATAGTTCTTATCATTATTATCATTGATAAAAGGAATAAACATATCGTATCTTATTCCACTCCCAATAAAAGCTTTCTTGATATAAGGTAGTTTATTTACTCTTTGATATAGGTCTAATAAAGGTTTATGACTAAAGTTAAGATTATTGCAAATCTTTGGATAAATACAAGAGGCTCTTGAACAGGTTTGACAGAGCTTCATATCCCTTCCCCTCATCTTATACATGTTAGCAGAAGGTCCTCCAAGATCGGAAAGATAACCCTTGAAGTCTTCCATCTTAGAAACCTCTTCAATCTCTTTTAATATATTCTCCTCACTTCGCGAAATTATTTGTTTGCCTTGGTGAGCCACAATAGTACAAAAAGCACAACCTCCAAAACAACCTCTATGAATATTGATAGAATGTTTAATCATTTCAAAAGCTGGGATATTCCCTCTTTTATCATATTTATAATGAGGTTTTCTTTCGTAAGGAAGAGAGAAACTATTATCTAAGTCAGTGCTTGAGAAATTGGGATCGAAAGGATTAATCAAAACAAATTTATCTCCATGTTTTTGTATTAGTCTTTGACCAATTATCTTATTCGAATTATTCTCAATGATTTTTATTGAAACAGCTTGATTGAATTTATCTTCCAAACATTCTTCATAAGAGGGTAGGGTGATGATATCCTCATCCTTTTCTTTTATTTTTTCTAATTGTTCTTGATTGATTACAAAAGCAGATTGAGGAATATCAAGGAATGAATCAAAGTTTTCTCCTTTATCAAGTTTCTTAGCAATCTCTAAAATTACTTTTTCTCCCATTCCATAGACTAAGATATCTGCCTTGCTATCTATAAGTATTGAAGGTTTAAGCATATCTGACCAATAATCATAGTGGGCATTCCTTCTCATACTTGCTTCAATACCGCCAATAATAATTTTGCTCTCTGGATATAATTCTCTTAGAATATTAGAATATACAGTGGTTGCATAATCTGGTCTAAAGCCTGACTCTCCTCCTGGAGTATAAGCATCATCGCTACGAAGTCGTTTATTAGCTGTATAATGATTTACCATAGAGTCCATGCAGCCTGAGGTAATTCCGAAGAATAATCTTGGAGAGCCTAATTTCTTAAAGTCCCTCAAGTCGTCCTTCCAATTGGGTTGGGCAATAATTGCAACCCTATAGCCTGCATTTTCAAGAGTCCTTGCAATTACTGCATGACCAAAACCAGGGTGGTCGATATAGGCGTCACCACTAATAATGATAACATCTATCCAATCCCACCCTCGTTGTTTAACTTCTTTAAGTGTTGTAGGTAAAAACAATTATAATTCTATTTTATATTTTTGCAAGAAATCAACCGATTTATGCATAAGTGTAAACATAATCTCGTCATCACCAACGAAGTTTACATCCTTTCTAAAGTCTTGAACGAATTTCTCAATTATTGGAGAAGATTTTAAACCAGTCTTTTCTTTTCTAAAGTCAAAAGCTTGGGCAGCGTTGAATAATTCAATTGCAAGAACTCTTTCTGTATTATTAATAACTCTATATAGTTTTGTAGCAGCATTTGAACCAAATGATACATGGTCTTCTTGTCCTTGAGAAGAATCAATAGTATCAACAGAGGCAGGAGTACATAATTGTTTTGATTGAGAAACAATTGAAGCTTGTGTGTATTGAGGTATCATAAATCCTGAATTAAGCCCTGGGTTAGCTACAAGGAATGATGGTAAGCCTCTTTTGCCTGCAATTAATTGATAAGTTCTTCTTTCAGAAATTGAACCAAGCTCAGCAATAGCTATTGCAAGAAAATCTAAATTAATTGCAAGGGGTTGTCCGTGGAAATTACCTGCAGATATTACTAAATCCTCATCAGGGAATATAGTTGGATTATCAGTAGCTGAATTAATCTCTGTTGTAATAACAGAAGCCACCCAGTTTATTGCATCCTTTGAAGCTCCATGAACCTGAGGAACGCAACGGAAAGAATAAGGGTCTTGAACATGTTCTTTGTATTGTTCAACAATTTGACTCCCGTTTAATAATTCTCTTAATCTTCTTGCTGTTTCGATTTGTCCTGCATGAGGTCTAACTTGATGAACATTATCGGTAAAAGGTTCTTTCCTTCCATCAAAGCCCTCTAAAGATACAGTCATAATCATATCAGCAAGAGAGGATAGTTTGAATGATTTAAGTATTGACCAAACTGCGTAAGAAACCATAAATTGTGTGCCATTCAATAAAGCAAGACCTTCTTTAGATTGTAATTCAATAGCATCCCAATTAAATTTCTCATTGATTTTAGAAGCTGGCATTTTTTCTCCCTTATAATATACCTCACCAAGGTTTAATAATGGAAGGCACATATGAGCCAAAGGAGCTAAATCGCCAGAAGCTCCAAGAGAACCTTGTTGGTAAACTACAGGATAAACCTCATTATTATAGAAATCTATTAATCTGTTTATTGTCTTAAGCTGAACCCCTGAATTACCATAAGAAAGAGATTGAATCTTAGTTAAAAGCATAATCTTAACTATTTCTGAAGGAACTTCTTCTCCCATTCCACATGCATGACTCATTACAAGATTCTTTTGTAATTGAGATAATTCCCCCTTTGAGATAGAGATATTACAAAGAGAACCAAAACCTGTTGTTATTCCATATATAGGTTCTTTTTGACTCTCCATTTTCTTATCTAAATACTCTCTGCATTTAATTACGCGAGCAATTGCATCTTGAGATAATTCAAGCTTTGTGTCGCTATTTAATATTTTTTCTACTTGTTTTAATGTAATTTTTTCAGCACTAATTTTATGTATGCTCATAATATATAATTGTTTATTTGTTTATTTTAAATGGTTGGCAAAGATAGGAATTATTCTCCAAATAGGTCTGCCATTCCTTGTTTTAAATACTTTTTCCCAAGATGTTGATAAGCAAGTGGCGTGGCTTCTCTTCCTCTTGAAGTTCGCATTAAAAAACCTTCTTGAATTAGAAATGGTTCATATACTTCTTCAATTGTGCCAGAATCCTCCCCAACAGCAGTTGAAATGGTTGTAATCCCAACAGGTCCTCCCTTGAATTTATCAATTATTGCTGAAAGGATTCTATTATCCATTTCATCCAATCCGTTCTTATCCACATTCAAAGCTTTCAATGCCATTTGTGCAATTTCTAAGGTAATTACCCCATCTCCTTTGATTTGTGCAAAGTCTCTAACTCTTCTTAATAATAGATTTGCAATTCTTGGAGTGCCTCTACTTCTTCTTGCTATCTCAAAGGATGCATCTTCATTAATTGGAGTTTTTAGAATAGCACTTGAACGCTCAATAATACTTTTTAGAGTTTCATGATTATAGTATTGAAGACGGCAAGTTATCCCAAACCTCGAACGAAGAGGAGCAGTTAAAAGTCCAGAACGAGTTGTTGCTCCAATAAGGGTAAAAGGATTAAGAGCAATTTGAACACTCCTTGCATTAGGTCCTGTTTCAATAAGTATATCAATTTTATAATCTTCCATTGCTGAATAAAGATATTCTTCAACAATAGGACTTAGTCTATGTATTTCATCAATAAATAATACGTCATTCTCTTCAAGATTTGTAAGAATCCCTGCTAATTCCCCTGGTTTATCCAAAACTGGACCCGAACTTATCTTTAGATTTACCCCCAATTCGTTTGAAATTATATGTGAAAGAGTAGTTTTACCTAATCCTGGAGGTCCGTGCAAAAGAACATGGTCCAAACTTTCTTCTCTTTCTTTGGCAGCTTGAACAAAGATTTTTAAGTTCTCAATAATTTGAGGTTGCCCCGCAAAACTCTCAAACTCAGATGGTCTTAAGGCTCTTTCAAAGTCTTTTTCTTTATTATTTAGTCTTGTTATATTAGGGTCTAAATTTTCGTTCATAATTAATTATATAAAAAGATTTGGCTTGATTTAGTTTTATTTATATATTTGCCAAGAATATCTGGTATCGTCAAACCAATAAATTAGTTGCAAAAATACTAATATATTGAACCATTACCAAGTATTTTTGTTATACTTATAAATAATATTAAGCGTTATGATGTCACAAATTATCGTAGGAGTAGATTTCTCCAATTCGTCTTTAACTGCTCTTAGATTAGCTATTGACGTTGCAAATAGAACAGGAGCAAATGTTTTAATTGCTTGGGTTAAGACAAAAGATATTAATGTAGAGGACGCTCAAGAAGCATTACAACATATTGTCAATGAAAATGAGAAAAAACTTAATGGCAAAAAATTAAGTTATGAGATACTTGAAGGAAGAGTTTATCAAGCTTTTACTTCTCTTGCAAAAAGAGACAACCCAGACTTAATTGTTATAGGAGCTCATGGAGATGGAGGATATGATGATAAATATGCAGGGCAAAATACTTATAAGATAGCTGCTGAGATAAATTATCCAGTCCTTACAGTAAGAGAAACCTTTAATTTCGATAAACATTTGGAAAGAATTATTCTTCCTATTGATTCCTCAAGAGATACTCGACAAAAGGTGCCTTGGACAATTGAGTTTGCAAAGATGTTTCCATTATCTACAATCTGTGTGTTAGGAGTTCAAACTACTAATGTAAAAACAGTTAGAGATGAGGTTGTAGGTTATGTTAGAAGTGTAGAATCATTCTTAAAGGAACATAATATGAAGTATACTACATCTTATGTTGATGCTGATAATGTTACTACAGCTACCTTGGATTATGCAAAATCAATTGATGCTGACCTTATTGTTATTATGACTGAGCAAGAAAAAACTATTTCAAATTTCTTCTTCCTTGGACCTTATGCTCAACAAATGCTTAATCTTTCTCCATTCCCAGTTTTAACTGTTCCTCCAACTCAATTACATGGAGCAGCAAGATAGAAGAAGAGGGTTCATGAAGAGAGTATTTTTGATTTTTTTATTTATTGGCTTATTCTTTATTAAGTCAAATGCTCAAGTTGAGGTTATAGCAGACGGAAGATTGCAGACAATACTTGAACAACATATTGTATATAACGAAATTTCCAGAACCGTTCCTGGTTATAGAATAAGGATAGGTGTTTTTAATGGTGCAGGCTCAAAGCAAAAAGCATTTGCACTAAGAGATGAACTTATTACTAATTTTCCCGACTTCAGAAGCTATGTGTTTTTTGAAGACCCTAATTTTACAGTTAAATGTGGAGACTATCTAACTAAATTAGATGCTTATTCTGCATTTATTAAAATAAAAGGAGTTTACTCAAATTCTTCGATAATTAGAGATGATGTAAATCTGCCTGTACTTTCTCAGGAAGATTTAGTCTTGCCCGAATATTTCGAAGAAGATAGAGGAGATGGATTTTAAGAACGATTAAATAACAAAAATATAAATTGAATTATGGTAAGTATTAAAGATTACATTGAACAAAACAAAGACAGATTTTTAAAAGAATTATTTGAACTTATAAGAATTCCATCAATTTCTTCAATAGAAGCACATAAACCTGATATGCTTAGATGTGCAGAATATTGGAAGAAATTGATAATGGAAGCAGGTGCTGACAAATGTGAAATAATGCCAACTGCGGGTAATCCTGTGGTTTATGCAGAAAAGATAATAGACCCAAAGCTTAAAACAGTTATGGTTTATGGTCATTATGATGTTATGCCAGTTGACCCTATTGAATTATGGAAGAGCAAACCATTTGAGCCCGAAATAAGAGATGGAAAGATATGGGCAAGAGGTGCTGATGATGATAAGGGACAGGCATTTATGCATGCTAAAGCTTTTGAGTATCTTGTTAAGACTAATCAATTAGCTTGCAATGTTAAGTTTATGTTAGAGGGAGAGGAAGAAATTGGTTCTCCAAGTCTATATCAATTCTGTGAAGATAATAAGGAAATGTTAAAGGCTGATATTATTCTTGTATCTGATACAAGTATGATAGCTGAAGATGTTCCTTCAATTACTACAGGTCTAAGAGGTTTAGGTTATGTTGAAGTTAAGGTTACTGGTCCTAATAGAGATCTTCACTCAGGTCTTTATGGTGGTGCTGTTGCTAATCCTATCAATATTCTTTGCCAAATGATATCTAAGCTAACTGATGATAGAAACTATATATTAGTTAAGGATTTCTATAAAGAAGTTGTAAATATATCTTCTGAGGAAAGAGCATTAATGGCAGAGGCTCCTTTTGATGAAAAAGCTTATAAGGCAGAATTGGATATTGAAGAATTGCACGGAGAAGAAGGTTTCTCTACAATTGAAAGAGTAGGTATCCGCCCTTCTTTAGATATTTGTGGAATTTGG
This sequence comes from Bacteroidota bacterium, assembly GCA_023415495.1. Classification (GTDB taxonomy): domain Bacteria; phylum Bacteroidota; class Bacteroidia; order Bacteroidales; family P3; genus UBA10566. The sequence continues at coordinate 174,588 of JAEZKK010000018.1, forward strand.
GGTGGATATACAGGAGAAGGTGCAAAAACAGTTATTCCTTCAACTGCTTATGCAAAGATTTCTTTCCGTTTAGTTCCAGACCAAGACTATAATGTAATTACAGAACGTTTTGCAGAACATTTCAAGAGTCTTGCCCCAAAGAGTGTTAAGGTTGAAGTTACTCCTCTTCATGGCGGTTATGCTTATGTGTCTCCAATCGATATGCCAGCATATAAGGCAGCTGAAAAAGCATATCAAAAAACTTATGGAAAAAGACCAATCCCAACTCGTTCAGGGGGCTCTATTCCAATTATAGCTGGATTTGAAAGAATCCTTGGAATAAAATCAATACTTATGGGCTTTGGCTTAGGTTCTGATGCAATTCACTCACCAAACGAAAACTATCCATTAGTTCAATTCTTTAAAGGAATAGAAACAATACCTTCATTCTACGAAGAATTTTCAAAATAAAGTTTAGTGTAAAATAAAAAATACAAAGCAGGATTATTTTAGTCCTGCTTTTTTATTCTCCTCCATTCTCCAAATACCAAATTGCATCATTCTTTAATACTTCTTCAAGTGGTTTATTTGTTTGCTTAGCTTTAGTCTTTATTGATTCAAACCATGAAGTATTGCTTTTTATCTTCTCAATAGTAATATTTACCCTGTCTTCAAAACTTAAAGTGGTTAAAGAATACATAGTAAGGGTTTCTCCATAATTTAAAATATTACTAATAGAAAGACTTGAAGCAATAATGTTTTTACCTGTTATTTGAAAAACACTACTATTATGTCCTTTTACAAAAGAAAGTGAGAGGTTAATAGTCTTGAAATTTCCAATTGAATAAATAGGTTGGTTATTAATATATATTGTATCATCTGGATTTTGGGTTGCAATTATAAGATTAAACTCTTTGAAAGTGCTACGATATAATACTATTATGGTATCACAAAGAATTTCATTTTGATTTTCACTCAATGCCTCTCCTTTAAGCCCTGCAAAATACATAATAGCATCACTTGACTTTGTAGCTTGCTTAGAGAAACAAACCCAAACTCTTTCCTCGGTTTTGTTTTTTTGAACAAAGTCCACATAGCTATCCATTATATTATATTCCTTGCCAACTTGCTTAATCAAAAAATCCTTCCAAGTAAAATATTGACCTATTACCCATTTCCCCAAACTTGATGTTGTTAGGTTAGCTTGTTCAAAGCAAATAGGGGTGTGGGCTGTAAGATTTGGTATAACTTCTTTTTCAAAAGCAAAATCAACCATTTCAAAACGAAACTCCGAAAGCTCCAAATCCTGAGCAATTGCCCTATTAGTCGTTTGAGTAATAATACTAACCCAGAACAAACCTAAGCAAGCAAGTATTTGAAAGACCTGCCTTGTGATTTTAGAAAAAGATAATAAATTCAAAAGAGCAAATAAAACCATCAATATGCTTAAAGTATAACCAAAGAAAGAGAAAAATGTAGGAACATAGCTATGCCAGTTTTGTAAATAGTAGCGAGAAGAGAAAGAAATAATCATAAGTGGGATATAGACCAAACAAATCCCAAGAATAAACCCCCAAAGAAGATGAATATACTTTATTGTTTTGTATTTATTCATTGCATAATAAGCCAAAACCATAATAATTAAGCCTTGCACATAAACAATTAAATCTAAACTAAATATTTTAAAGACACCATCAATATTCGTATTGCGATAAAGCAGTAAATTATTATAGTCATAAAAGTTCTGCACAGGGAAAGCCAGTTTGCTCATTAAGGTAGCGGTCTTTAATACACCCCATGGAGTGATATTTTCCGAAACACTTGCTCCAATATATTGTGGAGGGAAAAACTGTTGAAATGTAAAATAAGTAATCAAATATACTGTGCCTCCAATGAAAAATGGGATAAGATCTTTTATTGTCTTAATATAGTTTGCCTTTGTTTTAATATTAAAGAGATTATTTTTCCAAATAGCAATCATTAAGAAAACCAAGTAATACATAAGAAAAGCCTCATAGAATAAAGTGGCAATAAACATTAGTATTGCAGAGAGAATAAGTATATATTTCTTGTTTTTCTCATAAAACGATAAAAAAACATGAAAAGAAATCAAAAGGAAGCAAAAACCAAGAGTAAAGAAGAAAGGATATGCAGTTGTGCTGGAGTGAAAGGCCGCAATCTGAAAAGAAGAGGCTAATAAAACAGCTGAAAAAAGAGTAATCGAATCATTATTAAATACCCTTTGGATTAATCTTGAGAATAAAATAAAGCTACTTGCAATAGGGAGGATGTAACACAAATCAAAATATATGGGATTATCAATTAGGTGAGGCACTAACAGGAAATAACGCATAAAAAGAAAAAAGAATCTTCCATGAGAAAAAGCAGTATTTCTTATAATCTCATGCAGGTTATCTTTACCTAATTCAATATAAAAATCAATATCATCTCCAACAGTAAATCCAATCTTGGTAAGAGGGTAGAAGGTTATAAGATAAATCAAAAACAAAAGAAAGTAAACGGTAAATCTTTCTTGATTAAAACATGTCTTATCAATTTTCATATTTTTTCCCATATAAAGAATAATAATCAGCAAAGTTAAGTCTTTTATATGAAATAACTTTTAAAACAGGAATAAATCGAGATTAAAAATATAAACAATCGAATTTATTTTATTATATTTGCAAAGTTTAAGTTCTTAATCTGTAATATTCATATTTTCAAAAAAAATGCTTTTAGAGATTACAATATAGCTTAAAGAATTGTTGTTAATAAAGATTAAATCATAAAAACACATGATTATGAAAACAAGAAACCTTATTTTCCCCAAATTAGTTATTATTCTGTTTTGTTTATTTGCATTCCAAAAAGGATATTCACAAAATTCAAATCTAATAAATGTAGATCAAAATCTTAAGATATTAGAGATATATGATACAAATTATAGTTATGTGAGACCTTATATTTTCAAGGATTATGACAATAAGGATAATATTTGGATACAGAATTACTATAATAATTTGGTTCATCTCTATCGAGTTAATGTTGATTTTGATACTTTAGAGTATTTTCAAATTGATAATGAGATTTATATGTGTTTCAAATATGATAATAAGTTATTTACATTGAACCAATATGAAAATAATTTAAATTTAGATTCACTATACCTTAGTGTTTATGATTCTGTAACTAATCATCTCTACTCTAAAAAAATAATAGATAATACAGATTCAAATAATAGATTTTGGAACGATAATTATCATAATCCATATTGGATTACTCTTACAGATGATAGAAATTTATTGTTTTACCAAATTGATAATTTTTCATTAAGTGATTCTGTATTTATTGATATTCATCTTTTTGATTTGCTTGGAAATCCTATTAAAAACAATTTAATATCTTTTTCAACTCAAGGAATTTCTGGTTTTTCTAATTTTAGATTTGTAGAAACTCAAGACAATTATAAAATTTTCTCTCATTTCTTTTTTGAAAATAAAGTTTTAAATTTTGATAAGTCTGACTTAAGCTTACAAAGCATAGATATCCTTGATGGTATAGATTTAAGAAATAGTTTAAATGGAGCAAGGAGGGTTAATGATTCAATTGTCGTAAGTTATGGAAATTCAGAAAATTCAAATCGTTTAAAAGCTAATATAATTAACTATAAAACTAATAAAGTCAATTCAATATATTTTGGAGACTTCAACCCAGATTCTTTATGGGTGTTTCTTTATAATCCTATAATTTTCTCTGATTTAATTGATTTCTCAAGAGAGGATTCAATTTACTTTTGTTATAAATCGAGTGAGTTTAATGAAAATGGTGTCCAGTATTCTAATCCTGGTAAAGATTTTCTAACCATTGTTAATTTCAATATAAATGGGGACTTAAATTTTACATATAAAATTGATTATGATAGCGTACATTGGATTAATGTAACAGGTATTAAAGTTATAGGAGATAATAATCTATTAATTACTGGAATTTTATATGGGAAATCATGGATACTTAAATTCTCTCCAAATGGATTTGCCAGTTTAACAAACCTTGATACAAACGAAAAAGCATCTATAAAGGTTTATCCTAATCCTTCTAATGATTTTATTAATGTGGATATTGAGGCGGATAGGTTTTCTTCTTCTGAGATTGAGCTTTTTGATATTCAGGGTAGATTGGTTAAGAAAAGTAAGTTGAATGCTCAAATTGGCAATAGGATAGATGTTTCAAATCTTAGTTCTGGTGCTTATACTTATAGGGTTGTTATTAATGGGAAAGGAATTAGTGGGAAGGTTATTATTGGGGAGTGATAATTGCTAAATTCTATTCTTTAAATTAGGTTTAAAATTTTACGCCGAGAAAATAAAAAGATACGCCGAATATTTTTATTTTTTCGGCGTATCTTTTTTAATAGGTCTGAGGACGTTTTTTGAAATGTTTAATAGTTTATCTATAAATAGAAATTTAAATCACAATGAAATAGAATCAAATCCCAGCGAAATAGAATCAAATTACAGAAAACTAACTCTTGATTCTAAAAAAATGTAATTTGATTCTATTTTCGTAGAATCAAAAGCTATTTTTCTTAACACAAAGGTTAATTAAGAATAGGTTAAACCCTCTGAAATACAAGCCTATATCCACCCTCAAAAAGGACTTAGTCCTTTACCCCTAAGGACTAAGTCCTCCGACCCCAAGGACTAAGTCCTTTTTTGTAGTAATTTATAATCGCCCATTTCCGTTATTATTACTAACTCTTCTATCCCATTTTCAGCTGTTATTATGTGTATTAAACCCTGTACCCAAAGGACAGCCTTGATTTTTATCAAAGAAAGCACATAAAATAATCAAGCAAAAACAAGATAAATAATAAATAAAAACAAAAATTGTTTGATATTCCAATTTATTTTATTAGATTTGCAGCCAGATAATATACGAGAGTAAACTAATATGCTGCTAAGAAAGCAAATAAATACACTACAAAGAAAGATAATCCAATCTTTCCAACAGTATTATTACTATCTGACTTCTTTTACACACAGGAATCAAATATAATTAAGTAACAACTAAATAATAATCTAATGAAAAACAAGTATAAATTAATAATCTTAGTAATAAGTATTTTCTTTTCAAATCCACTTATATCTCAGATATTTGATACAACATATAAAGATGAAAAGATTAAACTAAAAGGGATATTGCCTGATATTAATTCTTCTAAATCATTTATGAATTTAGTTAGAAATCATACAGAAAATAGTATTTATGTCGGTGCTTTAAAAAGAAATTATTATTATATGATGCAAATAAATAAAGATTTGCAATTATTAGATACATTATTTGTTAACTCAGTTCAAGATTACCCTTTCTTTTTTGGTCCATATAATAATAAAATAAATGATGTATTTTACGGAATAAGAGTAGGGTATAATTTCGATTCAGGGAATGATTCTGCATATATGATTTTGTATGATTTAAATGATGGAGTAAAAATTAAAAGAATTCCAGATTCAACAGTTGAAGGGCTTAATTATTCTTTACGTTTTACCAAAGAGAATGAATTTGCATTATTATCATTACCTCCATTAAGTGAGGCAGATATTAATCAGAATTTAGACAGATTTAGAATATCGATTGTTGATACATTAGGAAATGTTGTAAATTCAAAAGTGCATTATAGACCATTGAAAAGTTATGTATACTCCTTTGAAGAACATGGAGATAAATTTTTGTTTTCTAAATATTTAAATACATCTTTAGATTTGGCTAATATTTATTATATAGATAAAAACAGTTTAGAGATAATAGATAGTATTCCCAACAGAATGTTTCCAAATATGAAGTCAATTAATGACTCAATTGTGATTGGACTTACAGGAAGTCAAGATTTATATTTATTTATAACAAATACCAATACAAAAACTATAGACACTATCACTTACAATGTTGGAGAAATTTACGAAAGTATATGGCCAATGACTGCAAAATTTGATTATTTAAGGACAGACTCAATCTATTTATGTTATGAAGTGTCAAGCTATGATGGAAGTGGATTTATAGAAATATTGAATTTTGGTTTAGGAGGGGAGATAAACTTTAAATATAGGTTTGACAATTTTATGTATCAAGCCCCAAAACAAATAACTGGAGTAAAAGCTACAGACGATGGAGGAGTAATATTTACTGTATACTTACACAATTATTATGATAGAGGTGTAAATTATAGTAGTCAGTCATGGTTAGTAAAATTTATGCCTAATGGATTATCAGAACTAACTAATATCGAAACAAACGAAAAAGCATCTATAAAGGTTTATCCTAATCCTTCTAAGGATTTTATTAATGTGGATATTGAGGCGGATAGGTTTTCTTCTTCTGAGATTGAGCTTTTTGATATTCAGGGTAGATTGGTTAAGAAGAGTAAGTTGAATGCTCAAATTGGTAATAGGATAGATGTTTCAACGCTTAATCCTGGTACTTATACTTATAGGGTTGTTATTAATGGAAAGGGTATTAGTGGGAAGCTAATTATTGGGGAGTGAAACCTAATAGACCTTAGTTTTGAATTTAGAAGAAGTTATTTTGCATTTAAAATAACTAAGTCTGCGTTCAAAATAACTAAGCTGAAAAGCAAAATAATCAGAAAGCGAATATCATATTTGAATTTATTTGATTAAGTTTGCAGTCTAATATTAAAACTTTTGATTATGAATTTAAAAAGAAATCAAATCAGTTTTTTCTCAAAGGGATTATTTTTCTTTTTGGTTCTTGGGTTAATTTGTGGATATGCAAAAGCTCAGGGAAGTGATGATAATTCGTTGGTTAAGGAAAGGAACTTGAATAATGTTTTAAAACTTAATCTATGCTCTCCAGCTCTTAATTTTACTCAAATCACCTATGAAAGGAATATTTCTGAAAATAGAAATATTGAATTAGGACTTGGTATTATTGGTTTAGGATATGATTTTCTTTGGGTTGATGCTAAAGGTTTTAATTTAAGAGCAGGATATAAATTTATGCTGAATAAGAATTCAAGTAATAAATTTAAAGGCTGGTATCTAAAACCTGAAGTGTTTTTTGCAACTTATACTAAGTTGATTGATACAGTCCCTTTCCTAAGTGGGTTAGAATTTGATTTCATGAAGAAATCAAGCTCTGAAGATGATAACCCCATCTTTTATAAAAGAATGACTACATTTTCAGCATTAGCAAATATTGGCTATCAATGGGTGTTTTGGAATAGATTAACCCTTGATGTGAATTTTGGCTTAGGTGTAAATATTTGTAGTCCTGTTACTAACCAAGACGATTTTTTTAATTTTTCTATTGGTTATATGTATGGAGTTTTTACAGATGATAGAAAAGTAATTGCTCCAGCTGCTTCTGGTTCATTGAGAATAGGATTTGTTTTCTAAAATCAAGAATTGCAATAAATAATAAAAAAAGAGGCTGGTTTGTTTTGCAGCCTCTTTTGGTTTTTTAGTTAGTTTTATTTGATTAGTAGTTTAAACATTCTAATTCAAAATATGCTTTAGGATGATCGCAGCAAGGACATTTTTCTAATGCTTTAACTCCTTTGTAGTGGAATCCACATTTTCTACATACCCATACTCTTTCTTCAGGGCGAGCAAATACTTGATTCTTTTCGATGTTTTCTAATAATTTTCTGTAACGATTTTCATGCTCAACCTCTACCTTTGCAACCATCTTGAAAGAAGTAGCAATTTTTGGGAATCCTTCTTCTTCTGCAATGCGTGCAAACTCTGGATATAAATCAGCCCATTCTTCATGCTCTCCTTCAGCTGCTGCTAAAAGGTTTTCTGCTGTAGTAGCAATAACTCCTGCTGGATAGGATGCAGTTATCTCAACCATTCCTCCTTCAAGGTGTTTGAAAAATACTTTTGCATGTTGTTCTTCTTGAAGAGCTGTTTCCATAAAGAATCCTGCAATTTGTTCAAATCCATCTTTCTTAGCTTGCTTTGCAAAGAAGGTGTAACGATTCTTAGCTTGTGATTCTCCAGCAAATGCTTTTAAAAGATTTTGTTCTGTTTTTGTTCCTTTAATGCTCATAATAATTTCTTTTTTTAGGTTTATATATGTATTATTCTTTTTTTATCAAGAACTCTTATCCCTTGTTTAACTAAAGGCAAAAATACATATATTTAATTGGATTTACAAATAAAATTGATACCATAATGATAATTTTATCGTTATATAATCGTTCTATAAATATATGAATGTAAATATCAATAGCATAAAGTAAATAACAAAATAATTATGAGAATTAAGGCTTTATTATTATTAGGGTTTGTACTAATTGGATTAAATGGTTTTAGTCAAAAGGTTTATAACGAAACCATAGATGCTAAACAAGAATTAGATAAAGCAATACTTAGGGCTGAAAAAGAAAATAAGCACGTATTGGCAATAGTTGGAGGGAATTGGTGTAAGTGGTGCTTAATGTTCGATGAGTTTACTAAAACAAACGAAGCAGTTAAGCAAGCACTTGAGAAAGATTATATTATAGTAAAGGTTAATTGGTCAAAGGATAATAAAAATCCTGAAGCGATGAAGGCTTTAGATAATCCTAAGAGATTTGGCTTTCCTGTTTTTGTTGTGCTTGACCAAAAAGGGAAGAGACTCCATACTCAAAACTCTGCGTATTTAGAGAAAGGAGAGGGATATAACGAAAAAGAAGTAATTAATTTCTTAAACCACTGGAATTTCCAAGCAATAGAGAAATCAAAAACAGATTACTAAATTACATCAAACAAGGGTCCTTTGCTTTTAGGTCTCCGTATACTATCGATGCTGTTTCTCTGCAACCACAATCGCAGTAGTTTACATCTTTGCACATAATACAATCGTGAGGTATATAGGCTCTCGTGTTAAACTTTTGCCAATAATCAGTGTCTGTTATAATCTCCTTATCAAATATATAACCTACCTTATGAGGAGAATGGTTACAAGCTCTAACAAATCCGCTTGGGTCTATTACAAAGAAATCCTTAGCTGCAGAACAAAGGCTTCCTATTCTTAGTTGTTTGTATTTCTCTCTATCCTTAATAATACATAAAGGGTATTCAGTACCAACAGAGCCAATACGTTTGGAAAGGGCTAATACGTTTTCGGCTGTTTCAAGCATACCATTTAACTGCTCAGTATTTAAAGAAAGTTCTTTCTTATAAGTTAATCCTCTTCCTCCCAAAAGGAAACGATTTAATAATAATGTATCTGCTCCAGCAATTAGCCCATTAGCTATTGTTTCATATAGTTCATAATAGTTTATATCAGTAACAGTAATATTAACCGTTGTTTCAATTCCAATCTCCTTAGCTCTTTGGAACCAATACAAAACTCCCGCAGCATTATCAACTCCCGTATGTTTTTCAAAAGTATCCAACCCTGGAAGACTCATACTTAAATGAATATTATATTTCTTAAAGGCTTGTAAGAATTCTTCATTCATCAGTAGTCCATTAGAGATAAGAACAATAGGATTGTTTACATTAAATACATTCCTTTCTCTTATATAAGCTAACAAATCTAATAAGCAATCTTTTAGCAAGGCTTCTCCTCCAGAAATAGAAACGTTCTCAACTCCCAATTTATGAAGAATATCCAAAGTCCTTTTCCATTCTTCAAAGTCCATTTCCCCACCTTTATCATACTTCGGAGCATCTTCTTCTGTTGCTTCCCAAGGACAAGAGCAAAACAAACACCTATGATTACATCTATAAGTCAATTCCAAAACAACCGATTTAGGTATAAATACTTTATCTTCTTTCATTATACTTTTTTACTTGTTCGGTTACTTGTTCGGTTACTTGTTCGGTTATTTGTTCTATAATATTCTTTTTCATTTCTTTTTGGTTTTAGGTTCTGGTGCTATTAAATCAGCACCAAGTCCTGTCATTTTCTTTATTACATCTATTTCCATATGTAAAGGAAGTTCACCTGCCCTTCCTGCATTATATTTATCATTGTCATTTAGGAATTCCCAAAGTATTAAATAATCAAATTCAAAATTTGACTTGACAACATGATATTTAGAATTTTTCGAAAAACGTATCTTAAAAATAAGTACAGGATATTCAATTCTATCATTTTTCCTAAATTCAAATTTTGTTTTATCTGGTGATTGAGTAACTACTATCGAATTTTCATTTGCTTTTTTGTCACGACAATGTTCACAAAACTCACTTTCATCAAGTATAACATCATAACCTAATTGTTTTATCTTTTGTGAAATAGCTCTGATAGATTCTATTTGATCTTTATCAACAGTAAAATTCAAAGTTGTCTTTTTACATATAGGACAAATATAAGGTTTATCATAAGAAGTGATAGGTATATAACACATTGCTCCACCTCTTAATTCTCCTTTGTACTCTGTTTCTGCCAATCCTCTTAACCTTATTTCAAGTTCAATGCTATCTTTTTTAATAATAGGGAACTTCTTTTCAAGTTGGTTTTCCTTGTTGGGATTATTAGATAATTCCAAAGAATCTTTCTCCACTTGAGCATCACAATTGGTAGAGCCTATTACTGCACTGCCAATTAATATTGCCGTTGAAAGTTTTGTTTTATTCTTTTTCATTTCTTTTTGGTTTTAGGTTTTGAAGTTATTATTTCAGAACCAAGTCCAGTCATCTTTTTAATAACATCTATTTCTAAATTAAGAGGTTTTTCTCCACCTCTTCCTGAATCATACTTATCTTTACCTTTCAAAAAATCTAAAAGAATTAAATATTCCTCTACCATATTTGACTTTACAATATGATAATCTGAATTCTTTGAAAAACGTATTTTAAAAATTAGAGAAGGTTCCTTTAACTTTGTTTTATTACAATGTTCACAAAACTCGCTATCATCTAATATAACATCATATTTTAATGATTTTATCTTATCAAAAGTCTTTTTAATAAGCTTAATATGATTTATATCATCAACCCTATAGCGTGTAATATTATTACAAACACTGCAAGTGAAATCTGTTGTATCTCTATTTGCCACAACAGCATAACACATTGCAGAAACAATATCATCAATACTACTTTTGTGTTCAATGTTTGATAATTGAATCAATCTCTTTTCTAACTCAACACTATCCTTAATGATTTTTGGATTATCCTTTGAATAATTCTCCACTTGAGCATCACAATTGGTAGAGCCTATTACTGCACTACCAATTAATATTGCTGTTGAAAGTTTTGTATTATTCTTTTTCATCTTCTTCTTTAATTCTTTTCTCGATCTCTTCGTCTGAATATCCGAATTCTTTCAACTTTTTAATAAACTCTTCTTTATTCCAATTGCCAAATCCATAATGTTTATGAACAATTATGTCTTTGCCAAGCCCAGTCATTTTCTTTAAAACATCTATTTCTAAATGCAAAGGAAATTCTCCTTCCATTCCTTTATCATATTTATCATTACCTTTAAGAAATTCAAAAAGAATTAAGTAATCATACTTAATATTTGATTTAGTAACGTGATAATCTGCATCCTTTGAAAAACGTATTTTAAAAATTAAGGATGGCTCTTTCAATCTTTCTTTATTACAATGATTACAATATTCACCATAATCCAAAACTACATCATAATTCAATGCTTTTATTTTATTAGTAATATCAGTAATATATTTTACATAATAAATATCTCTTTCTCTGTAACGTGTTTTTTCATTACAGATATTACATGAAAGGTCCATTGAATCTTTATTTATACTTAAACTAACGGCATAACACATAGCCCCCATCGCAAGTTTGCCTTTGTACTCCGTTTCTGCTAACTCTTTTAATCTCTTTTCAAGTTCAATGCTGTCCTTTTTGATTATTGGGAATTTCTTTTCAAGTTGGTTTTCCTTGTTGGGATTATTAGATAATTCCAAAGAATCTTTCTTCACTTGTGCCTCGCAATTGGTCGAGCCTAATACTGCACTGCCAATTAATATTGCCGTTGAAAGTTTTGTGGTTTTCATTATTTTTTGGTTTTTCAAATGTCAAAGATATGTATTTATTTTTATATATGGGGAAAACTTTGGAGATTTTAGTCAAGAATAAATCTATTTAAATCAAGTTTAAAAGAATTTTTCTTTGATAAAAAAGAATTTTTCTTTGATTTAAAAGTTTTTTTCCTTGATTTAAATGTTAGGATGGTAGCTACCACAACAGTATTATGGTAGCTACCACACGCCCCTTATGGTACCTACCACACGAGTGTTATGGTAGCTACCATAATGTAGTTTTACAAAATGGGGTGATTTTCTAAAGGAATAAGGCTTTCATTTCCTTGTGCTTGCAAAGATAGTAAAAATATTGGATAATTGAACAAAAATTACTGTTTTTTTGTATTTTTTATCTGTATTTTATAGTTGAAATATACTCATACGGGTGTATGAAAATTAGGATTAGATTACTATTAATTTCTTAGTGATATTTAATTTCTTTGTTCTGATATTGATATAATAGATTCCTTTTTCTAAATCCTTTATATTAATTTCCAATGCTTTGTTATTATATTTTAATCTCTTTACTTCCATGCCTATGGAATTATGTATTATAATGTCTCCATAAATATTTCCTTCTCCTAAATCTAATGTGGTTTTGAGATTGCTTGGGTTAGGATATAGATTAATTTCCTCTGATAATTCAATTTGTTCTAATCCTATCAATTTGTTAGAAGCTATATTAGAGCGTATTGAGTTTAATGATTTAGTTATATTGCAAGGATTTTGTATTAAGATTTCTATTTGATAATATACATCTCCACTATCTGTGTTGAAATCTGTGTATGAAGTGCTGCTTGAAGGGATTGTAGTTAAAAGAAATAGAGAATCAAAATGATTTACTCTTCCCTTGTATATATTATATGTGTTATAATTAATTCCTTCATAAGGAGTCCAGATTAAATTCCAAGTATTGTTTAATCCTTGATTGATAGTAAGGTGAAGAGTTTTATGGGATGAGCTTTGTTCAGTGTTATGCTCACAAGTATCCTTGGCAGCAATCTTATATCTATAAGATCTTGTTAAGGCATTTGAAGAAGTGTCTTCCCAAACAGAAGGCTCGGAATAAGGAATAGAAGTAATATATTCAAATTGTCCTAATTGTGTTCCTTCCTTATATATTTGATATTCTATTACCTCCTCTTCTTTATCCCAAATAATAACATTATTATTATTCTCATTAACAGTAACCATGCAAATCTCTGGAGTATCAACAGTAGGAATTGTAAGATTTATATTTATTATACTATCGCAACCAATAGAATTTACAAGAGTTTGTTGGTAAACACCTGTTGAATTATAATCAATATCGTTTATTCTAATTCCTGAGCAAGAAATAGTATCAATATTGAAAAAAGAGTTTTCTTTGACTAAAAGATTAAGAGTCATTGTATCGTAACAACCATTTGAAGTTTGAGCTAAATACTGATATACTCCTGAAGAATCACTTACATTAATTCCATAAAAGAAATAATCCTCTCCTTGACAAATTGTATCGAATATTATTGTGCTATTATTAGGAATTACATTTAGTGTTAAGCTAATAATGCTATCACATCCATTAATTGTTTGTAGTTCTTGTGTGTAAACCCCAGATGTATCGCAGTTAAATCCGTATTGAGTAAAGGTTTCACCCTGGCAGATTGTTTCGTTGTAATATTGATTAGAATTATAGTTTTGAATAAGATTAACCACTACAATACTATCGCATCCAAAAACGCTTTGAAGATTAATAGTGTATATTCCAGGAGGGTAATAATTTAAACCATTTACAGTATAATACTCCCCAGGACAAAGATTAATATCAATATAATTAGTGTCAAGAGTTTCAATTACTGTTAGATTATAAATCGTTGTATCCATACATCCGTAATAGTTTGGTTGTGTGATAATATATATACCAGAAGTATCAACAGTAGCATGCCCTACAATTAAATAACCTTGACAAACAGTGTCGGTTATCTCGTATTTATAATAAGGATTAACTGTGAGGTTTAATTCTATAATACTATCACAACCATTTACTGACTGTAATTCTAACCTATAAACTCCTGTTGTATCACAGTTAAAACCATGTTGATTAAAGGTCTGACCTTGACATATTGATTCATTATAATATTGGTATTGATAATCACCGGTTGTTAGATTAAGAATAACAACACTATCACAACCATGAGAAGTGGTGGTGTGTTGAATGTAAGTTCCAGTCCAATATTCATTAAAGCCGAATTTATCATATAATTCACCGTAGCAATTAAAGTCATTGATTATTGTTGTGTCAATACTATAATTGCTTAGATTAAGAATAATAATACTATCGCAACCATTGGAGTTGAATAAGTTTTGAACATATGTGCCAGGAGTTGAAGTATAAAAGCCATTACCATTAAAATAATATCCAGGGCAAACAGATTCATTTATTATTAATGTGTCTGGCATAAGAATCTCTAAGTTTAATTGTAAAACACTATCGCAACCTAAAGAGGATTGGAGGATATTATAATATACTCCTGTACTATTTTCATTAAAACCATAATCGTTAAATGAATATCCATAACAAATCTTTGCCTCAATAATTGTAGTATCAGGGATTTTTACATTAAGGAATAGATTTACTACGCTATCACAACTGTTTTGAGAAGTATAGTTTAGAGAATATATTCCTGATTGATTTTGGTTAAAGCCATTAAGATTATAAGTCTGATTATTGCAAATTATTGCATTTATATTCTTTGATACTACTTGGTTATCTATAATATTTGTAAACGAACTCCAATAAGGGCTTGCTTGATAAATTGAATCATAGCCACAAGGGACTTTTAATATTGCATTAGGATTAACACCTGTGAATGTAGTGGAATTAATTGTTTGAGGAGTAAGGGCAAGGTTTGTTAATGAAATTAATTGACCGCAATTATTAAAGCAGCTATTACCAAGAATTTGAACAGTGCTTGGGATAAAAATTGAATCTAAGCTAAAACAATTACTAAAAGCATTTTCTCCAATTTCAGTTACTCCAATTGGAATATTTAGATATTTAATATTATTACAATAGTTAAAGGTATTTGGTTTGATTTTAGTTAAACTTGAAGGGAGACTTAGATACTCTAAAGAATGACAATATGAAAAAGATGATTCAGCCAATTCGGTTAATGAGTTGGGTAGAATCACAGATTTAATTGAATCGCAATGGTGGAATGCATTATATCCTATTCTCTTTAATGTATTTGGAAATATAATAGAATCAATGGTTGTACAATAATAAAAAGCATAATCATCAATATTAATTACATTAGAAAGATTTGCTTTTCTTAAATTAGCACAGAATCCAAAAGCTTGATTACCTATTGATTTAACATTATCTGGAATATTTATTGATGAAATATTGGTATTATAAAAACAACTACTACTTATTTGTGAAATTGAATCAGGCAATACTATTGATTGAAGACTTGTGCAGAAGTAAAAAGCATATTCATCTATATGTTTTAACGAATTAGGTAGAGTTATTGATGATAATGAAGAACAGTTAGAAAAAGCATATGATCCAATATTTAATATTGAATTAGGAATTGTAATAGAACTTAGATTTGTACAATTTTGAAAAGCGTAATCTTCAATAGAAGAAACAGAATATACATTATTATTATATGTTACTGTTGATGGAATTGTTATAGAGCCCGAGTAATTATTAGGATTATTGGTTACTCCAACGCTCGAGCCAGAAGTAAAATTATAGTGAATAAGTTTGCCCTGACTATTCAAAATTGCAAAATCAGAAGCCAATAAATTAAGGCTTAGACAAACCAAACTAAAAAATAAGTATATATTTTTCATAACCTATGTGTTTTTTAAATTAAAGAGCAAAATGGATATATTAATATCCTCATCAAGTAACAAATTAGAAATCCAAAAGTTTTATTGGTGTATTATATTTCAGTTTCAAAGTTAATTAATTCGAAATTATGAGTTTTAGGATTTATATATGAAAGGGTTTCATAGGTAATTTGATTGATTAAACTCTTATCAAACTTCCTTGAAATTCTAATATAATTATCAGTAAATCCATACATCATCCCTTTGTCATTATCTTCTTCCCAAAGCACACTTGCTTTGTAACCAATGTTTTGAATGTAAAATTCCTTTTTCTTTTTATTGGAAATATCCTGCATAATCAAGCTTCTCTTTTTGCGAATATTCATAGGAACTTTGCCTTCAAAATTTATTGCTAATGAGTTTGGTCTTTCGGAATATGTAAACACATGTAGAGCGGATAGGGGTAGGGATTCGATAAAGGCAATTGTTTCATTAAATTCTTCTTCGCTCTCTCCAGGGAAACCAAGAATTATATCAGCTGCAATAAAAGCCGAAGGCATAATTTTCTTTATATATCTTACTCTGTCCTCAAACAATTCTCTGTTATACTTCCTTTTCATTCTCTCAAGCAAGAAATTTGTTCCCCCTTGCAAAGGAATATGAAAATGAGGTAAGAAACTTCTTGAAGTGCTTACAAAATCAATAATTTCATTAGTAATTAGATTTGGTTCAATACTTGAAATTCTATATCTCTCAATATGTTCAACCTTATCTAATTCTTTAATAAGAGAAAAGAAATCCTCGCCTTGGTGTTTTCCAAAATCTCCAATATTTACTCCAGTCAACACAACTTCTTTCTTGCCTTCCTTCTCTAATTCATAGGCTTTTTTAATTGTGTTTTCAATGGTATCGCTTCTGCTTCTTCCTCTTGCAAAAGGAATGGCACAATAGGAACAGAAATAGTCGCATCCGTCTTGTATTTTCAAGAAACTCCTTGTCCTGTCTTCAAAAGAGTAGGAGGGAACGAATTCTTTTACATTATCAATTGGTACAACCTCTTTGAAATGCTCATCAAATTTCTCTTTGCTTTCGATATATTCGAATAATTTATGCTTATCAGCATTTCCCAAAATTATATCTACTCCTTCAATCTCTGCAATTTCTTTTGGATTAAGCTGAGCAAAACAACCAATCACTGCAATTATAGCATTAGGATTTATATGGTTTGCCACACGAATTGCATTCCTACATTTTTTTTCAGCCACTTGAGTAACTGTACAGGTATTAATAACATATACATCTGCAAATTCTTTTGAGGAAACTTGTTCGTAGTTGTTTTGAGTAAATCTTCTTGCCAAATCAGAGCTTTCAGCAAAATTGAGCTTACATCCTAAAGTATGAAAAGCAACTTTCTTCATTAATAGATTATTGATATTTATTCTTCGTTTGTCTTTTGAATTGTTTCCATCAGTTTTTCTGATAATTTCATTCCCCATTCTTGAGAAATAGACATTACATCTTTAGTAATTGAAGTATTACTTTTAGAAAACTTTTGTCCAATTGGTGTTTGATAAAATTTTATCATTTCTTCCAAATCACTTTTGGTAAGATATTTTTGAAATATTGGAATAACCATTTCAATATATTCATTCATTGACTCCTCTATTATATCTTTATATATTTTACCCCATTCTTTTTCATCAAGGTTTGGAAGTTGTGTTTTTAACAATTCCATCATTTGATCTAATGCAGTACTTACAGTTGCATTACTACCACTAATTTCAAAGTATTTTTTTAAAGTTTCTGAATATTCTTTATCTGTTTGGCAAAAAGCAGTTGTACTAACTATTAGTAATAATGCTAAGGTTGAAATAATTTTTTTCATAGTGTTTTTTTATTTATTTATCATTAAATTAAACTCTTGTTCGGATATTATTTTCACTCCTAATTTCTCTGCTTTACGTTTTTTCTCTGGTCCCATTTTATCTCCTGCAACCAAATAATCAACCTTTGCACTTACTGCACTTAAAACCTTTCCTGAATTGTCTTCAATAGTTTTCTTTAGGGCTTCTCTGCTATAACCTTCAAAGGTTCCACTTACAACGAAGCTTAATCCTTCAAGACTATTGCTAAGGAAAGTTTCTTCAATTTCAAATTTCAATCCTTTGGATTTTAGTTTTTGGATAAGAGATAGGTTTTCTTGGTTTGAGAAATAATCAATTATGCTTTGTGCTATCTTATCTCCAATCTCATCAACTTGAGTTAGTTCTAAAAAGTTCGCATTAATCAGACCATCTATATTCTTATAATGTTTAGCAAGTTTCTTTGCAACCACTTCTCCAACATAACGAATGCCTAATCCATAAAGCACTCTCTCAAAAGGAATATTCTTTGAATCCTCAATTGCCTGAATCAGGTTTGTGGCTCCTTTTTCTTGAATTGTGGTTTTCTTGTTTTCATCCATGCTCCCAATCCCTATAAGGCCTTCTTCTTTTAAGGAATAAATATCAGCAAAATCGTCAATAAGTTTATGGTCAAGTAAGTATTTTATTCTTTCTCCTCCAAGGGTATCAATATTCATTGCTTTCTTACTTGCAAAATGTTCAAAGCGACCTAATATCTGAACAGGGCAGTGGTTATAGTTTGGACAATAATGTCCAGCTTCGGTGTCTTCTCTTATTAAAGGGGTATTACACTCAGGACAGTTAGTAATATATTCTATTTTCTTAGCTCCAAGCTCTCTTTTTTCAAGATTTACTCCAATTATCTTTGGAATAATCTCTCCTCCTTTTTCTACATATAAATAATCATTTGTATGAATATCGAGCTTCTCAATTATATCTGCATTATGCAAAGAGGCTCTCTTAACAATTGTTCCTCCAAGCAAAACAGGTTCAAAATTAGCAACAGGAGTAATTACGCCCGTTCTTCCAACTTGATATTCAATGCTAAGAAGTTTTGCTTCCTTTCTTTGAGCTTTAAACTTATAGGCTGTTGCCCAACGAGGGCTTTTGGCAGTAGAGCCAAGCCTATCCCAAAGAAGAGTATTATTTAGTTTGATAACAATTCCGTCTATATCGAAACCAAGATTAAATCTTTCCTTATCCCAATAGTCAATAAAGTTTTCAATATCTTCCATATTATTGCATATTGCCATAAAGCTAGGAATATTGAATCCCCAAGACTTTGCTTTTTGAAGCCTTTGGTAATGAGTAAGAGAATTTAATTCAGGGTTATTGTCTGTAAGTAGAAAATAGAGGAAACAATCCAATTTTCTTTTTGCAGTTTCTTTTGGGTTAAGTAGTTTTATACTTCCAGAGGCTGCATTTCGAGGATTAGCCAAAGGCTCTTCTCCTTGAGCTATTTTTTGAGCGTTAAACTCCTCAAAGGCTTTATGAGGAAATATTACTTCTCCTCTAATTTCAAATTCTTCAGGATAATCATCTCCAAAAAGTTCCATAGGAATAGAGCGAATGGTTTTAATATTATCGGTTATATCATCTCCAAGAAGTCCATTTCCTCGAGTAAGGGCTTGAACAAGTCTTCCTTTTTTATAGTTCAAACTTATTGCAACTCCATCATATTTTAATTCACAAACCCATTCCAATTCTTCATTTGAACCTAAACCTTCTTCTGCTCTTTTTACAAAATCCTTAATCTCTTCAATTGAATAGGTGTTGGAAAGAGAGAGCATTTGATATTTATGTTCAACCTGCTTAAAAGCTTTGTTGGTTTCTCCTCCAACTCTTTGGGTGGGGGAATAAGAAAAGAAAGAGTCATCCATTTCTGGATTCTCTTTCTTATATTCTTTCTCTAAATTTTCAAGTTCTTTTAGTTGAAAGTCAAACTCAGTGTCGGAAATAGTGGGATTGTCCAACACATAGTAGTTATAGTTATGTTGGTTAATTTCTTTTCTTAGTTCAATTATTTGGTTATAGAGTTGGCTCATCGTCTTTTTGAAGCTCATTTGTTATATCTTCATCAACAAAATTATCCTTTTTGGAGATTTTGAGTACATCTGTAGTTAGTTCGTCGTAATCTCTTCTGTTTTTAATAATATCGATTGAAAGAAATACTGAGTTTCTAAAGCTTTGAGCATTCGCCTGATTCTTCCCTGCAATATGATAAGCAGTTCCGTGAGCAGGTGATGTTCTAACATAAGGCAAACCTGCTGTGAAATTTACTCCTTCTGCAAAACTCATTAACTTGAAAGGAATAAGTCCTTGATCGTGATAAAGAGCCAATACTCCATCGTAATTGCTAAAATCAGAAGAACCAAAGAAACCATCAGCAGGGAAGGGTCCAAAGGCAAGTATTCCTTCATTAAATGCTTTGTTAATTGCTGGAGCAATAATTTTCTCATCCTCATCTCCATTTACTCCATGGTCTCCAGCATGTGGATTAAGAGCCATAACTGCAATCTTAGGCATACGAATACCAAAATCTCTTTTTAGAGATAGATTCATTGTTCTAAGTTTGCGGATAATTAAATCCTCAGTAATAATATTAGGGATATCTCTTAGAGCAAGGTGATTGGTCATAATACCTATCTTTATCCTGTCGCAAGCCATTATCATAAGCGAATCATCAGCTTTGAATTTTTGAGTTAAATACTCAGTATGTCCTGGGAAATGAAAGGTATCGCTTTGTATATTGCTTTTATTGATAGGGCAGGTAACAAGAGCGTCGAATTTGTCCTGAATTATATCGTCGCTTGCTAAGTCCAAACTTAGTGCGGCTAATTTTCCTCCAGTTTCAGTTGCTTGACCTACATCTATCTTAACTTCGTCGTGGATAATATTTAAAACATTTAGTTTTCCTTCCTCTGCCTGCTCGGGTGTTTTGATGTTTACAAAAGGAAAGTCTCCAAGGTTAAGCATTTTCTTGTAATAGGATAGAATTTTTGAAGAGCCATAAAGTATTGGAGTACAGCTTTCCATTAGCCTTGCATCAGTAAATGTTTTTAGAAGTATTTCGTAGCTAATTCCATTAAAATCTCCATGAGAAATTCCAATCAAAATTTTATTTTTATCCCTTTTAGGGCTGATAATCTTAGTTTCCATTTTTTTTATTTAATATTTAAAGTCTAATTTTTTTATTTTTTTTGAATAAAGTATTTCTCTATAAATCTAATTATTAATCTAACCCCATAGCCTGTACTACCTTTTGGAATATATCCCATTTTCTTGTCAAATAGTCCTACTCCTGCAATATCTAAATGAATAAAAGGAATATCTCCAGTGAAATAGGAAAGGAATTTTCCCGCAGTTATCATTCCTCCAAATCCATCTGTAGAGTTTTTAATATCTGCAATATCGCTCTTTATCATATCTCCATACTCATCCCAAAAAGGAAATTCAGCTATTCTCTCATAAACATCTTTTCCTGCTTGTTTTAAATCTGCAAGATAATGACCAGCATGGTTTTCAATTGCAGCAATTCCATAAGGTCCAATTGCACGGGAAGCAGCTCCAGTAAGAGTAGCAGCATTTATAATCAAAGCTGGATTATATTGTTTGGAATATGCAAGAGCATCAGCTAAAATCATTCTGCCTTCAGCATCTGTATTTACTATTTCCACATTTGTACCATCGTACATATTTACAATATCTCCCGGAGCAAAGGCATTACCACAAGGACGATTATCGGTAGAAGGGAAAAGCCCTATAATATGATAAGGAAGATTTAGTCTGGCAATTGCATATATAGCACTTGCCAACATTGCTGCTCCAGCCATATCGCCTTTCATATCGCTCATATAATCCCCTGTTTTGATATTCAATCCCCCTGTATCAAAAACAAGTCCTTTCCCAACAAATACCACAGGTTGTGAATTTAAGGCATTATTAGGTTTATACTCCATAATAGTAAAGGTTGGAGGGTCGATACTTCCTTTGTTAACAGCTAAAATTCCCCCCATCTTCAATTCCTCAATCTTCAACTTATCCAAAACCTCAACCTTAATCTCAGTTTCTCTTGACATATCCACAAAGTTTGCAGCCAATTGCTCTGCATTCATCGAAGAATAAGGCTCATTTACCATATCCTTACATTTCTCAATAGCCTCGTAAATAATTATTCTCTTTTGTATATCCTCAGAGCTAATATCGTCGTGAATTATAGAGATATGGTCAAATGGATGAATAATTCTCTCAGGGTCTGTTTTGTAATTATCGAAACAATAGCTTGCAAGAGAAACACCCTCACAAAAACCAAGTATCTCTTCTTTTGAAATACCCCCCATCAGGTTTATTGCTTTAATATGTTCTTTGTCAAAGAAATCCAAAGCCTTGCTTCCTAATACTCTTAGGTTTTCAATAGTTTCGTAACCGGTTTTCTTAATAGGAAATACAATAACAATAAGGTAATTATCCAAATTATTAAATGCAAAGAAATCTCTTTTGTTTTCCTTATATTGATTTCTTATATAACCCTCTTGTTCAGGATTTAAAAGGAAGTGGCCAAAATTACTATTCTCATCAATTAGGATAAGAGTAGAGTATTCCTTGTTAGGAATTTGAAGTTTATCTATCGTAATCATATTTTTATCATTTTGATTTTAGCACTACAAAGATACTAAAAAACTGGGTAAAACTCCAAAAAAATATTATTGGTACATGGAACGCTTGGAACATCCCCCTATAAATAGAACATGAACCAAGATTTAATAGCTATTAATTTTCCTTCTGATACAGAATTATCAAAAACATATCAAACAAACTCCAAGACCTATAAAAATAGAATCAAATTCCAGTGAAATAGAATCAAATTACAGAAAACTAACTCTTGATTCTAAAAAAATGTAATTTGATTCTATTTTCGTAGAATCAAAAGCTATTTTTCTTAACACAAAGGTTAATTAAGAAGAGGTTAAACCCTCTAAAATACAAGCCAATATCCACCCCCAAAAAGGACTTAGTCCTTTACCCCTAAGGACTAAGTCCTCAACCCTAAAGGACTAAGTCCTCCGACCCCAAGGACTAAGTCCTTTTTTGCAGTAATTTATAATCGCCCATTTCCGTTATAATTACTAACTTTTCTATCCAGTATTAACCCCAGTACCCAAAGGACAGCCTCGATTTTTATCAAAGAAAAACACATAAAATAATCAAGCAAAAACAAGATAAATAATAATTAAAAACAAAAAAGGAATTAGTGGGAAGGTTATTATTGGGGAGTGATAATTGATTAAATTCTTTTATTTTTTTCGGCGTATCTTTTTTATTATGGTTAAGAGCTTCTTATTTTAGGTTTAGTGGTTTTGGGTGTTGTGTTTATCTTTGCAAATGGAATTAGAATTTTAATTTGTACATTTGCATAATAAATTATTGTTAGATATTATGACTCTTTTGGATTATTCTAAGAAAATTGCTCAGATTGCTCAATTGCAACTTAAGGCTGTTGAAAATACTTTAAATCTTATTGCTCAGGGAGCTACCATACCTTTTATTGCAAGGTATCGTAAGGAAATGACTGGAGGTTTGGATGAGGTTAAGCTAACACAGATTAGGGATTTATATAACCAATTATTAGAATTAGACAAAAGAAGAAAGACCATATTAGAAACAATAGAGTCGCAAGGTCAACTTAGCAAGGAGCTTGAAGAAAAAATACTTTTGGCTGAGAGTTTAAGTGAATTGGAAGACCTTTACTTACCTTATAAACCAAAGAGAAAGACAAGGGCAAGCATTGCAATAGCTAAAGGATTGGAACCATTGGCTAAAAAGATATTATCTCAAGAGAGAATAGATATAGAATTATTTGCAGAGAAATTTATTGATTCAGAAAAAGAAGTAGAAAATATAGAGCAAGCTCTAAGTGGAGCAAGGGATATTATTGCTGAATGGGTAAATGAGGATGCAATAATTAGAGATAGGATAAGAAATTACTATAAAAGAAATTCATTAATTGCTTCAAAACTAATTAAGAATAAGGAAGAGGAAGCTAAGAAATATGAGAATTACTTCGATTGGAGTGAAAAGGCATTAAAAAGCCCATCGCATAGAGTTCTTGCAATGTTTAGAGCAGAAAATGAAGGATTCCTAAGATTGAAAATCTTGCCAGAGGATGAAGAAACTCCTATTGAATTAATAAAAAAACAATATATTAAAGCAAATAATTCCTGCTCTGAGCAATTATCCCTTGCCATTAAGGATTCGTATAAGAGATTATTATCTCCATCTATGGAGAATGAAATAAAATCTATTCTTAAGGAAAAGGCAGATGAGGAAGCAATAAAAATATTTGCAGAAAACCTAAGACAACTATTAATGTCTTCTCCTCTTGGTGAGAAAAGAGTACTTGCACTTGACCCAGGCTTTAGGACAGGATGCAAATTAGTATGTTTAGATGAAAATGGAAAATTACTTTTCGATGATGTTATTTATCCACACTCATCTCTTAGAGAAGAAAACCAATCAATAACAATTTTAGAACAATTAGTTCAAGAATTTAATATCCAAGCAATAGCAATTGGGAATGGAACTGCAGGAAGGGAAACCGAATATGTTGTAAAGAAATGCAGGTTTAAAAATAACCCTATAATAACCCTTGTAAATGAAAGTGGAGCTTCGGTTTATTCAGCAAGTCAAGGAGCAAGAGAAGAGTTTGGAGAATATGACCTAACTGTTCGTGGAGCTGTAAGTATTGGTAGAAGGTTAATGGACCCACTTGCCGAATTAGTAAAGATTGACCCTAAGAGTATAGGAGTAGGGCAGTACCAGCACGATGTTAATCAAACAAAATTAGAAAAGTCTTTAGAAGAAACTGTAATTTCTTGCGTTAACCAAGTAGGGGTGGATTTAAATACTGCTTCCAAGGAATTGCTTACCTATGTTTCTGGTTTGGGAGAAGGATTAGCAAAGAATATTATAGATTATAGAAACGAAAATGGAGGTTTTGCCTCAAGAGAAGAACTTAAAAAGGTAAAACGTTTTGGAGAGAAAGCATTTGAACAATCGGCAGGATTTCTAAAAATAAGAAATGCTAAAAACCCTTTAGATTCTTCGAGTGTTCACCCAGAAAGCTATGAAATAGTGTATAAGATGGCAAAAAGCCTAAATACAACTGTTGAAGAATTGATTAAAGATAAAACAAAGAGAGAAAAGATAAATATTAATGATTTCGTTACTCCAAGCTGTGGATTGCCTACCTTAAAGGATATAATTAAGGAATTGGAAAAGCCTGGTAGAGATATTAGAACAGAGTTTGAAGTGTTTGAATTTAATAAGGATATAAACAGTATTAATGATGTTAAGGAAGGAATGATAGTAAATGGAATAGTAACCAATATTACTGCATTTGGAGCCTTTGTTGATATTGGTGCACATCAAGATGGACTTGTCCATATTAGTCAGATTACAAATAAATTTATAAAAGACCCTAATGAGTATCTGAAGCTAAATCAAAAGATTAGAGCTAAGGTAATAGGAGTAGATTTAGCAAAGAATAGGATTAGCTTAAGTATGAAAGAAGCTAAGAATGAGTAAATAATTTTAAAGAAAAGATGAGGAAGAGTATAATAGGAATTATAGTTTTATTGGTTTTGTTTTCATCCCAACCGTTATATTCCCAGATTTTTAAGGGAATGGTAATCGCTGGAGGGAATCTAACCCAAATTGATGGAGATGAATCCACAGGCTATTCCAAATTAGGTTTAAATACTGGTTTGGGTGTTATGGCAGCACTTGACAAACAAAGAAATTGGTTAATGAGTATGGAAGTATTATTTAACCAATTGGGTTCTTATGAGGAATATGACCCATTCAATTATAATACAACCCTTAACTATGCCTCTGTTCCTTTTCTACTACATTATGAAGATAAACGTGGAGGGTGGACCTTTGGAGCAGGGCTTCAATACTCAAGACTATTTAGTGTTAGAGAGGATTGGGGATTGCCAAAGGATACAATACTTTATTTCTCAAGACCAGATTTAAACAATTTGAATGACTTTAAGTCTGAGGATATTTCCGGAGTATTTGATATTAGATTTAGGATTTGGGAGAGATTGAAATTTAATTTCCGTTACCAATACTCCTTGTTTGCAATTCGAAAGGATGTAGTTTATTTTAATGGATTTCCACCAGTTACCTATGAGTTTAAAACGTGGAAGAGAGATTTTTATAATAATAGTATGACATTGAGGTTGATTTATGTAATAAATGAACGTTCAACTAAGGAATTAGACAGAAATATTAGAAGAAATGAATACTAACGAAAAGAGAATAGCCATTTTCCCAGGCTCATTTGACCCAATAACAAAGGGGCATAAATCGGTTGTCTTAAGAGCATTGCCCTTATTCGACGAGATAATACTTGCAATAGGAGAAAACACTTCAAAGAAATACTTTTTTACCCTTGAGCAAAGACTTGAGTGGTTAAGGATGACCTTTGAAAAATACGAAAAGATAAAAGTAGATTCCTTTAATTGCCTATTAGTTGACTATTGTAATAAGCAAAATGCAAAATATATTATAAGAGGATTAAGAAACTCAGTAGATTTCCAATATGAAAGAAATATAGCTCTAATCAATCAGGAATTAAACCCAGATATAGAAACAGTATTTCTACTAACCAAACCAGAGGACAGAGCAATAAGCTCCTCCTTCGTAAGAGAAATCCTGTCCTTTGGAGGAGATATAAAAAAATTCATTCCCGAAGAAATAGCGGGAAGTGATAAGTTAAAAGTTAAAAGTGATGAGTAGAAGAAATTTTAAACCTGGCACAATGATTTACCCATTGCCAGCTGCTATGGTTTCCTGCGGAAGTGAGCCAAAGGATTATAATATTATTACTGTTTCATGGATAGGAACAATATGCTCAGACCCTCCAATGTGTTATATATCTGTTAGGAAATCTCGCCATTCTCATAAGCTGATTATGGAGAACAAGTGTTTTGTAATTAATCTTACTACAGAAGAACTATTAAAAGCTACTGATTGGTGTGGAGTAAAGTCAGGTAAGGACTATAATAAATTTAAAGAAATGAAGCTTACTCCAATAAAAGGCGAAATTGTAAACTCTCCAATGATTGCCCAAAGCCCACTTTGTATTGAATGTGAGGTTGTGGAGGTTAAGGAGCTTGGAAGTCATGATATGTTTATTGCCAATGTTGTAAATGTAAGTGCTGATGAAACATTTATCAATCCGAAAACAGATACCCTTGAGCTAAACAGAGCAAATCTTCTTGCTTATTCACATGGAAAATACTATGGATTAGGCAAGCAATTAGGTTTCTTTGGTCATTCAGTACAAAAGAGAAAAAAGGTTTAAAAAATATTATAACCTAATTCCCACATTCCACTCTATAAAATGAGCTATTCTAAACTTAGAAGCTCTAATCGATACCCCTAAGAATAAATCTTTGTAAACTTCTTGTCTGAATCCAATCCTCTGGAAGAAATTGCTGGAGCTGGTTTCCGACCTTATTCTATATAGGTAATAACCAGCATCGAAAAGGACTGAGAAGTTTTCAATCCTATACTCATAGCTCAAAAACATATTTAAGGTTAATCTATCAATAAATTTGCTATCGGTAGAGATAACAACTCCATTATCTGCATTGAAAATTGAATTAGACTTTTCGTCATAACCAAGATTTATCCCAAGCCCAATATTTCTCTTATAGCTAAGGTTTCGGTATAATACAGAGCTTAGCCCAATAGCTTGATAATACCTATAAACATATCTCATATGGTCGGTAAACGCAAATTGTCCTCTTTCTTGTAGCTCAGAATAATATCCCCAATAAATCCAAGAAACTAAATCAAATCCTTTTTCAAACTCCAATCTATTATTCTCAATAAAACCCCTCTTATTAAAATCATATCTAAGACTAATTCGAGGTTGAAAAGTATAGATAGCCCAATTAGGCTTTTTAGTTGCACCATTAGAAAAATGAGAAAGAAATAATCCAAAAGAGGTTTGAAAATTATTATTAAGCTCAATATCCAAACTTAGTCCTTCCTCAACATAACAATTAAAATGGCTACCTATTGATACATTTTCCAAATTATCTACTCCCCAATGTTTAGGGAAATAAGAGACACCAATTGATAAATCGTTTCTTAAACTAAATTTCCCTTTCGAGAAAAGAGTTTTAGAAACAAATCCATAGAGGGCAAGGGGAGAGCCTAAGTGTTTAGGAGAATGGAAGTCGGCAATATAAATACCAAAACCATAATAAGGATATTTATATAAGCTATGCCATGGCTTTTCTCCTTTGGTTTGGATTATATATCTTAGCGAATATGCTTGAAAATTATTAATAGGCTTATTAGTATAGGTGCCGTCCAAGAACCTATCTGTAGGGAATACATAACCATATTGAGATAAAAAGCTTAATCCACTATTATTTTGCCCATAAAGGATTAAAATTAAAGGATTAAAGAATAAAATAATTGAAATCAAGATATATTTTCTCATTTCTCTAAATATAAATATTATCTCTATAGCTTGTCTATTAGTTTATTAACAAGCATTGTGATTTAATGTTCATGCCTTGTTTTATCATTTTATTTACGTTTCTGCTAAAAAATTCATACCTTTGCAATCTGAAATTAAATACGAATAATGTTAAATCGTCATTTTTATAGAGCTAAGACCTTACAATCACTCTATGCATATCAAGTTTCGGAGAGTTCAAATTTATTGGATGGTGAAAAGAAACTTATTGAATCAATTGAGAAATTAGAAAATATTCATGTTTATCTCCTTTCTTCAATTTTAGAAATTCATTCAATTGCAGAAGAACAAATTGAAGCAGCAAAACTAAAATACTTCCCAACAGAAGAAGAGAAAAATCCTAATTTAAAATTCTTAAACAATGCTATTATAGCTCAACTTAAAAATAATGTTGAGTTAGAATCGAAAATTAAAAGATTAAAGATTAGCTGGCATGACCATAGAGATATCCTAATAGATATCTATAATAAGTTCAAGAATTCCGATATCTTTAAATCCTATATGTCCGAAGAGGAAGAATATGATTTGGATAAGAAGATAATTATCCAACTGCTAAAAAATCATATAATCCGTAATGAACAGCTTTATGATATCCTTTGCGAAAACGAATTGGAATGGGAAACCTATTACGAGATAATAGCCTACCACCTTATTCTTTTTATTAAAGATTTCACCCAAGAGGACACTATTCTAAAGGCTTTGCCAAAGATATTTGATAAGAAAAACGAAGAGGGACAAAATGAGAATGATAAGGACCTAATGAAAAAACTCTTTAGGAAAACAATCCAGGAGAGTGATTTTATGGAGGAGTTAATCAAGAAGAGAATACAGAACTGGGAAATAGAAAGAATTGCAATTCTCGATATTATTATAATAAAAATGGGTATTGTGGAGTTAATGTATTGTCCTGATATCCCAATTAGGGTTACCCTTAACGAATATATCGAACTTGCAAAAGAATTTTCTACCGAAAAAAGCAGAATCTTTGTAAATGGAGTATTAGATAAGCTTATTGCTGAGCTTAGGGTTATGGGTAAGCTAAGAAAGATTGATGACGAAAATCAAATTGATATTTAATTGATTTACTAAATTATGAAGAGAATTTTGGGCATATTAGCTTTGTTGGCAAGTATTGGATTGGTAGTTACCTCCTGCAAGAAAGAGGATAAAAAAATTAATGCCAATCTTATTGAGAATACAACTATTATTAAGTTTGAAAGAGAGATTGTCGATTTTGGAAAGCTTAATGATGGAGAAAAGGTAACCTGCAGTTTTAAGTTCAAGAATGCAGGGGAAAGCGATTTAATTATTTCTTCAGTTAGTGCTAACTGTGGTTGTACTGTTGCAGACTATCCAAGAGAACCAATTTCTCCAGGAGAGGAAGGGCAAATAACAGTTACCTACGATTCAAGCAATAGTAGTGGGCTTAGAATATCAAAAGAAATATCGGTTCTAACCAATACAACACCCCCAACTACAACTCTAAGGGTAGTTGCAGATATATTATAAAATTAAAATCAAAGAGTATTAACCATAAACAAGAATAAGTAAAATGAATTTATTAAATGTATTATTAATGGCACCACAGGAAGGTGGTGGAGGATGGAGTCAGATGATTATGTTACTTGCAATAGTAGTAATATTTTATTTCTTTATGATTCGTCCACAAACACAAAAATCTAAAAAAGAAAAACAATTTAGAGAATCTCTTCAAAAGGGACAAAAGATTGTAACAATTGGTGGAATGCACGGAAAGATTGTAGATGTAAAAGAAACTACAGTTATAATCGAAGTTGCAAATGATGTTAAGGTTGAAATGGAAAAATCTTCTATTGCAATTGAAGTTACTCAAACTCCAAAGAAATAGTATTTATATTTTAAATAAACCTCTAAAAGGGTTGAAATGAATATCAAAACTCATCTCAACCCTTTTCTTTTTACAATAATATTTCACATATCTTAACCCTTACTTAATTAACGTTTCTGTTAAGAGAACTAACTCTTGATTCTACGAAAATGTAATTTGATTCTATTTTTTTAGAATCAAGAGTTAGTTTTCTGTAATTTGATTCTATTTCGCTGTAATTTGATTCCAATTCCCAATCACCCCAAAAAGCCACATAGTGGCGACATTATGGTAGTTAAATACACATAAATATTTTGATATCTCAAAAATATTATTATACCTTTGCAAAACAGTAGATTTCTGATATTTAAGAAATGAAAGCAAATAGAAACCAAAAGTAATCAGTTATGAAAACAAGAATTTACAAATTAGTATTAGGAGTATTTGTTACTATAATATCATTTAGTGCTTATACTCAAGATTATCAGTATATCCCAATGGTAAAACCAGGAGTACAAATTTGGGTAAATGATTTTGCATACTATACTCCAATTGGTACAATTTATTTCTTTCATAAATTTGCTTTAACTGACGAAGATACAATTTTGGATAACGTAACATATAAGAAACTATATAAATTTAGAGATAATGAATTTAACCCTTCAACATCTCAATTTATTGGAGGGATAAGGGAAGATTCAACAAAAAGAGTTTATTATAAATCTGTTTATCATCCTTATTATACTGTAGGGAGTACTATGTTATGTGATTTTTCTCTTTCTGTTGGAGATACATTTAGTGTTAATGATTTTTCTGTAGATACTGTAGTTTGCCAAATAAGTTCAATTGATACAATTAATTATGAAGGGGTTCCAAGAAGAACCTTTACAGTAAAAAGCAATTCATATCCAAATTATTATTTAGCTACTTGGATTGAAGGAATTGGAAATTATGATGGATTATTATATGATATGACAACAAGATTAGTGGGACTTGATTTTTTAGGGCGACTAAGATGTTATATACATAACGGGACATTGCTTTATCATAAATATTCAAATGGAATCAATGATTGCATAACACCAATAATGGGAATTGAAGATGTTTTACATGATAATTCAATTACCCTTTATCCCAATCCATCAAATAGAGAAATAAATATCAGTTCGGAGAATATTATTAATTCAATAGAAATATTTAATTCACTTGGGCAAAGGGTTTATTATAGTGTGGTAAATTCTAATACAAAGACAATTGATATTTCTTCTTTTGTGAATGGAGTTTATATTCTTGGGATTAATACTGAGAATGGGGTTATAAGAAAGAAGATAATTAAGAATTAAATCTTTAAGTTATGAAAACAAACGTTTATAAATTAGTATTAGGAGTATTTATTACCCTAATATCTTTTAGTGTTAATGCTCAAAATTATGAGTATATTCCATTGGTTAAACCTGGATTGCAATTATGGACTTGGGATTATGGTTATTATGGATATGAGGCGTATAGATTCAGGAGGTATGCTCTTACGGAAGACGACACAATAATAAATAATACAACCTATAAGAAAGTCTATGAATTTACAGGTATAGAATTTAATCCACTTACTGCAGAATATTACGGAGGATTAAGAGAAAATGCTCAAAAACAAGTGTTTTATATGAAAAAAAACTACAATAATACCGAAACCTTATTGTATGATTTTTCTCTATCAATTGGAGATACATTTAGTATGCCTGATGTTACACAATCATTTTCTTTCAAAGTTTCTTCAATAGATACAATATATTTTTTCGGGATTCAAAGAAAATTATTTGTAATTAATAGAATTCCAGAAGGTTCAGTTATTGTATCTGCAATATGGATAGAAGGGGTGGGTGATTATGAAGGAATTCTACGTTTCCCGAGAGTTTATGCCGTTGATGATTGGAGTATAACTCGTTGTTATATTCATAATGGAGAATTACTTTACTCAAATTATTCACATGGAGGTAATGATTGTATAACCCCTTTAATGGGAATTGAAAGTATAATAGAGGATAATTCAATTACCCTTTATCCTAATCCAACCAATAGCGAGGTAAATATCAGTTCGGAGAATATTATTAATTCAATTGAGATATTTAATTCTCTTGGACAAAGGGTTTATTATAGTGTGGTAAATTCAATTGAGAAGGTAATTGATATTTCTTCTTTTACCAATGGGGTTTATATTCTTGGGGTTAATACTGAAAATGGGGTTATAAGGGAGAAGATAATTAAGAATTAATATTGTATTTGGTTTTATTTGATTATAAATAAGCAAAGGGATTAATTCTCTTTGCTTTTTTTATTATATTTGCAGATTAGTAATGAGAGGCAAGTATAGAAATAAATATAGAGAAAAGGCTAAGGGAGTAGAGGGCAATAAGAGGAGGATTTTAAATAATACTAAGGTTATTAGTATGTTGTTCTCTTTATTGCTTGCTTTTGGGATATGGGTATTTATAACCCTGACTAAGACCTATTCAGTAATATTTACTTATAAAGTAGAATTTCACGACAAATATAATACAAGAACTGAATTCTATTTCCCTGAAAAATATATAAATATTAAAACCCAAGCAAAGGGAGTTGATATTATTATGTATAATTATTTCAAGAAAAAGAATGTAATTAAAATAGATATAAATGATATTAACCTAAGCGAATATAAATCGATAATTAGGATTAATTCCAATAATATCAAATCAATAATAGCAGACTTTCTAAAATCACCGTCCAATACCTTTACCCTTACTCCAGAAATAATAAAGCTTAGACATAATCGCTCAGTGATGAAAGAGGTAGTTGTAGTGAATAAGACTATATTTAAGTTTAAAAACTCCTATTACCCAATTAGAGAGCCAAAGATTTTAAATAATAAGGTTATAATAAAAGGACTACCTTCTGAGGTAAAGAAAATTGATACAATCTACACAGAGGATATTATCTTAGAGAATATAGATAAGAAAACAGTATTTATGGTTCCATTGCAAAGCTTGAAAGACAGTTTGGGAGTTGATTTTAATATTTATAATGTAATGCTCGAGATAGATTGTCTACAATTTACCGAGATGACCAAAGAGATAGTAATTAATCCAAGCAATAAGGATTTTGATAGCATAGTACTTTTCCCACCCAAGGCAAAGATTAGATATAGAATACCAGTAAGAGATTATAAAAAATTAGATTCTTTTGAAATTGGAATTGGAATTGAGGATGAGATAAGGGGAAAGGATAAATTAAAACTAATTCTCGATACTAATTTGGGGAATATTAAGGTTATAGATATGGAACCAAAAGAAGTTGAATACTTAATATATAAGAAATGACAAAGAGTATAGGACTTACAGGAAGTATGGGAAGTGGGAAAAGCCTAATTGCAAGAGTTTTTCAAGAGCTGGGAGCAGAGGTTTTCTATGCAGATATTGAAGCAAAGAAATTATATGAAGATGATGATTTCTTAGAGGAGATAAGAAAAGAATTTGGAGATATAGTAGTAAGGGATAATAAACTAAATAGGGCAGAGCTTGCAAATATAGTTTTTAATAATAGGGAGAGATTAGAAAAACTAAACTCAATGGTTCATCCCAAAGTGCTTGAAAATTATAATATATGGCTAAAATCTCGAAATACTAAATATGTAATCCACGAAAGTGCAATACTATTCGAGTCGGGTTGGAATAAGAGTTTTGATAAGATAATCTGTATAGATACTCCAGAGGATATAATAATTGAAAGGGTAATGCTTAGAGATAATATTACCCAAGAAGAGGTAAGGCAGAGATTAAGAAACCAAATGCCAATTAAAGAGAAAAAAGAATTATCGGATTATATAATTAAGCATGATAATAAGATAATGTTATTACCACAGATAATAGAAATACATAAGGAATTAATAAATAAATAAAATACGAAAAGAATAAATTATGAAGAGAATAATTTTAATGTTTATAGCATTATTTCTAACTATAAATGGATTTTCACAATTAAGCAATCAAACTAAACCAAGAAGTTTCTCATTAGATAATATCGATTATTCCAAGATAGAAACATTTTCGGTTGAAGAACCAAACTTTGATGAAATCAATGCTCAAGACTTAGAAGCTGAAAAGGAATTTAAGCTAAGAAGATTTGGAGTAATCGTTCCAATGAATATAGATTTTTATAAGAATGCAACAAAGATAACCACAACTGAGGGTAATTTATATCTAATGAAAATAACTTCTAAAGAATCAAAAGCTCTAACACTTTACTCAAGCAATTTCTTTATTCCAGAAGGAGGAGAACTGCATTTATATAGTCCAAACAAGACAAGATATATAGGAGGATTTACAACTGAGAATAATAATGATTTAAAAACCTTTGCAACCGAGTTAATTCATGGAAACGAAATGATAATTGAGTATTTTGAACCAAATTTTAATACTCAAGCTCCAAGAATAGAAATAACAGAAATAGGATATGCATATAGGGATGTGAATAATTGGGAAGAAGAATTTCAAGAAACAATTAATGAGAATATTGAAAAGTCCTATGAATATGGAAGCTCAGGCTCATGTAATGTAAATGCAAACTGCCCTGAGGGGAATAATTTTAGAAACCAACAAAGAGGAATTCTAAGAATAATGGTAAAGATTAGCTCATGGGGAATGGGATGGTGTAGTGGTTCATTAGTAAATAATACAAGTAGAGACCTAAAACCTTATGTACTTACTGCCGCACATTGCGTTGAGGATTTAAGCAATGATTATTATTATTCTCAATTTGTATTCTATTTCAATTACGAATCTCCTAATTGTAATAATCCCCTTTCTGAAAGTTCAATCACAACAACACGTTCCCTAACAGGAGCAAGCAAGATTGCAATTGATCCAACATTTAGCAGCAATGGATCTGACTTTTTATTATTATTACTAACCAATAATGTACCTCAAAACTATAATGCATATTGGAATGGATGGAATATAAATAATACAAGCTCTTCAAGCGGGGTATCGATCCATCACCCTTCAGGAGATATTAAAAAGATTTCAACCTATAATACCCCTTTAGTTAGCGTTAGCTATTCTTCAGAGTCTCCAAATATTAACGGAACACATTGGAAGGTTAAATGGGCAAGCACAACTACAAATTATGGAATAACCGAAGGAGGCTCCTCTGGTTCTTCAATCTTTAATCAAAATGGAGAAATTATTGGAACTTTAACAGGAGGTTATTCCTCTTGTACAGCACCTAATGAATATAAAATAGATTATTATGGTAAAATGTCCTACCATTGGCAAAGCAATGGCTTAACATCCTCAAATAGATTAAGCAATTGGTTGAATCCAAATAATTATAATCTTACAAATTTCCATGGAGATGATTACACAACCTATTTAAGTATTAATAGCATAAAAAATGGAAATGATATAAGAACTCAAACCTATCCAAACCCAGCAAAAGATGTTTTAAACCTTAGTCTTGAAAATAATAACGAGGATATTCGTCTTGAGATTTATAACCAATTAGGAGTAAAACTACTTAGAGAAACAATTAAAGCAAATCAAAACCAAAAGAGCATAAATATAGAAAAATTGGAATCAGGAGTTTATTTTCTAAGATACTTAACCAATTCCTCATCTTGGAGCGATAAGATAATAATCGAAAAATAGTTATGTAATGATACTTGAAACCAACCCCCAATTAGAATTAGCAAAACAATATATCGAAGAAACCTCTACCAATATATTCCTTACAGGTAAGGCAGGTACAGGGAAGACAACTTTTCTGAAAAATCTTAGAAAGACATGTTTTAAGAGAAATGTTGTAGTAGCACCAACAGGGGTTGCGGCAATAAATGCAAACGGAGTAACAATACACTCTTTTTTTCAAGTATCTTTTGGGCCCTTTCTTCCAAACTTACAATCAAAAGATACCTCCTTTAAAAAGTTCTCCAAAGAGAAGATTAGGATAATTAGAGGGCTTGACCTTTTGATTATAGATGAGATAAGTATGGTAAGGGCAGACTTATTAGATGCAATAGATGATGTATTAAGAAGATTCAGACCAGGAGCAAGAAATATTCCTTTTGGAGGAGTTCAATTGCTTATGATTGGCGATTTGCAACAATTGCCGCCCGTTTGCAAAGATGAAGAGTGGGAGTTGATTTCCCAATACTATTCAACCCCATATTTCTTTTCATCCCTTGCATTAAATAAATCTCAATTCCTAACCATCAACCTTAAGAAGGTATTTCGTCAAAGAGATGAAAGCTTTATTAAGATTCTAAATAATATCCGCAATAATACAATAGACACCCCAACCTACCAAGAGCTAAACAAACGATATATCCCAAATTTCAATCCAAAGGACGATGAGGGCTATATAACACTTTGCACCCATAATTTTCAGGCAAGAGATATTAATAACCTAAAGCTAAACTCAATTAAAGAGGAATCCTTCTTTTATAAAGCAAAAGTAGGGGGAGATTTTCCAGAGGGTGCTTATCCAAACGATGAAAAATTAGAACTTAAATTAGGCTCTCAGATAATGTTTGTAAAGAACGATTACAGCTCCGAGTTTTCTAAGCGAAGATACTATAATGGTAAGATAGGCAAAATTATAAGTTTGGATGATGAAAAGATAATTGTTCGTTGCATAGGAGAGGATAATGATATAGAAGTGCCAAGATATGAGTGGCATAATTATAAATACGAGATAAATAAGGAAACAAAAGAAATAGAGGAGAAGGTAATAGGAACCTTTGAACAATACCCAATCAAGCTTGCATGGGCAATAACCATACATAAAAGCCAGGGACTAACCTTCGATAAGGTAATAATCAACTCCAATCGAGCCTTTGCCTCTGGTCAGGTCTATGTAGCAATGTCAAGATGCAAAACCCTCGAGGGGATAGTAATAACCTCAGAATTTAACCCCAATTCAGTACGCTTAGATAATACCCTTGTAGGATTCGATTTACAACAAGAGAATAATGCCCCAACTGAAGACTCATTACAAAGAGATAGAAGAAAATACCTTGAGTCAAGCGTTTTAGATCTAATATCCTTTTTAGAAATAAAATACAGCTTAGACGAACTATCAAAGCTCAATAATACCGAAATCTATAAAATATATACCAAAACAAGCAACGAGTTAACAGTATTAATAAAAACCTTCGAAAAAGAAGTAATAGAAGTATCCTACAAGTTCCAAGCCCAATTAAATACAATATTCCAAGCTCAAGACGATAAACTACTAAATACACGATTGGTAAAAGCTGGAGAGTATTTTAAAGAGAAGTTGGCTATTCCCAAAAGGATTTTTAATATCGCTAATAAATTAGAATTTGACAATAAAGAAATACGTTCAAAGCAAAATACTATACTTCAAAAGTTATTTTTAGATATTGAGATAAAATCAAGACTATTAGATTTAAGTCTAAAAGAATTTTCCCATATAGAATATATAAAAACAAAGAACCAATTACTATCCACCGATGAAAAAGAATTTCTAAAAGATAAAGGAATAAAACAAGAAGAAGAAAAGAAAACAATAGAAGATACAGAAGTATTGGATGTAAAGGATCAAGAATTGTTTGAAGTGTTAAGAGATTGGAAATATGCTAAAAGTAGGGAGTTAGATATAAATGCATCAAATATAATAACTCATAAATCAATAATCCAAATAGCAAATTTAAAACCAATAAATGAAATCGAACTACTCCAAATAAAAGGAATGGGTAAAGTAAGAATGAAAGAATATGGAAATGAAATCTTAGAAATAGTCCAAGAATACACAAGCACAAAAGAAGAGAAAGGAGAAGAAAATGAAAAAGAATAACCCAATAAGATACAAATCAATAATCCTAATATTATTAATCTCAATAATAATATCCTCCTCTTGTTCCACAACCAA
Source organism: Bacteroidota bacterium (assembly GCA_023415495.1). Lineage (GTDB taxonomy): Bacteria > Bacteroidota > Bacteroidia > Bacteroidales > P3 > UBA10566. The sequence continues at coordinate 212,627 of JAEZKK010000018.1, forward strand.
TAAACGCCCAAGCCAAAGAAAAAAGAAAAAATGCATCTCCTGCCCAACCTTTTCGTATAATCCACCATCTCCAAAAACATACTGTCTGAACTTTGATTCAACTTTGACTGTCTGAACTTTGATTAAACTGATTAAATGATTAACATGAAAATTATCTGAACCTTGATTAAACAGATTCAATGAATACATGAGGGTATACCCAGAAAATCAAAGTAAATCAATAAATCAGACGAATCACAGTTCAAGACAGTTAGACAATTTAAAAATACCCACCCCTTTAAGCCCAAGAAAATCAATACATAAACAACCAATCCAAAATAAATAAAAAAATAATATAAAAAAACATACCTAATATAAATAAATGTACTATATTTGCTAATCCAAAAATCAATCAAACACTCCAGCAGGTACAGCATAAAATATGTAACTGACGGGGGCTTTGCCGTTAGAAAAGGTCTGAACCTTGATTAAACAGATTCAATGAATAACATGAAAATTGTCTGAACTTTGATTAAACAGATTCAATGAATAACATGAGGGTATACTCAGAAAATCAAAGTAAATCAATAAATCAGACGAATCACAGTTCAAGACAGAAAATCACAGATCAAGACAAAAAAATAGATATCCCATGATAATAAAGGATTATCCCGAAAGTGAATTAACAGGGAAGATAATTGGTTGTGCATTAGAAGTTCATAAACTTTTAGGTAATGGATTTCAAGAAGTGATTTATCAAAGAGCTTTAGCAATAGAAATGAGCAATCAAGGTTTGGAATATAACCGAGAGTACGAAATGGATATTTATTATAAAGATATTGCAATTGGTAAAAGAAGAGTAGATTTCTTTGTAGGTGGAAGGATAATGGTAGAATTAAAAGCTATTATTAATTTAGAAGATGTACATTTAGCTCAAGCCATAAATTATTTAGAAGCATATAATATCCAAATAGGATTACTAATAAATTTCGGAAGTCAAAGCCTACAATTAAAAAGAGTGATGAATAAAAAATACAAGGTCTGAACCTTGATTAAACTGATTGTCTGAGCTTTGATTAAACTGATTCAATGAATAACATGAAAATTATCTGAACCTTGATTAAGCTGATTAAATGATTAATATGAGGGTATACCCAGAAAATCAAAGTAAATCAGTAAATCAGACGAATCACAGTTCAAGACAAAAAATCACAGTTCAAAACAGTAGAAAAATATAACATAAAATGAAAGATATAAAAATAGCAGTAATCGGGCTAGGCTATGTTGGCCTACCATTAGCAAGGTTGTTTTCAACCAAATTTCCAACCATAGGATACGATATAAATAAAGCAAGAGTAAACCGCCTAATGCAAGGCAAGGACGACACCCTTGAGGTGGAAGACGCCCTATTGCAAGAAGCAATAGAAAAGCATAACTTTATCTGCACAACCGACCTTGATGCAATAAAAGAATGTAACTTCTTTGTTGTTACAGTACCAACCCCAGTAGATAGACATAATAATCCAGACCTCACACCCCTTTACAAAGCATCCGAAACAGTAGGGAAAGTAATCAAAAAAGGAGATATAGTAGTATATGAATCTACCGTTTATCCAGGAGTAACAGAAGAAGAATGTTTGCCAGTAGTAGAAAAAATCTCAGGATTGAAATACAATAAAGACTTCTTCGCAGGCTACTCACCAGAAAGAATAAACCCAGGCGACAAAGAACACACAGTAGAAAAAATACGGAAGGTAACCTCAGGCTCAACACCAGAAATAGCAAAGATAGTAGACGATGTATATAATTCAGTACTAATAAACGGAACACATCTAGCATCATCAATCCGAGTAGCAGAAGCATCGAAGATAATCGAAAACTCACAAAGAGACGTAAACATAGCCTTTATGAACGAGTTAGCAAAGATATTCAACGCAATGGGTATCGACACTAACGACGCAATAGAAGCAGCAGCCTCCAAATGGAACTTCATTAAACTAAAACCAGGCTTAGTAGGAGGACACTGCATATCAGTAGATCCATACTACCTAATTCAAAAAGCACAAGTCTATGGAGTATTGCCAAGATTAATGACCGATGCAAGACGCCTCAACGACAATATGGGAGAATACGTAGCCAACCGAGTAATCAAACTAATGAACCATAAAGGAGTAATGGTAAAAGACGCCAAAGTACTAATCTTAGGCATAACCTTCAAAGAAAACTGCCCCGACATACGCAACACAAAAGTAGTAGATATAGTACATACCCTCGAACCCTACACTAAAAACATAACCATCTACGACCCATGGGCAAACCCAGAAGAAGTAAAACACGAATACAAAGTAGAAATAACCACAACCCTACCAAACAACAAATTCGACAGTATTATCCTTGCAGTAGCACATAACCAATTCTTAGAATTAGACCTAACAACACTAAGAAAAGAAAATAGTGTATTATACGATGTTAAAAATATTTTACCAAAAGAAATGGTTGACGGAAGACTATAAAAAAATAAGAATGAATTGTGTAATACAATTTCAATCATAAAACATATATATTATGTTCAAAAATAAAACACTTTTAATAACAGGAGGTACTGGTTCATTCGGAAGTACAGTACTTAATAAATTTATTGATTCTGATCTTGATGAGATTAGAATATTTTCAAGAGATGAAAAGAAACAAGAAGATTTAAGAATCCAATATAAAAGTTCAAAATTAAACTTTATTATTGGTGATGTTAGAGACTTTGAAAGTATTAATGCTGCAATGCGAGGTGTAAATTATGTTTTTCAAGCTGCTGCATTAAAACAAGTTCCTTCTTGTGAATTTTATCCAATGCAAGCAGTCAAAACCAATATTTTAGGTTCTGAAAATGTATTAGAAGCAGCCGCAAGACAAAAAGTTGAAAGAGTAGTGGTTTTGAGTACAGATAAGGCTGTTTACCCAATTAATACAATGGGTATGACTAAAGCATTAATGGAAAAACTTGCAATTTCCAAAGCAAGAGATCCAAGAGTTTTAGATAATAATGGCGTTATTACAGCTACTAGATATGGAAATGTAATGTGTTCAAGAGGTTCAATAATCCCATTATTTATTAAACAAATAAAAGAAGGAAGTCCATTAACAATTACAGATCCAAATATGACTAGATTTATGATGTCATTGGATGAATCTGTTCGATTGGTTTTATTTGCTTTTGAAAATGCAACTCCAGGTGATATATTTGTACAGAAAGCTCCAGCTGCAACAATACATACTTTAGCATTAGCTGTAAAGGAATTATTTAATGCATCAAATGAAATACAAATTATTGGTCCTCGTCACGGTGAAAAAATGTATGAAACCTTATGCAGTAAAGAAGAAATGTCTAAGGCTACTGATATGGGAGATTTTTATAGAGTACCAGCAGATTTAAGAGATTTGAATTATACAAAATACGTACAAGCTGACGGTCCAAAACTAATTGATTGCGAATATAACTCTGATAATGCTGAAAGATTAAATGTAGAACAAATGAAAAAGTTATTATTAACACTTGATTATGTTCGAAATGAATTAAAAAACTAAATGATATGTTACCATTAGTAAAAACAAATATTCCAGATAGAAATATATTAATTCCAGAATTGGAAAAGGTGTTATATAGTGGATATGTTGCACAAGGAGAACAAGTAGAACAGCTAGAAAGAGAATTTGAACAATATATAGGTTCTGGTTATTCTCTAACTTTAAATTCAGGGACGGCAGCATTGCATATTGCATTAATTTTAGCCGATGTAAAACAAGGAGATGAAGTAATTTCAACAGCTCTTACAGCAGAGCCAACAAATGTTGCAATAAAAATGTGTGGTGCTAAAATTAGATATGCAGATATTGATATTAATACTGGAAATATGTTAGCAGATTCCATTGAGAAAAACATAAATTCAAAAACCAAAGCAATAATGGTTGTTGATTATGCTGGGGTTCCTGTGGATGTAAAAACAATTAGAGATATATCTAATAAATATAATATTCCTGTTATTCACGATTGTGCTCATTCCTTAGGCTCTAAGTTTAATGGTGTAAAATCAGGAGGACATTTCCCGTATACAATTTTTTCATTCCAAGCAATAAAACATCTTACAACAATTGATGGAGGTGTTTTACAGATACAAAATAAGGAAGAATATGAAAAAGCTAAATTAATAAGGTGGTTTGGAATAGATAAAGCTAAAACAAGATTGGAAAATGATATTAAGTTTCAAGGCTATAAATATCATATGAATAATATTAATGCCACAATTGGATTAGTTCAGTTAAGAGAGATAAATGATGTAGTGAATTCATATATTGATAATGGAAAATTCTACGATAATGAATTAAAAAACATTCAAGGCGTTGAGTTATTAAATTATTATCCAAACTCAGAACCATCCTATTGGTTATATACAATGAAGGTTGAAAGAAGAGATGATTTTGTAAGAATGATGGCAGAAAATGATGTTTTAGCTTCTGAATTACACAAAAGAAGTGATTGGCATACATATTTAAATGATTTCAATCAAATTCTTCCAAATTTAGATTCATTTTACAGTAAATTAGTTCATATACCTTGTGGTTGGTGGGTTACTAAAGAAGATAGAGAAAGAATTGTATCATTGATTAAAAAAGGTTGGTAGAATGATTCCTTTATATAAACCCTATATGCCAGATTCATTACCTGAAATTAATAATATTTTGTATTCAGGTGCTTTATCTTATGGTAAATGGGGAAAAGAGTTTGAACGATCATTAGCAGAATATATTGGTAATCCTAACATTATTACAGTTAATTCCTTTAATTCAGCAATTCATATTCTTTTATCTTCCTTAGGAATTCATGCTGGAGATGAAATTATATCTTCTCCAATGAGTTGTTTAGCATCAAATCAACCTTTAATTACTTATGGACTTAATGTAAAATGGGCTGATATTGATCCCAAAACAGGAACATTATGTCCTGAAAGTGTTAAGTCAAAAATTACTAATAAAACAAAAGCAATTTTTCACAATCATTTTTGTGGTTATATTGGATATATAGAAGAAATAAATAAAATAGCTAAAGAAAATGGAATTTTTGTAATTGATGATTCTATTGAGGCTTTTGGTTCTGAGCTAAACAATAAAAGAATTGGAAATTTTGATTCTGATGCTACAGTATTTTCATTTCAAACAGTAAGACTACCAAATACAATTGATGGTGGTGCTATTTCCTTTAAATCAAATAAACATTATAATAAAGCTGTATTAGTGAGAGATTTTGGAATAGATAGAACTAATTTTAGAGATGAACTTAATGAGATAAATCCTAATTGTGATATTTCAATTCCAGGATATGGAGCTACACTAAGCGAAATCAATTCTTATATTGGATACCAACAAATGAAAACTATTGATAAGCATTTAAATACTCAAAGAGAAAATGCAAATAAATGGAAAGAAAGATTATCTAATGAATCAAATATCAATAGCATCCAATTATTAGATAATACAAATCCAAATTACTGGATATTTGGTTTGTTATCGGAAAATAAAATAAAAACAATTAAAGAATACAGAGAAAAAGGATTTTATGCTTCTTGCGTTCATCTTCCAAATAATTATTATTCAGTATTTGGAAAACAAGAAGAACTAAAAGGAGTAAATGAGTTCTATTCAAAATTTGTAGCCATACCATGTGGTTGGTGGGCTGAAATATAATATAAATGTATAAAATAGAAATAATAAAACATAAGGATATAAAATTATCTAATCTTATTGATATAATTGATATTAAATCTAAAGCATGGGACTACCCTTATCAAGAACACATGCAATGGATAGAAAATAATATTTTACCTGATGATATTCATATTTTATTATTAAATAATAATAAATATGTTGCATACTTAAATCTAATAGATATTAATCTTATGATTGATAATGCAAATTATAAAGGATATGGTGTTGGAAATGTTTGTTCAAGCGAAAAAGGGAAAGGATACGGAAAAGAACTGATGAAGTTTACAAATAATATAATAATTGAGGAAAAGAGAGTTGGTTTATTATTTTGTAAAGATAATCTTGTTGATTTTTATTCAAAGACTGATTGGAAGCTTATTGAAAAAAAACATTTAAGGTTATTATTTGATAACAGCATGATAAATACTATGTTTTTTAATTTTGCGAAAGAGTATAATATTGTTACTTATAAGAATAAATCTTTTTAGTAATGACAGATAAAGGGTATAAAAATATCTTTAAAACAACATTTTTATTTGGATTTGTTAGAGTTTTTCAAATTCTTACTGGGATAATTAAGAATAAAGTTGTTGCTTTATTACTTGGTCCAGAAGGCGTGGGAATTATTGGAATTCTTTCTAACTCAATAAATCTTTTGCAAAGTGGAGCAGGGTTAGGTATTTCTCAAAGTGCAGTTAGAGATATTTCTGAAGCAAATGGTAGTAATAATTATTCAAGATTTTCGCATATAATTTCATTAACCAATAAAGTAATCCTTTTTACTTGTGTATTAGGAATAGTAGTTACGATCATACTATCTCCATTTCTGAGTAAATGGACTTTTGGAGATAATACATATACTATTGCATATATTTGGCTTGCTCTTGTTGTTGGTCTTAATATTTTAACAGAAGGTCAACTTGCAATACTTAAAGGCATGAGACAGATGCGAGCATTAGCTAAAGCAAGTATGATTGGTTCAATTGTTGGATTAATCACTGCTGTTCCAATGTATTTCTTTTTTGGAAAATCAGGTATTGTACCTTCTTTGATAATTACTGCTATTTCAGCTGTGTTTTTTTCAAATTACTTTGTAAGAAAAATAAAATATGAGAAGGCGGCATTTACCTTTAAACAAATAAAAAAAGAATCTTCTCCCATGGTCAAAATGGGTACAGCACTAATGTTAGTTGATTTTTTATCTTTATTTTTTGATTTAATAATTGTGTCATATATTAGAATGAAAAATGGGGTCGAATTAGTTGGTATTTATAGAGCAGGTGTTACGATTATTTCTAGTTACTTTGGAATTGTATTGACCTCAATGATAACTGATTATTATCCAAGAATATCTTCGATTAACAAAGATAATGCAGGAATAAGTTTAGAATTAAATAAACAAACAGAGGTTGGTTTAATATTAATGTTTCCATTGGTAATATTATTTATTTTGTTTTCTCCATTATTAATTGAGCTCTTATATAGCAAAATGTTTGTTAATACCTTGTATTACACTGATTTTGCTATTTTTGGAATTTTGATTATTCTTTATTCAAATAATTTAGGAATGATATTATTGGCAAAACAAGACACAAAGGTGTTTACAATCTATTCTATTGTACATAGATTGATATTTTTACCTATATATATATTATTATTTAATTTTTATGGATTGATAGGATTAGGTATTGCATATATATTAAATGCTTTGATACAATTTATTTCATATGTCTTAATAAATAAATTTAGGTATGGAATACATTGTAGTAATAAAACTATATTGAAACTTTTATTTGTATTGATATGTGGAATATTTGTAATTGTAATTAGAAATATTGATAATATCTACATTAGATATATTATTGGTGGGCTTTTGTTGATATACTCTATATATTATTCAATTTTTTCAATAAAAAAAATGATGAATATTGATATAATTAGTTACCTTAAATCAAAAATAAATGGAAAATAAACCTCTATTGTCTATAGTTATCCCTACACGAAACAGACAGAAATATGCAATATGTTGTATTCAAACAATTTTGTCTAAGTTTAAAGATAATATTGAGTTAATTGTATCGGATAATAGCGATACAAATGAATTGCAGAATGATATATATGAACAAATCAATGATTTTAGGTTAAAATATAATTATGACCCAAAACCAATGTCAACAGTTCATAATTTTAATAATGCAATGAAAAACGTTGCAGGAGAATATGTGTGTTTTATTGGTGATGACGATTGTGTACTTCCAAATATTATAGACTTAGTTATTTTTGCTAAATGTAATAAAATTGATGCAATAACCTCAAGAAATATGGTTGGATATTCATGGCCCAATGATTATTCAACTGGTGAAGAGAAAATTTACCCATTTACTTGTAGGATCAAAAAGATTAATCCTGAGAAAGAATTAATAAGGTTTATAAAAACAAATTCAGTAAATTATTTACAATTTAATTTGCCTAAAATATATCATGGAATTGTAAGAAAAGAATGTTTTGATCAAGTTAAAGATAAAATTGGATATTATTTTGGAGGATTAAGTGTCGATATTTTTTCATCTGTTGCAATTTCTCTTGTATCAAAAAATTTAATTTTAATTAATTACCCTTTTACAATAGCTGGTTCAAGTCCAATTTCAGATTTAACTCATCGTTCTAAAATGGCAAAAGAAATAGAATTAAGCGCGGCACCACATTTTAGAGAAAGGGGATATTATGAATGGTCAAGTTTAGTTCCAAAATTATATTCCGGGGAAACTATTTGGTCAGAGTCTTGTATAAAGGCTCTGATTGAATTTGAAAGGTTTGATATAATTGATAAAATAAATCCATATATTTTGGCAGCTAATATTTCAATTAGCCAACCTAGATTGGAAAAAAAAATTTTAAAAGAATACTTTCAAGCTGATTATTCTTTGTGTAAAATGATTAGATATAAATGGTGTAAATTGAATGCATTTTACTCCAATAATAGAAAAAGGATTATTCGAAAAATCGATATTATTTGTTTTGCCAAAGTAAAAAAGATAGAAAAAATTATTGGGGTTACTAATATTGAAAAAGCTACTAATAATTTTGAGTTTTTTATAAAATCAAAGAATATCTATCTAAATAAATATTTAGATAGATATACTACAAAATAATTGTTTATGTTGAAAAGAAAGTTGAAATACATCCTTCATCCTTTTTTTGTTGTATATTATTTCTTTATTAGAATAATTAGAGGATATATAGGTAAAAAAAATCCTGTGTTCTTAACTAAATATCTTTATAAGAAAACTTTTAAAAGAAAATTAGATTTAAATTCCCCAACTGATTTAAATGAAAAGATTTGCTTCTTAAAATTATTTTCAGATACAAGTCTATGGGGTCCTTTGTCAGATAAATATTATGTCAGAAATTATATTTTAGAAAAAAGACTTGGACATATTTTAGTTGATTTTTATGGGGTTTGGGATGATGCAAATAAAATTAATTTTAATATATTACCAAACTCCTTTGTTTTAAAAACTAATAATGCATGTGAAACAGTAATATTAGTCGATGATAAAACTAACATTAATGAAAATTTAATAAGAAAAAAATTAAACACATGGTTAAAGTGGAAAGATTTTGGAATAAGTAGTTCTATTTATCATTATAGTAAAATTAAACCTGTAGTTATAGCAGAACAATTTTTAATAGAAGATAAAAAAAGTTTTTCAACTTCATTGATAGATTATAAAATATGGTGCTTTAATGGAGAACCATATAATGTACTTGTATGTTATGATAGAACAAAAACATCTTTAGGACTCTCCCTTTACGATTTAGATTGGACAGATATGTCAGATAAATTGGTATCATCTAATCATTATAAAATTGGAAAATTTATTCCAAAGCCAGAATCATTTGATGAAATGATTAAAATTTCTAAGATTCTTTCAAAAGATTTCCCTCAAGTAAGAGTAGATCTCTATAATATTAACGGTAAAGTATATTTTGGAGAGTTAACTTTTACATCAGCACTTGGAATGATGACATATTTTAGTAAGGAATATTTGCTAGAGATGGGCTCAAAAGTTGTTTTACCATAATATGAATAAAATTTAATTATGAGTAAACCCCTAATTTCTATTATAACTCCTATTTATAATAGCGAAAAGACTATCAACGAAACAATTGAAAGTGTAATTAATCAAACTTATTTAAGTTGGGAATTGATTTTAGTTGATGATGGTTCTAAAGATAATTCTATTGAGATAATAAAGAATTATTGTAAGGATGATGATAGAATTAAATTAATTATTAGAGATAGGGAACCAAAAGGAGGTTCAACATGTAGGAATATTGGCGCTTTTTCTGCCAATGGAGAATTTCTTATTTTTCTTGATTCTGATGATTTATTATCGAATACATGTTTAGAAAATAGATTAGATAAGATTAGAAATACAGAATATAAGTTTATTGTTTTTCCAATGGCTTCGTTTGAAAATGATGTTAATAATTATAAAATATATTCAAATACTACGTCAACGGAATATTTATATTATTTTGGGTGTGGATTAGCGCCATGGCAAATAACTTCAACTTTTTGGAGGAAAGATTTTTTTTATGAGGTACATGGATTTAATGAAGAATTCTTAAGACTACAAGATATTGAAATTCACTTAAGGGCGATAATAAGTTCTCAAAATAATTATTCTTATTTTAAAGAATCAAGTCCTGATTGTTTTTACAGAGTACCTATTAAAATAAAAAATACTTCAAGAAGTCAAAATAAAATTAAAGATGCAATTTATTCTTTTAATAAGTTTATATCTTTAAAATATAGCTATTCAGATTCGTTTAATAATAAATATTTAAATTCTGTTTCTAATTTAATGTTAGTATGTAATATATATTATCTAATTGATGTTACGGATTATGCTAATGAAAAGAAAAAATATTTTAATAAAGTTATTAATGGGTTTGATATTAAAAATGAATTATTGTGGTTTCATAAAGCAATATATTTTATGATTAATAATATTTTGATTAATACAAAACTAAATTTCTTTTTTGTTAGAGTGGTAAAAAGAATTTTAAAAAGAAATTTCTAAAATAATATGCTTCAAAGTTTTTTAGTTTATGGATTACTTGCTTTAGTGTTATTTCTTCTTGGAAGAGAAATTTCTATTAAAGAAGTTTATTCAAATAGGCATTTTAATAGGGAATACAAATTTCTCTCATGGGAAATGATATTAATGTTATTATCTTTTGGATTTGTAGTAGGAGTAAGGTGGGATGTTGGTGTAGATCACTTATCATATTTAGATTCATATAAAATATTATTGCAATATGGAGAGTATTGGAAACGATCTGATTCTATCGAAATAGGTTTTCAGTTAATCTCAAAACTATTTGCATTTCTAAATATTCATTTTTCTTTATATTTTGCATTTTGGGGAATAATGCAAATGCTTTTTCTTTATCTCACATTTAAAAATAATAAATACTTATATCCATATATTGGATTAATACTTATTCTAGGACCTTTATTTTTGTCATGGAATAATGGTATTAGACAAACTTTAGCAACTTGCATATTTATGTATGGTTCGCAATATATTATAGATAGAAAATTCCTTAAGTATTTATTATGGGTATTTATTGCATCTTTATTTCATAAATCGGCATGGCTTGTTTTAGTGTTTTATTTTATCCCAAGAGATAGAGTTATAATAAATAATAGATTAATTCAATTATCTATATTGTTAGTTGCAATTTTTCTTGGGTTTAATAAATTTTGGATTGAGAGTCTTACTAGACTAGGCGATATTTTATCTTTTTTGGGATATGCTTGGTACTCAAATAATTTAGATTTGCTTATTAATGAGGAAATAAACAAAAATTTTGGAGTAAAAACAATATCATTATTATTAATTAATATTACAGTAATTCTATTTTCTAAAAATATTCTTAAGTCATATAATGATAGGCGATTAATACTGTATTACAATTTATTTATTATAGGTATTTGTTTATATTATATGTTATTTAATACAAGTCATATTTTTTTAAGGATTTTGTATTATTTTGACTTAGTATTATTAGCATTTAATGCTTTTCTATTACATTTTCTGTTCTATAAATCTAAATTACCAAGTTTTATCAGAACACCTCTATTTATTATAGTGCTAGTATTATCTATTGCATGGACATTTGGCTCGGTTTATGAAGCTGGAATAGGAGTTGATAAAATGGTATTATATAAGTTTTTTTGGAATTATATTTAGGAATTCTCAGTTAGGAAAGAGGAAGTTTTAAATTGTAATTTTTAATTTTTAAATTGATTGCAAACAACTAAACAACTAAACAAGAATAATGAACGAAAATAAAGAAACAGAGAAAATGGCTTCTATTAAGAGTGAGGCTACAATAACACAAGAGGATATTATCAATAAAATTGCGGAAGAAACTGATGTTTCTAAGGATGATATTGAAAATATATTAAATGTGATGGCTAAAGTAATTGAGAATGATGTTACTATTTCATTCAATGGAGTAAAAGATAATGGTAGGTTTGAGTTGAGAAAAGCTAAGGATTAATTTTAAAATTGTAATTTTTATTTTTTTTAAATTGTTCTTTGAATCATAGTCAGTCAGTTAATCATTTGAATCAAGGTTCAAGACAAAATTTTCAGACAAAAACAAACAAACTAACTCCAAATTGCAACAAATCCACCTGCGAAATGCAACAAAACGAGGTGGAAAATGCAAATGGTGGAGGGCAAAAAAAGCCTTTTCTTGGCTGGAAAAAGCCTATTTTAGGGGTAAAAAAAGCCTATTTTTGGGGGTGAAAAAGCCTTTTTTTGGGGTGAAAAAAGCCTTTTTTTGGGTGCTATGAGTTGAATAATTGACCTCTGTTTATTGATAAAATGATTTAGTTTTGTTGATTATTTGCCCTTAGTTATTTGTTTATTCATTCGGAAAGTATTATTTAAATTCAATTTTTATGTCGGTTAAATATCATAAACAAAAGAGAATCATTGTTGTTAACTCGGTTAATGAAGAAAGATATATTCCAAAAATGCAGCTTGAGTCTCCTGTGGGGTTTGAGCAGATTGCTGAAATGATTGAGAAAAAAAGTACTATGAGTAGGGGTGATATTATGGGGGTGTTGGCAGAGTTGGAAGTTACTACTTGCTATATGTTGGAAAATGGGCATCCTGTTACTTTGGGGCTAATGGGTACTTTCTATCCTGCAATTGAAACGGAATCAGCTCTAAAACCAGAAGATGTTACTTCAAGACTAATAAAAAGATTTAAAATATTATTCAAACCTTCTACATATTTGAAAAGAAGGCTTAAACATGTCGGTTTTGTTCTTGGCGATAACAAGGTTAGAGAGGTTAAACCAAGAAAATAACTATAGATATACTATCCATTTGTACGGATAGTTCTAATTCACACTAATGTTTAACTAAATTCATTTTCCTATGAAATACAAAAAATGGAAAAAGAAAATTACGACAGGCTTTTCACCAGGTGAGAAGTACGTAGCTAAGCTCGTTAAAGGGGAAACAATTCCTTTTAAGAGGATGGCGGCGATGATGGTAACGTCCAGCACAGTAAGCAAAGGGGACACATTAAACGTTTTGGATTCATTAGTAACCAATACGCTTTATATGCTCGAGGCTGGACATTCCGTTAAGTTCGATGGTTTAGGAACTTTTTATCCAAAGGCTAAAGTTAAGGCTGTAGCTACTCCGGATGAAGTGACTGCTGAAACCATTTTATCAGTTGGCATCGGTTTTCTTGCAGAAGTTGACGCAAGAGAAAAGATGAAAAAGGCTACTATTAGCATAGAGCCTTTGGATGAGCCAACAACTGGAGCTTAGTAATCAGGGAGAAGTTCATTGTGAATGCTTTGAACTTCTCTTTTTTAACTTGAAAATTATCAGAATCTTTATCAGAATCAGGATTTCCTAGATTTAAAGATTTACTTGATTCAAGAGATAATCCTATTAATCAAATAATTCTGAATTATCAACTTTGTCGCTTTCGTAAGAAAGAATCTTTATTCAGAAAAAAATAAAATCCGTGTGAATCTGTGGATAAAACCAAAATAAGATGAGATATAAAATAACAAAGAAGAAACAAGCCCTCAAGGATAATGAGGAAAGATATATAGCAACACTCGATTTAGGAGAATATATTGATTATGATCGAGTTCTTGAAGAGTTGCAAAGAAGAACGCATTTGAATAAAGGAACGTTAAGTTCTGTGCTTATAAATCTTAGTGAATTGATAATCCGAAATATAACCGCAGGGCATCCAGTCGATTTAGGTCCAATTGGAAAGATGAAACCAAGAATATCAGCCCAATCGCAAAAGACAAAAGAAGAAGTTACAACAAAAACAATAACAACAAAATCCACCCTTTATTTACCTTCAAAGGAGATAAAAGACGCAATGAATAGAGTAAAGTTTGTTAAATCTGATTCTTCGGATGTGGAAGTGGAAGGATAGTAAAAGAATTATATTAGATTTTACAAAGAATATATGAATTCAAAAAGTACTTTTATAAACACATTTAGAATAATTTCTTCTTTTTTTACGAAGAATATAATTCTGAAACTTATTGGATTTCCAATTAGATTTTTATATAAATTAATAATTCAGTGGATAATGGGAGTGGATTTACCTGATTCAACTAAAATTGGGAAAAACTTTGTTATTTATCATGGGCAGGGTTTAGTGGTAAATAATCAAACTATTATTGGGGATAATGTTATCTTAAGACATAATACAACAATTGGAAATGCTAAAGCAAATGGAGGATGTCCAATAATTGCAAACAATGTTGAAGTTGGTGCTAATGTAGTAATTATTGGTGAAATAACAATTGGTGCAAACTCTGTTATTGCAGCTGGTTCTGTTGTTTTAAAAAATGTTCCTGAAAAAGTTATTGTAGCAGGAAATCCAGCAAAAATAATAAAAGAATTATAATGAATAAATATTTATTAGTTATTGGTCCAAGCGATAAAACAAGAGGGGGAATTACTTCTGTTATTAAAGCTCATAAAAGTACTTACGTTTGGGAAAAATGGAACTGCGTTTGGATTTCATCATATATAGATAGAGGTGCATTTTTAAAGATAACATATTTTATATTTGGTTATCTGAAATTTTTATTATTGCTTCCTTTTTCTAATTTAATTCATATTCATTTTAGTGAAAAGGTATCTGCTACTCGAAAAAATATTTTTTTAATCACAAGCAAATTGTTTAATAAACAAGTGATATTACATTTTCATTCTTTTTCACCTGATACTACAATTAACGGAGAAAAGAAAGACTTGTATAGAAAAATGTTTTCAATGGCAAATCAAATTATTGTTTTATCTAAGTATTGGGAGAATCAATTACTATTAAGTTTTCCTGATTTATCAGATAAAATAAATATACTTTACAATCCTTGTCCTAGTATAATCATAAATACAGAATTTGAGAAAGAAAAATATATCTTATATGCAGGGACTTTAAATGAAAGAAAGGGATATGCTGATTTGATAAGAGCATTTTCTAAAATAGCTATAAAAAATAAAGATTGGAAATTAATATTAGCAGGAAATGGAGAAATTGAGAAAGCAAGGTCATTATCAAATGAATTAAATATTTCTAATCAAGTAGTTTGTTTGGGATGGATTTCAGGAGAAAAAAAAGATGAAATATTTAACTCATCCTCTATATTCTGTTTGCCAAGCTATAATGAAGGCTTTCCAATGGCAGTTTTGGATGCATGGGCTTATGGATTGCCTGTAATCACAACACCTGTTGGAGGTCTGCCTGATATTTTAGAACATAATAAAAATGCACTAGTGTTTGAACAAGGGGATATTGATAAATTGGCTGAAAATTTAGATGAGTTGATTAATAATGAATTATTATGGGATGCTTTGTCAAAAGCATCCAAAGATATAAGTTTGAATATATTTAATATTGAAAAGATAGCAGATAACTTGAATAATATATATAATAACAAATAAAACAAATCATTATGAGCATTTATAAAGTAAAAAATTTAAATGGAACTGGAGATAATGATGAAAAATCTTGGTTCAAGCATTGGAAATATTTTTCACATGACAATTGGTATTAATAAAAAGACCTTTGTATCTGTTAATAATGATAAAACATTAATAAATGAAGATTTTTTAAGAATTTTAATGAGGGGAAAATGGAGTATAATAAGTTTAAAATTGGAAATGCATATATTTCTAATACAAATTTTGATGATGCAATTGAGCAAATATATAATGCTATACAAATAAAAATTAATACTTATATTTGTGTTTCAAATATGAGAATGGTAAAATATGCAAATAAGAAAGAGAATTATTCATATTTATCAATTATGAATAATTCTTTTATGAACTTACCAGATGGAACACCATTAGTTTGGTGTGGGAGATTATGGGGATTGAGTAAAATTAAATGTACCAGCGGTCCTAAATTATTTAATAAAATGCTATATAATAATGATAGTATAAAACATTTTTTATTAGGAGATACAGACGAGGTGTTGGAAAAATTAAAGAATAAGTATGGGAATAAAATTGTAGGGACTTATTCCCCTCCTTTTATTGATGTGGATCAGTATGATTATAGTAAGATTGCCGAAATTATTAATAATAGCGGTGCAGATATTGTTTGGGTCTCCATGAGAGCTCCGAAACAAGATATTTTTAGTTATAATATATCTCCACTATTAATGAATAAAATTTGTATATCTGTAGGAAGAGCATTTCGTATTGCAATAGGAGAAGTAAAAGATGCACCAATTTATTTTCAAAAATTAGGTATATCAGGAATATTTTCTAGGAGAACAAGTTTATTTAATGCTATAAAATGGTATTTTATAACCATGTTCTTTTTAATATATTATATCTTGGAAATCATATTAAAAAGACTATTTAATTTAGATAAAACAAAGAATCTTATATGAAATTTTCTTTTATAGGTGATATTTGTTTGGCAAGACAAATAAATACTAAACATAAAGCAACAAATTACGATGTTGTAAGCAATGAAGTGCAAAATTTTTTTAAAGAAAGAGATTGTGTAATTGCTAATCTTGAAGCTCCAATTTGTAATGAAGCTACAACCGATGGTGATCATCTTTCTTTTAAAGGTTCGTTTCAATTATTGAAACAATTTGGTTTTGTTGATTATTTTTCGCTATCAAATAATCATATCAATGATTGTGGTAGTTTAGGGATGGATGAAACTATTGAATGTCTTGATAAACTAAGTATTGGACATAATGGTATATATAAAAATAATTATGAGCCAATAATTATTAATGATAAAGAGCAAAAGATTGTAATAATCACTTGTACAGATATGATAAATATTCCTTTTTCTAAAGAAAATGAATATAAAATTCTTAGAATTGATGATGATTATTTGGATTTAATAATAGAAGAATATAGAAAAGATGGTTGTTTTATTATATTATATGCTCATGTAGGTATATTATTTTCAAGGTTTATTAATCCGCAAATTAGAAACTTTATTCATAAAAAAATTGATAAAGGTGTAGATTTGGTAGTAACAGCTCATTCACATTGCGTTGGAGGGCATGAGTTATATAAAGGTAAAAACATTTTTTATAGTTTGGGTGATTTTGTAATGGATGGTGGGTCATATAGAAGAAGACAATCAATTGTTCTTAATGTAGATATTGAAGATAGTAGTGTTAAGTCATTTGATATTAAACCGATAATTACCAATTTAGATTTAGAAACTGTTTTCCCAAATATTAAAACCCAAAATAAAATTATTAATAGTTGGAATTTTGTTTCTTCAATGATAGTAAAGAATTCATCTTCTTATGAAAAATTCTTTAAATTCCAATATAAAAAAGAAATGATTTTTCACTCAATGAGTACTTTGAGTTTTTTGTATAAAACTAAAGGAATTAGAGGGTTGATTAAAATGATTATAAAAAGATATGAAGAGGTATTGAGAATGATGATGTGGTTATCTAAAGATAGGTCAAAAGATAGAAGAGATGATGAAGCAATTAAAAAAGATAGAAAGAAATTTTCTGAAGATGAACTTTTTAAATAATATGGAAAATGGAAGAAGTAGAATTTAAAAGACCTGCTAAGTTTCAATACATAAAAGATGTATTGAAAACTATTTATACTTTGTATTTCTTCAAATATATATTTAAGCACTTTGCTTATTATATTGTAAATAATATTGTTGGGAAACAAAAGGCAACGATTGGAAAAAATAATAAGATTCATTCAACTTCAGTATTTCGACAAGGTGAAAGAATTTTTATTGGTAATAATTGTTTGATTAATCATAATAATGTTCTGCAAGCGGGAAAGGACAAAGGGAGAATAATAATAGGAAATAATGTTATGACAGGCGCAAATGTTATGATGTTTGCATTTAATCACGGAACAAAGAAAAATAATGTTCCTATGATTGATCAGAATTATTTGGATGGAGATATAATAATTGAAGATGATGTTTGGATTGGAGGGGGGGCAGTTATATTAGCAGGAGTAAAAATATCTAAAGGAGCTGTTGTGGCTTCTAATGCAGTAGTTAATAAAGATGTTCCAGAATATGCAATTGTAGGTGGAGTGCCAGCGAAAATTTTAAAGTTTAGAGATATATAATATCTAAAAGTTATGGGAAAATTAAAAGAAAAAGTGTTAATCTTAGATGCTCAAGCAGTTCAAACATTAATTATTGCTGAAAGTTTAGTTAAAAAAGGTTATATCATTGATTTATTTTGCGATAGTAAAATTAGTTATGGTTATAATACTAAATTCAGAAATAAACGACAGCTTGTTCCAAATATAAAGGATGAAGTAAATTATTTGCAAGTTCTAAAAGACTACATAAAAAGAGAAAAAATTGATGTGATTCTGCCAATGACTGATGAGAGTGCAATTTTTGTAAGTAAAAATAAGAATGAATTATCATTGTTATGTAAATTTATTATGCCTAGTTGGGATGTATTCCAAAAAGCATACGATAAAAATTTACTTATGAATTTGTGTTTTGAGAAAGGTTATCCACATCCATTATCAATTGATTTATCAAAAATAAGTTATAAAACTATTGATTCAACTCTGATGAATTACCCTGCACTTATAAAACCAAATTATACAACGGGAGGTAGGGGTATGACTTTAGTAAATAATTTGGATGAATTAATAAGTGTATATCCAAGAATATACAAAGAGTATGGTAATTGTCATTTGCAGGAATTTATTAATGCAGGATGGAGACAATTAAAGGTTCAGGTTTTTATAGATTCAAAATCACAAAAAATATATTCTTCCGTAATTCATAAACAAAGATATTATCCTGAAAATGGAGGTAGTAGTTGTTGTAATGAAACAATTTATGAAGATAATGTTGTTGAAATATGTATTTCAGTTTTAAAAGATATTGGATGGGAAGGATTTGCTGATTTCGATTTAATTGAAGATCCTAAAGATGGAGTATTAAAAATAATGGAAATAAATCCAAGAATTCCTGCATGTATAAAATCTGCAATAAAATCAGGTATTGATTATGGAAATTTAATTGTCGATGCTTCATTAGGAAAAGACTTAAAAGAATATTGTTATAATCCTGGGAAAAAATTAAGACATATTGGATTTGATTTTTTATGGTTTATTTATAGTAAAAATAGATTCAAAACAAAACCATCTTGGTTTAACTTTTTCTCTAAAGGATTATCATTTCAAGATTTTTCAATTAAAGATCCTAAACCATTTTTCTTTGGAACATATGGAAATTTTAAAAAACAGATTAATCCAAGTTTTAGAAAAGAAAAATCTGGATTAAGATAAAATACAAACTATTATTTTATGACAAAGGTTTCAATTATTGGTGCTGGTGCTGTTGGAACAACATGCGCTGATTGTATTGCAAGAAAAAATATAGCACATGAAATTGTATTATTAGATTCTGTTTATGGTGTTGCTGAAAGTAAGGCATTAGATTTATGGGAATCTTCTTCTATACAAGGATTTGATACAAGGATACATGGTACAACTAATGATTATTCAAAAACGGAAAATTCAGATATTGTTGTGATCGTATCAGGTTCTCCAAGAAAACCAGAAATGAGTAGAGATGATTTAATAGCGATTAATGCAAAAGTAGTTAAGGATGTTACTAAAAAAGTAATTGAATATTCTCCAAATTCTATAATTATTGTTGTTTCAAATCCTCTTGATGTAATGTGTTATGCTACTCTACTAACATCAAAATTTGAATCTCATAGAATTATGGGGATGTCTGGGTTATTAGATGTTGCAAGATATAAAGCTTTTATTGCTGATGCTCTAAATATATCTCCAAAAGATATTCAAGCAATAATTTTGGGTGGACATGGAAAGACAATGTTGCCATTGCCAAGATATACAACAATTGGAGGTATTTCAGTATATGAATTTTTAACTCAAGAACAATTGGATCCAATAATTGAAAGAACTAGAATGGGTGGAGATGAATTAGTGAAATTATTAGGACGTTCTTTATGGTATGCTGCAGGGTCTGCAATTAGTGAAATGGTTGAAAGTATAATCCTTGACCAAAAAAGAATATTTCCGATTAGTGCTTATCTAAATGGAGAATATGGCTTAAATGATATTTTCTTGGGAGTTCCAGTTGTTTTGGGTAAGGAAGGCATACAGAAAGTAATTGAAATAGATTTAAATGAAAATGAGAAGCACCTTTTTTTGAAATCAGAAAAGTATGTTAGAGAAACAAATGAGATTATGAAGACTTTTTTATAATATAGTATTATGAATATACTGACTTTTGATATTGAAGAGTGGTTTCATTTATTGGATAATGAATCTACTAAGGGGGAGGAGCAGTGGGTGAATTATGAGTCGAGGATTCATAATAATGTGGATAGGATTTTGGATATTTTGGATAGGCACGACACTAAGGCTACTTTCTTTTGTATGGGATGGATTGCAAGGAAATATCCTGAGGTTATTCGTAAGATTTCTGAGCGATATGAGATAGGTTCGCATACTGATATGCACCAATTGGTTTATGAGCAGGGAGAAAAGGCTTTTCGTGAGGATGTTTCTTCTTCTATTAAGTTGTTGGAGGATATTTCTGGGAAAAAGGTTAAGTATTTCCGTGCTCCTGGTTTTTCTATCACTGAAAATGAGAAATGGGCTTTCGAGATTTTGGTAGAAAATGGGATAGAGGTTGACTCTTCTGTTTTTCCAGCTCCAAGAGCTCATGGTGGTTTCCCTTCCTATAAATCGCCAAAGCCTTCTATTATTAAGTATAATGGTATTGAATTAAAAGAATTGCCTATTAGCTATTCTACTGTTTTAGGTAAGCATATTATTTTTTCTGGTGGTGGATATTTCCGTTTATTCCCTTATTCATTGATTAAGTATTGGTCTAAGAATTCCGATTATATTATGTCTTATCTTCATCCAAGAGATTTTGACCCTGGACAACCTATGATTGAAGAGCTTTCTAAAATAAGGAAGTTTAAATCTTATGTTGGGTTAAAGACTGCTGAGAAGAAAATTGATAAGTGGCTTAGTGATTTTGAGTTTTTGGATATCCAGCAAGCGGATAAATTGATTGATTGGTCTAAGGTTCCTGTTGTATCTATTTAAACCATAATGTCGCCCCTCTGGGGCTTAGGGGAAATGGGGTGTTGGATTTTTCTACCATAATGTCGCTACTACGTAGCTTTTTGGAATGTGTTATTTATTACATTCTACCATAATGTCGCTACTACGTAGCTTTTTGGAATGTGTTATTTATTACATTCAACCATTATTTCGCTACTCTGTAGCTTTTTGGGAGTTTTAAATTGTAATTTTTATGGAAAATAATATTTGTGTTTTGATTATGGCTGGGGGTTCGGGGGAGAGGTTCTGGCCTTTGTCTACCAAGAATCGTCCTAAGCAGTTATTGCGTTTGATTGATTCTGAGAGGAGTTTGATTCGTATGACTGTGGATAGGGTTTTGGATATTGTGAGTGGGGATAGGATTTTTGTTGGGACTAATGCTCTTCAGGCTATGGGCGTTTTGGAGGAGTTACCTATGTTGAGTGAGGAGAATATTATTATTGAGCCTGCTTTTAGAGATACTGCTGCTGCTATTGGTTTTGGTTCTTTGGTTATTAATAATAGGTTTAAGGATGCTAATTTAATTGTTTTGGCTTCGGATCACTTGATTAAGGATGAGGAAAATTTTAGAGCGATTTTACTTAAGGCTGTGGATATTGCTTCTAAGGGTGATTCTATTATTACCTTGGGCATTAAACCTAATAGGGCTGAAACTGGTTACGGTTATTTGGAGACGGATTCTTGCCAGGTGGGTAAAGAGAGTAGGGTTATCCGTTTTTGTGAGAAGCCTAATGCTGATTTAGCAAAGCAATATGTTGATTCGGGTAGATTTTTATGGAATAGTGGAATGTTTGTTTTTAATATTAATACTATTTTTTCTGCTTTTAGGGATTTAATGCCTAATCATTATAGGGTTTTGAATGAGATTAAGCTTTTGGGCTCTGAGATAAGGAATCCTGAGAATGAGGTTTTGATGAAATGGTTTATGGAGTTTGAGAAGGTTTCTATCGACTATGGTATTATGGAGAAGTATCATAATACTATGGTTATTCCTACTGATTTTGGTTGGAATGATATTGGTTCTTATCCTGCTTTGGAAGAGGTGTTTGAGGGAGATGTGAATGGGAATATTGTTAAGGGTACTTCTCTTAAACAATTCGACTCTAAAAATAATATAATAATAAGTGCTAAAGGTAAAAATATTTCTATTGTAGGCGTTGAGGGTTTGATTATTGTGGAGGGGGATAATGATATTCTTGTTTGCTCCAAAAAATCTGCTCAGGATATTAAAAAAGTCATTAGCTAATTTTTAAATTGTAATTTTGAATTTTTAAATTGTTCTTTTTGTCCACGGATTTACACGGATTTACACTGTTTTGCCGCTTTGCGTCATTGCGAGAGCGTAGCCCGAGAGCAAAAATCCATTCCTCTTTAGGGGTTGGGTGTGATTAAAGTGAAAATATTAAAGTGAAAAATTAAAAATTACAATTTTCCAATTAATAAATCCTTTGTGAAGCAACATGAAATTTTGAAAGTATCCCTGTATTTGGGACAAAAATCATTACTTGATGCCCTGTAATTGGGACAAAATTCTTGTGATGTTGCCCATATTTTGTTACAAATATGTATATTTGCATTTGATTTTTAATTATTTGATTTATGTTTAAAAGAGATATTCTTGATGATTTAAGTCTTTGGGCTTCTAAACCTAATTGCTCAAGAGTTATTGACATTATCTAATAGGGTAAGTAATAAAAGATTCTTTTGGACAAGGAATAAGACTAATTCAAGTGCTGAAGTTGATTTTATTTTTAATTATGATTCCCATATAATTCCTATTGAAGTTAAAACTGGACATAATTCTCATCTGCGTTCTTTACATTCTTTTGTAGATAATAGTGAAGATTGTAGGTTGGGTGTTCGTGTTTGGTCTGAGCCATATTCTGTTGATAAGGTTAAAACAATAAGTGGAAAAGAGTTTAAATTATTGAATATTCCTTTTTATTTGTTTGGCTTTTTACCAAAAATATTAGAGATTGAATTTTTGTAAGTTTTAAATTGTTTTTGTCTGAATCATGATTCTTTCTTACGAAAGCGACAAAGTCGATAATACAGGATTTTTGCCGCTTTGCGTCATTCCCCTTTAGGGGTTAGGGGTAAAAGAGATTTTTAAATTGGAATTTTTAATTTTTAAATTGGTTTTTGGGTGTGGATAGAAAAAGAAAATCTATGAAAAGAAGCGAAAAGTTGTAAATTTCTATTGATATAAGTGGAAAAAAGTTGTATATTTGCGGTGTTATTACTGGAAATAAGTTGTAAAATTGATTTTATATGAAGCTTAAACGTAAAATATACAGTTCTTTAGTTCAGTGGAAAGCTTCTGGGAGTGGAAAGGCTTTGCTTTTGAAAGGGGCTCGTCAGGTTGGAAAAACTACTCTTGTTCGTAGATTTGGTAAAGAGTATTATAAGAATTTTGTTGAAATCAATTTTGAGCAATCTCCTCTTGCTAAGCAGGCTTTTGATGGGAATTTAGATTCTAAGACTATTATTATGAATCTTTCTGCTATGGGCTATGGTCCTTTTGAGAAAGGGAATACATTGGTTTTCTTTGATGAGATACAGTCTTGTCCTCAAGCTCGAACTTCTATTAAATTTCTTGTTGAGGATGGATGGTATGATTATATTGAATCCGGCTCTTTATTGGGTATTAATTATAAGGATGTTTCTTCTTTCCCTGTAGGATATGAACAACAATTGGATATGTATCCAATGGATTTTGAAGAGTTTTTATGGGCAAATGGAGTCTCTTCTGATGTTATTGATGTTTTAAGACTTTCTTATAATAATATTAGTAGTCTTCCTGATTTTTTGCATGATCAAATTATGTTGCATTTCAGAAAATATTTAATTATTGGTGGAATGCCTGAAGTTGTTAATAATTTTGTTGTTAATGGTGATATAAATAAGATTACACAAATTCAATCTAATATTCTTGGTGGTTATAGAAATGATATTGCAAAATATGCTGGCAAAGATAAAATTCTTGCGAAAAGAGTTTTTGATTCTATACCTGAACAATTGTGTAAGAAGGATAAACGTTTTGTATTGGCTGATTTGGAGAAAGGTGCTTCACAACGCAAATATGGTGATGCTACTATGTGGTTAGTTGATGCTGGAATTGCATATTTTTCTTTTAATGTTAGTGCTTTGGAATTACCTTTAGCTTTTTCAGAGAAAAGAAATCTTTATAAGCTCTTTATGTTAGATACTGGTTTGTTGTGTAGTTTATGCTTGCCTGCAATGCAGTTTGAAGTGCTTAATGGAATTATTGATATTAATGAGGGAGCATTAACAGAAAATTTTGTTGCCTCTGAAATGATTAAGAGAGGTAAACAAATTTATTATTATGATAAGAAAAGTAAGCAGGAATTAGATTTTGTTTTTTTAGATAATAATAAGGTTTCTATTATTGAGGTAAAATCGGGTAAGGATTATAAACGTCATGCTTCCTTAGATGCAGCTATAGCTATTAAAAATAATAATATTGGAAGACCTATGGTTTTTAGTCGTTTCAATGTGGAAAAAGATAATGGGATTATTTATTATCCTTTGTATATGACGATGTTTTTGTAAGTTTTAAATTGGAATTTTTAAGTTTTAAATTGTTCTTTGATTGTCCACGGATTACACGGATTTTGCCTCTTTGCGTCATTCTATGGGTAAAGCCACGTAGTGGCGAAATTATGGTAGAATAATAAAAATGAATATTCCAAAAAGCCCAGTATGGGCGACATTATGGTAGATTGTGATTTTGTATCAAATATATTATCTTTGTGAGCTCAACAACTCAACAACTCAACAACTAAACGAATAAACAAATAAAATAAATAATATGAAAAAGGCATTAATTACTGGTATTACTGGTCAGGATGGTAGTTTCTTGGCTGAGTTTCTTTTGGAAAAGGGTTATGAGGTTCATGGTATTTTGAGAAGGAGTTCTTCTTTTAATACTGGTAGGATTGAACATCTTTACCTTGAGGAATGGATTAAGGATATGAGTAAGAATAGGGCTGTTAATCTTCATTATGGGGATATGACCGATTCTTCTTCTTTGATTAGGATTATTCAACAGGTTAAACCTGATGAGATTTATAATCTTGCAGCTCAAAGCCATGTTAAGGTTTCGTTTGATGTTCCTGAATATACTGCTGAAACTGATGCTGTTGGGACTTTGCGTCTGTTGGAGGCTGTAAGGATTTTGAATATGGAAAAGCAGTGTAAGATTTACCAAGCTTCAACTTCAGAGCTTTATGGTTTGGTGCAGGAGGTTCCTCAAAGCGAGACGACTCCTTTTTATCCACGTTCTCCTTATGGGGTGGCTAAGCTTTATGGTTTTTGGATTACTAAGAACTATCGTGAGAGTTATGGTATGTTTGCTGTAAATGGTATTTTGTTTAATCATGAGAGTGAACGCAGGGGTGAAACTTTTGTAACTCGTAAAATTACTCTTGCCGCTGCTCGTATTGCAAAAGGTAAGCAGGATAAATTATTCTTAGGTAATCTTTCTGCTCTAAGAGATTGGGGATATGCTAAGGATTATGTGGAATGTATGTGGATGATTCTTCAGCACCCAACACCTGAGGATTTTGTTATTGCTACTGGTGAATATCATACTGTTCGTGAGTTCTGTACTTTAGCTTTCAAATATGCTGGAATTGAACTTAAATGGGAAGGAGAAGGAGTGAATGAAAAAGGTATTGATGTGAAAACTGGTAAGGTTTTAGTTGAAGTTGATCCAAAATATTTCCGTCCAGCAGAAGTAGAACAATTATTAGGAAACCCAACAAAAGCAAAAACCCTTCTTGGCTGGAACCCTTCAAAGACACCGTTTGAGGAACTGGTTAGGATTATGGTGGAGAATGATTTGAGGATTGTTTAATAATTGAAAATTATTCTGTAGGGGCAAACCTATGTGTTTGCCCATAAATTAATAGGACAAAAATGTTAATTGGGCGAACACATAGGTTCGCCCCTACGGACGGACGGACGGACGGACAAATAATAATAAATATGGATATTAATTCAAAAATATACGTTGCGGGGCACAAGGGACTTGTTGGCTCTGCTATTTGGAATAATTTGAAGGCTAAGGGTTATTCTAATTTAATTGGTCGCTCTTTTGAGGAATTGGATTTGGGCAATCAAAGGGCTACTGAAGAGTTTTTTGAAAGCGAAAGACCTGATTATGTGTTTTTGGCTGCTGCTCATGTTGGGGGTATTGTGGCAAATAATGTTTATAGGGCTGATTTTATTTTTAATAATCTTCAGATTCAGAATAATATTATTGGCTCTGCTTATAAGTATGGGGTTAAGAAATTATTGTTTTTAGGCTCTACTTGTATTTATCCAGCTTCTTGTCCTCAACCAATGAAAGAGGATTATCTACTTACCTCTCTTTTGGAATATACCAATGAACCTTATGCTATTGCTAAGATTGCTGGACTTAAGATGTGTGAGAGTTTTAATATTCAGTATGGTACAAATTTTATTGCTGTTATGCCTACAAATCTATACGGTCCTAACGATAATTTCAATTTAGAGAAAAGTCATGTTTTGCCTGCTCTTGTTCGTAAGGCTCATCTTGGGAAGTGTTTGATGAATAATGATTGGGATGCTTTGGTTATGGATTTAAATAAATATCCTATTGAGGGTGTGGATGGAAATTCAAGTAGGGAGGATATTTTAGAGAAGTTAAATAAATATGGTATTATAGTTTCTGATAAAGGTGTTTCAATTGAGATTTGGGGAACAGGTAAGCCTTTAAGAGAGTTTCTTTGGAGTGAGGAAATGGCAGATGCTTGTGTTTTTGTTATGGAGAGAGTGAATTATGAAGATCTTAAACCAAAAAACTCTAAGGAGATTAGGAATTGTCATATAAATATAGGTACAGGAAAGGAGATTTCTATTAAAGATTTGGCTTACCTAATTGCTCAAAAGATAGGATTTAAAGGTGAAATAATTTTTAATGAAGATAAACCTGATGGAACAATGAGAAAACTAACAGACCCATCAAAACTCCATTCCTTAGGCTGGCATCATAAAATTGAAATTGACGAAGGAATCGAAAAGATGTACCATTGGTACCTTTCTTGATTTTTAATTTTTAATTTTTAATTTTTAAATTGGGGTTTGATTGTCCGTAGATTTATTTCTAATGAAAGCGACTTTGTCGATAACTTGCTAAGGCAAGCGGCAAGCCGATTTTAACGGATTTTTACAGAATTGGAATTTAGAATTTAAATTGATATTTGACCCTGTAGGGGTCATAAGTTTATATAAAAACATAATTGTTTTCCCGCCAAATTCGACCCCGTAGGTGGTCGCATGTTTGTAGATATATTAATTATTATATTATTATTCAACCCCTACAAGGTCGCATGCAAAGGGCGGTGATTTTAAATTATTTATTTGAGAAGCGTTTTACTTTTGTGGAACGCTTTTTTTTTCTACCATAATTTCACTCCTCTGGGGCTTTGTATGAAATTCCAAAAAGCCAAGTAGTGGTGAAATTATGGTAGGATATAATGTATCACATTTCCCAATAGCCACGTAGTGGTGAAATTATGGTAGTAGTAGTGAAATTATGGTAGCAATATAATAATGTATCACATTCCACAAAGCCACGTAGTGGCGACATTATGGTAGATAATAATTGGTTTATAGTTCGATTTTTCCAAAGAGAATTGTTTAATAATGATTTTTTGAATATCAATAAATAGTTAGTTCTTCAGGGGATTATTGTTTTGAATTGTAATTTTAATTTTTTAATTTGTAATTTGAGATTAATTCATATATTTGCAGCTGATTAGGTTGTTTCTATGAATAGGAAGGATGCTGAAATTGAATTGAAGAGGATTTTTGGATTTGATTGCTTCTATGATGAACAATGGAAGACTATTGATTTATTATTGAAGGGTAAACGTGTTTTGCTTATTGAGAAAACTGGTTTTGGAAAATCGCTTTGTTTTCAGTTTCCTGCTGTTTTGTTTTCTGGATTAACTATAATTTTTTCTCCTTTGATTGCTTTGATGAGAGATCAGGTTAAGGCTTTAAATTCTAAAGGGATTATGGCTAAGTATATTAATTCTGAACAATCGGAAGAGGAGAATTTTAAAACTATTCAAGAGGCAATTGAGGGAAAATTAAAGATTCTATATATTGCTCCTGAAAGACAGGAAAATTCCCAATGGATTGAGGCTACGTTTAAGATGAGGCTTTCAATGATTGTTATTGATGAGGCTCATACCATATCGGTTTGGGGACATGATTTTAGACCTGCTTTTCGAAGGATAATAAATCTTGTGAAATTACTCCCTCAAAATCTTCCCGTTTTAGCAACTACTGCAACAGCTACCTATAGGGTGCAAAAGGATATAGAAACTCAGATTTCTGGCGATTTGCATTCTATTAGGGGTGATTTGATTAGAGATAATTTCCAGCTCTATGTTATTAAGGTTAAGTCGGAGGATGAGAAACTTCTGTGGTTGGCTGATAATCTTAAGAATTTTGAGGGTACAGGTATAATCTATGTAGGGACAAGGATTAATACTGTTTATTATTCTCGGTGGCTGGAGTATTTAGGTATTAGTTCTGTTGAATATAATGCCAGGTTGGATGCTAAATCGAGGATTGAAATTGAAAATGGTCTAATGGAAAATCGCTGGAAGGTTGTAATATCAACAAATGCTTTAGGAATGGGTATTGATAAGCCTGATATTCGATTTATTATACATACTCAAATTCCTGCTTCTCCTATTCATTATTACCAAGAAATTGGCAGAGCAGGAAGAGATGGTAAGCCTACAAAATTGATTCTTTTCTATAATTATACTAAGGATAAATATGGAGTTGAGGAGGATTATATATTGCCAAAATCTTTTATTGAAAATTCAAGACCTCACCCAAGAGAGTATTATAAGGTTTTGGATGTTTTGAAAGAAGATGTATTAAGCGAAAATGAAATTATTAGACAGACTAATCTAAAGAAAAATCAGATTAGGGTTATTAAGGCTGATTTAATAGACCAAGGTATAATTAAAGAGGTAAAGTATGGAAGAGATAAGAGATATGAATATCAATTTAATGCTAAAAGTCTTGATATAAGAGGATTTGATAAATTAAGAGAGGAAAAGTATAAGGAATTAAATTCTATGGTTGAATATGTTAATACTAAATCTTCAAGGATGAAATTTCTTTGTAATTATCTTGGGGATACGCATATAAATGAATATAAAAATTGTGATAATACTAATCAAAGAAAATACAGTATCAATAATAATAGTATTTACTCTAATATGCTTAAAGATTTTAAAGAGGGTTTCTTCCCTGTTTTGAGTTTTAAGAGTCCAAAATCAAATTTATTTGATGGAATTGCTGCAAGTTATTATGGACTTACTGTTGTTGGGAATGCAATTCATCGTTCTAAATACGAGAATGGCGGTGATTTTCCTGATTTTCTTGTGAATTTATCACTTAAAGCTTATAGAAAAGCATTTGGAGATAGGAAATTTGATTTAATTTTATTTGTCCCTCCCACTGAATCGGGGAATTTAGTTAGGAATTTTTCAAGAAGGATATCTTATCGGTTGGAAATACCTTTATCTTATAATTTAGTAAAGACTTCTAATACTAAGCCTCAGAAAATATTTCAAAATTCATATTTGAAAAAAGATAATGTATCAAATAAATTTGATTATTTAAATCCTTGTGAGATAATGAATAAAACAATTCTTTTAATAGATGATGTTTTTGATAGTGGAGCAACAATAAAAGAGATTGCATATATGTTAACTAAATACGGGGCTAAAACCATTGCTCCATTAGTAATTGCAAAAACAAGTGGAGGAGATATATGATAAGTAAAAACAGTTTACCTTATTGGATGGCATTTGCTCATTTGCCAAAGATTAGAACATCTAAAAAAAATCAAATAATCCTTGATTTAATTAATAATGGAATTACCTTAATTGATTTTTTTAGCATTGAAAATAATGAATTAAAAGAGGTATTTGGGCTTGATGATAATGAACTAATTGAATTGGAAAAAGGAAAATTGGAATTAGCAAATTATTCTTTTTTGCTTGAGGATTTGCTCGATCAGGGATATTCTCTTATTCCAGTTATTTCAGAGGATTATTCTTCAACTCTTAAAAATAATTTAGGGCTAAACTCTCCAATTTTGCTTTATGCAAAGGGTAATATTGATATTTTAAAAAATCCTTCAATAGCTATTATAGGTTCAAGAGAAGCTAATCAGAATTCAATTGATTTTACTGATAAAATTGCTAATAAAGCTGTAAAAGAAAATAAAATAACTGTAAGTGGATATGCAAAAGGAGTAGATCAGCAAGCATTAGTATCTACATTAAAATATGGCGGAAGGAGTATTATTGTTCTGCCACAGGGTATTACTACTTTTTCTTCAGGATATAAAACATATTATAAGGAGATAATTCAGGGTAGTGTTTTAGTTGTAAGTATATTTTTCCCAAAGGCACCGTGGCAAAAAGAATTTGCTATGGCAAGAAATCCTATAATATATGCACTTGCTGATAATATCTATGTTGCAGAATCTTCCGAAAAGGGAGGAACATGGTCTGGGGTTATTGATGGTTTAAGAAAGAAAAGAGCTGTTTTTATAAGAATACCTGAAATAGACGAAAAGAATGCTAATAATATACTAATTGATAAGGGAGGTATTGGGGTGGATAATTATGGAAATAAGGTTTTAGATTATAATAATCCTATTTCAATAACAAAAGAAAAATCTCATAAAGATTCTAAATCAAAATTAAAAAATACTCAACAGTCTTTATTTTAGCATTATGAATATTCTAACAATCGATGTAGAAGAGTGGTTCCAGTTTTTTGAGGATTTGGATAAAGGGGAGAAGTATAAGAATTATGAGGTTAGAATTTATGAAAATGTTGATAGAATTTTAGGTTTATTGGAGGAGAATAATATTAAGGCTACTTTCTTTGTTGTTGGTTGGATTGCTAAACGTTATCCTGATATTGTAAAAAGGATTTCTGAGAATTTTGAGATTGGTTCTCATACAATGACTCATAAATTGGTTAGGAGTTTAAATAAAGATGAGTTTTATAACGAGGTTTATTCTTCTGTTTCTTTAATTGAAGATTTGACTTCTAAAAAGGTTAGTGCTTTTCGTGCTCCTGGTTTTTCGATTGGAAAGAATGAGTTATGGGCTTTTGAGGTTTTGAGTGATTTGGGTATTGGTATCGATTCTTCTTTCTTGCCTTATAATTTTGGAGTTAATATTTCAAAGACTTCTCCTTGCATAATTGAATATAATGGGATTAAGCTTAAAGAATTCCCAATTAATTACAGGAAATTTCTATCTAAAGGAATAATTTATAGTGGGGGAGGTTATTTTAGGTTCTTCCCCTATCGGTTATTGAAGTCTTGGGTTAAGGATTCGGATTATTTCTTAGCTTATATACACCCAAGGGATTTAGATTCAAAACAACCTCTGATTAAAGGATTATCACCAATTCAATTCTTTCGTTCCTATTATGGTTTGAAAAATTCTTTCTCAAAATTCCAAAAACTTTTAATGGATAATGATTTTATAGATATGGATTTAGCCGAAAAATTAATCGATTGGGGAAAGGTTGATATCATAAAATTTGATTAACAAATGAACAAAATTAATAATGAAATTGTATCTTTGCATATATTAAATACTAACTTAATACTTGAAATGATGAAAAAATTAATTCTAACAAGTTTATGTGCAATTTTTGCATTAGGTGCATTTGCTCAAAGCACGGAAACACAAGAGCTAAAACCAAGTAAAGACTATTTAGTAGGTGGTTTTGCCGACAATTGGTTTATTTCTGGAGGTATAGGTTTCCAAACCTATTTATCTGAATACTATACAGCTGGTTCTATATTAGACCATTTTTCTCCAGCTGTTGATCTCTCAGTTGGGAAATGGTTAACTCCTGTATTTGGAGTTAGAGCCCAATTATCTGGATTAAATCAAAGAGGATATAATCTTTTAAGCACTCCTTACATTGATGCAAATGAGATGGAAGATAATGTTTATAAGATGAATTTCTATTATTTTAATCTTCATGCAGATT
>JAEZKK010000013.1 GCA_023415495.1 Bacteroidota bacterium
ACCAAGTCTTTTTATTTTTTTCCTTGATAAAAATTTATTTTTCCTTGATATCTTTTCGAAGAAATTCAGTTTATTTTCAAGTAAATAGCTATTTTATCCCAATAGAATTTGATTCTACGAAAATAGAATCAAATTCCACTCGCGTAGAATTTGATTCCATAGAACCAAAACAAGGTTTTTTTCGCCTAAGACTTGATTTTTGTTTCTTAATATTAACAGTTCGTAAAAACACATAAATATTCTATTTGTTAAATATATTATGTCAAAGTCAGGAGAAACCTCAAATTCTGAAATCTAAAACCTATTTATTTCTAAATCCAAACCTAAGTATAAAAGAATTTATAATGAAAATAATCCTGCTATTGCTAAGTATCTTAGAAATCTACCAATCAACATATTGACCGAAGAAAGCCATGGGTTTATCTTCATGAAACCTAAGGCTATAGCAATTACATCTCCAATAATAGGAAGCCAAGCAAGTAAACCTGCAAAAGAGCCCCATTTCTGAATCCTTAACTGAAATTTTTCAACTTTGGCTCTTGGGGTTTTGAAATACTTCTCCAACCATTCCCATTTTCCTAAGTACCCAAGATAATAGGAGGTCATCCCTCCAAGGAAATTACCAATAGTAGCTATTATAACACTTATCCAAGCATCATAGCCAAGTGCTAAAAATGCTATTAGGACTATATCCGAACTCAAAGGTAGTACGGTTGAACCAAGAAACCCTGAGAGAAATAGTCCTAAATAGCCTAAGTCTTGAAACATAGAATTTTTTATATCCTAAACATCACATGTTTCCCAGAAAAATATCCTAAGACCATGACCAGGTTGTTCATGATCTAAAGATTGGATTCTTTTTTTAAGGATAGGTGCAAGATTATCATCTACAATTGCTAATGTAGCTATATTCTTAGCTGGCCATGCATGAGAGCCATAGTGGGGCTCTCCATCTACAGAACCCCTACCTTGAACATCTAACCAACGAGTAAATCCTCTAATATTTAACTGGTTTAATATCTCTTCCACTGCCTCAATATGAGTTTGATTATATGATATAAACGCTGCTTTCATAATTTTACTTTTTTTAATTACTTTATTATTCTGCTCTCATTATTCTTGCAAACTCTCTATCTTTTCTCTTCTTCTTTTTCTTTTCCTGTCTTGCTGCAATCATCACATAAGTAACTGGAACAATTAAAAGAGTAATTAGAGTTGAGAATGTAAGACCACCAACAATTGAGATACCCATTGTTTGCCATAGTTCAGCTCCTTCTCCAATTCCTAATGCCATAGGTATCATACCAAGAACTGTGGTTGCAGTTGTCATAAGTACTGGTCTTAGACGTGATTTACCACCAGAGATTACAGCCTCTTTAATTCCCATTCCTCTTTCACGATTAAGATTAATATAATCCACAAGCACAATACCATTCTTAACCACAATACCCACAAGCATAATTCCTCCAATATAACTCATCATATTCAGTGTCTGACCTGTGATAAATAATGCAACAAACATACCTGTGAATGCAAATAATATTGATAACATAATAATAAAAGGGTATGAAAGAGATTCAAATTGAGCAGCCATAACTATATATACAAGCATAATGATAAGTAATAATAAAATAGCCATTTCTCCAAAGGATTCCTGTTGTTCAACAATTGTTCCCCCTATTTCCATTCCAATATTTAAAGGAACATCCATTTTGTCTAATTCTTTTTTTAGATTTGCAGTAGCCTTGTCAAGAGTTTCCCCATAAAGTGATGCAGAGACTTTTACAATACGTTCACGATTTTGTCTTTCAATCTGAGGTGGGGCAAAATTTTCTTCTACTCTTGCAACTTCAACTAATTTTACACTCCTCCCCATAGGATTCATTATTTGAATATTCTCGATATCCTCAATGCTTTGACGAAAAGCCTTTGCATAACGAACTTTGATAAGATATTCCTCTCCATCTTCGCGGAAGAAGGAAGCAGTCATACCATTCATCCTATTTCTTACATATTGTGAAGCCGTAGCAACATTCAAACCATTTAATGCAAGCTTATCTCTATCAAATACTACTCTAAACTGAGGTTTATAATCTTCTCTGGAAATCTGAACATCTCTAAATCCTTTTATAGATGCCATTTTTGTTTGAACTTCTTTTGCTATATTTTCAGTAACTAAAAAATCATAACCATAGATTTCAACATCAACAGTCGAGCCAGAGGTCATCCCTCCATTTCCTCCTGCAACAATATTAAATTTATCAACTTCAGTATAAGTCGATATCTCTTTTCGCATTAATTCTGCTAATTCAAATATATCTCTATCTCTTTTTTCAAAATCAATTAACTTAATATTCATCGAGATAATATTAGATGCATTGGTTTGCATTGCTGCCCATGCATTATCGCTATCATCGCTAAGGGCTCCAATTGTAAACGTTGTACTCTCAATTTCTGGGAAATCCTTCTTTAATTTAGTTTCAAATCTATGATATACTTCTCTTGCTCTATCTACATTGGCTCCTATTGGCAATTCAATAGTTCCTGATATTTGTCCATTATCCGATGCAGGAAAGAATTCAGAACCTATTTGAGTTGCAAGTACAATTGAACTAAAGAATACAGCAATTCCAATTAATAATGTCATCCATTTTCTTCGTACAGCAACCTTTAGTGTTCTTTCATAGAATGAATCTAAACGATCTAATAGTCTTGCTATTGGTTGATATGCCCTTTCTGATTTAGTTTTATATTTTCTCTTTGGAGTTAACAAAAGAGAACTCATCATTGGAGTTAGGGTAAGAGCAGCAACAGTGGATACTATCATAATAATACATACCATCCAACCTAATTGCTTAAACATTAAACCAGCCATTCCGGTCATCATAGTGAAAGGGAAGAATACTGCCAATAAGGTTAGAGTAGTTGCTACTACAGCCACACTCACCTCATTTGTTCCATAGATTGCAGCTTCTCGAGGGCGTGCACCTCTGTCAACTTGTGTTGTAATATTTTCCAAAACCACAATTGCATCATCCACAACCATACCAATAGCAATTGAAATAGCTGAAAGAGAAACCACATTAATTGAATTTCCTGATACAAAAAGATAAATAAATGCTGCTATTAATGAAATTGGGATAGTAATTGCAATAATAATAGTTGCCTTCCATTGTCCCAAAAAGAATAATACAACTAAAACTACAAATAATAATGCTAATAATACTGTATCAGTTAATGAAGCAATTGAATTTACAATATTATCTGTTGTATTATTAATCTCGTTTAGAACAACATCCTTAGGTAGATTCTTTTGTAATTCTGGTAATTTTGCTCTAATTTGATTTACTATTTCCACACTGTTTGCTCCAGATTGTTTCTGAATTACAATTGTGGCTCCTCTATTTCCATTTACATAGGTTTCCTGTGCTTTCTCCTCAACCGTATCACTAACATGGGCTATATCCTTTAAATATACAACATTGCCTCCATAATTGGAAACGATTATATCTTTTAATTTATCACTTTCCTTAAGCTCTCCTTCAATTCTTAATGCATAAGTCTCTGACCCTACATCAATACTTCCTCCAGGAGTATTAAGGTTTTCTAATCCAATCTTCTGACCAATTTGCTCAATTGTTAGATTATATGCCTCAAGCTTTTTTGGGTCAACATTTACACTAATCTCTCTCTTTGGTGCTCCAGCAATAGAAACAGTTCCAACGCCATTTATACGATTAAGTGGGTTTGCAACCCCATCCTCAAGTATTTTATATAAGCCGTTTGTACTCTCTTCTGAGGTTGCAGAGATAAACATTACCGGAATCATATCTGTGGAGAATTTCAATATCATAGGATTTGAACTTCCATCAGGCAATGCTTGTTTAACAAACTCTATCTTATCTCTAATATCATTACTCTTTTCATCAAGGTCAACACCCCAATTAAATTCAATATTAATTATAGAAATATTATCCTTACTTGTAGAACGTATCTTTTTAAGTTCTGATACTGTACTTAATACATTCTCTAAGGGTTTAGTTATATTATTTTCAACATCCTCAGCACTTGCACCGGGATAGTTAACCATTACAATTGCTTGGTTCATCTCTATCTCAGGTAGCATGTCTATGCTTAATTTAGAGAACGAGAAGAGACCTAAAACAACTACTGCGACAAAAATTAATGCAGTTGTAATTGGTTTCTTAACTGATGATTCGTAAATTTTCATATTCTAATTTCCTATTTAACTTTTACCTTAGATCCGCTTACTAATTTAGTATAACCCTCTATTACTATATTCTCTCCTTCTTCTATACCAGAAATAATTTCATAAGTATCTCCAAGTCTTCTTCCTAATTCTATTTTTCTATAATCAACAACACCATCCTTTTCGATAAAAACATATTTATCATTTGT
Source organism: Bacteroidota bacterium (assembly GCA_023415495.1). GTDB lineage: Bacteria > Bacteroidota > Bacteroidia > Bacteroidales > P3 > UBA10566. Next base: position 4,420 of record JAEZKK010000013.1, read on the forward strand.
TCCATTTTGTTTAATAACAGCTCTATCTGGAATAACAACACTCATATTTTTCCCAAGATTTATCTCAACTCTTGCAAACATACCTGGTCGAAGTTTTTGGTTTGAATTTGTAAAAGATGCTTCCAAACCAAAACTTCTTGTATTTGGGTCTATAATTGGAGCAATAAGATTTACCCTACCATCAAATCTGTCATCACCAAAAATATCAACCTTTGCACTTACCTTCATCCCTATCTTAACTCTATTATAAAACTTTTCATTCATACTGAATTTCAGCTTAACTGGAGTAATTTGCATAACCTGCAAGATAGGTTGAGTAGCAGAAACATCCCCGTTATCAAAATTCCTCATAGTAACAATTCCACTTATTGGAGATACTAAATGAATATTTGATTCAAGATTATCAATATTTCTTTTTGCTACATCGTATTGTGTTTTGATTTGATCTAATTGTTGCTTAGATATACCTCCACTAAGATATAATGCTTCCATTCTATCTACATCGTTCTTAGAATTCATAAGTTGAACCTTTGCTGTAGCAAGATTAGTATTTTCCATTGTTACAAGCTTTTGACCCTTTGTAACCCTGTCTCCTACTTCAACATGGATTTTCTCAATTCTCGTACCTCCTGCTGAGCTAATATAGTTTTTAACAGCAGCATCTACTGTTGAAGAAAATTCATAAATCTGTTCAACTTCCTGGATACTTGCTTTCTCAACCTTAACAGCTATAGTTTCTGTATCTTCGGGTTTTATAGCTTTATCTTCTTGTTTTTTAGAGCAGGAAGCCATAATCAATCCTGCGATTATCACTAAGTAAAATGACTTTTTCATTTAATCTATTTTTTATTTATTTAATTCACTATTCTTTTTTAACTACTATCTATTTAACTATTCAATAACACCCATAACCTTCTCCAAGTTTGCTTGAGCAGAAAGATAATTATATAGGGATTGTTGGTAATTCAAATTTGATTGAGTCATGCTTAATTCACTATCGTTCAACTCTAATAATGTACCTGTGCCTACCTCATATCTTACTTTTGCGATTTCATACCCTCTTTGAGCTTGTTTTATTGCATCTTTATTAGCTATTAATTGTTCTTTAGCTGCATTCATCGAATTGACTGCTGCTTGAACACTTAGACTCATTCCTTCTTTAAGATAATCCTTTTGCAGCTCTAATGCATTAATAGATATTTTCACTTGTTTTGCTTGGTTTATCTTTGTCATTCCTGCAAATAAAGGAATATTCAAATTTAATCCAATAGAGGCAGAGCTCACCCAATGATAGTCTTTAAATTTGAAATCCTCGCTTTGTGTTTGATAAATATAATTCCCTGTTGCTGTTAAGCTTGGTAAATGTTGAGTATTTATTAATTTCAATTGATTTCTTAATGAAATAATATTCAAATCCATTTGCTTTAACTCAGTGTTTTCAACTAAAGCATTATTAATATCTAATGTATTTACAGAATGTATCTTATTAGAGTAAGTGTCTAATTCTTCATTTACTATTATATTTATATTGCTTGGAAGAGATAATATCATCTTTAACTGCATCTTTGCAAGATCAAGAGAATTTCTTGCATTAATTAGTGTTGGGTTTAAATTATTCACACTAACTTGAGCACGAATGTAATCATATTCAGAAACTACTCCTTGTTTATAAGAGTTCTCAATATTTTTAAGAGTTTCTAATGCATTAGTATAGCTTTTTTCCAAAACATTTAATGAGCTTTTAGTAAGCAATAGTGCAAAATATGCATCTTTAACTTGCTTTCTCATTTCAATTTTTGATGCCCTTGTTTTTTCGATTATCAAATCAATTTCTGTTTGTTTGTTTTTAAGATTTTGCCAAATTGTAAAGTTTACAAGTGGTAATTGTGCTGAAATAGCTCCTGTATAAGAATTCTTATACCCCATTTCCATAAATCTCTGCCCTCCCATTAGAGCTGCAAAACTCTCAGGCATAAACATTACCTGTTTCATAACATTATCGGTATAACTCCCTTGAGCATTTACACTTGGCAATAAAGCTCCAATAGCCTCCTTTCTTGAATAATCAACTCTTTGAATTTCTAATTCAGCAATCTTAATATTTGGATTATTATCCATTGCTATTTTTAAAGATGTGTTTAAATCTAATTCTAAATCTATATTATTTTGAGCAAAAAGATTAACTGCTGCAAAACTTAGTAGAATTAATAGTCCTATTTTTTTTGTATTCATTGTATTTTAAATGGTTTATTATATTAAAAACATATTATCGTATTTATCTAATATTTCAATTCCCTTTTGGGTAGAAATACCTCTTAGAATTATAAAAAGATGAGCATTTGCAACTAATGAGGCGTTATATACCTTTATTCGGTCTAAATATTCAGTTTGTGTTGCATAGACCATATTTAGTTCTATCATCTTAACTATAAAATCAACATTTGTACCCTCTTTTACTAATCCTTGTTCAATTGCTTTATTTATAAATTTTGCAGTTAATAGTCTATTTTCATCCATATCCTTGTGAATAGTATCTTTAAATACATCTGGATAAAATTTTCTTATATCAATAATCAAGTCATATCCAATTTGTTTAACAACTTCATTAGAATATAACATATGCTTTATAAATATCATTATAGCATTTTCTTCTTCCTTGCATATTCTCTCAACATATTCTTTGTTTGTTTCCTTAAAAGCAAGTAAACATTCCTTAATCAAATTCTTTTTATCAGTAAAATTCTCATATAATGTCCTTTTCGATATGCCTAAATCTTTTGCAATCTCATCCATAGTAATTGCTCTAATACTCTTTTGAGATAACAGCTTAAATGTTTCTTTTATTATTCTATTTCTTACATCCATATTTATCATTAAAATTGAGTTTGCAAAATTACATAAATAAAACTTTAAAAACGAATTTAGTTTTTGCAAGAATTTCATCAAAACACTTTATACATCTGTATACCAATATATATTACGGTGATTTAAAAAATATATTTTATATGAATAAGAAATCCTTATGCAAAAAAATAATTTTCCTCTAATTTGGCTAAGCTAATTATAGTTCATATAAAAATTGAATTTAATCAAGAAAGAATTTATTAGAATCAAATTCCATAGAATTCTTATTTGATTCCAAAGAATTCTTATTTGATTCCAATCTCACTATGGTAGCTACCACACGAGTATTATGGTACTTACCACACGGGTGTTATGGTAGCTACCACACGGGTGTTATGGTAGCTACCATAATGTAGTTTATGAAAATTGGGTGATTTTGCATGAAAACAATGAACTCATTTCCTTGTATTTGCAAAGATAAGAAAAATACTTGGATTATGATATAGTTATTTCATTTTAAAATGAATTATTCTCTTATTCTGTAATTTACTATCTTTGCAAAACAAATTCGATTAATTATTTATGAAGAAAACACTAATTTCAACCATATTCGTTTTATTATCAGGGTTTATAAATTTATACTCTCAAACTACAACTAATGATACTGTAATTAATGATAGTGTTATTATAGAATTAAATAATAAACTCCAAGAATGCAGGCTATCGATTAATGAATTGGAAAATGACAAACAATTATTAATCCAAGAAAAAGATAGTATTGATAATCTATTTCAAAACATTACAAATCAAAATGACAGCATTTTAAATACGAATATCAAGCTAATAAATATCAATAACGAGATTATAAATTTAAATGATAGCTTATATGCTAAGAATTTAAACCTTCAAGAAAATTTAAAATCAATAAACCAAAGGTATTATAATGATTCAATCCTATGGGAAGAGAAAAGAGAAAAAATTGAAAAGGAAAATTTTACTCTAAGGCAAATTAATGATACACTTGCACAACTAAATAAAGACTATAGATTACAGTTAAAAGAGAAAAACAATCTCTTAGAAGAGAAGATAAAGATATTTCAACAAAAAGAGATATTATTTGCTGAAAAAGAACAATTATATAAGGATGCTATTAATAGTACTACTTTAGATAAAACTAAGGTAGAGGGATTAGTGGATGCAAAAAATGCACAGATAGAAGGCAAAGAAAAAGAGATTAATCTTTTACAGAAAAATATTAATGAAAAAGAAGCTTCGATAGAGGCTAAGAACCAAGATTTATCAAAGGTAATTGAGGAAAAACAAAGGTATTACTTGATGAGTGATACACTTAGAACAAAATTAGTAGAAGCGGAAAAAGAGATTCTAAGAAGAGAAGAAGAATTAAAATACACAAGGAAAAGAGCAGAAGAAGCAGAGGCAAAGATAGCCTCTGCAACCAATAGAAGAAAAAAGGTTAGAGTTATTCAAGGGATAGCTATGCGTTATCCTTCTCCAAACTGGGATATATCTCCAAGAGCAAATGCAAGTGGAGGATATGATAATGTAATATATAATAAAAACTCCTCTGTTGTTGAATTTGACTTTATTACTGGAGCTTCTGTAATGCTTTATGATTTAACGAAAGAAGGAAGTAAGTTTAATCAGGATATTTCTCTTTATGTAGGTTTTGGAGGAGCAAACCTCTTTAAGAATTTCTATTTAGGACCATCCTATCGTTTCTTAGATTTCTTTCATATTACTGCTGGAGTAAATGTTGCAGAATACACAATGCTTGCAGAGGATTTTAATAAGGAAGGAGATGCTCTATTACCTGGTTGGTCAATTCGTACAACCAATCAATGGAAGGTTACCCCTTTCTTATCACTCTCATTAGATTTAGATTTTCTTTCATATATGGGTAAAAAATAAATGTTATGAACTCAATTTTAATAAAAAACATATTTCATATTGGTAATATTGTAGATGTCCTTGTAATTGGTAACAGAATCGTAAGGATTGCTGAGAATATTGAGTACGATGTGGATAAAATTGTGGATGGAAGAGATAAAGCAATACTCCCGCCCTTTTACAATGCACACACTCATGCCTCGATGACTTTATTAAGAGGTTATGCCGATGATTTGCCTTTATTTAAATGGTTAATGGAATATATCTGGCCATTTGAAGACAAACTAAGTGCTGAGAATATATATGATGGGGCAAGACTTGCAATTGTTGAGATGATTCGCTCAGGTACTGTTTTTTTTGCAGATATGTATTGGCATCATGAGGCAATTATCAAAGCTGCCTATGAGATGGGAATAAGAGCGAATATCGGGGTTAGCTTTATTGAAAGCAGGGGAAGAAAAGAAGTTGAGGATAATTTTAATTTTATAAGGAATTTCAAATCTCCAAGCGATTTAATATCTATTAGTGTTGCACCCCATGCAATCTATACAGTTGGCAAAGACCTTTTGCAGGAATGTGGAAAGATTGCAAGAGAAGAGGATTTGGTCTTTCATATCCACCTTGCAGAAACAATTAAGGAGGTTGAAGATTGTAAACTACAGAATAATGGTCTTACACCAGTTGAGTATCTAAATTCTATTGGAGTTTTATCTCAAAAGGTTAATGCTGCACACTGTATCCACCTTAAAGAATTAGATGCAGAAATATTATCCGCCAATAATACAACCCTTGTTCATAATCCTTGTTCCAATATGAAACTTGCTTCAGGACATTTCAATGTTCCTTTGATTGAGAAATACGGATGTAATATTGCACTTGGCACAGATGGAACAAGTTCAAATAATAACCTCTCCATGCAGGAGGAAATGAAGTTTGCAGCCCTATTAGCAAAGAGTGCTCATAAGGATACAACAATCTTACCTGCCAAACAAATATTTAAATGGGCAACAGAAAACGGAGCTAAAGCTTTTGGAATAGATGCCGGAGTTATTGAAGAGGGCAAATTAGCAGACTTCTTAATTGTAGATTTAAACAACGAAAGACTTGTTCCTAATTATAAGCTTACCTCTAATTGGGTATATTCAGCAGATAGCCGTTGTATTAATTCGGTGATATGTAATGGGAAGTTTTTAATGGAAGATGGAGTAATTGAGAATGAAAAAGAGATAATTGAAAAAGGGAAGAAAAAACTGAGAAAAATCTCTTAACTTTGCAAACTGAAAAATAATTAATAATCAATATAAAATAAATAAGTATATGTACGATAAGTTTCAGAACTTCCTACAAAACGAAATATCAGGTATTCACGATGCAGGACTTTACAAAAAAGAAAGAATAATCATTACTCCTCAATCTGCTTCTATTAAGACAGATTCAACAAAAGGAGAGGTATTAAATTTCTGTGCTAATAATTATCTTGGGCTTTCTGACAGTCAAGTTTTAATTGATGCGGCTAAGAAAGCAATGGATGAAAGAGGATTTGGTATGAGTTCTGTTCGTTTTATTTGTGGTACACAAGACTTACATAAAGAATTAGAGAAAAAGGTTTCTGATTTCTTCGGTACTGAAGATACAATTCTTTATGCTGCTTGTTTCGATGCAAACGGCGGAGTATTCGAACCTCTTCTAACCGAAGAAGATGCTATTATCTCTGATTCTCTTAACCATGCTTCAATTATCGACGGAGTAAGACTTTGTAAGGCTCAACGTTTCCGTTATGCTAATGCTGATATGAAGGATTTAGAAGCTCAGTTAATAGCTGCTAATGAAAAGGGTTGTCGTTTTAAATTAATCGTTACTGACGGGGTATTCTCAATGGATGGAAATGTTTGTCCATTAGATAAGATTTACTCACTTGCTTGCAAATACGATGCAATGATAATGGTCGATGAGTCTCACTCTGCAGGTGTTGTTGGGCATACTGGTCGTGGAACTACTGAATTATATAACCTTAAAGGAAAGGTAGAAATCATTACAGGAACCTTAGGAAAGGCTTTTGGTGGTGCAATTGGTGGTTTTACAACAGGTAAAAAAGAAATTATTGAAATGTTACGCCAACGCTCAAGACCTTATTTATTCTCCAACTCAATTCCTCCTATGATTGCTGCCTCAGGGATTGCTATGTTTGATTTAATCGATAAAACAAACACATTACAAGATAAATTACATTCAAATACTGAGTATTTCGTAAAGAAGATGACCGAGAAGGGATTCGATATCAAGCCTACTCAATCTGCTATATGTGCAGTAATGCTTTACGATGCTAAACTATCTCAGGAAATGGCCTCACGACTTCAGGATGAAGGTATTTTCGTTACTGGATTCTATTATCCTGTTGTACCAAAAGGACAGGCAAGAATCCGCGTTCAAGTATCGGCTGCTCATGAGGTAGAACATTTGGATAAATGTATCGCTGCATTTACCAAAGTGGGTAAAGAATTAGGAGTTATAACGAAATAAAGGTTTAAAGAATATATGAAAAAGATTCTTGTATTAGGCTGTGGAGGGCAAATTGGCTCTGAGCTTACTATGCGTTTAAGAAGTATTTATGGAGGGGATAATGTTGTAGGAACGGATATTCGTATGCCTCTTTCTGACGAGTTAATGCAATCAGGACCAATGGAAGTATGCGATGCATGCAATAAATCACAGATTGAAGAGATAGTTAAGAAATACAATATAGATACTATCTTCAATTTAGTTGCTATACTTTCTGCTACTGCTGAGGCGAAACCTATGCTTGGTTGGGAAATTGGTATGGGTGCTATATTGAACTGTCTTGAGATTGCAAGAGAGTTTAATTGTGCTATATTCACTCCGAGTTCTATTGGTGCTTTCGGGGATAATTCGCCCTTGGACGGGACTCCTCAGGATACTATCCAAAGACCTAAGACTATTTATGGCATAACTAAGGTTGCGGGAGAATTGCTAAGCGATTATTATTTCCATAAATATGGAGTCGATGCAAGGAGCGTTAGATACCCAGGATTAATCTCTAACGTAACTCTTCCAGGAGGGGGTACTACCGACTATGCGGTGGAAATCTACTACGCAGCAGTGAAGGGAGAGAAGTTTATATGCCCACTTCCAAGTGATATGTCTTTAGATATGATGTATATGCCCGACGCATTAGATGCTGCAATACAATTGATGGAAGCCGACCCAAAGAGGTTAGTACACAGAAATTCCTTTAATATTACTGCTATGCACTTTACTCCAGAGGATATCTATGCCTCGATTAAGAAATACATTCCCGAATTTGAAATGGTCTATGAAGTAGATCCTGTAAAGGCTAAAATCGCCTCTACTTGGCCTAATTGGATGGATGATTCATGTGCAAGGCAAGAGTGGGACTTTAATCCAAACTTCGATTTAGACTCTATGACTCAAGATATGATAAAGGTTTTAAGAGAGAAGTTTAGTAAGTAAATCAAATCTTATTACCTAAAATACTAAAACGGCTGATGCAATTAACTTGCTCAGCCGTTTTCTTTTTCAAAAGGTTTACATGCCCTATCTTAGATATTCTGCCCTGTAACGGTTGGTTGACTTATACGCATCACAACGTTTTTGAGCACAACTCTCGAATATAAAAGCAAAAGCAAGTATCCCTAATAATAAAAAAACTCTTCTCTTCATAACATATATATTTAATTATCATTTCCACTGCAAATATACAATTATATTACGAAACACAAGGTATATTTAAGTTTTATATCAAATAAAACTTAAATTAATCCTCTCTCTTTGAACAATATTAATCTTTACTTGTTGTTATAGATTAAATAGAATAAAACATTATTATTATGGAATTTCATATAAACAAGGATACGATAAAGGATGAGGGAAAAACAAAGATTGTTATTCCTAAAGAGATGTGGAAAGTCTTAAACCCTGATGAGAAATTTGTTATAATTGATAAGGGAACTGAAAGACCTTTTATAGGAAAGTATTATGATTTTGAAGAAGAGGGGATATATGTTTGTAAACAATGTGGAGCAGAGCTTTATTCTTCGGAAGATAAGTTTGATGCTATGTGTGGCTGGCCAAGCTTTGACGATGTGATAAATAAAGCCTCTGTTGAGAGAGTTTTAGATAAGGACGGAGTAAGGACTGAGATAATTTGTTCTAATTGTAAGGGACATCTTGGTCATGTTTTCTCAGGAGAGGGGTTTACTCCTAAGAATACTCGCCATTGTGTGAACTCTATTTCTATCGAATTTGTACCAAGAAAAAAGAAAGAAGAAAAGGCCACCTTGGAAAATTAGATGGCCTTAATACTTTTTATTGTTTAGGTTTAATTCCTTTTGAGATATAAGCTTCAATTTCGTCAATACTGATTCTTTCTTGAAGCATAGAGTCTCTTTCTCTAATTGTAACAGTGTTATCCTCCAGACTTTGAGAGTCAATAGTGATACAATAAGGAGTTCCAATAGCATCTTGGCGACGATATCTCTTGCCAATAGCGTCTTTCTCGTCATATTGAATCATAAATTCGCTCTTCAATTGATTGAATATCTCTCTTGCTTTTTCAGGCATTGAGTCTTTTTTAACCAATGGAAGTATAGCTGCCTTATAAGGAGAAAGCATTCTTGGTAATCTTAATACAACTCTTTCAGAACCATCCTCAAGCTTTTCTTCTTTAAGAGAGTTAGAAAGGATAGCAAGAAACATTCTATCTAATCCAATTGAGGTTTCGATTACGTAAGGAACATAGCTTTCGTTTAGCTCAGAATCGAAGTATTGAAGTTTCTTGCCTGAGTGTTCTTGGTGAGATTTTAAATCGAAATCACCTCTTGCGTGAATTCCTTCCAATTCTTTAAATCCAAAAGGGAATAGGAATTCAATATCTGTAGCAGCTGATGCGTAGTGTGCAAGTTTTTCATGGTCATGGAATCTATAATTTTCAATATCTATTCCAAGGCTTAGATGCCAGTTTTGTCTTGTTTCCTTCCAATACTTAAACCATTCTTGTTCTGTTCCAGGACGGATAAAGAATTGCATTTCCATTTGTTCAAACTCTCTCATACGGAAGATAAACTGTCTTGCAACTATCTCATTTCTGAAAGCCTTACCAATTTGTGCAATACCAAAAGGAATCTTCATTCTGCCTGTTTTTTGAACATTAAGGTAGTTTACAAAAATACCTTGAGCTGTTTCTGGGCGAAGGTAAACAGTGTTTCCATCTTCCGAAACTGAACCCATTTGAGTAGAGAACATTAAATTGAACTGTCTTACCTCAGTCCAGTTTCTTGAACCAGATATTGGGCAAACAATACCTAATTCCTCAATCAAAGCCTTAACTCCAGCCAAATCGTTATCGTTCATAAGTTGAGCAAAGGTCTTAGAAATTGAATCTATCTTTGCTTGGTTTTCTAAAACTCTTGGGTTAGTAGAAAGAAATTGTGCCTTATCGAAACTTTCTCCAAAGCGTTTTTCTGCCTTTTCTACTTCTTTGTTTATCTTATCCTCAATCTTAGCAATATGATCCTCAATAAGAACATCTGCTCTATATCTTTTCTTTGAGTCTTTATTATCTATCAAAGGGTCATTGAAAGCATCAACATGGCCAGAGGCTTTCCAAATCTTAGGATGCATAAATATTGCTGAGTCAATCCCTACGATATTCTCATGCATCTGAGTCATGGATTTCCACCAATAGTTTTTAATATTATTCTTTAGTTCAACTCCGTTTTGACCGTAATCATAAACAGCTGCCATGCCATCGTAGATTTCCGATGAAGGGAATATAAAACCATATTCCTTGGAGTGTGATATAATCTTCTTAAATAAGTCTTCGTTTTGAGCCATTTTATTTTTGTGTTTTTATTTTTCTAAATCAATAATAAGGTTTCTAAGTCCGTAATCTTCTATTGCCTTTTTGTAATTATCCTCGTTTACTCCATAAACAATTATCTTATTCATCATATTCTTTTTCTTATAATAATCCATCTGATTGGAGTTTGCTTTATGAAGGAAAGAGGAATAGAAGTCGGGCTTAAGTCTATTAGGTATATATTTAATCCATTTATACTTATTGGAATCTATACCTTCAAGAGCAATATTTATTTTTGGGTGAATTAGTTTTGTATAGAAGTGGGGTAAGAGCTTTGCGTGGGCAATTATTGCTCTGTCTTCTAAATTGTATTTCTTAATTAGTTTAGAAAGCTTGTCAATATTCTTTTTGCTTGGATCTTTTATGTCAAGATAATAAAGCAAGTCAGGGAAACGATAGAAAATAGAATCAAGTTCAATCACTGTTTGCTTACTAAGGGAATCTCTCCAAAAGATATTTAATTGTTTTAATTCCTTTAGCGACTTTTCGTTGATTTTGCCCTCAATTTTTAGAAGTCTTTCCAATTCTTCATCATGAAACAAAACCAAACGATTATCAGAAGTTGAACTTATATCAATTTCTACCGCAACAAACCCTTTTTCCTTAGCTTTAAGAATGGATTTATAAGTGTTTTCTGGAGCTGAGAATACATAGCCTCTATGTGCAAAAAGAATTATATCGTTATTATTCCTGACAAAATTAGTCTGTGGAGAGTCAAGAGATATAAAAATAAATATTGATACTATAAAAATAATACCAATACCTATTAAAATCCTTTTAATTCTTTTTCCAACTTCTAATTTCATACTCCTTTTATAAAGTATTTAGAATATCAATAATTTTTTTTGTGACTTCTATAATACTTTTAGCTTTGTTTTGAGTTTTTGAATTGATTTGAGTTAAGAAATATAGTATTATCTCAGCCTCTTCCTTTGCAATTATTATCTTTTCATCAGCTTCTTTTTTGCTTTCAACCTCCAATATCATTTCAACACTAAGTCTAAGGTCGGTTTCTGAGCTAAGCAATTGCCTCACTTCTTTCGAGAAATTTTTATCTAACATTAATGGCTTGCAATAAGCACATATCTCCTTTGAGAGTTCTTCAACCCTCTTTTGCAAATCAATAATCTTATTCATATACTTTTACTATCTAAGAATTCATACTTAGCAAAAACTCCTCGTTGTTTTTTGTATTATTCATCTGTTTCTTAATAAACTCTATTGCTTCAACAGAATTCATATCGGAGATATAATTCCTAAGTATAAGCATACGGTTTAGTACTCCGTCGTCAAGCAATAAATCTTCTCTACGTGTAGAAGATGAAACAAGGTCAATTGCTGGGTAAATTCTCTTATTAGATATCTTTCTATCCAATTGTAATTCCATATTACCTGTTCCCTTAAACTCTTCGAAGATAACTTCGTCCATCTTAGAGCCTGTCTCGATAAGAGCTGTTGCTATAATTGTAAGAGAACCTCCGTTTTCTATATTTCTTGCAGCTCCAAAGAAACGTTTAGGCTTTTGAAGAGCATTTGCTTCAACACCTCCAGAGAGTACTTTCCCAGAAGAAGGTGCAACAGTATTATAAGCCCTTGCCAAACGTGTTATAGAGTCAAGCACTATAACTACATCATGTCCGCACTCTGTCATTCTTCTTGCTTTTTCTAATACTAAATTAGCAATCTTAACGTGTCTTTCTGCTGGTTCATCGAATGTAGAAGCAATTACTTCAGCATTAACTGTCCTTTGCATATCGGTTACTTCTTCAGGTCTTTCGTCAATCAATAATACAATAAGATATGCTTCAGGGTGGTTTGCAGCAATTGCGTTAGCAATCTCCTTTAATAAGGTTGTTTTACCAGTTTTTGGAGGAGCAACAATCAATGCTCTTTGTCCTTTACCAATTGGAGTAAACAAATCAATTATTCTTGTAGAAATACTTTGTTGTTTATGACCTGTAAGTTTGAATTTTTCTTCAGGGAATAGTGGAGTTAGATAGTCGAATGGTACACGGTCTCGTATTTGTTCTGTAGTCTTTCCATTTATCAAATCAGCCTTTACAAGTGGGAAGTATTTCTCTCCATCCTTTGGAGGTCTAATTGTACCGCTAACTGTATCTCCTGTTTTTAATCCAAAAAGCTTTATTTGTGATTGTGATACATAGATATCGTCTGGAGAGTTAAGATAATTATAATCCGATGAACGTAAGAAACCATAACCATCTGGCATTATCTCAAGTACACCCTCTGCACCAATCAATCCTTCGGTTTCAAAGATATACTCCTTCTTAGGCTGTGTCTTAATTTCTCTTATCTTTTCTTTTTCCTCTCTGCTTTCACTTACATCATTCTTCTCTTCTACTCTCTTCTCCTTCTCAACCTTTTCGTCTCTTATTTCTCCCTTTTCTCTTTCTGAATTAGTATTCCTTTCAATTTTGTATGCTTTTTCAGTTATTACTTCTTCTTCCTCTTCAACAATCTCTTCTTCCTCTTCTACAAAAATATGACTAAGCCCAATAATATCTGGGTGAGTAAGTATCTTTTCTTTAATAACCTTCTTTGTATTAGATTTCCCCTCATTATTAGTATTATTAGCCACAGTTGAAGTGCTTGCAATTGGATTTAGTTTAAATTCAGGTAGAGTTATATCTTCAATTATTGGTGTTTCAGGGAGAGTGATAAAGCTTAGGCTTGACTCTTTAAGGTTTTCTTTTTCTTTAACGTTTTGCTTATTATTTGCTTTTTGGTTCTTCCATTCATTATTATGAGCGGTTTCATTTGATTTATTAGTTGTGCTTTCAGCTATAGGTTTTGGTTTTATTCTCGCTCTTTTATTAATTTTATTCTCTCTTGTTTCTCTTGGCTCTCTTTTCTCTTCATCTTTAGATGGATTTGCTGCTTGAAAATCAATAATCTTATAAATCAATTCTTCTTGATTTAGTTTATTTGTCTTTGAAATATTCAATTCTTTAGCAATAGATTTTAGTTCATCTAAAGTCTTTTTTGATAATTCTGATTTGCTATACATAAATTATGATTAATTATTTTGACTGAGGCATAACTCAGTAATATATTTATATTTGAATTAGTAGTTTTACTTTGAATTAATTTTTTGGGAAAGGTCTGAACGATGATTCTTCATCTAAGTTTTAGGCTCTTTATAGAAGAAAAATTCTCTTAAAGACTGTGCAAAAATATAAATAATTCAGTTATCAGCAATAAAAAATGAAAAAAATCTTATATTTGCCGATTATTACATATAACAAAGTAACCATGAAAAACTATATTAAAAACCTGAATGGATTGAATATTAAGTATATTCTTTTAAGTCTAATCTCTGCAATAATTTCTGCCTCCGGGGTTGCAATCTTTGGGGTTAATAATTTTGATATTAATAATTTATACCTCTCTTTTGCTTTAATGTTAGGGGTTATTTATTTTTTGTTTAGAGGAAGAAAGCTCTATAATAAGAAGGTAAAGAATATTAAATCTCTGCCTTTTGGTGAAAAACTTAATGCATATCAAAAAGCTACTAAAGTAAAAGTATTTTCATTTAATATGATAAGTATAATTGCATGTATTGGGTTAATATTTTCTGGTAATTGGATGTATTTAGTCTTTGTAGTATTTGCAATTATGCTAATAGCTTTAAACTGGGCTAATGTTCAAAAACTAAAAATCGAATTATCACTTACTGATAAGGAATTGAAAATAATTCAGGGAGAAAAATTATAATTAAAGTCTAATATACTATGTTTAAAATTCATTCTAAAAGAGAATTGGCACCAAATATCATTCTAATGGATATTGAATCGCCATGGGTTGCAAGAAGTGCTAAACCAGGACAATTTGTAATTGCAATTATTGATGATAAGGGAGAGAGAATCCCTCTTACTATTTGTAATTATGATAAGAATATGGGATTGGTTACAATTGTTTTTCAAATTGTAGGTAAATCTACTCAAAGAATGGCTGATTTAAACGTTGGGGATGGATTTAGAGATATAGTTGGTCCTTTGGGAAGAGAAAGTGATTTTATACATGAGGGCATTGATGAGCTAAAGAAAAAGAAATTCCTATTTGTTGCAGGTGGCGTGGGAACAGCTCCTGTTTATCCTCAAGTGAAGTGGTTAAAGAGTGCAGGGATTGATGTGGATGTTATTATTGGCACAAAGTCTAAGAATACACTTATTTTAGAAGAAGAGTTTAAAAAGGTTTCCAAGAACTTATATGTTTGTACTGATGATGGTAGTTATGGTTTTAAGGGTTTGGTTACTGATAAGATAAAGGGATTGATTGAAAAGGAAAATAAATCTTATGATGAGGTTATTGCCATTGGTCCAATGATAATGATGAAATTTGTTTCCTCTCTTACTAAGATTTATAATATTAGAACAACTGTTAGTTTAAATACCTTAATGGTCGATGGTACTGGTATGTGTGGGGCTTGTAGAGTTTCTATTGGAGGGAAAACCAAGTTTACGTGCGTAGATGGACCAGAGTTTGACGCACATCTTGTGGATTTTGATGAAGCTATTCGTCGCCAATCAATGTATAGAACTCACGAAATAGCAAAGGATACAAATGGTCATAAATGTAATTTAAGTTCTCCTGTTGATACTTCATTAATGGTTGATATTATTGTTGATAGAAAGAAACAAGTAAAGGTTAGAGAACAAGACCCAGAGATAAGAGCTACGAATTTCGAAGAGGTTTGTTATGGCTATAATGAGAAAGAGGCTATGGCTGAGGCTACTCGTTGTATAGAATGCAAGAATCCTGGTTGCGTTAGTCAATGTCCTGTTACTATTCAAATACCTCAGTTTATTTCTAAAGTAAAGATTGGAGATTTTGAAGCTGCTGCAAGAATACTTGCTACGGATACTGCACTCCCTGCTGTTTGTGGGAGAGTTTGTCCTCAGGAAGTTCAATGTGAAGGAAATTGTATTTTAGGTAAGAAGGGCGAGCCTGTTGCTATTGGAAAATTAGAAAGATTCGTTGCCGATTGGGCAAGAAATAATAATATCAACCTTTCAATTCCTCCAAAGAACAAGCTTGGAAAGAAGGTAGCCATAATAGGCGCTGGTCCTTCTGGCTTAACTTGCGGGGGCGAATTGGCAAAGATGGGTTATGATGTAACTATCTATGAAGCTTTGCACGAAGCAGGTGGAGTATTAGTTTATGGTATTCCAGAGTTTCGTCTTCCTAAAAAGGAGGTTGTAGAGTATGAGGTAAATAATGTAAGAAATCTTGGAGTAGAAATTATTACTGATGTAATAGTTGGCAAGAGTATTACTGTGGATGAGCTATTAAACGAGGAAGGATACTCTGCAGTGTTTATCGGTTCTGGTGCTGGATTGCCTAAGTTTATGGGAATAAATGGCGAAAACCTTAATGGGGTTCTTTCTGCTAATGAAATCCTTACTCGTTCCAACCTTATGAAGGCTTTTGAGGAGGGTTATGATACTCCGATTTATCCTGGTAGCAAGACTGTTGTTGTTGGTGGGGGTAATGTTGCAATGGATGCTGCCAGAACTGCAAAACGTCTTGGTGCAGATACTTATATTGTATACAGAAGGAGTGAAAAAGAAATGCCTGCAAGAGTTGAAGAGGTTCATCATGCAAAAGAAGAGGGAATTATATTCAATGTAATGTGCAACCCTGTAGAAATACTTTCAGATGATAAGGGTTGGGTAAAAGGAATTAAATGTATAAGAATGGAATTAGGCGAAGCTGACCAAAGCGGAAGAAGAAGACCAATTGAGATTGAGGGTTCGGAATTTGAGATTGAGGCTAACTGCGTAATTATGGCTCTTGGGACTAATCCGAATCCGTTAATTATTAATACTACTAAAGGATTAGATAGTGAGAAATGGGGAGGTATAATTGCGGATGATTATGGTAAGACTTCCAAAGAAGGAGTTTTTGCAGGTGGAGATGCTGTTACTGGTGCTGCTACTGTGATTTTAGCAATGGGAGCAGGGAAACAAGCAGCTCAAGGTATCCATAATTATATTCAAAACCTAAACTAAGCTTCTTCCTCCCAATAAGGGTATTCATCATCAAGGTCTTCCTCTTCCTCATTTATAGGAGGAGGAAGACCTTTTCTTCTATAGTATATTGCTAATACACTCCCGGTAATTGCTCCTGCTAAATGTCCCTGCCAAGATATATTTGGCTTGGATTGAAACATAGGAAATATCCCCCAAACCACACTCCCATAAAGAAATATTACTAAAAATCCGAATGCAGCCTGAGGTTTGTTCTTTCTAATAAAGCCACTTAGAATATGAAACCAAGCAAGAGCGTACACAATCCCAGATGCTCCAATATGAATCTGACCCTCAGAGGCTATTATCCATGTTGCAAGACCTGTAAATAGGTAAAATTGAAGAAAAATTTGGGTAGCAAGTTTTTTATAGAAGAGATATAATCCTGAAAGCAAAACAAATAATGCAAGAGAATTAGAAGCAAGATGAGAATAATCGCCATGAAGCAAATGCATGGTTAATATTCCGTAAGCTTTCTCATAGCTGTGTGGGTGAAGCCCATATTGGGCAAGTGATATTCCCGAAATAGTCTCAAAGAACTTAATAGCCCAAAGCAAGACTAAGATTGCTAAAGGAACGATAAGTGAATTAATAAACTCTTTCTTCTCTTTACTCATAATTAATTGCAAATATAAAACCAAATAATCAAACAAGCAAAAAATGAATTTTGATTACAATCTCGTGGAATCAAATTCTATTTTAATATAATGCCATTATATCGACAGAATAATGCCATTAAATGAGAGATATAATGGCATTATATGGAGGATATAATGGCATTATATTGAATTGTCTTTTGAAAAGAATAGTTTTAAATCAAATAATAGAACTTCGAAATCTAATAAAATGAGAATTTATTTATTATTTATATCCCTAAATGTCAATTTTTCAAGAAAGAATTTTTATATTTGCAAATTAAACAAAGACAAATCCAACTGCAATGAACAAAAGAAGTATATTTTTAATCTTAGGGTTTATATTATTCTTAACAAGTGCCTTAGAGCTTAATGCTCAGCGAAGAAATAGAGCTCCTCAAACAAGATTTGGTATTAGAACAGGGTTTAATATGAGCGATTTAACCTCTGCAAAGGGCTTAGATGTGATGAATGGTTTGGCATTTTATAATGATAAATTAGAATATGTAGGTTTTACAGATACTAAGCCTTGGAAGATGGGCTTTAATGCAGGCTTTACTCTTCAAACAGCTTTGAACGATTCATGGTTTATTCAACCTTCATTAATATTTATGACAAAAGGATATAAACTTAATACCCAAAATGTGGAGATTAACTGTAATGCATCTTACGTTCAATTGCCTTTTGATATTATTTACAAGTATGAAATCAATGATGGTTTTCATTTTGTTTTACAAGGAGGAGTGTTTTTAGGGGTTGGAGTATATGGTTTTACAGATTTTCATGATCATTATGGAGAGAATGAATTGCCAAGGAAGCCTCATGAACAAACACCAAGACCTAATATTACAAATGATTATATTGGATATGATATTACAGCACATGGTATATTTTGGAAGGACAGAAACGATACCTTTGAGACTGATGGAGCATATCGTTTCGATACAGGAATAGGAGCAGGCTTTGGTTTTGAAATAAGAAACTTTCAATTAATGCTTTCATATCAGTTTAGTGCAATACCACTATATAATTATAACTATGACCATTCTCTTCGCTATGAAGCAAAAGGAATGGACTATAAAACCCCTTTTGAGTATTTTGGATTAGATGTTCCAAATTCTCCTCACCAACATACTATTTCATTGACATTATCCTATTACTTCGATATGTTTAATAATAAACTTAAGTGGTAAAATAAATATTATGGTTTTACGTTAAGACTAATATGATAAGGAATTTAATTTTTGTTTTATCTGGACTAATCTCTTTGGGGCTATTTGCACAAAAGGACACAACCAACTCTAACCAATACAGCATAATGATGGGTGGTGGATTTGGAACTGGATTCTTTGGTGAGAGTTTTTCAGGAAATTATATTATGCCTACGGCAAATATTCAGCTAAACGAAAATTCCAATCTTCGATTAGGAGCATTGACTGGAACAACTTCTATTAATTATAATACTCCTTTGCATTCTGAGGACAAAGCTCCTTATGCAAATAGATATAATAGAAGAGCTGCATATATGGGAGGGGACTTTATGCTTAATCAAAGAACAATGGTTTCCGTTACTGCTTTCTTCGATATTCAAATGCCAATGGGTAATTCCATGCATAATAGTTTAAGAACCTACGGAGTAAATGCAAATCTGAATTATCAAATATCCAAGAATTCATTCCTAAACCTAAGCTTTACATATATTGAATCCAATAACCCATTAAGCCTATACTCACATCCCTTCAACTCATCCCCACTACTTTACAACACATCCCCTATATTCTCCTCCCCATCATTATTCCATCCCTAATAGGTAGGATGAGGTTTTCTATTCTTTCGTCTTGAGTTATTTTTACATTGAACTCGTGTATTGCTTTTGTTTCTTTATCCTCTGGCATTTCATCTAATGCTACTCTACCATACCAAAGAACATTATCAATTAGAATTACTCCATTCTTCTTAAGCTTCTCTATACATATATCATAATAGTATGGATAATTAACCTTATCTGCATCGATAAAGATAATATCAAAATCATTATCCATTTCTTCTATAATATTCTTAGCATTGCCAATATGTAATTCTATTTTAGAGCTAAGATTATTCTTTTCAAATAAATCTAATAGAAAACGTTCCATCTCCACGTTTACTTCAATTGTGTGGAGAATACCATCAGGGGCAAGTCCTTGAGCTAAACAAATTGTAGAGTAACCAGTAAATGTACCAATCTCCAATATCTTTTTAGGACAAACTAAATTGGAAATCATACTTAAAAACTGTCCCTGCCAATTCCCACTTATCATATTAGGTCTTAGAAACTTTATATGTGTTTCTCTTGTTAAACTTTTTAGAGAATCTGACTCTGGGCTTACGTATGTTTGACAATAGTCTTCAATTCTCTTATCCAAGAATGGATAAATCTGTTTTTCTTTCATCTTTAAAGGGAAATAATCTTAAATTCAACTCTTCTGTTTTTTGCTCTGCCCTCATCGGTCTTATTATCTGCAATTGGTTTCTTTGCACCAAAACCTTTGTATTTTATTCTCTTGCTTTCAATTCCCATAAGCAATAGATAATCATAAACAGCTTTAGCTCTGGACTCTGAAAGTCTTTGATTATACTTATCTTTACCCATATAGTCGGTATGACCAGAAAGTTCAATTCGCATATTTGGGTATTTAGCAAGCAAATCTAAAAGGTTTTTCAATTCAACAAAGGATTGTGGTAATAAAGTACTCTTATCAAATTCAAAGAAGATGTTTTCAAGAATAATTATCTGACCAACTTCATACTCTATTTCGTCCTTAGTCTTAGTAATTATAATATCTCCTTGAATTTCTTTATCTCTACAAGTAAGGCAAACCAATTCAATATCGTCAATATAATAATAAGCTCCTGGAAGTAAATAAGTCAAATATTCTAAATCAATTATATTGGATTGTTGAGCAGGGAAGAAATTCCCAATGGTTAGAAATTTTTCTCCACCTTCAGCCTTAAATTCTCCCTCAATCTTTAACCAATTTTCTACATCTATTAAAGGGTTCTCATAAGAATTTACAACCTGAGGTCTTAAATAAGTTGAGATTGATTGACTAACACCATTATCATGTTTCTTAGTTGTTTTATTTGTTAATATCTCTCTTGTATCCTCCATTAGTATATCCTGAGTAAATAATCCGCCTAATGATGCAACAGAACCAGAAGAATATTCAGAAAGACTAACCCAAAAGCTTAATCTATAAGTTTCATCTTTTATTAATTCGCTTTTAAGCTCTGTCTGGATATATTCTCTGTAATCTGTTTTGGAAGTATAGATGCCAACCATTCCTAAGCCTGTTCTTGGCATTTGTTTCCCAAGCTTGTTTTTTGGAACTGTACAATGTCTGCTGCCACATTTATGATAATAATCAGCACTACCACCTGTTGGTTGCCACCAAGCAATTACCTCTGACATATAACCGTAAGGCTCTATCTTTTGTGGACAAGCCAAATATTCTTCAAATGAAGGATTATAGATTAAATTCTCTTGGGCATTTGAGGTAAAAGGTAAGAGGTAAAAGGTAAGAGGTAAAAGGTATTTAAATATTTTCATGTATAACCTCCTTCCAATTTATTTCTTTATCTGCACTTAACCATTTATAATCAATATCCTTTCTAAACCAAGTAACCTGTCTTTTAGCGTATTTTCTTGTGTTTATCTTTATCTCTTCAATTGCTTCTTCAAGGCTAATTTTACTATCAAAATACTTAAATAATTCTTTGTATCCAACAGTATTTAATGCATTCAAATCTCTAAAAGGATAAAGTTCTCTTGCTTCCTCAATAAGACCTTCTTCTACCATTATATCAACCCTTTGGTTAATTCTTTGAATTAATTCTTCTCTATCTCTAATTAAAACAAATTTCTTTATCTTGAAATCTCTTTCCTTTTTAGGATTAGTTCTAAAAGATGTAAAGGTTTTACCTGTTTGCCTTATTATTTCCAAGGCTCTAATTAGTCTAATATGGTTTTGCTTATCTACTATATTATAGTACTCAATATCTTTTTCCATCAATTCTTCTTGAAGAGGAGTTATGCCATTATCCTTAAATAATTCATTTAACTCTTCTCTTATAGATTTATCTACATTAGGAAGATTATCCATTCCTTTTGTAATAGCATCTATATACATTCCTGAGCCACCAGTAATAACTAACTTATCATATTTTTGGAATAAGGAATTAATCTTCTCAATTGCTTCTGCTTCGTATTCTCCTGCATTATAATTATCTTGAATTGAGATATGCCCAATAAAATGATGCTTTATAGAATTAAGTTCTTTTTGGCTCGGTCTTGCAACTCCAATATTTAATTCTTTGTAAAACTGTCTTGAATCAGCAGAGATTATTTCTGTATTAATTTCATTTGCAAGATTAATTGCTAAAGATGTTTTGCCTACAGCTGTTGGTCCACTTATAACTATCAATTCCTTATTCATAGTTAATCTATTATTTCTACAATTCTTAATCCTTTCTTCTTCCCCTCGCTATACATTAATTCCAAGGCATCTTTTCTTTGATTAGGTATAATACCATCTAATATTGAGTCTTTAATTATTGTTTTAATCTCTCCAATCTCACGACAAGGCTCTATTCCAAATGCCCTCATTATATCCTCTCCACTAACTGGGGGTTGAAAATTTCTTACCTTATCCTTTTCTTCTATTTCAATTAGCTTTTGCTTAACTATCTCAAAATTCTTTTTGAATTTCTGAACCTTATGGAAGTTTTTGGATGTAATATCTGCAATACAAAGCGTAATTAAATCCTCAATATCATCTCCAGCATCGAATAATAATCTTCTAACTGCAGAATCTGTTACAATATCCTCTGCCAATATTATCGGTCTTAGATGAAGCTCTACAAGTTTTTCCACATATTTCATATTTTCATTTAAAGGGAGTTTTAGCCTTCTGAAAATATGTTTTATCATTCTTGAACCCTTAACCTCATGACCATGGAAGGTAAATCCAACCTTAGGGTCATATCTTTTTGTAAGTGGTTTGGCAATATCGTGCAATATGGCAGCCCAACGAAGATAAAGATTATCAGTATGTGGAGAAATATTATCTAAAACCTCAAGTGTATGTTTGAAATTATCCTTGTGAGCCCTTTCTCCAACTTGCTCAACTCCTTTAAGTGCAACTAATTCGGGGAGAATAAGCTTTAATAATCCTGTTCTATCCATTAGCTTGAAACCCATTGAAGCTCTTGGAGAGAGAACCATTTTATTAATCTCATCAATTATCCTCTCCATCGATAGAATATCAATTCTTTCAGCATTTCTTTGAATTGCATCAAAGGTGTCGTTATGGATTGTGAAGTTTAATTGGCAGGCAAAACGTATAGCTCTAAACATACGGAGTGGATCATCCGAAAAGGTAATATCTGGGTCTAATGGAGTTTGGATTATCATATTTCTCATATCCTCAACTCCATTAAATGGGTCAATTAATTCTCCATAGTCCTCATCATTTAAAGATATTGCAAGAGCATTTATAGTGAAATCTCTTCTGTTTTGGTCATCTTCCAAGCTGCCATCCTCAACAATTGGTTTTCGGCTGTTTCGGTTATAACTTTCCTTTCTTGCTCCAACAAACTCAATCTGCCAATTAATTCCATTATCATAATAGTTCAGCATCGAGGTGCCAAAATTCTTAAATACACTTACTTTAGCTCCTTTCCCAATTCTGCTTGCAACGTCTTTGGAAAGTTCTATTCCGCTTCCAAGGCATACTATATCAATATCTTTACTTTCTCTATTTAGGATTAAATCCCTAACCCAACCTCCAATTACAAATGCTTTTATTCCTTTTGAATTAGAGCTTTGATTTATTATTTTAAATATTGGATGTACTAATTTGTTTTCTAAATTCATTATACTGCAAAAATAATATATTTTGATACAATAGCCCCTATAATAGCTGAGAAAAATAAATAAAGATTCTAAATTTAATTTTTTATTCTTGGTTTTCTAATTTGAATACTTGTTTATTCAAATAATATGTCCTAACTTTGCCAATTATATTGAATTAGATATATTCAATTATAAGTAAGATAATAAGATAAATAAACATTTAAAACAAAAACAACAACATGAAAAAAGTACATAACTTTAACGCAGGTCCATGCGTTTTACCAAGACAAGCAGTAGAATCAGCTATCGATGCTATTCGTGATTTCGATGGAACAGGAATAGGTCTTCTTGAGATTTCTCACCGTACTCCAGGTTGGGAAAGGATTATGGCTGAAACAGAAGCTTTATGGAGAGATTTATTAAATATCCCAGAAAACTACGAGGTATTATTCCTTGGTGGTGGTGCTTCAACTCAATTCTTCCATGTTGCAGCTAATATTCTTAATAAGAAAGCTGCTTACTTGCAAACAGGTGTATGGGCTAAGAAAGCTATAAAAGAAGCAAAATTCTATGGTGAGGTTGAAGTTGTTGCATCTTCTGAAGACAAGAACTATTCTTATATTCCTAAGAATTACACTATCCCTACTGATGCTGATTATTTCCATATCACAACTAATAATACTATTTATGGGACAGAAATCAAAACAGATATGGATTCTCCTATCAATTTAGTTGCTGATATGTCTTCTGATATTATGTCTCGTCCTGTAGATATTTCTAAATATGCTCTTATCTATGGTGGAGCTCAAAAGAACGTAGGTCCTGCTGGTGTAACTTTTGTTATTGTAAGAAAAGATATCTTAGGAAAGGTTGATAGAAAACTTCAAACAATGGTTGACTATAATACTCATATAGGTGGTCAAGCTAAAGATAAGTCAATGTTCAATACTCCTCCTGTATTTCCAATATTCGTAATGCACGAAACCTTGAAGTGGGTTAAGGAATTAGGTGGATTGGAAGCTATGAACAAGATAAATATTGAAAAGGCTGATATACTTTATAACGAAATAGACAGAAACAAAATGTTTAAGGGAACAGCTGAAAAAGAAGACCGTTCTATCATGAATGTATGTTTTGTAATGAACGAAGAATATAAGGAAAAAGAAGCAGATTTTATGGCTTTTGCTAAGGAAAAAGGTATGATAGGAATTAAGGGACACCGTTCAGTTGGTGGTTTCCGTGCTTCTATCTATAACGCTTGCCCTATAGAATCTGTTAAGGAACTTGTTGCTTGTATGCAAGAGTTCGAGAAATTAAATTCATAATTTAAAATTATTAAT
This sequence comes from Bacteroidota bacterium, assembly GCA_023415495.1. GTDB lineage: Bacteria > Bacteroidota > Bacteroidia > Bacteroidales > P3 > UBA10566. The sequence goes on from JAEZKK010000013.1 coordinate 28,986, forward strand.
GCTATGAGTAAAATTTTAGTTGCAACCGAAAAACCATTTGCAAAAGCAGCGGTTGACGGAATTAGAGCGATTATCGAAGCTGCAGGCTTTGAATTAGCTCTATTGGAAAAGTACACTGATGTAAGTGAATTCTATAAAGCAGTAGAGGATGCTGAGGGTTTGATTGTTCGTTCTGATAAGGTTACTAAAGAAGTAATAGAGCATGCAAAAAACCTTAAGATTGTTGTAAGAGCAGGTGCTGGTTATGATAATTTAGACCTTGAGGCTTGTACATCTAAGGGAGTAATTGCTATGAATACTCCTGGTCAAAATTCAAATGCTGTTGCAGAGCTTGCAATAGGAATGATGATTTATATGGCAAGAAATAGTTTTAACCCTGGTACTGGCACAGAGCTTAAGGGTAAGAAACTTGGTATTCATGCTTATGGTAATGTTGGAAGATTGGTTGCTAAGATTGCAAAGGGTTTTGGAATGGAGATTTATGCATTCGATCCTTTCGTAACTGAGGAACAATTGGAAAAAGAAGGAGTGCATTTTTGCAGAACTGCAGAGGATTTATACTCTATCTGTAATTATGTTTCTTTACATATTCCTGCTACAGCAGAAACTAAGAACTCTATTAACTATGAGTTACTTTCTAAAATGCCTAAGGGAGGTTGCTTAATTAATACTGCTCGTAAGGAAGTGATTAATGAGGCTGATATGGTTAAGCTATTGGAAGAAAGAACCGATATGAAATACGCAACTGATATTGCAGGGGCTAATCAAGAGGAGTTAAATCAAAAGTTTACTTCAAGAGTATTTGCTACTCCTAAGAAAATGGGTGCAGAAACTGCTGAGGCTAATATCAATGCAGGTCTTGCTGCAGCTAATCAAGTAGTAGGTTTTATTAAAGAAGGAATTACTAAATTCAAGGTTAACTAATAATATTTCTTTATTTATCTTGAGTAATTTGCTTAGGGTAATATATGGGAGGAGATTCTTTTAAAGGATTTCCTCCTTTTTTTCTTTGCTTAATCACTTATTATCTTATTGCAAATAAGTATTATTTTCTTGTCTTTCCCTATGGTGGTAAAGAAGAGATAATCCTCTCCTCCGTCTTTTATATCTGTCTTTTTCCTTATTTCATTTACTGTTAAAGGGAAATTTCTAATGCTTATATTTGCAAAGGGAAATTTCTTTTTTAAATCCTTAATCCCATTGCTTTTAAATTCTAAGACCTCATTTATTATAAATTTCCTGCCTGGGAATGAATCAATATCTTTATTTGATAGAAATAGATGAGAGAATAGAGAAAGCTTTTTAAGGTTGAATTTTTTACTAATAAACCTATATCCAGATGCCTTCATAATAGATGAATTAGGTTCATAAAGGTAGTTTAGTCTATTGATATCTTCTATATTTAAGAATTCAGTATCTTGTGTCTCCCCCTCATGAAAATTGAATATTGACTTATTATCTCCTTTGTAATCAATACATAAATATTCAATTTCTCCAATATATCCCTTTTCAAGAATTATAAACAATTCCTTGCATTCATTTTTAATTGATACAATATGTATTTGTTTAATATTATCTATGCATTGCTTTAAAGAATTTATCTCAAGCATTGGGGAGAGCTTAATAGCTATAATATCAGCTTTTTCGAATAATTTAGGGATAAGACCAATAATATTTGGCTGGCAATCTTTTAATAAAAAAACCTTATTCTTATTATCATCTCTTCTTGAAGGGTCGAGATAGATTATATCTGTTTTAGAATAGTTTTCAAGCTCTTGGATACTATCTCCAATAATAACTTCAATATTTTCAATCCCCATATTTTGGAAATTTAGCTTTGCAATTTCTGCAAGTTCAGAGTTCCTTTCATGATAGAAAACCTTGTCTATATACTTTGAAAAGTAAATATCATCGATTCCAAAACCAGAGGTTAAATCCCTAAGAGTTTTTTGCCCATTAAATAATTCTGCCTTATAATTGGCAGTGATATCTGAGGAGGTCTGTTCTAAATATATTTTGTCAGGGTAGATAAGATTATAGTTAAGTAATAATGGGAATTTCTCTTTTGCTTTTTTTCTACCAATAATTTGTCTTATACAAAACTTGATATCCAAGTCTTTATCCCATTTCTTTAGTAATAGAGAATTTATATCCTCTTCCTTGTTCTCTTCAATAAACTCCCTCTGTTTTTTGCTTATTATCTCCATAATGCAAAATTACATCAAAGATTTCATTAATTAAAATCATACTTAGACTTCATAGGTTTAAACCTAATTATATCAAGATAGACTTATAGAAAATCAAGTTTAAAAGAATTTATATTTGATTTAGTGGAATTTTTCTTTGATAAAACAGAAATTAAACTTGACTTAAAAGTTTTTTTACTTGACTTAAATACCCTTATGGTAGGTACCATAACACTATTATGGTACCTACCACATGCCACTTATGGTACCTACCATATATCTCTTATGGTAGGTACCATAATGTAAATATTGAAATTATGGTGATTTTGATTGGAAATAACGAACTCATTTCCTTGTAAATGCAAAGATAAGAAAAAAACTTGAATAAAAAAGAAAAAATATACATTTTTTGCCTATTATTTCACTATCTCGATAATTATACTTAACTTTGAATCAAATTTACGTTTTAAAAACTACATGTATAAATTAATCATAACATTAATTGTTTTAGGTATTATGGCAACCAATAGTAAGACTTATTCGCAGGAAAGCTCTTCAGAAAATAATAATAAATCTAAGAGGATAGGTATTGCTCTTTCGGGTGGAGGGGCTTTGGGTTATGCACATATTGGGTTTTTACAGGCTATGGAAGAGTATAAGATAAATCCTGAGGTGATTTCCGGTACTTCTATGGGAAGTATTATAGGTGTTTTATATTCTGCAGGTTATAAGCCTATTGAGATATTCGACTTGGTTGATAAGGAGAATATGAATAGTCTCTTTAATGTGATTAAGCTAAATAAAAGTTTTGGGAAGGGTTTTTTTAATCATGATAAACTCAGGAAATTGCTTGAGAAAAGTATATCTCATAATAGTTTTGACTCACTGAAAACCAGGTTTTACTGCTGTGTTACGGATTTTAATACAGCTTCTTATAGGCATATTTCTAAGGGAGGATACCTTAGAGAATATATATCTGCCTCTGCTTCAATACCTATTATCTATGAGCCAGTTGAGGTTGAAGGGGAGCAATATGTTGACGGGGGGCTAATGCAGAACCTCCCTGTTGAGCCACTTATTGAGGAGGGATGTGATTTAATAATTGGAGTTGATGTTGTAAGTGCAACTAAGAGGATTGAAGTTAGTGGGTTATCGAATATTTTAGATAGGACAATTACCCTAACAATTATGCAGAACACAAGCTTTTGGGCTGAGAAATGCAATTATGTAGTCAAGCCAAATCTTCAAGATTATACAATTATGGACTTCGATAAGGCTAACGAATTATTTGAAATAGGTTACCAAGCAGGGCTGATATTCTTTAAGAATTACAAGAGATATTTCTAATATTATCAATAGAAATACTTTGTTTTCTATCTCCCTGTTCTTCTTGGATCTCTAACCTTATACCTCTCTCTTACCTTATTTGTCTTCTTTGCCGAGTAAGGTCTAAGTCCTATTCCATCTCCGTAATAGGCAGAAGAGGAAGAACTTGAACAGCTTGTAAGGCTAAGGTTAAGCCCAGAAAATAGTATAATAAGTATAGCGAATAAGCTTAATTTCAATTTCAATCTTTTCATATTAATTCTTTATATTATTTACAATAGGAGTAACATCCAAAAACAAAGTTGCAATAAGGTAGATTCCAAAGAGGACTAAAATAGACCCGATAATTCTATTTAAATAGGTAATAACATTATCAGTCATAAATCTTTTTAGCTCATTAGCAATAGCACATTTCAGCAAATCGGTAATAAAAACAGTTATAAGAATAGATGATAAAAAAGTTATCTGGAGTTCAACAGTCGGGTGGGAACTTGCTATTCCGACAGGTAGGAACCAGAACATCCATATTCCCGGATTAGCAATATTAAACAAAAAACCCTTTAAAAAATACTTATAATGGAATTTTAATTGGATTTTAATATCCTTGCTTTTAGGAATTGGTGCATGTCTTTTAAAAGCTGTATATACTCCAAATGCCAGTAATACAGCACCTCCAGCAATAGTTAGCATGTTTTGTGCTTTAGGAGTATCGAAGAAAGAGCTTAGACCATACCAAGCCACAAATACCATAATAATATCGCTAAGAGATATACCTAAGGCTAATTGGTAACCAACTCTAAAGCCTTTAGAAACACTTGTCTGAATTAGAGCAAAGAAAGCAGGTCCTGCCATTAGAGCAAGAGTAAGTCCAAATAATATTCCTTGAGTTATTGTATGAAAATAAAGCATATAATCAACTTAGTAATAATTCCCTTTTTTAGAATGCAAATATACGATTTTTCTCAATAATTTATTATTCAAAACATAGATTTTAATTGGAAATAACTTGTTTTTTAAACCGATACTAATTGAAAGGAAAATGAATATTTCTAAGTCTGAATAATATAAGCCTTTTCTTATCCAATTCTAATAATACTTATTCAAAAAACTCGTATCTTTGCAAATCAAAATTTGAAATAAAATGGAAATAAAACTAAATACAATAGAGGAGGCGATAGAGGACTTTAAACAAGGTAAATTATTGATTTGTGTTGATGATGAGGATAGGGAGAATGAAGGAGATTTTATATTCCCTGCAGAAATGATTACTCCTGATATTGTTAACTTTATGATTACTCATGGAAGAGGGTTAATGTGTACACCAATAACTGAAGAAAGAGCTAAGGAATTGAATTTAGAGATGATGGTTACAGACAATACCTCCTCTCATGAAACTCCTTTTACAATTTCAGTTGACAAAATAGGAGATGGTTGTACAACAGGTATTTCTACTCACGATAGAGCAAAGACAATTAAGGCAATTGCAGATCCAAATACAAGACCAGAGGAATTGGGCCGTCCAGGACATATCTTCCCTCTTAGGTCTAAATCCTCTGGGGTATTACAAAGAAGCGGACATACAGAGGCTTGTGTGGATTTAGCACTCCTTGCAGGATTATATCCAGCAGCAGTTCTTGTTGAAATATTAAATGAAGATGGGACAATGGCTCGATTGCCAGAATTAATGAAGATTTCTCAGAAGTTTGGAATAAAGATTATCTCAATTAAAGACCTTATAGCTTATAGAGTAGCTAACGAGACCTTGATTAGAAAAGAACAAGAAGTATTTCTTCCAACAGAATGGGGAGAGTTTATACTAATTGCGTATACTCAACTAAATAATGGGGCAACCCATATGGTTTTGAAAAAAGGTGAGTGGGAAAAGGATGAACCAATATTAGTTAGAGTGCATTCTTCTTGTGCCACTGGTGATATATTTGGCTCATGCAAATGTGATTGTGGAGGACAATTACATAAAGCAATGTCAATGGTTGAGAGGGAAGGCAAAGGAATGGTTATATATATGAGTCAAGAGGGGAGAGGTATTGGTTTAATTAATAAATTAAAGGCATATCATTTACAAGAGCAGGGAATGGATACAGTTGAAGCAAATATTGCTTTAGGATTTAAGCCAGATGAGAGAGATTATGGAGTGGGAGCTCAAATTTTAAGAGACCAGAATGCAAGAAAAATTCGTTTAATGACCAATAATCCAGTAAAGCGTACCGGTTTAGAAGGCTATGGATTGGAAATAATAGAAACAATTCCAATTATTATTGAAGCTAATAAATATAACGAGAAGTATCTTAAAACCAAGAAGGAAAGGATGGGACATAGTTTAAAGATGGAAGATAATAAATAAGAATTATTATAAAACTTCATTTTTAACTTGCCTTTTCTTGAAAAATATCATATATTTGCATTTAGGAAAACAAAGGAAATATGGCAAATGATTTAAAGACATTAGTATCATCAATTGAGCATAAGCTCAGAATACTTTTGAATAAGAAATCAGAATTAGAGTCAAGGCTCCAGAGTTTGGAAAATGAATTATATGAAACTAAACTAACTATAGAAAGACAAAAAGAAAAGATAAAACACTTAGAAGAGCAAGTAAAAATATATAAAATAGGAGAATCGATAAATAGTAATAATTCAGATATAACAGAGGTTAAACTGAAAATTAATGATTTGGTTCGCAAGATTGACAGGTGTGTGGGAATGATTACGAAAAAAGAGCAACATAATAAAGACTAATAAAGGAAATGGAAGAGGATTTATTGATTAGTGTTGAAATAGCTGATAGAATATATAAGGTAAGGGTTTCGAGAAAGGAAGAAGAAGTATTTAGAAAGGCTGTTAATGTTGTTAAGACCAAAACAAAGGAATATGCAGATACGTTTGCATATAAAGATAAACAAGATCTTTTAGCGATGGTTTTGCTCCAGTATTTGACATCTTATATAAAATTGGAAGACCAACAGAACTTTTTTAAAGAGAATTTGTTTGTTAAATTAGAAGAGATAGAGAATTTATTGGAAGAAGATTTAAATAAATAAAAAAATATGCCCGCATTGATTCAAATCAGTTTGAAAACTCAACATTAAAACTGAAATGAGTGAGCTTAATCGGGATAAAACAGGCCTCAACCCATTTGCTGGGTTTCCTTTTAGGAACAGTGGAAGTTTGATAACCGGTAGCCCTTGAATCTTTTATTCTTGGAGTTCTTCATTACTCCATATTTGATGAAGTGCGGGTTTTTTAGTTTATCCTAACTTTTTATTTTTCGATTAAATATATTTTTAGTACTTTTGTTGCTTAATCTAAATCAAAAATGATTTTGCAGCTTGCGTTTATTTTAGTAAATAATATAAACACAAGCAATTAATTAATGAATTAAAAATTAAAATGAACAAACTAACTATAAACAAATTTATTTTATGACTACAATAAGCATAATAGTATGTATAATCGTTGCCATAGCATTCACTGGATTGGGAATTTTTCTGGCAACAACAAAACTTCGTGAGTCTTTAACTAAGGACGCAAAACAAGTATTAGCTGAAGCTGAGGAGAAAACTGAAATACTTAAGAAAGAGAAAATACTCCAAGCGAAAGAGAAATTCTTACAATTAAAATCAGATCACGAAAAACAAGTTCAAGAGAGGAATAATAGGATTATGCAATCCGAAAATAAACTCAAACAAAAAGAACAAGAGATAAGACTTAAGATTGAAGAGTTTCAAAAGAAGCATAATGAATTTAATCAAGCAAGAGAGAATTTAAACAAACAATTAGAATTGCTTGCTCAACGTCAGGCAGAGGTAGAAAAAACTTTCCAAACAAGTGTTCAGAAATTAGAACAAATAGCAGGTCTTAGTGCTCAAGAAGCTAAACAACAACTAATAGAGGCAATGACTCAAGAGGCAAGAAATGAATCCATGAATAGAATTATGGAGATTGTTGAAGAGGCAAAACTTACCGCAAACCAACAAGCTAAAAAAGTTGTTATCGAGTCTATTCAAAGGACTGCTACAGAAAATGCAATAGAAAACACTGTTTCTGTATTTAACTTAGAAAATGAAGAGGTAAAGGGTAGAATTATAGGACGTGAGGGAAGAAATATCCGTACTTTAGAAAACCTAACTGGAGTAGAAGTTATTATTGACGATTCTCCTGATGCAATTATTCTTTCTTGTTTCGACCCTGTTAGAAGAGAAATTGCAAGACTTGCATTACATAAATTAGTAACTGACGGAAGAATCCACCCTGCAAGAATTGAAGAAGTTGTTGCAAAAACCAAGAAACAAGTTGAACAAGAAATTATCGAAACAGGTAAGAGAACTTGTATTGACCTTGGTATTGTTAATCTACATCATGAATTAGTAAGAATGATTGGTAAGATGAAGTATCGTTCTTCTTATGGTCAAAACCTATTACAACACTCAAGAGAGGTAGCTAACCTATGTGCTACTATGGCTTCAGAGCTTGGATTAAACCCTAAGATTGCAAAACGTGCAGGACTTTTACACGATATTGGTAAGGTGCCAGACAATGAACCAGAACTTCCACATGCTATCCATGGTATGAAGCTTGCTGAAAGATGTAAGGAAAAACCAGAGATATGCAATGCAATAGGAGCTCACCATGACGAAACTGAAATGGAAAGTCTTTATGCACCAATTGTTCAAGTTTGTGATGCTATCTCAGGAGCAAGACCAGGAGCAAGAAGAGAGGTTGTTGAGGCTTATATTAATAGATTAAATAAGTTAGAGGAAATGGCAATGTCTTACCCTGGAGTTGTAAAAACCTATGCTATCCAAGCAGGACGTGAGTTAAGAGTTATTGTAGCTGCTGAAAAGATTAGCGATAATGAAGCTAACCAAATCTCCTTAGATCTTTCTAAGAAGATACAATCAGAAATGGTATTCCCAGGAATGATAAAGGTAACGGTAATTAGAGAAACTCGTTCCGTAAGCTATGCAAAATAAATGAAATAAAACATTAATAAAAAGCTGTCATTGCTAAATTGACAGCTTTTTTTATATAAATCTCTTTTATAATGTTTGAATTAGAGAACGCAAGTGAGTTTATAGACTATTATCAAAAAGCATTTCGCCTTAGAGTTTATAAAGTAAATTATAGCTATAAAGGAGAAGATGTTGGTCTACTATGCGTTAAGAAAAGAAATAAATATGTTAGCCTTCCAATCCTATCACTTGGAGCGTTTGAAAGAGATTCAAAAAATTATATCTCAGTAAATAAGAAAATAGAAATAAGAGATAGGTTCCCGAGTAATCAAAATTCATATAATCAGAAAATTCTCTACGAGTTAAGTTTTGAAAATAATAGTTATAGCCTCCCTTCTGATATTAAAAGAAAAGTAAATAAAGCAATAAAGAATAATATTCAAATTAAAGAATTGAATAATTGGAATAAAGATTCTCTAAACGATAAAATTCTTTTAAATGATTTCTATAAAGTATATTCTAAGAGAATGCATTCTATTGGAGTTCCAGTTCTTAGTAAGAAACAGATTATTCATAGGTTAGAGAGTAAACGCTATGTTTTATTTATTGCATATTATTATGGTAAACCAATTGGGGGAGCAAGCTTAAATAAGATTACAAGTAATTATTATGAAAACGAATTAATCGCAACTAACCCTATTTATAATAAACTCTACACAAGTTACTTGCTCCATTATTCTATGATTAAACTCTCCAAAAAAGAAAATGCAATAACTTATTCCATGGGTAGGGGTTCAAAAGATTCTAAAGTATCTGACTTTAAGAAACATTGGAAAGGGGAAGAAATAGATTTGTATTGGACTAATAATCAAAGAGAATATTTTTCTAAATTCAAGACCTTGTTTCAAACTCAGTGGAAATACCTCCCATATTCATTAACCTTATTAATAGGTCCCTTGATTCATAAGATAATTAATTAGAAAAAAAGATATTTAAACCCTATTTCCTGACTTTGTCAATGATTCACCCTAATTGAGATTTCAAACCCAAAGAGAAGAAGGGGGATTTGAACATAGAGAAAGAGGATAAAGAATGATTTTAACATAAACAGCAAAAAACCTACATTTTGATAACATTATGCAGGTTTTGCTGTTAAATATGGTTAACGAGATAGGCTCCTGAAATTTGCATATTCAAAACCCTCAGCCCAAGAGGAAAGAAATATTAGTTAATTACTCATAATGAATTTCTAATATTTCGATGAAAAACCTCAACATTCGACCTTTTTCGAAATAAACCAAGTCTTTTTATTTTTTTCCTTGATAAAAATTTATTTTTCCTTGATATCTTTTCGAAGAAATTCAGTTTATTTTCAAGTAAATAGCTATTCTATCCCAATAGAATTTGATTCTACGAAAATAGAATC
>JAEZKK010000019.1 GCA_023415495.1 Bacteroidota bacterium
TATTATGGTTGCACTCTCGAATTATTCCGATATGGTAGAGACTTCAATAAGTGAGGGGGTAGATATAATTTTCTCAGGAGCAGGTCTCCCATTAGATTTACCTAAATACTTAAAAGAAGGTTCGCAAACCAAATTGGTTCCAATTGTTTCATCATCCAGAGCTATAAAATTGATTTGTGAAAAATGGCAAACAATCTATGGTTATTTGCCAGATGCAGTTGTTGTTGAGGGTCCAAAAGCTGGTGGTCACTTAGGTTATAAGATTAACCAATTATTTTCTGAGGAATCTTCTTTGGAAACAGTACTTCCAAATGTGGTGAAAGAGGTTAAGGAATTTGAAACAAAGTATAATAAATCAATCCCTGTAATTGCAGCTGGCGGGATATACTCAGGTGAGGATGTATGCAGAATGTTAGAGCTTGGAGCTTCGGGAGTTCAGATGGGTACAAGATTTGTAACAACAAACGAATGCGATGCAAGTCTTGAATTTAAATCTATATATCTTAATTCGCATGAAGAGGATTTAGTTATAATCCAAAGTCCAGTAGGAATGCCTGGTAGAGCTATTAATAATGAGTTTTTAGATAAGGTAGCAAAGGGAGAAAAGCACCCAAAATCTTGCCCTTTCCATTGTATTAAAACCTGTAATGTAGAGGACAGTCCTTATTGTATTATGCTTGCCTTATATAATGCTTTTAAAGGTAATTTAGATAAGGGTTATGCTTTTGCAGGTGTTAATGCTTTTAAGACGGAAAAGATTATAACTGTAAAAGAAACTTTTTCTAAGATTAAGGAAGAGTTTGAAAATTATCTTGTTCAAAAACTAAGAGTGTCTATTATCTAAATGAGATTAAAATTTATTTTTATCTTATGCTTAACTATATATACTAATTGTATATTCTCTCAATCTCCTTGTCCTAAGGGAAAAACTAATTGCCAAGGTGAATGTGGAAGATATATTGATGAGGATAGTGATGGAAATTGTGATTTAGTTGCACAGGTTGAAATCAAGGATGAAAAAGATAAAGTCAAGGATGAAAAAGATAAAGTCAAAGAAAAAGACACAGCCCCTTCAATAGATATAACATCTAATGCAATAAGCTTAGAGTCAGAAGAAATACTAAGTGAAACAATAACACTGGAAGTAGAGAATGATGATGAAATAGTTGCATTATCAACTAATAAAACAAAATCCACACAAATTACCCAAGAAGAAGAAAAATCCCAAACACCTAAACCTTATAGGTTAATTACTATTACTTTAATTACTTTGATTACTTATTTATCTACTTTTTTAATGGTAAAGTTTAATTGGATAAAAAGGACATTACATAGAAAAATATGGAATACACTTCTTTTAATCTGTTTCTTACTTTCTTGTGTATTAGGTTTAATATTAGTAATTCAGCTTAATTACAATGTTTTAAAGGATATTTATCTTCTAAATCTAAAACTTCACGTAGAATTTGGAATAGCAATGGCATTAATTGCAATAATCCATATTTTCTGGCATATTAAGTATTTCAAAAGAATTATTATCCCCTCTAAGGACAAATAAGGATAGATAATGAATAGGAAGATCTTATCCTTAGCTCTCCCAAGTATTATTACAAATATTACTGTTCCCCTTTTAGGAATGGTCGATACGGCAATAGTAGGTCATATAAATACTAATGGGAGTACTCTCGATTATATTGGAGGTATTGCTATTGGCTCAATGATTTTTAATTTCATTTACTGGAATTTTGGATTCCTACGACTTGGAACAAGCGGCTTTACAGCTCAGGCTTACGGAGGAAGAAACTTCCAAGAGGCTGTAAATATTCTTATTAGAGCTTCTTTTATTGCAATTAGTGTTGCACTCTTCCTAATTATATTCCAGGTTCCTATATCTCTTTTAACTAAGTTTTTTATCGAGGATAAACAAGGTGTTTGGGCTCTTGCTATGCAGTATTTCTTTATTCGTATATGGGCTTCTCCTGCTACTTTATTAATGTATGGTTTAAAAGGTTGGTTTATCGGCTTTCAGGATGCAAAAAGCCCTATGTGGATATCTATTCTTATTAATGTTTTGAATATTCTTTTCAGTCTTATTTTCGTATTTGTTTACGATATGGGAATAAGAGGTGTTGCACTTGGTACTGTAATAGCCCAATATGGAGGTCTTGCTATGACAATAGGGATTTGGTTTGCGAAATACAGTAAATTAAAGAAATATATATCAATTAAATCAGCATTGAAACTTAGAGAAATGAAACTTTTCTTTAAGGTAAATTCAGATATATTTATCAGAACATTTCTTTTAGTAATAGTAACTACATATTTCACTATTGCTTCCTCGCATTTTGAATACCCAATTTTGGCTGTTAATACCTTGCTTATGCAGCTATTTACTATATTCTCATACTTCCTTGATGGCTTTGCTTATTCTGCCGAAGGGTTAGTAGGGAGGTATTATGGAGCCAAAAACATGGAAAATCTAAGAAAAGCAATAAAACATATACTATTATGGGGATTGGGGATTAGTTTATCATTTTTCTTGATTTATGCTTTATTCTCCAATCAAATTCTAGGAATATTAACTAATAAATTAGATGTATTAGAGGCTGCCAAACCTTTTCTTTATTGGACCTTATTAATCCCAATTACAGGGTTTGTAGCTTTTCTTTACGATGGAATATTAATAGGCATGACAGCATCAAATATTATGAGAAACGTAATGATAATATCCTCTGTCTTATTTTTTCTAAGCTATTTTCTTCTAAAAGAAACTTATCATAACTCAGCCCTATGGTTTTCTTTTATTCTCTATCTATCTTCTCGTAGTATATTATCGTGGTATTTTTCAAAGAAATTAATATATAAAACCAATTAAAAAAATAGAAATGGAAAACTTATTAATCAAGAAAGTAGATAGAGAAAACAAGGAAGAATTTTCTCATATAATTAAAATCCGTAGAGATGTTTTTATTAAGGAACAAAATTGTACAGAAGAAAGTGAATGGGATGATGATTTATATAAATGTGAGTATTATTTAGCATATTATCAAGGATATCCATGTGCAACATTAAGATATAGAGAAAAGGAGGGTAAGATAAAAATAGAAAGAGTAGCTGTATTACAAGAATTTAGGGGTAAGGATATTGGTAAAGAGATAATGG
>JAEZKK010000034.1 GCA_023415495.1 Bacteroidota bacterium
ATTTATTTTTCCTTGATATCTTTTCGAAGAAATTCAGTTTATTTTCAAGTAAATAGCTATTCTATCCCAATAGAATTTGATTCTACGAAAATAGAATCAAATTCCACCCGCGTAGAATTTGATTCCACGGCACTAAAACAAGGTTTTTTTCGCCTAAGACTTGATTTTTATTTCTTAATATTAACAGACCGTAAAAACAGATATAAAATCTATTTGTTAAATAAATTATGTCAAAGTCAGGTGAAAATTATATATCGAAAGAAAACGGCATTAGTGAGTTTACTCCTTGAAAGACTTCAAAACAATTTTCATTTGTTTGAACTATTACCCTTAAAGGCTTTTCCATCCTCTTTTCCATCTCTAACATAACCGCTAAACAAGAACCACAAGGATATGCAGGCTTATATTGATTATCTTTATCTATCCCCACAATTGCTATTGCTTCAACATTATCGGTTTTTGTACCAGCGTAAAATAAGCCAACTCTTTCTGCACAAAGTCCTGATGGATATGCGGCGTTTTCTTGATTGGATGATTGGATTATCTCTCCGTTTCCAAGCCTAAGAGCTGCCCCTACTCTGAATTGAGAATAAGGAGAATAAGAGCTAAGTGAGGCTTCATTAGCTTTAATAATTAATTCTCTATCCTTTGGCTCAAGAGTCTCTATATCCGAGTATTGAGTATAAGTAATTATCTTTTCTAATCTTTTCATAATCCAATTTTAATGGCAAAGATATAAAAGTTTTTAGTATCTTTGCTCTTTAAAACTTAATTTTCTATGAAAGAGCTTTTAATTATCACAGGTGTTGTTTTGATAAGTTTCGTACTTATATTTTTCTTGACTAAGGAGTTGATTAAGACTTTTAAGAACAAACCTTATAACCCAAAGGATAGAGAAAGATTATAACCCAAGGTAGAGAAAACAGAAAGAGAAAAAGAATATAGAGTGAATTTCAAAGACCTAATACCAGAGTTTTCCTTAGTGCTTGCACCTATGGAAAGCGTTACCAACCAATGTTTTAGAAAGATTTGCAAGGATTATGGAGCTGATATCCTTGTAAGTGAATTTATCTCGAGCGAAGCCTTAATTAGAGAGGTAACAAATTCGGGTAGAAAGATGGAATTTACCGATTATGAAAGACCTTTAGGGATTCAGATATTTGGTAATAACGCCAATAGTATGATATTAGCTGCACAAATTGCAGAAAAGGAGAATCCAGACTTTATTGATATTAATTGGGGATGCCCAGTTAAGAAAATTGCCTCAAAGGGTAGCGGTTCTGGAATATTAAACGATATTCCAAAAATGATAGATATAAGTTCCCAAGTTGTAAAGGCATGTAAACTACCTGTAACCGTTAAGACAAGATTGGGCTATGACTCTAAGAACAAACCTATTGAAGAAATTGCTGAAAGACTTCAGGATATTGGAATACAAGGTTTGGCTATTCATGGAAGAACAAGGAATCAAATGTATAAAGGTGAGGCTGATTGGAGTTTGATTGGGAAGATAAAAGAAAACCCAAGGATAAACATCCCTATATTTGGCAATGGAGATATTGATTCTGCAGAAAAAGCCATTGAATATAAAAATAGATATGGTGTAGATGGTATTTTAATAGGTAGAGCAGCAATTGGGAATCCTTTTATCTTTAAGCAAACAAAGAATTTATTGGAAAACAAACCAAAGTTTGAACCAAGCATTGAGGAAAGAGTAAAGGTTTGTTTGGAAAATTTCCAAGGACTTATTCAAATCAGAGGAGAGAAAAACGCAATAAACGAAATGAGGAAATTCTATTCTGGTTATTTTAGGGGTATACAGAATTTTAAACCGTTTCGTCTAAGGTTAGTTACTTCAAACGATATAAATGAGATTGAAGATATATTCAACCAGATTATAAAAGAGTATAATTAGTTTTTAACATCCATTGCCTGTCTAAGACCTGAACCTAAGAGGAGAAAAGCAAGTACAAGTAGCATAATAGCAAGTCCTGGTATTATTGCCATATAGGCAGCATCTAAGATAATATAACCATAGTTTTCTTTAATCATTGTTCCCCATGAAGGCATTGGAGGTTGTACTCCTATTCCTAAGAAACTTAGTCCAGCTTCTTGAAGAATTGCTGTAGCAAAATTAGAAGCTGTAATAACTGTTATTGGTCCTACAAGATTAGGTAAGATATGTCTAATAATTATTCTCTTATCCTTAAAGCCCATTGCTTTTGCTGCCTCAACAAATTCCTTTTCCTTTAGAGAATAAACCTCTCCCCTAACAACCCTTGCAACATCTACCCACATTGTTAGCCCAACAGCAACAAATACCTGCCAAAAACCCTTTCCTAATGCAAAAGTAATTGCAATAACTAAAAGTATTGTAGGAATTGACCAAACAACATTAATAAGCCAAAGAATAAGATTATCCACCCAACCACCATAATAAGCTGCCAAAGCTCCAAGAGTAATCCCAATTAAAAGAGAAATTAAAATTGCAATAAATCCTACAGAAAGAGATACTCTTGAACCAATCATTAATTGAGATAATATATCTCTTCCATATCTATCTGTACCTAATATAAAGGTTTTGGTAATCTCATTACTTGGATACTTACTTATTGAAAACTGTATTGTATCTCCCATATTAGGGCTTTCACCAGTAAAGGTTTCAGCATATCTATATCCATTCTCTTCCCATGATTTATAAATTGGATAAAGACTATAAGATGGAGATTGACCATAAAGCATTTTGTAAAATAAATTCCTTTGCTTTACATGTTTTCTGTTTTCTACTTTTAGAAATAGAGCTTTCGAGCCTGGTTTTAGGGTAGAAAGCTCTAAATATTGTTGATTGGAATAAGGAGTAGAATCGGGAGTAATTAAATATCCCAAGATTCCTATTAATGAAAATACAAGAATCAAAGCCAAGCTGAAAACAGCTAATTTATTTTTCTTCAACTTATCCCACACCACAGAATTAGTCCTTTTTCATAGTAAATGCTAAAGCATATAGTTTTATTTGCTTAATCATTGAAAGCAAACCATTACTCCTTGTTGGAGAAAGGTGGGTTTTAAGACCTATCTCATCAATAAAAGTTAATTCACTATCATATACTTCTTGAGGGTCTTGATTATTATAAACTCTAAGCAATAAAGTAATTATACCTTTAGTAATCACTGCATCACTATCAGCCTTAATATCCATCTTACCATTATCCAATTTAGCTGATACCCATACCCTACTTTGACAGCCCTTAATTAGATTTTCTTCCTTCTTATCTTTTTCATCTATTATCGGACATTCTCTTCCAAGTTCTATTAGATAATTATATTTGTCCATCCAATCCTCAAACACATTGAACTCGTCGATAATTTGTTGTTCTATTTCTTTTATATTCATCTTGATTTAGTTTTAAATTTTGAATTTTAATTTTTAAATTAATTTGATAATCTCTTCATAGAAATCTCTATTATTAGAAAGTCTTGGTACTTTGTGCTGACCTCCCATCTTACCTTTCGATTTAAGCCATTTCAAAAATGTTCCCTTTGGTGCTTCAGTAATTCTTAATCTACTAAGTACATAATCCTTATATCTCTTAGCCTCATAATCCGAATTTTCATCTTGCAATGCCTTATCTAAAATATTTGCAAATTCTTCTATGTTATCAGGCTCTTTTTCAAACTCAATTATCCAATCATGGTATTGTACTTCTCCTAAATGTGGAGCTGCAGTATATTCCGAGATTATTGAATTAGTTGCTTTAGTTGCTTTTTCCAACGCCTTAGTAGCGTTATCAATTATCAATTCCTCACCTGAAAGATTAATAAAATTCTTAGTCCTTCCTGTGATTTTAAATTTATAAGGGAATTTATTGGTGAATTGTATTGTATCTCCAATTATATATCTCCAAAGACCACCATTTGTAGAAATTACAACTGCATAATTCTTTCCCATTTCAACCTCACTAAGTGGAATTATTTTAGGATTAAGATTTTCTATTTCTTCTAATGGTATAAATTCATAGAAAATTCCATAGTCTAAAAGAAGAAGTAAGGAATCATCATCCTTTTCATTTTGCAATCCAAAGAAGCCCTCAGATGCATTATAGGTTTCTAAATAGTTCAATCCTTTTGGGATAAGCTCATTAAATGTCTCTCGATAAGGATTAAAACTAACTCCTCCGTGAAAATATGCTTCTAAATTAGGCCATACTTCTTCAATACTTTTTCCTGTTTCATTTATTACCCCTCTTAATAAAACAAGCATCCAAGAAGGGACTCCGGAAAGAGAAACCACATTGGATTGGATAACATCTCTAATCATCATCTTTAGCTTTTCCTCCCACTCACTCATAAGCGCAATCTCCTTCTTAGGAGTACGAAACATTTCTGCCCAAAGAGGGAGATTGTCAATTAAAATTGCAGATACATCTCCAATAAAAATATCATTATCATATTCGTTTGCTTGTCTTGACCCTCCAAGAGCAAGATTTGCTCCGCTAAATATATTTGTTTCAGGATAAATATTACAATAAAGAGCTAACATATCCTTCCCTCCTTTGTAATGACATTCCTGAAGGCTTTCTTCAGAAATTGGAATAAATTTACTCTTATTAGATGTAGTCCCAGAGCTTTTTGAAAACCATTTTATATCACTTGTCCAAAGGACATTATCCTCCCCTTTACGAATCCTTTCAAAAAAAGGCAAAAGAGTCTCATAGGTATTTACAGGCAATCTATTATTAAAATCCTCCCAATTCCTTATTGACTTATAATCATAGTATTCTCCCCAAATTGTATGCTTCGAGTCTTGAATAAGACTTTTAAAGACTGATTCTTGAACCTCAAGAGGATTTTTCATAAAATACTCTATCTGAGGCATCCTCATCTTTATAATCTTCTGCATTAAATTATTAAATATTGGCATATTGAAATTTATTTAGGTGCTTTTCTAATTAAAAATACTGCTATTATTGAATATATAATTAGTGGTAGGAGAACTGATAATAATGGAGGTAAATTGCCCTTTGTAGAAAATACAGAGGTTATCTCCATCATCATTATCAGAGAGAATGCAAGTGTTATACCAATAGCAAGATGTATTCCTGTCCCTCCTCTTGTCTTACGAGATGAGAGAGATACTCCAATTAAAGTAAGTATTATAAAAGCAATTGGATTGAACATTCTCTTGTATTTCTCAATTAAATACTTATTTACAAGTGTAGAGCCTCTAAGTCTTTCTCTGTCAATAAATGCATTTAATTCCTTATAGTTCATTATCTCTACCTTATGAGCATTGATATTAAAATCATTTGGAAGCAAATCAAGGTTTATTTCCATTTTATCCCCAAAGATTAAATCTTCCTTTAAATTATCTATCTCTCTTATTTTATAATCGTATAATACCCACTTTTCACTTATCGAATCAAAGCTAATCCTATTGGATGTAATCTTTTTGGAAATACCTTTTTCATTAAAGACTTCGTAAGTAAACTTAAACCCAGAATTATTAATATTATCAAAGCTCTGAACATAGACCTTTGTATTCTTTGAAGTTTGTATATGAATATTATAATTAAAATTCCTAACAGGATTTCTATAATATTTCTTTTCAAATTCTAATCTTGGCTTATTAACCTCTGGGATAAGGAAATTACCCAAATAGAAATTCAATAATCCTACAAGAATTGAAGAGATTACAAATGGTCTAAGAAAACGATTAAAACTTATTCCAGAGCTTAAAATGGCAACTATTTCTGTTTTAGCTGCAAGCCTTGAGGTGAGAAATATTACTGAGATAAAAAAGAAAAGGTGTCCAAAGAGATTTACAAAATAAGGAACAAAATTAAGATAAAAAGTAAAGATTAGACCTTTGATTGGAGCCTCTTTTTCAAGGAAATCGTCTAATTTCTCTGCCAAATCAAATACTATAATTATAAGTATTATCATGACTATTGCTAAGACGAAAATCGTAAGCAGCTGCCTAATTATATACCAATCTAATTTTTTAAATCCCCTCATATATTAATCGCTACTACAATCTTGTTTTAAGCTTTTTCACCATAATTTCCTTCCATGATTTAAAATCTCCCTCTACTATATGTTGTCTTGCTTGAGTTACTAACCACAAATAGAAACTAAGATTATGAATAGAGGCTATCTGAAGTGCAAGGATTTCATTTGACACAAATAAATGACGAAGATAAGCCTTTGTATAATATGAATCTACAAAGCTTGTTCCATTTTCATCTAAGCATGAATAATCATCTTTCCATTTATTATTTTTCATATTCATTATCCCCTCGCTGGTAAACAACATACCATTCCTTCCGTTTCGAGTTGGCATAACACAATCAAACATATCAATCCCCAAATCTATACACTCCAAGATATTCTCAGGAGTACCTACTCCCATAAGGTAACGAGGTTTTTCTTTTGGAAGTATCGAACAACAAAGCTCTGTTAATTCATACATATCCTCGATTGGTTCCCCAACTGAAAGTCCACCTATTGCATTTCCCTCTCTATCTTTTGATGCAATATATTCACAACTCTCTTTTCTCAAGTCCTTATAAACCGAACCTTGGACAATAGGAAATAGGGTTTGTGTATATCCTAAATCACACACTGTTTCATCAAAACGTTTTACACATCTATCCAGCCAGCTATGAGTTAGGTTCATGGAATTTTTTGCATAGTTATAATCGCATGGATAAGGAGTACATTCATCAAATGCCATAATAATATCAGCCCCTATCCTTCTTTGGATATCCATAACATTTTCTGGAGTAAACAAATGCTTACTCCCATCGATATGTGAACGAAAAACAGCTCCCTCTTGAGTAATCTTTCTATTATGTCCTAAGGAATAGACCTGGTAGCCTCCACTATCGGTAAGCATTGGTTTATTCCATGAATTAAATTTTTGAATTCCTCCAGCCTTATGTACAATATCAATTCCTGGTCTTAGATATAAGTGATATGTATTTCCCAATATAATTTGGGCTTTTACTTCCTCCTCAAGTTCTCTTGCATGAACCGCCTTTACAGAGCCAACAGTCCCTACTGGCATAAAAATTGGGGTTTGGATATCCCCATGATCTGTACTGATTATTCCTGCTCTCGCATTGGTATTCTTGGATATAGCTTCAATAGTAAACTTCATTCTATAAGTTATCAACAATTATTGTTTAGAAATAACTTTACAAAGTTACTATTAAAATGCGAAATTGTAATAATTTTGTGTGTTTTTATTACTTAATGATATGGATTTTTTATACTATAAGTTTGATGAATTAGGTCTATTCATTGCTATCATTCTTGGTAGTTTATTGATGCTTCAAATACTTTATTTCATAATAGTATATGGCAGGGTTGGCTCGAAAAAGAAAAAGACTAAGGTTAATAATGAGAAGTTTTCTGTTTCCGTTGTTATCTGTGTTCAATCTGAGTCCAAAAATTTGGAAGAAAAGCTCCCAATTGTGTTGGAACAGGAGTATCCAAACTTTGAAGTTGTCATAGTAAATGAGGATTCCGAAGAAAACAGCTATAATAAGCAAGTTCTAAGAGCTCTTAGCCAAGTTTACTCTAATTTGCAAATAGTAAACATCCCTAATAATATAAATTACTTTCAAGGCAAGAAGTTCCCAATTTCCTTAGGGATAAAAACTGCGAAGAATGAAATTATTATCCTTACTGACGATGACACAATGCCAACTTGCTATACTTGGATTGATGAGATAGTTGAAAGATTCACAAAAGGCAAAGAAATTGTTATTGGATACACAGCAATTGAAACAAAAAAAGGTCTTTTAAATTCATTGATTCAATATGATAATCACACAATAGCTTTAAACTATTTGGGAAATGCTATCTTAGGCAATCCGTATATGGGAAGAGGGAAGAACCTTGCTTTTAAGAGGGATTTGTTTTTCCGACAAGGTGGTTATATATCACATTATGTAATTCCTGTTGGAGAGGATGATATCTTTATTAATAAGGTTTCAACTAAAAAGAATACAAACTTTGTTCTAAGTAAAGATTCAATCAATCTTTGTAAAGCAAGAGTTAAGTATAGAGATTTCAAAATGGATAAGAAAAAGCTTATCCTTTCTCAAAAACATTTTAAATTAATAGACAGATTTATTATTGATTTGATTCCATTTACTACATTTTTGATTTATCTTCTCTTTGGCTTTGCTATTTATATTAATATTCCTTGGCAATACCTTATAACTGCACTTATTATTCGCTTTAGCGTACAAATTATTATTTATTATAGAACGATAAAGGCTCTTGGTACGAAAAAAATTGCTATATTTGCTCCTTTATTTGAACTGTTTTTTATGTTCTATAATACTATAATACGAATAAATACGTTGACGAGTAAAGGGAAGAAATGGAATTAGCATCAACAAAATTAACTGACAAAGCTCTTAGGGACTATGAATTAGTTTGCCTTGCGAGAGAAAAGGGAGATCAAAAGGCTTATGCCGACTTGATGAACTCTTATCGTGAGCCTATCTATTATATGCTTCTTAAGATGACTAATTCCTCAATAGATGCTGATGATTTAACTCTCGAGGCTTTTGGAAAAGCTTTTAAATCTCTTTCTCAATACACTCCCGATTATGCTTTTTCGACTTGGTTATTTCGTATCGCAACAAATAACTGCATAGACTTTATCCGCAGAAAGAAAAACAAGTTAGTTTCAATTGATAATCTTTATACTAATATTGATGGAGAGGAAATAGGAATAAATATCCCTTCCGAAACACTTGACCCAGAGGAAAGAATTATCCAAAAACAAAAAATTAAATATATGCGTGAGGTAGTTCTAAAGCTTAAGCCTCATTACAGAAGCCTTGTTGAGCTTAGATATTTTGAAGAACTTTCTTACGAAGAAATTTCCGAGAGGCTTTCCCTTCCTATCGGCACTGTAAAGGCAAAACTCTTTAGAGCAAGAGAGTTTCTCTATAATATTGTAAAGGATTCTGAGACTCATATATAATATTTTATATTTATAAGTGGAATTTATTTCAATCAAAAACATAGATAATTTAGACTTTGCTAAGAAGGTCTATAATTCTTCTTTCCCTGAAAATGAGAGAAGAGATTTTTCATTAATCCCAAATCTAATTACTCAAGAACAAGGTGCCTTTGACTTTATGGTTATTGAGGATAACTCTAAACCTATTGGGATTTTAGGGATATGGGAGTTTGAAGATTTTATTTTTATTGAACATATAGCAGTTGAAAAGTCGCAAAGAAATAAATCATACGGTAAAAATATAATGAATTACCTTATAAACCTATATTCAAAGCCAATAGTTCTTGAAGTAGAGCCTCCAAAAGACAAAGACTCTATAAGAAGAATTGAGTTTTACTCTCTTCTTGGTTTCAATATTGCAGATATCGATTACTTGCAACCTCCATACACGAAAAACAATCCAATGTTAGAAATGAAAATACTTTTTTACAATAGGCTAATCAGCCAAGAGCTAAACCTAAAAGAAGTAATAAATACTATATATTCAAGGGTATATAATTTTAATCATTAAGTTTTCAATTCTTATTCCTCAATAATTCTAATTACCTTAACCTTTTCCATATTAGGATTAAGAATAATTCCATATTCTTTATCTAAAAAGCTTATTATCTCTTCTTTGCTTTTCTCATCAATAATTTGGCTTAGCTCTTTATCGGTTAAATCCTTTATTTGTAAAGCTTTATACTTATCAGGTGTATTGATTTTTATATCTTTTGAAAAGAAAATATTTATTATAAAAGCCCCCAATTCGTTGAATCGTTGATTTTCATCATTAATTGATAATCGTGAATGTTGAGACTTAAATTTGTCTATATCTTTTATTTCCAAATGATAAACCATTCCCTCTTCAATAATTGTATCTATTTTAATCGAGGTTTTTTCTATTAATTCTCTGCTTATTGCTTGTAAATCTATTATGGAATCCTTTTGAGTGGTTTTCACGTTAAGGTTATAGAAATTATATGTCTTTGGATAAGTCTTAATCTCGTAAGGAGAATCGAAATTGAGCATTGAGATTAGCTCTGGCAACATCTTACGGTGTAAATTCACAGAGTAACCTCCATAATTATCTGTATTAGATGTTGAATATAATCCCGTAACTGGCTTTAAGACTCCTTTATAATTTCCATTATTTATATGAACCTCACTTCCAAATGGCAGGATTAAACCTCCAATTAATAGTAAGGAGAAATTATAAATTGCATGTGAGAAGATTGCATAGAGGAATTTTGTTCTTATAGCTATATAACTTAGCATTAAACCTATAGAGGTATATATCGGAGCTGATTTAATAAAAATACTTGTCTCTAAATTCTGACTATGAGCCAGCATAAACCCAAGGGATGTAAGAATTGAAAGTATGGCAAATAGAGTATCTTTCTTATTCTTAAAGATTAGTATAGAAAGAAGATATAATACAAAGTATGGAATTGCGAAATATGGATTTATAAAATAGAGGAAAAGACTTGAGGTGATTAAACTAAAAAACTTAGCCCAAAGCTTTTTAACTGCCCAAAACCTAAAGGAAAATTCCTCCATAATTGGGGCTATTACTACTGCCAAAATAAGGAATAACCAACCAGGAAGTGAAGATATTACGCCAAGAATCGGGTTGTCCTCAACGCTTATAACATCTTCAAATAAAGTAGATATGATTACACCAAATAGAAAAAGGATTATAGAGCAAATCCACAACCAATTAAACTTTCTAACAAAAAAACTCTTCATATAATTAATGTATTGATTTGCAAATGTACATATTTTTCTTGAAGAAGAGTAAAAAACAAACCAAATTTCAGCCTCTTATTTTTAAATATAAAACTAATAGAATCAAACTTCTAACTAATGCAATTTGATTCCATCTCAGAATAATGCCATTATATCCCAAGTATAATGCCATTAAATGGACGATATAATGCCATTATATGGGCGATATAATGGCATTATATTAAATTAGAATCAAATTACACGAGATTGAAATCAAATAAAAATACTTTAAAACTTGGTTATATTATTTTTATATCTATATTTGCAGAATTAAAACTAAGATTATTATGAAGAAATTAATCTTTTCATTAATCGCAATACTTATTTCTCTCTCCTCATTCTCGCAAGACTATGAGAGGAATAATTTCTTAAAACTCAAGCTTAGCATATTTACTACAGAGTTGGGATACGAAAGAATATTAATAAATAATACAAAACCATTAAGTCTTGACATAGGTTTTGGAATTATTAATTCTCAATTTTTGAACTTAAAGAAAAATCCTCAATTATATAATCTAAGGCTCGGGATTAAACAATATCAAATTAAAAATCCTCAAAACAGGGGAAGAATGTTTTTAAAACACGAATTTTTTAGCCAATATGCGTATAAGATTTATAATACTAATACTAGAAATTCAATGGATTACTATACATTTGCCTATACATTCTCAATTGGTCACCAATTCCTATTCTTTAAAAGAATAAGTCTGGAGATGAATATGGGTTTAGGACTTGCATATTCAAATTTCACTTATGGGGACGAAAGTTGTTTTAATATTGATTTTGGGTTAGTAGATTTAGATGGGGTAAGGTTTGGGATATGGAAAAAAGATGACTGGAAATTATCTCAATGCTTTGTTGGGGCAATAAAGATTGGGTATCATTTCTAAGGATATTTGTACGTAAATAAAAATTACAAGCACTAAATATATGATTATTATGAAGAAATTAATCTTTTCATTAATCGCAATACTTATTTCTCTCTCCTCTTTCTCGCAAGACAATGAGAGGAATAATATTATTAAATACAAACTCAATTTCTTTACTACCGAATTTGGTTATGAGCGGGGGTTTAAAAGAGATCCTCATTTACTAAGTTATGATATGGCTTTTGGGTTTTTCAATACAAAAATAATGGGTAGAAATGACAATCCTCAACTATATAATCTAAGGTTTGGAGTTAAGAAGTATATGAATAAGAATAAAACTCCTTTTACAGGTTTATTCTTTAAAAACGAGTTTTTTGGGCAATATGCTTACAAGATTTACGATGAATATGACAGAGAGCTTATGGATTATTATACATTTGCATATAATTTCTCCATAGGTTACCAATTCCTTTTCTTTAAAAGAATTAGCCTTGAGATGAATTTAGGAGCTGGAATTGCTTATTCCAATTTTACCGACTCATCTCATGGATGGCTCTATTACGATTTTGGAATAGTAGACTCATTCGGTGTTAGATATGGAATATGGAAAAGAGGCAATACAGCATTTTCCCCATGTATTGTTGGAGCAATAAAAATTGGGTATCATTTCTAAGGAAACTTTAATATTAATCATACTAAGAATCACTTAATAACGATATAATATGAGAAAAAATTTACTTACACTTATAGCTATTTTATTTTCTTTATCAGTTTTCTCTCAAGAAAACGATAGAAATAATATTATTAAGGTCAAACTTAGTCTACTATCTTACGAAATAGGTTATGAGAGGGGCTTTATGTATGATTCCAATCCTTATAGTTATGAGATAGGACTTGGAACTTATAATAAATATTTTTTTAATTATGATTATAATCCCCAACTTTATACCCTAAGACTTGGAATTAAAAAATTCCTTGGGAATGATGTTGAAATGTTTGATGGGGTTTTTATTAAAAACGAGGTTTTCGGACAATATGCTTATAAATTCTACGATTGGGGAAATAGGAATTTACAAGACTATTACACATTTGCCAATAATTTCTCCGTAGGTTTCCAATATTTTTTCTTCAATCGAATTAGTTATGAAATGAATATTGGAATTGGAATTGCATATTCAAATTTTACGGATACTGCTGGCGATATGCTTGATGTGGATTTTGGTGTGGGTAATCTAAGTGGAGTAAGATTAGGTTTAATGAAAAGAAGCGATACAAGGCTATCAACCTGCTTGGTTGGAGCAATTAAAATTGGGTATAATTTCTAAAATTAGAATAGGTTTAAATAGGTTATCAATCACCTATCTCTTATAAATTGTGTGATTATCAATCTTCATAATCAAGAATTCCTTCTCAAAAGGTTTTTCAATAAAATCATCGCATCCAGCTTTGAAGGCTTTCTCTTTTTCAGTTGATAATACCCTTGTTGAAACTGCTATTATTGGAATTTCTATTCCCATTTCTCTTATAGTTTCTATAACTTTATATCCATCAATATCCTCTAAATTAATAGAAACCAAAGCTATATCATATTGTTTTTTACTTAGCTCATCAATTGCCTCCATTCCCAACTTAATACAGTTAATATCATATCTTTGTTTTAGGACTTCATGCATCAATTTATTAGAACAAGCAGTATTATCCACAACAAGAACCTTGATTTTCTTTGAACTATAATTTTTAATCTCAATATTCTCATCCATTTCTTGAGAATCATCAATCTTAAGATAATCTGTCTTGAGTATTGTCCAAAATATAGTTCCTTCACCCTCTATGGATTCAATACTAAACTCTGCATTAACAGCTTCAAGTATTGCTTTTATTATTGGTAATCCAAGACCCGTTCCTGATTTATATGAATCAAATTTCTCAAACCTGTCAAATATCTTAGGGAGATTCTCTTGTTTGATTCCAATTCCAGTGTCTTGTATATAGAATTTAATCCTTTTTGAATCCAACACCTCATAACCTATCTTAATGAAGCCATTAGTGGTAAACTTTAGTGCGTTATTTATAAGCTCTTTAAATATTTGAGTTAGTCTTACCTTATCTAATAAGACTATACAGCTCTTATGTGGAGAATCAATAATAAATTGAATATTATCATTGAATTTGTACTTCATCAAACTCTCCATTTCATCAAAGAATTGCTTTAAATCGAACCTTATTCTTTTCATCTCTAAAAATCCTGACTCTATTTCAGACAATTCTATAATATCATTGACTAAGTTAAGAAGTAAATCATTATTCTCTCTTATTATTTTCTTATATTCTAATTGTTCATCTTTGTCTTGAGAGTCAATAATCAAATCAGAAAAGCCCATTATAGCATTTAATGGTGTACGAATCTCATGACTAATATTAGCTATAAATTTTGATTTCAAATTGTCACTCTGAATAGATTTTTCAAGAGCCTTATTTAATCTCTCTTCAATATTTTTATACTTATCTACATTGAAATTTATTCCGTGAATAAGTCTATATTCATTTCCATTTTCTCTAATCAATTCAACTGTCCCTCTGGTTTCCCACCACGTAAAATCATCTTTACTTCTTGTCTTGCCTTTATATTCCCTTGCAAATTCGTATCCGTTTTCTGAAACTAATAATTCTTCGAGAAAATTAAGCATTTCAGCCCTAAAATCTGGTGCAATATTCTCTAAAATAATATTTGAATCGAGAGTTTCACTTAAATCCATCTCATCTGTCTCTCCTGCTGTTCCAACTCTGAACTTTTTTGTCTTTTGATTATAGCTCCAAAACAATATTTGCAGAGAAGGCATTGCAAAAGATAGTAATTTGATATTCATTTGCAGCTTTTTCTCATATTTCTCCCTTGCCTTAATATGAGTTTTTAAAATTTTATTCTTAGATCTAAAAATAAAAGCAATAATAATTGAAAATAGAATAAAACCAATTAGTGATAAAAGAACCCTATGAGCTCTAAAAAAAGCTTTAAATTGATTTATCTTGACAGAATTTGCTGGTAATAGCCTTAACATCCCTCCTTTGCTTAGAGTCTTATCATAGTCGAAAATAGGAATCGGAGGTAAATTCTCAATTTGAATATGTTTTGGTAATTCTCCCGAAAATATCCTAATTGCCTTATCGGCTAATATTTCACCGTTATTCTCTGGGCTTTGAACAAATCCTCCAACAAAACCAGAACCAATAAATCCATCAAATACAGTAAGAATTGGGGCATCGGTTGCTTTGCAAATCTCTGCATATAATTCATTTGGATTAAAAACCTCTCCCTTATTGCTTATCTGCCATGTTCCAAAAATAATTACAGATTTAGGACCAATTGCTGAAAACTTTTCTAAGAGTTCTTCTTTACTGTCAGCATCTACTCCATACTCAATTTTCACATCTGGAATAGAATAAATATTAAGGATTTTCTTTGCCTCATTAATAAAAAACTCCCCGGTTTGTGATTTGTCTGCCCAAACATAAATTGTTTCAGTATCTGGGAATACCTTTAAAGAAGTCTTATAAGTTCTACTTATTGCATAATCGCTAATTGCTCCAGTAATATTTTTGAAAGGGATTTCTCTGTTTTGTTCCAATTCCGAGACAAAAACAATTGGGTATTTTTCTAAAACAGAGTCAGAGTATGTAAGTATGACATCTGTTGCAGAATAATCAACAGCTACTATTAAATCTATGGAATCTTTTAATCTATAAAAATGTTTTAAAAAGAACTCTATTCTCTCATCCTTGGACTTAATCTTTTTATCATCTAAATAGATTTCCTTCAAATTTATCTTATATCCTTCATTCTTAAACTTTTTAAGCATTGAAGACTTAATAGTTTTTGTCCAGGAATTTTCAGCAGAGAAAGACCCAACAAATAATATAGTTTTATTTTGATTCTGAGATAAACCACTTAATGAGAACAAAATCACTAAGAAAAATAATAAAAGTAGTTTTGAATTACATGTATGATTTGAGGTTCTCATAAAAACTAATATTTATACATAAAAAGGATATTCTCTTTCAATAACCAATTATATTGAAAATAGTAATTTACTTGAATAAATAACAAACGAGAAAAAAATTAGTTTGCTTGCTTGAGAATAATTATCAATCTAATTTCCTTATTCTAACTTCTATTCCCGAATTTGCTAAACCCTCTTTAAGCTCGTTTATTGGAGTCGTAAACTCTGTTTGTCCGTAGTGATAAGGATAGAAAATCTTAGGATAAATTAATTTTGCTGCTTCTATTGCTTGTGCAACACTCATAGTATAAGGCTGGTTAACCGAAATAAAGGCAATCTCTATTTGATTTTTTAATCTCTTCATATCGGGAATCAATTCAGTGTCCCCTGAAACATAAACCTTCTTCCCACCAAAATTTATAACATAACCATTATTCAATGCTCTTGGATGATATTCCATTTTGCCAGCAGATACATTATAGGCTGGAACTGCTGCAAAATCTATTCCTTCTAAAACAACTGATTCGTTATTGTTTAATTCAAGTAGATTGCCTGATGAGCATTCATTTGCCACTTCTTCATTAGCTATAATTATTGTATTATCTTTTATTATTGCATCTATTGCCGTTTGGTCAAAATGGTCATAATGGTTGTGAGTAATTAGAATGTAGTCTGCCTTAGGCATTTGGTGGTAATTGCAAAACTCCATTACAGGATCAATATAAATATACTTATCTCCAAATTGAAATATTAAACTTGCATGACGAATGAAAGTAATTGTCAAATCCTTGAAATCAGCAAAGTTTTTAAAAATGTCTTGCTCGTAATTTGGTTTGTACATAACTCTATCTTTTAAATTAAACTTTATAATCTATATCTTTTATCTCCATAAGTCTATCACCTCTTAATATTGGGATAACCTTGGTTGAATTGCATGAGAAAGTATAATCAAATACCTCTCCCATATTATGTTTTCTTAGCCTATGAATATGGGAGGCATTTTCCATATATGCCTTTAAATCTTCTTTAGCTAATCTCCACAACTCTGAACAAGAAAAAGCTGCATCGTTATGATTTATTATTTCAGTTCTTTTTGATAATTCATCTACTAATGCTCCTGCAAATACAGAATCTTCTAAACAAAAAGAATTATTCCATCCAGAACATAGAATCAATATATTTTCTTCTTTATTCACAAGATATTCAACTAAAACTTCTAAATTTGTAAAGGCGCCTATCAATACTTCACTTGCATTTGCTTCCTTAGCCATAGTTATTGCTACAGTTCCATTTGTTGTTGAATGAACAATTTCTTTACCGATAATTATATCATTCATAAAGTCAAATGCACTATTTCCAAAATCAGCAAAATCGAAACTATATTCTATTCTCTCTCCTGCAACGATATATCCCTTATCCTTATACTCTCTTGCCTCTTCTAAAGTCCTAACAGGAATTATTGCTTTTACTCCATAATCAAAGGCAGCACAAATTGAAGTTGTTGCCCTTAGTATATCTACAATTACTATTATTGTGTTTTCTTTTAGCTTTCGATAAGAAAAAAGTGCAGGAGAAAATACTACCTCTATCTCTCTTTTCATTTTAAATTAATTCAGATAATTTATAGTCCCTCCCTTTTGAACTTTTTCTCCATACGAATTTACATATTCAAGGAAATAAACTAATACGCCTGGACGCAGGTACTCGTCATTATATTTCCCATCCCATGCCTCGTTAGGAGTAGTTGATTCAAAAATCTTTGTTCCATGTCTTGTAAAAATTACAAAACGATATGAACCATCTCTAATAAAACTACAAACAGGAGCAAAACGATTATTAGCATTATCAGTAATATATATTGAATTAGGAACCCATACTAAACTTTCTTTTACGATTAAACTTCTTGAAGATTTTGATATAGCTTCTTCACCATCAACTGGCGTTCCTGATTCTCTTCCTACTACATAATAATAAAGTCTATCAGATGCTGATACAAGATTGGAAATATCATCTTCATATCCGTATGTCCCAGATATAGAACTTCCAATCAATTCTGGTCCGTTTTCAGAATCAGTAACTCTATATACATCGTATGTATTGCAATTCCATCCAATAACATCATTCCATGTTAAAATATTCTTTTGAGTTGTGGTTGCCTCCAAAAGCAATTGTATCGTATTCACAATATTAGATTGAGTATAAATCAAACCACACTCATCTGGAACATATAAATAATATCTATAGGTTGATTTATTTGCAGGAGATGGCAATTTATCAACATAGGTAAAACTATCGTTTCCAGAATAAGGAACATTTGCAATCTTTACAAACTCTCCTTCATTCTCAGCTCTATAAAGTTCATATGAACTTGTTACAACAGATGCATCAACATAAAAAGAAAGCTTTACAGATGCATTATTATCATCAACCTCAACAGAACGAATGTAATTATATTCAACTTGACGACCTTGGTCCTGACTTGTGCAAATTTTATTTGATAATGAAATTATTCCATCATTCGATTCTGCTAGGATATAAAAACAATATTTCTGAACAGTTGGATTCAAAGTAAGAGTGTATTCTCTTTGTGATGAACCCAAGGTAGCATATTCTGTAAATGCTTCATCGTTTTGAGAACCCATAATCTTATATTTCAAAACACCACCTGGGATATTTGAATAATTTGTCCAATCTAAATTCAATGTTACAGAACAATTAGGTCTTGTGTATTTTAAAAGTATATTACTATGTTGATCTGTTCTTGTCGATGAATTCATACAAGTATCAAAAGCCATTACTGCTAATGAATTTATCTCTGCTGCATCACAAGTATTGCATTCATAATAATTTTGGTCCCAAACAGTATCAATTGCTATACAAGGATTTCCTTGACATATTACATATCCATAAGTGTCATTTGAATTGGAACGAGTCCAATTTAGTACTGGAGTTTGTGTATTTAAATCAACGGTTATATATGGGATGGTAGGAGGATTTGGATTATCTTCGTCCCCAACTTCTATTACGCTTTTATTAGAAATACTTTTACATCCACTTGAATTATCAATCTCAATTCTATAGAAAAGAGAATCAAAGCAAACCTCTCCAAAAATATCTGTAAAAGTATAATTAGGGCTACCATCATTTGTTACATCAGCAACAAAGACCCAATCATTATCTGTCTTTTTAAACTTTCGATAGACTTTAAAACTCTCTGTTTCTGAACCTACAACATCAGAGCCTAAATTATTCCAACTTAAATCAATTGAGGTGGAAGTTTGGTTGGATAAGATTAAATATATTGAATTCGCATTAACTGTTTCACTTTGGTCAACACCCAATAAATCGTTATATTCAGCAGTAATTCTGATACTTACTGATAGATTATTGCCATTTTCACTACTTGGAAAAGTAAAAGTATTTACAGAAGCATCTGTTTCTGTTCCTCTCTCTACATAATTACCTCCTGATAAGGCTGAGTATTTGTACGTAGTAAAAGAAGTAATGGCAGTAGGGTCAATTGCAGAATAAGTTACAGTTATAGTGCCATCATCATTAACAACAACACAATTTACACTTGGCTTTGGATTTTGAGCTAAAACGCTACCAAATAAAAAAATAAATATACAAAATAATATGTTTCTCATTTCTCACCTTTTGATTATATATAAACGTATTTAAATTATAATAGTTTCATTGCCTGATCTGATTTCGGTCAAAGAATCAAAACTAAAGTATTTGCCAGCTAAATTAATAATTTTCTCTGAATCTATCTCAATAATCTCTTTTAAATAATCTTGATAATACGAATAATCTAAATTATACTTCAATATAGGTCTAAATCTTTCACCTAATTCTAAACATCCATCAAGACTTCTTAGTAATTGACCAATCATATAATTCTTAACTGTATCTAATTCCTCTTGGTCTATCAATTGATTAGAAAGCAAATAAATTTCCTTATAAATCTCATCAATGGCTTTTTGACAAAACTCTGCCTTTACATCTCCAACAATTAATAATAATCCTATATCTGAAAAAGAATGAAGAATTGATCCAATTCCATAGGTATATCCCTTGTCTTCTCTAATATTTGACATTAATCTTGAACCAAAATAGCCTCCTAAAACAGTATTTAATACTTTTAATCCAAAATAATCCTCATGTTTGTTTGATATAATAGTTTTGCCAATACATATACTTGCCTGAACTGAATTTTTTAAATGAATAATTTCCTTTGAAGGTAATTGTGGTATAAACTCAATGGGTTTAATAGTATTACTTCCTTTATTTACTCCCGTCCAATCTTCTCCTCCAAAGGTTGTACTAATAGACTCTATAAGCTTTTCGTTATAAGCACCAGAGAGAATAATTGATAATTGATTTGAAGAATAATATCTATTATAGAACTCAATTAAATCATTTCTTTCAATTTTATC
This sequence comes from Bacteroidota bacterium, assembly GCA_023415495.1. Classification (GTDB taxonomy): domain Bacteria; phylum Bacteroidota; class Bacteroidia; order Bacteroidales; family P3; genus UBA10566. Next base: position 20,117 of record JAEZKK010000034.1, read on the forward strand.
ATAGTCCTCTAAAGAGCCAATAATACCATAAGGATTATCCTTTCCAAAGACTTTTTGATAGAAGAAATTTCTTGCAAGGAAATCAGTTTTTTGCTGATTTACCAAAAATTCATTCTTTAGTTTTGGTTTTAGTATTTCAAGTTCTTTTTCTGGAAAGATAGGGTTTTTAATTATCTCCTCAATCCAGTGAATCATATTATCTGTATACTTATTTAGAAAATAAAAAGACAAAGATGCAGACTCTTTATCTACATATTTATCTATAAAAGCTCCATGATAGTCTATAGCATCAGCAATTTGTTTTGAAGTATAGTTTTTAGAGCCTTCGTTGATTTGATTGTTTGTTATTTTTGAAGTAAATGTTTTATCTTGATTAATCGAGCCAGCGTTATGGAAGAAAAATTCAATTTTATTTATTTCTAAATCCTTATTATCAAATATGTAAAGCTTAATATTATTATTAAGGCTTATTGTATTAGGCTTTATTGCGGGAAGTACTAAATCGGAATTCAATAAATCCTTTACTAATCTATAATTATCTCTACTCATTATATACTCATTAATTCAATTAAAATTCAAAACTCAATTTAGCATTCAACTGACTTGGGGTAAGATAGTTTGGAACACCATAATAAGTATTATCATAGCTCGAAACCCACATATAAGAAATTGTATTTTGATTGCCAAAGACATTAAACCACTCAGCATTAAACCATATCTTCTTAATATGTCTCATAAAATTATTCTTTGCCCAAGATGAGTTTTCATCCTTAATTCTAAATGTAAATGCAATATCTGCCCTCATATAATTTGGCATTCTATAAACTTGCTGCCAACGTTCTGTGTTTGGAGCTCCATAAGGATATCCTGTACCAAAATTAAAATTCAAATACACTCTTAAATAAGGCATTGTTGGGATATAGTCCTGAAAGCTAAGATTCATATTAAATAACTGATCTGTAGGTCGAGGAATATATCCATGATTATCCCCTTTAATATCTTCCTTGGTTTGCATTAATGAGAATGTTAACCAAGAATCAATGCCTTGAATAAATTCTCCAAACAATCTTAAATCAATACCCTGTGCATATCCTTTTGCATTATTCTCTGCAGAATAACGTATCCTAACATTATCAATAGAATAAGGTATTAAATCCCAAAGATATTTATAATATGAGGATGCAAGAAATTTGAAAGGTCGGTCAAACATTTTAAAATTATAATCCGAAGAAAGAACAAAGTGAAGTGATTTTTGACTTTTAATATCATAATTAATATCTCCTTCGTAGTTTCTATACTCCCTAAAGAAAGGACTTTGAGAATAGATACCTGTTGCAAAACGAAAAAGCCAATCCCTCTCCCATTTTGGTTTGAAACTTACAGAAGCTCTTGGAGAAACAAGGACTTCATTATTAAAACTCCAATATTGAGAACGAATACCTGTATTTAAAAACCAAGAAGTCTTATCTTTCTTAAAATTCCATTGTCTTTGAGCGTATATAGATATTCTTGAAGAGTTTATATCATTATTTGATTTATATATGTTTTGAAATACTGGAGGTGAAGGGTAGTTAATCTCTCCAGGAATATCAGGATTAGTTCCGATTGGAGTACCAGCAGAGTCTATCATCATCCATTCATTCATCTTATCTCTTATCATTTCTAATTGATACTTTCCTCCCCAGCTAAGATTCCCATCTTCATATATCTTTTTCCCCTTGTGTTCAATATTATATATATTAGCCTTTAGTCTATTTCTTGCATGTTCGATATATGTTCCAATACCTCTATCAAAACCTTCTTCGTCTCCATATCCAAGCCCTGTTTCGTATAACCAATACTGACCTTGAATATCGTAAGATTCTTTTTCATCTGTTGTGAAAAAAGAAGTAATTAGTTTTAAATTCAGATCCTTGGTGGGAGAATGAGTAAGCATTGCAGCTCCAAAACCAGACAAAAACCTATCCAATTCCTGACCATCGAAATATATTTTTAGTTTAAGCATATTATAAATATTCCCAAAACTTGTTTCTCTTGTTCTTGGAATAAATTTATATTGGTTATCTGCAATATTCCCTAAAAATGCCAATTCTGTTTTTTCATTTATATCATAGGTTGTATAGATCTGTAAATCGTTGAAAACAGGAAAATAACTTCCTTCAGTATCCAATGAACCTAATATGTATTTATTAGTTTTATTTCTATACCCAATTTGATAAGTTAGTCTTGAATTTATTAGTCCTTCTAAATGTAAACTCCCTCCTAATAAACTCATAGAGGCACTTCCTGAAAATTCTTGTGGTTTCTTATATTGGATATCTAATACGGAGGATAATTTATCTCCATACTTAGCATCAAAACCTCCTGAAGAAAAGATAATCTCTCCAACCATTTCAGAATTAATAAAACTTAGCCCCTCTTGCTGACCACTTCTAATTAGAAAAGGTCTGTAAATTTCAATATCATTTACATAAACAAGATTCTCATCAAAATTACCTCCCCTAACTGAATACTGAGATGATAATTCGTTATTGGAGCTAACTCCTTCGAATGTTTTAAGTAACCCTTCAATTCCCGAAGTTGGACCGACAACATTCTTTGCCCATTCAGTCTTTAATTTAGTTACTCCCTCATTTCTGGAATTATCCTCCTTAATTTCAATTTCACCTAAAGTAGTATTTGAAACAATAAGAGAAAAATCTATTTCCTTAATCTCATTAGGTTTAAGTTTTAATTTATATAGTTTTGTAGCATATCCAATATAAGAAATTGCCAATTCCAAATCTTTATTAGCAGGAACTTTGAAATTATAATAACCTTGATTATCGGTAGTAGTCCCTATTGGGATGCTTTGATTAATAATCCCAATATTTACTAATTCTAATCCTTCGTTTTTATCATTGGTTATTCTTCCCTTAATTGTCGCATTGTTTTGAGAAAACAAACCTAAAGGGAATAAAAAGCAAAAAATGAAACCTAATAACAAAAAAATGTATTTTGATTCTAATAAAATGTATTTTGATTCTATTTCTTTATCTCTAAGCATTATGATAATTATTTCCTTAAAAAGCCAATTAAACTATCGAAACTATCTCCAGGTTTTCGGTAGTAAACGTAAATATTATATTTATTATTTGTTTCAGAGTAATTTCCTTCTATTTTTGAAGAAGAAAGAGTTGAACTTTGATTTGATTTATACATTATCATATAGTCATAGAAACCTTGTTTAAGATATAGTTTTGAGTAATAAGAATTATATTCTTTAGAATATTCCATCTTGTTTTGTGTAGAAAAATTCCAATCGCTTAATTCGCCCCATATATAATAGCTCCCTTCTAAGTCAATCGGAACTGGGAGATAGAAATGAACCCAAGCATAATCGGACTCTATATTAAAATCATAAGCATTATCACTTCTAATATAGTAATATCCATCAATATCATTATGACTCTTATAGGCAATATTAGCTCTTGGTTTGTCTGGGAATAGTCGAATATGATTTTCTCCATTTATAAAATCAATATTACTTACATTTCTTGTTCTGGTGCGAAGTGAAGAGAAATCGAAGTTTCTAAACTCATTACCTGCTTCAAATATATTTTCATCCTTAAATGAATATTCTATTTCAGTAGATTTAATCTGTCTATGAGTTAATAAGTGTAAATCTCTATTACCATTTTGCTGAACAAATACTTTTAAATATATGCTTGGATTAGCGAAAGACATATTATTTTTAGGACTAACGAATACATCCAATTCCTGTTTTGTTCTTATATCTGAAGGATTCCTTGCATTCATAACATTAAATCTAATATTAGCATCATCCTCCAAAACCATAAACCTCCTAACCATAACTACATTATCAGGGTTATCATCAAGATATACCTTAATTATATAATTACCCGATAATTTAAACTCCATTATATTATTTGGGAATTCATGCCAATAATGAACATAACGTTGAAGGGTATTAAAACTATTAGCATAATTCTCAATATAACCGGTTTCAAACCCTTGAATATATTCAAAAGGCTGTAATTCACTTTTAGTCCAATCGCTATTACAATGAATTATTTTATAACCATACCTCTTAGTTTCTTCTGATAACTCGTCAAACTTTAATAATAATCTATCGGAAGACCCCAGTTTAATTATTGGAATTGTAAAATCAGTTCCCGTAACCTCAAGCTTAACTGTTTTAATTAATGGGCTATATATTCTTTCTAAATAGATATCTTGAGACAAAACATTAGTAGAAATAAATAATAATGAAAAAGTTATAGCAAAGTAAACTACTCTGCTATAACCTAATCTTAGAAATGAAAAATAAGAATTCATTATATTTATATTCTAAGTTATTATTACAAACTCATTATGTCTTCAATTTCCTTAACTGTTTTTGGAATAGGTTTTCCTAATACCTTTGAACCATTATCTGTAACAAGAATATCATCTTCTATCCTTATTCCTCCGAAATCCTTATATGAGTCTAACATATCGTAATTCACAAAGTCCATAAACTTGTTTTCTGCTCTAAACTTATCGATAAGTGCTGGAATAAAATAACATCCCGGTTCATTTGTAATAACAAAACCTGGTTTCAACTCTCTTGCTAACCTTAGTGAACGAAGTCCAAACTGAGTAGAGCGTATGTATTTCTCATCATATCCAACATTATCCTCCCCAAAACCTTCCATATCATGGACATCCATACCCATCATATGTCCTAATCCATGAGGCATAAATAATCCCATTACTCCTTGAGCAACTGCATCATCTACATTGCCTTTAATAAGCCCTATATCTTTCAAACCTTCTCCTAATACCTTTACAGCCCTATGATGGACATCACGATAAGGAATATTTGGAGCAATCATCTTTGTTGCCTCAAGGTTTGCATTAAGCACTGCTTGGTAAACTGCCCTTTGTCTTGAATCGAACTTACCTCCACATGGGACTGTTCTAGTAATATCAGAGCAATAACCACTTGGAGTTTCACAACCTCCATCCGAAACCAACATTCTACCCTTCTTTAGCTTTAGACTATGGTCATGACCGTGAAGTATCTCTCCATGAGTTGTTAGAATTATTGGAAAAGAAACAGGTCCACCTCCACTTAGGGCAATTCCCTCCATTCTTCCAGCAATTTCGTACTCAAATGTATCAAGATTATTAGCCATTTTCATCATAGTAGTATGCATATTATATGCAGTATCAATAGCTTTTTCTATTTCTATAATCTCCTCTGTGCTTTTAATTGAACGTTGATTAACTATTGCTTTAATCAATTCTTTAGAAGCAAATTTATTTACTTGATCTGTTTTATAATGCAATAGAAAAGAAAGTAATTCCTTGTTTTCCTGCCTATATGCAGGTAGGAAATGTATCTTTCTTCCTTTTTGGATAGAGGTTTCTAATAGATTTACAAGGTCGGCGTGACTTCCAGAATGCCTTACTCCTATCTCATTGGCTCTCTCTCTAATCGATGCAACAGGACCTGTCCAAATTATATCATCGATAGATACATCCTCACCAAAGAGGTAATCCTCACCCGTTTCAGCATCTATAACTCCTGCTAAATCCTGGAGATTAAATTCAAAATAGTATCTAAATGTAGAGTCTTGACGGAATGTATAGACATTTGCAGGGTAATTAAATGAAGAGTCTCCATTCCCTAATATTAGGATTAATCCCTTTTCTACTTGTTTTGATAATTCTTTTCTTCTATTTATATAAGTTTCTTTACTAAACATAATTATTGATTTTTAAGGTTGGTAATTCTTCCTGCTTCAAGTATTGGAAGGTTGGTCTCTGTTGGAATATAGATAACAGTCTTATCGTTTAGATTGTTTTGATTCCTAACCCAAAGATATTGTATATATCTATCCGATAAGGTTCCATTCTCAATTTTAATTGCTTCAGCAGCTCCTTTTGCTCTTTCAACTTCAGCTTGAGCATTAAGTTTTTCTGCCTCAAGGTTTGCTCTTGCTTCTTCAATCTTAATTCTTCTATTTTGTTCTGCTTCGGCAAACTGTGCCCTACCCCTCATTTCTTGTTGCCAAACCCTATATACCGGTCCTCCAAACATAAATAAAATAATTAGTCCAATCAAACCTATTGAGGCAAATACTATATGTTTTATTTTGAAATTATACATGATTCTTAAAGTTTTAAATTCTTATTTTTCGATTCAAAATATTAATTATTAATCTATTCAACGTTCTTTAGAATATCTAAAGTATGTCGCCAAAACATTTCTACGGTTTTAATTTCCAATCTCTCATCCGGAGAGTGAACTCCTCTTAGGGTTGGTCCATAAGAAATCATATCCATTTTTGGATACTTCTCTCCTATAAGCCCACACTCCAAACCAGCATGTATTGCCCTTACTATCGGTGTCTTTCCAAATAGTTTTTCGTAACTCTTAACTGCTATTGAAAGTATTTTTGAATCTGGATTTGGTGCCCATCCTGGGTATCCATCCCCATGTGTAGACTCTGCCATTGCAAGGTTGAAACATGCCTCATTCTTAGCACAAGCAGCCTCCTTAGCACTCTCTAATGAGGAACGTTGAGAAGTATTTATCTCAAAATAATCTTCTTTCATCTTAACTGACGCAAGGTTTGTAGAGGTTTCAACAAAATTATCTATCTCCCTACTCATTGCCAAAACTCCATGAGGGAGGGCATATAGAAGATTGAGTAGATTGTCCTGAGACAAGGTATCTATTACAAATTCAGGGTTCTCTACATGGTTAATACCCATTTGGAAATTAGGTTCTGTGGTTCTGTACTCATAGGCTAATTCCTTGGCAAACTTATTTACTATACTTACTGCATCCTCTGCCTCAGACTTTGTTACAATAATTACTGCCTCTGCTTCTCTTGCAATTGCATTTCTGAGATTTCCTCCCTCAAATGAATGTATTCTAATATCCATAACATTATCCAAATGCCAGATCACTCTATTAAGTATCTTTATTGCATTGCCAAGCCCCTTATTTATATCATCTCCCGAATGTCCACCCTTTAATCCCTTAACATATAGCTTAAAGGCTTGCCCATTTGGAGTATCTTCTTTCTCAAAACTAAGCTTTCCAAGAGTATCCTTTCCTCCTGCACATCCAATAAATATCTCTCCCTCATCCTCAGAATCAAGATTTAAAAGTATTTGACTCTTAAGCCAATTAGCATCCAATGCCTCTGCTCCACTCAAGCCTGTCTCCTCATCAACTGTAAATAAACACTCAATTGGTCCATGCTCTATATCATCGCTATCCAATATTGCCAACTGAGTTGCAACTCCAATTCCATCATCTGCCCCAAGGGTTGTACCATCTGCCTTTAACCAATCTCCATCAATATATGCCTGTATTTCATCCTTTTCAAAGTCGAAAACCTTATCCGAATTCTTCTCACAAACCATATCGATATGAGATTGAAGACATATCCATGGTTTATTTTCCATCCCCTTTCTTGCCTCTTTTCTAATCAATACATTTCCTATCTCATCTCTAATAGCTTCCAAATTCCTTTGCTTTGCCCAATTCAAAAGATATTCAATCATCTTACCCTCCTTCTTAGAAGGTCTTGGAACCTTTAATATCTCTGCAAAATATTTAAATACAAGTCTGGGTTCCAAGCTGTTCAAATTATTCTTCATAGTTTATTTCAATTAATATTTCTAAATAAATAAGTGTCAAAGATAGTTATTAATATTGGATTTACAAAGAAATAAGAGGAAATTTAGAAAACTAAAAAATAAAACGCAAACCCCAAATAAATGGAATTTGCGTTAAAGGAAGTGACCTCGCCAGGATTCAAACCTGGAACCTTCTGATCCGTAGTCAGATGCTCTATTCAGTTAAGCTACGAGGCCTCTAAGAGTTTGCAAAGATATAAAAGAATTTCTTACCCACAAAGAAATAAATAGAATTTTCTAATTCAAAGAATTCAAAATCCTGGGAATCTTAATCATCTAATTTAGTCTTTTTTCTAATAAGACTTAGTCTAAGAATGCAAATGAGTTACTCATATGATATAAATGAGTTACTCAAATGATATAAATGAGTTACTCAAACGCATCGTTAGACTTACTCTAACGAGTCTTTAGACTTACTCTAACGCATCGTTAGACTAAGTCTTATTTTGATTAAAATAAAGGAATACTATTCTTGCCTTTGATTTTCCTATTACTTCTGCCAATTCTTCTTCCGATGTTTGAGAAATCTTCTTAACTGAAGTAAATTTGATTAGCAATTCCTTAGAGCTTGCCTCACCTATGCCTGGAATATCTGTTAAAAGGGTTTTAATGCTTGCTTTGGAACGTTTTTTCCTGTGATGAGTTATCCCAAAACGATGTGCCTCATCTCTTATATGTTGGATTACTTTCAGGGTTTCACTCCTTTTATCCAAAAGCAAGGGAAGATTTTCATTAGGGAAAAATATCTCTTCCAAACGTTTTGCTATCCCAATAATCCTAATCTTATCTTCTAATTGCAATTCTTTTAAAATATCATATGCAGAGCTTAACTGACCCTTACCTCCGTCAATCACAATCAATTGTGGCATGGGTTTGCCCTCTGACTTAAGCCTTGAATACCTTCTAAGCATTACCTCCTTCATACTTGCAAAGTCATCAGGACCGATAACTGTCTTAATATTATAGTGTTTATAATCTCTATTAGATGGTTTAGCATTTCGAAACACAACACATGCTGCCACAGGTTGGTTCCCCTGGGTATTTGAATTATCAAAGCATTCGATATGTCTTGGCAGGGTCTCGAGTCTTAAATCCTTCTTAATAGTCTCTAAAATCCTATTTGCATTCCTCTCTGGATCAACTAATGAAGCCTTTTTCACTGACTCAAAATAGTATAATTTAGCATTATGAAGAGAGAGTTCAAGGAGTTTCTTTCTTTCTCCAAGCATGGGAATAGTCTGGTTTACATAGTCCTTAGGAATATCCAAAGGATTTTCTAAGATTATCTCCTTTGAGTTCCAATTCAATTTATCCCTAATTTGGATAATTGCAGTAATAAATGCCTCATTGTCTGTTTCCTCCAATTTCTTATTAATTTGGGAGCTAAAAGAGGAAACTAAATTCCCATCATTAACCCTTAAAGCATTCATAAATATAGAGTTTTCTCCCTTTACATAGGCATAAACCTCAGTATCGCTAATCATACTGCTTACCACTGAAGAACGGCTTTTATAGGATTCAAGGGCTCTAATCTTTTCCTTAACCTCTTCTGCTCTTTCAAATTCCAGGTCTTGAGCAAGGGAGAACATATCCTTTTTCATCTCCTTAATAAAATCGGAGAAGTTTCCCTTAATAATATTTTTAATTGATCTTATAACCTTATTATATTCCTCTAAAGATTGATAATCAGCACAAGGAGCGTCGCAGAGCTTAATCTGATAATTCAAACAAGGCTTGAATTTCCCCTGTTTAACTGTCTTTTCTTTTAAAGGCAAGCTACATGTTCTGTATTTGAATATCTCCCTAATCAAATCCATTAATTCCTTTAGGTGACGCTTCGAGGTATAGGGTCCAAAATAATAAGAGCCATCCTTGGTCTTATTACGGGTAAAGAATATTCTTGGGTATTCTTCATTTGTAATCTTTATCCAAGGAAAGCTCTTATCGTCTTTAAGAAGGATATTATATCTTGGGCGATACTCTTTAATCAGGTTACACTCAAGCAATAGAGCCTCAGTTTCAGAGGATACATGAATGGTTTTAATATCATTTATCCTCCTTACAAGAAGTTTTGTTTTAGAACTATGTGAGGTATCGTTTCTAAAATACGAACTAACCCTACTCTTTAGATTCTTTGCCTTACCAATATAGATAATCTCTCCCTTGGAGTCAAAGAATTGATAAACACCAGGAGTTTCAACTAAGGTTTGGAGAATATCATTTATTTCTTTTTTCAATATCATAGTCTAAATTAGACTTTTCTATCTCTAAACCAATTTCCATAATCCCTGTTATCTCGTATTTAGGTGAATAATTTGATATAATAATAGTGTATTCACCCTTCTCTGGGAAATTAGTAAACTGCTTAACTAATTCCTTTATATCAATCATATCGCCTAATTGCTCGCCCAAGAAATCCTTACCTTCCCTGTCCTTTAGCTTAATTGTATGAAGACTTTCCTTTGAAATACCAGAAGGAGAAACAATTCTTAAAACGAAAGGGACTTCATCCACATTAATATATGGAGTATATCTAATTGATACATAGATATCGTAAGTATCTTCAATTGAAGGAATATTTATACCCTTAAACTCAACCTCCTTATTCCCTTCAATCCTATTCCAAGTTAACATTTTAAAGTCCTCATGATGCTTATAAACAGAGTTCTTATCACAGGAGATAAAGCCTAATGATAAGATTAGAGCTAAACCCAATATTAAAATACTTCTTGATATCCTCATAATTATCCTTATTTTATAGTTTTCAACCAATTATTCAAATTCTCTTCAATCCTTTTTTCAACATTATTAGTTTCAGATTTAATAAATTTCTCCCCAACAATATGTTCGTATAATTCTATATAACGTTCAGAGATTTGAGATATTATCTCAGGAGTCATCTCAGGGATGCTTTGTCCTTCCTTGCCTTGGAAACCATTTTCCATCAACCATTCTCTTACAAATTCCTTAGACAATTGTCTTTGTTTTTCTCCATTTTTTTGTCTTTGTTCATAACCCTCAAGATAGAAATAACGAGAGGAATCAGGGGTATGAATTTCATCAATCAAATAGATTTCCCCCTCATATTTACCAAACTCATACTTAGTATCAACAAGTATTAAGCCTCTTTCATTAGCCATTTTACTTCCTCTTTCAAACAGTGCAAGAGTATATTCTTCAAGCTTTTCGTAATCTTCCTTGCTTACCAAACCATGTTTAATAATATCTTCTTTAGAAATATCCTCATCATGACCAATAGCCTCTTTGGTTGTAGGAGTAATAATTGGATTTGGGAATCTATCGTTTTCCTTTAAGCCCTCAGGAAGTTTAACACCACATATCTCTCTTTTACCTGCAGAATATTCTCTGTAAGCATGTCCTGAAAGAAAGCCTCTAACTACCATTTCCACCTTAAAAGGCTCACATAAACGACCTACCGTAACCATTTCGTCCGGCATTTCCAATTTCCAATTTGGAACTATATCCCTTGTAGCATCTAAAAACTTACCTGCAATTTGGTTTAATACTTGCCCCTTAAAAGGGATTCCCTTTGGTAAAACAACATCGAAAGCAGAGATTCTATCCGAAACAACCATCATTAAATACTTGTTTTCGATATTATAAACATCTCTAACTTTACCAATATAAAGGTCTTTTTGACCTGGAAAACTGAAATTTGTTCTTGTAATTGCGTCCATAAAGATTATATTATTTATAGGTGCAAAGATAATTCATTTCCTTGATTTTTCGACATTATCGCTTACTTTTAGGATTTTTTTATGTTATTAAAACAAGGAATTATTCACAAGTTTATATTTTGTTTATATTTTTTTTGTAGATTTGCACAAATAAATACTTTATAGCGATGAGAAAGTCGGTATTATCATTTTTAATTATTATGGTTTTGGCAATAGGCTTAGCTGATGCCCAGACAAGAAATTCAACCAAGAAAAAGAAGGCTCCTAAAAAGCCAGCTCCTCCAACAGAAGTAAGTATTCCTGCAAGAAGCAGTGACTGTTTCTTTGCTGCACCACTAATGGTGGATGTTGCCTTTGGACCTACTGAACCACTTAGAGGATATGGCTTTGTTAACGAAATAAAGCCTGATAATAGAGTAAAAAATGTTTTTAATTCAGAGCATAATACTATCTGGTACATTCTTTCAATACCTTATTCTGGTAAATTATGTATTGATATAACACCAAGAGCATCATCAGACGATTATGATTTCCTTGTTTATAAATATACAGACAAGTATTTTTGCAACAGAATAATAGGGAATAAAGTTACACCTATTCGTTCGGTTATGTCTACTCCAAACACTGCAAAGGGAGGCAAAACAGGTCTTAATCTAACTGGCAATCTCATCAATATACCTAAAAATTCAAGTGTGGATTATGGGAAATATATTGATGTAAAAGAGGGTGAAAAATATGTAATTGTAGTAGATAACAGAACAAATGGAGGTTTAGGACATACAATTTATGCAACAGTTAATACTGATTTTGCTCCTTTAACAGTCTTACCTATCGACAGTTTAAATAGAGAGAGAACCACAGCAAATATATATGTAAAAGAAGCTGGAAGCGAAAACCTAATCTTAGAGAAACATGATGTAGGAGCACAAAGACTAAAAATACTTCCTAACAAAACATACTCAATATCATTAAAAAAAGACGGTTACTTCAATTATTACAGAGAGGTATCTCACCCTCAAGCAAAGAAGGACTCACTTCTAACAGCGAGATTGATAGAAATAAAACCAGGTTCAAATTTACCTATCAATGGAGAAATCTTCTTCGATGTTGACGAAATGAATAATATAACCATTCTTCCAGATTCATATAAGATATTAGAAGATGTAGTGAAGCTCTTACAAGAATACCCAAGTATAAATATTGAAATAATAGGGAGAATTGCAACAGAAGGACTTAACCTAAGAAAAGATGCAGAGATATCAAAGCAAAGAGCCGAAGCAATTAAGAATTATCTAATATCAAGAGGAATACCTGAGTCAAATATAAGAACAAGAGGTTCATATTTAAAGGAATTAGAACAACAATTAGCAAGTCAAAAGAAGCTTAGAAGCGGAGGATTAATCTACCCAAAACAAGAAATAAGGATAATCAAAAGCAAATAAAGCAAATAGAAAAAGCGACTTGATAAACAAATTACCAAGTCGCTTTAATTTTCATGTTAATTAAATCTAATCATTCCCCAATAATAACCTTTCCACTAATTCCCTTTCCGTTAATAACAACCCTATAAGTATAAGCACCTGGATTAAGCGATGAAACATCAATCCTATTGCCAATTTGAGCATTCAACTTAGTCCTCTTAACCAATCTCCCCTGAATATCAAAAAGCTCAATCTCAGAAGAAGAAAACCTATCCGCCTCAATATCCACATTAATAAAATCTTTTGCAGGATTAGGATAAACCTTTATAGATGCTTTTTCGTTTGTTTCGATATTTGTCAATCCCACAAATCCATTAGGCATAAACTTAATTGCCCAAGCTGAGCCATAAACAGAACAAGCAATAACAAGCCCTCCATCGGTAGTTGCTTTTATTCCGTTTATTTGTTTAAACAATGCTGTTGAATCGTAGTCAATTCTATACCTAAAATTAATATTCCCATCAAAACTAAAATTAGCAATATCAATATAATTAGTACTTTTTTCATTGTTAATTGTATAATGACAAAAATAAATAGAATCAGGATTAATAAAATCTACTTTTCTCCCAAATTCTGGAGTGTAAGATTCACGACTATCCTCATTTATACCCAGAAATAATTTTGTTTTTCTAACTTCTAAGGAATTAATATTGAAAAAATCAATTAAAATATATTGCATTTCTCCTTCAAAAAATGATCCGTATTTATTTACAGAGACAAAGATGGAATCATTTATTTTAGTAACATTATCTGGAGCAAAAAAAGATTTGAATTTTATACTATCTACAATATTCAATGTTTCTTTATCTAAATAAAGCAATTTATATTCTTCGGAATCTACGTTAATAAATGGGGTTATATGAATTATTCCATATTGATTATTATTTTCAATTATATCAACATAGCCATATAGCAAATTATCAGACCAGTTATATGTTTTTGAATTTAAGAGATTTCCTAAGGTATCAATTACAATAATACTTGATGTTCTTTTATTTGAAATTACACTATAATTCATTAATACAATGTTTTTTTCTTTTGTAAAAACATTATTAATGAAATTAGTAAGAAACAAAAAACTATCTTGATCACTTGATCTAATTAATTTTGTTATCAAATTATTCCCTAATGAGTCATTGCAATAAAAAAACACTGAATCTATATAATTGCCACCTGATAAATATGTATAACTTATTCCATAGTTCTTATTATTATACTTAAAATTTAATAGCTGATCCTTGTTTGTTATAATCTTTTCTACATTGAGATTATTATCCAACTTGTATAAAAGTAAACTATCATAATTTCTATCAAAGATAGACAACCAAAGATATTCAGGGTTATCGTAATCATTAAATATTGTAGGCATTATTTGACCACTTTGATAGTCAAATATTTTAGCTTTGTCGCTATAATTGATTACTGTATTATCTTGTGCTATAATTAAATTAGTATTACAAGAGATAATAAAAATAAAAATAAAAAAATGTTTCATATCACTAAAGTAGCCCCCTTTATTTAAGGGGACATTTTATTTTATTGGAAATTAATATTAACAAGTGAAGAGAAAAAAAACATGCCAAACTCTACATGACAACGTGTAAAAGATTTTAATACTAAAGCAGCACAATATATATCATTTGGATTAATAGTTTTAAATCCAGTTAAAGTTCTATATCCTACTTGGGAATTCAGTTCAATAACTTCCCCATAATTAGGAGACTGATCTTTACATGAATTTGCGAATGAAATTAAATTTGGAATCGAATAATTCTCTAAAACATATGCATCTAATATTATATTTCCATTTCCATCTTTACATTGGGTAGAAACTTCATGAAAAATTATATTAAATTCCTGTTTTACTGAATAATAAAATCCTGGTTCTGTTTTCAAACACAAATTTGCAATTTTATAATCTCTTGCATACCATTCATTATTAAATATTTCCATCCAATCAATTGTATAATAGCTTGGAATATTTAACGGATCTTCATTTGTCTTTAGCACTCTTACTACAGGGACACCTGAAGGCCACATATCATATTCCTCTTGTGTATATGGTGGTATTATTAATTTAAATGTTATTGATGCTCCATCGTATTCTGAAACGTATAAATCTGAAAACTTTAAATATTTTCCACTCATATCTGATTTTACATTATTAAGAAATTCTGTAAATCCTTCTTGTAATTCAAATCCAGTTAATTGATTTTCATTTATAAGATTTAAAGTAAATTCAAAACTTGTTTCTTCGTAAGTGCTCGAAAGATCATAATTACTTTGTTTGTCTACTACACCATAATTAAAATATGTCTCCATTAATAACAATGCTGTATCTATTTGCATATCTGACATTTCAATTTCACCATTCATTGCTTGGTTAAAATCTAAAAGTAGAGAAATAACGTCTTCTGCATTAATGCTTATTTCTTCAAATTCTGGATATGGTCTCAAACTTTCTTCTACTGTTTTTTTATTTTTTATTGGTTTATTATCCAATACATCTGCCTCATCAGTGCAAGATGTTAATACTAATGCTACTAATGCTGTAGCTAAAATTGTTTTGTAAAATATATGTTTCATTTTATTATATTTTATACTGTTAATTACTCTATTATTTATTACTTTAAAATTAAGTTCTCTTTGGTGGGCGTTATTTTAAAATATAACGCCAAGTGGGTGCCAAGTTTGTCTTACAAATAAAGAATACTCCTTTGAGGGATTTAAATTTTTCTCTATAATACCCTTTTGTATTGAGATT
>JAEZKK010000035.1 GCA_023415495.1 Bacteroidota bacterium
AAATTTCTCATAAAGAATACACTATCATTCTTTTCCTTAATAATCGAAGTAGATATATCCAAGTATATATCAGAAGTATGATAATTATCTTTAATTCTTTTTAATGCTTCTTTGACTATTGCCTTTGGAGTCATTCCTGTTATTGTTACTTCTGAAAGTTCTCTTGCCTGAGGGATTAAACTAATAATTTTCGTATTTGAAATCTCATTATAACTAAGTCTTTTTGATTTATATCCAATACAACTAAAAACAAGATTATTATCAGTTCTAATATTAGAAATTGAAAAGAAACCTCTATCATCTGTAATAGTTCCAAGAGGTTTGTTCTCCACACCAATATTTACAAAAGGTATAGCTTCTTTTGTCTTTTCATCAATCACTTTCCCTTGGAAACTACTTTTCTGAGAGAAACAAAGAAAAGGAATTAGTAATAAAATACTAATAATCAATAGTGAGTTTTTCATTTAATCCTTGTTTATTGATTTGCATTTAATTTAGTTCGTAGTAACTAATTATGAGATGCAAACTTAAAGAATATATCTATCATTCGCAAATATATTTTTAATTAGTTCTCTGCAAAAAAGCCATAAACTCCGAAGGGTCTATGGCTTGGTATTAAGTTTTGTTTTTTCTTATTTCGATTGCTTATTTATCAATCTGGATTATCGTGAAGATATGAATTATTTATCTTTATTCCTCCTGATTCAAAACTGATTTTCGAAGCTTCTTGCTCTGAATATGCTTGTGAGGGTTGTGAGATATCTATTCCGTATTGTTCGTAAGCTGGGGTTGTGATTACCTTTTCTAATCCGTCCTTTTCCTTAAGAAGTTTTGCGAAAAGCTCCATCCTTTTTTGTCTCTCACGCACTGTTCTTGAGTGTTTATCCACATCCTCTTGAGGAGTTTCTACAGGCTTTCTTTCTTCTGGTTTTGGTTGCTCTGGCTTAGTTTCAATAATCTTTATCTCAAAATTGTTTTTATTTTCTTCAAACTCTTCCTTTAAAGCTATTTCATGCTCAAATTCCTTTGGTTTATACTGGCTTGCTACTGGATTAACAACCTTATTTTGCGTCATTTCTGAGCCTGCAAAAGAAAAATCATTCATATCCAATACATGTACCAATGGTTTTGATTCAGCAATTACTTTTATCTCTTCTCTAACCTCTGATTTTGATTCAATAATTACTTCTTTTTGAGCTTCTGTATTTCTATTTATTATTTGAAAATCTTTAAATGAATCAATTGGTTGAGTTTCGATAATTGGAGTTTCGATTTTCGCCTCAGGTTTCTTTTCTATTACCTCATCCAATGTTTTTGGTGTTGGACGTTGTGTTAGTTCGTAAGGATTATAAATTTCCTTTGCTTCAAAACCTGTTGCAATCAAGGTAATATCCAATCTATCCTTAAAGCTTTCATCATATCCTATACCCCAAATAATATCTGGTTCATCATCGGTTTGAGCTTTGATAAAGTCAGCTATTGCTTCTTGTTCGTCATAGGTTATTGCATATTCCTCTTCTGGAGATGTTGTTATATATAGAAGAATATTCTTGGTTCCCTTAATATCACAATCATTAAGGAGCTCTGATGATGCTGCCATTTCGATTGCTTCCTGAGCTCTTTCAACTCCAGAGCCGTACGCAGAACCAATTCCCATTAGTGCAACTCCTGAATTTACCATAACTTCCTGAACATCTCTAAAGTCAACATGGATATATGAGTTCTCCAATGTGATAATTTCAGCAATTCCCTTTGATGCTGTCAATAGAACATTATCTGCCATTGGGAATAGTTTTGGAAGAGGAAGATTACCTTTTGTTCTTATCTTGTCGGTATTTACAATAATAATTGCATCTACAATTTCCTTTAACTTCTTTATTCCTTCCTCAGCCTGTTCTTTTCTTCTCTTGCCTTCGAAATGAAATGGTAGGGTTACAATCGCAACTACCAATATCTTATCATTAGTTTTCTCCCCTTCTTCATTATAAAAATCCATCTCTTTTGCAAATTTTGCAATTACAGGAGCGGCACCTGTTCCGGTACCTCCACCCATACCAGCAGTAATGAAAAGCATCTGAGTGTTTTGAAGTGCAGACTTAATCTTATCCTCAGCAGCCAATGCAGCTGTTTCCCCTACAATAGGTTTATTTCCTGCCCCCAATCCGTCTGAACCGATTTTTATTTTGTTTTGTATAGGACTTGAATTAAGAGATTTTGCATCTGTATTGCAAACTATAAAATCTACTCCCTTAATCCCTTGGTTAAACATATGATTTACTGCATTTGTTCCACCGCCCCCAACTCCAATTACTTTAATATAATTAGAATTATCCTTTGGGGCTTCAAATTGTAATACTTCAAATTCTGACATGAGGCTATGTATTTACTATTTATTCTTATTTTCAAAATTACTTGTTTGCTTTTTCAAGCTATATATTTGTTTTATCAAATTACTAAAAACCAAAAGATAGAATTAGTTTAAAATAATTAAATTGATTTGTAAAATTACAAAGGAAAATCCAACAGATTACCAATGAATTCAACAAGTTTCTAACAGTTTTATGTCAATAACTCTATTCAACTCCATCTCCATCAAAAATATTCTTTAGGAAATTATCTATAATCTTGCTCATCTTTCCTTTTTTTGATTCCTTAGTAGTTGTTTCATCAAGAGCAATTCCCTCTTCCTCTGCATCTTCCATAATTGGCTCAACCTCATCATCCAATTTCTCTGCCATTCTTACATTGAATATTTTATCCTCTTTCTCAATTTGCTTTAATCCTTCTAATAATAGACCAATTCCTGTTGCATGCATAGGATGAGACATTTCTTCGGTAATTTCTCCTCCTAAATGATCGTTAGGAGTCCCAATTCTGGAGTCTATTCCACTAATAAATTCGGATAATTGAACAATATCCTTCATTTTTGCTCCTCCACCTGAAAGAACAATTCCTGCTATTAGCTTTCTCTCATATCCCTTGCTCTTAATTTCAAATAATACTTGTTCCATTATCATTTGCATTCTTGCTTGAATTATTCCTGCAAGAGTTTTCATCGATATTTCTCTTGGTTCTCTTCCTCTAAATCCAGGTATAGCAATTATCTCATCTTCTCTTGCCGAAGCAGATAAACAAGAACCAAATCTGCACTTAAGGGCTTCAGCCTGTGTTTTAATTATTGAGCAACCTTCTTTAATATCCTCTGTAATTACATTTCCTGCAAGTGGAATAACTGCAGTATGTCTTAGAATCTTATCATGAAATATTGCTAAATCGGTTGTACCTCCACCAATATCCACAAGACAAACTCCTGCTTCTTTTTCAGTTTCATCTACAACAGCCTCAGCACTTGCAATTGGTTCAAGAATTAGGTTTCTAACTTTATAACCTGCAAGCTCAACACTTCTATAAATATTTTCTATATTAGAGATATTTCCAGTTATTATATTGAAATTCCCTTCAAGACATGAGCCAGGAACTCCCACCGGATTACTTATTCCTCCCTCCCCATCAACTATATAACTTTGAGGAATTACATGTATAATCTTTTCTCCAGCATTTAAAACCAGATTATGTTGGTCATTAATAAGCTTATGTACATCGGTCTCCTTAATAATATGACCTCTTGTCTCAAGCATAATCTGTCCTCTATGCTGAATATTTCTAATTTGGTGACCTGCTATTCCAACAAATACCTCCTTAACTCTAAATCCTGTCTTTTCCTCAGTTTCACTTACTGCCTTATGAATTGAAAAAGCAGTTTGCTCAATATTCTTTACTACTCCTCTTTCAACACCAATACTTTCAGCAGAGCCCATTCCAAGTATAACTGGTTTCCCTTCCTCGTTTCTGGAACCAATAAAAACTGCAATTTTAGTTGTTCCGATGTCAATTCCGACTACGATTTCTTTTTCCATAATATTTATTTTTTAATTTTTCTTTGTACAAATAACCTGGTCCCTATAATTCAAGTTAATCTTTGAATAATTGTCCCAGCCAATTCTTGTGAATGCCTCTTTATAAAGGTATTTCAATTTAGTAAACTTAGTGTCTAAATTCTCCAAGTTCCCTATTTCTATCTTATAATCACCTATCTTTGGATATAGCTCAAATTCATTTTGATTTTGAATATATATCTGATCAATTTGATAAGTAAGTATTGTGTCATAATAAAGCTTTGACGCCAAATAATAAAGTTTAGATACAATAATTTCTTCCTTAGCTTTATTTGGAATATCAATTGTATCAACAAAATTCTTATCTAATAATTTCTTACCAATATTAATTTTCCCATTAGCAATTACTACATCCGAAACATAATTATTTCTATAAGGGATTAGTTTTCCATGTTTATCAATATAGTATTGCTTTGAATTTTCTGCAAAAATCCTGACAATTGGTTCAACCTGTAATATATTTATTTTTATCTTCCCTCTATAGGTAATAAATACATCAACGTCCTCAATATATGGCTCCTTACTTAAATACTCTTCAATTTCATCCAATTCAATATCCCTTCTCTTCTCCCCTTTTAATTTAGGGTATTTACTATCTACTAATCCTTTTATATATTTATTATTTATAAGTGTATCTGATTTTGGATAGACTATTTGAATCTCAATTGAATCCACCCTTGTATTCCCAATATAGATATTTGAGCTTATCACGATTATTAAAGTGATAAGTAAAAATACAATAAATCCAAATGCCTTTCTTTTCAATCTCATTACTCTGAAAATCTTTCTTCTATTTTACCTACAAACCTATCAATATTCCCTGCTCCTATTGTTAGGAGAACTTCTGGATATAAAGCATCTAAAAGATCTAATAAACCATCTTCCTCACTATAATATTTATCCATTTTGTTTATCTTATGCAATAACCATTTTGAATTAATATTCTCTATTGGCTTTTCCCTTGCAGGATAAATATCTAAAAGTACAACCTCATCCAATCCTTCTAAAGCCCTTGCAAATTCATCTGCAAAATCTCTTGTTCTGGAAAAAAGATGTGGTTGGAAAACTCCTGTTAATTTCTTTGTCGGGAACATATCTCTTATAGATTCTATACAAGATTTTATCTCATTAGGATGGTGAGCATAATCGTCAATATAAACAAAATCCTTGGTTTTTATTCTTATATCAAATCTCCTTCTTACTCCTGAGAAACTCTCAATTCCTTTTCTTAATTCATCCTCGCTCACTCCTAATTTAAGTGCTATTGCAGATGAAACAAGAATATTTTCAATATTATGAATACCTGGATAATTAAGACAAAGATCATAAATTACCTTTTCTGGGGTTCTTAAATCGAAATAATACTTAGAATTATAGTTTCTAATATTCCAAGCATAATAATCTGCCTCAATCCCTCTAATTGTATAGGTTTGTGAAACTAATTCTTCTTTCAACTCTAAATCTAATCCCTGTTTAATAAAAAGCCTTCCTTCATCCTGAGTCTTATTAGCAAACTCTGTAAAAGCTTCTAATAAGTTATTATACTCTCCATAAATATCCAAGTGATCCTCATCTATCGATGTAATTACTGAATAATAAGGAGAGAGCTTAAGAAAAGATCTATCATACTCATCAGCTTCTACAACTATATATTGGGAATTTGGATTATAAAGAAAATTTGAATTCAAATTCTTAGATATCCCTCCTAAGAATGCAGAACATCCAATACTGCTATTATTTAATAAATGAGCAACCATTGTTGAAACTGTTGTTTTCCCATGTGTTCCTGAAATTGCAATTGTTTTCTTATCTCTTGTAATTTCTGCTAAAATCTCCGAACGTTTTAAAATAGGAGTATTACTATTAATGAAGTAATTGAATATAGTATTATCCTTTGATATTGCAGGAGTATAAATTACCATATCTATATCCTTAGGTAATAAATCTATATTATCTTCATATACAATAGACATCCCCTCCTTTTCAAGCTCTTGAGTCAATTCGGTTCTGGTTAAATCATATCCAAAAATATTATCTCCTTTAAGAAGAAAATATCTGGCAATTGCACTCATACCTATACCACCAATCCCTAAAAAATAATATGTTTTCATCTTATTAATCCCTCAATTTCAATTAACATCCTATTATCTGCATCCTTAATTCCTAAATCCAGAATGTTCTCTCTAAGCATATTTTGTTTTTCTTCATCTTTAATCAATAAATCTAATTCCTTTATCAATTGTTCTCTTGATTCTGAATCTAAAACCATTAATGCAGCATTCTTTTCTACCAAAGCCATAGCATTTTTTCTTTGATGGTCCTCGGAAACATTAGGACTTGGAACTAATATACATGGCTTACCAATTATACATAATTCACTAATAGCAATTGCTCCTGCTCTGGAAATAATAATATCAGCGACACTATAAGCTAAATCCATATTAAATATAAATTCATTTACTATTATATTTTCAGATTTCTTAGCCTTTTGCAACTCATTAGCCTTTTCATAGAAGAATTTTCCAGTTTGCCATATAAGCTGTATGTCATTTTCAATAAAATAATCTATTGAATTAAATATTGATTCATTTATTGTCCTTGCTCCAAGGCTTCCCCCTACAACTAAAACTGTTTTCTTCCCCTCTTTTAGATTAAAAAATTCTCTTGCTTTGTTTTCCTTACCCAAGCTTTGAGTTATCATTTGTCTAATAGGATTTCCTGTAAATACTATTTTCTCCTTAGGGAACCATCTATCCATTTTATCATAGGCAACACAAATCTTATCTACCTTTTTTGCAAGCAACTTATTAGTAATACCAGGAAAGGAATTTTGCTCCTGAATAAGAGTTTTAATTCCTAAACGTGCTCCGGCCTCAAGAGTAGGACCCGAGGCATAACCTCCAACTCCAATAATAATATCTGGTTTAAAACTCTTAATTATCTTTCTCGCTTTTAATGTGCTGATAATAACTTTAAATGGGAAAAGCAAATTCTTCCAAGTAAGTCTTCTTTGCAATCCACTTATCCATAAACCCTCAATCTTATATCCTGCTTGAGGAACCTTTTCCATTTCCATCCTCCCCTTTGCTCCAATAAATAGGATATCTGCTTCAGGATATTTTGATTTAATAGCTCCTGCTATTGCAATGGCTGGGAATATATGCCCCCCAGTTCCTCCTCCACTTATTATTGCTTTCATATCCTTTTAATTATTATTTTCGTTTTCCTGATTTTCGTTTTCCTTAACATCCTGCTCTAATTTCTCTTTTGCCAAAGCCTTATCTGCCTGAACACTCACACTTAATACTATTCCCAAGGCAATACAACTAAACAAAAAGGATGTTCCTCCATAACTTATAAATGGAAGGGTTTGACCAGTTACTGGAGTTATTCCAGTTGCAACAAACATATTTATTAGAGCTTGAAATACTATCATAATTATTAGACCAATTGCAGAAAAAGCTCCAAAATACCCCTTGGATCTTCTTGCAATTACAATTCCTCTAAATAATAATATCATATATAATGTTATTATAACTAATGCAAGTATTATTCCTCCCTCCTCTACAATTATTGCAAATATAAAGTCATTATGGCTTTCACTTAAAAACCTTGCATGTTCTGTATTTCCAAGAAATTTCCCAAAAAATCCTCCTGTTGAAATAGCCATTCTTGCTAAATTTGGTTGAGTTATCGCATCTAAATCTGGATAATACCAATCGCTTAAACGATTTGACCAAGTCATAAACCTGCTAATTATATCAGGATTAATTGAAGAGATAAGAAATACAATAAACAAGAAACCAATCAATATCAAAGGCAAAATACTGAGATATTTTAAATTGACCCCTCCTATAAACATCATTAAATAACAAACTGAGAAAAGAATTGCTGCTGTTGAGAAATTTTCTGGAAAAATCAAAATACAAATAATAGATATAGGTATAATTAATTTTTTAAATACCTCTAACGACTTAATTTTATCCTGATTTATTGCAAGTAATTTTGCTACATAGACTATTAGGATTATCTTAACAACTTCAGAAGGTTGAAACTGACCTATAAAAGGTAAAGCAATCCAACGTGCCGCACTTTTCCCTCCTATTGTCCCTATTAATAATGTAAATGCCAATAAGCCTACAGAAATATAAATTCCCAACTTACACCATCTTGAAAAAATCTTATAATTTATCAAATGTGTAACATATAAGACGAAACTTCCAAGACATAAAAGAAAAACATGTTTTGCAAACATAGAATTAGGGCTCCTATGATTATCGAATACTTCCTTACCAAGGGTTGAGTATACTTCAATCATAGAAAAGACAACAAAGATGATAAATACCATCCAAATAACCTTGTCTCCTTTTAATCTAAAACTATGTTTTGCTAATCTCATAAAACAATATTAAATTTCATTTACTGCTTTTCTAAATGCATTACCTTTAATTTCAACATTCTCTCTATTCCCATTTGCAGGAGAATAAAGCACAACATCATCATTCTCTGCTATAGCATTTGCAAAAATTACAGCTTCCTGAATATTATTCACTTCATATACTCCTGATACTAATCCATTAAATATCTCTACTCCCTTTTCCTTATTTGCTCCAAAACAAATTATATTTCCTACCTTTTCTCTACAAATAGGGAAAAGAAGTGTAAAATCCATTTCTGTATTATCAATATCTAATATCCAAACAATTCTATTTGTAATATTCTCCATTGTAAACCAAGTCGAATTTGCATTTATACTTCTTGCATCATTAACAAAACTAATCTCCTTTATCTTTGCAACAAACTCTCTTTTATGCTCAATTTCTTCAATTTTAGAAAAGCATTGCATAAGATTAGATCTCTTAGAGATAATCTCATTATAATTTCTACCTGCCAATGATGAATATATTTTTTCTCTTCCTTGTTTTGCCAATCCTTCTAATGTCATAGTCTATCTTAGTTTAAGGGTTATTATTGTAATGACTGCTAATATTATAGATATAATCATAAACCTTTGTACTATTTTTGGTTCTGCATATCCTTTCTTCTGATAATGGTGATGTAATGGAGACATTAAGAAAATCCTCTTTCCAACTCCTGTTTTCTTTTTAGTATATTTAAAATAGGTAACTTGCATTATTACTGATAGGTTTTCTACAATAAAAACTCCACATAAAATTGGGATTAATAATTCCTTACGAATTAATATTGCAAATACAGCAATTATTCCTCCTATTGCAAGCGAACCTGTATCTCCCATAAAAATCTGAGCGGGATAAGTATTATACCATAGAAACCCTACTGTTGCTCCAACAAATGCACTAATAAATATTGTTAGCTCTCCTGAATTTGGGATAAACATTATATCAAGGTAGTTTGCAAATATAATATTACCAGAAACCCATGCTAGTACTGCAAGCGTTGCTCCAATTATTGCAGAAGTACCAGTAGCTAATCCATCTATACCATCTGTAAGATTTGCCCCATTTGAAACAGCAGTTATTATAAAAACTATAATTGGGATAAAGAGTATCCATGCCCAAGAACGATAATCATCTCCTATCCATTTCATTAAATAAGCATAATCAAACTCATTATTTTTTATAAAAGGAATTGTTGTCTTTGTTGATTGCTTTGCATCTGAAGAAAACACACTCTTTGCCTTTTCATAAGCTGTTGAATCTTGAAGATTATGTGTTTGAGCATAGTTTTCTATATCATGTTTTTGTTTAATAGTGATATCTGGGTGAAAATACATCATTGAACCTACAAAAATACCAAGCAATACCTGTCCAATTATTTTGGATTTTCCTGACAATCCCTTTTTATCATGTTTGAAAACCTTAATATAATCATCAATAAAGCCTATTAATCCTAACCAAACAGTAGTGATTATCATTATTACTACATAGATATTATCTAATTTAGCAAATAAAAGCGTTGGGATAATAATGGCTCCTAAAATTATAAGTCCTCCCATTGTTGGGGTGCCTTCTTTTTCCTTTTGACCTTCTAATCCTAAATCCCTAACACTTTCACCTATTTGCTTTGCTCTTAGATAATTTATTATCCTTTTACCATAAACTATGCTAATAATAAGTGATGTTATAACTGCTGCTGCTGCTCTAAATGAAATATATTGGAATACTCCTGCTCCAGGAAATCCAAATTCAATATCTAACCATGTAAATAAATAGTATAGCATATTCTTAGTATTTTAATATTTCTTCTTTATCATCAAAATGATGTTTTACTCCATTTATTTCTTGATATTTCTCATGACCTTTTCCTGCAATAAGTATAATATCTCCTTTATTTGCAAGACCAAAAGCCATTTTAATAGCCTGAGCCCTATTTGTAATTGAATATGATTTTTTACATAAAATAATATCCAAACCTTTTTCCATATCTTTAATAATTTCTTCTGGATTTTCAGTTCTTGGATTATCACTCGTTATTATTAATATATCCGATTTCTCTGCCCCAATCCTTGCCATAATTGGTCTCTTTTCCTTATCTCTGTCTCCACCACAACCAATAATACTTATAAGTTTTTCTCCATTTAGTTTTATATCATTTATTGTGTTTAAAACATTAATCAATGCATCTGGGGTATGAGCATAATCAATTATCGCAATTACTCCATTCCATAATCTTACTACATCAAATCTCCCTTCTGCCGATTCAAGCTTACTTATCTCTTGCAAAACTTCCATTTTATCTATCCCGCAAAGCAAAGCAGTACTATAGATAGCAAGTAGGTTATAAGCATTAAATTTCCCAATTAAATTAGTACATACTTCTATCGAATCTATCTCAAGCAATAATCCTTCAAGCCCATTTTCTAAAATTTTTGCATGAAAATCAGAATAATTCTTTAATCCATACTTGTATATCCTTGCTTTAGTATTTTGTACCATTATTTCACCATTCTTATCATCAATATTAGTAAGAGCAAAGCTGTTTTTATTTAAATTATCGAAGAAAAGTTTTTTTGCCTTAATATATTGGTCAAAGGTTTTATGATAATCTAAATGGTCATGAGTAATATTGGAGAAGATTCCTCCATAAAAATCCAATCCCCAAATCCTATCTTGAACAATTGAATGAGAACTTACTTCCATAAATACATACTCGCAACCATAATTAACCATTTCATTCAATAGTTTATTAAGATTAAGGGAATCAGGAGTAGTATGAGTAGATGGAATTTCATTTAAATGAATTTTATTTACTATTGTAGAGATTAATCCAACCTTAAATCCTAATGAAATAAATAGTTTATGCAATAAGGTTACTGTTGTAGTTTTGCCATTAGTCCCTGTTATACCAATTAATTTTAATTTACTTGAGGGGTAATCATAGTATTTAGATGCAAGTTCTGCCAAGGATTTTGAACAAGACTCAGTTTTTATTATTGTAATTTCTTTTTCAGTTGTAAAATCACTCTCACATAATATATAAGTAGCTCCATTTTCTATTGCCTTTGATATAAAATCATGTCCATCAACATTAACACCTTTAAGTGCTGCATAAAGATAACCATTAGAAACTGTTCTTGAATCGAAACTAATTCCTTTTAATTTATCTACTTCTGATAATAATACATTAAATTCTATATATCTTGCCACCTTATAATTGTTTTTTAATTTACTTTATTACTCAATGAATCTATTTTTTCGGGAACATATAAATTACCAGAGCTTGATAATCTCAATATAATCTTATCCGACTTTTTAATCTTAGCTTTATAACCAATACTTTGCCCTATTACCTTTCCTCTCCCTTCTAACTTAACTAATAACCCTAACCTTTCTAATTCAAAAACCGCATCTCTTGCACTCATCCCAATCACATTTGGCATAATATTACTTGTCTCTACAATATTCCTATTTAATGTATTTTCAATTTTAGGTTTTGCATTTATATTTTTACAAAATTTCAAATATGAATCCTGATTCCCTTTAGATAATAAAGGGCTGATGCTTTGTGTTCTATTATCATGTTTTACACTATTTATCATAGTTCCAACAACCCTATCGCTTAAATCTTTGAAAACAGGAGCAGCTAAATCACCTCCATGAGTTCTTGATTTTTGAGGTTTAGAAATAACTACTATACAAGAGTATTGAGGGTCTTCAACAGGGAAATATCCTACAAAACTTGCTCTATGTTGTAATTGATTTTGTTTATTATCATATCCAATTTCTGCTGTACCTGTTTTTCCTGCAATACCATAATCGGAGGACTTTAACCTACGAGCTGTACCATAAAGCACAACTTTTTCTAATAAATTCTGTACTGCTTTAAGAGTTTTTGGTTTACATATACTTTCTTTAATTACTACTGGTTCAAACTTTTTAAACGTTTTCCCATCCTTAATGATTTCAGAAACAAATAATGGTCTTAACATCTTCCCATTATTTGCAATAGCATTATAAAAAGTAAGTAATTGTAGAGGAGTCATCACTGATACATATCCAAATCCAAGTCTTAGTATATCGTCTACAGATAGTGCTTTTTCATTAATATATGGTTTGGGTTCATAAAGCTCTAAATCAATATTCAATTTATCAAAATAAAAATACTCTTTAAGATCTATAGCAAGTTGTTTCCTCTTATTTTTAGCTATATAATTATCATAAACCAATTGACTGAAAGCGACATTACTACTCATTTGCATAGCTCTTGAAAAGCTTACATTTCCATGATTAATTATTCCAACATCCTTTATTGGTTTTGAAGCCCCAGGATATTGTTTTGAAAATGTTGGCAACATCATATTTGTATCAAGCATATCTTTATCTAACATCATCATTGTAGTGATAGTCTTAAATGTTGAGCCTGATTCGTAAAGATGGGTAGATGCTATATTTTCATTCTCAACATAAACCCCCTCACTTATTCTACTTAGATTAGAAATTGCTTTTACTTTCCCTGTTTTCACTTCCATTAATACTACACAACCACTTTCAGCATGATTTGAATCCAAACATTTTCTTAAACTATTCTCTGCTAATTCTTGAAGTCTCACATCTATTGTCGAAACTACATCCATTCCATTTACTGCCTTAATTTGACTTTTATCATCAATAGGCACCCAAATGCTTGGTACAATTTTTTTCTCTAATCTCTTTCCATGTAATCCACTCAAGTATTTTGAATAATAACCATCAATACCATTATAACATGTATCACATCCTTTTATCCTCACTTCTGACCCTATAGTTCTTCTTGCCATGTTCCCATAAGGGTAATATCTTTTATTTCTTTCTTCAACATGAACAAAATGTCTTAAGTGATAATTCCCAGTTCCTATATATCTTTTTGTCTCTACTTCTTTCCCATCAATAATTTTCTTTTCTCTTAATAACTTCTTTTTCTCTCTTGAAATCAAAGGGAACTTTTTAAATCTCTCATATTGTTCAAAATTAATATCCCTTTGAATTAAAACATATCTATTTGATGTGCTTTGATTCCTAAATTGATTAAAAAAACTTAAGTACTGATTCTTTGATTTAGGATTCTTTGAGTCTTTAAACAAAACAGCCAGACTATCACATAATTTTGAGATATTTGAATTATAAAACTCATCATCTATAACCCTTACTTTTTCTTTTTCTCTGGTTTTTTTGTTTGTTCTATACTCGTAACCCAAGTCAATATATGCATCATAAAGTGGAACATCTGTTGCAAGTAATAATAATTCATCAGAATCTTGTTCAATTGCATAAATATTACCTCTCTTAGCTTTAACATCCTGCATTTGAACATATCTTTGCTTTGATTTATTCTCCCAAAACTCACCTTCAACAACCTGCAAATATCCTATTCTAACGATTACACCTATAAAACCTATAAAAATCATTATATAGACAATTGCAAACTTGCTTAAAATATGTTTCTTACTATCAGCCACTTTATGATTTATTTAATTAATAAAGTATAGTCTGTTTAATTCTTTCTTTAGCCACCTTTACTCCAATGGGTTCTAATCTCTTCTCCAACTCCAACATTTGAGTTGCTTTTTGATATTCTCCCTTTTGATCTGAATATTTCTTTTGTAAAGCATTTATTTCAATCTCTAAATTATCCATTTCCTTTAAAGTAGTTTCCAAGTAATATCTATTAGATATGTAAAGGACTATCAATAGTACAGAAAAGATAATAGCAGGCATCCAAGACAGGAAACTACCTTTAACCAAAAAACCCCCTCCTATTATAGAATTTACTTCTTTCATCTATCTATCTTAATAAATTATTTACCTATTACTTTCTCTGCTATCCTAAGTTTTGCACTCCTTGCTCTTGGATTTTCAGATTCTTCTTCATCAGTAGCAGTTATTGGTTTTCTTGTAATTAATTGGAAGCAGGTTAGGTTATTTCCGTAAAAATCTTTCTCAAGCTTCCCTTCAATATTCCCAGTCTTCATATAGTTTTTTACTAATCTATCTTCCAAGGAGTGGTAGCTCATCACTACTAATCTACCTTTTTCTTTTAGAACTTCAGATGTTTGACTTAGCATTTCCTTTAACACCTCAATTTCATTATTAACTTCAATTCTTAATGCTTGAAAAACCATAGCAAAAAACTTATTTTCTATCATTTTGGGAGCAAGTGGCATTAACAATTCCTTTAACTCAAGAGTTGTATTAATTGGACTTTCTCTATTTTCTACAATTCTTTTTGCTATTTGATAAGCATTGGGCAATTCTCCATATAGATTAAATATATTTCTAAGCTCTCTTTCAGAATAATTATTAATTATATCTTTAGCATTCAATTCCCCATTTTGGTTCATTCGCATATCCAATTGAGAATCGAATCTTGTTGAGAAACCTCTGCTTGCCTCGTCTATTTGATGAGAGCTCACTCCAAGGTCTGCAAGAATACCGTCTACTTTAAAAAAACGATAAAGCCTTAGATTATCTTTAAGTGTGGAAAAATTATCATTGATAAATATAAAACGTTTATCGTCTATTATATTCTTAATTGAATCTTTATCCTGATCGAATCCAATAAGTATTCCATCCTGATTCAATTTTTCCAGTATTGCTCTTGAATGACCTCCGCCACCGAAAGTCAAATCAACATAAATCCCGTCAGGCTTAATATTTAAACCCTCGAGACATTCGCTGAGCATTACTGGTCTATGATAAAGACTCTGTGGATAAGTATTTTTCTGCTGCTTTGACATAATCGAAACCATCATTATCAATATTCTTGTAAGTAGACGCATCCCAGATTTCAATACAATTAGCAGCACTGACTATGATAATTTCTTTATCCAGTCCAATTCCTTCACGCTGTTCATTAGGTATTAATAATCTCTCGTTACTATCCAACTCAATAATGTTCGATTCAGTAAGCTTCCTAAATAGTCTTTTTTGATCTAAAATGTAAAGATTTAGCTTATTTCTAAGGATTTCTACTTCCTTTTGAAATTCCGAGTATGTAAAAACTTCGAGACATTTATTGTAGATGGAACGACGAATAACTAACTTTCGGTCAGTAATAGGTTCAGGCAATATCTGTCTCCTCAACGCAGTAGGCAATTTAAACCTTCCACTTGAATCAATCTTACAATACTCAATACCTATTATTGGCGTCATTTAACTACAAAATATATTATTTCAGGTTTCAAAGTTACAACATTATTCCCAAAAAAATCCATTTGTTGATAACTTTTTTACTTTTCATCCCAAAAAATCCCGTTTTTATTGAATAAAATACGTGGTATTAGTAATAAGGTTTCAAAAAAATAAATTATGAGAAAAGCGATGAATTGCCGTTGCGGAAGGAAAACTTATGGCTATATGCCTCTATTTCGATAGTTCTTACACCATCAAATAATGTATTTGAAATTAGTTTATATTCACCGAAGGTAGAATCAATAAAATCGGACAAACTGATATTTCCTATTTCATAAAAAACATAAACTGCAATCCAATTCACATAACCTTTATCATATAAAAACTCTGAATCTTGATTATTATATTTGTTAGCGATATGTTGAGGAAGTTCTGCAAGAGAGGTAGCCATTAAATTAATCAATCTACATACCTTCTTTTTGTTATTCTGGAAATACTCCATGGCTCTCTTTTCAAAATAAGGTAAAGTTGTGCGAAAAAAATAACGAGCATAAATATTGAATTCCGGCTCTAAATCAAAATCGATTAATAAGCCATTTTGGAAATATAATTCATAGCCGTTAGCTATTATTTTATTGTCTTTTATTTTTGTATTGAGACTTTTTTCAACAAATTCTTGAGATATTGCTCTCTTATTTACTCCTCGACTGAGAATTTCCCCCATTTCTTTATCTCGAGGAATAATATTGGAGCGATTTATAATTTCAAGCAAATAATCTTCTGGATATTCTCTCCCGTTATGTGATACTAAAAATTCAATTTTTCTGGAAAATAAATTATAAAACAATTGGTAGTTATCCCATTTTACATTTTTGGAACGAACATAGAAACAAGAAATATCATAACCCATACATTTTAAAATACTCTTACAATTTTCATCGCTGCACTTCCACATATCCTTAGCAATAACCTTTATTCCATTGCTAAGAATGTAAATACCATTCTCGTCATATACTATTATATTCCCTTGATCTTTTTCCATAACATTTAAAAAGTTTACTCCAAAAATTATTTATACACAAAAAAATCTATTTCTAACCCATCAATCAAATTCAACTATTATTTTATTTGCTTTAGACAATATAACAATTAAATCCTTACAATGTTGTAATTTACCTTAATATTTTTTGTCTAAAACATCGAATAAATATAAGAATCCTTATATATAGAAAAACGTGGGACACTTACTATTTTGGATAGGAGGCACGACCAAGCACCCACACGTCAAAATAAGTAAAGCCCACGTATAACTATACGTAGATTTGCTTATTGTTTTTTTAGACGTGTAAAAAAAATGGTCGTTTCCCTTATCCTAAAAACAATACACCTACAAGATTCTAATATTTTTCAAAAAAGAACAATCTCACTATAGTATTACGATAAAATCAGATTTAACCGACATTCTTTACCATAACCTTTGTGCAAAGATATTAAAAAAAGAGTAAAAACCAATTTAATTCACAAAAAAATTCAATAATCACAAATAAATATTATTTTATTTGCTAATTCAACTATTTTACTTATCTTTGCAAATACAAGGGAATGAGTTCGTTGTTTTCCTCCAAAATCACTAAATTTTGAAAAGTACATTATGGTACCTACCACAACACCCATGTGGTAGGTACCATAACACTCCTATGGTAGCTACCATAATACTGCTATGGTAGCTACCATAGTGACTTTTTAATCAAAGAAAAAAACTTTGAAATCAAAGAAAAATTCTTTTTTATTTGATTTCATTAGATTCTTTCTTGATTTAATTTTATTTTAATCCTGAACCACTTTTTCAGGATATAAAATAAGTAAATAAAGAAACTACATATCTACTATCTCAAACTATTTTTTGTATCTTTGCCTCATTAAACACAAACTTCATGAAAAAGACCAATTTAGTTTATTTATTATCTACACTTATTCTTTTCTCAATGTTTATAGCAACATCATGTGAGAAAGACGATGACATTACACCGATAACCTCTGTTCCAGAAAATCCTATGTTTAGGAATAAAATTAATGAAATCAGAAGTTATATAGGGATGTCGAACGAAGAATTTAATTCAATAATGATGGATTCTTACGGATTAGAGGAACGTGTCTTTTATTATTCAAATGGAGATAAACAATCTTTTTATTATCACGAAATTACTACTTTTCAATTTACTGTAGATTTTAATACCTTTACTGACAAAGTGTATGGTGTAACCTTATATCATTTTTTGGATTATGACACATTAATAAGTTATTATGAAGGTTATTCTAAGGTATTATATAATACGATGCCCCAAAGTTATTACTATATTGGGGGAATGTACTGTAATGATGGTTTAGAATATGAAACTTCTAATAGAGAAGAATTCCAAAATAAATTTCAAATTAAAAAAGATAGATTATTAGTATGTTATGAAGGCTATTCAGATGATAGATTAGTAAATTCTTTAGTCTATTCAGATTCATTGAATAATTTCGCTCAGGACTGGGCAAGCTTTACATTTGCAGACAGAGATTTGATGCCAATTTTCCCTTAATATAAGGAGGGATACTAATTTATTCATTTTTAATTTCATATTCATCTTTTATAAATTTTATATACAATTAATCTATTGTTTTTTATGTTTTTAATTTTACATAGGTATATACCTTGTTTCAGTTTTGTACAGTCAACATTTTTTTTCGAAAAAATTTTTTCCGAATAAATCTCTCTTCCGTAAATATCTATAAGACTCAGATATAAGGGATATTGACTTGATTCAATATTCAAAATATTATCTACTATAGTTGGATATATTTTAATATCATTAAAATACTCAATTTCATCCATTCCAACATAAGCATAACATTCCCCACTTGTATATAATAAATCACTCCCTTGCCACATACAACCCAACTTATTATAGAGAAAACCAATTTCATACCCGGACTCAAACAATCCATTCAAGCTACCTATTCCTTCAATCCATATTTCAGTATGTTTAGTTGTATAAGGCGGAGGACTAAAACAATACAATTCAAGGCGTTTAAGTAAAGTGCCATTTATGTATAAGCTATCAATTTTTGAAATAGAATAGCCACCTACTTGCTCTGGTCTTATCTCTCCTGCAACTATTTTTGGCAAATAAATTGTATCATCTATGTTTAAACCAAAATCATATACAATATATTCATCAAAATAATCCTGATAATAATCAGAATTCATTTTCCTTAAATAAACTCTGTTCGAATCCTCTCTAATCAAATATTTTTCATAGTGAAAGCCATTTAAAAATGCAGAATCATTGCCATTATATACATTGCTATAAACAATTCTATATGTATTATTATCAACAATTGTATCCCTTCCTATTTTGTAATAAAGGGTATTTACTCCTCCACCTCCTACGCCAGTTTGATACCATCTATATGGATATGTCCATAATTTTGTTGTATCTAATAATGATTTGTTGACTTGCGAAGAAACATTAATTGACCACAATATCATAAGAAATATAATTATTATTTTTTTCATGCTTTAATTATTTTATTTTTATTTTGTACTTACTAATACTTGTTTAACGAGATATATTTCAATCTCGGAGGAATAGGATAAAGCAAAGAAATATTTTTTATTGATTACTTTCAACATTATTTTGTCAACATGGATTCTAAAATTAATTTTCGGATTTAGTTTTTATGACTTTGAATTCATTAAGTAAAATCTACAGAACCCTTAATTAGATTTTATTGAATTGCTGCAAATATACTATATTTTTGAATATAATCATATAAAAATACAAATTATTTAATCCGCAAGTCTAATTTATATTTCACTTTCCCTATAAAAAACCACAATTAAAGAAATATATATACATGATTAAATGACTATCAGATCAATATTTTCGACCCCTTTATTGCTATTTAGATAACCATTGTATACTTCCTTTCCCATATTGTCAAATATTCTGAATGAATATCTTGCTAATATTGGTTTTATTTGTAACTTTGCCTCGATAAATTCAAATCTTATGAAAAAGACCAATTTAGTTTATTTATTATCTACACTTATTTTTTTCTCAATGTTTATAGCAACATCATGTGAAGAAGATAATAATCCACCTACGACAATTACACTTATTTCAGAAAACCCTATGTATAAAAACAAAATAGAAGAATTGAACTCTTATATTGGGCTTACCTACAATGAGATTAAAACAATTCTTATTGACAGTTTGGGAAGAAGTGAATACTATAAATCAAATGAAGATGACGGGATGAGATATCATTATTTTGAATCCCCTGGTTTAAATAATTCAAATAAAAAAATTGATGTAATTTCAGTACATCCTGATACTTCTATTTATATTGTACACTTTAATCCATTTATTAACAAAGTAGCTGGAGTTAGTTATCTACATTTTTACGATTATATAACCCTTATTGACCTTTATGAAGGATACTCAAAATCATTACACAATACTACACCTGCAAACAAGTGGTTTAGAGGTAAAATTTATTGCAAAGACAGTACTATATTTGTAAGTACGGAAAGAGAGGAATTTGTTGCCAAATTCAAAGAAAAGAAGTATGTTTCATACTATTGCATAGAACAGTTTGACAGAGATAGTACATATAATATTGTATCGAACGACTCTAGCAGTTTTTTCCGGAACAAACAAGATATTTATGCCACACTTCGCTATACAAGTATTCGTTCTGGTAATAGAAGATATGAAAGGAACCCTTATCAAGACAAATAAAATTAAATGCCTAATTTGGGGGAAAATAAATAAAAGCGGAGGGGAACCTTCGCTTTTATTTTAATGAAGTCTCCCATATTCCTTCTCCGTTTAGTTTTAGCTTATTGAAGTATTCTGGAACTGGTTTTCCTGTGATTTGGTCTACATATAGCTTTGCAAGGTATTGACTAAGCATAAAGCCATGTCCTCTTAGCCCAGTGAAAAGCCCAAGCTCGGTATCTACAATATATCTTGGTTCTGTATAGTAGCCTGACCAAACAGCTTGGAAACTAATATTCCTTAGCTCTGGTATCCAATCAGAGAAGACCTCAGATACTATTCCCAAGAACTCAACGCTATTAATCTTGCGATTGCTCTTCGACTCTTGAGCATCATAGGCTGGAGACGCACATCCAATTATCTGACCTGTCTCTCTAAGTTGTTGACCATATACGGCAGAGAATCCCTTATAATGTCTTCTATCAATAACCATATCTAACTGGGAATTATCCTTACCTAAAAGAGGAAGACGTTTTGTAATAAAGGCTTGGTGTTTTACGGGGAATAGACCTGTTTCTATATCTAATTTTGAAGCAAAGAGAGATGAATTATATCCTAATGCATTAACAAAAACCTCAGTTACATAATCTATATATTGGTTTTCTTTGGTTAAAACAAGTGCGTGGTATTCATCACCTGATTTATAAAGCTCTACTAATTTACCTCCTTCAACCAAGGTGCCACCTTTCATAGTCCCAATCCTTCTTAGCAAATCAATTGTCTTTCCAGGAGTTGCCTGCCAACAATCTCTGGTAATTTGAGCAGCCAAATAGTTCTTATTATTCTTATTGAAATAAGGGCTAATCTCCTTTTGGAAATCTTTTGGGTCAACCATTTTCGCGTCACTCCACTCCATAGCCCTTTCCAATTGATTATAACTATTTTCATCGTGAGCAAGATTAACATATCTTGTTTCGTGGTAGTCTATTTTCGAGATTTTGTCAAGCTCTTTAAAGATTTGATGATTGTGTTTTGCAATATCAGCAAGCTCTGGATTAGAAAAAGCAGGTCTTCCTCCAGCAATATTCCTCCATGAAGCCCCTCTTTCGGAATTAATCATAACTGGTCTTAGCCCAGCCTCAGCCATATAGCGATAAAGTGCAGAACCAGCAATCCCACCTCCTGCAATAAGACAAGGAACCTTGATAACAGTATGATTATATGCAATAAAAGTGCGAGAAAGTATATTTTCTCCAGCCTCTTTTCTTAAATCTCCCATGGTTACTTGAGTAGAAAGAGGACCTCTTGGAGTTGCATCCTCTGTAACTTCAATACCGTGAGCCCGAAGAATTTGTTTTGCTCTTGGGACGCAACGTTTCCCCCTGCAATCTCCCATTGCCAATCTTGCAGTATGCTTTAACTCATCTACTGTAATTGATTTCCTGTCTCCTATTACTTCTAATAAATTCTCGAGAGTAATATCCTCACAATGGCAAACATAACTGTCTTTATGTGTTAGTTTATCAGTTTTATTAGAATTGATATCCTCTTTCTTATTTACTAAAAAACCTCGAATATTAAGAAAGTCTGGATTTTCAGAGTTCATATCATAAACCTTAACCCTTGCTAAATTAGTTTTATTCTTATTCTTCTTAATGCTCTCTATCCTTCCCCTTGCAATCTTCTTGCCCGAATTATCAACCAAATCCACTTCAATATTCTCGCTTACCTCATATTCAAAAGGAAGATAAACAGTATTTTTCTTAAGATTAAACCCAAATATTGCTAAGCCAGGACATTG
The DNA here is from genome assembly GCA_023415495.1 of Bacteroidota bacterium. GTDB lineage: Bacteria > Bacteroidota > Bacteroidia > Bacteroidales > P3 > UBA10566. Next base: position 22,115 of record JAEZKK010000035.1, read on the forward strand.
GGTAACGCATTCCATACATCCAATACATTTATCGTAATCAATCCTTGGAACAGTAGAAGTTGAACTCTTTGTAATTGCTCCATACTTGCAGGCAAACTGACATGGATTACATGCAAAGCCATATAAGCAATCCATAATTACAAATCCTCTTTCATTTAATCTCTCCTCTGAGGGTTGTTCTGGATTCTCGAGTATTCTTATTGGATGTTGTTGTGAATCTATATACTCCTTGCTTATCTTAAGGTAATCATCATAGTTTACTTTAATATTATTGCTCATAGCAATCTCATAAGCACATTGTTTTCCTCGAAGAACTGCAGAGGTTCCCTCTCCTATTCTTACAGCATCCCCAACTCCATAAGAGTTTTTGCCAAATATCTCATTACCTTTAATTAATAAACTATTATCTGGTATAAGCCCAGTACATACATTAATAATATCTATATCCTCAATTAGTCTTTCAGTCCCCTTAATTGGTTTGAAATTCTCACAATCTGCAATTATAGCACCACTTATTCCTGTATTATCATCGTTTGGTACTGCTTCTAACAATATTGTTGAGGTAAGAATTGGAATACCCAAACGCCTAATCCTATTAGCCTGAACAGGGAATCCTCCTTCCTTAGGCATAGCTTCCAAAACTGCCTTTACCTCAGCACCAGCCTGAACTGCCTGATAGGAAGTAAGGTATCCTATATTTCCAGCTCCCACTGTCAAAACCTTTTTCCCAAGAAGGGTTAGCTCTGAATTCATCATTTTCTGAAATACTGCAGCAGTATAAACTCCTGGTAAATCATCATTATTAAATACTGGCATAAAAGGAACAGCACCTGTGGCTACTACAAAACTTTCACAATCTATATAGTATATTTCTCCAGTTTCAATATTCTTTATTCCAACCCTCTTACCATCTAATATATCCCAAACAGAAGAGTTTAGGAATATACCACTATGGTCATCACCTGCAAGAGAGCCTGCTATATCAAAACCACGCATTCCCCCAAATCGTCTTTGTGTTTCAAAGAAGAAGAATTGATGGGTTTGCATTAAAAACTGTCCTCCAATCTTATCATTAGAATCTACCACAAGATTATTTATTCCGAAACGATTTAATTCTTCCCTAACTGCAAGCCCAGAAGGACCTGCCCCCACTATTAAAACCTGTGTCTTATATATCTTTGTATCTTTTATCTCTAATTGTAATGGTTCTGATAGATAACCCTCTGGAATCTCACTTACATTCTTTATCCCATCAACCTTAGTAACACAGATTCTTTTTACCTGACCATCCACAAGCATCTCACAAGCTCCACACTTACCTATACCACAGGCAAGAGAACGATTACGATGGGTTATTGAATGAGAATGGACAGGGAATCCGTTTTGATGAAGGGCAGCTGCAATAGTAAAACCTTTTTGTCCTTTTATTTCTTTACCATTAAAAAGGAAAACATGTTCGTCTTCCAAAGGGATATCCAAGATTGGATGAGTTTTGATTTTATACATATAATGAGTTTATAAATTGAATTATATAATAGATTAATTATTATTTTTCTAAATTCTGTCTAATACTATTCTGATAAGTTCTCTCATCCTTGGATTATAATCTGAGAGGAATTGAGATTTCTTTCGATTAGCTATTATCAAACAAATGGTAAGTACATTATGTCCTAAAGCTCTACCAAGAGCATAAAGAGCTGAGGATTCCATTTCGTAATTAGTAATCTTAAGATTATTATAAGTAAAGTCTGAAAGCCTTGAATTAATATCCTTAAATGCTAATGGCAGACGAATTTCTCTTCCCTGAGGAGCATAAAAACCTGGTGAAGTTACTGTAATTCCCTTAGGCATATCGAAGGCTAAACGATTTAGTAAATTATCTGAAGAGTTTACCATATAGGGATTTGGCAAGGTTGAGCTCCAATTCATAAAGCTAATAAAGGAGTCTGTACCTTGCAAATCTATTACCTTATTATCATCCCTATAGAAATAAAACATACCATCCAAACCTACTGAATACTCCGATGCAATAAATTCTCCACAATCCAAATCCTCCTGTAAAGAACCGCTTGTACCAATTCTAATAATATTTAAACTTTTCTTTTCCTCAAGAACTTTTTTCTCTCTAAGGTCAATATTGGCAACTGCGTCTAATTCATTAATTACTATATCTAAATTATCAGTCCCCATCCCTGTACTCAAGGCAGTAATTCTCTTTTGCTTATAATATCCAGTAGCATATACCATTTCCCTATTCTCACCCCTAAATTCAACTGAATCCATCTCCTTAGAAATCATATCTACACGCTTTGGATCTCCCACAAGAATAATATTATCAGCCATTTTCTCTGGTGAAATCCTTAAATGATAAACCTCCCCATTAGGGCTTAAAACTAATTCTGAAACTCCTAAACTATTATCCATTTCCTCTCTTTTGAGTGTTATTATCCTTCTCGACTAATTCCTTATCTAATCAATTAATTATACTAAGAAAAAGCCCCACAAAACTAATAAAAAAATCCTTACTACCAAATTTCTTAATGAATATATTTGAAATTCTTATTAATCTCACTTCCAAGAAAAGGGATAAATTGCATAATTATCTATTAAACCAAGATTAAGAAATAATTAATTTTTGAACTAAAAAATGATTATATGGTTTATTATTCATATTTTTGTAAGGAAATTTGATTAACCCTAAAAGTTTAATCTATAGATTATATTAATTATGGAACATAAAGACAAGATTCTAATTACTACCGACCTTAATGAAAAAAGCCTTGAGACCAACCTTAATTACACAAGGTTTCTGACTAAGAAATTTGGCTCTAAGGTTAGTTTAATCCATGTTGTTGAAGAGGCAGGATTCTTTTCCAAACTCTTTGGGGAGAGCTCTAAGGATGCAGTTGAATTGCTTGAAAAGAAATTCCGTAAGCTTGCTAAGAATATTGAAAAGGAATATGGTTTTGAGCTTGAAGAAGTAATAAAATATGGTAGAGTTACTAAAGAAATTGCTGATTATGCCAATGAGAAGAAGTTTGACTTAATTATTACAGGGACTTCCAATAGTGGAGATAGGGAAAAGAATATTGGAGCAAACACTCATAGGTTAATTAGAATTGCTGAATGCCCAGTTCTTACTCTTCATAATGATATTACTCCAAAAGATATAAAGAATATTCTACTGCCTATTGAGCTATTTGTTTCATCAAGGCAAAAGGTGAAAAATGCTGTGGAATGGGCAGAAAGCTTTGGTTCTAAGATTACTGTTTTAGCCTCTGCTCTTGAGGATAATGATGGAGAGGCAAGGAATAAGATTAAACTAATTGCTAATAATACTAAGCGTTTTATTCTTAAACAAGGTTTGGAATGTGACTTAGTTATGTTAGGAGGTATTAAGGATAGAAACGAATTTGCTCGTGGAGTTATCGATTATGCCAACGATGAACTTAATAAAGTGGATATGATAATGGTTATGGGTAAAGATGAAAGTGCTGATTTCTTTATGAATTCAACTGCTCAATTTATTATCTCTGCATCCAAACAACCTGTACTTTGTGTGCCTTTGCGTAAGAGTGGTATGAGCTTAACTGCAATCTTCTAATATGGTTTTGATTAATAAAGCTATCGCTTGATTGCTTGTTCTTTCTATAAAGTTCTGCCTTGTTGAGGCAAAATTATATGTCTGACTAATTACTCTTCCTTCTTTATTAGCTACACTTATCCACACAAGCCCTATTGGTTTGTCCTTGCTGGTATTGCCTGGTCCTGCTATTCCTGTTGTGGAAATGGAATAATCTGTATTAAATAACTTAAGGGTATTTTCTGCCATTGCTTGGGATACTTCCTGGCTTACTGCTCCATATTGATTTAATAATCCCTCCTCTATATTTAAGACCTTATTCTTAATTGTATTGGAATAGGCAGTAATTGAGCCGTAATAGTATTGGGAAGAACCCGGATTCTTTGTTATCTTATGTGATAAATAGCCCCCTGTACAACTTTCTGCAATACTTATTCTAAGAGAATTCTTTAATAAAAGCTCTGCTAAAACCAAGGATAAGTCCTCCTTATCAAAGCCTATATAATTATTTTCCAATAATGGTATCAAGATTTTTGTATATTTATCTGCAAGAGCTTCCGCCTCCTCTCTATCTTTTGACTTTGCACTTATTCTTAGTCTTAGGAAATTTGCTCCTGGAAGATATGCCAAATGAAGATTCTCTGGAAGTGATTTCTCATATTCTTCCAATTTGTCTGAAAGGAAACTCTCCCCTATACCTTGGGTTAAAAGGGTTCTATGTGCTATGCCTAAGGGTTTGAAATATGAGATTAATAAAGGGATTACCTCGTTTTTCATCATTTCTTCCATCTCAAAGGGAACGCCAGGCATTGAAACTATTAGCTTGGAATCCCTCTCAAAATAAAACCCACATGCTGTGCCGTTAATATTGGGTATTAAGTTTGAAGACTTTGGCATAAGAGCCTGAGCTAAATTGGTAGGAGTAATCGGATATCCTCTTTTTGCAAATATCCTTTTAATATTATCCAAGGCAAACTGGTTTTCTTCCAAGGTGGTATCAAATAATTCGCAAAGGGTTTGTTTGGTAATATCGTCCTTAGTTGGTCCAAGCCCACCCGTAATTAGAATAATATCAACCTCTTCCATCCCTCTTTTCACGCTGGATACTATATCCTGCTTATTGTCGGAAACTATTGTTACCCTTACTACCTCAAACCCATTTCTATCTAATAGCGAACTCATCCATTGGCTATTAGTATTTAACACCTGCCCAATTAAGAGTTCATCCCCTATATTTATTATCTCTACTTTCATTATACTTATTCTTTATCCTTATTCTTGTATTTTATCTAAAAAGACCTGCAAATTTACTATTATTTTCTCGAGATTTGCCTTTAAGAGAAATGAGATGCTTAATTATTTATTCCATTTGAGTGTGAAATATATAAATTATTGTATCTTTGTTGCATAAATCAGGAATATTATAATATCGATTATGGCTAAGAATTTATTAATATTAATGGGGTTTTTATTTGTTTTTACCATAGGAAGAGCACAGAGTGCAAGCAATATAACCAAGGAAATTACTTCTGCAATTAATCAATCAAATTCAGATTATTTAATTAGTAAATCTAAGGACAAGGTTTTTATAAATATACTTTCCAATAAGGCATACTCAACCAAAGCACAGGCAAAGGTTATCCTTAAAGACTTCTTTAAGGATAATCCAATCAATGGTTTTTCCCCTAATATTACTAATCTTAGCAATGGAATTACTCTTTTACAGGGAGTAGGAAAATCTAAGAATAAGAAATTTAATATCAAGATAAGGTTACAAAAAATTGATAATACTGAATATATAACTGAAATAATAATTGAGCATGAATAGATTAATCTCTAAGGAATACATTGATAACCACATATTATTAGCATTAAACGAAGATATTAAAGAGGGAGACTATTCCTCATTATGCTGCATCGATAGCTCTCAAACCTCGAGGGCAGAGCTAATTGCAAAGCAGGAAGGAATTATTTGCGGGATAGAAATTGCAAAGAGAGTATTTGAATTGCTTGACCCTAAGATAGAATTTACAGGATTTAAAGAAGATGGAGACAAGGTAGAGAAGGGCGATAGAATCTTCACTGTAAAAGGAAATGCAATAGGGATATTATCCTCAGAAAGAACTGCACTAAACTATTTACAAAGACTTTCAGGCATATCCTCAACAACTAATATATATGTAAAGGCAATAGAGGGTACAAATACCAAGCTCTTAGATACAAGGAAGACAACTCCTGGATTAAGGCTATTTGAGAAATATGCAGTTAAAATAGGGGGAGGATATAATCATAGGATGGGGCTTTTTGATATGATAATGCTAAAGGATAATCATATCGATTTTGCTGGAGGAATAGAGAATGCAATTACAAGGGCTAATGATTATATAAGGGATAATAATCTGGATATAAGGATAGAGATAGAAGTAAGAAACTTTAATGAGCTAAAAGAAGTTCTTTCAATTGGGAGAGTTAATAGGATAATGTTGGATAATTTCACTCCCTCTGACCTTAAGAAAGCTATTGAAATTATTGATGGAAGATACGAAACCGAAAGCTCGGGTGGCATAACCTTGGAGACGATAAAAGATTATGCAATCTCTGGAGTAGATTATATATCGGTTGGAGCCCTGACTCATAATATTAAATCCCTTGATTTAAGCCTTATTGCATATTAGGAATTAAAACTAATTTATGACAAAGAAACCCAATAAATTCTTAAGAAAACTAATTTATTGGCGTCCTGTTCGTAATACTCTACATTATTCAAGACTTATTGTATTGCCAGGATTCCAAGGAGTTCCACTTTTCGATGTTACTGCTTTCTTTATAAGCGGACTTACAAAAGGTTCGCTTAGTCAAAGAGCTGCATCTCTTTCCTTTCATTTCTTCTTGGCACTATTTCCCCTAATGTTATTCTTCTTTACACTTATTCCCTATGTTCCTGTGGATAATATATATGAACAAATTATATTATTAATAGATGAATTTGTCCCCCAAACATCTCAGGGAGCAATAGAGAAAACCCTCGAGGGGATATTTAAACAAAAGCATCAGGGGCTTATGTCTATAGGCTTCCTTACTTCTATCTACGTAGCCTCTAATGGTATAAATGCAATGATGAATTCATTTTCCCAAACCAAACATAATATTGTAAAAAGACATTGGCTTAAGCAGAGACTTATTAGTATAGGCTTTGTATTTGGGATAGGACTTGGAGTTATAATTTCTTTCCTATTGATTATGGGTTCTAAATTTATTATCAATTACCTTGCTTCCGATACATTTATGCTTTGGTATTTACTAAAAGCAAGTAAGTGGATACTTCTAATATCTATAGTTTACTTTATGTTTGTAATGATTTACTATTACACTCCTGCTGACAAGAAGAATTTCAAGTTCTTCTCTGCTGGAGCAACACTTGCTACTGTATTATTTATTCTAACTACTTTCGGATTTAACTATTATATAGAACATTTCTCAAGATATAACGCCCTATATGGTTCAATCGGAGCCTTGATAATATTCTTAATTTGGGTATATCTTAATTCAAATATACTTTTAATTGGCTTTGAACTAAATGCTTCAATTGCCCATGCAATTACTAACGGACATAAAAGAAAAACTTATGAAGAAGAGGGAGAAGAGGCCTTATATATTAGCCGAACTGCTTCAAATCATTCAAGTTATAGAACTTGGAAGAAAATATTAAAAAGAATTCGTAACTTTGCACCCAAAGACAAATAAGATATATGGGAAATATTGTAGCCATTGTTGGGCGTCCTAATGTAGGTAAATCAACATTATTTAATAGACTTACCGAATCCAGAGACGCTATTATTCACGAAAGCTCAGGGGTAACAAGAGATAGACATTATGGTAAAAGCAATTGGAACGGGAAAGAGTTTTCGATTATCGATACTGGTGGATATATTATAGGTAGTGAGGATGAATTTGAAGGAGAAATTAGAAAACAGGTAACTCTTGCAATAGAAGAAGCCGATGTTATTCTTTTTATTCTCGATGTTAAGGAAGGTCTGACCTCAATGGACGAGGATGTCGCCTCTATGCTAAGAAAGACTAAGAAGAAGGTAATACTTGCTGCTAATAAGGCTGATAATACTCAAAGAGCTAATGACCATTTGGAATTCTATAGCCTTGGGCTTGGAGAGATTTATTCTATCTCGGCAATAAATGGTGCAGGGACAGGGGATTTGCTTGACGAATTGGTTAGAGATTTTAAAAACGACGATTCTGAAGAAATAATTGACTCTCTTCCGAAAATAACTGTGGTTGGAAGACCTAATGTTGGAAAAAGCTCAATAATTAATGCCCTTATCAATCAGGATAGAAATATAGTAACAGATGTTTCCGGCACAACAAGAGATAGTGTAAATACAAGATATAATCTTTTTGGATTCGATTTTCTAATTATCGATACCGCTGGAGTTAGAAAAAAAGGCAAGGTATTTGAAGATATCGAATTCTATTCCGTTATGCGTTCTATTCGCTCAATTGAAGCCTCTGACGTATGTATTCTTATGCTTGACGCTTCTCAAGGAATAGAGACACAAGACCTTAATCTTTTTAGCTTAATTCAAAGAAATAATAAGGGAGTTGTAATTGTTGTAAATAAATGGGACTTGGTTGAGAAAGAAACCAATACTTCCAAAGAATTTGAAAGAAAAATCCGCGAGAGAATAGCTCCTTTTACCGATGTTCCAATTATTTTTACTTCTGTAATCAATAAACAAAGAATATTCAAGGTATTAGAAACTGCTAAAAAGGTATACGAATCTCGTACTATAAGAATCCCAACCAGCGAACTAAACGATAAAATACTTCCGATAGTAAAAGACGAGAATCCACCTCCAGCACATAAGGGCAAATATATTAAGGTAAAATACGTAATGCAACTTAAAACTGCATATCCTCAATTTGTATTCTATTGCAATTTGCCACAATATATCAGAGATCCATATAAAAGATATATTGAAAACAGGATGAGGGAGATATATGACTTCAATGGGGTTCCAATTACAATATACTTCAGGGAGAAATAAGCTTTGGAAAAAGAAGTTAGGCTTGATAAGTGGTTATGGTCAGTAAGGCTCTATAAGACAAGAGCATTGGCAAGCGATGCATGTCGATTAGGCAAGGTAATTATTAATAATATACCTGCAAAAGCTTCTTATCAAGTCAAGATTGGAGATATAATCAATGTAAATATTGAGCAAATTCACAGAAAGGTAAAGGTTATCGCTCTTGTTAATAATCGTCAGGGAGCAAAGCTTGTAGATAAATATATGGAAGACCTTACTCCTAAAGAGGAATACGAAAGAATAGAGATTACAAGAAAATTTGCTTTTGAAAAACGTGATAGAGGCAGTGGAAGACCTACAAAGAGGGAAAGAAGAGATATAGATAACTTCAAAGATTAGTGCCAATTATAATTATAATCTAAAAATACTTATCCTAATATTTGGTTAGTATAGAAAATCTTTATATCTTTGCAAACGCAATAAAGAAATATCGCGGAGTGGAGCAGTGGTAGCTCGTCGGGCTCATAACCCGAAGGTCGTAGGTTCGAGTCCTGCCTCCGCAACTCAAGAAAGACGTTGAATCAATCAAGATTCAACGTCTTTTTTTTTGATTATAATCTATTGAAACAAAGACTTAAACTTATCAATTTTGATTCTAATCTCAATATAACCGCATTATATTGTCAATATAATGGCATTATACTTGCAATATAACCGCATTATACTTGTGATATAATGCCATTATATGGGGGAAATAATGGCATTATATTGAGATTGGAATTTGATTTCATTAGTTCTAAATTTGATTTAATAACTTCATTATTTGATAAGCGGGCTTAATTTCCTTATCTTTGCATTTGTTTATTGAAAAAAAATATGGATTATGGATTTTACTTCTTTATTTAATAGCATGGGGGTTAACTCCCAAGGGTTGATTATCTTTCTTAATACTATTCTAAGCATTTTGATTATAGGAATTGTTGGATGGATTGCTTATTTGGTTGCCAGGAAATTCCTCGCTCATATTGTATTAAAGATTGCAGGTCATACTTCTACAGATTGGGATAATCTTCTTTTCGATAAATTATTCTTTAGACGCTTGGGAATTCTTATTGCAGCTATTGTAATTAAGATTGGACTAACAAGCCTTGACTGGGAATACATGAATATTATTCAAAAACTTATTAGCACCTGGATTACCTTTGCCTCAGTATTTCTATTTTCATCAATATTAGACGGAATTAACCGTATTTGGGAAACATATCCAATATCGAAAGAAAAACCACTGAAAATATTTACTCAGGTCTTGATGATTTTTGTTTGGGGTGTTGCATTAATAATCGTAGTTAGTATTTTTACCGGCAAATCTCTGATAATTCTACTTGGAGGTCTTACTGCTTTTGCTGCTGTGCTAATACTTGTATTTCAAGATTCTATTCTTGGTTTTGTAGCAGGGATTCAGCTTAGCGCTAATAATATGGTAAGGATTGGAGATTGGATAGTAATGCCTAATAGAGGGGTAGATGGAGATGTTTTAGAGATTAACCTTACAACAGTTAAGGTTCAAAACTGGGATAAGACAATAACCACAATTCCAACCCATAAATTAGTATCTGAATCCTTTACCAATTGGAGAGGAATGCAGGAAAGCAAGGGCAGAAGAATTAAACGCTCAATAAATATTGATATTAATACAATACATTATTTAAGTCAGCAAGAGATAGAAACCCTTAAGGAGAGTGAGTTTTTAAATCATTATTTAGACAAAAAGCTAAGCGATATTGAGAAGCATAATGCAAAACATAATACTCCATTAGACAAAAGGATGCTAACAAATATTGGAACATTTAGAGAGTATTTGGAATCATGGTTAAATAATAATCCAAACTTAAATCTTGAGATGACACATATGGTTAGGCAATTGCAACCAACTGCAACTGGAGTACCGATAGAGATTTACTGTTTCTCGGCAAAGCAAAATTGGATAGAATACGAAAGAGTTCAGTCGGATATTTTTGATCATGTGTTTGCAGTAATGAAAGTTTTCAATCTAAAACCTTTCCAATACTCATCAAACACAATTATAGCAGAGAGTGAAAAATAAATTATAATAGATTTAATTTAAAACAAATATGAAACTAAGTAAGCTGTTCGGAACACTATTGGTATTAATCTCTATTTCCTTTAATTCATGCTTAATTGCCAAAGATGTGAGGAAAGGAAACAAGGAAGAAAACTATTCAAAGGAGGATTTGGAATTAAGAAGAAAGATTGCCCAAATGCTAATTCTTGGATTTAGAGGTACTGAATTAAAATCTTCGGATAATATATACAAACTTATAACTCGAGAAGGAATTGGAGGAGTTATACTTTTCGATTACGATGTACCCTCGAAGAAAGCAAAACGTAATATTGAAAATCCTAATCAATTAAGAAAATTATGCAGAGACCTACAAAAGGCAGGGACAAATAAACTACTTATATCTATCGATCAGGAAGGAGGAAAGGTATCAAGGCTCAAGGAAATCTATGGATTCCCTCCTACTGTCTCTCAGCAATATCTTGGAGATAATCATAATAAGAAGCTAACCTCAGAATGGGCAGCGAGAACAGCTACTAATTTAAAATCACTTGGAATAAATCTGAATTTTGCTCCATCTGTGGATGTAAATATTAATCCTCAATGCCCAATTATCGGGAAATTAGAAAGGAGTTTCTCCTCTGACGAAGAGAGAGTAATTACACATTCAAAATTAGTTATTGAGGAACATAGAAAAAAAGGAATACTAACTGCAATCAAGCATTTCCCAGGGCATGGCAGTTCTAATAGCGATACTCATAAGGGAGTAGTGGATGTTACAGATACATATCAAGAAAAAGAATTAATCCCTTTCCAAAGACTAATAGATGAAGGATATGTTGATATGATAATGACCTCACATGTATTTAATGCAAATATCGACTCTGTTTATCCTTCTACTCTTTCATATAAGACCCTTACAAATCTATTAAGAGTAAAAATGGGTTATAGAGGAATAATAATTTCGGATGATATGGCTATGGGAGCCATTGCAAAGGAGTATAATCTTAAGACTTGTTTAGAAAAAGGAATTAATTCAGGAGTGAATATTTTTATTTTTTCCAATAATGGGGAGACCTATGATGATGAAATAGGCTATAAGTTTATTGACACAGTTTTCCAACTTGTAAAAGAAGGGAAAGTCTCTGAACAATCTATAATTAACTCTTATGTTATGATAGAAAAGCTAAAAGCAAAAATGGAATTAAGATAAAATTATTATTCTTTTTCACAGAGTAATATTATTTTTTATTGTAACTTTGTCCCCCTATATTTGCATTTTCATTTTAAACTAAAAAAATATGTTAACATTCTCTTACGCGATTTTAGTTTTAACCTTAATAGGAATTATTGCTGCAATCATTCTTTATTTTGTAGCTCAGAAGTTCAAGGTTTTCGAAGACCCAAGAATAGATTTAGTTTCTGAAGCTTTGCCAGGTGCTAATTGTGGAGGATGTGGTCATACCGGATGTAGAGCATTTGCTGAGGCAATTGTAAAGAAAGAAAGCTTGGAAGGAATGAATTGCCCAGTTGGAGGAGAGCTTACAATGAGTAATGTTGCAAGTATTATGGGGATTGAAGCAGTTGCAACACTTCCAAAAGTTGCTGTTATAAGATGTAATGGAGGGAAGAAAAACACAAATGCTAAGGTTAATTACGACGGAGTAAAGGATTGCTTATATGCTCATATGACCTTTTCTTCCGAAGGTGGCTGTCCTAATGGTTGTCTTGGTCTTGGCAACTGCGTTACTGTATGTCAATTCGATGCTATATATATTAATGAAGATACAGGTTTACCGGAAGTAGACGAGGAAAAATGTGTAGCTTGTGGAGCGTGTGTTACTGCATGTCCAAGAAAAATAATAGAGTTAAGAAATAAGGGAATAAAAAACAGAAGAATATTTGTTTCTTGTGTAAATACAGAAAAAGGAGGTGTTGCTAAGAAGAATTGTTCTGTTGCTTGCATTGGCTGTGGAAAATGTAAGCTTGCATGTAAATTTGATGCTATTACCATTGAGAATAATCTTGCCTATATAGACTATAATAAATGTAAGCTATGTAGAAAATGTGCAGTAGAATGCCCAACTGGAGCAATATGGGAAATTAATTTCCCATTAAAAAAAGCTGAAAAAGAAGCAGTTTTAGAAGAATCTCAAGCATAATATTCAACCTTAACGAAGAGAAGATAAACTATGAAAACATTTCAAATAGGTGGGACTCATCCAGAAGAAAACAAATTTGCAAAAGACAGTCAAATTGAAACCTTCCCATTACCAAAACAAGGGGTAGTTTTTGTTAACCAACATTTAGGAGCTCCTTCAAAACTATTAGTTGAAAAGGGTCAAAAGGTTAAGGTAGGAGAACTATTGGCGAAGGCTGAAGCTTTTATCTGTGCTAATCTCCACTCTCCATATTCAGGTACAATTTCAAAAATAGATTTTGCAATAGATATTTCAGGGTATAAGAAACAAGCTATTTTTATTGATGTTGAGGGAGATGAATGGTTGGAAGATATTGATAGAACAAAAGATATTATCAGAGAAATTAAATTAGATTCCAAACAAATAATTGAAAAGATAAAGGAGAAAGGTATTGTTGGATTGGGTGGTGCGGCTTTTCCTACCCATGTTAAGTATATGATTCCTGAAGGTAAGAAAGCTGAATTTCTAATTATTAATGCAGTTGAATGCGAGCCTTATCTAACCTCAGACTATAGAGCAATGCTTGAGCATACAGAAGAGGCTTTTGTTGGGATTGAAATAATGAAAAGAGCATTAAATGTTGAAAAAGCATTTATTGGGATTGAGGACAATAAGCCAGAGGCAATTAAGCTTATGACAGAGTTCTCAAAGAAATATAAGAATACTGAAGTTGTTCCATTAAAAACAAAATATCCTCAAGGAGCAGAAAAACAATTAATATTCGCTATAACCAAAAGAGAGGTTCCAAGCGGTAAACTCCCTATTGAGGTTGGATGTGTTGTAAATAATCTTGGAACATCCATAGCTATCTATCAGGCTGTACAAAAAAACAAGCCTTTAATAGATAATATTATGACTCTTACTGGCAAGAATGTTAAAGCTCAGAAAAATCTTTTAGTAAGAGTAGGTACTCCTCTTAATTCAATAATTGATTATTTCGGAGGTTTGCCAGAGGATACTGGAAAATTAATATCAGGTGGCCCTATGATGGGCAAAGCAATTAGCGATATAAATGCTCCTACAACTAAAACCACATCAAGTATATTAGTTATTAATCAAAAAGAAGCAAAGAGAAAGGAAATTACTAATTGCTTACGTTGCGGAAAATGTGTTACAGTATGTCCAATGGGATTAGAGCCTATTCTCTTAGCTCAATTATCTGAAAATCGCAGATGGGAAGATGCAGAAAAAGAATTTGCAATGGATTGTATTGAATGTGGATGTTGTCTTTTCACATGCCCAGCTGGGAGACCTTTACTTGACACAATTAGGGTTGCAAAATCCAATATTGGAGAGTTAAGAAGACAAAGAGCAATGAAATAATCAATTATAAGATATGTTACTAACAAGAATTTTTCTTTTTACTTTTATCTGTTTTTCTTCACTTAGTGCTTTTGCTCAGAGTAAAGAAACCTATATTGACACTAAGAATGATTTTTGTTTTCAATATCCAGACAATTGGGAAGTTGAAGAAGCAGAACAAGGAGTAGTTACAATTTTTTCTCCTTATGAAGCAGATGTTGATAGTGAAGAAATTGATAATATTGAAGAGAAAATACAAATTACAATTAGTCAATGGGACGAAGGAAGCATTGAAGAATTTATTGAAGTGAATTTTTCATTGGAATCTATGAATGAAGTATTTTATAATTTTTCAATTTTTAAGGGAGGAAAAGAAATAATTAATAATCTTGAAAGTCATTGGTTTCTCTTTGCATACGAAACAGAGCAAGAGGAGACAATGGCAGGATTAGCGTATTTTATAAAGAATAAAAACAAGATTATTACAATGATTGGGATTTGTTCTACAGACGATTATGAACCAATTTACAAGGATATATATTTGGAGATAATAAGATCAAGCAAATCTTATATAAATTCAAGAACAAGATAATAATAATAAAATTAGATATTAATATGGCATTACTTACTGTTTCAGGTTCTCCTCATGTGCAAAGCAAAGAAACCACTAAATCTGTGATGTGGACTGTTATAATTGCTCTTATGCCAGCATTCTTAGTGGGGATATACTTCTTTGGCATGGACGCATTATTAGTTACCCTAACCTCTGTTGCGGCTTGTCTATTATTTGAATGGGCTATTCAAAAATTCTTAATCAAAGGAGGCACAACAATTAACGATGGTTCTGCTATTATTACAGGGCTTTTACTTGCTTTTAATCTTCCATCATCTGTTCCTTTATGGATTGTTGCACTTGGAGCATTATTTGCAATTGGGGTTGGTAAAATGTCCTACGGAGGATTGGGTAAAAATCCTTTTAATCCTGCTTTAGTTGGGAGAGCATTTCTTTTTCTTTCATTCCCAACAGAAGTAGCAATTTCTGAATGGCCACTACCTCAACCAATATTCAGTCATGCTATCACAGATGTATTAACTGGACCTACTCCATTAATAGCTTTAAAAAACGGACAAGCAGTAGATGCTTGGAATATGTTTTTAGGAGCAACTGGTGGTAGTTTTGGGGAAGTATCTGCTATTGCTCTTATACTTGGAGGTCTTTTCATGTTATTTAGAAAGGTAATTACATGGCATATACCTGTTTCTTATCTTGGAAGTGCTGCAATTTTTGCATATATTCTTTACCTAATTAACCCAAGTGAATTTGTAAATCCAATTTACCATTTGCTTGCAGGAGGGATAATGATTGGAGCTATATTTATGGCAACAGATATGGTAACATCACCGATTACAAGAAAGGCACAATTGGTTTTTGGTATTGGTTGTGGAGTGATGACAATTCTCTTTAGACAATTTGGACCAATGCCTGAAGGAGCTTCATTTGCTATTCTTATTATGAATGCTTTAACTCCTTTACTGAATAAAGCTTTTAAACCTAAACGTTTTGGATATTAAAATATAAATAATCATGGCTAAATTAGAATCATCACTTAAAAACATGATAATATCTTTAGCAGCGATTTCTCTGATTGCTGCTTCTGTACTGGGTGGAGTTTATGAGTTTACTAAACAACCTATCTTAGACTCTCAAACAAATAAAAAAACTAATGCGATTAAAGAAGTATTACCTCAAAACAATCCGAAAATACTACCTGAAATAGAGATTGAATTAGAAGGCAAACCAAATAAATATATAGTTTTCCCTGCAGAGAAAGATGGAGAATTTATAGGTGCTGCAATTCAAACCTCATCAATGGGATATGCTGGAGTGATTGAAGTAATGGTTGGATTTGATAAAGAAGGTAATATTATTAATTATTCTATTCTGTCAATGGCAGAAACCCCTGGACTGGGTTCAAAACTTACCGATTGGTTTAAGACTGATAAAAACAATCAGAGTATTAAAGGCAAGAATCCAAGTATAGATAATTTCACAGTAAAGAAAGATGGCGGAGATTTTGATGCAATAACTGCTTCAACTATTTCTTCAAGGGCTTTTTTGGAATCTATTCAGGATGCATTTAATGCTTATTTGAAATATAAAGAAAAGAAATAAAAAACACATTCTATGAAAAATATTAAGATATTAACCAATGGTATTATAAGAGAAAACCCAGTTTTTGCATTATTACTTGGAATGTGTCCTACTTTGGGAACAACAACATCGGCAATAAATGGTTTGGGTATGGGATTAAGTACAGCCTTTGTATTAATCCTTTCTAATGTTGTAATTGCTTCAATAAAGAATTTAGTTCCAGATAAAGTAAGAATACCTGCTTTTATTGTGGTAATTGCATCTTTTGTAACTGTATTGAAATTAGTAATGGAAGCTTTTGTACCTGCTCTATACGAAAGTCTGGGGTTATTCATCCCTTTGATTGTTGTTAACTGCTTGATTTTAGGCAGAGCTGAAGCCTATGCAAGTAAGAATAATGTTTCAACTTCCTTTTTAGATGGGATTGGAATGGGTCTTGGCTTTACTCTTGCTCTTACATTATTGGGTGGAGTTAGAGAAATCCTTGGTTCAGGTGCAATATTTGGATTGAAATTTATTGGAGACAATGATGGGATGTTATTATTCGTTTTAGCTCCTGGTGCATTTATTGCTCTTGGTTATTTAATTGCCTTAGTTAATACAGTTAGAAAAAAGTAGATTAGCTCTTTTTCATTATAAATTGTGATTGGAAATTTTATTTTTCACTATTTATTGGTATTGCACAAGGAGAGGATAGATAGTAATTTTGCATTGTAAAAAGATTTAGCCATTATTGCCAATCTAGATTACTCCTTTTAAGCATATACCTCTTTTGCCTTAAGTGCATTATTGTTTAGAAATAGTGATTTTATATGGTTTACAATACAAGAAAATAAATTACATAATCTAGATTGGCAAATCTTTTTTCATTCCAAACTGTTTATTTAATGTAAAACTAAATTCATAATTATATGTATTATAATTCCTTTTCTCCAAATATGAAATTATCAGATTTAATACTGAGTAATTATAAATTACTATCTGTATTCAATCGCTTTGATATTAATCTCGGTTTTGGAGAAAAAACAATCTTCGATATATGTAGCCAAAAACAAATTACTCCAGAGTTTTTCATCTTAGTATGCAATATATATAGTTTTGAAGACTATCTTCCAAATAATAAAAACCTTTTAGATATTAATCCAAAAGAATTGATAAATTTCCTAAGAAAAACTCATTACTATTTTCTTAAGGAATCTCTATCAGAAATTGAAAACGACTTGGACGAACTTTGTGAGCACTGCGAGGACAACCACTTAGTAATACTTAAAAAGTTTTTTATAGACTACAGAAAAGAGGTTATTAATCATTTTGAATATGAAGAAAATATAGTATTCCCTTATATTGAAAATATTAATAAACTTGGATTTAATACAGACTATAATATCCATATCTTTGAAGACAATCATTCAAATATTGAAGACAAACTTAGCGATTTAAAAAACATTATAATCAAATATCTGCCGGAGACATGCTCATCAAAGAAAAGATCTATCTTATTAGAAAAACTATTCTGTTTTCAAGATGAACTAATTATTCATAGCAGAATAGAAGAAAAGATTCTTATTCCGCTTGTTTCAGAAATTGAAAAACACATAAATGATTAATAAAAAATACAGAGTCCTTATAATCGAACCCTCGACAATAATCTATCAGGGCTTAAAATATGTATTAGAAAAATCTCCCAATTTTTCAGTTATTGGTTATCTGAGAGATATTCAATTCCTTCCTCAAAGACTACCTCAACTAAAGGCTGATATTATTATTGTAAATCCTAATTTATTTGGATTCCATAAAAGACAAAACATATCTAATATTTTTCAAGATTTAGGCTCTTTCTATCTTATTGGCTTAAGTTATGCCTATTCAAACGAGGAGGTTAATAGTAATTTCTCTGCAATAATTGGAATTTTAGATGAGGGTCCAAAAATAATCAATACTATTACTAATGTTGTATCATTGGATAAGAACATAGAGAAACAGGAACAATCTGACCTTTCGGATAGAGAAAAAGAAATATTGATTTCAATTGCCAAAGGAATGCAAAACAAGGAAATTGCAGACCAGCATAATATATCTATTCATACAGTAATATCACATAGGAAAAACATTAGTAAAAAAACAGGGATTAAATCTGTTTCTGGTCTAACCATTTATGCTCTACTAAATAATTTAATTAATAAGGACGAATTTGTTTAAACAAAAAAGTAATAAGAAATGACTCTAACTGAATTTACAAAAAGCTTTACTGATTTCTTTAAAAGCGAAAAGATATCTGGTTTTATACTAATATTTGCAACCATATTCTCTCTGATTATTGCAAATTCTGCAATCGGAGGTGATTATATCGATTTGATGCACACCACACTTGGAGGCAAAAGTATTGAATTTTGGGTAAATGATGTACTTATGAGCATTTTCTTTCTTTTGATTGGGCTTGAATTAGAGAGAGAAATATACCAAGGAGAGTTATCAAATATTAAAGATACAATTCTTCCTCTTTTCGCAGCTGTTGGAGGTATGTTAGTCCCAGCATTAATCTATTTTAGTTTTAACCCAATAGGAGAATATTCCTCTGGATTTGGAATACCAATGGCTACTGATATTGCCTTTGCAATTGGTATATTATCATTATGTAATAAAGCCCCTAATTCATTGAAAGTATTTTTAATAGCTCTTGCAATATTCGACGATTTAGGAGCTATACTTCTTATTGCTATAGTGTACTCAAATGATTTAGTTATTACAAATATACTTTGGGCATTATTAGTATATGGAGTTCTAATTGGTTTAAATCGTCTAAAAGTTCATCACTTCCTACCTTATGTAATTGGAGGTATAATAATGTGGTATTTTATCTACCAATCAGGGATTCATCCAACAATAACTGGAGTATTACTTGCCTTTGCAATACCATTTGATAAGAAAAGAAAGCTATCTTGCTCACATCGTTTTGAATCCTTCCTTCATAAGCCTGTAGCATTTTTTATTCTTCCAGTATTTGCTATAGTCAATACAGCAATAAAAGTTGATATTGATTATGTTGAATTAATATCTCAACCATATACAATAGGGATAATTGCTGGATTATTTATTGGAAAACCATTAGGAATAATAGCATTTAGCAAATTAGGGCAGGTATTAAAACTTTATTCTCTTCCAAGCGATATGAATTACAAACAGATATTGGGAGCAGGAACCCTTGCTGGAATAGGTTTTACAATGTCAATCTTTATAACTCTATTAGCCTTTTCCAATCCAGAGGTTCAAAACGATGCAAAAATAGCCATATTAACAGCATCATTATTAGCAGCAATTTCCGGCTTAACAATACTTAGAACTGCAACTAAAGAAAAGAAAGCTAAAAAGAATTCCAATATTTAACTCAAAAATCAAGGATTAAAACTCAGCAAATCAAATATCCAACTATTTTTATCAAGTTTAAATCTCAACATCATGCCATGAAGAAATAAACATCATGGCATGATGTTGCAAAGATCATGCCATGATGTTACCAGGATCATGCCATGATGTTGAGAAGATCATGGCATGATGTTGAGATTAAAATCAAGGAAAAAAAGTTGGAAGTCTAAGTTCATGACTTAGATATTAAGTTTGATAATATTTTAATCAAATAACTCGGTTATAAAATAAAGATTAAACAACTATTGGATAATAAGCTTCTCGGAGGTTTCTATACCCTTTGATATTATCTTTACTAAGTAAACCCCTTTTTCAAATTTCTTAGTGTCGATTTGTTTTTCAATTATTCCAAAGTTTGAAGAAACATCAATGCTTTGCACTTGTTTACCAATTTCGTTATATATTATAATTTTTGCATTCCCTTCAATTCCATTGACTTTAAGGTTCACATAATTATTAGCAGGATTAGGATAAATATTTAATGAGATATTATCTTTCTTCACATAGTCTAAGCTTACAATGACAGGGACAATTGCCTTTTGTGTTTTTGTTTTACATCCATTATATTTGGCTGTAAGGGTAACATTATATTCATTTGTATCAGAATATTCGTGAGTTGGATTAATATTTTTTATTTCTGGATTTGTCTTGCTATTATAAACAACTAAATCGCATCCATCTCCAAAATCCCATATATATTCTATTTCAGCATTTGTGTCGTTTTGTGGGAATTTTGTTTTGTTTTTGAAATGCATCCTCAAATACCCTACTGTAAGTGTATCAAATTTAGCTTCTGGTTTATATGAATAGGATTTACCTTTAATATACGTTACCATTGGAGTATTCCCTGGATTAACTATTGAAGTAAGTTTTACAAATAAGTTTTCAGAAAGTGAATCTTTCGATAATACTTTATACATAAATCTTGCTGGGATAGGACCTACCACTTCTCTAACATCTAAAGGTGTAGCTGTATCTGCGATATTACTTAGTTGTGTTTGTGGCAAATCGTTTGGATTTTCAAACCACTCGTATTTTGCAAAACCTGGAGGAGCTGATAATATAGCAGCAATTGTATCTAAACCAGGACAAGGATCAACTTCTAATTCTCTTGGAGCTACCTTACCAACAAAATATCCATAAGCCCAATGATTGGTAGATGAACATGCAGTAATTAGAACTTTTATCCTTACTTTCTGACCAATATAATCATTTAAATCCATGGACAATTGTCTCCAATTTTGCCAAATACCACTTGAACCTGAATAATTAAATAAACTCCATCCCTCAGGCATTGGTAACTCCCCTTTAACTTCAAAGAAAGTAGAAGGATGTAACCTTCCATTTTCAACATTGTTTGAATCTAATGATAGTATTTCTACTTGAAAGAATGGATTTTCATATCCAGTATGACTTGGCGATTCAAAAACCAATGCATAATTAAAAGTAATCATACAATTATTACTTGAGACTAATAAATCATAAGCAAGATAATTAGCATTAGCTCCTGTATCGTCAACATTAATTTGAACAGATTTACTATATCCCAAAAACGAAGGAATCTTAATAAGTTTTGTAGCCCCTACGTTCATATCATATTGGTAGAAATTTGTATTGATCACAAAACAATTCTTTCCAGAATGCATACAGTTGTTTGGATTTTCAAATAATATCCAGTCATCAAAATCAATTGTAGTTGAAGAACTATTATTCTTCGCATGATATCCTTTCCAATTAGTAAAATCACCAAGAGAAAAATCGAAATTTGTCCCATCAGCTACCTGTGCTTTTATATTTGTATTTGGAATTATTAGTCCAAGAATAAAAATACAAAATGATAAAAAAAGTGTAATTGTTTTATTCATAATCAATGAAATTAAATGTTAATACATCTGCAAATATAATACATAATTTAGTACAATCCAACCAAAAATAAAAAAAACTGGTATAAACATTAGGTCTATACCAGCTTTTCAATATAGTATTATATTTTACTCTTGAATAATTAGTTTTTGTGAGGTTTCTATACCTTCGGAAATAATCTTTACTAAGTAAACACCTTTTTCATATTTCTTAGTTTCGATTTGTTTTTCAATTACTCCATTAACAGAAGATACATTAATACTTTGAATTTGCTTTCCAATTTCGTTGTATATAATAATCTTCGCATTTCCATTTACTCCTTCAGCTTTGATATTTGTAAAATGTGAGGCTGGATTAGGATAAATGTTTAAAGAGATATTATCATTTATTACTTCTTCAATACCGGTATAAGTAGGGATTATAATATTATTTGTAATAGATTCACATCCATTATATCTCACTGTTAGCTGAACATTATATTCATTTGAATCGAGATACTGATGAATTGGATTAATATTCATAAATACTGGATTTGTTTTATTATTATAAACAACTAAATCACTACCATCTCCAAAATCCCAAACATATTCTATCTCAGCATTTGTATCGTTTTGAGGGAATTCTGTCCTGTTTTCAAATGCTACCTCATAATTACTAGATCTTATTTTCGCGAATTTTGCTATTGGTTTTGAATTATAAGCATTTACTTTTATATATGAAATTAATGGAGTATTCCATGTATTGGTTATTGAGGTTAGTTTAACAAATAAATTCTTTGATATTGAATCACTTTTTAAAACTTCAAACTTATTTTCAGGAGTCAAAGCTCCATTAAATTCACTGACTAATAAAGGATTTCCATAATCTATTGTATTTAATTGCGTCTCTGGAAGGTCGTTTGGATTCTCAAACCATTCGTATTTAGCAAAACCTGCTGGAGCTTTTAAAATTGCTAATGTATCTGAAAGATTATCTAAACATGAGTTTACTTCAATAATCTTAGGAGCAACCTCACCTGTAAAATAACCATAGGCATAATGTGCAGTTGGCGAACATCCTGTGATTAATATATTTAACCTTATGCTATGACCAATATAATTACTTAAATCCATAGTAACTTGACGCCAATTTTGCCAAATCCCTTGAGCACCAGCAGTAGTAAAATTAGTCCAACCAATAGGAGGTGGCTGAGAACCTAATACTAAATAAGTAAATGAAGGATGAAGTATATCTGCCTTTGATTTATTTGCATCTATTTCTAATACTTCGATTTTAGCAAAAGGATTCTGATATCCTTGATGCCCTGGAGTTTCAAGAATCAAAGCAAAATTAAAAGTAACCATACAATTCTCATTTGTTATCAACATATCGTATGATAAGTAATTCGCATTTGCTCCACTTTCATCAACATTTATTTTTACAGACTTATTATATCCCAAATGATATGGGACTTTTAAAAGACTACCAATATTAGGATCATATTCAGATGTATCTGAATTTATTACAAAGCATGGGAGATTTTGATGAAAGCAAGTATCTGGATTTGGATATAATATCCAATTGTAAAAATCAATTGTAGTTGAAGAACTTTTATTCTTTGATTGATATCCTTTCCAATAAGTAAAATCACCAAGAGAAAAATCGAAATTTGTCCCATCAGCTACTTGTGCTTTTATATTTGTATTTGGAATTATAAGTCCAATAACATACAAACTTAATGTCAAAAAAAGTGTAATTGTTTTATTCATAATCAATGAAATTAAATGTTAATACATCTGCAAATATAATACATAATTTGATATAATCCAAAAATAAAAAAAGCTGGTATAAACATTAGGTCTATACCAACTTCTCAATATAGTATCTTAGTTTACTATTGAATTATTAGTTTTTGTGAGGTTTCTATACCTTCGGAAATAATCTTTACTAAGTAAACTCCTTTTTCGTATTTCTTAGTATCAATTTGCTTTTCAATCACTCCATTAACTGAAGATGCATTAATACTTTGAATTTGCTTTCCAATTTCGTTGTATATAATAATCTTCGCATTTCCATTTACTCCTTCAGCTTTGATATTTGCAAAATTAGATGCAGGGTTTGGATAAATACTTACTGAGATATCATTATTTTCAACCTCTTCTATACCAATCCATGTTGGAATAATTGTTTTCTGAGAAGTATGAGAACACCCATTATATTTTGCTGTAAGCTTAACGTTGTATGCTGCTGAATCATAGTATTGATGTGATGGATTAATATTTTCTTCAATTGGATGAGTTTTACTATTGTATAATAATATTTCACTTCCATCTCCAAAGTCCCATATATACTCTATCTCAGCATCTGGATCATCCTGAGGAAAATCAGTTAGATTAATAAAATCCACTTTATGTTCGCTTCCACTTGCTTTAGCAAACTTAGCAACTGGTTTTGTATTAAATGGTTTTACTTTTAAATATGTAACCATAGGAGGGATTCCTTGATTAGTTTGAGAAGTAAGTTTTACAAATAAGTTATCTGAAAGGGAGTCCTTAGATAAAACATTATATGTAAATTTCGCTGGAATTGCTCCATTTATTTCTCTAACATCTAATGGAGTAGAAGAAGCAGCAACTGCACTTAACTGAGATTCTGGCAAATCGTTTGGATTTTCAAACCATTCGTATTTTTGAAAACCTGGAGGAGCAATTAATGTTGCAATAGTATCTGGGCTCTTACAAGAGTTAACTACAATTTCATCTGGTGCAACCTTACCTACGAAATAACCATATGACCAGTGTCCTGACCATGAACATCCAACAACACTAATTTTAATTCTAATTTTTTGTCCAACATAGTCACTTAAATCCATTGATAATTGTCTCCAATTTTGCCAAATTCCACTTGAGCCAGGTATACTAAATGATGCCCAACCCTCTGGTACAGGTAACTTTCCAACAACCTCATAAAATGTTGAAGGACTTAATCTCCCTGTTTCCACATCATTTGCGTCTAAAGCAAATAATTCGATTTGAAAAAAAGGATTTTCATAGCCTGTATGACC
Source organism: Bacteroidota bacterium (assembly GCA_023415495.1). Classification (GTDB taxonomy): domain Bacteria; phylum Bacteroidota; class Bacteroidia; order Bacteroidales; family P3; genus UBA10566. The sequence continues at coordinate 46,801 of JAEZKK010000035.1, forward strand.
AGGAGCTTCTAATACCATTGCATAATTATATGTAATCATACAATTATCTCTTGTTAGCAACAAATCATATGAAAGATAATTTGCATTTGCTCCACTCTCATCAACATTAATTTGAACAGATTTAGTATATCCTAAAAATGACGGAATTTTAATTAATTTAGAAGCTCCTACATTCATATCATATTGTGAGAAATTTGAATTTATCACAAAACAATTCTTTCCAGAATGCATACAAGTTGAAGGATCTGGGAAATAATTCCATGTAGGAGGGATAAATATTTTTACAGTAGGTTCGCTATCTGTTTGAGCTTGATAACCTTTCCAATTGGTAAAGTCTCCTAAGGAAAAATCGAAATTAGTTCCATCAGCAGGCTGTGCTTCAACTTTTAAACCTGTTATCATTAGTGTAGAAACAATTACACTAAACGATAATAAAGTAGTAAATAATTTTTTCATGATTTATTTATTTAAATAATTAATACTCATATTGACAACTGCAAATATACAATAATTTTAAATACACAACAAAAAATATACAGATATTTAATTAAATCTGATTTTAGTGTATAACAAACTTCTCTTTAATATCTATATTCTTACCCATTATCTTAACTATATAAACACCTCCTAAATATTTCTTTGCATCTATTGTTTTATTCAAATTGCCTTTATTTGCTACATCTGAATATGTATCAATAACCTTACCCATCTCATCATAAATTATTATTTCCACACTTCCATCATATCCTGATAAATTGATATTTATAAAATCAGTTGCAGGATTAGGGAAAATCTCCAGCTTATAGTTATTATTGATTTCTCCTTCTATACCGACAATTGTAGGGTAAATAGTTTTTTGTGTAGTTGTTGCACATCCATTATATTTTGAAGTAAGTTTAACATTATAAGCTGCAGAATCATAGTATTGATGTGTTGGATGAATATTTTCTTCAATTGGATTAGAATTACTATTATATAAAAGTATTTCACTACCATCTCCAAAATCCCAAATATATTCCACTTCAGCATTAGTATCGTTTTGAGGGAATTCAGTTAAGTTCACAAACGAAACAGCTAAATTGCTACTCCCAGCCTTATCAAACTTAGCAATAGGTTTTGAATTGAATGGTTTTACTTTTATATATGTAACCATAGGAGTATTTCCTATATTAACTTGAGAAGTAAGTTTTACAAATAAATTTTCTGAAAGTGAATCTTTTGATAAAACATTATAAATAAATCTTGCGGGTATAGTTCCTACTACTTCTCTAACATCTAATGGAGTAGATATAGCTGCAACTGCACTTAATTGCGATTCCGGTAAATCATTTGGATTTTCAAACCATTCGTATTTTTGGAATCCTGGAGGAGCAATTAAAGTTGCAATAGTATCTGGGCTCTTACAAGAGTTAACTACAATTTCATCTGGAGCAACTTTTCCTACAAAATAACCATAAGCCCAATGTGCAGTCGGAGAACATCCAGTAATTAATATTTTTATTCTTACTTTCTGCCCAACATAATCACTTAAATCCATTGATAACTGTTTCCAATTTTGCCATATACCATTTCTTGAACCAATTGTGAAAGCACTCCATCCTTCGGGGACAGGTAATTGACCAATTATTTCATAAAAGCATGCAGGATGTAATCGTCCAGTTTCAACGTCATTTTCATCAAGTGAAAAAACTTCAATTTGGAAAAAAGGGTTTTCATATCCTGAATGACTTGGGGTTTCTAAAACCATTGCATAATTATAAGTAATCATACAATTATCTCTACTCAATAACAAATCATAGGAAAGATAATTTGCATTTGCACCAGCTTCATCAACATTAATCTGAACAGATCTATTAAACCCTAAAAAAGAAGGAATTTTAATTAATTTCGTTGCACCTACATTCAAATCATATTGAGAAAAGTTAGAATTTATAACAAAACAAAATTTTCCACTATGAACAGATGTTGATGGATCAGAAAAATATACCCATGTAGGAGGGATAAATATTTTTACATTAGGTTCGCTATCTGTTTTAGCTTGGTAACCTTTCCAATTAGTGAAGTCCCCTAAAGAAAAATCGAAATTTGTACCATCAGCAGGCTGAGCCTTAACCTTGATACTTACTGTCATTAGGAATAAAAACACTATTGATAATGACAATAATAATGTAATAATCTTTTTCATAACTCTTGGTTTATTATTGTCTACAAATATTATAGCATCATATTAATGCTATATTTAATTTACTAACTATCTTCCACTCTATGCAAATATACAATTTTTTAAGAGCCTTGTCAAGTTAATTAAACTCATTAACTAATATTATAAACAAGTGTTTAGAAAATAAAGTAAGTAGAAAATACACATAATTCAAATAATTCTTATCTTTGCCACTATGATTTACTTTCCTAATGCTAAAATAAATATTGGACTTAATGTTGTGGAGAAAAGAGTTGATGGGTATCATAATATCGAAACTGTTTTTTATCCTATTGATTTATGCGACATCTTAGAGATTAGAAAAAACGAGAAATCTAAGTCTGATTTATCTATCTTTGGTATAAATATAGATGAGTCAATTAGCAATAATTTATGTATTAAGGCATATAATTTGCTTAAGTGTTTCTACCCTCAGATTAAAGAAGTAGATATTTGTTTATATAAGAATATTCCTCTTGGAGCAGGACTTGGAGGAGGGAGCTCTGATGCCAGCTTTACTCTTAAGCTTTTGAATTATATTTTCTCTCTAAACCTTACAAATAATCAATTAATTGAATTATCTAAACAGCTTGGAGCTGATTGTGCTTTTTTTATTGAGAATAAGCCTGTTTTTGCATATCATAAGGGTGATGAATTTGAGAATGTGGATTTAAATCTAAAAGGCAAATACTTATTATTGATTAAGCCGGATTTATTTATCTCTACCCAAGAAGCTTATTCTAATATTACACCTCAAAAGACTAATTTAGATATTCGAGAAATTATTAAGACATATCCAATCAAGGAGTGGAAAAATTACTTAAAGAACGATTTTGAATTAAGTCTTTCCAAAAAATACAAAGAATTTCAAGAGATAAAACAAACCCTCTATGATTTGGGAGCTGACTATGCAAGTCTTAGTGGAAGTGGGGCAACAATGTATGGTATTTTTGAAAAAGAAATCAGCCAAAAGATAATAAACTCAATCAATTATCCGTTTGTTAGGCAAATAAAATTATAAATAAGACTATTCATTATAAATACAAATAAAAACATGAGTGAAATTAAGAATTTAGAGCCTAAGGCTTTGTGGAATTACTTCGATATGATTTGTTCCATTCCTCACCCTTCTAAGAAAGAAGAGAAAATCGTTGAGGCTGTTATTGAATTTGCAAAGACAAATAATTTAGAATACGTAAAAGACGAGGTTGGAAATATAATTATCCGCAAGCCAGCTACCAAAGGCTATGAAAACCGTAAGGGAATTATTCTTCAAGCTCACTTGGATATGGTTCCTCAAAAGAATTCTGATACTATTCATGACTTTGAAAAAGACCCAATCCTTCCATATATAGATGGAGAATGGGTAAGAGCAAAAGGGACAACTCTTGGTGCTGATAATGGTATTGGAGTTGCTGCTGCTTTGGCAGTATTGGCTGATAAGGATATGGTTCACGGACCAGTTGAAGCTCTTTTAACTATTGATGAAGAAACAGGCATGACTGGAGCTTTTGGTTTAAAACCAGGTTATTTAAAAGGTGATATCCTAATGAACCTTGACTCTGAAACCGAAGGAGAATTATATGTAGGGTGTGCTGGAGGTATTGATGCAACAATTAATTTCGATTTCAAGAAAGAAAGTGTTCCTGTTGAAATGTCTGGTTTTGCTTTAAATATTACTGGATTAAAGGGCGGTCATAGTGGAATGGATATTATCTTAGGAAGAGGAAATGCAAATAAGATATTATTCAGGATATTCAAAGCTCTTGAGAAATTAGGCATGAGAATATCCTCAATCAATGGAGGAAGCTTAAGAAATGCTATTCCAAGAGAAGCATTCTCAACAATTACAATCCCTACTTCTGAGGTTGCTAAGGCAAAAGAAATCCTTGAAAATATAACTAAAGAAGTAAAGAACGAATTAAGTTTGGTTGAACCAAGTTTAGTAATTGAAATGAATCCTACTGCACTTCCAAGCGAAGTAATGGACAAAGATACTCAAGGAAGATTAATTCGCAGTGTGTATGCTTGCCCTAATGGAGTTATGAGAATGAGTGATAGTATGGAGGGACTTACAGAAACTTCTACCAATATGGCAATAGTAAAAACAGAGAATAATAATGTAAAGATTAGCTGCTTATTAAGAAGTTCTGTGGATAGTGCAAAAATGGATTTAGCAGAAATGATGGCTTCTGTATTTGAATTAGCTGGAGCTGACTGCAAGTTCTCAGGAGGATATCCAGGATGGAAACCTAATATGGAGTCTCCTATTTTAAAGACTATGCAAGAAACATATAATAATATGTTTGGAAGAGTTCCAAAGATTATGGCAATACATGCTGGTTTGGAATGTGGATTGCTTGGAGGAGTTTATCCTAACTGGGATATGATTTCTTTTGGACCTACAATTATGAACCCACACTCTCCAGATGAAAGAGTAAATGCTCCTTCTGTGAAACTTTTCTGGGATTATTTAGTAGAAACTCTAAAGAATGCACCTATTAAGTAATTAAACAATTAGATGTATAAGAAATTTATAATTTCTATATATAATACAATATCAAATAGGGCGAAAAATCTTCGCCCTATTTTTCTATTTATACTATTCATATTCTTTTTTCATATATCTTTTGCTCAATACTATACTAATGGGGTAGATAATAGTAATATTAAATGGAGACAGATTAAAACGAAAGAATTTAAGATAATCTATCCCGATTTTTACGAAACTAAAGCACATGAATTTGCTTCCATATTAAATTATATCCAACCCCAAGTTAGCAAATCCCTAAAAACTAATCCTCCCTATACTCCTTTTATTCTCCACACCAATACTGCATATTCCAATGGTATGTCTATTTGGGCACCAAAGAGAATTGAACTTTGGACTTCCAACCCTGTAAACTCGGAATATGCCTTTGATTGGATGGGGCATTTAGCTATTCATGAGTGGCGACATACTTCACAAATTTATGCTTTAAACAAAGGTTTCACCAAGTTTTTTACTACTTTGTTTGGGGAACATATACTTGGAGGGGTTACTGGATTATATCTACCTTATTGGTTTTTGGAAGGGGATGCAGTTGTGGCAGAAACAAGTATGAGTCCTTCGGCAAGGGGGCATTCTGCGGAATTTAAAATGTATTTAAAAGCCCAAATCCTCGACAATAAGAAATACTCATTCGACAAGGCTAAACAGGGCTCGATGAAGGATTTTGTTGCGGATAGATATATTTTTGGTTACCATATGGTAAGCTATGGAAGATATCGCTATGGTAAGGATATATGGGGAGAAATGCTAAATACGCTTGGAAAAAACCTTTGGAGGCTAAGGAATCTTAGTAAGGGAGATTCAATAAAAGTAAATCAGGAGAAATTATACAATGATATGTATGATTATCTTCATAAAGAATGGGCAAGGGAAGATTCTTTGTATAATTCTATTCAAAAATCTTATACTCCAAATAAGATTTCAAAAGAGAATAAAAGATATACCAATTATTATTATCCTCAAACAAAAAAGGGAAATAAGGTTTTTACAATTAAGACTGATAATTTCTCAAGAAATAAGCTAATAAGCATAAGCGACAAGAAAGAAGAGAAGATAATAGAGGCTAATAATTTTATGGATAATTATTTCTTCACTCAAGACTCTATGGTAGTTTGGAGCGAGTATAGAGATAATCATCGTTGGGAAAACGAAAGCTATAGCGATGTTTTTGAATATAATTTGAATAATAAAAAGTACAATAGAATAACAAGGGGAAAGAGAATATACTCCCCTATTTACAAACCTGGGGATAATAATTTTATTCTGGGTATTGAGGAAGACAGCATAAATAATCAATCGATTATTATAATAGATAAGAGAGAAAATAAAATAGAGCGAATTAATATCTTTGGAGAATACTCTTCCTTGTCAAGCCCTATTTGGAATACAAAAGGAGATAGAATATACTATATTAAGAATGGGTTTAAGGGGAAAAGCATTGAGGAATATAATTTAGAGGATAAAAGCTTTAGGGAGATAATACCTAATAGCTATAAGAATATTATTAATCTTCGTTTTCATAATGATAGGCTTTATTTCTTAGGCTCTTACGATAATACTTATCAAATCTATTCCATTGATAATAATTCCAATATCCTAAGACATACTCATAGCAGACTCTCTGTATTAGACCATAATTATATTGGAGATTCTATACTTATTAGCGATTATTCCTCAAAAGGCTCTGAATTATTTATGATTCCTAATCTTGTTATAGATACTCTAAGGAATATTAGCGAGACTATGTTTCTTGCAAAGGTGATTACCAATCAGGAAGGCTTTGTTTTGGATAAGGATAGCATTAAAGATAGCGCTTGGGTTAGCAAACCATATTCTAAACTAAAGAATCTATTCCTTTTTCATAGCTGGGCTCCACTTTATATCAACTCCTATAGTCAGGACTTTGGTTATGGTCTTTCTATTTTCTCACAAAACCTCCTCTCAAGTTCAATTCTCGAAACTGGATTAAAGTATAATAATTCTAATAATAAAACCTCATTCTTCCTTAACTATAATTATAGCGGACTATATCCAATAATAAATATTAATATGGATTATGGAGACAGGTATAATTATTTTTTCGACCCTTTAGGTAAGATAGTAAATTCGCATTGGAGGGAAATGAATCTTAAAACTAAGATTACACTTCCTTATTCAAGCAGAAATAATAGATGGAATAGGTATTTTGCAAATTCAATAGAGCATAATCTAATTGATATTAACCCAATAGGGGCATATCCCAATAATATACTCTCTTTAAATACTATTGGCTTTGAATCAAAAGGGCAAATTCTTAGACCAATGGCTAAGAACGATATAAGACCAAGGTTTGGAATATTATATAGTCTGACTCTAAGCACAAGCTTTGAAAAAAGAGAATTATTATTATCCTCTTACTCTCTTACAGCTTTTCTTCCTGGATTTCTAAAAAATAATAGTATAGAGATAAGTCTTTCAAACCAGAGAAACAGTATTGATATTTATAATTTCTCTAATACTATCCCTCTTACAAGGGGCTATCAGTGGTATTCTATTGAAAGGTTCACTGGATTAAGAACAAATTACCACCTCCCTATTCTTTATCCAGATTTAGCAATTGGAAGAGTTTTTTATATACAAAGGCTAATGCTAACTGCCTTCTATGATATTGGAAAATATAATTCAACTTATCTTAGCTCTTTTGGAGGAGATATAAACTTTAGACTAAATTTCCTAAGGATAGAACAGCCATTGAATATTGGTTATAGGTTGGGTTACGCCATTGAAGGCAAGTATTTCTTTGGCAATATAATATTTAGTATTAGTATTTAATGGTTTTATTCGTCCTCTTCTTGATTATTGTCCCTAATTTTAAGATTTTTGATTTTTGCATCATATACATCTATAATTGAATTGGAAATTCTTGAAGCTGAATGAGAGGTATTGCTAAGCACTATTACTAATAATTTTGTATCAGGGCGGAAAACATAGGACGAACGAAAACCATTCCACCTCCCATTATGATAATAAAACTCTCTATCATCAACCCTCTTCCATCTAATTCCCAAGCCATATCCCCTATCCTTATTTCTATTATTTGGGATAATATCCTGCGTTTGTTCAATACTCTCATAAGTCAATACTCTTTTAAGATATACCGAACGATACCAATTAAGCAAATCCAAACTTGTGGAATATATACCCTTATCTCCCAAAACACTATCCAATGCATTTATTTGCCAACGCCCCGAACTTCTTCTATTGCTATAATAACCAATAGCTAACCTATTATTATCAATCTTAGATATTCGTGTTGAAAAGCTTGTGCTATTCATATTGCTTGGAATAAAAATCCTCTGGGTTAGGAAATCCTCATAACTCATCTTACTTACCTTTTCAATAATTAGAGCTAATAGAACATAGCCAGTATTGGAATAAATAAAACGGGAATCAGGTTTAAAGTAATACGGAATAGAATCGGTATTAAGTTTATTCAATACGCATTTATTATAATCCTTACTTATCCCTTGCCAAAACTCATTTTCAAAGAATTCGTAACGGGGAAGTCCCGAACGGTGTTGGAGCAATTGCCTTATAGTAACATCTTTATATATTATATTATCCAAGTACTTGCTTACCTTATCATCAAGCGAGATTTTATTTTCCTCAACCAAAAGCATAATTGCTGAGGATGTAAACATTTTGGTTAAGGAGGCTATTTGGAAGAGAGTAGAGTCGGTTATCGGGGTTGAGTTCTCAAAATTCGCGTAACCCTTATTGTATTGATATATAATATATCCATTAAGTGCAACAAGGACTGAGCCGTTGAAATTTGTTTTCTTAAGTATTGGAGAAAACAAATCATTATAAACCTTAAGTCTTTCTTTGCTTATTGTCCCATCTGGGTAATACTCCATAATATCTGGCAGATTCTCTTTAAGATTTTCCTTATTTGAAGACTTATTGCAGGAAGAAAATATAATAAATACTAAAAGCAGGAATAAAGAAAATCGAATCAATCTAAACATTAAGGTCTTATAAATTATTTGTCTTTAATTAGAGATTCAAAGATACAAAGTTTTGAAGGATTAGACCAAAGAATAGACCAATAAAACCTTATTTAAAACTAATACAATTGGTATTTTATATTCTAAATGCGAAAAGTAACTTTAACCATTAAATCAAAGAAAGAACTCTTTGAGAGAGGAAAAATATCCAAGAAATAATAAAACATATTTAATTTGACAGCTCATTATTATATTGTATATTTGCAGGATTAATAAATAATTCAAACTGAAAAAGAAATGAAAAAGACAATCATTTTAATTCCGCTTATGCTTATAAGTATTGTATCATGGTCGCAGGTTTCTTATGGAGTTAGAGCAGGTATGAGTTTATCTGCTTATGATTTACCTTATTCGAATTATTTATTCAAACCAAGCTTTAATGTTGGGGCAATTGCTGATATTCCAATTGCTTCATCTAAATTTTCTTTTGTTCCTGGATTGTATTTTGCAGATAAAGGTTCGAAAGATAAAGGATTATACTTAGCGGATTATATTTCTCAAGACCATTTTTATTATAATTCAACTTTAAGTGACTATCAATTAGAGTTACCATTGCTGTTTACGTATAAAATTCTAATTAATAAAAATATAACTCTTAAGCCTCAATTGGGTTTATTTGTTTCATATTCTATTTATTCTAAATTTGAAGAAACAAGAGACTATATTAAAATCGTTGAAGAGAGTCATGATTATGTTTCTTACTCTTATGTCTCAGCTTCTTATTATGTTTATAACTTTGGAGCTAATGCAGGTATTTCTGTATTTTATAATAAATTCTCTTTTACTTATTCATGTGATTTTGGTTACTCAAGTAGTATGAGACCATCAAAATATTTCGAAATAGGAGGATATTATCCTGATATATGTATGTACTTTACACTTGGATATAACTTTTAAAAGTATCTCTTACTTTAATATGGACAATCATTAATAGCAAACAAAAATAACTATCATTAATCATGAACAAGATATTAATTTTAGTTGCAATTATTTTTTTAAGTGTTGCAACTATGTCTCAAACCAAATACGGGATTAGAGCTGGAATGACTTTATCAACGTATTATTCTGCTCAATCAATCTATCAATTCAAACCAGGAATTCATATTGGAGGGGTTGCTGTTATCCCAATTGGCTCTTCAAAGTTTTCTTTCGTTCCTGGAGTCTTTTTTGCAGATAAAGGTACAAAAACAAAAGGTTATTTTCCTGCTGAAAATGTGAACTATGTTTTACCTGTTGACCAATATTTCTTTGAAGGAACAAATTACAACTACCAATTAGAAATCCCTCTTCTTTTCACTTACAAAATAAAAATAAATGAAAAATTCAGCTTAACACCACAGATAGGAGCTTTTGTTTCATATACTATTTTTGGAAGAAAAAAAGAAAAAAGAGATTATATAAATAGTATAATTTTAGAAACTCCTCCAGAATATCCAATAGATTATTATTTTTATGATGATTTTTATTTAGGCTTTGGAGGTAATATTGGCATATCTGCTTTCTATAACAAGTATTCCTTTACTATTTCATGTGATGCTGGATACTCAAATAATGAAACTCTATCTAATAATAACTTTCCTGATATTTGTTTATTCTTCTCTTTAGGATATAACTTTTAGAGAAAAACTAAAATACATTCATCCTTGTGTAAAGTTTTGAAGGATTAGACCAAAGAATAGACCAATAAAACCTTATTCCAAATAAATGTAATTTGATTCTAATCTACTCTTATTTGATTCTAATCTGAAATAATGCCATTATATCGTCCATATAATGCCATTATTTGCTCGATATAATGGCATTATATTGCAAGTATAATGGCATTATATCAGCTTGTAATTTGATTGCATTAGTTTGTAATTGGATTACAGCAGTTTACAACTTGATTTTATCAGTGAGAATCACGTGAATTTTGGAGTGAGATTTTGAGGGAATCAAGTGAATACAAATTTGAATATTTTACGTGTTAAATACAATATTTCCAATTGATTTAATGTTATATTTTATATTTGATTTATAAATCTATTCCAAAGGAAACGTCTAATCATTAAATAATAAAATTATGGATTCAAAAAGATTTAGAACACTAATCGTTAGCTTATTTGCTTTAAGCATTGTCTTCTCATCCCAAATCTTTGCACAAGAGAAAAAGATTGAATTTACGGGAGGGATAGGTTTTGGTAATTCTCAATTTATCAACTATTCTCCAATTTCTGCTTTTGGTAATGTAAATGAGGCAACAAATTCATATCTTTTTTATGTGAACTTTGGTTTGAATTTCAACCAAAAGGCAGGAATTGATTTAAAACTAAGGCTTAATAACTCTAATTTTATTCAAACCGATGGCTTATGGAACAAATTGGAAGAGGAAAGCACATTGGCTTATATTGGGATTAATCCAAAAATTATATTCCCTATAACAGAGAAATTAGATATTGTTCCATTTATAGGGATAGGGGCTTTATTCCAAGGAAGCAATACTAATGCAAACATTGCTCAGACAATACCTATTCGCTATGGCATGGCTGCTAACTATGGAATATCTTTTAATTATGAGTTATCGAGAAAATTCTATATTTCTGCTACAATAGAAACTCTTACAGGAAATTTGGAAAAGTCTGAATTGCCTAATGATTTGGAAGGATATAGAAATAATAATCTAAAAAGTATTAACAGCTATGACTTCTCCCTTTCATTAAATATAAAACTATAAAGAAAGAATATCTAAAACTTTCCTGTAAAACTCATTATAGGAAAGTTTTTCTTTAAAATAGGTTAGAGAATTTTGTGATAGCTTTGCTCTAAGTTCTGGATTTGTGGCAAGGTTTTCAATAGCCGATGAAATGGCTTTTACATTATCTGGATTTATTAGAATACCTGTTTCGTTGTTTTGAATATACTCTTTTTGGGCTCCGTTATTGGTGGTAATTACTGGAATACCCCTTTGCATAAACTCAATTATCGATAGTCCGAATGGTTCTCTCCAAACAGAAGGACAAACTCCTATATCGGTTTGAGCAATAAGGCTATAAACATCTTTAATAAAGCCAAGAAAAACTATCCTATCCTCTAAATTATTCTCACAAACCAATCGTTTAAGTCTTTGCATATATGCTTCCTCTCCAACACCTGCAATAAATAATCTAAGTTTTATATGTCTTAGATTATTAAAAGCCAAAATTAAATGCTCAATTCCCTTTTCATAAACCAAACGTCCTGTAAAGCTAATTACTAATTCATCCGGAGAAAGCGAGTATTTCTCTCTATAATTCTCTGTTATAGAAATCTCTTTTGCCTCTTCAACGCTATTATGCACAACAAAGACCTTATCAGTATTGAGATTAGGCTTTGTAATAAAGAATTCATCCTTGGCAAGCTGGGATACAAAGATTAGGGTGTCGATTTTGGAGTAAGCCCATTTATACAAAAGAGATGTTTTTGCCTTACCAACAAGATGTCTTGTAACTACAATTCGCGGCTTTTCTCTTAAAAACAAGGTAGAGTAGATTATAGGGAATAAGGTTTTGAAATTATGTACATGGATTAGATTAATATTCTCTTTTTTAATTAACCTTCTAATCTTAAATGCAGAGAAGAAATCAAAAACTCCAGAAACAGGCAGATTTATTAAGGGAATATTCTCTTTTCTCAGTCTTGAATTAATTATTTCTGTATTCTTAGCAATGCAGATTAGCTTATCCACATCCTTAACCAACCTTTTGCTAAGCTCAAATACATATAACTCCCCTCCTCCCCAAGAAGCAGAAGAGAAAACCTCCAATATATTAAGATTTCTTTTCACGATTCAATTCTCTAAGCTTGGAATATTTCAAAAAGGTTGCAAAAGAGGATATTTTACATACTAAATAGCCTGGGTAACCATCTAAAAATCCTAATTTAAACACAAAATCTCTAAGGAATTTCCAAGAACTTCGGTATAAGATTCCAAATAGGCTTGTTTTCTTTCCCATATTATGGTATTGCTTTGAAGCTATATCGGAGAACTTATTTACTTGGGCAATATGTTCTGAGATTGTATAGAAAGAATAGTGAAGTAAATCTCCTTTAAGGTGCTTAATGCTCGAGCCTTCTTGCATAAGAACTGTATCGTGAGGGTTAATTCCACCCCATAATCCCTTTTCCTTATTCCAAAGTCTTATTTTGGTATCTGGATACCAACCACTATGTCTTATCCAGCTCATATTGCAGTAATTGGTTAGACGATTAAACTTATAAGCATCAAACTTCGGATTATCCTTTATCTCTAAAATCGATTTCTTTAACTCTTCTGATAAGGCTTCGTCAGCATCCAAGGAGAGAACATAGGGATAATTTGCTTTTTGCATTGCAAAATTCTTTTGTTCTATATGACCCTGGAAAGTATTTTCAATAAAGGTTGTTCCATAAGAAAGACATATTTCCTTTGTAGAGTCTTTGGAAAAGCTATCTACAATAATTACCTCATCAGCGACTCCTTTCAAAGAGTCTAAACAACGAGAAATATTCCTTTCTTCGTTGAAAGTAATTATAACTGCAGATATCTTCATAATAAATAGTATAACTAAAGTATTGGACTAATATCCTTTGAGACGAATTCTCTAATCGAGGGTTGTAATGAGTCTATATCTATAACGCTAATCTTTCTTCTCTTAAATGCCTTATCTATCTCCGCATCCATTCTATGAACATCCAAGTTTTTATTCTTCTTCTCAATATATATTGTAATATTCTTTGCTTTTTTTTCTTGAGCATTTACAAAGTGATTATGAGCCCAAGCCCTTTTTACCTCGTATTTCTTTATGCAAGCAACAAGGTCTAAAATCAAAGCCTTTCTTCTGGAGCGTATCCACCAAGAAGGTTTTACTTCTTTTGGCTTTAAGCCTTTTGAAAGTTTCTTACTTGTCTTGTCTTTTACTAAGGATTTGATTGGTTTAATATCCTCTTTGGTTATTTCCTTTTCCTGAGGCAACCTTTCGTCGGATATAAATCTTTCTTGGCTCATATAATGTTGTGATTAGATTCTTACAAGCCCTGCAAAGCCCATAAAAGCCATTGCAAGTATACCTGCAGTAATTAAAGCTATAGGCATTCCCTTTACTCCCTTAGGAGCTCCAACCAATTCTATCTGTTCTCTTAGTCCAGCAAAGAGTACCATTGCAACAGTAAAACCAATAGACATCCCTATTGTATAGGTAAGACCCTGAAGCAAGTTAAATTCTTTTTGAATAACCAAGATAGCAACTCCAAGTACAGCACAGTTGGTAGTAATCAAAGGAAGGAAAACTCCAAGAGCTTGATAAAGTGCTGGACTTACCTTTTTCAATATGATTTCTACCATTTGCACAAGAGATGCAATAACTAAGATAAACACTATGGTTTGAAGGAAATCGATATTAAAAGGAGTAAGTACATAGGTTTGTAAAATATAGGTTACAAGTGTAGCAAGAGTCATTACAAATACTACTGCAGCACCCATTCCTGTTGCAGTGCTAACCTTGTTTGAAACTCCTAAGAAAGGACATATCCCAAGAAATTGGGCAAGAACAACATTATTTACAAAAACCGCAAAAATAATAATTCCTATGTATTCCATAATTGAAATGATTTGTCGATTAAAGTGCAAAACTAAGAATTTTTTAGCTTACATCAAAAAAAAATCTACTTGTTTTTCATTATCTTTGCAAATCTATACCAATTAATAAGACGTTTCAACTATATAAAATCATATTATTATGGACTTTTTCTTTAGAGAATACGGGGAAGGCGAGCCAATTATTATTCTTCATGGCTATTTAGGAATGAGCGATCATTGGATTAGCATAGGGAAGTTTTTATCTACTATTGGCTATAAGGTATATATACCAGATATGCCCAACCATGGGAAGAGCTTTCATACCGATAGCTTTTCATACAAAGAAATGGGAGAAATTCTAAACGTATTTGCAGAGGCTAAGAGTGCAGAGAATGCAATAATTATTGGTCATTCAATGGGAGGCAAGATTGCTATGGAGATGATAAACCAGAAAAAGGATTTCTATAAGGCTATTATTATTGTAGATATTCATTTCAAGGATTATAATAACGCAATAAACTACCCAAACAACGAGGTTACAAGATTATTATCTCAGATAAATCCAGAAGATTTCTCAACATTGGCTCAGGCAATGGAGTTTTTAGAATCGAAGCAATTAGACAATTCAATTATTGCATTAATCCTAAAGAATATGGAAGTAAAAGAAAGAAAACTAAAATGGAAATCAAATATCCCAATGCTTGTTTCCCAATATAATAATATCAAAGCCAAAATTGAATTGGATACAAATAATATCCCCTCACTATTAATCCGCGGAGAAAAATCCAATTACGTAAGCAATAAAGACGTATTAAGCCTAAAAGAAAAGCTACCCAACCTAAAGGAAGACACAATACTAAACGCCAACCACTGGGTACACGCCGACCAACCAACAATGTTTATATCCTCAATCACAAAATTCCTTTCAAAGCTCTAAAACCAAAATAAGATAGGCTAATTTCTTATTTTGAGTTAAGTCTCTGGGTTAATCCAAAATTAATTTGTAATTTTGCAGTCTTGTATTGTGATTTTAATCATTTTAAAAGACAATTATTATCAATAACTTAATAAAAAAATTAAAGCAATGGCAAAAGAAAAGAAATTTTTGACATGCGATGGTAACCAAGCTGCAGCTCATATAGCTTATATGTTCAGCGAATGTGCGGCTATCTATCCTATCACTCCTTCATCTCCAATGGCTGAGAATGTTGATGAGTGGGCTGCAAATGGTCGTCAAAACATTTTTGGAGAAGATGTGAAATTAGTTGAAATGCAATCAGAAGCAGGTGCTGCTGGAGCTCTACATGGCTCATTACAAGCAGGTGCATTATCTACTACATTTACTGCATCTCAAGGTTTATTATTAATGATTCCTAACATGTATAAGATAGCAGGAGAATTGCTTCCTGGAGTGCTTCACGTAACAGCTCGTACTGTTGCTTCTCAAGCCCTATCTATATTTGGAGACCATTCTGACGTTTATGCTTGTCGTCAAACTGGTTTCGCTATGTTGGCCTCAGGTTCTGTTCAAGAGGTAATGGACCTTGCAGGTATTGCACACCTTTCAGCAATTAAATCAAGAGTTCCTTTCTTGCATTTCTTTGATGGTTTCCGTACCTCACATGAGATACAAAAAATTGAAGCTCTTTCTAATGATGATATGCTTTCATTATTGGATAAGGACGCTCTTAGAGCTTTCCGCCAAAGAGCATTAAATCCTGAAAACCCTGTAACAAGAGGAACTGCTCAAAACCCTGATGTATTCTTCCAAGCAAGAGAAGCTTCTAACCCTTATTATGATGCAGTTGCTGATATAGTTGCTGATTATATGGATAAGGTTTCTGCTATCACTGGCCGTACTTATAAGCCTTTTGAATATTACGGAGCAAAAGATGCAGAAAATATATTAGTTGCAATGGGTTCTATTACTGATACTATCAAAGAAACTATTGATTATATGAATGCTAAGGGAGAAAAAGTTGGTCTAATTATTTGCCACCTTTATCGTCCTTTCTCTTCAAAATACTTCTTCGATGTATTACCAGAATCCGTAAAGAAAATCTGTGTATTAGACAGAACAAAAGAACCAGGTGCTAATGGAGAACCTCTTTACTTAGATGTTGTTGAACTATTCAATAATAAAGAAAACAGACCAATGATTATTGGTGGTAGATATGGTCTTTCTTCTAAAGACACTACTCCTTCTCAAATCATTTCTGTTTATAATAACTTAAAATCAAACCAACCTAAGAACCAATTCACTATTGGTATAGTTGATGATGTTACCTTCCATTCATTAGAGCTTTTACCAGAAATCTCAATGGCTCAACAAGGAACATTCGAGGCTAAGTTCTATGGTTTAGGTGCTGATGGTACTGTAGGAGCAAACAAGAACTCTATCAAAATTATTGGTGATAATACAGACAAGTATTGCCAAGCTTATTTCGCTTACGATAGTAAGAAATCAGGTGGTTTCACTTGTTCTCACCTTCGTTTTGGCGACACTCCTATTCGTTCTCCTTATTTGGTAACTACTCCTGATTTCGTAGCATGCCACGTATTCCCTTACCTAACTATGTACGATGTACTAAAAGGTATTAAGGAAAACGGAACATTCCTATTGAACTCAATGTATAATGCAGAAGATACTGTAAAACATCTTCCAAATAAGATTAAGAGAATCCTTGCTGAAAAGAAAATCAATTTCTATATAATCAATGCTACTGAGATAGCTGAAGAGATTGGTCTTGGAAACAGAACCAATACTATTCTTCAATCTGCATTCTTTAAGATTGCTAATGTAATTCCTTACGAGTTAGCAGTTACTCAAATGAAGAAAGCTATTGAAAAATCTTATGGTAAAAAAGGCGAAGACATAGTTAAGATGAACTATGCTGCTGTTGACCGTGGTGGTGATATTACTAAGGTTGAGGTTGATTCTTCTTGGAAAAGCTTAGTGGATGAAAAACATGATAGCATTAATAATCGTCCTGATTTTATCAAGAATGTAGTAGATGTAATCAACGCTCAAGATGGTGATGATTTACCTGTATCTGCATTTACTGGAAGAGAAGATGGAACCTTCCCTGCAGGAACTTCTCAATACGAAAAGAGAGGTATTGCAACAGCTGTTCCAACATGGATTTCTGAAAACTGTATCCAATGTAATCAATGTTCTTATGTTTGTCCTCATGCAGCAATTCGTCCTTTCTTAATTGACGAAAAAGAAATGGCAAACCTTCCAAACTCTACTTCTACTCTAAAGGCTATTGGTAAGGAATACGAAGGACTTCAATTCCGTATCCAAGTTTCTCCTTTAGATTGTACTGGTTGCGGTAACTGTGTTGATGTTTGTCCTGCTAAGACTAAGGCTTTAGAACTTAAGCCACTTATCGAACAAGATGAAGAAATTGCACGTTGGAATCATATCTCTGAGAATGTTACTTATAAATCACATTTAGTTGATAGAGACAAAAACATTAAGAGCTCTCAATTTGCTAAACCATTGTTTGAGTTCTCAGGAGCTTGTGCTGGTTGTGGAGAAACTCCATATATCAAATTAATCACTCAATTGTTTGGAGAAAGAATGATGGTAGCTAATGCTACAGGATGTTCTTCAATCTATGGTGGTTCTTGTCCTTCTATGCCATATACAATTAACGAAGACGGACATGGCCCTGCTTGGGCTAACTCTTTATTTGAAGATAATGCTGAGTTTGGTCTTGGTATGCATATTGGAGTTACAAAACTAAGAGATAGAATTGAGAAATTGATGAGAGAGGGTCTTAGCTGCTCAACATGCTCTGATAAAGAAAAAGAATTATTCCAAAAATGGATTGATAATAGAGAAAACTCAAAGATTACTAAAGAAGTTTACGACTCTCTACTCCCATTATTAGAAAAATGTGGTTGTGATATCTGCAAAGAAATCTACGATTTAAAACATTATATCGTTAAGAAATCACAATGGATATTTGGTGGAGACGGTTGGGCTTATGATATCGGTTACGGTGGATTAGACCACGTATTAGCTTCTGGCGAAAATGTAAATATCCTTGTAATGGATACTGAGGTTTATTCTAATACTGGTGGACAAGCATCGAAAGCAACTCCTGTTGGAGCAATTGCTAAATTTGCTGCTTCTGGAAAACGTATCAGAAAGAAAGACCTTGGAATGATTGCAACAACCTATGGTTATGTTTATGTAGCTCAAGTTTCAATGGGTGCTAATCAGGCTCAATACCTTAAAGCAATCAAAGAAGCAGAGGCTTATGATGGACCATCTATAATCATTGCTTACTCTCCTTGTATCAACCACGGATTAAAATCTGGAATGGGTAAAACTCAGGAAGAAGGTAAACGTGCAGTTGAATGCGGTTACTGGCATCTATGGAGATATAATCCAGCTCTTGCAGAGCAAGGGCAAAACCCATTTGTAATGGATTCTAAAGAACCACAATGGGATAAATTCCAAGATTTCATCTTAGGAGAAGTACGTTATAACTCATTAAAGAAAGCATTCCCAGCAGAAGCAGACGAATTGTTTGCAAGTGCAGAAGAAAATGCAAAATGGCGTTATAATTCTTACCTAAGAATGTCAGGACAAGACTGGAAATAAGAAACAAATTCCAAATAAACCAAAAAGGCTGTCAATTAATTTTGGCAGCCTTTTTTAATTAATTTAGTAAGTATGTACTATCTTGAGTATTTCTGTATAATCTGCCATACCATGAGCGATATATACTATTTTCTTATCTGGTGAGATTAAGAATAAATGTGGCATATGCGATATGGGTAAGAGTTTATTTATATCTCTTGAATGATAGAAATATTCTGTCAGGTTAAACTTATCTATTGTTTTACTTATCATATCAGAGTTGGATGAAAGAGGATTGATTAAAAGAACCTTTATATTTTCTTTCTCTAATACAAGTTCTCCGTTTTCTTGTTTTTCTTTGCTTAAGTGAGCAAATGACTCCATACAAGGTTTGCAACCAATAAACCAAAAGTCGAGCAATAGCCAGCCATCAAGCTCTTTAATAGTTGTTGTATCTCCACTTAGACTAATAATTGGATAATTTAGAATCTTATCATTCATAATAGTATCTTTTTCCTCTGCTCTTTCATCTGAGATCAACCTCTTATCTCCGTAATTCTTTTTAAAATAAGAATATTCCTTTCTATTAAAATCAAATAATGAATCAACATAAGAATCATGATTATTATAATTATAATCCGAAAAGTAATACGTCATATCTTCATTAATAGTATCAAATTCATTATTCTTAATCTTCCTTGTCTCAATCCTTTCAACAAGCTTTGTTTTGTTATTTACAAATAAGAAAACTTCGCTGAAATTTGGAATCCATTCTCCCGTTGAATTATCTTTCGTATATCTTCTTTTATTATCAAAAGATAATATCTTATACTTTGTACCATCAATATTTTTAGCCTTGATATTTTTAAAATTTGGGAAGGTTTTTTTGTTCTCGGGACTAAAAAGGAAATAATAATTAACTACATTTCTTCCTTTTATCATTCCCTGACAAAGCATATATTCGATAGAATCTGATTTAAGAGTAATAGTTAACTCATCATACATTAAATCAACTACTTTAGCACTATCTTCCTTTAGAATTGAATATCTGACATTTTCATCAACGGCAAAATATTTCTGATCCATCTTTTTAACATAGTAAATTAGGGAATCATAACCATTTGTTGCTTGGTAATATTCCTTGACTTTAAAACTGATGTTTTCTTTGTCATATTTATTAACAATCTCTTTTTCCCAATACTTATTTGCTCTATAAGAAGAGCAAGAAACAAAAAGTATTGCAATTAGTAAATAAATGATTTTTTTCATGATATATTGTTATGTTAATTAATACTCCATCTTTTGTTTAAACAAACCTCTTTCAAATGCATTGATACCCTCTGTTCTTGCGGTATAGTAAATATAGTTTCTAATCATTCTTATCTTTTCAACATAGGGGGTTTCTAAAGTAATTGTTCTGATATACTTACCTGTTTTCAAGTCTATTTCTTTAAGTTGAGTTTTCTGGAAAATATCATATTTGAAAAAGCAACGTGTTTTCTCTTGATTTGTGAAAACTTCCTTTAAATACTTAAAGTCATTACCAATAAAATATGGGTCTAATTTTATTGTTTCTAATGGTGTACCATTATCAGATAGCTTGTATAGATTCATGTTCTCAAAGTTAAATATATACAGATTCTTACTCATTTCCCCAATATAAACTGGTATTCGTATAAATGGAAAGCGAGAATAAAGAATGATTAAATGACCAGGAGGAGATATTCTCTTATTATTTATAAACAATGACCTTTTAAAGCCTATTGCTATTTCATCTAATATTCTTTTTGCTTTAATAATTGACTTGACTTTAGCTATTACTCGCGCATTTTCATTTTGTATTTTGGGAACTCTATCAAAGTATGGATTATATTTGTTTCTAAGTATATAATTCTGAATTGGCTCATCCTTTAACCAGTCATCAACTTTAAAAAGAGAATAATAAATAAGAGTAAAATTTAATTCACCCTTATACTTATCAAGTTTATAAAGCGTAAAACATTTATCCATAAATGAATAAGAGTAGAAAAATTTACAATCGGCAAAACTATTTAATATATATATTTGATATGTATTAAATAGAGGGTGAACATACTTTTTAAAATATTCTTTATGAAACAAATTCATCCCTCTCCCGTCATAATTATTTCCATCACTTATTATCCTTAAAAAACCCTTCTCCATAACATCATATTTTTCTTTCTTAAGGTTAATGTTTTTCTTTTCGTCAAACATTATTTTATAATATGACTCGTCATTATTTTGTTTAAGAGATAGTTGATTTGAGTAATCATATTTTATTTCATTACACTCGTCTGGGATAAGTATTTTATTTCTCAGATAATCTTCAAAAGAATATACTTGAAGTAATTTTTTATCCTTGCTATTACGAATTATATATAGATTAGAACTATCTACTTCAAAGTCATATACTAATCTCTCTAATTGATAAACAGGAGAGTCGTCTCTAATTACAACCTCAGAAAGATTTGTGGTTTTATCTGATAACTCAATATTTAGAACAATACTTTTCCCCTTTTTCATACTATCTTTAGTCAACTGTAAATCCTTAGAAAAATATGCAAGATGAGAAAAACTCAGAATTACAGGAAGCTTGACATTTTCAAGAGAAAACTTCCCATCTTTATCAGAAGACACACCATGATTAGTCCCTTGAATAGAAATATTTACATTTGCGATAGGCAGCCCATCGGAAGAGGCAATAATAGTGCCATCAATTTTTACTACTTGAGCAGAACAAGTAATCGCAAAACAGAATAAAATAAAGAAAATGATTTTTTTCATATCCTACCTAATTTTCAGCGAAGATAGGAATTATTTTGCTAACATTGTACAGTTTTTGAGGTTAATTAGGCTCATTTTTTTGTTTGGGTTTTGAGGGATATTGGGTTGGATATTTTCGGGGGCGTTCTTGAGTTGGAGAAAACTATGCGTCAACTTCTTGCAATAAAAAAAGTCTTACTAACAATTGATATAGATGTCTATAATAATATTATTTTTCATTTTACTTCATGCATATTATTTTTTTCAAGATCTAATACGCTAATTATTTTCAACTCAAAGTATTTTCTAAATCTAAAATAGTTCCAACTCATAGCGAGTATTGAAATGATTAATGAAAATCCAAAGATTGTAAAGTGCTGACCATTTATACATAATGAGATATACACAAGAATTAAAATGATGGTTATATTTCTCGAAAAACCATAGAATGACAGAAACCGAAATACTGTATCGTTAATAACTTGATATTTCAATTCAAGATAAACATATAAGTATATTTCTTGACAATCAAGCCCTTATTGCCAAAGTATATAAATCCTTAATCTTCCTATACTCATCTCTTTTATAGCTCTCTTTAACATCTACATAAATTAAATATTAATTATCCATCGGTTTACCGCTTTGCTTAGCAAAAAAAAGAGCGTGTGCTGAGGGTCTGGAGAGCGTGTCTTCAGGGTCTGAAGAGCGTGTCTTCATGGGTCGGAGAGCGTGTCTTCAGGGTCTGGAGAACGTGTCTTCAGGGGTCGGAGAGCGTGTCTTCAGTTCTTGGAGAGCGTGTCTTTATAGTATAAGGAGGATGAGTTTGGATCTGTGGAGCTAATCCTCAGGGATAAGCATCACGTGTTTAGAGCAGAAACACTAACTCATCAGTCGTAAACACTAACTCATCAGAGAAGAAGATAATGTGAATATGGCTGGATATAGTTAATAATTCATAATAATCATAGAATAATCATTTTACATATAATAATTTCCTGATTTCTGTGTTTATCTTTTATAATTCGTGTTTCCAAGCGAGTACTTAAAAAAGAAGAATCCTTCTTTTTAGCCAACCACTTCCTAACCCTATTAGATTTAATTAACGTGGATTTTTATATCCACATATTATTAACCAAACTCCTTTAGTCATGTCTATAAGATACATGAAAACCAAGAAGAGAATAACTGCTGGTTATTCACCTGGAGAGAAGTATTTGGCAAAGATTATCTACGGCGAAACCGTTAGTTTGGAAAAACTATCGGAATATGTTGCAGAAGCATCTGCCATGACTGAGGGCGATATCTATAATGTTTTGGTTCAATCCCAAAATGTTATGATACGATTACTTACCGATGGGGTTCCTGTTGATTTGGGTAGATTTGGAAGATACTACCCTAAGTTTAAAGCAAAATCAGTAGAGACCTACGAAGAGGTTACTAATGAAACCATTTCCAAATTCTCGGTAAGATTTCTGCCTTCAGTTTACTTCAGAAAGAAACTCAAAGATGTAAAATTTGAGTTTCATGAAGTACAGCCAAAGAGCTATGCTCCTAAACCAACTCCTACAACTCCATAATTTGGGGTTGTGAAGATTTCTTCGATGAGAGACTTAAACAGGGTTTGGGTCTCTCTTTTTTATAGTATTTAAGTTTAAATTCAACTATATAATCAATAGTTGTAAATTAATTTTGACGAGGTTCTTTAATTATTTCGTCGTAAGGAATTGGTTATCGAGTTTGTCGCTTTGCAAAGCAAAAAATCTTCAAAACTTAGATTTTGTTATATCTCAAGATCTATTTTTTCATTTATTGGTTTCAAATATTTCTTTTTCAAGTATTTTGTAGATTTCTGTTTCTTCTGTAATTAGAGGTGCAATAGAATCTCTTAAAAAAGAACAAGTATTATTCCCGCATTTACTTAATTCTAATATTCTTTTCAATGAGGTATATATTTCTCCTGATGCAGATTTTATATCATCCCTAGGATTATTTCTCTCTTGAAAACTTTTTTCTATCGCTATTTGTTTTGCAGCCAAGCAATCAGATATTTTATCTTCTTTATTTTTTGATATACACAATTTAGTTATAATTTCATCATCTAATAAATAACACTCAATATGTTTTCGTTGAAGAACTTTTATCCCTTTTTCATTACACTCAGCAACTTCTTCTTCGCTTTTATTATCTCGGTCAATAAACTTTATTTGTTCAGAATTTTTTAGAAGTTCCTTAACTATCTTTATACTAACATTATTAACACTTTCAATTTCAGAACATGAACCAATAGAAACAAAGGATGTTGTAGGGTATTTATCTGCAAATATTTTTGAATAGACTACAGAATCAAAATTCTTTATTTTTCTTCCTTGGCTTGTACCTTCGCAGAAAACAATTCTATCAGGTGCAATTAGTTTTGAAAAATCCCCAAAAGCAAGTTCCATAAATCTATTCCATATAGTTAAATCCATTTTTGATGGGGTCATTATTACTGTTGAATCAAAATCTCTATTTCCAAAATCTAAGAATGCCACAGTCCCAGGATTTTGTTCTTCAAGTTCTTTTGCCTCTTTCAACATTCCCATTGAATGTGTTGAAATCCATAGTTGAGTATTATCTGGGATTAAATTATACATTTCAGATAACAAACGAGCCTGCAAAGCCGTATGCATATGAGACTCTGGTTCATCAATACAGAAAACTGCATCATTATAATATTCTGATTTTATTATTATATCTAATATTAAATCAAATGCCGATTTTTCCCCTGCCGATAAATTCTTATAATGAAAATTCGTAGTAACACCTTTTGTAAAATAAAAACTTCCGTTAGATAAAGGATCTCCAATATCACTAAATTTTAAATCATCAAAAACATTACTCAAAGACGTTTCAATTTTTCCAGTTAACTCTTTTCTATAGTTCTCAATGGTTTTATCATTATTAGATTCATTATATACACCCGACAATGTTATAGATATTAATCTTTGATAGTTTTCAGAAACACTAATATCATTTTCCATCAAGGTATTTAACTTTAATGATTCTACTGGATTTCCTTGTCTATTTAATTGATTAGTTGTAAAATCTGGTTCGTTTCTGTATGCTGTTCTAAAATAAAACTTTCCTTTTGCATTTTGGAGGTTGTAAATAATATTCTCATGATTTGTGATATTTACAGCATTATGAAACTTCCAATTGGTATCACTTTGTGTTTCTATAGTTCTTTTTAAATAATAATCTCTATCTCCAGATCTTTGATATCCAATATATCTATACCAATGATAAAAAGCCTCAAAAAGAGATGTTTTCCCACTTCCATTAGGGCCAACAAGAACAACTAGTTTAGCAGTTTCTGGAATATCTTTTATTGTTAAATCTGTAAAACGCTTAAAATCTTTTATCGTTACTTCTTTAATTTTCATATCATTAAATTTATTTATTAATCAGAATTTATTCGCTCTCGTAGTGTGGGATATGTTATCCTGCACTTCTTTATTATTTAGGATATTTTATCCTATATTTTTTCATACATATTATTTTATATGTTTTCAAAGTTCAAAGGTAGGGAATTATTTTTATATAAAGTGATTATAATCAAAATTATTTCAAGGAAAAATCTAACAAGATTAAAAAAAATGTCATTAGGGTAGATGCCATAATGTAGTTTATAAGATTTCAGTGAATTTGTTATTGAATAAGGCTTTCTTTTTCTTGTATTTGCAATGGGGAGAAAATCACTTGAATTATCGAGAAAAATCAGTGGGTTTTTATTTGAGAAAAGTCTTTTTGTATAGCGGGAATAAAAAAATCGCTTATTCAGTTTGATTTTGAATAAGCGATTGCTTTTGGTACATCAGGCCGGAATCGAACCGGCACGGGTTTAACCCCACTAGATTTTGAGTCTAGCGCGTCTACCTATTCCGCCACTGATGCATATTAGGTATGCTCTGTTAAGAGAGTGCAAAAATACTAATAAATTCTAAATACACAAATAAAAGACTTATTTTTTTCTCTAATCGAAATAAGTTACGTAATTTTGCATATTCAAATATCTAATTTTTTACATTTATAAGATTGGTAATGAATATAAATACTACAAACAACACTGCATTACTTTTTACCGGAAGAGCTACACATTATCTTTCTAAAGAGATTGCAAACATTTATGGACAGGAATTAGGCAAGTCTCAGGTGCTTCAATATGCTGATGGGGAGTTTCAACCATCATTTGAGGAGAATATCAGAGGTAGAGATGTGTTTATAATTCAGTCTACCTTTGCTCCAAGCGATAACTTAATGGAGCTATTAATGCTGATTGATGCTGCAAAGAGAGCCTCTGCTAAGAGAATTATTGCAGTTATTCCATATTTTGGTTTTGCTCGTCAAGACCGTAAAGACAAACCAAGAGTTCCGATTACTGCAAAACTTGTTGCGGATTTACTAACTACAGCTGGAATAAGCAGGGTTATTACTATTGACCTACATGCTGACCAAATCCAAGGATTTTTCAATGTTCCTGTTGACCACCTTTTGGCTTCTTCAATCTTTATACCTTATTTAAGAGGGTTGGCAAGTGAAGACTTTAAGATGGAAGATATTCTTTTTGCATCTCCTGACGTTGGTGGCACAAAGAGAGCAAGCGAATATGCTAAGAAACTAAATACAGGATTTGTAATGTGTTATAAACAAAGAAACAAACCTAATGAGATTGGGATTATGCAATTGATTGGGGATGTAAAAGGCAAGCATGTTATACTTGTAGATGATATAGTTGATACTGGCTCTACCCTTTGCAAGGCTGCAGA
Source organism: Bacteroidota bacterium (assembly GCA_023415495.1). Taxonomy (GTDB): domain Bacteria; phylum Bacteroidota; class Bacteroidia; order Bacteroidales; family P3; genus UBA10566. Next base: position 73,356 of record JAEZKK010000035.1, read on the forward strand.
ACTTATTCAAGAAAGCGGAGCTAAGAGCGTAAGGGCAATGATTACTCACCCTGTATTGAGCGGTGAGGCTATAAATAAGATAGAGAATTCGAGTATGAAGGAATTAATTGTAACTAATACTATTCCTTTAAAGAAAGAATCATCTAAGATTAAACAATTATCAGTTGCTCCAATATTTGCAGAAGCTATTAGAAGAGTAGAAAACTACGAAAGTATTGCAGACTTTTACGAAATGGCAATAAGCAAAAAAGGAGTAACAATTAAATTCTAAATTAACGGCGACAAACACGCCAAATTATTAAATAAACAAAAACAAAACAAAAAATGAAAACAGTATCTATGAGCGGTTCTCTTAGAGAGAACGTAGGGAAAAAAGATGCAAAAGCATTAAGACGTCAAAATTTAGTACCATGTGTGGTTTATGGTGGAGAAGGACAAATTCAATTCTCAGTTGAGCAAAAGGATTTCAAACCTCTTCTTTTCACTCCAGACACACACTATATCAATCTAAACATTGATGGCAAGGAAATTAGAGCAATCTTACAAGACATCCAATACCACCCAGTATCAGATGAAGTATTACATGCAGATTTCTTAAGAATTTTCGATGACAAACCAATTACAACCCTTATTCCTGTTAACCCAATTGGGGTTGCTCCTGGAGTATTGCAAGGGGGTAAATTAGTTACTAAATTACGTAAATTAAGAATTAAAGGGCTTCCTGATAATATACCACAACACATTGACATTGATATTTCAAAACTTGAAATAGGAAATAGTATTAGAGTTGAAAAACTTGAATTAGAAAACGTTGAATGTTTGGAAAACAAATCTTCTATCGTTCTTTGGGTTAAACCAACTCGTCAATCTTCAAAAGGTTAATAAATAATATTATTTATCAATATAAAATAGTGAGTAGTATAATTACTATTCACTATTTTTGCTTATAAAACTTAGCAATAACAGAAAATGAAATACTTAATAATTGGGCTTGGAAATATAGGTTCGGAATATGAGAATACAAGACATAATATTGGATTTATGGCTTTAGATAGTATTCTTAAAGCAAATCAAGGTGAGAAATTCACCTTAGAACGCCATGCTTATATTTCTCAAATCAAACATAAGGGGAGAACTATTATATTGGCAAAGCCAACAACCTATGTGAATTTAAGTGGAAAGGCTTTTAAGTATTGGATGGATAAGGAGAATATCCCTTTAGAAAATATATTGGTAATTGTAGATGATATTGCTTTGGAATTAGGTCAAATCCGTATGAGGATGAATGGTGGAGATGGAGGTCATAATGGATTAAAGGATATTATATCAACTCTTGGGCATAATAAATTCAATCGTTTACGCTTTGGAATTGGCAATGATTTTTCAAGAGGCAAGCAAGTCGATTTTGTTCTTGGGCAGTGGTCGGAAGGCGAGTTAGCTACAATTAATCTAAGATTTGAACTACTAAATGATATTGTAAAATCCTTCTCAACTATTGGCATGGATAGGACTATGAATGCATTCAATGGGAAGTAATTCTTATTCTTTTTTGGATTTCTTTAGAGTAAAACCAAAGACTGTACCTTGTCCGAGCTTACTTCTAATATTAATTGTTTGGTCATGTGCTTCGATAATATGCTTTACAATAGATAGACCAAGACCTGTTCCTCCAAATTGACGCGAACGCGCCTTGTCAGTACGATAAAACCTCTCAAAAACTCTGTCAACATCCTTCTCGTCAATACCTATTCCATGGTCAGAAATCTCTATTAGTAATTGGTCATCCATATCAAAGGTTTTAATTCTTACCTCTCCCCCATTATCCTTAGAATATTTAATCCCATTTTCAATAAGGTTTACAATAACCTGGCGTATCTTCTCCCTATCAGCAATAACAAAATACGGCTCTGGATTTGCCGCAACAACCGAAACCTTTCTTTCCTTTGCCTTTAGTTCAAGGTGTTCAATCACCTCTTGAATCAATGCAGAAATATCGAAGTTTATAATATTTAAAGGAAATTCTCCCTGCTCTAACTGTGAAATAGCATCAAGGTCTTGAACAATATCTATCATCCTGTCAATACCTGCTTCTGCTCTCTGAAGATATTTTAAACTAAGGTTTTTATCCTCAATTCCTCCTTCCAAAAGTGTTGATACATAACCTTGGATAGTAAAAATAGGAGTTCTAAGTTCATGAGCAACATTACCAATATAATCTTTCCTAAATTTCTCTAAGGCTATCATATTATTCATCTTCTCATTATCATCCTCCATCCATTGTTCCACTTCCTTATTAACATCATCAAGGCTAAGAGATGAGGATTTTATTCTTTGACGAAGGTCTTTTTTTGAAACTTTATAGCTATAGATATTCTTATATATGGTTCTTACCTTTTCGTAGATTTCTTTCCTTATAAAATATCTGATAAAAATATAGTTTAGAATAAAAAAGGCAATACTATATATAAGTGCTGAAAGGAAATAATCCTCCTTTGAAACAAAACTTAGAACTATTACTCCAAGAAAAAATAAAATCAGAGAGGAGAAAGCAAGTAAAGAGATAAGTAATCTATTTTTCATTTTCTTTTATTCTTCGTATTTATACCCTACTCCTTTATAAGTTTTTATATTTTCTATCTTAAGCTTTTCTCTAAGTTTTCTGATATGAACATCTATTGTTCTTTCTCCTACTATTACTCCATCATCCCAAACAGCAGAATAAATCTCATCCCTTGTAAATACTTTATTAGGTTTAGAGGCTAAGAAATAAAGCAATTCAAATTCTTTTTTTGATAAAGTAATTTCCTTACCCCCAACACTAACTACGTATCTATCCTTATCAATTATTATATCCATCAAAACTAATTGATTATTATTTGAATCTGAAAAAGAATTAGTACTTGAAGGCGGAATCCTTTTACGCCTTAACAAAGCAGTTAGACGGGCTGAAAGCAATTTCGGTTTAATTGGTTTTGAAATATAATCATCTGCTCCTGCACTAAAACCTGCTAATTGAGAATAGTCTTCGTTTCTCGCAGTTAAAAATACTATCATGGTATTATCTAATTCCGTGATTTTTCTTAATTCTGCACATGTCTCAATTCCATCCATCTCTGGCATCATAACATCTAAGAGAATAATGTCAGGGACAAAACTCTTTACTAAATTCAATGCCTGAATTCCAGATTCAGCAGTCTTTACTAAATAACCATCTTTTTCCAATGAGAAACTTAAGAATTCAATAATATCCAAATCATCATCTACTATTAATATAGATTTTTTATCATTCATAATTGACAATTATTTTCTTAATATGATTAAACACCTCAAAAGTAGGCAACCCCACAACATTATAATATGACCCTTCTATTTTCTCAATGCCAATACAACCAATCCATTGCTGAATTGCGTATCCTCCAGCCTTATCGTAAGGTTTATAATTATCTACATAGTATTCCTTCTCCCACAATTCTAATTTCTTAAAGTAAACTGTTGTAGATGCACTAAAAGATATTTCTTTTTTGTTTGTTTTCAAACAAACTCCAGTTATAACTAAATGTTTATTTTCAGAAAGAGAAGTAAGAAAATCAATAGCTTGATTGCGATTTTCAGGTTTTGAAATTGAATGACCATCTATAAAAACCATTGTATCGGCAGTTAGAAGGATTTCATTATCATTTAGCAAAGAATAATTAAAGCCTTTTGCTTTTTTTTCAGCAAGGTATTCTGGAATAATTCTATAATCTAAATCTAATGGGTAATCCTCATCAACATCAATAGGAAAAGTCTCAACCTCGAATCCCATTTGTTTAATAAGCTCTAATCTTCTTGGGCTTTTAGAGGCTAAAAGGATTTTATAATCTAAAATATTAGAGAGATTTTCCATAGGCTAATCTCTAAAAATTCTTTTTTGAATTATCTTTTTTCTTCTCTTTAATAATTTCTTGAGATATTTTTTTGCCAGATTTATATTTTGTGATTGAAATCATATTTCCTTTCCCATCGTAATTAGTCCAAGTACCCTCTTGTTTCCCTAATTTAAACTGACCCTTACCTAATAGATTCCCATTTTCAGTATATTCAGCCCATTTCCCATCTGGTTTGCCATTCTTAAAGCTTTGTTCTCTTAATAAGGCTCCTTGAAGATAATAGAATATAGATTTCCCATCTCTTTCTCCAAATTTGTAGTTAGATTTTTCAATCAATACACCATAAGGAGTAAATTTATTATACTCTCCGTCTAATTTACCATTCTTGTAATTAGCAATTATATATTTCTTTCCTGTTTCATCGAAAAGTGTTTCCTGACCATGTTTTAAGCCATTTGAATAATTCACTCTTGTCTTTATAATCCCATTTGGATAATAAGATATCCATTCTGAGCTCATCTCACCTTTAGTAAAACTACCTTTATCTTTAATTGAACCATCAGGATAATAACTTTCCCATTCCCCTTGTTCCAACCCATCTTCGTAATTGCCTTTCTGCAATACTTTTCCATCTTCATAATAGGTAGTCCATAGTCCTTGACGCTTGCCGTTTGAGTATTTACCTTTTCTCCAAAGTTCTGAAGTAGAATAAAAATACTCCCATTCTCCTTCTTCTAAATCATTTTTAAACTCTCCTTTGCTCCCTAATTTGCCATTTTCTCTATAATAGTATTTCCAAAGCCCATTGCGTTTACCTTTTACTAAATTCCCCTCCATCTCTTTTTTGCCGCTCTCATACCACCAGATAACATCTCCTTCTAAAAGGTCATAATTATACTCTCCCTCAAATTTTAATTTCCCGTCCTTATGAAATTCCTTATACTTCCCTTGCTTTTTAGAATCAATAATTTCTACCTTATAATGCAATTGACCATTACTATAATATTCTTGGTTTTCTCCTTGCTCAGAATATGTTTCTACTTTAAAAAGTTGACCATTTTCAAAATAATGATGCCATTGTCCTATTTTCCTCCCATTTTCATCATAGCTACCCTTGATTTGAATTTTGGAATTAGGATAATACCAAATCCACTCTCCAATTCTTGTATCTTTATCAGTTTTAAACCCTTTTGTGGATACTTCCCCATTTTTCCAATATTCTGTATATGGAGTTTGAGCAATTAAGTTAAATGATGCTGAAAAAATTATCAGCAAAAAAACAAGTTTCTTCATTATCTTGTATATATGATTTCTATCTTAGTTGGGTTCGTATTATGTTTAGGTCCATTCAATACAACTCTTGATGCAGTAGATATTCTGGAGTCAGGGAATAAATAAATATGAGGATCCTTAATATTTCCATTCAAATAGTTTTGAAGATGTGAAGTAATTCTCATACGATAAGAATTATTCGCTTTATAAAATTTTCCATCAAAACTCTCTGCCTGAAAAGCATCATGAATATATACAAAATTTCCGTTATCATCTTTTCTATAAGCAACTAATCGAGATGGGAAATTATAGTAAAGATTATTATTAGAATAGTTTTCGTCTACAGGAATTGTTAATAAAACCTGATTAAATGCCCCTATATTTTGAGTTGAATCTTTATACCAATTCATTAAACTATCAATATTTAATTTGATATAACTAATACCCAAATTGCCTAAATACATTTTATTATTTAGAATAGCTCCTTGACAATCTATTGAATCGTTATATGAAGTAAGTGTATTAAAACTTGAAATATCGCTTGAGGAGAAATCATATTCAATATTTGAAAAACGTGTTGATTTATCATCAAATACGAAATTATATCTTAAAGTTTTATCGTTTCCATCCCTATAATACAAACTCATTCCTGAAAGAGAAGAATACATATCAAAATAAGTAATCATTCCATTTGCAGAAGAGCTTGATGTTGTTGTTGCTTTAATATAAAATCCTTTTATTTGATTTTTAAACTCTCCATTGCTTGGAATTGAACCAAGTGATAGTATTTTATTCATAAAAGCATTCCCCAGATTAACTCTTAGATGTGGCAATAAAGTATCTCCTCCAATTACCAAAGTTTGTTTAGGAGAAATATTGATAACTGAAGAATAAATTGGAGTTGGATTAATATTCAGTTTACTATTAGAATAATATGATACTGAATCAATAAAATCCTCTGTGATTTCATATACTTCAACCTTCATATCCATATTTTTAATTGATGTGTCTTTTGCAAATAGTCCTGTATAGGCCATTGTTAAGACAATAGAATCTGGCTTTGAATAGGTGGAAGAAGAAAAATCCTGACTATTTGTTGATAGACTTATCTGAGTAAAAATAGATGTAGTAAGTTTTCCAAATTCATTATCAGAATACTCTCCCATGGTCATATATCTGTAATTAGATGTCTTTAAGGAATCTCCTTCATGGAAATTAAACGCCATTACGTTATTTAGTTTATGTCCATGCAAACTAACCCTATCAGAGTCTTCAACTAAATTCAAGCCAAGGATTTCATCCTCATTGGTGCATGAAAAAAAGAATAAGGGTAACAAAACTATTAATAAGAATTTTATTTTCTTCATTGAATTATATTTTTTGATATAGCAAGTAACGATAAATATTGTCTATTGTTGCATTTAGTTTTATTAATCCTCCACAGGAATAATAATTTTATCATAAAGTGCATTTAACTTTTCAACCTGCTCTTCAATTGGAGCATATTCAATAATATTTTTCTTGGTTTGGCGAACAAATTCCAATAGTTCTGGATTAATTTTATCACTCCCTAATACTATCCCATCAGCGTAAGATACTGCCGCCATCATAAAATTAAGATATGTAGGTTCTTTATAGAATTTCCAATCCTTTAAAGTTCCTCCATCTACTTTTAATTTTTTATATAGATTTTCACATAAACTATCTCCAAAATCATCATCGTAAAGAGTAATAACTATTTTACTTTTTGAGAATAAAGGATTATGTTTATATTCTGTTCTTTTAACATAGAACGGGATAAGACATGTAAACCAGCCTGTGCAATGTATTACCTGTGGTTGCCAATTAAGTTTTTTTATTGTTTCCAATACACCTCTTGAATAAAATATTGTTCTTTCATCGTTGTCAATAAACATTTTATTCTTTACATCATAAACATCATACCTCCTAAGGAAGAAGTCTTCATTATCTATAAAATAGACTTGCATTCTTGCAGGTTGGATTGATGCAACTTTTATAATAAGTGGGTGGTCTGCATTTTCAATAATTAGATTTATCCCTGAAAGTCTAATTACCTCATGTAATTGGTTTTTCCTCTCATTTATATTCCCAAACTTTGGCATAAAAGTTCGGATTTCTTTACCTTTTTCTTGTATGTATTGAGGTATATTTCTGCTTATTTTAGATAATTCGCTTCCATCTAAATATGGTAACATCTCTTGATTTACAAATAGTACTCTTCCCTTTGCCATGTCTTTTTTATTTAATTACTTGCAAAGATACGATTTTTTTATGAGATAATAAAAATGAAGATATTAATAATAATTTATTTTACATCGCTTTATCGCCTAACATGGGGACAAAACTAAAATCCCCAAAATCTTCTCTTTTAGCTTCAAATTCAGAAACTTTGGTAATCCTTGTCATTATCTGAGTTTTCTCCCCTAATGGAATTACCATATATCCTCCTATTTTTAATTGCATAAATAAGTCTTTTGGCAATTCTTGAGCTCCACATGTTACAAGTATTTTATCAAATGGGGAAAATTGAACAAGCCCCTTATATCCATCCCCAAAGAAACATCGTGAATTGTATTTCAATAGCTTGATTACTGAAGAAGCTCTTATATGAAGCGGTTTATGTCTCTCTATAGAATAAATCCTTGTAGAAATCTCACTTAAAACACAGGTTTGATAGCCTGAACCTGTCCCTATTTCCAAGACCTTATCGGTTTTCTTTAATTCCAAAAGCTGAGTTTGGAACGCTACTGTATATGGTTGGCTTATGGTTTGGTCACAGCCAATAGGTAATGCTTTATCGATATAAGCAAGATTATCTAATGATGAATCTAAGAATATATGACGAGGGATTTTACCAATTGCATCCAATACTGCCTTATCTGTTATTCCCTTTGTAATAAGTTCCTCTACAAGTGCTTTCCTTAATCCCTTATGCTTAAAACTATCTCTTATCATTTATGGAGTTTTTCTTCTAACGAATGGCGAATTTACAAAATAAAATCCATATAATGCTTTATGGAGAAAGAAAAAAGGTTTATTTTTGCTACTTAGTTCTGGGTATTAAATAATATATATCTGGATTAATCGTTGTATTTGAAGATTATATTTTTTTATTATGAGAAAAAAACTACTTCCTGTTTTTTTAGGTATTCTAAGCATAATTGGCTTTGGTTCTTGCAATAATTTCGAGGGCAATCAGGAAATACCTTCCTATATTAAGATAGATGCTATAAATTTAGTCCAAAATAATAATATCCCACAGAGTTCTATCGAAGGTTTCAATACTTCTTTGATTACCGATGTATGGATTTATGTGGATAATATTAATATTGGTGCGTTTACTCTACCTTGTGAAATCCCAATTTTAGAAGAAGGAAGCCACAAGATTGATATCCGACCTGGAGTTAAGTTAAATGGTATTGCTATGACCAGAGCAGAATACCCTTTCTATTCTTATTATTCTCAAACACATAATCTAATCCCTGGCAAAACTATTGATTTTGGCACCTTGGAGGTTAAGTATAATGATATTCTTACTAAATTCTCGCTTGTTGAGTTGTTCGAAAGCCCTTCAATTGAGTTTACTACCGACGGGATTAATCCAGATTCGACAAATTTAATTACAAAAATTAATCATATTGACTCTGTCGAGTATGGTTCATATTGTGGTGCAATGTATTTAGGTAAAAATCAAGCCTCTTACAAGATAATTACCGATTCAATGTATGTTACAAATAAAGATGTATTGATACTTGAATTAGATTATTGGTGTAATATTCCTTTTGATATTGGAATTAAAGGCAAAACTTCTTCTGGCTCGAAGGATTATTATATAAATGCGATGAGGGTTAATGCAAATTCTAATAAGGGTTGGCAAAAAATCTATGTAGTAATGGGCAAGGTATGGCAACAACTTTTCTACCCTAATACCTTCCGTGTCTTTTTGTCTCCAGCTAACCCAAATAATATTGATAATGGTTGGGTTTATATCGATAATGTAAAACTTATTCACAAACCTAATTTCTAAAAACCTCAACTCTTAAGATATGAATAGAAAAATTCATGGTGCAAAATATGTCATATCTGATATATTCTCAGCTCTTTTTGCTTGGGCTTTATTTTTTGTATTCAGAAAAACCACTATAGAAACTGGGGATTTTGATGATATCAATAATGTTTTTGCAGATTCTAATTTCTATATTGGCTTAGCATTTCTTCCCTTGTTTTGGGTTTTTCTTTATTTTTTACAAGGCACTTATATCGACCCCTATCGAAAATCAAGACTTAGAGAATTGGAGCAAACTCTATGGATTAGCTTTGTTGGAATAATTATTATTTTCTTTGCACTTCTTCTTGACGACCATATCCAATCTTATAAAAATTACTATATCTCTTTTGCAATGCTTTTCATGGCTCATTTTACTCTTACCTATATTCCTCGACTTATAATCACTACAAGAACTGCCAATAAAATTCATTCTAAAAAAATTGGCTTTCCAACGCTTATTATTGGGAATAATGGAGAGGCTATAAAAATCTTTAAGACTATTGAAAACCAAGAGATATCCTCTGGAAATAAATTTATTGGCTATGTAAACATTGACAATACTGATACTGAACTCTCTAATTACCTTCCTTATCTTGGTAAATTTGAAAACCTTTTTGAGATAATTGAGAAATGGAAGATTGAAGAAATAATTATTGCTGTAGAAAAAGAAAATGAGCCAAATTTGCATAAGATAATTACAGATATTGAAGCTAAGAGCAACGTTTTAATTAAAATACCTGCTGACACTAAGGATATCCTCCTTGGAAGGGTAAAGATGAGTGCAATTTTCCAAACTCCTTTAGTTCTCGTTTCTAATGAAGTGATGTCTAATATGTATAAATTATCTAAGAGAGTAATGGATATTGTTTTTTCACTTATTGCAATGATAATACTTTTACCAGTTTATATTATTACAGGAATAATTGTTTACTCCACTTCGAAGGGTCCAATATTCTATAAACAAGAAAGAATTGGTTATAAGGGTAAATCATTCTATATGCATAAATTTCGCTCTATGTATATGAATGCTGAGAATGGCACTCCTATGCTTTCGAGCGATAATGACTCAAGAATTACTCCCTTTGGGAAATTTATGCGTAAGGTTCGGTTGGACGAGATACCGCAATTCTATAATGTATTAAAGGGGACTATGAGTCTTGTGGGTCCAAGACCTGAACGTCAGTTTTTCATTGAACAAATAGTAAAGCAAGCTCCAGAATACAGACTCCTACATAAGGTTAAGCCTGGTATTACCTCTTGGGGACAGGTAAAATTTGGATATGCTGAGAATGTGGATGAGATGATAGAAAGGCTTCAATACGATTTAATCTACATAGAGAACCTTTCAATAGCCACAGATATTAAAATTCTTCTTTATACCTTTGTAATAATCTTCCAAGGAAGAGGAAAATAGTTCAGAATCAAGTATTTTATTCACTATTCTTAACTCTTTCTTAATTAACATTTGAGTTAAGAAAACTAACTCTTGATTCTACGGAAATAGAATCAAATTACATTTTTTTAGAATCAAGAGTTAGTTTTCTGTAATTTGATTCTATTTCGCTGGAATTTGATTCTATTTTTGAATAAACCTTACTTGGTCAAATTTTACATCTACTTACTTGTTTTTTCTTGCAATTATATATTCTGCAAAACCTGTTATATCCCATAGAGTACCTCCTCTAATATAACCTTTAGAAAGCAATTGATATACTAACTTTATTGGGATTAGCAAATTGGTTAAAAGGCGTTTTCTTGTTCCGCATCTAAGGATTTTAGTGTTATTTCTTATCAATAGATTTACCAATTCTGGCAAAGTATATATCCTGACATGGGTTGGATCGTCAAAGAAATTCAGTGTTTCTTGCATTGAAGGCAGAGAAAGACTTTTAACGGATGGATATTCAATGTAAATTATCCCTTCTGGCCTTAGTTTGCTTAAGAGAGATTCGATTACCCTATCTCCATTTGACAAATGCTCAATTATATGAGACATAATAATCAAATCATAAGAATTATCCTCAATATCACTGAAATCTAAAAGAGTTAAATCCTTTTGAAAGAATTTATCTATTGATTCAATATCCTTTTTATCATTATTATAGTTAAGATTAATATCCACAGCATGATAAGTGGATTGTGAAAACCAAGTTTTAGTAATACTTGGGCTATGACTCCCTGAACCAATATCCAGGATTTTTAAATCATTCCGCGTTATATACTTCTTTAGCATATATATTCTAAAAGGTTTTATCTTCATATTTTTGGAATTAAAATTAAAAAGATTTGATTTAAAACCAAAAAGACTGCTCAAAGGCAGTCTTTTGGTTTGAGTACTAAGATTAGTTTTATCTTAGTATTCCCACATATCATCTTCGATATCAAAAACTTTATCACTTATTTTCTCACTTTCAGCCAAAGCATCTGCACCAATTAAATAAGTACCAATTGCTCTTTCATATCTGTTAGATTCTCTAATAATATAGCTTGTGAAATATCTTTTTATAAATATATCATCATAGCTTCTTCTCTCAGCATTATTTCTTTCGTTAAATACTTCAACATTAGCAAGCAATTCTCTTACTTCAGGATCATTATATCTTACCCAAAACAAAGGATTTGGAATAGGTGCAGTACCTTCTTCTTTAATTTGGTAATAGACTGGAGAGAAACCAGAGATTCTAACATCCATTACTGAACGATTTTTATCAATAAACCAATCCTCTTTCAATCTTAGAGTTCGAATATCTTCATTTGAAATATTTCTTTCGATTAATGAATCTATTAACTGAATTGTTCCATCCATATCCATTCTTTCAATTGTTGTAGTAATCGGAGGAGTAAAACTTTTTTTTCTAGAAGGCCAGTCTGTAATTTCTCTTTTAAACTCATCATCCTCATATACCTTAATCTTTCCTTCTAAAATTGCAGATTCAAGAGCATAGAATAAATTAACCTTACCCTGTTCTGGATCAAGAGGATAATAGAATACTTGATTCATTTTTTCTCTAAAATCAATAACTCTCCAAATTCTCCATTCCCAAACCACATCTGCTTCTCTGACATAAGGAAACTCAAATGGTTTGATTTGTTTATGATAAATCTTATCGTAAAATCCATCTCTTGCAACTTGATTTTGTTCATCCAAGATTTGAGCGGATAAATTCACGCTAACCAAACTTAATATCGCAATTGCGATTAATGCTATCTTTTTCATTGCATTTATTGTTTTAATTACAATCTAATTTATTACTGAATAGTGAAAATCATTTGTGGGTTAGCCACAGCCTTTTCACCGTCAGGTCCCTTTGCTCTAATTCCTTCAATATATACCTTATGTCCTCTTCTAAGACGGTTAATTTGAGCTAACATTTCAGGAGTAAAGCGACTCCCTCTTGCTACAAGTGGTGCTTGTCCGTCTCCTCCAGTATTGAAGGTCATAGTAAATTCAGTTACTTGATAAGTTACAGGAAAATCAAATCCTTCCATAACAACTCTAAGTCCTGCTTGAGCTAATAAAATTTCCTTAGCTATCCTTCCTCCATCAGAAGCTCCAACTTGAGCCTTAGGCTTAGGGATAGTTTTTACACGAAAATTCATTGAACCCATTGGCATTCTTTTTCCATTGAAATTTGCTGCAACATTAATAGTAGCTGCTTGTTGAGTCTTTACATTTACAACATATTCTCCTGGTTTAACCTTAGTAATTGTTGCACCTCCACCACCAGTGATTGATGGTTCTATACTCTCAGCAGATGCTCCAGGAACTGAAATCGAAACTGGGTTATCAACTCCTATATAGAATACATTCATCTTGGTTGGAGAAATTGTTGCTGAAGGAGCTGCTACGAAATATTCTCCTGAGAAAGGATGAGCCTCTTCACCTGTTTCTTTCTTTACAAATATAGTTCCTGAGTATTTTCTTGGACCTACTGCAGTAGCAGGGAAACGTAGTTTTACAACTCCTGAATCTCCAATATAATTACTTCCAGCAACATCTGCTCTTAACTCTGTTCTTGAATCATAAGCTGAAACAAAAACTTCAGCTTCATAAGCATCACCCTGCATTACGTAAGTTGATTTATGTACTACCATTGGACGAACAGCATCAAACTTAAAGTCATCCTTACTAACAGCAGTATAAAGATTATTTACAATATCAAATTCAGCACTTTGAATTTCTGATTTGAATTTATTTAATAATACTAAGTCCGCAATTGTAATAGTATGGAAGAAATTATACATTTGCCAATTTAACTCCTGACCACTCTTGCCTTTAAATTTACCCTGAGTATTTATTTGTATTTTCTTTAACTGTTCTCTAAAACTTGGATCAGCTAATTCAATCATTTTTGCCTGATATGCTTCAATCTTCTTTCTTAACTCCATTGCCTTAGCTCCAGAGCCATCCTCTGATTGACCTATAAAATAATTAGTAGCTATTGTATAATTATCTTTCTTTTGAATCATATCATGACCAAAATCATTAAGTAATTTTTTAGCCTCAGCTGGACCTCCTTTAAGATCTTCTACTATAGCAACTAATTCGTATTTGATACTATCAATATAGTCAAGCATCTGCTTAGTTTCTTTTCTAACTTGTTGAGCTTTCTGCCAGTTTGGACCAACTTTTTCTGGATTACCAATAAATGCTTGCTCAAATGAATAGTAAGAACTTTCCACTTTCTTTGAAAACAATTGATTTGTCTTCTCAACTGAGTCTCCTACAGTAACAAAAGCCTGGAGAATTTCAACAGATACATTTAATGCTAACATAGCTGTTAGTACTAAATACATCATTGAAATCATTCTCTGCCTTGGCGTTTCGGGACAATTCGTTGCACCCATAATCTATTCTATTTTCAATTTAATAATTCAATTAATTAATTCTTTGCTTATGCTCTTGTTTGCATTGCTGCTAACATGTTTCCATAAATATCATTCAAAGCAGTAACCTTCTTTGAAAGAGCATTTACCTGTTCCTTATATCTAAGAACATTTTCAGCTGTATCTGCAAAGTTAACAACTAAATTATCAATTTTTTCCTGAACTTGTTTTGTTGATTCTAATTGAATTGTAGAATTTTGAATTTGTAATTCGTACAATGCATTAATAGAAGAAAGGCTTGAAGCCATTGTTTTCAATTCTTCTAAATAGGATGATTCTCCATTTGAAAGAGCAGTAGCTGTTTCTTTGTAAATATTTGAAAGAGTCGAAACAGCTGATGTTGCATCTTGAACAGAAGCTAAATACTCACCAGAAACCATCAAATCTTTATTTAGATAATCTGAAGTTTTCTTATAAGATGAAGATAATTCTGCTGCACTTTCTGATGCTCCTTCAATATTTCTAATAAAATTATCTGTAGCAATTGTAGCATTTGCTACTGTTCCTAATTGTCCAGCTGTTTCAGAAAGGTCTTTCAATCCCTTTCCTAAACTCTCAATCAATTCTGGTCCAATCTTTGCATTAGATAACATCTGGTCTAAAGCTTGAGTTGTAGAGCCTATTGTTAGTCCAGCCTCAACACCTAATTCCTCGTGTTTGTTTTTTCTCTTTTTTCTTCTTTCTTCAGAATCTGGATCTTCCATACCTGCAAGTTCTGGATAAGCCAAGCTCCAATCGTACTCAACGTGAAGCGGCTCAAAAGCAGAAACGAAGAAAATTATCGCCTCTGTACCCATCCCTAAAGTTAATAACTCACCTGCAAATGGCCAGTGTTGAATTTTGAATAACGCACCAACAATTACCGCAGATGCACCAATACCGTATAATTTTGCAGCAATATTTTTATAAGCCTTACTTCTTACTATACTATCTAAGCCCATAATTTTTATTTTTTTTGATTATATATTTTAATTCAATTAGTATTTGTAAACGTTTGAAGATGTCTTAGGATTATCTCCTCTTTGTCTTCCGATATAAGATTGAACACAACGGAATCCAACATAGCTCTTTCCAGAATCTTGGAATTCATATGTACGAGTAGCAGTTTGAATAAAATGTTTTTGATCTTTCCAAGAACCACCTCTAATTACTTTTCTCTTCATAACAGGATTTTCATCTTCTGTTGCAGTATATCTTGCTACTTGACTTAAATCATGTGCATAGTTATATGCTGAAGGATTAAAGGTATCCTCACACCATTCAGATACATTCCCTGCCATATCATAAAGACCAAAATCGTTTGGAGCATAATGGGCAACTATAATAGGTGTAATACCTCCATCATTATCATAATTACCTCTCATAGGTTTATAGTTAGCTATAAAACATCCCTTACCATTTCTTACGTAAGGACCTCCCCATGGGTAAGCTCCACCAACACCACCACCTCTTGCAGCATATTCCCATTCTGCTTCAGTTGGCAAACGAAAATCTTCCATTCTCGAATAACTATTAGCTTCCAAATAATTATTCATCATTAATGTTCTCCATACTGAGAAAGCCTTAGCTTGTCTGTAAGTAACACCTACAACTGGATAATTATCATAAACAACATGTGAGAAATATGATCTGGTTAAGTTGTCATTATACGAGTACGCATAATCATGAACCCAACAAAGAGTATCAGGGTAAACATTTATCACTTCTCTTTTAATTACTTGACTTCTGTTTCTGAGCCCCTGAGGACGTCCTGAGAATGCAGAACCATGATACTCTGAACTTAATTGTTGACCAGAATTATCTTTTTGTGCCGCAAGACTTTGATCTATCCAAAAATACTCGTAATTTAGTTTTTGAATATCATATTGAAGTCTATTATAATATCTCTCATCTTGTTGTATAAACAATGAAGATAATACATCTCTCTCGTCAATATCCTTCATTGTCCAATCAATCTCCGCTTCCCAATTAATCATTGGAACAGGATAATCTTCACCATATTGGTCTGCTTCGATTAAATACTTTTCAGGATTAAGATCTCCTAATAAACGATATGCGATTGAGTCTCTAACCCAATAAACAAACTGTCTATATTCATTATTAGTTATTTCTGTTTCATCCATCCAGAAAGAAGCAACTTGTACAGTTTTTGGTTGTCGATTTTGAGTATTATAAATATCTTCATCTGCAGAGCCCATCATAAAACTACCCTGAGGCACTTCTACCATCCCATATGGTTGCATATCTTCAAAAATTGGTCTATCCTGTACTCCTACAAGTTCACCATTATCAGATGTACCACAGCCTATTGCTAAATAAACTACAGAGGCAAATAAAATGATTCTTTTCATATTTTGAAATTTTTGATTTCTACTATAAACGTATTTTAAATATATATGTTTCAATTTTTATTTAGTTTCTTCTTGTATTTCTATAACTTGTTGGAGGCTTAGGTGGGTTCTCAACTTTAAAGCAATATCTAACAAAAACATCTAATGAACCTACACCTTGAGTTGATAATCTTGAAGTTGGTAAATCGTAAGCTAATCCAAATTTAAATCCCCCTACACTTAAACCACCCATTACACTAATTGCATCTTGTAATCTATAATTCATTCCTCCCCAAAATTTATGTTGATATTCTAATAAACAACTTGCGTCTACCTGCATAGATGAAAACTCAGTTTTTATTAACACTGAAGGCAACACTCTTAGAGATGGATTTGATGGTACTGTCCAATCATATCCAGCCATAACATAATAATGTCTTCTATGTTCCCAATTTAGTTTTTCACTTTTTGTTTCTAATAATTTTGCGGAGGAAAGTCCTATATACAATTTTCCAGGAACTTGGTAATAAACTCCAAATCCTAAGTCAAACATAAAATCATCATTTGATGAATTAGATAAAACTGGATCATTTGATTGACCTATATTGTCTAAATCATCATATTGATCCGAACCAATTAATTTAGATCTATCAAGAGTAGAATTGAATAATTGAGCCTCTAATCCAAAAGCCAGATTACCTGTAGGCAATTCAAATCGATAAGCATAATCAAGTTTTACAAATGTTTGATTCCAATATCCAATCTTATCAGAAATAATTGTTGCTCCTAAACCTCCTCTAAGAAAAGATACGGGAGCATCTATAGAAAAATTAATTGTCTGAGGTGTAGAAGGAGCTCCTCCGGATACATCCATTAAATCAAGTCCCATCCATTGATTTCGATAAAAACTGGTTAAACATATTGCACCATTACTCCCTGCATAAGCTGGATTATACGATAAACGGTTAAACATGTATTGTGTGAATTGAGGCTCTTGTTGAGCTACTCCAAATAATGGAATAGTCCCCAAAAGGATTAACAAATAAGCTCTAACATATTTGTTTAATAAAAACATGATTTGTCGTCTATACATAGTTCAAAAATATAAAACTAGCTCATGCTAAAAGTAGCAATTATTATACGTTTAATCTTAATTACCAGCACTATAAATAAATACACCAATAATTTATCACACAAAGCCGTCATGCAAAAGTAAAAAAAAATAGTTTAATATAAAATTAATCTTCATTTTTCTTTTCTAAAATGTGTGCTATTGGGTACCTTTTTCTTATTTCTTTCAATGCAATTATGGCTGTTTGTTCCGAAATAAAGGGACCAATATTTATATTATAATAATCTGATTCATTAATTTTTACAGCTCTTGTTATATGCTTATATTTATTAGGCAATTGCCTAATAATTTTTCTCGCATGAGTTTTATTATTCGCTTTAATTATTCTTATATTAAATGCAAAGATATAATTTTCATTGATATTATTAGCATTTGAGAAAATTATTGAATCAAAAATCGCATTTTTCAAGCTGTCAATTTCATTTTTTCTGTCAAATAAATTAAAGATTTCCTCTTGCTTTTGCCATAGTTCGGTATAATCCTTATTTAAGATTTCAAGTCTTACAGGGATCACACCAGATTCAATCATCTTTAATCTTTTTGCGGCAATTAAAGTCAAATCAATTACTCTTTGTTTTGGACATCTATCATTTATTCTTACAATAATCGATCTTTGGTTCTTTTTATTTGTTACTCTGACAATTGTATGAAGAGGTAAACTATTGTGTGCGGCAGTGTACTTGGTTTGAGAAAAGACTTCTCCTGAGGAAGTTTTTCTGTTTACAAACTTATGATGATAATAAGTTGCCTTTCTATTATCTCTAATATCTTTATCATTTACTTGTGAAAATACGAGTAATGGGGTAATAATAATTAAAATAAAAAGACAAACTATTATTTTTCTTACCATTCTATTGCATCTTCGTGAAACCATGTGTTTTGTAACCTCATAACCTGCTCAATTATATCTCTAACACAACCATGACCACCATTCTTATGTGAGATATAGTCTGCTACTGATTTAATTTCTTCAACAGCATCTGCAGGACAGGTACTAACTCCTGCCTCTATCATAGCATCATAATCAGGGATATCATCTCCCATATATAAAACTTCTTCCTTTTTCAATCCTTTTGATTCCACATAATCAAGAAATAGTTGCTTCTTCCTATGAGAGCCTAAAAACACATCCTTTACTCCCAACATCTCCATTCTTGCCTGAATACTATCGCCTTTACCTCCAGATATTACAGCTATCTCATATCCCTTTCTAATTGCATATTGGAGAGCATAACCATCTTTTACATTTCCGCTTCTAAGTAATAGTCTTTGATCTGCAACCCATATAAACCCATCTGTCATTACTCCATCATAATCAAATACAAACGCCTTTATCTTATTTAGCTTTTCTTTATAATTCATTTTCTAATAGTAGTTTTTCTTTATTAAATAATTCTGTACATAATCCTCTACTCCCTCTTCCAAAGAAGTAAAGCCTTGTGTATATCCTTGGGAAAGTAGTTTACTCATATTTGCCTGGGTATAGTATTGGTATTTCTCTCTAATATCTTCTGGGATGTCGATAAATTCAATATTTATTTCTCTTTCCATAGCTTTAAAAGTAGAACAAGCTAAATCATAAAAACTTCTTGCTTTACCAGTGCCTAAATTATATATACCTGATTCTTTCCTTTCTTTCATCATAAAGAATAAGACATTAACTAAGTCCTTTACATATATAAAGTCTCTTAATTGGTAACCATCTTTATATTCTTTCCTATGCGAGCGGAATAATTTTACGAAACCCTTATCACTTATCTGATTAAAGCTATGATAAATTACTGAAGCCATTCTATCTTTATGATACTCATTTGGACCATAAACATTAAAAAACTTAAACCCAGCCCAAAACCCGGGTGTATTTTCTTGTTCTAATACCCATAAATCAAAGTCTTGCTTACTTTTACCATAAGGATTAAGGGGTTTTAGATTAGGAATTATACTATGATTATCATCGTATCCTAATTCTCCATCTCCATAGGTAGCTGCCGATGATGCATATATTAATGGTATATTATTCTGCGAACAAATAGTCCATATCTTCTTAGAATAATCAAGATTTAACTCTCTAAACACTTCCCAATTAAACTCTGCAGTATCCGTTCTTGCACCAATATGATATACCTCATTAACCATAGAATGATTTATCTCAAACCAGGAAAGAAAATCTTTTCTATCTATCTTTTGTTTATAGATTAAATTTGAATAGTTATTTCCCTTATATGTTTTAGTGAAATCATCTACAATTATTATATCCTTCTCCCCTTCTCTATTAAGTTTACTGAGCATACAACTGCCAATAAAACCAGAGGCTCCTGTTATTACTATCATATTTATGTTTTGTTTATTTCTAATCTATCGTATTTGGAAATGTAATCAATCATCCATTCATATACTTCCTTCCAACCCTTCCAATCATATCTATTGCTAAGAGATTCATTATGCCAAAGGCTAATAAAATAACCATCAACACTTCTAACCTCATCAATTAGGTTTTTAATTTGACTTTTGGCTTCTTGTGGAGATAACTTTAAATATGTTTTCAAAGCTGTATCCATAATAACAAACGGGAATAATCTAAGTTTTGTTTCATAGTCATATTCCAAGTCATAGAAATTAAAACCATTGGAAATACCTGCTCTAAACCCTGTACAAGCTGAATATCCCATTGAAAAATCTTCCGTTATCTTGTTTTCAATTAATACTCTAAAGGAGTTAGGGAGGGAAAAACGAAGATAATGAAACCTGCTTCTATAAATTGGTTTGTTAATTACTGACTTTAGTTTCTTTAATTGATTCTTCAATAATTCCGGCTCATCATAGGATGCATAAGAGGGGTGTATACCTACCTTTGCATAGTCGCATAGGTTTTTAACCAATTGTTGAAACTTCCTATTTTCAGAAGATATATTCTTGTCATACTTTCCATAACGCCCAAAAAGCACAAAGAATATAGTCTTAAAATGATATTTACTCATTAATGAAAAAAGGTAATTGAAATTATCAAAAGGATCCATCTCTTTCTTTCTAATAACTTTTATCTTATAAATTACCTCTGATAAATCTCCCCTAAACAAATCTCTTAACATTCCCCAACCAATTCTTAACCATGATTTTTCCAATACAGAATATGCAGAATCAACATCTATAGTGTTTAAAAATCTAAAAACTTTAGGGTTATCTATTTGTAGATTTGGGTAAAAACTCTTTAGTTTTTCTTCTAAATGTTTAGCCCAAATATTTACAATAGGTTTATTTAGAAATCCATTCTTATAGGCAAAGCTCTCCTGTGGACGAAATCTACCATGGGAATCTTGAATATATGGAAGATATTCCTCGTATCTTGAAACAAAGTAGAAAATAGATGCAAAGACATCGAAATTAAGTTCCGAACTCTTTGAATACGTTTTAAAAATTGCTGGGAAACCATTTGAATTAAAGCATTCAATAAATTTATCCTCAATAATAGTTTCAAATAATAATTCCTTGGAGTATATAAAAAACTCATCACTTATCTTCTTCTTAGAATATGATAGCTTAAAACCCTCGTGGGAAGAAAAATCCTTTTTGTTATTGGTAATACTATATTTTATGCCCAGAATATCCTCAAAGACCAGGTTTAGAGTATAACCTAATCTATTAGTAAGTCTGTCTACATAAATTAATAGCATATATTTTATCTTAGTTCAAAATTCTCTCCAAGGTATTTTTTCCTTACCTGCTCATCTGCTGCAAGCTCTTCTGGAGTCCCTGATTTCAATACATTACCCTCAAATAATAAATAAGCTCTATTAGTTATAGTAAGAGTTTCATGCACATTATGATCAGTTATCAATACTCCAATATTCCTATCCTTAAGCTTTTTAACTATTAATTGGATATCCGAAACAGCTATTGGGTCTACTCCAGCAAAGGGTTCATCCAAAAGAATAAACTTAGGATCTGCTGCAAGGGCTCTTGCAATTTCTGTTCTTCTTCTCTCTCCTCCCGATAATTGGTTACCCTTGCTTTTTCTAATATGAGTTAGGCTAAACTCCTCAAGCAAATCTTCCATTATCTTATATCTTTCATCCTTTGTAAGCTTACGAAATTCTAAAACCGATAATATATTGTCTTCAACCGATAATGTCCTAAATACCGAAGCCTCTTGAGCCAAGTATCCAACTCCATGTTGTGCTCTTTGGTACATTGGCATCTCGGTAATATCCATATCATCCAAGAATATTCTTCCACTAAAAGGTTTTATTAACCCTACCATCATATAGAAAGTGGTGGTTTTCCCCGCTCCATTAGGACCAAGCAAACCAACTATTTCTCCCTGATTTACATCAATCGAAACACCTTTAACAACTACCCTCTTGCCGTATTTCTTAACTATATTCTCTGTTCTAAGTATCATTTTACCCCTTTAAGATGATATTTTTTATTTAGCAAAGGTAAATAATTTATTTCAAAAACCTATCTTTGCAAATATATTTATATTCTATTCTAAGATTAACAAGAATGAATTTATTTGAAATAAAACACTGGTTTATACATATTTTAAAAGCCAAAAACGAACACTCTTTACACTCTCCATTTATGTTTGAATTATATTATTCCTGCATTAAAAACAAATCCAAACAAATAGAAAAACTAATTATTTCACTGGGAAAACACTACTCAAAGGATAATATTAATATAGTTAATAATATAGAAGAGATAATTGAAATACTACCCAAGAGTGAGGATAAAATCCTTATCTACCCTTCTCAATACAAGAATAAATCAAGGGAAACGGAATTTAAAGAGATTATCAATAGCCCTAATACAAGGGTTATTGTGGATTTATTTAGCTTAGCTCTAATTATCAATAACCCTAAATTAAAAAAACAATACTATAGGCTTAGATAGTCAATAGCTAATTCTCTCTAATGATTTAATTTGTCATTTTATTTTTAAGTAGTAATTTTGCAGAATGGAAATTGCTGCTTTGGTATCGGGAGGAGTGGATAGTTCAGTAACTGTTCACCAACTTAAGGAAATGGGTTATAATCCTACTATATTCTATATTAAGATAGGTATGGAGGATAAGGACGGTTATATCGACTGCCCTTCGGAAGAGGATATTGAGATTACAAGTTATATTGCAAAGAAATACGGCTTAAAATTTGAAATAGTATCACTTCATAAAGAGTATTGGGAGGATGTTGTTTCCTACACCATTGAGTCTGTTAAAAGAGGGCTTACCCCTAATCCTGATATTATGTGCAACAAGCTAATTAAGTTTGGAAGCTTTGAAAGGAAGTGGGGAAAGGATTTTGATAAGATTTCAACAGGACATTATTGCAATACTACTATTATCGATAATAAGACCTATCTCTCAACTGCAAAGGACAAAACCAAAGACCAAACCTATTTCCTTGGTCAGCTAAACTATCTTCAAGTCTCAAAATTAATGTTCCCTATAGGCAGTTTGCTTAAGAGTGAGGTTAGAGAAATTGCCAGAGAAAACAGACTTCCATCGGCTGAAAGAAAGGATAGCCAGGGGATTTGTTTCTTGGGAAAGATTCATTACAACGATTTTATAGAAAGATATTTAGGAAAGAAACAAGGTAAGATAATTGAGCTTGAGACAGGGAAAATCCTTGGCTCTCATAATGGATACTGGTTTCATACCATTGGGCAGAGGAAGGGTCTTGGGCTTAGTGGAGGACCTTGGTTTGTGGTTAAGAAAGATATGAATGAGAATATTCTCTATGTATCACAAGGCTACGACCCTCAAACCCAATACGGAAAAATAGTAAACCTAAACGGGTTCCAATATATTACAGAGGATTGTTTCGGAGATTTCAATGGAGAAAAAGAAGTTTTATTCAAGATAAGACATACCCCTGATTTCACCAAAGGAAGGCTTAGCAAGATAAACGATATTTACAGAATAGAGTCTGAAGAAAAGATTCAAGGCATTGCATCAGGACAATTTGGAGTAATCTACGACAATAAAGCCGAGCTCTGCCTTGCTTCTGGAATGATAATAGATTAAAGTTATTTCACCCTATAATATCTATATTTTACCCTACAACTTCTATATTTTACTCTACAACTAAGATATTTTACTTTTAGACTTCTATATTATATATAAAAAAACCGTTTTTTATACCCAAAAAAACCGTTTTTTTGATTGATAAAACCGTCTTACAAACCAAAAAAACGGTTTTTTTGAGTAAATAATTCCGTATTTTATAGTAAAACTAAGAAGTTAAAAAGTAAAATATAGAAGTATAAAAGTAAATTATAGAAGTTATAGAGTAAATTATTGTGATTACACTCACCTGACTTGAATATTTTAATTGCTTTTGATAATTAAATCACTTAAGCAAAATCAATAAATCTTCATTTACTTGAAATACTCTTTTATCAACAAATTTAAATATATCTTTAATCTCAATAAAGTTTACTGTATTATTTTTTACAACAAGAAGTGATGGTACTTCGAAATTTTGTATTTTATAATCCAATAATAATATCTCTTTGTTTTTACTTTCCTCTGAGAAATATACTTTCTTTATTTTTGGATAGTACTTATTAAAATAGATTAAACTTGATTTACGTGATAATAGATTATTTATATCTCCATTTTGGACACCTATATATCCAACAATCTCTATAGTGTCATTATTATAAAAATTATTGCTTTCAAAGTATTCATTTAATTTTTTATGACAATCGTGGCAACCAAGAGTTGAGAACAAAACATAAATTCTATGTTTTGAATAATCTAACTTTTGTCTTTTACCTTCAATATTTACAATTTTATTTTCATTTATAAATATAGAACAAGAAGCAAGTAAAATAGATATAATAAGTAAAGGTATTAGTCTTTTCATTCTATAGACCTTTAAAGTTTATTAATTGAACGCCATAAGGTATATCGTTATTTGAGATGTATTTCTGAGCTTTCATCATGTAAATCAAATTAGGATAAGCTCCAAAATCTGGAAGAATAATACCTAATCTGAGAAACTTATCTCCAAGAAAGTGAACATTCCTTCCAAATTCAATCTTAGTAATTGTTTGTTTGTTAACTTTTCTTATAGATTTAGCATTATCAGATATATCTTTCTTAAAAATAGTCCATTCCCCATTTTGCTTTTTCCAAATATCATAATAAATTTTATTGTAGTTCCCCTTTTTACTATAAAAAACAAATAGTTTATCATTAGAAGAATAAATATTATGCACACAAGAATATCTATCAATATTACTACTAATGTAAGGGAATCTTTCTCCAGCATATTTTGTAGTATTTAAAACACTATCTGAAGCATCTTGTGGCATTCTATTCCATTTTATTTCTTTGTTTTCAATTATTCCTAATGGGTTTAAATCAAAATCATATTCTGCAATTTTATAATCTCCTCTTTGAGAAAAAAGAATTGAATTATCATTTACAGAAAGTATATTATATGGAGTTCTATAAGTATATAAAGGTAATAGAAATTCTAAATTAATTTTCTTTTCAACTTTTTTTGTTTTAAGATTAAGAATTGATAGGCTTGAAGATTCTTCTGGCTTTTCTCTATAAAAAATATAATTCTTTAGTCCTAATAGTTTTCCATTAGGGAGAAATCTTATATCTTTTGAAAACCTATTATTACCTAATGGTATTTCAAAATCATAAATAAACTCTTTACCTACTCTTTTAAAAATACATAAAAATTGAGTATTAATTTCACCTTTGTGACCAGGTATCACTAAGTAATTTTCATTTATTGCAAAAAAATCAATATTGCAAGCCTTTCCATCAAAATTATTAATTAGTTTTGTTACATCAAAATCTTGATAGGAGTATGTTTTTGTTTTAACTGCAAAAGAATACATTCTTAGTGTTTCAGGAGTAGCAAAATCTGCACGTAAGAAAAATAGGGTATCATTGTGATAGTATGAAAGTAAATCTGAATATGAATTTATATCTTTCTCCATATTATACATTAAACCTTCTATAATGGTTGTACTTTCAATATCTATATACTTTTTTGTAGAGTTTTGTGCTAAAACTGAATTAGTAATTGAAAAGATGATTAACAGAATGATAATTTTCTTCATATTGCTCATTTGTATAAATATTCTAATTTAGAACTTTTTTGCACTGATTTTATGCTTGAGTTTAAGGTCGAAGAAATCATTTGATTCCAAGACTTCCATTTCTCTTAGGAATATTTTTGCACATGCTATTGCGTCGCTATCGGCTCTGTGATGGTTTAGCTCTATTGACTCTTGATTGCATAGAAAGTCTAATGAGCTTTTGGTATTCTCGCTCCAAGCCTTGCGAGCTATTAGGCAGGAACAATAGTAATAGAGCTTTGGTAGGGGTATTTTATAATTTAATAATGTCTTTCTCAAAACACCAATATCGAAGGCAGCATTATGAGCAATAACTATTTTCTCTTCAAGATATGGTCTTATCTCGTCCCAAAGCTCATCGAACTCTGGCTCATACATTACATCTTCCTTCTTGATTCCATGTACTTTTTGAGCATAGAAATGAAAATAGGGATAACAGATTGGCTTGATTAACCAATGTTTAACCTCTGTAATTTTTGAATTTTGAACAACTGCAATACCTAAGGAACATGGCTTATAAGTATCTGCAGTTTCGAAATCAATAGCTACGAAATTAAACATTGGTCTATATATTAGTTGTTTTTAGCAAAGTTAGCTTTCCCTTCTTCAAGGAATTTGATAAAGTTAGAGATATTTCTATCATATCCCTTAGGCTCTTTAGTAAGAAGATTTCCCTCTGCATCCATTAGCACATAAAGGGGTTGGGCATTAGCATTAAAATGTTCTATCTGATAGTTATGATTTCTCTTGCCAAGGGTTTTAAGTACTCTACCATCCTTTAGAGTAACCCATTCCTCTTGTGGAAGCTCTATTGTATTTACATCACAATAGAGTGCAACCATAACATAATCCTCTCTAAGAATCTTCTTTACTCCCGAATCCACCCATACATAGTTCTCCATTTCCCTACAATTAGCACAGGTCTTACCAGTAAAGTCGATAAACAAAGGTTTATTTACCTTTTTCGCATACTCTTTTGCTTCTTCCAAATCAAAGAATCCTTGGAATCCAGTAGGCATATGTAATTTATCTGAATACTTTCTATTTGCTGGCAAACCACCTTCGTTACCAGAGGCATTTGAAGAAGGAGAAGAGTTTTCAAATATAATTCTTTCAAGGTCGAAATCCTGGGTTGAAGGAGGTGGAATATAACCGGAGATAGCCTTTAGAGGAGCTCCAAACATTCCTGGAATCATATAAACCACAAATGAGAATATAATAATTGCTGAGAATAACCTTCCTACAGATATTTTTTCAAGGTCTTTATCTCCTTTGAATTTAAGCTTACCAAGGAAGTAGAAGCCAAGTAAGGCAAATACTACTATCCATAATGCAAGATAGGTTTCTCTGTCTAATATTCCCCAACCAGCACTTAAATCAGCCATTGAAAGGAATTTCAAACCCAGTGCTATCTCCAAGAACCCGAATACAATCTTTACTGTATTTAGCCATGAACCTGATTTCATCTTTTTCATAACAGAAGGGAACATAGCCAAAAGAGTAAATGGAAGAGCAAAACCAAGGGCAAATCCTATCATTGAAATAAAGAAAACAAAACTATTACTTGAACCAGAAGCCATCTCTATAAGAGCGGCTCCAAGTATTGGACCAGTACAAGAGAAAGACACAAGTACAGTTGTCAATGCGATAAAGAATGAGCCTAAATACCCTCCCTTATCGGCTTTTTGGTCTGATTTGTTTATCCATGAAGAAGGAAGAGTAATCTCAAACATCCCGAAGAAGGAGAAAGCAAAGACCATAAATATCACAAAGAAAAGCAAATTAGGAACCCAGTGGGTTGAGATAATATACATTGCATCCTTACCTAATAATAGGGTAAGAGCAAGCCCGAGAACTGCAAATATAAATATAATAGAGCCTCCAAAGAAATAAGCCTGCTTTAAACCCTTCTTCCTATCCTGATTTCCTTTCATAAAGAAAGAAATAGTCATTGGTATCATAGGGAATACACAAGGTGTAATCAATGCTAAAAGACCTGCTCCAAAAGAGATTAAAAATACCATTAAAAGAGATTTATCCTTAACGGAGATTGAAGAAGAGGATGAATCAAGAGAGGAAACTGTAGTTGTTTCACTTAATATCTCTTTCTCTATTTCTGTCTCTGTTGAGGTTTCTGATAAGGCTAACTCTTGAAAAACAATAGGTGTAACAGCCTTATATCCCTTTACATTAAACTCAAAAGGGACATCTTCAGGAGGAATACAAGAACCTTTTTCGCATAATTGGAAATTAACAAGTCCCTTTACTTTAAAATCTTCTTTGGAGTTAATCTTAATCCTTTGTTTAAATAAAACACTTCCTTCGAAATACCTTGAGGAGTCTTTTTCAAACTTATCATACTCTGCCTTATACCTTGGCTCTGCTACTCCACCTAATCTTTGGTAATTATTACTTTTATCAAATTCAAAGACAATAGGCAGTTCCGTTCCCTTTGTTTTCTGGGAATAGATATGCCAACCTGGAGCTAAATCTACTTTTAATTGAAGTTCCGATATGGAATCATTTATCTTAACTGTCTTAAAACTCCACTTAGCAGGCTCTTGAGAAATAAGAGAGCTAAAGGAGTATATCAGCAAAAATGCTATTAAGCTAATTCGTTTCATTTATTTATTATTCTAACTTATTAATATTTCTATAGTTTAATCCAAGTAGATGGGTTTTGTCTATTATTCCCTTTCCATACCTGGAAATTAATTTCAGTTACATCTTCTGTATTTGTATGAATTGTTCCAATGCTCTGCTTAGTCTTTACCTTATTACCTGCACTTACAAATACATTAGATAAATTAGTGTAAACAGTCATATATTCACCATGTCTTAGTATAATTACCTTTTGTCCATTAGGACCAGTAAACACCCTTACAACCTCACCATCAAACACTGCTCTTACACTCGAACCCTTCTTAGTCCTTATATCAACACCCAGATTCTCTATCATAACGCCCTTAATATCCGGATGAGGATGTG
The DNA here is from genome assembly GCA_023415495.1 of Bacteroidota bacterium. Lineage (GTDB taxonomy): Bacteria > Bacteroidota > Bacteroidia > Bacteroidales > P3 > UBA10566. The sequence continues at coordinate 102,009 of JAEZKK010000035.1, forward strand.
TTCCATAGTTGCTCGTTATTATCCCATGCTCCGTTGGCCAAGGCAGTCTTCCTTTATTAGATGTGAAATCTTTAGAAAGCTGAATCTCTTCAGGAGTTGCCGACATAACATATTCTTTTGAAGAAGTTTTTGATTCATCCTTAGTTTTACTCTTTGCTGCAATTTGAGCCTGACGTTTAACCTCTGCTTGGATTGCTGCATTAATTTGGTTTTGGAGTTTCTTTCTTCTTGCTTGCTTCTCCTTAATCTGCTTTGCTAATTGCCTTTCTTTTTTCTGTAAGGAATTAATTGTGCTTTGTTTTATTCTTTGTTCCTTGGTTAATTCACTCTTTTGTTTTTCTTGTTGAGATAATAAACTCTCTTGATTCACTTTCTTTACTACCAATTCATTAGTCTTTTTCTCAAGTTCATTGGTCTTTTGTTGTATTTCAAACATCTTTTGTTTCTGCAATTGACCATATTGCTTAAAAAACACATATCTCTGATATGCCTGAGAATAATCTTTTGCAGAGAAGATAAATAGCAAACGATTTGCAGAAGTTTTGTTCTTCTGAGCCATCCTTAGCATTTGAATATATTCTTTCTTCAAGAAATTTATTTCTTCATTTAATTGAAAAATTGACTTTTGAGTATTTTGTATTTCACCATTCAAAGCCTGAGTTTGCTTAGATATATTATCAATTAATCTCTCTCTATCCCTAATTTTCTTCCTTAATACATTAAGCTGAGAGGCTGATAAATTTTTTGTCTTCTTGGTTTCATTCAAAATTGCATTTATCTTCTCTATCTCCTTTTCTATCTTTACTTTCTCTGCTTCTAATTTCTTTCTATCCTGTGCATTTAAGTTTAGACTAAAAGCGAAGCAAAGATAAATAATAATAAACCCTATTAAAATCCTATTAGCCCAATACTTATTTAATCTCATACTTCTATTCTTTTTCAATAAGGTGCAAAAGTACAAAGAAAAATTAAAAAAACCCTTTATCATATACTCATTTCTTTAAAATTGAGATGAATCATTTGGTTTTGCATTTTATTATTCTATTATTTATTCATCAACTAACTCTTATTATACTACTGTATATCTTTTGTTTATCTATATTCAGCGATTTGTTTTTTCAAATTAACATTCAAAATAAAAATAAATAATTATATTTGCAGGCGATTTATAAGCAATTTTCCTAATTAAATATATAACGAGAAATGAGTGATAACAAAATTGTAAAAAGATATTCTGACGATGAATTGCTTGAATTCAAAGAAATTATTTTAAACAAACTTGCGCAAGCAAGAGAGAATCTTCAGATGTTAATGGAAGCATTTTCAAACGATGCTAACGATTTAGGTGATACTTCTCCAACCTTTAAGGTATTGGAAGAAGGTAGTAATGTTCAGTCAAAAGAAGATAATGCAAATATGGCTGCAAGACAACAGAAGTTTATCAAGGATCTTGAGGCAGCATTAATCAGAATTGAAAACAAAACCTACGGAATTTGCAGGATAACTGGAGAATTAATCCCAAAAGAAAGATTAAGGATTGTACCTCATGCAACTATGAGCGTTGAAGCAAAACTTCAACAGCAGAACAAAAGATAATTAGTTTCATGAAGAAACCTTTATTTCTAATCCTTGCAATTCTTTTTATTGACCAAGTATTTAAGATTTGGATTAAAACTAATTTCCATATCGGAGAGGAAATTTCTCTTATTGGCAATTGGGCTAAACTACATTTTATAGAAAATGAAGGTATGGCTTTTGGCATGTCCTTTGGAGGAGAGTTCGGGAAACTTGCCCTTACTTTATTCAGAATTATTGCCTCTGTACTGATTTTTATTTATCTTAGAAAGATAATAGATAAAAAAGAAAGCAAACTTAATATATATAGTATATCACTAATATTTGCTGGAGCCGTAGGTAATATTATTGATTCAATTTTCTATGGTATAGTATTTTCTGAAAGCACTTATTTTAGTATTGCTGAAATATTTCCTTCTAATGGAGGCTATGGTACATTACTGCATGGCAAGGTTGTAGATATGTTTTACTTCCCAATTATAAATACAAGTTTCCCAACATGGATGCCTTTTATAGGAGGAGAGCCATTTACTTTTTTTAATGCAATATTCAATATAGCTGATATATCGATATCTGTTGGAGTTGGATTATTAGTTTTGTCTCTTTTATTCTTTCAAAAAAAAGAAGAGAATATCGAAAAAGACAATATTAAAGACTCAAAAGAAACTTTATAGTTTAAATCGTGGAAATTATACTTATTTTAATTCTAATTATAATCAATGGACTATTCTCGATGTCCGAGATATCCCTTGTTTCATCAAGAAAATCAAAATTAGAATCTCAATATAAAAGAGGAGATAAAAAAGCAAAGAAGATTCTTGAAACATCAGAAAATCCTGAGAATTTTCTTTCAACAGTTCAAATAGCAATAACAGTAATTGGATTTATTACAGGGTTATATTCTGGCAGAAGTTTGGTTGAGCCATTTAGTCAAATCTTAGAAAATATAGGAGTATCACCAAGCAGCTCAACTCTTTTATCTAATATAATTATAATCCTTACTATTACTTATTTAACCTTAGTAATAGGAGAATTACTTCCAAAGAAAATAGGTTTAAACAATCCAGAGAAAATTGCAGGGATAATTATCAGTCCAATGAATTTCCTAACTAAGATTACTTATCCTATTGTATGGTTTTTATCCGCCTCTACGAATCTTCTTCTTGCTTTAATTGGAATAAATAAAAACACTAATTCAATAATTACTGAAGAAGAGATTAAGGCAATAATCAATGAAAGTACTGAAGTTGGAGAGATAAGGGAAGTAGAACAAGATATAGTTGAGAGGGTTTTTAGCCTTGGCGATAGAGATATTTCCTCTTTAATGACACATAGAAGCGATTTTGATTGGATAGATATAAATGATAATATTGAGGATATACTGAAACAAATGCAGGCTAATCTTCATTATATATATCCAATTGCCGATAAAACTATTGACAATATACTTGGAGTAGTATTTTTAAAGGATTTGTTTAATAAAAAAATTGAAGATATTAAGCCAATAATTAGGGAACCTCAATTTATTCCTGAAAGTGCAAGCGTTTATCATGCATTAGAAGTATTCAAGGAAAAAAAGATTCATTATGCAATGGTAATTGATGAATTTGGCTTGATTTGTGGTCTAATTACTATGAATGATATCTTAGAATCCCTTGTTGGGAGTGCTGAAGAGTTGGATATTTCTAAACAAGAATACGAAATAGTGAAGAGAGAAGATGGTTCATGGTTAATAGATGGACAATATCCTTTTTTCGATTTCCTTAGCTATTTTGAATTAGAAGAAAAATACCAAGAACTTCCTTATAACACATTAAGTGGATTATTATTAGACCTATTAAGAAGGATTCCAAAAACAGGAGATAAGATAAGATGGGGAGGATTTTGCTTCGAAATTGTGGATATGGATATTGCAAGAATAGATAAGGTTATAATAAGTATTGATTAAAAAAATCCATAAAAAACAGATTAATACTTTGTCAAATGGATTTTCTTTAATACTTTTGCAAAATCCAAATTAGATATTTATCAAATTAAAAAATTAGTAACACAATAACAAACACTATGAAAAAAGTATGTGCTTATTTGTCAATAGTTCTTTTATTGACCTTAGGTTTTTCAAACGAAATTTATGCTCAAGGAGCTAAAGCAGAGGAAACCGCAACAACAGAAACCTTAACTCAATCTTCTACTGAAGAGGCTGCACCTGCAGAAGAAGTAGCTCAAGAAGAAGGTGTATCTTTCCACCAAGCTTTGAAAACAAAGTTTATTGAGGGTGGTGTTGGTTGGATGACTCCAATCTTAATTGTTTTAATCTTAGGGCTTGCATTGGCTATTGAGAGAATTCTTTATCTTAATCTTGCAACAACAAACCCTGACAAACTATTAAAGAAAATCGAAGAGAAAGTTGTAGCTAACGACTATGAAGGAGCAAAACAAGTATGTCGTGATACTCGCGGACCTTTAGCTTCTATCTTCTTCCAAGGTCTTGATAGAGTTGATAATAGTTTAGAAGATGCTGAAAAAGCATTAACTTCTTATGGTGGAGTTCAAATGGCTAGATTAGAAAGCAATTTAGTATGGATTTCATTATTTATTGCTCTTGCACCATCTCTTGGATTCTTAGGAACAGTTGTGGGTATGGTTCAAGCATTCGATGATATCGAAAAAGCAGGTGATATTTCTCCAACAGTTGTTGCAGGAGGTATGAAAGTAGCTCTTATCACAACTATTTTCGGTTTGATTTCTGCACTTATTCTACAAGTTTGTTATAACTATTTACTTTCAAAAATTGAAGGTTTAGTTGCAACAATGGAAGATTCTTCTATTACCTTTATGGATATCTTGGTTAAAAACAGAAAATAGTATTTAGCCTTAGATTCTATTCTTTAATAATAGAAAAGCTACTATTTTATAAAATGATTATTAACCAGGAGGTAAAAAATGAAAAAAGATTTTAGAAAAATATATTGGACAATTGTAATAATTTGGGCTGTTTTGGCTGCATTATCAACTGTTGCTTTTGCTGCAACAAACGATTCTAACCCAGATCTTGCTAAGAATTATTGGAATATGTCATATTGGACAACAGTTATCTTTATATGCCTAAATATAGTAATTGCATTAGGATTTGCTATTGCATTCTTAGGTAAAGGATTGATTGATGATCCAAAAAAACAAATGGGTATTTTAATTGGAGTTGGTGCCTTAGTCTTAGTATTTGTAGCTTCATTTTTAATGGCTTCAGGTACTGATGTTCCAAAAGAATTATTCGAAAAGACAGGCTCTGATTTTGACAATTCCAAACTAATTGGAGGGTCATTATATACTGTTTATGTCCTTTTCGGAGGTGTATTATTAGCTGCAATCTATACAGAGGTAGCAAAAAAACTTAAATAGTTATGGCAAAAAAGAAAAAAGGGATTCCAGAATTGAATAGCTCTTCGATGGCGGATATTTCCTTCCTATTGCTTATCTTCTTCCTATTGACATCATCAATCAATACGGATATGGGTATTCAAAGAAGGCTACCTCCACCATCAGATCCAAATGTGAAGCCACCAGAAATTCATAAAAGGAATACTTTTATTGTTCTTGTAAATAGAAACGATCAACTTCTTTTCAATGGTCAATTAGGAGAAATAAATGATTTAAAAGTTAGAGCTAAAGAGTTTCTTTCAAATCCTTCAGAAAATCCAAATTTACCAGAAAAAGAAGAAATGGATATTCCTTTAATTGGAAAATATAAGGTTTCAAAAGGAGTAATATCTTTACAGAACGATAGAGGAACTTCTTATGATATGTATTTTAAAGTTCAAAATGAGTTGACAGCTGCAATTACCGAATTAAGGGACGAATTAGCTCAAGCAAAGTTTGGAAGAAAATACATAGATTGTAAAGCTGACCAAAGGGAGGCATTAGATAAGGCAGTTCCTACTGCAATATCTGAGGCTGAACCTAAAAATATAGGAGGAAATAACTAATGGGAAAATTCAAACAAAAAGGATCAAACGAATCTCCAGGGCTTAATATGGGCTCAATGTCAGATATTATCTTTATGTTATTATTCTTCTTTATGATTATCACAACAATGAGAGAAAGCACCTTACTTGTTAAAGTAAATGTTCCTCAAGGTAGTGAATTACAGAAATTAGAGAAGAAATCCTTAAATAGTTATATCTACGTTGGGGCACCTCTTGATGATAAGAAATTCGGAACAGGTACTCGTATTCAGCTTAACGACCAATTTTCTGAAGTATCAGATATCAGAGCTTTTATAGAAAGTGAAAGAGCTGCAAGAAACGAAGTTGACGTACCTTTCCTTACTACCACACTTAAAAGTGATAAGGAAGTAAAGATGGGAGAGGTTACTGATATCAAACAAGAGCTTCGCCAAGTTGGTGCATTAAGAATAATGTATGCTGCAGGTAGAAGATCCAAAGACACATACTAATTAATAATTAAGTTTAATATCAAGCTGCCTGAGGTTTTCGGGCAGCTTTTTTTATGATTATGGAATTTCAATGCAAGACCTTTTCACTTAATCATTCGTTTTGCTCAATGAAGGTAGGGAGCGACTCAATTCTATTATCATGTCTTTCTCCAGAAGATATTAATCCAAAAAAAATATTGGATATTGGCTGCGGCTCAGGCATAATCTCTCTGTGCATGGCTCAAAACTACAGCTCTTCTGAGATTATTGCAATAGATATAGATAAGATGTCCATTTACCAAGCCAAGGATAATTTTCAAAATTCGAGGTATTCAGAAAGGTTAAGCACTATACTTATTGATTTTAATGAATATGTAAATAATTGCACTGAAGAATTTGATTTAATTATTACCAATCCCCCCTATTTTGTAAATAGTCTATTACCAGAAAAAGAGCAGAAACTAAGAGCAAGGCATACTCTAAGCCTTAGCTTTGAGGATTTATGCAAGGGAGTAAGCAAATTGCTTAGCCAAAAAGGTATTTTCACTTTGATTATCCCATATACTAATCATAAATATTTTATTCAAATTGCTCAAAAAGAGGGATTATTCTCAAGAGCTCAATATAATATTATCCCAAGAGAAGGGAAAGAGCCAAACAGAGTAATTTTCCACTTCTCAAAACAAGAGAATCCAGATTTTATAATTAAAGAAATTGCCCTAAGAGACAAAGAAAACAACTCAAATAAGGAGTATATAACACTTACTAAGAAATACCTTCTTTAAAAACAAAAAACAAAGTAAAATTTCCTGATTCTAATCTGCTGAAATCCAACTACAAACTAATACTATTTGAATCCAATCTAATATAATGGCATTATTTCCTAAGAATAATGCCATTATTTCGTCCATTTAATGGCATTATATTGCCGATATAATGGCATTATATTTAGATTGAAATCATAATCCATTTTTTTGTAATTTGATTCTGTGAGTTTATTATTTGATTTTAGGACTTGGAAATTAGGGTTTGGAAAATTAAATCAAGATTTATACTGACATTCTGTCCGAAATTTTGTAATTTTGTAAGGAAATTAGATTAAAAACTATGGTGGATATTCAATCAGTCAAGACAAGGTTTGGGATTATGGGCAATAATCCTCAACTAAATCGTGCATTGGAAATTGCACTTTCCGTTTCTCCAACCTCGATGAGTGTTTTAGTTACTGGAGAGAGTGGTGTTGGGAAAGAAGTTTTCTCTAAGATTATTCATAATTACAGCCCAAGAAAACATAATAATTATATAGCGGTAAACTGTGGTGCTTTGCCAAGCGGGACCATAGAAAGCGAATTATTTGGTCACGTTAAAGGTAGCTTTACCTCAGCTGACCGTGACCGTAAGGGATATTTCCAGGAGGCAGACAAGGGGACTCTTTTTTTAGATGAGGTTGGGGAATTGCCAATGGAGATGCAGGCAAAACTTCTTAGGGTTTTGGAAAGCGGAGAATATATTCCTGTGGGTTCATCCAAGCCCTTAAAGACAGATGTTAGGATAGTTGCCGCAACAAATGTAAACCTTTTAGAAGCAATTCGAAAAGGCAAATTCAGAGAAGACCTTTATTATAGACTAAGTCAAATATCTATAATTGTACCTCCACTAAGGGAAAGAAAAGATGATATATACCTTCTATTTAGACGCTTTGCCATAGAGCAGGCTGAAAGATATAAGATGCCAACAATAACCTTAACCAACGAGGCAAGGCATTACCTTATGAATTATTTTTGGCAGGGAAATATAAGACAGCTAAAGAATATAACAGATCAAATCTCTATAATTGAAACTAATAAAGAGATTAGCCTTGAAACCCTAAAGACCTATATCCCTCCTATCAATAATCTTCCAATGGTTATTGAGAGCAATAGTTTTGGAGAAGATTATTCTCAAAGAGAGCTAATCCTAACTATACTTAGCAATAAGCAACAAATAAGTAAGATACAGAACGAATTAGACGAGTTAAAATCAATTATTAAAACCTTAATTGGTAATCAAGAGACTAATCCTTATCTAATTTCTTCCTCAAATAATAAGATTATACTTACTAATTCTAAAGATGAAATAGTTAAAGATGAGGATGAAGACCTTATAATTGAGAATGAATATGACGAAGTGGATGAGAAACCACTTACCTTGGTTGATTTGGAAAAAAAAGCAATTATTGCAGCCTTGAAACGAGCTGACGGAAAGAGAAGCAAGGCTGCCAGTGAGTTGGGAATATCGGAAAGAACCTTATATAGGAAGATTAACGAGTTTAATATAAAGCTATAATGAGGAGATTCTCTGTTCCAAGCTCCAAAAGTATTAGCAATAGGTTATTAATTATAGAGCAATTAAGCAAGAATAAAGTAGGAAGGCTAATCAACCTTTCCACGGCTGAAGATACTCTACTTATGCAAAGGCTAATTGGGGAATTAAATCAAGGAAATACAAATCGTTTTTACTGCGATAATGCTGGGACTGTATCAAGATTTATTATAGGTTTGCTTTCTATTACCAAGGGAGAATATATAGTAGATGGGAGTCAGAGACTAAGACAAAGACCTATGAAGCCCCTAATCGAAACTCTAAATAAACTTGGAGTAGGAATAAATTGTCTTGATAGAGAAGGCTATTTGCCAATAGAGATTTGCTCAAGTGGAGAGATAAACGGTGGAGAAATTGATATAGATACTAATCTAAGCTCTCAGTTTCTAACTTCTCTATTATTAATTGCCCCAAAATTCTCAAAAACCTCAATATTTAACCTATCAGGCAGCAATATATCTTTGCCATATATAGAAATGAGTGTGGAATTGATTAGGGAAATGGGGATAGATATTGAATTTAAAGATAATAAGATAAGAGTAGAGCCTGGGGAATACAATCTTAAGGATATTATTATTGAGGCTGATTGGTCTTCTGCAAGTTTTGGGTATGAGTTAGCTTATATTACTAAAGAAGAAGTATTTATTCCTAATCTAAAACCTAATAGCATTCAAGGAGATTCAATATCTAAGGAGTATTTCTCTTATTTTGGAATTGAGACAATTTTTAATCAAGATGGGGGAATACTAATTCCCAAGCAAGAAACAAGTATTGAGGATTTGGAATTTAATATAGGAAACTGCCCTGACCTATTTCTTCCCTTAGCAGTTTGCGGAGCTTTAAGCAAAAGAAGAATTGTATTTAAAAACACCTCAACCCTAAAGCATAAGGAAAGCAATAGAATTGAGGCAGCAATATTTAATCTAAATAATCTTGGATTTGAAACTATTGAAGAAGAAGATTCTCTGATTATATCTAAGAAAAGAAAAGAAATAAATACAAAAGAAATAAATAGCTATAACGACCATAGGGTTGCTATGGCTTTTGGATTACTTAAACTAATGGATAAAGAGATTAGTGTTGATAATCCAGAATGTGTAAAGAAATCCTTCCCAGATTTTTGGGAGAATATAAATATAGAAATTAAATAAATAAACCAAGTGTTATGACAAAAGAAATAGAAATTAGCATTAGTCCTGAATCATTTCAAAATCCAAACAAATTAAAGAGAGCTATAATGGAGGCATCTCAACTTAAGGAAGAAGAGATTGGAGTATATGAGATTATCCGTAAGAGTATAGACTCAAGACGCCACCCTGCAAAATATAGGATTAAACTAAGAGTAGGATTAGAAAAGAAATCAGAGATTATTATTCCTAATTACCAAAACGTAAGTTCATCAAAGACAGTTATAATTATTGGAGCTGGTCCTGCGGGATTGTTCTCTGCATTAAAACTAATTGAAAAAGGTTTTAAACCTATAATATTAGAAAGAGGTAAAGAAGTTAGTGAGAGAAAGAAAGATATAGCTATTCTATCGAAAAGCCAAATACTTAATCCAGAAAGCAATTGGTGTTTTGGAGAAGGAGGAGCTGGGACTTTTTCTGATGGGAAACTATTCACACGTTCCAATAAGAAGGGAAATATCCGCGAGATATTAGAAACATTTGTAAACCATGGAGCAGAGGAAGAAATACTATACGAAGCACATCCTCATATTGGTACAGACAGACTTAGCAGGATAATTAAGAATATTCGCGAGAGAATTGAGGAAAAAGGTGGGGAATATAGATTTGAAACTAAGGTTATAGATATTATTGAGAAGGATAAGAAAGCTATTGGAGTTAGGACAAGCAAAGGAGAGGAAATCTTCGCCTCTGCAATTATCCTTGCCACAGGTCATAGTGCAAGAGATATTTATTATATGTTTGATAATAAGAAGTGGGCTTTGGAGGCAAAGGATTTTGCAGTTGGAGTAAGGATAGAGCATCCTCAGGAATTAATTAACCATATCCAATACCATAGTAAGAAATACTCTTCAGAACTTCCACCAGCTACCTATACACTTGCTCAAAGCCTTGATAATAATAGAGGAGTATTCTCTTTTTGTATGTGTCCTGGGGGGATAATTGTACCATCTGCTACCGATAATAAACAATCTGTAGTAAATGGTATGAGCAATTCGCTTCGTAATTCTCCTTATGCTAATAGTGGGATTGTGGTTAATGTGAATAAAGATGATGCTAAGGATTATCAAGAGTATGGAAATCTTGCTTTATTGAAGTTCCAAGAAGATTTAGAAAGGAAATTCTATTTTGCTGCCGATAAAACTCAAGCAGCTCCAAGCCAAAGACTAATCGACTTCCTTAACTCTAAGCCCTCAAATGTATTAAATTCCACTTCTTATTTATGTGGATTGATTTCTTATGACTTAAATAAGCTCTTCCCAAAATTTATTAGTGAATCATTAAAACTTGGATTTAAAAGCTTTGATAAAAAGATGAAGGGATTTATTTCTGAGAATGCTAATCTAATTGGATTAGAATCCAGAACAAGCTCAAGCGTAAGAATACCAAGAGATCCAATTAGTTTGGAACATATAGAAATATCTAATCTTTATCCTTGTGGAGAAGGCTCTGGATACTCTGGTGGCATTACCTCATCGGCTATTGATGGAGTAAGAGTGGCTGAGATTATTGCTGAGAAATATCAATAAGGTCTTGTTTGGTAATCCTGTAATCTATTATAGGATTACCAATATCTTTTAAAAGGACAAAACAAAACTCATTATCAATATTCTTTTTATCAGAAGAAAGATAGTTTAATATACTCTCAAGATTTTCTTTTAAAGGAATTATCTTATAGTATTTTTCAATAAAATCGTAAATTTGCTTTGCCTTTCTCTCAGGGAGACCAAGGAGTTTTTCACTTAGCTTAATTGAGTAATAAAGTCCGCTTGCTACTGCTTCCCCATGCAATAAATCCTCTTCTTTTTCCAAATAAATAGATTCAAATGCATGTCCAAGACTATGACCAAGATTTAGAATTTTCCTATATCCTTTTTCTTTAGGGTCGCTCTCTACTATCTCTTGCTTTAATTTGATTGAAGTAAAGATAATCTCCTCATCATACCCTTCCTCGCCTATTGGAGAGGAATTAATAATCTTTTCAAACAGCCCATTATCTTTTAATAGGGAGATTTTTAGTATTTCTGCTGCCCCATTTAAAATATGTCTTTGACTAAGAGTGTCAAGAAATGAGATATGTATTGAAGTAAATACTGGATTATAAAAGCTACCTATTTGATTTTTTAAATTATTTAGATTAACCCCTGTTTTGCCTCCAATGGATGCATCAACCATTGCTAATAGTGTTGTTGGGATAAGTATATGTGGAATACCTCTTTTAAAGATTGAGGCTAAGAAACCTCCAATATCGCAAATCACTCCCCCTCCTAAGCAAATCAATATGCTTGAGCGCTCTGCCTGAGATTCAATTAAAGAAAGGGCAAGCTCCTGAACAATTTCCAAACTCTTGGTCTTTTCCGATGATTCTATTTCTAAAATCTCTGCACCGTTCAATGCATCAACCTCTTCAATCAATTCTGCCAAGCAATAATTATAAGTATTATCGTCTATTAAGATGAATTTCTTTGAATTAATATACTCTTTTTGCGAAAGAAACTCTTGTAGTTTCGCTAAATCCTGAATCATAAAAAAATTACTTTATTACTAATTCCCGTACTTTGAAAGAAAAATAATTCTCATTAGTCTTACTTCTTCCTCTGTATATTCTTCTTCCCCCAACTCTTCTAATATATCCTTAATATTATCGGTTTGATTCTCCCTAAGCAATTCAAGAATTTCCTCTTGATGATAAGGGTCTACTACCTCATCTACATAATAAGACAGGTCTAATTTTGTTCCAGATGCTACTATTCTTTCTATTTCCTTAAGCAATTCATCAACCTCCAAACTCTTTGCAACTGCAATATCCTCTAATGGAAGTTTCTTGTCTATACATTTAATTATATAGACTTTCAATCCTGATTTATTGACAATAGAGCGAACAACTAAATCATGAGGTCTTTCTATTTCATTATCTTCTACGTATTTCTTTATGATTTTTAGAAACTCTTCTCCATACTTTTGAGCCTTACTTACCCCTACTCCAATTATCCTATGCATCTCTTCCATATTGATTGGGTATTGTACAGTCATGTCTTCTAAGCTTCTATCTTCAAAAATAACATAAGGAGGGAGGTTTTCTTTTGTAGCAATCTTCTTTCTTAAATCTTTTAGAATAGTAAATAATATCTTGTCTCCCCCCTCTCCTACTTCTGTTGTTATTACAATATTATCTTCATTCTTATTATCACTTGAGTAATCATGGTCTTCGGAAACTAAGATTGGATACTTCTTTTTTAAGAATTTATGTCCCTCTTGAGTTATCTTCAATACCCCATAATTCTCAATTTCTTTTATTAATAAGCCCTCTATTATTGCTTGACGAATTACAGCCTTCCAATAGACAAACTTCTTATCCTCTCCTGCTCCCCAATTGCTAATATTCTTAAATGCCTTGGTCTGACCTGTGGAAACTGATGTGAGAATATTTGCAATATCTATTGCTTTTAGGATTTGTTTTACTTCAAGAACTGTTTCTAATACTAATTCAATATCATCGCTTGCCTCTGTTCTTGGCTTTGGATTTAAACAATTATCACATGAGCCGCAATTATCTAAATCATAGTTTTCTCCAAAGTATTGCAATAGGTTAATCCTTCTACATGCTGAACTTTCGCAGTAAGAAATTGTTTCATTCATTAATTGAAGTGCTACCTCTCTCTCTGCAACTGGCTTATCTACTAAGAATTTCTCTAATTTATTTATATCCTGTTCTGAATAGAATGCAATACATTTCCCCTCTCCATCATCTCGTCCTGCCCTGCCTGTCTCCTGGTAATAGCCCTCAAGACTCTTTGGCATATCGTAATGTATAACAAATCTTACATCTGGTTTATCTATCCCCATTCCAAAGGCTATGGTTGCAACTATTACATCCACCTCCTCCATTAGGAATTTATCCTGATTCATAGCCCTGGTGTTTGGATCTAATCCTGCATGATATGGAAGTGCCTTAATCCCATTTAATACTAAGGTCTCTGCCAAACCTTCTACTGTCTTGCGGCTTAAACAATAGATAACCCCTGATTTCCCAGAGTTTTCTTTAATAAATCTTATTACCTCTCTGTTTACATCAACTTCCTTCTTAGGCTTTTGTCTTATTTCATAATAAAGGTTAGGTCTGTTAAATGAGGAAATAAAGACTTTTGCCTTAGTCATTTCCAAATTCTTCATAATATCCTGTTGCACCTTTGGAGTGGCTGTTGCTGTTAATGCAATTATTGGTGCCTTCTTACCTATTGAATCTATTATTGGCTTTAATCTTCTATATTCAGGACGGAAATCATGTCCCCATTCTGATATACAATGTGCCTCATCGATAGCGAAAAAGGATATCTTTATACTTTTAAGAAACTGAGCATTCTCTTCTTTGTTCAAACTCTCTGGAGCAACATAAAGCAATTTGGTAACTCCTAAACGCAAATCTGCTCTTACTCCTCTTATCTCATTCTTTGATAAGGAAGAGTTTAAAAAATGTGCAACACCATGAACAGAACCAAAGTTTCTTATTGCATCAACCTGGTTTTTCATTAAAGAAATCAAAGGTGAAACAATAATTGCACAGCCAGGCTGAATCAAAGCCGGCAATTGATAGCAAAGGGATTTACCTCCTCCTGTTGGCATTATAACAAAGGTATCATTCCCCTCCATTAAACTCTTAATTACCTCTTCTTGCTGACCTTTGAATTTATTGAAACCAAAAATCCTTTTAAGCTCCTGTTTAAGGTTTAATTTATCGAATGAAAACACTTCTTTTCTCATTTTTCTATGTCTAAATTTTATTACGTATCTTTGTAGTCTGAAAAGTCGTAATTTGCGTTTGGTTATGCTAAATTACTACCTTTTTTACTAAGAACATAATTTTATAGCAAAAATATTAGCAGTGAAAACTCCAGAACAAATTAAAGAAATTGCATATCAAACAATTACAAAAGAATCTAAAGCAATTGAAAATCTAAATAATTATATCAATGAAGACTTTGTAGAGGTTGTAAATCTAATTTATCACTCTAAATCAAGAGTAATTGTGAGTGGTATCGGTAAAAGTGCTAATATTGGAACAAAAATAGTTTCTACCCTCAACTCAACCGGAACTCCAGCCGTTTTTATGCATGCAGCAGATGCAATTCATGGTGATTTGGGAACCATACAAAAAGAAGATATTATTATCCTTATCTCCAAAAGTGGAGATACTTCAGAAATAAAAGTATTAATACCTTTAATTAGAAACCTTGGCAATACTCTAATTGCAATGGTTGGGAATATGGAATCTGCCTTGGCAAAAGGAGCAGACTATTGCTTGAATGTACATGTGGAAAGAGAAGCTTGCCCTAATAATCTTGCACCAACTTCTTCCACAACTGCCCAATTGGTAATGGGAGACGCTCTTGCAGTTGCATTATTAGAATGCCGAGGATTTAGCTCAGAAGACTTTGCAAAATTCCATCCAGGAGGAGCTCTTGGGAAGAGATTATACCTAAGAGTATGCGATATTTACCCAAATAACGAAAAACCAGAAGTTGAACCTCAAACACCATTAGCCTCAGCATTGGTTGAGATTACCTCGAAACGTCTTGGCTGCACTGCCGTTACTCAGAGGGGAGAAATCAAGGGAATAATTACCGATGGAGACCTAAGGAGGGTTATGTCAAAAGGAATGAGTATTGATTCCTTGCTTGCAAAGGATATTATGGGTAAGAGTCCAAAGGTAATAAATGAAAAAGAATTTGCAGTAGAAGCCCTATCAATAATGAGGACAAACTCAATTACCCAATTATTAGTAATAGACGATAATAATAATTATTTAGGAGTAATCCACCTTCACGACCTGCTAAGAGAAGGGATAATTTAAGCAAATACCCACAACCCTATTCCTTAATAGAATTAACAAAGCAAGATAATGGTTTTCGTTTTACGCCGTTTTACATAGTGTATTACGCGGTAAAACGATGCGTAAAACGCCGTAAAACGATATGTAATACGCCGTAAAACGAGTAGTAAAACGGCGTATTACAACCCGTAAAACGCCGTAAAACAAAAACCACTACCAAATCAAAGATTCATAAAGTTAAATACACATAAATATTATGATATCTCAAAAATATTATTATACCTTTGCAAAACAGTAGATTTCTGATATTTAAGAAATCCAAGCAAATAGAAACCAAAGTAATCAGTTATGAAACCAAGAATTTGCAAATTAGTATTAGGAGTATTTATTACCCTAATATCATTTAGTGTCTCAGCACAAGATTATCAGTATATCTCTTTGGTTAAGCCTGGACTTCAATTATGGACTTGGGATTATGGTTATTACGGACATGATGATGAAGCGTATAGATTTAGAAGGTATGCTCTTACGGAAGAAGATACTTTAATAAATAATATTACATACAAAAAACTTTATGAGTTTACAGATATAGAATTTAATCCACTTACTTCAACATACTATGGGGGATTAAGAGAAAATGCTCAAAAACAAGTCTTTTTTAAAGGGGAGAGGTATAATAATAATAATGAAATTATGCTTTATGATTTTTCTCTATCTGTTGGAGATACATTTAATCTTCCATATAATAATGAACCAAGTTATTTTGAAGTTGTAGCAATAGATACATTAGTTTATTCTGGAGTTCTAAGGAGAAAATTTACAATTAGAAACATACCTGAATTTCCTTTAGCTCCTCAATATTCATTTTGGATAGAGGGAATTGGAAATTATGAAGGATTAATGCAGTTACCTCGTATTTACGCAGTTGATAATTGGCTTATTACACGTTGTTATATTCATAATGGAGATTTACTTTACTCAAATTATTCACATGGAGGTAATGATTGCATAACTCCTTTAATGGGAATTGAAAGTATAATAGAAGATAATTCTATAACCCTTTATCCAAACCCAACAAATAGCGAAGTAAATATTAGTTCGGAGAATATTATTAATTCAATTGAGATATTTAATTCACTTGGGCAAAGGGTTTATTATAGTGTGGTTAATTCAATGGAGAAGGTAATTGATATTTCTTCTTTTGTGAATGGAGTTTATATTCTTGGGATTAATACAGAGAATGGAGTTATAAGGAAGAAGATAATTAAGAACTAAATCTATAAGTTATGAAAAAAAAAGTTTATAAATTAGTATTAGGAGTATTTATTACCCTATTATCATTTAGTGTTAATGCACAAAATTATAATTACATCCCCTTGGTGAAACCAGGATTACAATTATGGACTTGCGACAAAGGTTATGGTGGACATGATGATGAAGCATATAGATTTAAGAGATTTGCTCTTACAGATGAGGATACAATAATTGATAATGAAACGTATAAAAAACTATACTTTTATAGGGATGTTGAATTTAATCCATCAACAGCTACTTATATTGGAGCATTAAGAGAAAATTCTCAAAAACAAGTCTTTTATAAAGGTATGTACGGAACAATGGAATTGAATGAAATGATTTATGATTTTTCTCTTTCAGTTGGAGATACCTTTTCTGGAGGATCTTTAAATATGGATTATCCATACATTAGATTAGAAGTTACAAACATAGACACTATCAATTATAATGGAATAGAAAGAAGAAGGTTTACTATATTAACAACAGGATCATCAACACCTACAATTTGGATTGAAGGTATTGGAAACTTAGAAGGTCTTTTCTTCCCATATCATACAAATACAGCTGATTTTTGGGGGAATACACGTTGTTATATTCATAATGGAGATTTACTTTACTCATATTATACTCATGGAGGTAATGATTGTATAACTCCTTTAATGGGAATTGAAAGTATAGTAGAAGATAATTCAATTACCATATATCCCAATCCAACAAATAGCGAGGTAAATATCAGTTCGGAGAATATTATCAATTCAATTGAGATATTTAATTCACTTGGGCAGAGGGTTTATCAGAGTATGGTTAATTCTACGGAGAAGGTAATTGATATTTCTTCTTTTGTGAATGGGATTTATATTCTTGGGGTTAATACTGGAAATGGGGTTATTAGGAAGAAGATTATAAAGAACTAAATCTATAAGTTATGAAAACAAGAATTTTCAAATTAGTATTAGGCGTATTTATTACTCTAATATCTTTTAGTGTTTCAGCACAAGATTATGAATATATCCCCTTGGTTAAACCAGGCTTACAATTATGGACTTGCGACAACGGTTACTATGGACATGATGACGAAGCTTATAGATTTAAGAGATATGCTCTTACAGATGAAGATACAATAATTGACAATGAAACGTATAAAAAACTATACTTTTATAAAGGTATTGAATTTGATACGACAACAGCTACTTATATCGGAGCATTAAGAGAAAATTCTCAAAAGCAAGTCTTTTATAAAGGTATGTACGGAACAATGGAACTGAATGAAATGATTTATGATTTTTCTCTTTCAGTTGGAGATACCTTTTCTGGAGGATCTTTAAATCATAGTTCTGATTTTTTTGGTTTAGTAGTTTCAAATATAGATACTATAAATTATAATGGAATAGAAAGAAAGAGGTTTTGGATAAGGACAGAAGGATATGGTCAGACTGCTGCAATATGGATTGAAGGAATTGGGAACAGAGAAGGTTTATTCTTCCCTTATCATACAACTACAGCTGATATTTGGGGGAATACTCGTTGTTATATACATAATGGAGAATTGCTTTACTCAAATTATACTCATGGAGGTAATGACTGTATAACTCCTTTAATGGGAATTGAAAGTATAGTAGGGGATAATTCAATTACCCTTTATCCCAATCCAACCAATAGTGAGGTAAATATTAGTTCGGAGAATATTATTAATTCAATTGAGATATTTAATTCACTTGGGCAAAGGGTTTATTATAGTGTGGTAAATTCAATGGAGAAGACAATTGATATTTCTTCTTTTACCAATGGAGTTTATATTCTTGGGGTTAATACTGGAAATGGGGTTATTAGGAAGAAGATTATAAAGAACTAAATCTATAAGTTATGAAAACAAAAGTTTATAAATTAGTATTGGTAGTTTTTATTACCTTATTTGCATTTAATCTGAATGCACAAGATTATCAGTATATTCCTATAGTTAAACCTGGTGTGCAAATTTGGACAACGACCTCCACTTCGGAAGGCTATTTGCGTTATCATAAATTTGCTCTTATTGATGAAGATACATTAATAGATGGGGATATGTACAAGAAACTTTTTTGGTTTCAAGATTCTCTTTTTAATCCTTTAACTGCTGAGTGTATTGGAGGATTAAGAGAAAACTCACAAAAACAAGTATTTTATAAAGGGAAAGAATATAATGATGGAGAATTTTGGTTTAATGGAATGATATATGATTTTTCAATCTCCGTAGGAGATACGGTTTATATTTTGCCTCAATATTTTCAGTTATATCTAACAGTTCTTTCTATTGATACATTGGAAATAGAGGGCGTTCCAAGAAAACAGATTTCAATAGGACATAGTTGGAATGAAATGAGCTCAGAAGTTTGTAAGTATATTGAAGGGATAGGTAACAATTTAGGGCTATTATTTGATGTGTCTATGAGACTTAGAACTGGTGGAGGTCATGGGAAACTTCTTTGTTATGAACATAATGGAGAATTGCAATATATGGCAAATGATATAACAAATTGTGGTAATCCGTTTGTAGGGTTGGATGATATTTCACTTGAGGATAATTCAATTACTATTTATCCTAACCCAACAAATAGCGAGGTAAATATCAGTTCGGAGAATTTTATTAATTCAGTTGAGATATTTAATTCACTTGGGCAGAGGGTTTATTATAGTGTGGTAAATTCTAATACAAAGACAATTGATATTTCTTCTTTTTCCAATGGGGTTTATATCCTTAGGGTTATAACTGATAATGGAGTTATAAGGAAGAAGATAATTAAGAATTAGTTTTGTAAATTAACTTATATTGAATAGAAAAAGGGGTTGAAATAAACATTTAGTTTTGTTTCAACCCCTTTAATAATAAGCGGGTACGTGATGGGACTCGAACCCACGACCAACGGAACCACAATCCGCTACTCTAACCAACTGAGCTACACATACCGTATTATTCAGGTTGCAAAGATACTTACTTTTTCTATTTTACACAAAATTATTTTGTTTATTTTCGTATTCCAATTTATACTATTAACTTTGCCAAGTATTTATACGCACTATGATAAGAAAAATACTACATACTATTTTCACTAAATTACTCTCCTCAGGACTTGGGTTCGCTACAATTATCTTGGTTAGTCAATCTCTTGGTCCCCAAGGCAAGGGCGAACAGAGTTTATTCCTCTTTAATATATTCTTAATTCAGGTTTTTGCAGGAATGATTGGCAATTCTACCCTAGTATATCTAAGACCAAGACATGGATTTTCCAATTTGTTCTTCCCCTCAATCATTTGGATTTTCTTCTCTCTTGGTATTTTATTTATAGGTTTTGAGTTCTTCCCTTCAATAATTATTACACATAAGACAGAGCTTTTTATTATTGGACTTTTTGCATCTATTACAGAGATTAATACTTATATATTAGTTTCCAAACAAGAAATTAAAAAGGCTAATGATTTAAAACTAATATGGCAAATGGTTTCGATATCTTTTCTTTTAAGCCTTTGGTTTATGGGAGATTTCACCTCAAGCTATGATTATGTTATTTCTATATTCTTTGGTTATTCCCTAAGTCTTGTTTATGGAGTTTATCTACTTAGAGATGAATATAAAGATTTAAGGCTTCCGAGTTTTAAAACTCTAAAGAATATGTTTGCATTATTATTCTCTCTTGGAGCTATTAAACAGATTGGGAGTATAGCTCAAATACTTAATTCAAGACTTTCTTTCTATTTAATTAGTTTCTATTCTGGCAATAGAGCTTTGGGAGTTTTCTCAAATGCAATTAGTATAACGGAGGCGGTACTTATGTTTGGAACGAGTATGGCTTTGGTTCAATACTCCAAACTTTCAAACACTCAGGATGAGGCTTATTCTAAAAGTATATCTATAAAGATGACTAAGATAAACCTTGTGTTTTCATTAATAGTACTTGCGTTTTTCTCCCTCTTACCTGGGGAGTTTTATAAGTTTGTTTTTGGAGAAGGATTTAGAGATATAAATAGGATTATCCAATTCCTTTCCTTAGGGTATTTGCTTATTAGTTTTACTACAACTTTTACACAGTATTTTGCATCAAAGGGAAATTTCACTATTACAACCTCTGCTTCTATTTTGGGACTTATTTCAACATTTGGCTTAGGATTCTATCTTGTACCAAGGTATGGAATTGAAGGAGCTGCAATTACTATGACAGTTTCCTATCTAATTAATTTCGTAGTAGAATACTATTATTTTACAAAATGGACAAAGACAAGGCTAATTGATTTCCTTATAAACAAAGAGGATATAAAGGAAATCAAAACATTAATAAAAAAAGGGATTAAATAATCCCTCTAATTTCGTCAAAGCTTTTAAGATTATGCCTATCTAAGTATTGACTCATTTCTGCAATAATCTTTTCGCAAATACTTGGGTCAATAAAATTAGCAGTACCAATTTGCACTGCAGAAGCTCCTACTAATATAAATTCTATTGCATCGCTTGCTGACATTATACCTCCTAACCCAATAATTGGAAGTTTAGTATTCTTTGCAACCTGCCAAACACATCTTAGAGCAATAGGTTTTATAGCAGGACCTGAAAGCCCTCCAGTTATTGTTGATAATAGTGGTTTTCTCTTTTCAGAATCCACTGCCATTCCCAATACAGTATTAATTAAAGACAGACCATCAGCACCACTATCCTCCACTGCTTTTGCTATCTCTACAATATTAGTAACATTAGGGCTAAGTTTTACTATCAAAGTCTTATTATAAACCTTCCTAACCTCTTTTACAACTTCTGAAGCCATTGGGCAACTTGTCCCAAAACCCATTCCCCCTTGTTTTACATTAGGGCAAGAAATATTTAATTCTATTCCTGGAATCTTTTCAAGAGAATTTATCTTCTCTGCCACCTCAACATATTCCTCTATTGTAGAACCAGAAACATTTACTAAGATATTAGTGTTATAATGCTTTATTCTATCATATACATTATTGCAAAACTCATCTACTCCCTTGTTTTGAAGCCCTACAGCATTCAGCATCCCTGACGGAGTTTCAGCCATACGAGGATATGGGTTACCCTCTCTCTTCCCACCCGTTGTTCCTTTTACAATTATTCCTCCCAAAGAAGATATATCTAAGAAATCCTCAAACTCTTCTCCATAACCAAAGGTTCCAGAGGCTGTCATTATTGGGTTTTTTAGGTTTAAATCCTTGATTTTCACCTCTAATCTTTTATCTAATGCGTTCATATTAAAAATCTTTTAAATCCTCTGATAAGAAAACAGGTCCTTCGGTACATGTACATTTATGTCCTTCATTTGTATCTACTACACAGCAAAGACAAGCTCCTATTCCGCAAGCCATAGTGTTTTCCAAAGAAACATAGCATGGAATATTCTTCTTTTTTGATTCTTTGCTAATTGCTTTCATCATTGGAGTTGGTCCACAAGTATAGATTACATCGAAATCTTCTTTGAATATAGGATGGTCTGTTACCATTCCCTTAATCCCGCATGAGCCATCCTCTGTTGCAATATGAAGAGTAGATAAACTTGAGTACTCTTGAGTACTAAATAATTGGTCTTGAGTTTTACAGCCAATTAGTGTATGAGGCTTAATCCCAATATTATTAAAAGCTCTTGAGAGATGCATTAAAGGAGCAACTCCACAACCTCCTCCAATCAATAATACTTTCTCTCCTTCTAATGGGAAACCCTTACCAAGAGGGAAAACCATATTTAGATATTCTCCTACCTTAACCTTCGATAAAGCTAAAGTTCCTTTACCTACTATTTGAACCAAAATCAAGATTTGATTCTTATCTTCATAAACATCATGAATAGATAAAGGTCGGCGAAGAAAAACATCTTTTTCGTTATTTATTAGTATTTCGACAAACTGTCCAGGATTAATCTCTGGCAATTTCTCATCCAACTCGAGAGTTAATCTAAAAAAACTTGGGGTTAGGCTTGTGTTTTCAACAACCTTAAAATCTTTGCAATACTTTTTCATTCCTTAAATGGATTAGCCTTGAATTATTGTTTTTGGTCTTAAAACCAGAGAGCAAATTTACTGCTTTTTATTTAGTATCACAATATATTAGGTAGCAAATAAAATAATTAATATCTTTGCACTTTGCTTATAATTCTCTTATTATGAAAACAAAGATAAGGTATATCTATATTTTTTCCCTACTATTATTTATGGGTTTTATGCTTAATTCCTGCGAAGTGGAATTTAATCCTAATTCGCCTTGGGAAGAGACAACAATTGTTTATGGGGTTTTAGACCAAGATGCCGATACAAGTTTTATTAGAATACAAAAATGCTTTGTTGGTGAGGGGAACTACTTAGAATTTGCAAAGGTTAAGGATTCTATTTATTATAAGGAAGATGAATTAGAGGTAAGAATGTACGCTTATTATCCTTGGGACACAAATCTTTGGGATACAACTTTAGCACAAAAATCTTATAATTTTATTTATACCGAATCATATAAAAAGCCTGAAGGTGGTTTTTACTCAGAGATATCTCCTATCTATTATTGTGTAACTAAAAACAATATGCAATCGGACGATGGATACAACCCTTTTGTCTATCGTTTGGAAATAAGAAATAAGAAAACCAATAATAAGGTAACTGCGAAAACATATTTAGTGGCTGACTATGAAATTACCAAGCCCACTGGAGATCAGTTTGGCTTTCCAAGCGTTCAAAACCAAACAGTACTAACCTCTGGATGGATAACTCAGAAAAATAATGCTAAGGGAGAGATGGCAAGATTATTCCAACCTTCAATAAGATTTCATTTCTTAGAGGATGATATTCCTGTATATATTGATGTGGATTATAGTGCTAAATTCAATCCATTTCAAACCAAAGAAACTGAGATTACTTATAAGATATATGGAGATAATTATATCTATGAATTGGAAAATAAGATAAAAGCAAGGGGAATAAAGGAAAGAAAGTTTATGTATGGAGAAGATTTCTTCGAGCTTTATATTTATGGCTGCACTCAAGACCTTTATGAATACATTACCAATAATGAGCCAATAAATTCTCTTGTTGAAAGACCTCTATACACAAATATAAGTAATGGTATAGGAGTTTTTGGGGCAAGAAGAACAAGTATTAAGAAAGGTTTTTCGAGTTGTGATTCTCGCTTGGAGACTAAAATTAGAAGCTTAAATATTGGTTTTAATAATTAGTTAATAAAAAAAATCGTACCTTTGCAAACCGTTTTTAAAGAAGATATTAATAGATAAAACAGAGATAAATGAAAGTAACAAAAGAAGCTACTGGTGATTTAACAACAGTATTAAGGATTGACATTAGTTCAGAGGATTATGCAATTAAGGTTGAAGAACAATTAAAAAACTACCGTAAGAAAGCTAATGTACCTGGATTTAGACCTGGACAAGTTCCAATGGGTATGATTAAAAAACTGTATGAAAAATCTCTAAGAGCAGAAGAAATTCAAAAATTATTAACTGATTCAATGTACGATTTTATTGAATCTGAAAAAATAAGAACTCTTGGACATCCTTTGGCTAATGATGAAAAAACAGGAGACATTGACTGGGATAACCAAAACGAATTCACTTTCTATTTCGACATAGCAATACAACCAGAGATTGAACTTAACCTTGAAAATGTTGAAGAAACATATTATAATATCGTTCCTACAGAAGAGATGATAAATAAATTTATCGAAGACATTCAAAAAAGATTTGGTAAATTCTCTTCTCCTGAAGAAATTGGAGAAAACGATTTGGTTTATGGTGAAATAACTGAATTGGATGAAGAAGGAAATGAGAAAGAGAATGGGATTAAAACCCCTACTTCCATTGCAATTAATATGATTGCTCAAAAAACTATTCAAAAGAAATTTATTTCTAAGGCAAAGGATTCAGAAATAGTATTTAATCTTTCTAAAGCCTTTACAAATGCTACTGATGTGGCTTCAATGCTAAAGATTTCTAAGGAAGAGGCTGAAGAGTTTAAATCCGATGTGAAATTTACTGTGAGCTCAATTAACAGAGTTGAACCAGCAGAATTGAATGAAGAATTATTCGAAAAAGCTTATAAAGGACAAGACATTAAAACTATTGAACAATTCAGAGAAAGAGCTATTAAGGATTTGTCAGAAACTTACTCAAGAGAATCTAATCGTTATTTCCTTAACGAAGCCTCTACACGATTGGTAGAAAATTCAGGATTTGAATTGCCTGACGAATTTATGAAGAAGTGGTTAATTGCAAATAACGAAGGAAAAGTTGATGCTGAAAAGATTGAGAAAGAATACGATTCTTATAAGAACAGTCTTAAATGGCAATTAATCGAAAACAATATTATTGAGAAATACTCAGTTGATATTAGCCAACAAGAATTGAAGGATTATTACAAAACCTTTGTTTTAGCTAATTATTTCCCTGCTCAAGAAAAGGAAACTCCTGAACAAGAGAAGGAAAGACTTGACGCAATGGAAAACATAGCCGATAATATGATTAAGAACAAAGAACAATCTAAGCAAATCTATGAATATTTGTTTGACCAAAAACTTGTATCTGTTCTTAAATCAAATATGAAGGTTAATGTGAAGGATATCTCTGTTGAGGATTTCACAAAAATGGTTCAAGAAAAGAATAAATAAGAACTTAATAAATTAAAGACTAACCACGGATTTTCTTTTTAAGACAATACTCTTGGAGGGAAATTCGTGGTTTATTATAAAAAGAATATGCATAAATCAGGTTTTGTAAATATAATCGGAAATCCAAATGTAGGGAAATCCACATTAATGAATGCTTTGGTTGGGGAAAAGCTATCGATAATTACATCTAAGGCTCAAACCACAAGACATAGAATAATGGGGATCGTGAATGGGGAAGATTTTCAAATAGTTTATTCCGATACTCCAGGTATTGTTAATCCCCATTACAAATTACATCAATCAATGATGGGTTTTGTCAATACTGCCCTACAAGATGCTGATTTGTTTCTTTTAGTTACCGAAGTTGGAGAAACACTTAAGAATCACGAAACTCTTGAGAAAATCATAAACAGCAATATTCCTGTTATTTTATTAATAAATAAGATAGACCTTTCGACACAAGAAGTAGTTGAAGAGAAAATAGAATATTGGCAAAAGGAGATTCCAAGAGCAAAGATAATTCCTATTTCTGCCTTAGAGAAATTTAACCTATCCATTGTTTTTGAAACAATAATTGAAAACCTTCCAGAAAACCCACCTTATTTTCCAAAGGACGAACTTACCGACAAATCGATGAGGTTCTTTGTATCGGAGATTATCCGTGAAAAGATTCTAAAGTTCTATCAAAAGGAAATCCCTTATGCTTGTGAGGTTGTTGTTGACTCTTATAAGGAAGAGAATAATATTGATAAGATTTCTGTTCTAATCTTTGTCGAGAGAGAAAGCCAAAAAGCAATAGTAATTGGTAATGGTGGCTCTATGCTAAAACGTGTAGGCTCTGAGGCGAGAAAAGATATAGAAGAATTTACAGGGAAGAAATCCTTTATCGAAATTAGAGTAAAAGTAGTTAAGGATTGGCGTAACGACGAAAAAAGCCTTAAGAGATTCGGCTACGAGAATAGATAAATAATGTATGATTTAATAATTATCGGCTCGGGAGCTTCGGGCTTGATTGCCGCAATTACTGCCTCAAGAAATAATCTAAAAGTATTATTGATTGAGAAGATGAATCAATGTGGCAGAAAACTTAGAATAACTGGCAAAGGGAGATGTAACCTAACCAATACCCTACCTTTAGACGAATTTCTTACTCATTGCAATAATCCTGATAATTTCCTCCTACCTGCTTTTAGTCAATTCTTCTCCAAAGATTTAATTAGTTTTATGGAGGAGTTGGGAGTTGAAACAAAGGTAGAAAGAGGTAGTAGGGTATTTCCAAAATCCGATAAGGCATTGGACGTATTTCTTGGGATGATGAATGAAATTGAAAATTCAAATATCGAATTAATTAAGAATTCAAGAGTAGAGAAGATAATTATCAAGGATAAACAAGCTAAGGGAGTAAAGCTTAGCAATTCAAAAGAATATTTCGCAGATAATATATTACTTGCCGCAGGTGGAGAGTCTTATCCCCTAACTGGGTCTCAAGGCGATGGAATACGCTTAGCCAAAGACTCAGGTCATAAAATCATCCCTACTATTCCAGGATTGGTTGGGCTTATACTTGATTTTCGTTTTACAAAACAAGAAACCGATTTTGGACTTAGAAACATTAAGGCAAAGGTCTTGGACTCAAAAGGAGAAACCCTTTGTGAAGAACTTGGGGAAATGAATTTTGCAAGTGACGGAGTCTATGGTCCAATTATCCTAAGCCTTAATAGAAGAATTGCCAGAAAAATTCATAATAAGGAAAGACTTACACTAAGTATTGACTTAAAACCTGCTTTAAGCTCTGAGAAACTTAATAATAAACTTATATCCGAATTAGACCAAAGGGCTTATGAAACAATTGCCTCAAGCCTAAGAGCCTTTTTACCAAAAAATCTAATAGACTTAGCCTTGGACATTACAAAAATTTCAAGTTCTAAGAAGTCCAGCATGATTAACTCAAAAGAGAGGGAAAGCATAATTAGATTTTTAAAGGATTTAAGGTTTGAAATCATAGGAGATTTTGGATACGAGGAGGCTATTATCACAATAGGTGGAGTAGATGTAAAAGAAATCGATTCAAATACTATGGAATCTAAAATCGTAAAAGGACTTTATTTTGCGGGAGAAGTAATGGACTTAGACGCAGACACAGGAGGCTATAACCTACAAATAGCCTTTTCCACAGGATACTTAGCAGCTCAAAATATATCTAAGAGATAGAAAACTAACTCTTAGATCTACGAAATTATCTCTTAGATCTATTTTGCTATTTCTAAGAGTTAGCTCTCTTAACACAAACCTTAATTAACAATAGGTTATAAAGACAAAAAACAAACAGCCTCCTACACCCCAAAGGACAGCCTTTACTTTTCCAATAAATAAAATCCTCAAGAAAATCAAGCAAAAACAAGATAAATAATAAATAAAAACAAAAATTGTATGATATTCCAATTTAATTGATTATGTTTGCAATCAGGTATTATGTGAAAGAAATTTAATATATTACCAATAATATAAATAATGTAAGCATGAACAGATTTATTAAACTAGTAATTTTATTCTTTTTATTACCCTTTATTGTTAATGCCCAAATAGGAGACACAATAATAAAACATAATAATGAAAAGATATATAAATTCAATGGGATTAATTATTTTCCTTTGATATTTAATGATATAGATTATAAGGAGAATAATTGGTTAGGGTTATATAATAAAGGTAATTATGTAGCATATAAGGTTGATAATAATTTAAATATAATTGATTCAATAAAAGCTTCAGTAGAGAGACCATTACTTAAATATAATAACAAATTATATGGCATTAATATGCATAATTGTAAAGGATTGTATCTGGATACAATACGTTTTTATTCTTATGATATAAATGGGAATCCACTAATTAATAAGGTTATTAGCACATATGAAAGTGATACTATGAAATATTATCATATGTGGTCGTATCCAAAATTTACTAAAGAAGGACACTTTGTTTTATTTCTAATATCATTTTTTGATGACATTAAACCATTGCCAAAGATTATTAAAATAGATACGATGGGTAATATTATGACAACAAAGACATATAAATTAGAGGATTATACAATTTCAGAAATAACTGAAACAGATAATAATTATGAATTGTTATTAAACAAGTTGTTATTAACCCAAGATTATGATAGCATATTTACAAAAATATTAGTATTAGACAAAAACACCCTTGATATTGTAGATAGTATAGTAGGATTTAATTCAAGAATATCAACCTCAAATTTTTATAATATCAATGACTCAATCTTTGTTACAATAGGGAATTATATAATAGAAGAAGATTCTCAGATGCAAGTAAATATTGCAAATAGAAACACATATGAAAACAAAACAATAAAATTTCCTTTAGGTATAAGTAATAGCATTGATTTAGATTATTTTTATCCAGAATTATCCAAAAAACTTGACTATTTAAAAACGGACTCAATATATTTTGTCTGTTACTCATATAAAGATACAGTAATAGATTGGGTGAATAATCCCTCATTGAGCAGTTATCAGATAATTAGAATTTTAAATTTTAATATTAATGGAGAATTGAATTTCGACTATGCATATGATTTAGATACAAATACTTGGAAATATATTAATGGTATAAGAGCTACTTCTGATGGAGGATTAATTATAGCAGTAACAACATTTTATGAAGGATATTTTATTAAGTTTATGCCTAATGGTTTTGTAAGTATAACAAATATTGAGACTAACGAAAAAGCATCTATAAAAGTTTATCCTAATCCTGCAAAAGATTTTATTAATGTGGATATTGAGGCGGATAGATTTTCTTCTTCTGAAATTGAGCTTTTTGATATTCAGGGTAGATTGGTTAAGAAGAGTAAGTTGAATGCTCAGATTGGCAATAGGATAGATGTTTCTACGCTTAATCCTGGTGCATATACTTATCGAGTTGTTATTAACGGAAAAGGAATTAGTGGGAAGGTTATTATTGGGGAATAAAACCTTATAGACCTTAGTTTTGAATTTAGAAGAAGTTATTTTGCATTTGCAGACCTTTATTTTAAATTTAGAAGAAGATATTCTACCCTAAATATCGGATTTTTCTACCCAAAAAATCCGATTTTCTGACCCGAAAAATCGGATTTTTCGACCCAAAAAGTCGGATTTTTTGCCCTGAAAAATCGGATTTTTTGGGTGAAATATTCAAGTCTAAAAGTAAAATATCTAAGTCTGCGGGCAAAATAACTTAGTCTGCGGGCAAAATAACTTAATAGGATTATAATTTTACATTCTTAGGGGTTGCTTTTTGTCGTAGAATAGTAGTCCTATTTTTATCCCTGCTGAGAAGGCTAATGGGAATCCTTTTGTGTCTCCTCCTATAAATCCATAGTTTAATCCGTCATTGTGCTCATCTGAAAATCCATAGCCAACACTGCCAAACCAATCCACAGCAAAACGGTCTGCATAAATCATTTCCTTACCCCAGGTTATTAGTATTGCAAAGGATGTTGTATTTACTCTTTCGGTTTCAACGCTCTCATAATTGGTCAAAGCAAAAAGGTTACCACTATGAGTTCCTGAATAAACTCTATTGTCATAAGCATATGAAGTTAAAACCAATTCAGGCATTATATAAACACCTTTTAATAGATGAGTATATTCATTAAATCTTGAATAATAATCAGGAGATTTGCGAAACTTAAACCCTGCTCTTGCAACTCCTCCAAATGGATTATTATAGTTTATATCCCATCCAAGCCCTATTATTCCAATTCCAACTTCCCAACTAACCGAAGGCTTCAATAATCTTTCATAAGATATATAAGTATAGCCATAAAGGGGAGCAAAGAAATTGAACTTAATTATATTATTGGTATTATTCCCATAATTGGAATTTGAATAAGACTTTTGTTCAAAATTAAGCGTCTCTCCATTTTCAAATTGTATTGATACTATATTTTCTTTCTCAATACTGAATTTCCTATCCTCATTTCCAACAATAATACTATAGTGAACTAAATCCTGACCAACTTCAATTATCTTACAGTTAATTGTCTGAGTAGGATTCTTCCTTGTAATAACATCCTGAGCGAAAATATTTATACTAAATATTATACTTAAAGCAAAAAGGGTAATGACTCTCATAATAATATGTTTTTCTGTAGTTTTTTAATGATTAGTTCCTAATATATGTAATAACAATTACAATTGATTTTTGTTTTTAGAATTAATACTCTATTCTATTTCTAAAGTCGTCTCTCATCTCATATTTCAAATCCTGAAGCATTGAAGCTTTTACTGCAATTGTAAAGTTCCAACCAGCTCTTGGACCAAAAGGAATCCAATTCATCCTCATTTCCCAACAATGCAAATCGCGATAAAAATCGATAGAAGTATAGGTGAAATCCTTATTGATAAAATCGTATCCAGAGGTAAAACCAATCTTCCATTTATTTGTAAGATTAATATCTCCTTTGGCAGAAAGCACTGATGAAAGGTTCGTTTGATAATTGGCAAGAGCAACAATATAAGAGCTTAATCTACTAAAATTCAACCCAAGGTTTAAACTCCAAGGGATAGTAAAGTCAACATTATATCCAAAGACCTCATTAGGATTAGCAAATGGAGAATAGGTTTGCTCTGTTGGTGAAATATTATCGGTGCTTGTTTGAGTATTGGACTTCTTACTATTTAGCTGCCAATTAAGGTTTAAATCCCATTGGGAGTTTTGGTTCTTGAATAAAATCTTTTCTTTATTATATAGAAACTCATTAGTAAGCTGACCTGATTGATTAATTACATAAGGAGTATAAGAAGCACTATAGTTGATTACCAAACGCTGAAAAAGAGTTGTTCTCGCTGTTATTCTCAAAGGCTGCCAATTTACAGAGTCTCTTGCAAGGTCGTAGCCAGTGCTAATATTAAAACTCTCAAGCAAAACTATCTTTCGTTCGTTCTTAATACTATCCTTTTTGGAGCCAACCTTCATCTCAAGGTTATTCCCCAGATTAAAACTTACTATCCCCGACCTACCTCTTGGAGGAGAGCCAAACATTCCATCCTCTGTTTTAGAATAAAAAACCTTATTGCCAAGCTTATCTAAATAAAAATTATAGAAGCCAAGACTTGGGTCAGAGAAATCGGGAGTAAAATTCATGCTAAGAGAAGGATTGATTACATGTCTTAGAGCTTTGATATATCCTTTCTTAAAAGCGAACATACCATAAAGGCGGGTGGTCAAAGAAGTATTAAAAGACACATCCCTATTGGATATAAAACCAAATACAGTGTCCTTATCCACTAAATCTGTAATAGGATTATATTGCTTTATGGTTGAATTAAGATACCATCTCTCGTTATAATTTATCGAATTAGTCCAATTGAAATGCTTTAATATCTTAACGCTGGATTGAATTGGAATAGAATGAGACATCCCGTTTCTCATATTACGAAACACTTCTTGAGTGAATAATAAGGAATCGATAGTATTTATATTATTAACCAAACTTGTTCTGTATGTAAATGATATATTCTCATACCAGGATTGCTTGCCTTTGGATTGTTTTTTTCTAAAAGGATAGAATTGGCTTGAGGAAAGAGTTATTGAAGGCAGGTCTAAATTAATACTTCCTGTATTGATATTATATGATTCTCCCAAATTGGCTGTAAGATTAAACTTCTTTCCTAATTTCCTTGAATAAGCAATTGAGGAAGTAGTTGTATTATTAAAATAATCGCTTACATTAACTGCGTATTGATTAAACGAACGGCTAACAAGATTTACATTTGCAGAGAAATTCGAATTAGGGTTGCTCTTAGCATTTTGCTGATGAGTCCAACGAAGCTTGAAATCCGTTGAGCTACTAAAGGAAGGAGTATTTTTAATCCCTGTTTTATTCTCCTCAAACCTTAGCTCAAGGTTACCCCTATACTTATATCTCTTAACGTAATTGGAACGAAGATTAACAGCCCATGAAAGATTTGTATAAATATCGCCTTGTGCTATTAAATCCACATAATCGTTAATTGCAAAATACCAACCAAGATTTCTAAGATAATATCCTCTGTTCTGAGCATAACCATAGGTAGGGATTAATAAACCAGATTGTTTGGTAGAAGTAAAAGGGAAATAGCCAAAGGGTATCCCAAGGGGAAGAGGAATATCCATAATTGAAAACCATGCAGGACCTGTAATTATCTTGTCTTGTGTTATTGCCTTTGCTTTAGAGAAATTAATTGAAAAATGTGGATGGTCTAAATCGCAGGTAGTAAATTTCCCATGTGATATATACATTGTCTTATCATCAACCTTCTTTACTTTTTCTCCATGAAGATAGCCCTCCCCTTCTTTTGTAAATACTCCTTTTATATATCCTTTTTTAGTATCAAAATTATAATCAATATTGGTACTTCTATACTCTGTACCCTTTTCTTTAAAGATTGGGTATTGTACCATATTATTATTGGAGTCCATTATTCCCTGAGCACTAAGAGACTTAGTCTTGAAATTAATCGACATCTCTCCACTCTCAAGCTCTATGCCCTGATACTTTATCTTTGATTCATTATAAAGGAATACTTTCTTAAGACTTAGGTCTATTGTTATTGAGTCTTTAGATGAATAATTAACTCTATCCTCAAAAGTTTTCTTTCTTGGTATTGTTTTTGATAAAGTATCCTTATTAGATAAGGTAGAATCAATAGTGATTTGAGAAAAAAGCGGACTATTATTTATACATAAAATCATTAATGTACAAATAATTACAAGCATTTTATTTATTGATATATATTTTCTCAAACTACGATTACCTATATTTTGTTTATCTTTGTAACGGATTTGCAAAAATAATGTTTTATTCTTACTTAGTTGGTATTAATTTTTAATTGCTTAATGAGGAAAATTTGTTTTTTATTTGTTTTGGGTTTCTTACTTGTATTTAATGCTAATTCTCAAGAGAGTAGAGCTAATAGCCTACATAAGATTTGTATTGACCCTGGTCATGGGGGAGATAAGCCTGGGGCAAGAGGTGCAAGGAGTTTGGAAAAAGACATTAACCTACAAGTAAGCCTTAAACTTGGAAAACTAATCAATCAACATTTAAAAGATGTTGAAGTAATTTATACCAGAAAAACTGATATAGATGTAGATTTAATCAAACGTTCACAATTTGCAAATAGAAACAAAGCCGACCTTTTTATTTCTATTCACTGTAATGCCTCAAGCAATAAACAGGCTTATGGGACAGAGACTTTTGCAATGGGGTTAACCAAAAGCAAGGAAAACCTTGAAGTTGCAAGGAAAGAGAATGCGGATATTCTTACTGAAACAGATTACGAGGTTAATTATGAAGGCTTCGACCCTAACTCTCCAGAGGGGAGTATATTCTTTTCATTATATCAAAATGCATTTTTAGAACAGAGTCTTAGTTTTGCAGATAAGATTCAAAAGGAATTTACCAAAAATACTGGATTATTCAATCGTGGAGTAAAGCAGGCTGGTTTCTTGGTTTTATTTAGAACATCTATGCCTGGTGTTTTGGTAGAGATTGGCTTTATTTCTAATCGAAGAGAAGAAGATTATCTTATGAGCGAGAAAGGACAATACGAAGTAGCGGCCTCAATCTTTAGAGCAATTTGTCAATATAAGATTCAGAAAGAAGGAAAAACATTCACAATCCCAAGTGTTGAGGAATTAGTCCCAAAAAACATTGAGAAAGAAGAAAAAATTGAAGAAACCAAAAAAGAAAATATAGCTGAAAATCATAGTAAAGAGAACCAAATATCGAATTCATTGGTTTATAGAATACAATTCTTTACTTGCGAGGATAAATTAGATTTTAACGATACGAAATTTAAGAATCTTGAAAAGGTATGGACGTACAAGGATAATAATCGTTGGAAATATACAAGTGGAGAATTTACCAATTATAATGATGCAATAAACTATCAAAAAGAAATTAGGAAAAAGGGATATTCAGATGCCTTTATTGTTTGTTTCAACAATGAAAAGAGAATTTCATTAAGCGAGGCAAGAGAATTTGAAAAAAATAAAAACAATTAGAAATGAAGATAAAAACCGAATATAAGGTTGGAATAGTAGGAGTTATAACAATAGCAATACTATATTTTGGAATATCATTTATGAAAGGTAGAGACTTGTTTAAGGTAGAAACAAGCTATTATGTTGTCTTTGATAATGTAGAGGGACTTTACAAATCCAATTACGTCTATCTCAATGGGATGAAGGTTGGTTATATTAAGGACATTAATAATATAGATGCCTTTGGAGAAAGCTTTTTAGTCCATATTTCTATTAAAAGCGATATTAAAATCCCAAATAATTCGGAGATTATGATTTTCAATTCCGACCTCTTAGGCTCCAAAGCTCTAAAAATAGTTCCTGGCAATTCAACTATTGCATATAATAGTAAAGATACAATACCTTCGGTTACAGAGACAGGACTTATTGACCAACTTTCCCAAGATATAACTCCTATCATTGGACGACTTAATAGAGTTATTACAAGTCTTGACACCTTATTGCTTAATGTGAATTCAATTATGGACAAAGAAACTCAAAATGATATAAAACAAAGTATTGCTAATATCAATTCTGCCACTGCGAATATAGATAATATATCTTTAAAGCTTGACGGATTGATGGAGTCTGAGAAACAAAGAATAACGAATATATTTGCAAATGCAGAAAGCATTACCAAGAATCTTAGGGATAATAATGCTAAGCTTACAAATGCAATTGAGAATTTTAATAATATATCAGACACAATTGCACAAGCTAAATTAGGCAGCACAATTAGGGAAACTAACCAAAGCCTTAGCAGTTTAAGCAATATATTAAAGTCAATTGAAAAGGGAGAAGGAAGTGCGGGACTATTAATTAAGGATGATAAACTTTATAATAACCTTGAGAAAAGCTCAAAAGAATTAGAAGCACTTATAGAGGACATCAAAACAAATCCAAAGAAATACTTAACCATTAAAGTATTTTAATCTTAAAATCTTCTTTAACGATTAAACCTTCAAATCAAATTTAAAGATATTTAATCCCTATTTAATCCGAATTTTCCTTGATTTAATTGTAAAACAATGCCATTGTTTAGCCCAAACAATGCGGTTGTTTCACTAAAACAATGCGGTTGTTTTCCCAAAACAATGCCATTGTTTCAGATTTATATCAAGAAAGATTTTGTTTATATCTAATATAAATAGATTAAAACAAAAGGGCGAGAATTTCTTCTCGCCCTTTAAGGTA